>NZ_CAUPZS010000007.1:0-130130 GCF_963515715.1 uncultured Clostridium sp.
GACTGGTTTCATTCCTCTGTTTAATTTTCAAAGACCGTTGCCGCTTCAAGCGACTATTACATGTTATCACTTAAACTTATTTTTGTCAACGTTTTTTTTTCGTTTTTTTCGTAAATTTAAGTATCATTTTGTTTCACTAACCTGTCGCTCATCTCGCAGCGACAAAAATTATTTTATCAAATTTATTCTTTCTCACATATTAATTATATCTTCTTATTGAAAACTATATTATTAATAGTCTTTAAATCTCAATTTTTCTTAATATCTCTCATAGTGATACACTAGATAAAGTTGATATAACTTTAATAAGGATAAAGGCCATTCAATGCATTAAAATCCATTGAATGGCCTTTATTTTACTATTATTCTTCTGTTTCTTCTTCATCTTCATTAATTGTTTCGTCTTCTTCTATATTAATTACTTCATCTTCCTCTATACTAATTATTTCGTCTTCTTCTATATTGATTTTTTCTTCATCCTCTTCTGCACTTATCTTTGCTACCGCTAATATTTTTTCATCTTTATCGGTTTTCATTAAAGTAACACCCATAGTACTTCTACTAGTTATACTTACATCCGATACACATATTCTTATAGCTGTATTGCTGCTATTAATAAGCATCAATTCATCACCGTCTTTTACCACTCTTGCCGCTGCTAGTTTACCAGTTTTTTCTGTTACTTTATAAGTCAACATACCCTTTCCACCTCTATTTTGTAGGGTATATTCAGAAACAGGAGTCCTTTTTCCAAATCCATTCTTACTCACAACTAAAACATATTCATCTTCAACAAATATATCCATAGTAACTGCTATATCACCATTCCTTAAGCTTATAGCTCTTACTCCCGTAGCAGTTCTTCCCATAGGTCTTACATCTTTTTCACTAAATCTTATAGAATATCCATTTTGAGTTACTATTAATATTTCTGCGTCTCCTCTTGTGACTTTAACTTTCAATAACTCATCATCTTCTCTTAAAGTAATTGCATTTAATCCATTTTTTCTAATAGAAGAGAATTCTTTTATTGGAGTCTTTTTAATAATTCCACCTTTAGTAGTTATTATTAAATAACCTTTATCGATTTTCTCTCTCATTGCTATTACTTCTTTTATGTTTTCATTTGGATTTAGTGGTATTAAATTAATTATATTAGTACCTTTAGCTGTTCTTCCTGCATCAGGTATTTGGTAAGCCTTAATAGTATACACTCTTCCTGTGTTAGTAAAGAA
This sequence comes from uncultured Clostridium sp., assembly GCF_963515715.1. Classification (GTDB taxonomy): domain Bacteria; phylum Bacillota; class Clostridia; order Clostridiales; family Clostridiaceae; genus Clostridium_AW. The sequence goes on from NZ_CAUPZS010000007.1 coordinate 1,236, forward strand.
TAATAAATCACTATGGGTTGAAGTAATAAATACTCTCTTTATAAAGTCATCTTCCTTAGTTTTAGCTGCCTGTATACCCTTTCCCCCTCTTTTTTGGGATGAGTATGCATCTGCAGATATTCTCTTAATATAACCTGAATGAGTTAAAGTAATTACTACATCTTCCTCTTGTATTAAATCTTCAATGTTTATTTCATCAATATTTTGCTCTATTAAAGTTCTTCTTTCATCGCCATATTTATTTTTTATTTCATTTAGCTCATCTTTTATTATGCCAAGTACTAATTGATCATTAGCTAATATTTCCTTTAAATGAGATATAGTCTTAACTAATTCATTGTATTCATCTTCAATTTTATCTCTTTCTAAACCAGTTAATCTTTGAAGTCTCATATCTAGTATAGCTTGAGCCTGCTTTTCAGTTAAGCCAAATCTATTCATTAATCCATTTCTTGCTTCTTCTGCATTTTTAGATGATCTTATTAAATTTATAACTTCATCAATATGATCAAGAGCAATTCTAAGACCTTCTAAAATATGTGCACGTGCTAGTGCTTTATCTAATTCAAATTGAGTTCTTCTTCTAATTATTTCTTTTTGGAAATCTAAATAATAAACAAGCATTTGTTTTAAGTTCAATGTCTGTGGCTCATTATCTACCAAAGATAACATTATAACTCCAAAAGTATCTTGCATCTTTGTATGTTTATATAACTGATTTAAAACAACATTAGGATTTGAATCCCTTTTTATTTCTATAACTATTCTCATTCCGTCTCTGTCGGATTCATCCCTAATATCTGATATTCCCTCTATTTTTTTATCTTTTACTAATTCAGCCATATTTTCAATAAGTCTAGCCTTATTTACTTGGTAAGGTAGTTCTGTAACTATAATCCTATGTCTATTCTTTTCTTCTTCAATATCCGCCTTTGCTCTTACAATTATTTTACCTCTACCTGTTTCATAAGCTTCCCTTATGCCTCTAGTACCTATAATTGTACCTGCCGTAGGAAAATCTGGTCCCTTTATTTTAGTCATAAGCTCATGAATAGTAACTTCAGAATTGTCAATTATCATGCTTATTCCATCTATAACTTCATTTAAGTTGTGTGGAGGTATGTTTGTAGCCATACCTACAGCTATACCGGAAGAACCATTAACTAATAGATTAGGAAATCTTGATGGTATTACTACCGGTTCTTTTTCTGATCCATCAAAGTTTGGAGAAAAATCAACAGTTTCTTTATTTATATCTCTTAACATTTCTACTGCAATTTTACTCATTTTAGCTTCTGTATATCTCATAGCCGCTGCTGAGTCTCCATCTACAGAACCAAAGTTTCCATGTCCATCCACTAGAGTGTATCTAATTGAAAAATCCTGTGCCATTCTAACAAGAGCATCATACACTGAGCTATCTCCATGAGGATGATATTTACCTAAAACATCCCCTACGATTCTAGCACATTTTCTATAAGATTTTTCTGGTGCTAATCCTAACTCATACATAGAATAAAGTATTCTTCTATGTACTGGTTTTAAACCATCTCTAACATCTGGAAGAGCACGACCAACAATAACACTCATTGCATAGTCAATGTAGCATTTTTTCATCTCTTGCTTTATATCAATTTCCAAAACTTTTCCTTCATTGTACATCCAATTTCACACCTTCCACCTTATATATCAAGGTTCATAACTTTCTTAGCATTCTCCTGAATGAACTCTCTACGAGGCTCAACCTTGTCGCCCATAAGTATAGTAAATATTTCATCAGCAGCCATTGCATCTTCAACTGTAGCTCTTAATAAAACTCTATGTTCTGGATTCATAGTTGTATCCCAAAGTTGCTCTGCATTCATCTCTCCTAAACCTTTATATCTTTGAATTTGTGTACTATTATCTCTTCCACCAATTTCCTCTAATTTTTGTTCCAATTCTGGATCAGAATAAACATATTGGTCTTTTTTATTTTTAGATATCTTATATAATGGTGGTTGAGCAATATATACATGTCCTTGCTCTATTAATTCTTTCATGTATCTATAGAAGAACGTAAGTAGAAGGGTTCTAATATGAGCTCCATCTACGTCTGCGTCTGTCATTATAATTATTCGATGATATCTTATTTTTTCTAAATCAAAATCTTTACCTATCCCTGCACCAAAGGCAGTTATCATGGATCGTATTGTTTCAGAATTTAATATCTTATCCAATCTTTGCTTTTCAACATTCATTATTTTACCACGTAATGGAAGTATCGCTTGGAATTGTCTATTTCTCCCCTGCTTTGCAGAACCTCCAGCAGAGTCACCTTCAACTATATAGATTTCACATTCTTTTGGATCCTTTGATGAACAATCTGCTAATTTTCCAGGTAGCGCGTTACTTTCTAAGACTGACTTTCTTCTAGTTAACTCTCTTGCCTTTCTTGCAGCTTCTCTTGCTCTAGATGCCATTAAGCCTTTATCTATAATTATCTTTCCTATATTAGGATTCTCTTCTAAGAAATTTCCTACACCTTCTCCTAATACACTATCTACTATTCCTCTTACTTCACTATTACCAAGCTTTGTTTTAGTCTGGCCTTCAAATTGAGGATCAGTTAATTTTACTGATATTACAGCAGTTAATCCTTCTCTAATATCATCACCAGATAAGTTTTTATCATTTTCCTTTAAGTGCCCAAACTTTTTAGCATAATCGTTCAATACTCTTGTAAGAGCTGATTTAAATCCTGCTAAGTGAGTTCCACCCTCTATAGTATCGATGTTATTTGCAAAGGCAAATATATTTTCATTGTATCCATCATTGTATTGTAGCGCCATTTCAACAGAACAATCATCTTTATTACCTTCTATGTAAATAGGTTCTGGATAAAGCGCCACTTTATTTCTGTTTAAGTAAGAAACGAAGGATTTTATACCTCCTTCATAATGAAACTCTTCTTTTTTATCTACTCTTTTATCACTTAGTACTATCTTAATTCCCTTGTTTAAAAAAGCCAATTCTCTAAGTCTTTGAGCTAATGTATCATAATCAAAATCTAATTCATCAAATATCTCTAAATCAGGTTTAAAATATGTTCTAGTTCCATGTTCTTCCGTTTCACCTATTTTCTCTAATCCTGTTACAGCTATTCCTCTTTCATATCTTTGTTTCCATAGGTATCCCTCTCTAGCTACTTCAACTTCACAAACTTCTGAAAGAGCATTAACTACAGAAGCTCCAACACCATGAAGTCCTCCTGAAACTTTATATCCTTCTCCTCCGAATTTTCCCCCAGCATGTAAAATTGTCATTATAACTTCTACTGTAGGTTTATTCATTTTAGGATGCATTCCTACAGGCATCCCCCTACCGTTATCTTCAACATTAATTGAATTATCTTCATTAATAATCACATCTATCTTGTCGCAATATCCAGCTAATGCTTCGTCTATACTATTATCCACTACTTCATATACAAGATGATGAAGCCCTCTTAAGCTGGTACTTCCTATATACATTCCTGGCCTTTTCCTAACTGCTTCTAACCCTTCTAACACCTGTATCTGGCTTTCATCGTAATTTTGTTGCTTATTTTCTTCTAACATATTTATCCTCCTTAAATTTAAGGTTCATAGTATACTACTTTGGTTCTTTTAGCTAATGTAGCAGATGAAATCGGTGATAAATATATTTTACTCTTTTTATTTACCTCTGCTATTATAAATGATTTTGGTTTCTCTTTAGTTATTCTTTCTACAAATCCATCTTCTTCAGCCAACCTTAAAAATTGCATAGTATCTGAACTATACATAGATTTTTCTATATCGAAAATTCCTATTACGTCTTTCAAAGGAACAACTACATTTTCTCCTAAATGTAAAAACACAAAGATTCCTCCTCTTTACTATTTCTATCTTTTATACTCAACACAGTCTCCATTAACCACTTTAAAAATTTTTCCAGTATCATCTATATAATTTTCTATATTTTCTAATCCCGTACAAGTTATTATAGTTTGAATATCCTTAATTGATTTTAAAATATATTTTTGTCTCTTGGAATCAAGTTCAGAAAGAACATCATCTAACAGCAATACAGGATATTCTCCCGTTAAATTTTTAATAATTTGAAGTGAGGAGAATTTAATAGTCAAAATAGATGTCCTTTGCTGTCCTTGCGATCCGAAGCTTCTAACATCTATATCATTTATTTTTATACTAAAATCCTCTCTATGAGGCCCTATTGAAGTTATTTTTTTTTCAAAATCAATTTTTCTATTTTTCACTAACCCATTATAAAAATTAGTTTCTATATTTTCCTTTAAAGATATTGTAGAGATATACTCAAATTTAATATTTTCTCTTGCAGATGTTATATCTCTATGTATATTATTCCCAATAATGTTCATTTCATTTACATAATTTTCTCTTGATTTAATTAAATAGCTACCGTAATTTGATAGTTGTTTATCGTACACATCTATAATATTTTTATTATTATCATTAATTTTCTTTAATAATGCGTTCCTTTCGTTTAACACTTTATTGTATTGAACTAAATTATAATAGTATTTTTCATTTAACTTACATAATTCAATATCTAAAAATTTTCTCCTATAAGAAGGAGATTCCTTTACAATTTTTAAATCTTCTGGTGAAAACATAACCACATTGAGTATTTTAAAAAGATCAGTTATTTTATTAATTTTTATTGTGTTTACGTTGATTCCTTTTTTACCTTCTTTAAATATTTTAATTTCAATTTTTTTATCCAGTCTTTGATTGACTACATAAAGTTGTATATAGGAATTTTGTGCATTCCAATTAATCATCTCTTTATCTTTATTAGTTCTGTGAGATCTGCCTATACTAGAATAATAAATACTTTCAAGAATGTTAGTTTTACCTTGAGCATTATCCCCAATAAACACATTTACATTTTTACTCAGTTCAATAAATAACTCTTTATAATTTCTAAAGTTTATTAGTTGTAAATATTTAACATACATAAAAACACCTTTTACTAATTATTATATCATAATATAATTATTGCACAAATTAGTATGCACAATGTATAGAAGATTATCTTTAAATATACATTGTGCACTAATAAGTTCTAAACTACAATATAACATTCATTTTCGATTTCTATTTTATCACCTTTAGTTATTTTTCTTCCTCTTCTGGTTTCTATCTCACCATTTACTTTAACCATACCTTCTTTAATTATCATTTTTGCATCAGATCCATTAACAACTATAGCTGACCATTTTAGAAAAGAATCTAGTTTTATTATATCTGTATTTATTTCTATTTCTTTCATAATACTTATTTCTCCTTAATTATTTAATAGTCTAACAGGTAAAATTAAGTAAGTACAATTATCTATATCTTTATTTTTTATTATACATGGAGTAATACTACTAGATAATTCCATAACTATTTCATTTTCATCCATTATTTTCAATACATCTATAAGATATTTTGAGTTAAATGCAATTTGTAGAGACTGCCCTTGCAAAATTATACTAAACTCCTCTCTTACCATTCCCAATTGAGAATTTGAAGTTATAATCATATTGTCATCTTCTATATTTAGTTTTATCAGACTTGTATTTCCGTCTTTGGCCATTAAAGATGCTCTTTCTATACAATTTAATAAATCAGATCTTTTAGCAATAACCTTTAAATTATATTCTTCAGGAATTATTGAATTATATTTAATAAATTCTCCTTCCAAAAGTCTTGAAATTATTTTTGTCTCTCCAATGCTAAATAATATGTGGTTAGGTGTAAAAGTAATATTTACAACATCATCACTTTCTTCTAATATTTTTGAAACTTCATTTAAAGTTTTTCCTGGAATAACTGCACTAATATTATTTTCATTATCTATATATTCAGTTTTTAGTGCTAATCTATATCCATCTAAGGCAACTAAATTTAGTTTTTTATCTTTTATTTCAAATAAAACACCAGTTAAAATTGGCCTAGTTTCTTCCTGTGCAGTAGCAAATATCACTGCTCTTATCATATTTTTCAATATTTTTTGTGAAATAGAGAATATTATATTTTCATTGATTTTAGGTAACTCTGGAAAATCTGTTACATTCATATGTACTAAGTTGAATTTAGATTTTTGGCATATTATATCAATAGTATTATTTTCTTTTGAATATATTTCTATTTTATCATTTGGAAGTTTTCTTATAATTTCTCCAAATATTTTAGAATCAACAACAAAGGAACCCTCTTCAAAAACTTCTGCTTTAGTTTTAGTTTCAATACTTAAATCTATGTCAGAACCAGTAAATTTTATACTATCTTTTTCTACGTTAATAAGTATTCCCTGTAGTATTTGCATTGTTGATTTTCCTGTAACCGCTTTTTGAGCTATAGATATAGCTTCACTTAATATATTTTTTTCACAAACAAATTTCATAAATGAGACCTCCTTAAAAAGAATCCACATGTTATTTTTAGTGTAATATAGAGAAGATATTAAGATATTTATTAGTAGTAATAGTAGTAGGGGCTGTGAATATGTTAATAACCCCTAGAACCGTTGAAATCTATAGGAAATAATGTACAAGGTAATTGTGGATAAGTATTTACAAATCCTATACATTTATCCACATTATAAAATCAAAAAAAAAAAAAATTTATAATCAACAATATATTATAAGGTTATTATAAACATATGTTGATTATTGTTGATTAATTTTTTTCGTTAAGTCTCCTATTGTATTTTGAAGGGATTCATCTTCCTTTAATTTGGTAGATATTTTTTCATATGCATGTATTACTGTAGTATGATCTCTACCCCCAAACTCTTCTCCTATTTTAGGCAAAGAAGTATCGGTAAGCTTTCTACAAAGATACATTGCAATTTGTCTTGGGAAAGCTACATTTCTTGTTCTTCTTGCAGATTTGAAATCTTCTACTCTTAAACTGAAGTAACTTGCTACTATATCTTGAATAAGTTCAATTGTTACCTGTTTTGAATGTTTATTAGAAATGATATCTTTTAATGCTTCTGATGCTAGATCAACACTGATTTCCTTATTAGTTAATGAAGAGAATGCTACAATTCTAATTAAAGCTCCTTCTAATTCTCTTATATTAGCTTTAATTTTAGTGGCTATATATACCATTACTTCATTTGGTATATTTAAATGTTCAACATCAGCTTTTTTCTTTAGTATTGCCATTCTTGTTTCAAAATCAGGTGCTTGTATATCAGCAATAAGTCCCCATTCAAACCTAGAGCGCAACCTATCTTCTAAAGTAGGGATTTCTTTTGGCGGCCTATCACTAGATAATATAATTTGTTTATTTGCTTCATAAAGAGCATTGAAAGTATGGAAAAATTCTTCTTGAGTACGCTCTTTTCCGGCAATAAATTGAATATCGTCAATTAGTAAAATATCTACATTTCTATATTTATTTCTAAATTCAACGTTTTTATCGTCTTTTATTGAATTTATCAATTCATTTGTAAATTTTTCAGAAGAAACGTATACTACCTTTGATTTTGAATTATTTTGTAAAACATAATGACCTATAGCATGCATTAAGTGCGTTTTTCCAAGTCCAACTCCTCCATATATAAACAGAGGATTGTATGCTTTAGCAGGAGCTTCGGCAACTGCTAAGGATGCAGCATGAGCAAATCTATTACTATTACCTATAACAAAAGAATCAAAAGTATATTTAGGATTTAACATAGCAGACATTTCATCATTTACTACTATATTATTACCTTTTTTTATTTCTAAATTTTCTTTTTTATTATTACTAGTTGTAGTTGAAGATTCTTCAGATTCAATGTAAAATTCAATGTTGTATTTTTTTGAAGTAATCAATTTTAATCCATTAACTATTAACTCCTTATATCTACTGCTTAATATTCCTCTTGTAAAATCATTTGGAACACATAGATATACAGTATCATTTTCTAGTTTTAATGGAGTAATACTTTTAATCCAGGTGTTAAAACTTACTTCAGTAAGCTCACCCTTAATAATATTTAAGGTTTTTTCCCAAATATCATTTAATTGGATACTCATTTTTTATCCTCCAGTTCAAAATTTATAATAATTAACAATTTATATACATAAATAAAGTGCTATCTTAATTTCTTGACAAATGTTAATAAAATTATTCACATGTTTATAATAAAGTTAATATTTATTGGATATAATTACTTATATACAGTTGTGGATAAAACTTTTTAACATTATTAATATGTAAATAATAAAGAAAAAATGGGATAAAATAAGGGTATAAATAAAAAAACAACAAGTTATACACAAAGTTATCAACAGCTGTTGATAACTTTTTTCCATTACGAAGTTATTAACATGTCTTTTATAATAATATCAGAACATATACATGGTTTCAAGAAGTTATCCACAAAAAATATTTTAAAATATTAACAATAGCCTTTTTCTTGACATTGAGAGGTCATGAATATATAATTTAATAGTAAAACTATAAATTGATAGTAAGTTATTTGCTATAAATTATAATTGTGCGAAGGGGGTGTAGTGTGCATGTTTATGACATACCAACCAAAGAAGAGACAGAGAAAAAAGGAACACGGTTTTAGAAAGAGAATGAAAACTTCATCAGGAAGAAGAATTCTGAAGAGTAGAAGACAAAAAGGTAGAAAAAGATTGACAGCTTAAGGCCGCTATTATTGTGGCCTTTTTCTGCAACTGCAGAAAAGAGGAGTTTTCAATATGAAAAAATATAAATTAAGAAAAAATGCTGAATTTAGGGTTGTTTACAGAAGGGGAAGATCTATTTCTAACGATCTACTTGTATTATATACATATAGAAATGGAAAGAATAATTTCAATAGATTGGGCGTTTCAGTAAGTAAGAAGGTCGGCAAGAGTGTGATAAGAAATAGAACAAGAAGGTTAATAAAAGAAACATATAGACTTAATAGTAGTAGAGTAAAACAAGGTTATGACTTAGTTGTTATAGCAAGAACTAATGCAAAAGATAAAAATTATAAGCAAATAGAAAATTCATTAATAAATCTATTTAAAAGGGCAGGTATATTAAATAATTGAAAAGATTTTTAGTGTATTTAATTAATTTTTATAGAAATAATGTATCACCTCTAAAGAGACCTTGTTGTAAATTTTATCCTACTTGTTCACAGTATGCATTGGATGCGATTAATAAATATGGAGCTTTAAAAGGTACTTTTATGGCTGTTATAAGAATATTAAGATGTAATCCTTTTAGTAAAGGTGGATATGACCCTGTTAAATAAAGTATCTGGAGGTTTAGGATGAGTTGGTTAAATAACTTTTTGGTTGAGAGTTTTGTTTTTATACATAACTTAGTTAATGGCGTAATTACAAATCCTAATTTTTCTTATGGTTTAGCTATAATATTATTTACGTTGATAATAAAATTGCTGCTTATGCCGCTTAATATAAAGTCAATAAGATCAAGTATAAGAATGAATAAAATGCAACCAGAAATCAAAAAGATTCAAGATAAATATAAAAATGATCCTCAAAAAGCTCAACAAGAAGTAATGAAAGTATACAAAGATAAAGGAGTAAGTCCTTTTGGAGGATGCTTACCTTTATTATTACAGTGGCCTATATTAATAGCTTTATATTATGTATTTAATAATATACAAGGAATTAATGGAGTTACCTTTTTATGGATAAAGGACTTAAGTAAGCCAGATATAGTTCTTGCTGTTCTAGCCGGAGCAACACAATATTATTCAGGATTAATAATGAACCCATCTGGAGATAATCCTCAAGCGAAGCAAGCCGGTACAATGAACTTAAGCATGTCTCTAATGATGATTTTTATAACATTTAGAATAAAAGCTGCTTTAGGATTATACTGGGTAGCAAGTAATATAATACAGACACTTCAATCAGTACTTACTAAGAAGTTAGAAGAAAAACATATGGCAGAAAAAGATGCCTAGGGGGTGCTTACGGTATGAAAACTTTGGATATGATAGGTAAGACCGTTGAAGATGCTATAAGTGCTGCTTTAAAGGAATTAAACCTAACTAGAGATAAAGTTGATGTAGAAATACTAGATGAAGGTAGCAAAGGTTTATTTAAGCTTATTGGGGCAAGACCTGCTAAAATAAGAGTTATAGTTAAAAGAGATTATGAATATGAAGCTAAAAACTTTTTAAGAGAAATACTATCGAATATGGGGATACAGGCTGAAATTAGGGTAAAAGATGAAGAAGATTCTTTAAAAATATCTATGACTGGACCAGATATGGGTGTGCTTATAGGTTATAGAGGGGAGACTTTAGATTCTCTTCAATATTTAGTTAGCTTAGTAATAAATAAAGATCAAGATTCAGAATATAAAAGAGTTATTTTAGATACTGAAAATTATAGACAAAAAAGAGAAGAAACTCTTAAAAGACTTGCTTTTAAGATAGCAAATAAGGCGAGAAGAACGGGAAGAACTGTTAAGTTAGAACCTATGAATCCTTATGAAAGAAGAATAATTCATTCAGTATTACAAAATGACCCTTATGTTAAGACATATAGTGAAGGTGATGAACCTTACAGAAGAGTTATTGTTGATTTAAAGAAAGCCTAAAGTGGCTTTCTTTTTAAATTATAGCCACTAAAATTTAGCTGGAGTAAATATCTCTTATAAATAAACTCCAGTTGAGATTAAGAATTATTTTATTGCTTACATTATAAGGAGGTGTAATAATTGAGAGAATTTGATACTATAGCTGCTGTTGCAACGGTGCTAGGGGAAGGCGGAATATCAATAATTAGAGTTTCAGGTAGTGAGAGCTTAAGAATAGTTGATAAGATTTTTAAAGGCAGGAAAGAAGGCAGTATTTTAAATATGAAGCCCTATACCATGAAATATGGACATATAATTGAAATGGATAGTGGAGAAGTATTAGATGAAGTTTTAATAAGCTTTATGAAAGGACCTAAAAGTTTTACAGCAGAAGATACGGTTGAGATTAATTGCCATGGAGGAGTAACTCCAACTAAAAGAATATTAGAAGAAGTTATAAGAGCAGGAGCTAGAATTGCAGAGCCAGGAGAATTTACTAAAAGGGCATTTTTAAATGGAAGAATAGATTTAAGTCAAGCGGAAGCTGTTATAGATATTATAAGAGCTAAAACAGAATTATCTATGAAATCCGCAGTGCTACAATCTGGAGGGAGAATATCTAAAGAAATAGCTTATTTAAGAAATAAATTACTTGAAACTATTGCCCATATAGAAGCTACGGTGGATTATCCAGAAGAGGATTTAGAAGAAGTAACTTCCATGGGAGTAAAAAAGGAATTAGATGAAATAAATAAAAATATAGATAGACTACTTATTACTGCTGAAGAGGGTAAAATATTAAGAGAAGGCTTAAATGTAATTATAGTTGGAAAACCTAATGTAGGAAAATCCTCTCTTTTAAATGCCTTGCTTATGGAGAAAAGAGCTATTGTTACGGATATACCAGGTACTACTAGGGATGTAATTGAGGAATATATAAACTTAGATGGAGTTCCAATAAAAGTGACAGATACCGCAGGAATAAGAAATACTGAGGATGTTGTGGAGAAAATTGGGGTAGAAAAATCTAAAGAAAAAATAGATGAAGGTGATCTTATAATTTTAATGCTTGATTTCAGTAGAGAATTGGATCAGGAGGATTATGAGATAATAAATTATATTAAGAATAAAAAAAGTATTGTACTTTTAAATAAAATAGATTTAGAAAATAGATTTGATAAAGATATATTAAAAGATATAGATTCAAAATATATAATAGAAACCTCAGCTAAAACAGGAGAGGGATTAGAACAATTAAAAGAGTGCATTAAAGATTTATTTTTTGGTGGTGAGGTAAAGGCAGGAGAGCTTATAATCACTAATACAAGACATAAAGAAGCATTAATAAAAGCTAGAGAAAGCTTAAATTATGCCTTAGATGCACTAGAAGTTACTTTAGCTATAGATTTAGCTTCTATAGATATAAGAAATGCCTGGATAGGACTTGGAGAAATAACTGGTGACACAGTTGAAGAAGATATTATAGATAAAATATTCTCAGAATTTTGTTTAGGAAAGTAGGGAGAATAGTAAATGAAGTATTTTGCAGGAGATTATGATGTAGTTGTAATAGGAGCAGGTCATGCAGGTTGCGAGGCGGCATTAGCTGCTGCTAGAATAGGATGCAGAGTTTTAATATGTACTATAAATTTGGATAGTGTTGCAATGATGCCATGTAACCCTAATATAGGTGGTACAGCAAAAGGACATTTAGTAAGAGAAATTGATGCACTTGGTGGAGAAATGGGAATAAATATAGATAATACTTTTATCCAATCAAGGATGCTAAATACATCAAAAGGACCTGCTGTACACTCGCTAAGAGCCCAAGCTGATAAAGCCAAGTATTCTGCAAGGATGAAAGAGATTCTTGAGAAAGAGGAAAACTTAACATTAAAGCAAGTAGAAGTAATAAAAATAGATATAAAAGATGGAAGAGTTAAAGGTGTACTAACCAAAAATGGAGGATATTATAACACTAAATCTGTTATTCTTGCTACTGGAACATATTTAAATGCGAGAATAATAATAGGTGAAATATCTTATAGCAGTGGTCCTAATGGATTGTTCCCAGCAAAGGAATTAACACAAAATTTAATGGATTCAAATATAAGTATAAGAAGATTTAAAACAGGGACACCTGCTAGAATTAACAAAAAAACGGTAGATTTTTCCCAAATGATAGAACAACCAGGAGATAAAAAAATAGTTCCATTTTCATTTATGAGCGGGAATTTAGATAGAGAGCAAGTATCATGCTATTTGACATATACTAATGAGGAAACTCATGAAGTAATAAGAAAAAATCTTCATAGATCTCCTATGTTTAATGGTTCAATAGAAGGAGTTGGAGCTAGATATTGCCCTTCTATTGAGGATAAAGTAAATAGATTTCCGGATAAAAATAAACATCAAGTTTTCATTGAACCAGAAGGAGAAAACACAAATGAACTTTATGTTGCAGGGTTATCTAGTTCTCTTCCAGAAGAAGTTCAAATTGCTATGTATAGGACTGTTCCAGGACTTGAAAATGCAGAGTTACTAAGGACAGCATATGCTATAGAATATGATTGTATAGATCCTCAACAATTAAAGTTATCTTTAGAATTTAAAGAAATAGATGGATTATTTAGTGCTGGTCAAATAAACGGAAGTTCAGGATATGAGGAAGCAGCTGCACAAGGATTAATTGCAGGAATAAATTCTGCAATGAAAATAAGGGAAAAGGATTCATTAATTTTAACTAGATCCGATGGATATATAGGGGTATTAATTGATGATCTGGTTACTAAAGGCACAAATGAACCTTATAGAATGATGACATCCCGTTCTGAGTATAGACTTATATTAAGGCAAGATAATGCTGATTTAAGACTAACAGAAAAAGGTTATAATGTGGGATTAGTAACTAAAGAAAGATATGACAAATATACGCAAAGAAAAGAATCTATAGAAAAAGAAATAGAAAGAATAAAAGGATTACAAATAACTAATAAAAAAGAAGTGAATGAGTTCTTATCATCTTTAGAGTCTTCAGAATTAAAAAAACCAATAAGTATGTATGAACTAATCAAAAGACCAGAGTTAGATTATTTTAAAGTTAAAAAATTAGATGAATTTAGACCAGAATTACCTGAAGATGTTCAAGAAGAAGTGAATACTATGTCAAAATATGAAGGATATATTCAAAAACAAATAGAACAAGTAAATCAGTTTAAAAAATTAGAAAATAGATTAATTCCTTTAGATATAGATTATAGTAATATTTATGGATTAAGGATTGAAGCAATTCAAAAATTGACTAAAATAAAGCCTATGAATATAGGGCAGGCTTCTAGAATTTCAGGAGTATCACCAGCAGATATTTCTGTATTACTAATTTATTTAGAACAAAAGTACAGAAGGGATAATTTATAATTATCCCTCAATAGCCTTGGAGGTAAAAATGCAATATTATGATATTTTAAAAACTGCGTGTTCAGATGTAGGTATAGATTTTGATGAAAAAAAATATGATAAATTTATTAAATATAAAGACATGATAAAAGAATGGAATAATAAAATTAATTTAACTGCTATTACTGAAGATGAAGAGATAATAAAAAAGCATTTTATAGATTGTATAAAAATATATAAATGTCCAGTATTAAAAGATTTAGATAATATAATAGATATAGGAACAGGAGCTGGATTTCCTGGTATACCTATTAAAATAATAGATGATAATAAAAAGGTTGTTTTGCTAGATTCTTTAAATAAAAGAATTAATTTTTTGAATGAAGTAATAAAGGAATTAGATTTAAATGATTTAGTGACACTTCATGGTAGAGCGGAAGACTATTCAAAACAGAATGAATACAGAGAAAAGTTTGATGCAGTTGTATCTAGAGCTGTAGCTAATTTAGCAGTTTTAAGTGAATTTTGCTTACCATATGTAAAAGTAAATGGATATTTTATTGCAATGAAAGGTCCAGCAGTAGAAGATGAAATAAAGGATGGTGCCAAAGCAATAAGTATATTGGGAGGCCAAGTTGAAGATATTATTCAATTAAATATAGAAGGAAGCAATCTAAAACATAATTTAGTAGTAATAAAAAAAATTAAAAATACTCCTGCTAAATATCCTAGAAAAGCAGGAACTGCTTCTAAAAATCCGCTCAAATAATATTTGTTAATTTGTCTGTTGTATTTTGTCATAGAAATATATTTTTTAAAAGAAGGATTTTATTATTTAATATAGAATTGTTAATAAGAGGAAAAGATAAGAGGGATGATTGAATATGGAAGAGAACATTAATTTTGTAGATACGGATTTAATATATCCTAACGTATATCAGCCTAGAAAAATATTTAATGAGGAATCTATAGATGAGTTAGCCAAATCCATAAAAAGTTATGGTATTATTCAACCGTTGTCTGTTAGAAGAATTGGAGAGGGTACATATGAATTAGTAGCAGGAGAAAGAAGACTTAGAGCAGCTAAAAAGGCTGGATTAAAGCAAGTTCCTGTGATAGTAGTAGATGTAACGGATAAAGATTCTGCGGCTATAGCATTATTAGAAAATATTCAAAGAGAAGATTTGAGTTTTTTGGAAGAAGCAGAGGCTTTTTTTAACTTAATAAAAGAACACAATTATACTCAAGAAGCTTTAGCCGAGGTTATTGGAAAGAAACAATCTACTATAGCTAATAAAATTAGACTATTAAAATTATCAATTAATGTAAGAAGGATGCTATTAGAAAATGGTCTGACAGAAAGACATGCTAGAGCATTATTAAAACTTCCAACGGAAGAGTTGCAATTTAAAATATTAAAAGTAGTTATTAAAAATAATTTAAATGTTAAAAAGACTGAAGAATTAATAGAAAAAGAGTTAATAAAAATAACTGAAAATAATCTATCAAAAGATGGTAAGAAAAAAATAAAAGGTATATTTAGCCCTAAAGTATATATTAATACAGTTAGACAAGTTTTTGATAAATATGGGGTATCTGCTCAGTATTCTTCTAAAGAATTAGAAGATAAAATACAAATTACTATTACTATTCCTAAAAAATAATAAATGTTTCACGTGAAACATTCTACATATTAAAAGAGCCTTTGTGGCTCTTTTTTATTTAATCCAAAAATTTAAATAAATTTTATCTTTTATTAATTAAAATGCTTTTAATATTCTAATATTGTTATATAATAAAATATAAGAGTATTAAAAGAAAGATAGGTGAGAAATATGAAAATAATATCTATATTCAATCAAAAGGGTGGCGTTGGAAAAACTACTACAAATATTAATCTGTGCTCCTATCTTTGCATGGAAGGATATAAAGTATTATCTATCGATATAGATCCACAGGGGAATACTACAAGTGGGTTAGGGTTTGACAAAAGAAAACTAGAAAACTCGGTGTATGATTTACTTACTAGTGAAAAAGATATAAAGGATATAATTAAAGCTAGCCCTGTACTAGAAAATTATCACATAGTACCATCGAATATGAATTTAGCAGGAGCAGAAGTTGAATTAATACAAGATCAAGAAAGAGAAAATATTTTAAAAAGAAAATTAGAGCAAATAAAAGATGAATATGATTATGTTTTTATAGACTGTCCTCCATCTTTAGGTATATTGACAATAAATGCCCTTGTTGCATCTCATACAGTTCTCATTCCAATACAGTGCGAATTTTATGCATTAGAAGGAGTAGGACAACTTATAAATACTATCCAACTAGTAAAAAGATCTTTAAATAAAGATTTAGAAGTAGAAGGTGTTATTATGAGTATGTACGATGGTAGAACAAATCTCTCTTTGGAAGTTGTATCAGAAGTTAAAAAATATTTTAAAGATAAAGTATATGATACTACTATACCAAGAAATATAAGATTAGCGGAAGCTCCAAGCTTTGGATTGCCTATTGTATTATATGATGGAAAATGTAAAGGGGCCGAAGCTTACGAAAATCTTGCTAAAGAATTTATAAGGAGGCAAAAATAATAACATATGAATAAAAAATTTGGTTTAGGTAAAGGATTAGGGGCACTTATACCTGAAGAACTTGATAATGAAGCAAATGATGTAAAAAATGAAATATCAATTGACTTAGTGTTGCCTAATGATGGACAACCTAGAAAAAAGTTTGATGAAGAAAAAATATTAGTACTAAGTGAATCAATAAAAGAACATGGTATTATTCAACCGATAATTGTTAATAAGGAAAGTAATAAATACATAATAATTGCTGGTGAAAGACGATGGAGAGCTGCAAAGCTAGCAGGGTTGAAGAAAATACCTGTAATAATAATGGATACTAGTAATAAAAATATATTAGAAATATCTTTGATAGAAAATATCCAAAGACAAGATTTAAATCCAATAGAAGAAGCAAATGCATATAAAAAACTGCTAGATGACTATGATTTAACACAAGAAGAATTAAGTAAAAGAATGGGAAAATCTAGAACTGCCATTACAAACTGTTTAAGATTGCTAAATTTAGATAGTAGAGTTCAAGATTACTTAATTGATGGTGTTATTAGTGAAGGGCACGGAAGATCATTACTATCAATTAATGATAATGATTTACAATATAATATAGCACAAATTATAATAGATGAGAATTTAAGTGTTAGAGAAACTGAAAAGCTAATTAAATCCTTTAATGATAAGAAAGAAGAAAAAAGTAAAGAGAACGATAAATTAAATCCATATTATAATGATATAAAGAATAAACTTGAGGATTTATTTGGAACAAAGGTTTATATCAATAATAAAAAAAATAAAGGGAAAATAGAAATAGAATATTATTCTGAAGATGATTTGCAAAGAATATTAGACATTCTTGAATTATAATATTGTTTCACGTGAAACATCTCTAGAAAGGAAGATACAATGGAAAGTTTAATAAATTTAATATCAGAATATCAACCAATATTATTAATTATAGGACTATGTTTAATAATTATATTATTTTTAATTATTATTATTCAATTTAGTGCTATTAATAAATTAGAAAAAAGATATAGAAAATTTATGAGAGGTGTAGATATAAAAAACATAGAAGAAATGGTTGTCTCATATTTAGATAAAGTAGATAATGTTACTGAACAAATAGATAAATTAAAAACTGTTAGTAAAGAAATTGATATTAAATTAAATAATTGCATACAAAAAACATCAATAGTTAGATATAGAGCTTTTGAAAACGTTGGAAGTGATTTATCTTATTCAATTGTATTGTTAGACAATAAAAATGATGGAATTATATTAACTGGTATATATGGAAGAGATGATAGTACAACTTATGCTAAGCCTATAGATAAAGGATTATCTAGATATGAATTGTCAGAAGAAGAAAAATATGTATTAAAGGATGCAATGAGCAAAAGTATATAGATATGAATAAAAAGCCTTCTTTTGGTTAATATACCATAAAGGAGGTTTTTTTATGATAGTGTGTGTTTCGGAAGAACTTTTATATATAAGAAAAGAGTTAGAGAAAAGAGGATACAAAGTAATAACTTCTTTAAAGGATGAAATTTGTGATGCTATTATATGTAATTTGAAAGACGGTGGTTTAAAAGAGCTAACTTTTCAAAATACATTAAATAGAGATGGTACATTAATTGTGGATTCGGGAAGTAGAAGTATTGAAGAAATTGAATATATTTTAAATAATAGGACATATAGTTCAATATTTTAAATTAAAAAACCAAGTTTAAAACTTGGTTTTTTAATTTATTTTTGTAATATTATTTGTAATAGTATTAGATTTTTTCCCACCAACAATTTTTATAATACTATGGTATATTCCAGCAGATATAGTTTCAGCTAATTGCATAACAGTATTTAATCTTGTGTTTTGTAGTACCATAAATTCAAGCATTCCAGATATATTAACAATACCTGTTATACTTAAATCGCCTACAGAGGGTAAGTTTTTATTAACAGCAGAACCGGGTGAAATGGGTTTTTCTTGAACACATATTTTACCGATATTTTGCACATTGCCAAGACATGCATCAATAGCTATTATATAAGGTTTATCATATTTTGAGTTTATCTCTTCTAATGTCTCACATAAATTTTTAGCATGTACAGGTTTCTCTAAATTACCATATATAAAAAAATTATCTCTAGACAAAAATCTTAATTTATGGCCAATTAATGGACCAAGACTATCTCCAGTTGATCTGTCCGAGCCAATACATAATAAAATAATAGCTCTCTGAGATTTAACTATTGGTAAAAGATGATTACAAAGAGTGTCCCTCAATATATTTATAGAATCATTATTAGTACAATCAATTAATAATTTTTCATCCATATAAAAAACCTCCTATATGGAATTCTACCCATAAGGAGGAATTGTATACAGTACTTACAAAACTTTCACTTGTTTCAATATTTTGAATGCTACTATCATAAACATACAAAAGAACATACCTTTAATACCGGCAATTTTTAATCCAATAAAAATAGAAGCTAAAACAGATACAGGATGTATACCTAATGATGATGATACAATTTTAGGTTCTAATATTTGTCTTATCACAGTTACTACTACATACCAAATAAGTATTCCTATACCTATAAAATAATTTTTATATATAAAAATATAAATTAGTGATAAAGGAATGTAAATGCCTCCTATACCTAAGATAGGTAATATATCAAAAATAGCAGCAATAATACTTAAAATAAGAGCATATTTTACATCTAAAAACAAAAATCCCACTAGAGTCTCTAAAAATGTTATAGTAATAACTAAAAGGTAAGAAAGTGCATAATTTAACAACATTTTTTTAGATTGTTTCAAAATATCGTATAGTCTATCAGATTTTTCAGGAGTAATAGTACTCATTAGCTTATTTTTAGCCAAACTAAGATCCTTAGTAAAAAAATAAGTTGAGAGTAAAGTAAATAATATTAACATAAAAAGATAAGGTATATATGTTAAAAAAGAGACGGTAGTTTGTATTATTTTACTAGTGATGGATACAGTTATATTAGATAGCTTGCTTATAAAGCTATAAAAATTACTTTCTACGGTAGCAATGATTGAAGGATCCAAGTTGTTATAATAAGCAGTTAAATTCTTAAAAAAATTATTAATATCATTAGAATTAGTAGAGATATAACTCTGAGTATTTTTACCTAATTGAATAGCTTCACGGGTTAATGATGTAGCTACTAATGATATACAAGATAGTATTAATGTAAAAAACAATAAAGTGGTTATAAGCGCAGCGAATCCTTTTTTTAATTTTAGCTTTTTAATTAATAATTCTGTTGGTTTCTTTAAAATTAATGAAAAAATAAAAGCTAAAAAGAAAGGTAATGCATAATCAAGGGATTTGAAAAATAAAATAAAGGCCAACGTATAAATAACAAAAAAAAGTATATACTTGTCAAATTTTTCGATTAAGTTATCCATTTACTCACATCCTATTCTTGTCATTATTGCAAAATCTTTATATAATAAATACTCTAAATAAGAGCAATCAATATTTTTCATATAGACTTCTTCCAGAACTAGCCCAAATATTTTTACTAAACAAAATCTTCTTATATTTTTTAATTTAATTATATCCTAGATAAGTAGTAAATAAAAGAATTATAGCACTATATTAATTGTTTATTAACTATTTATGTAATATTATAATATATAAGTATAAATTAAATATTTAAATGGAGGTAATTTAAAAAATTATGTGTAAGGCTTTTGATCTTGGAGACATTGTTGAGATGAAAAAAACTCATCCTTGTGGTAGTAAGGAATGGAAAATAATTAGAATGGGTGCAGACATAAAAATAAAATGTTGTATTTGTAATAGGATTGTTATGATAGAAAGAAATAAATTCGAAAAGGATATGAAGAAAGTAGTTAAAAAATCAGAAATTAATGAAAATAACTAAAGTATGTTGATTTTTAATTTGAATAGTGATAAAATAGATTGGTAGTCCCTGCTGTGGAAACCACAGCCGTTAGTCCAAGGGGAGGAGGTGAAATCTAATGAGAAAATATGAAACAATATTTATCTTACATCCATCATTAGATGAAGAGGCAGTAAAAACTAATGTAGAAAAGTTTAAGACTGTTATCGAAAATGCTGGTGGAGTAGTTGAAAACGTTGATTTTTGGGGCAGAAGAAAGCTTGCTTATGAAATAGAAAAGATTGGTGAAGGTTACTACACATTAATCAATTTTAGTTCTCAGCCAGAATTACCAGAAGAATTAGACAGATTGTTCAGAATCAACGACTCAGTTATAAGACATATCATCATAAAAGAAGAAAAATAGGTGGTGTTTAAATGAATAAGGTTGTTTTGATAGGTAGGTTGACCAAGGATCCAGAATTGAGATTTACTCCTGGAACAGGCACGGCTGTTGCAACCTTTACATTAGCTATCGATAGAAGGTTTGCTTCTAAAGATGGAAATAAAGAAGCAGATTTTATACCTGTAGTAGTATGGGGTAAACAGGCTGAATCAACTGCTAATTATATGAGTAAAGGTAAACTTATGGGAGTTAGTGGAAGAATTCAGACTAGAACATATGAAGCAAAAGATGGAACACGAAGATATGTAACTGAGGTAGTTGCAGATGAAGTACAATTTTTAGAATGGGGAGGCAAGCAATCAGGTGGATCCCAAGGTAATTATGGTGATCCAATGAATAGTTTCCCTGAAAATTCTTATGGAGAGGATATAACACCAATAGATGATGGTGAAATCCCATTTTAATTATAAGGAGGGAAGAGAATGAATAAGGAAGCAGGAAGAGATGGCGGCGCAAGAAGAGGCGGCGGCAGAATGAGAAGAGCTAAGAAAAAAGTTTGTTCTTTCTGTGCAGATAAATCAGAAAGAATTGATTATAAAGATATAAATAAATTAAGAAAATATGTTACTGAAAGAGGAAAAATTCTTCCAAGAAGAATTTCAGGATGCTGTGCTAAACATCAAAGAGAATTAACAGAGTCTATAAAGAGAGCAAGAAACATAGCATTATTACCATTTACAACAGAATAAGATAAGTTACTAATGGAGAGGAAAGTTATTCCTCTCCTGTTTTATTATAGGCCTTATTATCGTATCATTATTGTAAAAAAGCTATACTACACATATAATTAAAGTATATGTGTTTTAATTATATGTATATGGTAATAATTACAATAGGTGTATTATAGGGGGAAGAGGCATGAAAAAGGATAATTTGAACATTATGAGAAATGTCCAAATAATAGAAGATTTAAAAGCAGAATTATTATGTGTAATAGGAGACTTTTTTAAATTATTAACAAAAGGGACAAATGTAGCACAGGGTGCCATATTAGATTGTATTTCTGGAGCAATAACTGTATTATATATATTAGCAGATAGATTAGGGTATTCTTTTACAGCAGTAGATGAAAATATGAAAAAAAAATTAAAAATGGGTATAATTGATGAGGATGATATTGAAAAAGAAGGAAAAGACTTAAGCAGATTATACTCCCATTTAAAAGAAAGACAATAATGGAGGAATGTATGCATAATAGAATGTATAACACTAAAAGTACTGTAGAAGCAGGAGTTATAACTGGCCTACTAGTTATATTAGCTTTAATGAATATATATTTACCTATTTTTTCAACATTAGGTAGATTTATTTTACCTATACCTGTTGCTGTTTTATTGTTAAGACACAATTTGAAAGTAACAATAACATCAGTTGTAGCTAGTGGAATATTAGTTGGCTTTATATATAATCCTTTATCAGGTTTGACTTCTGCCATAATGTTTGGGATGACAGGTATTGCTTTAGGTTATTGTATAAAAAAGGATAAGAATGTATCAATTAGTATTTTTGCATTAGCTATTTCATCTCTTATAGGAACCATTATAGATATTACTGTTTATATTTTACTAATAAGCAAAAGCACTGTAGTAGGTTTTGTAGATGAGATGGTTAAAATTATGAATGAATCACTGCAGTCAGTAATCAGTATGTATAGTCAAATGGGGATAAGTGAAGAAAAATTAAAGCCTTTAATTGATTCATTTAAGTTGTTTAACACGGATTTTATAATTAAAATAATTCCAGGAATACTTATAATGTCTTCTATTATATTTGCATATTTTACATATAATATAACAAGAGTTATACTAAAGAGGTTAAATTACAATATGAGGGAAATGCCTAAATTTACCCATATACATGTAAATATAAAAATTGCAACTATAGTTGCAGTTGCTCTACTTATAGGAGTTATATTAGTTAGACAAAATATTAAAATAGGTGAGTATATATTAAATTCATCCCAATTAATTTTGCAGTATATATTTCTTTTTAATGGTTTATCCGTAGCTATTTATTATTTAAGAATAAAATATAAACTATCAAAAACTATAAGCCTATTTATAATAATATTCACTTTATTTTCACAGTTTGCAATGGTATATATAATGTTGGGAATTTCAGATATAATTATTGACTTTAGAAAGATAGATAAAAATAGAATAGTCAATAATAAATAGTGAGGGCTAGGCATGGATAATAAATATAAATACTTTATTTCATGGAATAAAAGCTATATGTTTATGATAGCTATATTAATTTTTATTATAACATACTATAATATTTTACTAGGTATAGTATCACTTTTTATGTATATTTTTTTAATAATAAATAATGTGAATAATAATAAGTTAAAGAAAAGTGAGTGGGAGAATTTTATAAAAAACTTTTCTACGGATTTAGATAATGCAACACGAAATACTCTTCTAAAGCTTCCGTTACCTATGATTATATTAGGTGAGGGTGGAAATATACTTTGGTACAATCAAAATTTTTCAACTGTAGTTAATCAAGAGAGTATTTTAGAACGTAATATAAATGATGTAATAAAAGATATAAATTTGAAGCATGTGCTGGATGGAAAGAAAAATACATATAGAGGAATAAAAATAGATAATCAGTATTATGATCTTTATATTAATATAATTGACTCTTCTGATAATAAAAATAAAAAAGACAAATTAATATTAATATATTTATGTGATATTACAGATATATACAAAAAAATAGTTGAAATAGATAATAACAAAGAAACAGTTATGTTGATTGAAGTAGATAATTTAGATGATGTAATAAAAACTACAGAAGAGGATAAAAAGCCTCAACTTATAGCAGAAATTGAAAAAATAATTAATAGTTATAGCCAAAATTTAAATGCTATGCTAAAAAAATATTCTTCTAATAAATATGTAATTTCAGTTCAAGATAAATACATACAGGAAGAAATGAACAAAAAATTTGATATACTTGACTCAGTAAGAGAAATAAATATAGGAAATAAATTAATAGTAACCCTAAGTGTTGGAATAGGTAGGGGTGGTGTAACACCGCTTGAAAATGAGAGTTATGCTGTTGCAGCAAAGGAGCTTGCCTTGGGTAGAGGTGGAGATCAAGTAGTTGTAAAAAGTGGAGAAAAGCTAGCTTTTTATGGAGGGAAAACTAAAGAAGTAGAAAAGAGAACTAAAGTAAGAGCTAGAGTTATTGCTCATGCTTTACTAAATTTAATTAACGAAAGTGATAAAGTATATATTATGGGACATGTTAACTCAGATATAGACTGCTTAGGAGCTGCTATTGGACTATTTAGTGCTATAAGAAATCTAAATAAAGAGTGTTACATAGTTATAGATAGTATTAACAATAGTATAAAGCCCATAATGGAAAAAATTAAATCGGAAAAAGAGTATGGTACTGCTTTCATAAATAGTGTGAAGGCTATAAATGACATAAATGAAAATAGTTTATTAATATTAGTAGATGTTCATAGTAAAGGTATTGTGGAGAATATTAAATTAGTAGAGAATAGTAAAAAAACAGTAATAATAGACCATCATAGAAAATCTACTAATGCAATAGAGGGAACCTTACTAAGCTATATAGAGCCTTATGCTTCATCTACATCGGAACTAGTTACTGAAATAATACAGTATATGTCTGAAAAACCTGAACTAAAGGTTATAGAAGCAGAGGCATTACTTGCAGGAATATGTGTTGACACTAAAAATTTTTATTTTAAAACAGGAGTGAGAACTTTTGAAGCTGCATCATTTTTAAGAAAAATGGGAGCAGACACATTAGATGTAAAAAAGCTATTTTCTGACGACTTAGAAACTTATTTGAAAAAATATCAAATAATAAAGTCAGCTAAGGTTATTAATGGAATAGCTATAGCTATTTGCCCACCGGATAT
This sequence comes from uncultured Clostridium sp., assembly GCF_963515715.1. GTDB lineage: Bacteria > Bacillota > Clostridia > Clostridiales > Clostridiaceae > Clostridium_AW. The sequence continues at coordinate 26,067 of NZ_CAUPZS010000007.1, forward strand.
AGAAGATACTGTATTAGCTGCACAATCAGCTGATGAGTTGCTAAATATTACAGGTATCAATACATCATTTGTCTTTGTTAAAATAGGAGATGAGGTATTGATAAGTGGAAGATCCCTTGGTGACATAAATGTACAAATCTTATTAGAAGCACTAGGCGGCGGTGGACATATGACTATGGCAGGTGCAAGACTTCAAGATGTTTCAATTGAAGAGGCAGTAAAGAAGTTAGAATATGCTATAGATAAATACTTAATGGAGGGTGAGGAAAAATGAAAGTAATTTTATTATCAGACGTTAAAGCATTAGGAAAAAAAGGGGATGTAGTAAATGCCTCAGATGGGTATGCAAGAAATTTTTTATTTCCTAGAAAATTAGCAATAGAAGCTACAGATGCTAATATGCATATACTAAACAACAAAAAAGAGGCTGAAAGAAAACAAAAGTTGGCTGAAATAGAAGAAGCACAAAAAATTGCTAATGGATTAAAAGGAAAAGAAATAAAATTAAAAGTTAAGTCAGGTGAAAATGGAAGATTATTTGGATCAATAACAGGGAAAGACATTTCAGATGAACTGAAAAAGTCTTATAAAATAGATATAGATAAAAAGAAAATAGTAGTAGAAGCAATAAGACAACTAGGAACATATGAAGTAGAAGTGAAAATATATCCTGAAATATCTACTAAAATAAAGGTGGTTGTTGAAGAGCAATAAGGAGGATAAGTGTGAAATCTGAATATATTAACGAATTTGCTAAAGAAGTATCTGATGTTTTATCATTAGATACTCAACTGAATGTCTTATATGAGATAATGAAAAAAGTATTAGACGAAAAAACAATAAGAGCTAGAGTGGTAAAATTTAAACTTCAGGATTATATAGAAAATGAAGACAAATATAAAAGATTATATGCTATAAATAAAATTATAAGTGACGGAAAAGGAATCAAAGTAGTACCTGATGAGAAAAATGTTCATGATGCCTTAGAGAGTACCAATAAGTGGCTTTCTGAGGCATTAGCTAAAAGATATGTACAAAACAATATAGAAAAGCAAGTTGAAAGAAATCTAGTAGAAAAACAACAAAAGTATATGGATGAAATAAGACTTGGTATTATAAGAAAACAAAAGGGGCCTGAAAATGGAAAAACCCTTAAAAAGTATGATCAATTAAAAGCATTAGATGAAAAGAAACTTACTAAAAGTGTACAAAGCTTATTAAGGCCAGAGTCATTTTCAGAGATTATGGGGCAGGAAATAGCTATAAAATCATTGTTTTCAAAAATGGCTTCTCCATATCCTCAACATATTATACTATATGGACCACCAGGAGTGGGAAAAACTACAGCGGCAAGACTTGCATTAGAAGAAGCTAAAAGGTTAAAAAACACTCCATTTGAGGAAGAGGCTAGATTTATAGAAGTAGATGGAACTACTATACGATGGGATCCAAGAGAGATAACAAATCCACTTTTAGGATCAGTTCATGATCCTATATATCAAGGAAGCAAAAGGGATTTGGCAGAAATAGGAGTTCCAGAGCCTAAACCAGGACTAGTTACTGAGGCTCACGGTGGAGTACTATTTATAGATGAAATTGGAGAACTTGATTCAATACTTCAAAATAAATTATTGAAAGTTTTAGAGGATAAAAGAGTAGAATTTTCATCATCATATTATGATCCAGATGATGAAAATACTCCTAAGTATATCAAGTATTTATTTGAAAAAGGAGCTCCAGCAGATTTTATTTTAATAGGTGCTACAACTAAGGAACCTGGTGATATTAATCCAGCATTAAGATCGAGATGCACAGAGGTATATTTTCAACCATTAACACCTAAAGATATACAAAATATAATAATAAACTCTGCACAAAAATTAAATATTGAATTAGAAGATGGTATACCAGAAATGATAAGCAGATATACTATTGAAGGAAGAAAGGCCGTTAATATACTATCAGATGTATATGGATATGTAATTTATAATAATAACTTGGATGTTGACAATGATAAAATAAAAATAAAATTAGAAGATTTGAAACAAATATTAGCTATAAACAGGCTATCACCATATGAAGAAGCAAATTGCGATAATAATTTTGAAATTGGTCATATACATGGACTAGGGGTAGCTGGATATATTGGGTCAACTCTTGAAATAGAAGCGGCTGTATTTGAGGCAAAAGAAAAGGGACATGGAAAAGTAAGATTCAATGATACGGCAGGAAGTATGGCTAAAGACTCAGTATTTAATGCAGCTTCAGTTATTAGAAAAATTACTGATAAAGATATTAGCGATTATGATATACACGTAAATATAATAGGGGGAGGACGTATTGACGGTCCTTCAGCTGGAGCGGCAATAACAGCATGTATAATAAGCTCCCTTTTAAATAAACCTATAAGACAGGATATGGCTATTACTGGGGAAATATCTCTAAGGGGAAAAGTAAAGCCTGTTGGAGGAATTTTTGAAAAAATATATGGTGCAAGAAGAAAGGGTGTTAAGTTAGTAGTAATACCCAAGGATAATTTAAAAGATGTTCCAGTAGGACTTGATGATATAGAAGTAAAGGCTGTTGATAATATAGAAGAATTGATTAAAATAGCTTTTTAAACACAAGGAGAGATGATAATGAATGCACCATTGAAAAGTATGCCTCATAACATTGACGCTGAACAAAACGTCTTAGGAGCTATGATAATAGATAAGATTGCTATAGTTCAGGCTTTAGAGGTGTTAAAAACAGATGACTTTTACAAAGAAGCTCATCAAGTTATTTTCAATGCCATATTAGATCTATACCAAAGAGATACGGCTGTAGATTTAATTACATTAACAGAAAATCTACAATCAAAGGAAAAGTTAGAGGCCGCGGGAGGAATAACTTATATAACTTCCGTGTGTAGTTCAGTTTTATCTACGGCTAATCTTCAATCCTATATAAAAATTGTAAAGGATAAATCTACTCTAAGGAGGCTTATAAGAGCTTCAACAGACATTATTGAAGACAGTTATAATAAGCAAAATGATGTAGAAGGCATAGTAGATATAGCAGAGAAAAGAATATTTAATATATCTAATAATAGGAATACAAATGATTTTGAAGCCATGAGTACAGTATTAGAAAGAGGTTTTCTAGAAATAGAAAAAATCTATAATAATAAAGGTGGGGTTACTGGAGTAGCAGCTGGTTTTCCAGAATTAGACTCTAAAACATCTGGGTTTCAAAAGGGAGATATGATTCTTATTGCTGCAAGACCTTCCATGGGTAAAACTACATTTGCTCTAAACTTAGCACAATATGCGGCCTTAAGAGATAGTAAAAGCGTAGCTGTATTCTCCCTAGAAATGTCTAAGGAACAGTTAGCATATAAACTATTATGTGCTGAAGCTAATGTAGATATGTTAAAATTAAGAACAGGTAATCTAGAGGACCGAGATTGGGAAAACATTGCAAAGGCATCAGGACCTCTTTCAGCGGCTAAAATATTTATTGATGATACTGCTGGTATTTCTGTAATGGAAATGAGGTCAAAATGTAGAAGATTGAAAATAGAACAAGGAATAGATCTTATAGTAATTGACTATCTTCAACTTATGTCAGGTAGCAGAGGCTCTGAAAGTAGACAGCAAGAAGTATCAGAAATATCTCGTTCGATAAAGGCCTTAGCTAAAGAAATGGAATGTCCTGTAATAGCACTTTCACAGCTATCAAGAGCGCCAGAGCAAAGAGCTGATCATAGACCTATGTTATCAGACTTAAGAGAATCAGGATCTATTGAGCAGGACGCAGACTTAGTTATGTTTTTATATAGAGACGAATATTATAATAAAGAAACAGAGGATAAAAATGTTGCAGAATGTATCATAGCAAAACAAAGAAATGGTCCAACAGGCACTGTAAAACTAGCTTGGTTAGGTCAATACAGTAAATTTGGTAGATTGGATATTATACATCAATAAAAAAAGGAGGAATATGTCCTCTTTTTTTTATTATTATTTAATTAAGTATTTCCTAGGAAATTAAATATTTACAGGTTGATTTTGATATAGTCTAATTGTTAAGCCAAGGGAAAATTTATTTTTTGTTCTTTTACATCCAACTAAATTGTTGTATTTTTCAATCTTAGTATTATCTAGTTTAGTTACTATTTGAAGTATCTCTGCAGATAGTAGTTCACAATAAATTTTTTCATTGAGAACTTCATTGTTTGAGAAGAATAGATCATTACAATCATCTTCTCCAATAGTTCCTATGGAGCCGTTAGTTAAATTATATTTAATATTTGGTCTGTTTTTTTGTAGAACAGGTGGGGTAGTAAATTCAACTCTAGTTACGCATTGAAAAGGTATATTGACGGTTACATGTTTTACTTTACTTGATGATATATTGTTATATTGAATACTTTCTCTTATGTAGCCGGAAATGAATAATTTATTGACATCAACTATTAAATCATATTCAGTAATATGTATATTACTTTTAACATCTATTATGTTTGTAGCGGGCTTACTAAAATTAATATCTGCTTCACAACCTATTTCCACTTGGAATTGTGACAATATTACTGGGAGTTTACATATTAAAGGACCATTTAATGAAATTTGAGGAACAGGAATGTTTGTGCATAATGGAATTAATTTGGAATCTACAGAAACACAGCTATTTGTTCCATTGTGTATGTTTTTAATAGTTTTTTTACATTTCTTTTTATTCTCTTTTCTAATTTCAACTTTATCAGGAGTTTTCCTAGCTTTTTTTTCTTTTTTAGTTTCCACTTCATCGTGAGTTTTTCCAACGTTATTTTTTTTTATAATTTCCACTTCATTGGAAGTTTTCTCAATTCTAGTTTTTTTTCTAGTTTCAGATTTAAAATGGGGGGTCTCAATTTTAATTTCTTTTATAGTTTCAGTTTTAGCAGGAGGTTTTTCAACGTTGTTTTTTTTTATAGCTTCCACTTCATCGGGAGTTTTCTCAATTCTAGTTTTTTTTCTAGTTTCAGATTTAAAATGGGGGTTCTCAATTTTAATTTCTTTTATAGTTTCAGTTTTAGCAGGAGGTTTTTCAACGTTGTTTTTTTTTATAGTTTCCACTTTATTAGGAGTTTTCTCAATTTTAGTTTCTTTCTCAATTTCAACTTTATCAGGAGTCTTTTCAACTTTACCTTTTCTTATATTGTTATTTTTTTCATTATATAGCAATATAACTTCTCGTATCAATTTCTCCCAATCTACAGTGTTTTTTTTATTCTGTTTCATATTAACCTCCTAAAACATAATATAAATAGGAAGGCTCAAAATAAATTGAGCCTTTTTATCATTATAGGTTTATTATTATTCACATTTTTCATGGTGTATTCCTGGGAAAGTTACGCCAGGGATACATACTTGTCTGTCCTGTAACAATTTTACTTTAAGGAATATTACCATTTTTTCTTTAACTCTTCTGAATGTGTGTTCCATATGCTCTTCGCGTTCTTCGCATCTTTCTCTATCATGACATCTATCTCTATGATCTTCGCGTTCCTCACATTTATCCATTTCAATGTCAGATTCAAAAATAGTAGCTTCTTCTATTTCGCAGAATACTTTTTCATTAAATACGGAGTTGTGAACGAAATTATGATCTACTTCTTTATTAATGATGCGTTCTTCTTTTCTGCAACAATGTTGTTCTTGGGTTTCTATTTCAATTGTTCTTTGATTTTCTTTGAATATATTTCCAGCATTAAATCCGTTTAAGAAATCTACTTTTGTTACACAGCTAAATGGTACTCTTAAAGTTGTGTGTTTAATATCACCAGATACGCCATGTTTATTCATACATCCTTTTGTAGAGAAAACAATATTCTTTTTAACGAATCCTTCTAAGAAAACTTTATCAGTTCCAGGAACAAGGTGACATTGAGTTACTCTTACATCTTTGTCGATAAATTTTATATCTGTAGCTGGCTCTTCTAAGGTTAAAGTTGCTTCTGTGTCTATTTGAACTGTGAAGAAAGCTAAAACTGTTGGTATTTTAAATAATGTAGATCCTTTTGCGCAAGTATTTCTTATAGGAAAATTTTCACACATGGATTTTGTCATTGCGTTACTAACATTAGCATGACATTGTCTTTCACCAGCGTGACAATTGTGGTTTTCAACTACGCGTGAACTAGTTTCAGCACTTTCGCATGAAATGTTACTAAAACTTTCTCCCTGACATTTGTTATAACTACTCATAAGACTCATTAATAGTTCCTCCCTTTTTTGCTATAATCTATAATCATTAATTAATTTCTCGTCATTAGCGTTAATACATACTATTCATTAATAGAGAAAAATGAAACCTATTAATTAAAAATAATTTTAATCACATTTATTCAGACACATAGCATATATATTAAAAGTATTATTAATAAGAAAAGTGGGGGGAAATTATGAAAAAAAGTATTAAAATATTTATTTTAGTATTCTGTTGGTTTATTTTTTTAAGTAATAAAGCTAATGCTAAAGATAATATCAATTATGAGTTACCTATAATAGAAAACACAATATTTAAGAATGCTGAGATGAACTTTGATAATTATCCAGTTTATGAAAATAAATTGATAGAGTACACTATTAAATCTAACTACAAAGGCAAAGTAAATTATAGAGTATTTCTTAAGTCCTTAGATGATGGAAACTTAATGGAATTGACTAGCGGATATACCTTTGACAGAGATGGAGAAAAACCATTTAAATTTTATATATTTGATATACAACCTGGAAATTATGATATATTAATATTTTCTAAAAATAGCAATGGCTTAGGAAATAAGAATGTATTAATTGGGGAATATGATATAACTTATGATGATTATAAAATTATTCAATTTGAATGTTTGAAAAATGGTGAGCCAAAGTTAGATGTATCTATATTAAATAAACCACCATATTTTGAGAATTCCAATTTAAATTTGAAGATAAAAACAATGGGATATTATGGACCTGTACAGTATAGAATATTTTTGTTTTCAAATATATCTAAAAGCTGGAGTGAAGTAACCAACGGTTATTCAAATAAAGTTTATTCTGCAGAGGAATTTAAGATAAATACAGGAAAGTTGAGAGAAGGTTCCTATAAATTATCCGTTAGAGTTAAAAGAGGGGAATTGCCTGGTGCATGCAATGATTCATTAGGAGAGTATGATGATCTTAAAAATATAGATATTATAGTATCAAAGGAGCCAAAAGAATCGATTAAAAAAGATAGCAATCCATCGGCACCTGCTATTAGCGAATTATACGTTGGAAACGCTAGTGAGACAACAAGAATAATGGTAAGAAAAGATGCAAATTTAAACTCTCAGATTATAGGATATATTTATGGAAGTACACAAGAAGTGAAGGTATTAGATAAAAAGGGTTCTTTTAATTATGTACAAGTTTTAAGTTATGGAACATCGAAAGAAATTAAAGGTTATATACATGAAAATTATATAAAAAAGGTTACTCCATCTAAGTTATATAGTATTATCGTTGATATAACCAAGCAGAGAGTGTATGTCTATAAGGATAATAAGCTTATAAAAAACTTCATATGTTCCACAGGGTTAGATGTTAGTCCAACCCCTACAGGACGGTTTTTAATAGGAGATAGAGGTCATAGCTTTGGATACGAGAAGGGGTATATATGTTATGATTATGTTAGATTTAATTATAACTATTTATTTCACAGTGCATTGCATGATTTAAATGGAAGGATAATTGAATATGAATATAAAAGGCTAGGTAGTAAAGCTTCTAATGGGTGCATAAGATTAGAAAAAGATGCAGCAAAGTGGATATATAACAATATACCTAAAAACACATTAGTAGAAATTAAAGAATAGTAAAAATATTAAAAATATTGTGTAATTCATAGAAGGACAGTTGTATATATGTTTTAACTATGTTACTATTAGGCATATAAGTATGTTATCTAAATTTATATGAGGTGGTTACATGAATGATAGGTTTTTAATGATACATACCAGTGTTTTGCCTGATATTTTTGAAAAAGTTATTGAAGTGAAAGAATTAATGAAAACTGGAAAAGTAAGAGAAATTACTGAAGCAGTAAAAGTGGTAGGAATAAGCAGAAGTACTTATTATAAGTATAAAGACTTTGTTTTTACTGTAACTGGTAATATGAACAACCATAAAGTTATAATAGCACTTACTTTAGATCATGAGCCAGGAACATTATCTAGAATATTGGATAATATTGCCTATTACAAAGGCAATATACTTACGATTAATCAGGAAATACCTATAAATAATACTGCAAATGTAAATATAACCTTTGATATTTCTAATTTAAAAATTGAGTTTAACAAGCTTCTTGATGAAATAAAAAATATGGACCATGTGATAAAGTTAGAGTTGGTAGCTATGGACTAAGGAGAATATTGGAGGTACAAATTATGATGCAGGGAGTAATAGACAGAATAGAAGAAAACTATGCTGTAATTGAATTAGAAAAAGGAACTATGATTAATTTAAATCTAAGTATAATCCCTCCTGAAGCAAGAGAAGGGGATGTTATTATCATAGATGAGAATAATAATATAACTATAGATAAAGTAGAAACAGAAAACAGAAAAAAATTAATAGAAGAGTTAATAAAAGATTTATGGGAAGAATAAAGAAAGGGAACACATTTAAACTGTGTTCCCTATTTTTTTATTTTATTTTGCCTCATATAAAAAATTAAGTAGTTAAAAAAAGCAATAATAGCACTACCAATAGCAATATCTAAAAAATATTGACCATATTTTTTATTGAACATTAGAATAAAAATAGCTAGATAAAACATACAGGTAGCTACCTTGCCAAATATATTTGAAGGGATTATAAAATCCTTATTATATAGAATTGCACCTGCGATAATCATAGCTAGTTCCTTTGAAGCGACAATAAGCAACATCCAATAAGGAATCATATTATTAATAGTCAGACAGCTTAGTACAGTAATTAGCATAAGTTTATCGGCTAAAGGATCTAAAACTATACCCCATTTAGTAACTATATTATATTTTCTAGCCAAATATCCATCTAAAACGTCAGTAATTCCAGCTATAAAAAAAATAATTGTTGAAAATAAGAAACTATTTTTCATGCTAGAAAAAAATACTAGGATGAATACAGGTATTAAAAATATTCTAAATAAGGTTAGTATATTTGGAATATTCATAGTTATCTCTCCTAATTTATATATATATATAATTTTATTGGAAATAATAAGTATATATAATAAGTATAATATAATTATTTAATTTGTAAAATAAATTTATAACAATAAAAGTTTTAAAACAGCACAATGCGAATTATATATAAAAAATTATAAATAATATTCGGATTTATGTTGATTGGAAAAATTATTTTTGTTACCATATTACTGGAGGGGATGAAGATGAAAAATAAATATGATTTAATAATTATAGGGGCTGGTCCAGCAGGAATATTTACTGCATTAGAAACAACAAAGTTGAAACCAGAGATAAATATATTAATAATAGACAAAGGAAGAAATATTGATAAGAGGAAATGTCCTGCAAGAACCATAGGGAAGTGTGTAAACTGCGAACCTTGCGGGATAACATTTGGCTGGTCAGGAGCAGGAGCTTTCTCCGATGGGAAGCTTTCATTAAGTCCAGAAGTAGGTGGAAGAATATTAGAATATTTTACAGAAGAAGATTGCAATAAACTTATAGAATATTGTGATAATATATATTTAAATTTTGGAGCAAATAAGACTGTTTATGGGTTAAATAGTGAAAAAACGGACAAAATAAAATATGAGGCTAGTAAGCATAATATTCGTCTTGTAGAATGTCCTGTTAGACATTTAGGTACGGAATTAGCTTACAATGTTTTAAGAGACATGTACTATCATCTTATAAATAATACAAATACAGATTTTAGTGAATTAACAGAAGTTAAAGATTTTATAATAGAAGATAGGGCAATAAAGGGTGTTATCCTTCAAGATAAAGAAGGAATCAAAGAAATAAGCGCTGATTATGTTGTAGCTGCTCCGGGAAGAGGAGGAGCTGAATGGTTAACAGAACAAGCTAAGAAACATAAATTAAAAACCACAAATAATGCCGTAGATATAGGGGTTAGAGTAGAAGTTCCCAATTCAGTAATGGATCATTTAACAAAAGATTTATATGAGGCTAAGCTTGTTTATTATTCTGATACTTTTGAAAATAAAGTGCGAACTTTTTGTATGAATCCAGGTGGTGTTGTGTCAGAAGAACACTATGATGGAGATATAGCAGTTGTAAATGGACATAGTTATTCTGAAAAAGAATTAAGGACAGAGTATACAAATTTTGCTGTATTAGTATCCACAACATTTACTGAACCATTTAATCAGCCAATAGATTATGGAAAGTATATAGCTAAACTAGGAAATATGTTAACTGGTGGAGGAATAATGGTGCAAAGATTAGGGGATCTTTTAAATGGAAGAAGAACTGATTACTCTAGATTAAAAAAATCAACTACTATTCCAACATTAAGCTATGCAGTCCCAGGGGATTTAAGTTTTGTACTTCCTCAAAGACATCTAACTTCGATAGTGGAGGCATTAAAGGCTTTTGATAAGATTGCCCCCGGATTATATAGTAAAAATACGTTGTTATATGGCGTAGAGGTAAAATTTTATTCAAGTAAGTTTGATACTAATAATAAATTTGAAACAGCAGTAAAAAACTTATACACCATAGGGGATGGAGCAGGAATAACAAGAGGACTTATGCAAGCATCAGTAACAGGAGTTGTTGTTGCTAGAGATATAACTAAAAAATTGTAAAATCCTATTTTAAGAAATAAGGAGTGGTAAATATGTCAGCAGTAGTAGTTCTAGGTGCTCAATGGGGTGATGAGGGGAAAGGTAAGATGACAGATTATCTTGCTGAAGGGGCAGATGTAGTTGTAAGATATCAGGGAGGAAATAATGCAGGTCATACTGTAGAGGTAGGAGATAAACAGTATAAACTACACTTAATACCTTCAGGAATATTATATGATAACAAAATTAATGTAATAGGAAATGGAGTAGTAATAGATCCAAAAGCACTTTTTGAAGAAATGGAATACTTAAAGGAGTTAGGTGTTTCTATTACACCGAATAATTTTATAATAAGTGACAGAGCACAAATTATTATGCCCTATCATAAGATTTTAGATGGCATTAAGGAAAGGGCAAGGGGGAAAAAAGATATTGGAACTACAGGAAAGGGAATAGGCCCTTGTTACACTGATAAAATGGAGAGAAGTGGCATTAGGGTTTGTGATCTTATAGACAGAGATGTATTTAAAGAAAAATTAAGAGACAATATAGAAGAAAAAAACAATATAATTACTAAAGTATATTCAGAGACTCCATTAGATGTTCAAGAGGTTTTTAGAGAATATATTTTATATGCAGAAAAAATAAAGCCCTTTGTAAAAGATACATCTGTTGAAATATATAAACATATAAAAGAAGAGAAAAAAGTCTTATTTGAAGGCGCTCAAGGGACATTACTAGATATTGATTATGGTACTTATCCTTATGTAACTTCATCTAACACCATAGCTGGTGGAGTTTGTATAGGAGCAGGGATTGGACCAAGGATGATAAGTAATGCTGTAGGAATAGTAAAGGCTTATACTACAAGAGTGGGTAAGGGACCTTTTCCTACTGAACTAACGGATGATACTGGTGATTGGATAAGAGAAAAAGGCCATGAATATGGAGTTACTACAGGAAGGTCTAGGAGATGTGGGTGGCTTGATCTTGTAATACTAAAAACCGCAGCTAGGGTTTCAGGTCTAACTAGTTTTGCTATAACTAAAATAGATACTTTAGCTGGATTAGATAAAATAAAAGTTTGTATAGGATATGAATTTAAAGGGAAAAAGATAGACTATATACCTGCTAGTTTAGAGGATTTAGCTCAATGTAACCCAATATATAAGGAATTTAATGGATGGAATCAAAGCATATGTAATGCAAGAAGCTATGAAGAGTTACCTGAAAACGCTAAGATATATTTAAAGGGGATAGAAGAATTATCTGATACTAAAATATCAATAGTTTCTGTTGGTCCAAAAAGAGATCAGACCATGAAAATAGCACAATTATAATATTTATAGGTATGGCATCTTGAATCGAGTATATAATAATTGTATACTTGAAACATAATAAATTGTGAATTATAATATAATTAATAAAGTTTACTATTTTGATATACTTTATTAATTGTAAATAATACTAAAGGAGAGGTAGAAAACTATGGAAATAAACAAAGATATGACTATAGGCGAAGTTATAAGATTAAAACCAGAAACTGCAGAAGTATTAGCAAGCTTTGGAATGGGTTGTGTATTCTGTCCATCAGCTCAAGGAGAAACTGTAGAACAAGCAGCGATGGTGCATGGACTTGATTTAGCTAAATTAATGGATGCATTAAATAAATAACTACTAAGAGTCTATAAGTCGAAAACTTATAGACTCTTTTTAACTATATGTTGGTACCAACTATATAGCCACTACTCCAAGCCCATTGTAAATTATATCCTCCACAATCTCCGTGCACATCTAAGATTTCCCCAGTAAAAAATAAATTTTGAACAATTTTAGATTGAAGAGTATAAGGATCTATATTTTTAGTATCAACTCCACCACAAGTTATTTGAGAATTTTTAAAAGAATTTGTGTCATATACAGCAAAATTCCACTTTTTTAATAAAGAAATTATAGAATTTTTTTCCTTCCATGATAATTGGTAACATGGTTTGTGTATATCAGATATACTACATTCTTTTAACAATATAGGTATAAGTTTTTTATTTACTATACCTATAAGTGAATCATGTAAACTTCTATAACTAAAAGTACCCCAATGATTTTCTAAAAAAAACGATAATTGTTCTTTAGTAGTGTTTGGATTAATATCTATTGATATTACAACTTTATTTTTTTCATAAAGTGCTCTTGAAATAATACTACTTACTTGAAGTATTGGTGGGCCAGAAATACCATAGTCAGTAAATAATATTTCTCCATATTCTTCACGAATCAATTCATCATTTATAAAAATTTTTGAAGTTCCATCAAATTTAATTCCAGATAAAGCTTTTAACTTATCATGCTTCAATTTTAGTTGAACAAGCCCAGGTACAGGAGATATAAGTTCATGACCTAAAGATTTAGCTAATAAAAATCCGGAACCGTCGGAACCAGTGGCAGGAGCGGAAGCACCACCGCAACTCAAAATTAATTTGTTGCAGGTAAAACTTATATCCTCTGAAGTAAATAACTTATATGTATTGTTTAACTTCTGGATTTTATTTATTTTTGAGTTTAAATACAATGGTATATTTCTTTCATCTATAGCCATTCTAAATATGTCTAATACAGAAGAAGCTTGTAGAGACATAGGATATATTTTTCCATCTTCTAATTCTACTAATGGAAGTCCTAAAGAATTAAAAAACTCTATTGTGTTATTTAAATTAAAACTTTCTATAATACTTTTAAAAAAATTAGTATTATTGCTGTAATATTTTAAGTTATTTACACATGTATTTGTAATATTACACCTACCATTACCTGTAGTTAAAATCTTTTTACCTATCCTATCATTACCTTCAACTATAGCTACATCTAAACCTCTATCTTTAGCAACAATAGCTGCCACTAATCCCGAGGCACCTCCACCGACAATAATAATATCATGGAACAAAACAAACCTCTCCTTTTAATAACAAATAATATTCATATATAATTATATACAAAAAACATATATAATTGCGAGCTATAATTATATAATATAAGTATATAATATAATTAAAATAATAAAAGGAGATGAGTTTATATGGACGCTCAACAATTATTAGAATTTAAAAATTGGGTAGTAGTAGGAGATGTTTTGAATGAGGATAAATATGCCTATAGAATATTAAATAAGCTAATAGACTCTGGATTTAATGCAAAGGGTGTAAGTCCAAATAGTGACAATAACGATGTTTACAAATCTCTAGGGGATGTACCGTATAAAATAGATGTAATAGATTTATGTATAAATCCTAAAAGTGGAATGGATATAGTTAGGCAAGCATATGATTTGGGTTTAAATAAAATATTAATTCAACCTGGAGCAGCAAGTGAAGAAATATTGAGTTTCTGTAAAGAAAAAGGTATCATAGCTATAGAGGGATGTGCTTTAGTAGAACTTTCCTACTATAAAAGAAAGAGGTAGATAATTAAATGTTAACAATTTATGCTGTATCGGACTCTATAGGAGAAACAGCAGAACAAGTTGCTAGAGCTACTGCAAGTCAATTTAAGGAGAAGATAAGATTAAAAAGAGTAATTTATATAAAAAATTTTCAGGCAGCAGAAGAGTTTTTAAATAGCATAGAATCTCCAAACGATACAATGATAATAAATACAATAGTGCTGGTAGATGTAAGAGAATTTTTAATTGAAAAATGTGTAGAGAGAGGTATTAATATAATAAATATATTAGGTCCATGTATAAATACAGCATCAAAGATTTTAAATAGGCTTCCAGATTATAAACCAGGAGCTCTTCGCAGTATGGATGCTAGATATGATAAAAGAATAGAAGCGATGGAGTTTGCTATGAGATATGATGATAGTAAAGATCATAAAGGTATAAAAGTTGCGGATGTTATATTGGTTGGTTTGTCCAGAACATCTAAAACTCCATTATGTATGTATTTAGCAAACAAAGGTATAAAAGCTTTAAATATACCTCTCATGCCAGAAGTACCACTACCAGAGGAACTTTTTGAAGTAGATAATAAAAAAGTAGTAGGACTTACAATAGATCCAATAAGGCTAATGGAAATAAGAAAGCATAGAATGGATAAATTCTCAATGATATCTTCAGATATACAATATGCTAATGGAGAAAGAGTGTTAGATGAATTAGAATATGCTGATAGAATTATGAAAAGACTTAGATGTAAAGTTATAGATGTAACAAATAGAGCAATAGAAGATACAGCATTGCTTATTATGGATTCAATAGGGTATGGTGGAAATAAAGATTATTAATCTACAATTTCCATTAATAAAAAAAGGCTAAAGTCTAACAATATTAACGCTTTAGCCCCTTTTTAATAAAAATGCTAAAAAACTTTTAAAAAAACTGTTGACACTTTGGTGATTATCTTGTATTATTATCTATGTTAGGTGGCACCGAGCAAGAGTGCCTGTTTAAAGGCCCCTTGGTCAAGCGGTTAAGACACCACCCTTTCACGGTGGTAACACGGGTTCGAGTCCCGTAGGGGTCACCATGTTATAATGTGGGCGCATAGCTCAGCTGGGAGAGCATCTGCCTTACAAGCAGAGGGTCACAGGTTCGAGCCCTGTTGTGCCCACCACATTTTATTAATGGCCCAGTGGCTCAGTTGGTTAGAGTGCCGGCCTGTCACGCCGGAGGTCGAGGGTTCGAGTCCCTTCTGGGTCGCCAATATATGCTGGCATGGCTCAATTGGCAGAGCAGCTGACTTGTAATCAGCAGGTTGTAGGTTCAAGTCCTATTGCCAGCTCCAAAGTAAAAAACATACACCAAAAGGTGTATGTTTTTTTATTATTTCTATTTCTTTTTATTCATATTTAATCTAACTCTAATATCTTCCCCAAAGAATTTACATAAAGTAAAATTACCTAATAGCCTAGAAGTTGTTCTTTCTGAATAGTTCTTTAGTAGAAGCTCTATGGAGAAATTAGTGGAGATTATCATTTTTTTTCTTTTTAAAAGTTTGGTATTAAGTAAGTTAAATAATTCTATTTTAGAAAACTCATTTATAGGTTCTGTTCCTAAATCATCTATGATCAATAAATCACAATTAATTAATAAGTCTTCCAATTCCTCTTCACCACCAAACCTGGATTGCTTTAAATCTTTTATTAAGTCTACCGCAGTTTTATATATTACCATATAACTTTTATCTAACAATTCTTTAGCTATACAGCTAGCAAGAAAGCTTTTTCCAGTACCTGAATCCCCAAAAAATAAAAGATTCTCTTCTGAATCTGAAAAATTCTCTACAAAACTCCATGCAACACTAGATATTTTTTCCATATTTTTACGTGGGCTCTCCGGTTCATTGGAATTTCTATTTGGAGAAAAATATTGATAAGTAAAATTAGAAAAATTATTTCTTTCTAGCATATTGTTTAATTCAGAGTTTTTATATAATATTTTAACTAGATTTTGTTTGTAACAATCGCACTTTTTCACACCCATAAATCCTGTATCACTACATTTAGAACAATTATAGTGCATTTCAAGGTAGTCAAGAGGATATCCTCTTGACACTAATAACTCTGATTTTTTCATTCTTAATTCTGTTATTTTCTCTTTTGTTTCGTCTATAAATTTATCAACATTTTCTCGTTTTCTCAATATATTGATTGAAAGTTCTATAGAAAGTTGAGCAATTTCATTTTCTATGGCAATTACTTTAGGAATTATTTTTTCGATTTCGTCACGCCTATTTTTAAGAGAGTTTTCATTATTAACTTTTAAGGTTTCATACATTTTTGCAATTTCTTCTCCGTAGCCTTTAAGCATTATTATCCCATCCTAATAATTTTTTTTCTAATTCATCAAAATCATAGTTTCGCTGATCGTAATTATTAAAGCTATCTAGTTTAGGTTTAAAATCACCAGCTTTTTTATAAACTTTTTTATTATCTTTTTTATCAACATCTTCTATGGATTTTATTCCATCCTTAAACCAACTAGTTAAAATTCCATCAATATATTTAAAGTCTGCCTTATTTATTCTATGAAAACATATATCACAGGCTCTGTATATTATGTCTAGAGAGAAATCATATGAAGATAACCATTTTGTTAGTAGTTCCTCTTGAGGCTTCATTACTTCTCCATCTTTTATTCCTATGTAGTTTAGGATTTTTCTAATGTTTATCCATTTATCTTCATGTTTTTTTATAAAAGTTTGAGCATCTTCTATTGTTTTAATTTTAGCATTGTGCCATGCAATTGCTACCATTTCTATATATCTACAATCAGTTTTACCTTTTGAAGCACAGTACTGTATTAACAACAATATAATTTCAGGAAGGAAATTATAATCCTTAATCCAACCTATGTACATGGTCATTTCCTTTGAAGATAATGGTCTACCTAATAATTTTTCTATGTCTTGCAGCATATCTTTAGTAGAGTTATTATTTAACTCTTCCAACAAGTTTATATCTTCGGTAGGATTAATACTGCTTTCACTTAAATCAATAAATTCAATAGAAAAATTGCCCATATTATCTACAGGCGTCATTTTTATAACACCCTCATCATTCCAGTAAGACCACGCATTCAGAACATCCGTCTCTAACAGATGAAGAGTACTAGCCATAATAGAAGAATTTACTCCTAATTCTCCAGATACACAATATTTTAAGCCTAATAAATATACTTTAACAAATTCACCACGAGCTCTAGGCATGTGTTTATCTATAAATATATTATTTACGGGAGTATATCCAAAACTCTTATCTTTAAATATGAAAGTACTCACAAAAACACCCCCTGTTATTAATTATTACATCATTTAATTATAACAAAGTATATATTTTATCTCAACAAAGCATTTTATTAAAATCTATTATAAAATTTTAAAATATGCATAGAATAGATAAAGATGCTTTTTTTACAACAAATATCCAGTGAATAAAAAGGAGAATAATATTATGAAAATAAAAAATAGAAAGTCATTTATATTGCTTTTAATTTCAATGATAACCTTATTTTCCATCACTATTATGAATAATAAATTCTACATAGACAAAAGTGTTCAATCCAACAAAGAGGTAGATGAAGAAATAGTAACGAAAGAAGCCATAGTAGTTAAATCAGATGGAGTAAAGGTTGCTGTATTAAATAGCAAAGAAGATATAAATAAGATGCTAAGCATAATTAGAGAAGAGAGTGTTAAAAGCTCCAAATTTAAAAATATAAAAGAAGTTATATTAAATAACAACATAACTTACTACGAAGATATAGTCAATGCTGAAGAGGTTAGGGAAGCTGAATATTTTGCATATAATATTATGAATGGACACAATGAAGTTTGGGATATAAGTTTTACAATTAAAGGTGAAAATATTAAGGATAGTAATCCGGTGCTATCAAGAGGTACCGTCTCTTCTAATTTTGGAATGAGATGGGGAAAGATGCATAATGGGATAGACATAGCAGCACCTTCAGGTACTCCTATACATGCTATATTGCCTGGAAAAGTTATTTATTCTGGATGGGAGAATGGATATGGAAATGTAGTGAGAATAGATAATGGTGATGATACTGTTACAATATATGGACATTGCAGCAAATTGTTTGCACAAAAAGGTGAATATGTTAAAATAGGCGACAAAATTGCAGAGGTGGGGAGCACAGGGAGAAGTACAGGACCTCACCTCCACTTTGAAGTAAGAATTAAAGGAGTACCTCAAGAACCTACTGAATACATAAACTAAAATAAACTGCCGCTAATATTAATTATTGGTGGCAGTTTATTTTAGTGAGAATTTAATTTCATCAATTACCACTTTACAAATTTAGTGTACTAAAGTATAATGAGTTTCATATTGATTAATAAAAGGAGGAGTTATCAGATGAAAAAGAAACTATTAACGATTTTAGCAGTATTTTTTGCTTTAAGTATATTACTAATGGGATGTGATAAAAATCATAGTAAAGAAGATAAATCCTTAGAAGAAATTAAAAAAAGAGGGGAGTTTATAGTTGGGCTAGATGATACTTTTGCCCCAATGGGATTCAGGGATGAAAAAGGAGAAATTGTAGGATTGGATATAGATTTAGCAAAAGAAGTTGCTACTAGGATGGGGGTTAAAGTGGTATTTAAACCTGTAGATTGGAATGGTATAATAGGAAGTTTAAATAATGGTGACGTGGATGTTATATGGAACGGATTGAGTATAACTGAGAAGAGAAAAGAGCAAATAGCTTTTACCAAGGAATATATCGTTGATGGACAAGTTATTATGGTTAATAAAGATTCCAAAATAAAAAATAAGAAAGATTTAACAGATAAGGTTATAGGAATACAAATGGGGAGCACTAGCGAGGACGCCATAAAAACAGAGCCAGAAATTATGAAAACTTTTAAAGAAATAAAAAGATATGCAAATTATGCTGAAGCTTTAATGGATTTATCTATAGGTAGAGTAGAAGCTGTAGTTATAGATGAAGCAGTAGGAAGATATTATATGACAAAAAAGCAAGATGCTTTTAAGATTTTAGATGAAAATTTTGGTACACAACCCTTTGGAGTAGGAGTAAGAAAAACTGACGAAGCTTTTAAGGAAGAGATAGATAGAATAATAGATGAAATGAAGAAGGATGGCACAACAGAAAGGATATCAAAAAAATGGCTTGGAAAAGATCTAATTGTAAAATAGAGGTGGTTATAAATGTCCAAGCTATATAATACTATTTTGTTTATTCTAAAAGGTAGTAATGTTACTTTAAGTCTTTTTTTAATAGTGCTAATAATCTCTATTCCACTAGCTATAGTATTTTCTTTAATAAGGATGTCCAAAAATAAAGTATGTAGCTTTATAATAGGTGTGTATATTTGGATTTTTAGAGGCACCCCTTTGCTAATACAGTTGTTTTTTATATATTTCGGTATGCCATATTTAGGACTTAAAATTAGTAGATTCAATGCAGCGGTAATAACTTTTACCTTAAATTACTCGGCATATTTTACAGAGATATTTAGATATGGTATTCAATCTATAGATAAAGGACAATACGAAGCCTCAAAAGCATTGGGAATGGATAATTATCAAATGATGAAAAGAGTGATTATTCCTCAAGTAGTTAAAAGAGTTATACCAGCTACTTGTAATGAAGTCATTAGCTTGATAAAAGATACCTCCTTAGTGGCAATAATAGGCATGGAGGAGATATTAAGAGCATCTAAAGAAATAATGACCAGAGATTTTACTTTAGTGCCTTTTATAATATGTGGAATAATATATTTAATATTTGGTGCAATCCTTGTAATGCTATTTAAAAGGTTAGAAATAAAATATTCTTATTATGAGTAATATGAAGATGATGGATGTAATGGAAAAAATTATATTCATCATTTTTTAAAATAATTGACAAATATTTTTTTTGAGTATATACTTTGACTATCAAAATATTTGAATATCGAAAAAATAAGGAGGAGATTTTATGGAGATGTCTCCTTTGCAAATTGGAAACTTAGAGGCTAAAATCCCTATTATCCAAGGAGGCATGGGCATAGGAGTTTCACTTTCAAAACTAGCTTCAGCAGTAGCAAATGAAGGTGGGATAGGAATTATATCAGGAGTTCAAATTGGATTTAATGAAGAGGATTTTGAAACCAATAGCAAAGAAGCTAATATAAGAGCTTTAAGAACGGAAATAAGAAAAGCTAAAGAATTAAGTCCTACAGGAATAATTGGTGTGAACTTAATGGTAGCTATGAATAACTATGATGAAATGGTTAAAGCTGCAGTAGAGGAAGGAATAGATGTAATAATATCAGGAGCAGGTATTCCTAAAAATTTACCTGATTTAATCAAAGGTAGCAAAACTAAAATAGCACCAATTGTATCTTCTAGCAAAGCAGCAAAGTTAATGTGTAAACTTTGGTATGATAAGTACTCTTATCTTCCAGACTTTATAGTAGTTGAGAGTTCAGAAGCTGGCGGACATTTAGGATTTAATTATGAAGAGCTTATAGCGAATAATAATTTGACTTTAGAAGAAATGCTTAAAGAAGTAATTGAAGAAGTAAAATACTTTGAAAATAAATATAAAAAAAACATACCTATAATTGTTGCAGGTGGAATATACACTGGAAAAGATATAGGGAAATATTTGAAATTAGGGGCTTCCGGAGTTCAAATGGCCACAAGATTTATTTGTACAGAAGAATGTGATGCTCATATTAACTATAAAAAATGCTATTTAGAGTGTGAAGAAGAAAATATAGATATAATAAAAAGTCCTGTTGGGCTTCCAGGCAGAGCAATAATTAATAATTTTGTTAAAAACATTGAAAAAAATAGATGTGAAATTGACAGATGCTATGGCTGTTTAAAGAAATGTAATCCTAAAACTACTATATATTGTATATCAAAAGCATTAATCAATGCTGTTAGGGGAAATGTAGAAGAGGGATTACTTTTTATAGGTAGCAATGGATATAAAATGAATGAAATTATATCTGTGAAAGAGCTCATAGAAGAGTTAAGTGAGGAAGTGAAAAATTATGAGTAGGTCAATAAACGTATTGAATGAGCTTTTAGTGGATATATTTAACGATATTCTAACAATTGAGCAAAATGCTTTACAAAGTGGAGAGTTTAAAGATTTATCAGTAACAGAAGTGCATACTATAGAAGCTATAAGTCTTTATAATAAAAGAACCATGTCAGAAGTTGCAATGGATTTAAAAATCACTGTAGGAACACTGACTACAGCCATCAACAATTTAGTGAAAAAAGGATATGTAGAGAGAAGTAGATCTGAGGAAGATAGAAGAATTGTCTATATAAATCTAACTAAAAAAGGAAAGTTGGCTTATAGGATTCATGAAAAATTTCACTCCAATATGGTAAAAGAAACAATTTCAGGATTGTCAAAAGAGGAAGAAGAAGTATTAGTATCATCCCTTGAAAAGTTAAATAAATTTTTCAAAAGTAAATATAATTTAGAGGTTGAAAAGAAGGAGACTTAAAGCATGGGAGAAGTACAAATAATGGGTACAGGAAGTTATGTACCTGAAAGAATATTAACTAATAATGAGATGTCAAAATTTATAGATACTGATGATCAATGGATAAGAAGCAGAACAGGAATAGGTGAAAGAAGGATTACTACAGGAGAAAATACTTCTAAAATATCAGCTAAAGCAGCTATTAACGCATTAGAAAACGCCCATATAAATGCAGAAGACCTAGATTTAATTATAGTAGCTACAACCACTCCAGACTGTTATACACCATCTACAGCATGTATTGTTCAAGGCCTAATAGGTGCTAATAAAGCAGTATGTTTTGATATTTCAGCAGCTTGTTCTGGTTTTATATATGCCCTAAATATAGCATATGAGTTTTTAAAAAATAGAACTATGAAAAATGCTCTAATAATTGGCGGGGAGACACTATCAAAAATATTAGATTGGAATGATAGAGGCACTTGCGTGCTCTTTGGTGATGGAGCAGGAGCAGCTGTTTTGAGCATAAGTAATGAACAAGGTATATTAGGAAACTATATAGCTTCTGATGGGAGGGGAAGCAATCTTTTAAAATGTGATGCTGCACCCGTAGATATAAATAACACTATTTTAAGAAAAGAAGTACTAGGACATGAAGTTGCTAAAAGTAGTGGATACTTATACATGGAAGGGAAAGAAATATTTAAATTTGCAGTTAAAGTTATGGAAGAGACTATAGAGAAGCTTCTAAAAGAGACTAAGTTAGATATAGACAGTATAGATTATATAATCCCCCATCAAGCTAATTTAAGGATAATAGATTATACCATAAAGAAATTAAATATAGATAAAGAAAAATTCTATATTAATTTGCAAAACTATGGGAATACTTCAGCAGCAAGCATACCCATAGCTTTAGATGAAATGAATAGAAAAGGACTCTTAAAAAAGGGCCAAAACATACTTATGGTTGGTTTTGGTGGAGGTCTTACTTGGGGTGGATCCATTATAAAATGGTGTAAATAGTATTTAAATTTAGGAGGAATAAAGAAATGATATTTGAAAAGATAAGAAACATAATTTGTGATCAACTAAATGTTGAAGAAGAGAAGGTAACTTTAGAAACTTCTTTTGAGGATTTAGGAGTAGATTCTTTAGATTTGTTTCAAATCGTAATAGAAATAGAGGAAGAGTTTGATATACAGATTGAAGATGCAGAAGCAATTAAAACAGTAAGTGATGCTGTAAACTTTGTACAAGAAAGAGCCGTTGAATAGGAGGGACAGTATGAATAAAAATTTATTCTGTGAAATGATAGGAATAAAGTATCCTATAATTCAAGGTGCAATGGCGTGGATTGCAGACAGTAGTTTAGCTTCAGCAGTTTCAAATGCAGGGGGATTGGGAATTATAGCAGCAGGTAATGCACCAGTAGAAATAGTTAGGGAGGAAGTTAGAAAAGCAAAAATACTAACAGATAAACCCTTCGGCGTAAATATTATGTTATTAAGTCCGTATGCAGAAGATATAGCCAAGATGGTGTGTGAAGAAGGTGTAAAGGTAGTTACTACTGGAGCAGGTAATCCAGGTAAGTATATAAGCATGTGGAAAGAACATGGAATAAAAGTTATACCAGTAATTCCTTCTGTTGCATTAGCAAAACGAATGGAAAGAGCTGGTGCGGATGCCGTTGTTGCAGAAGGCTGTGAAGCAGGGGGACATATTGGAGAGCTAACTACAATGGCATTGCTTCCACAAGTGGTGGATGAAGTAAAGATACCTGTTATAGCTGCAGGAGGAATTGGTGATAAAAGAGGATTGGCTGCAGCACTTATGTTGGGAGCCACAGGGGTTCAAGTTGGAACTAGATTTTTAGTGGCTAAGGAATGTACAGTTCACCAAAACTATAAAAATAAAATCATTAGTGCGAAAGACATAGATACAGTAGTTACTGGAAGAAGCACAGGCCATCCAGTAAGGGTTCTTAGAAATAAATTGACGAGACAATTCCAACTATTAGAAAAAGAAAATGTATCAATAGAAGATATAAATGAATTAGGAAAGGGCGCTTTAATAAAGGCTGTTAAAGATGGAGATATAGATAATGGTTCTTTAATGGCAGGTCAAATTGCTGGACTCGTAGATAAGGAAGAGACTTGTGAGGAGATAATTAAAGAAATGTTTGATATTAAAGTTGTTTTAGAAGGCTTATCTGAAGATGGGAGACTAAGTTATGGGGAATAAAAAAATAGCTTTTTTGTTTCCAGGGCAAGGAGCACAATACCTAGGGATGGGAAAAGAGCTATATGATAGTTTTTCAGAGTGTAAGAATATATTCCATAAAGCAGATGAAGTATTAGGCTTTAGTATAAGTGAAATGTGCTTTAATGGACAGGAAGAAGAACTGGCAAGAACTGAAAATACACAACCGGCTATATTAACACATAGCATAGGGACTTTAAAAACATTTGAGCGGTATGGAATAATACCCACTGTAGTAGCTGGACTAAGTTTGGGGGAATATTCAGCTCTTGTATGTAGCAAAAGATTAGATTTTAATGAGGCTGTTGGCTTGGTTAGAAAAAGAGGAAAATATATGGAGGAAGCAGTACCAAAGGGAAAAGGTGGTATGGCAGCTATTTTAGGATTAGATGAAGAAAATATAGATGAGGTTTGTAAAATAGCATCTTCATTAGGAATAATAGAACCAGCTAACTTTAATTGCCCAGGTCAAATAGTAATAGCGGGGGAGTTGAATGCATTAAATTATGCATGTGAAATTGCTAAACAAAAGGGAGCATTAAAGGCAATAATTCTTAATGTAAGTGGTCCATTTCACAGCTCCATGTTAGCTAAGGCAGCAGATAGATTGGAAGAGGAATTAAAAGAAATAGAATTTAAAAGATCTTCTATTCCGCTAATAACTAATGTTACAGGAGATTATCTTGAAGATAACAACATAAAAAATATATTAAAAAAGCAAGTTATGAGTCCTGTAAAATGGGAACAGAGCATAAACAAAATGTTTCAGGATGGAATAGAAATTTTTATAGAAATAGGACCTGGAAAATCATTAAGTAGCTTTGTAAAAAAAATAAATAGAAAAGCAGAAGTGTATAACATTGAAGATTTAAAATCCTTAGATAGAACATTAAAGGCATTAAATATTGAATAATTTTTGAAATTGGAGTTGAAAATAATTATGCAAAATAGAGTTTTAGAGGGAAGAACTGCTGTTGTTACAGGTGGAGCTAAAGGAATAGGAAAAGCAATTGCTCTTAAACTTGCTGAGCTTGGCGCAAATATAGTTATAAATTATAGAAGTAGTGCAAAAGTAGTAGAAGAAGTTATAAAGGAAATAGAAGATAAAGGGGTAAGAGCAATTGCTGTTCAAGGAGATATTAGCAATTTTAAAGAAGCTGAAAGTATAGTAAAGTCTGCCGTAAATACCTTTAATTCTTTAGATATTTTAGTGAACAATGCTGGTATTACTGCTGATGGTCTTATTATGAGAATGAAGGAAGAAGATTTTGATAAAGTAATCCAAGTAAATTTAAAAGGAGCATTTAACTGTATTAGACATGCAACTCCATATATGGTAAAGCAAAGGTATGGAAAAATAATAAATATATCTTCGGTGGTAGGTATTGCAGGTAATGCGGGCCAAGCAAATTATGCAGCTGCTAAAGCTGGAATAATAGGATTAACAAAATCTGTTGCTAGGGAATTAGCAGCAAGAGGAATAAATGTTAACGCAGTAGCTCCAGGATTTATTCAAACAGATATGACAGAGGTATTATCCGATAAGGTTAAGGAAGCTTCGTTAAACAATATTCCTCTTAAGAAATTTGGAAAGCCTGAAGATATAGGAGAAGTAGTAGCTTTTCTAGCATCAGATAAATCTTCCTATATTACAGGTCAGGTTATAAATGTAGATGGAGGAATGGTTATATAGAAAAAATCCAATTTTAATAGAAGGGTTGGTAGTATAGATGAAAAGAAAAGTAGTTATAACAGGTATGGGAGCAATAACCCCTATAGGCAATAATGTAGATACATTTTGGAACAATTTAAAAGATGGGTTTTGCGGAATAGATTTCATTAAAGCTTTTGATACAGAAAATTTTAAAGCCAAATTAGCGGCAGAGGTTAAAGATTTTAATCCTGAAGAGTCTATAGATAGAAGAGATGCAAAGAGGATGGACAGATATTGCCAATTTGCTGTAGCAGCAGCAGTAGAGGCTGTTAAAGATGCAAATTTAGATTTAGATAATATAGATAAAGAAAAGTTTGGAGTAGTTGTTGGATCAGGCATAGGTGGAATTGCAACCGTTGAAAAGCAACAGGAAATGTTATTAGAAAAAGGACCTAATAAAGTCCATCCATTATTTATTCCAATGATAATAAGCAATATGGCGGCAGGAAATATTGCTATAAAATTTGGTGCAAAGGGAATATGTACTACAATTGTAACAGCTTGTGCAACAGGAACTAACTGCATAGGTGAAGCTTATAGAATGATACAAAGTGGTGTAGCTGATATTATCATAGCTGGAGGTACTGAAGCATCCATAACTCCCCTTTCTATGGCTGGATTTATTTCTCTTACTGCATTAAGTAAAAGTAGGGATCCTAAAAGGGCATCCATTCCATTTGATAAGGAGAGAAACGGCTTTGTAATGGGTGAAGGAGCAGGTATTGTAGTACTTGAATCCTTAGAACATGCTAAAAAGAGAGAAGCTAATATTTATGCGGAATTAGTGGGATATGGGTCAACCTGTGACGCTTATCACATAACTTCACCAGCTCCAGGAGGAGAAGGTGCAGCTAGAGCGATGAAAATTGCAATAGAAGAAGCTGGAATAAGTACTAAAGAGGTTTCATATATAAATGCTCATGGTACAGGAACTGAGTATAATGATAAGTTTGAAACAGAGGCAATAAAATCTGTATTTGGAGATTATACTAAAAAATTACCAATAAGCTCAACTAAGTCTATGACAGGGCACCTTTTAGGAGCATCTGGAGCAGTGGAAGCCATTGCATCTATAAAGGCAATGGTTGATAATTTCATACCTCCTACAATAGGTTATAAAGTTAAGGACGAGGAATGTGATTTAGACTATGTTCCTAATAAAGGAAGAGAATGCAAATTAGACTATGTTATGTCTAACTCATTAGGATTTGGTGGACATAATGGAGTTATCCTATTAAAAAAATGGAGTGAATAGATATGGATTTTAAAGGAATAGCTGAATTAATAAAAGTTGTGAGTGATTCTAAAGTTACTAACTTAGAAGTTCAGGAAAATGGATTATCTATAAAAATCATAAAAGAATGTGAAAAGATACATGTTAAGGAATTTAAAGATGAAAGCTTATCTACAAGAGTAGAAGATATAGAGGTAAGAGATGTTGTAGAAGAAGTACAGAACAAAATAGAGGGAAAAAGAGAGGGAGAAGAAAATATTAAGACTATTTATTCTCCGATAGTTGGTACATTCTACTCATCATCAGCTCCAGATAAAGACCCTTTTGTTAAAGTAGGGAGTAAGGTAAAAAAGGGAGATACTTTATGTATTGTGGAGGCCATGAAATTGATGAACGAAATTTATAGCGAAGTGGATGGAGAAGTAGTAGAAATAATGGTTGAGCAAGGAAGCATGGTAGAGTATGGAGGGGAACTCTTTAAAATTAAATATTAAATTTAGAATGAAGGTGAGATAATGAATAAAGGTTTAAATATTAATGAAATAATGGAGATATTACCCCATAGATATCCTTTTTTATTAATTGATAGGATTGAGGAAATTGAGCCAGGAAAAAAATCTATAGGATATAAAAATGTCACCATGAATGAATACTTTTTTCAGGGACATTTCCCAAAAGAGCCTGTAATGCCAGGAGTTTTAATTATAGAAGCATTAGCTCAAGTAGGAGCAGTGGCTGTTTTGAGTTTAGAAGAGTTTAAAGGAAAAACAGCTTACTTTGCAGGAATAAATAAAGCTAGATTTAGAAGAAAAGTAGTACCAGGGGATACTTTAAAGCTGGAAGTGGAATTAATTAAGTTAAAAGGAGTAGCAGGAATAGCTAATGCTATAGCTACTGTGAATGGTGAAAAAGCAGCAGAAGCAGAAATAATGTTTATGATAGGGTGATAATATGTTCAATAAAATACTAATTGCCAATAGAGGAGAAATAGCTGTTAGAATAATTAGAGCTTGTAGAGAAATGGGAATAGAGACTGTTGCTGTATATTCAACGGCTGATAGAGAAGCATTACATGTTCAAATGGCTGATGAGGCAGTTTGTATAGGCCCGCCCTCTCCAAAGGACAGCTATTTAAATATGAATAATATAATAAGTGCAACTGTACTTAGTGGAGCACAAGCAATACATCCGGGATTTGGTTTTTTATCTGAAAACAGCAAATTTGCTGAGATGTGTAGAGAATGTAATATAACATTTATAGGTCCTGATCCAGAAGTCATAGAAAAAATGGGTAATAAATCAAAAGCACGAGAAATGATGATAGAAGCAGGAGTTCCAGTTATTCCAGGCAGTAAAACTCCAATCTTAGGTGACGAGGATGCAATAAAAAATGCTAATAAAATAGGATACCCAGTTATGATTAAAGCTTCCGCTGGTGGTGGAGGTAGAGGAATTAGAATAGTTAGAGAAGAGAAAGAATTGATAAAGTCACTTGAAACAGCTAGAGCAGAAGCTAAAGTAGCTTTTGGAGATGATAATATGTATATGGAGAAATACTTAGAAAATCCAAGGCATGTAGAGATACAGATTTTAGGTGATAATTATGAAAATATTATTTATCTAGGAGAAAGAGATTGTTCTATTCAAAGGAGAAATCAAAAGATATTGGAAGAGGCTCCTTGTCCTATAATGACATCAGAATTAAGAAAGAGAATGGGAGAAGCGGCTATAAAAGGAGCAAAATACGTAGGCTATAAAAATGCAGGTACTATTGAATTTTTACTAGATAATAATAGTGAATTTTACTTTATGGAGATGAATACAAGAGTTCAGGTTGAACACCCTATAACAGAACTTATTACAGGAATAGATATTATAAAAGAACAAATTAAAATTGCGTCAGGAGAAAAGCTAAACATAAGTCAAGAAGAAATAAAACTGCAAGGACATTCAATTGAGTGTAGGATAAATGCTGAGGATCCAGAGCGAGATTTTATGCCTTCACCAGGTCAAGTTAGAATTTTGTTTATGCCAGGGGGGCCAGGAGTGAGGGTAGATACTCATTTATATGATGGCTATGTAATACCTCCAAACTACGATTCAATGATGGCTAAACTAATAGTCTATGGGGAAAATAGGGAAGAAGCAATAAATAAAATGAGAAGAGCGTTGACTGAATTTTTAATAGAGGGAGTAAAAACTAATATAGATTATCAATTCAATATAATAAATGACTTTAACTTTATTGAAGGTAACTATAATACAGGGTTTGTTGACAGAAACCATAATAGGAGATGATATAGATGTTTCAAGGGCTTTTTAAGAAAACTAAATATATTACAGTAAGCTCTCATAACCTAGAAGATATGGAAAAGAAAGAACTAGTAAAAGAAGAGCAAAAGCCTAATATTCCAAATGGTATGTGGGCGAAATGTAAAAAGTGTGGTCAAATTATCTATACTAGAGATTTAAAAGAAAGTTATAGAGTTTGTGGTTTCTGTAAATATCATTTTAGATTGCCAGCATATCAGAGAATTAAAGATATAGTAGATAATGGAACATGGCAAGAAATAAATAACAATGTATATACATTAAATCCATTAAATTTTGAAGGTTATGAAGAGAAAATTTCTGAAATGAGAAAAAATACAGGACTAAGAGAAGCAGTAGTTACAGGGATCGGCAATATAAATGGAGAAAAAACTTTACTATGCGTTATGGATAGTAGGTTTTTAATGGGAAGCATGGGATCAGTAGTTGGTGAAAAGATTACGAGAGCTATAGAGAAGGCGATGGAAGAAAAATTGCCATTAATAATTTTTACTGCTTCAGGTGGAGCAAGAATGCAGGAGGGAATGTATTCATTAATGCAGATGGCAAAGGTATCCTCAGCGCTATCTAGATTTAAGGAAAAAGGATTATTGTATGTATCTGTATTAACGGATCCAACTACAGGTGGTGTTACTGCTAGCTTTGCTATGCTTGGAGATATAATATTATCAGAACCAGGAGCATTAATAGGATTTGCAGGTAAAAGGGTTATAGAACAAACTATAAAGGAAAAATTACCTGAAGAATTTCAGACAGCTGAATTTTTGCTGAAGAATGGATTTATAGACAAAATAGTAGAGAGAGAAAACTTAAAAGATACACTTTATTCTATATTGAGAATGCACAGTAAAGAAAAAAGTGATAATTTATATACAAAAATGAAAAAAACAAATGAGGAAGTAGAAATAGTTGATAAATTAACCCCTTGGCAAAAAGTTAATATGGTTAGGAGTTCTTCTAGACCTACTTCTTTAGATTATATAGATAAAATCTTCGATTCTTTTATTGAGCTACATGGAGATAGGTACTTTGGAGATGATCAGTGTATTATAGGAGGAATAGGTTTTTTAGAAGAGATTCCAGTTACCATAATAGCACAGCAGAAAGGTAAAGATTTGAAAGATAATATAAAAAGAAATTTTGGTATGCCTAATCCTGAAGGATATAGAAAAGCTTTAAGGCTTATGAAGCAAGCTGAAAGATTTAATAGACCTATAGTTTGTTTTGTAGATACACCTGGAGCTTATTGTGGGGTTGGAGCTGAAGAAAGAGGGCAAGGAGAGGCAATAGCAAGAAACTTAATAGAAATGTCAAATATCAAGGTTCCAATTATATCTATTGTAATTGGAGAAGGGGGTAGCGGTGGAGCATTAGCTCTCACTGTAGCGGATAAAATTTGGATGCTTCAAAATTCAATATACTCTGTATTATCTCCAGAAGGCTTTGCAAGTATATTATGGAAAGATGCTAAAAGAGCGGAAGAAGCCTCTGATATAATGAAGATAACATCAAAAGATTTGCTGGATTTTGGGATAATAGATAAGATGATAGGTGAACCAAAGGGTGATGCTAGTAAAAACATAGAGATTATCATTAATACAATAAAAGAAGATTTAATAAAGTCATTTATTGAACTTAGAAAATTATCTTTAGAAACATTGCTAGATAATAGATATAAAAAATATAGAAATATAGGAGTCTATGGATCAGATTAAAAAATGCCCCTAATATTAGGGGCGTTTTAAATGCTATTGAGCAGTATCGGTTGGAGGGGTAAAAGTTCTTTGAGCTAGCTCAGCATCTAACATATAAATAGCTGCAGAGTTTTCCCCAATTCTTTTTAATTTTGATATCATAGAACTAAATGTACTTTCTTCTTCAACTTGTTCGTCGATAAACCATTTTAAAAAGCTCATTGTTCCATGGTCTCTTTCCTCAGTAGCTAAATCAGCTAAATTATATATTCTTTGAGTTACCTTTTGTTCATGCTCATAAGCCGATTTAAATACATCTAAGATGGAGCTATAATCATTTTCTGGAGCTTCAATAGCGCCAATAGTAACTTTTCCACCTCTATCATTTATAAAATTAAAGAATTTCATTGAATGAAATCTTTCTTCTTGTACTTGAACCTTAAAAAAGTTAGCAAAACCTTCTAAGTCTATCGATGAACAATATGCTTGCATAGCAAGGTATATGTTTTCGGAATACATTTCGTAGTTAATCTGATCGTTTATAGCTTTATTTAATCTTTCGCTTAACATAAAGAATACCTCCTTAGTACTATTTAATGTATTTTACCATAAATTACTTAATAATAAAAGTAATCTGATGGAGCTTATGGTAGTAGCTTAATTAAATCTACTTTACCTCTTCCTTGAATTGCTTTAGGAATATCTAATAAATTGCAAGATACCTTAAATAAAGATAATACATCATTAAAAGTTAAGTCTTGATTATTCTCAAATAGCAGTGAACAAATACCAGCAACATATGCAGCAGCACAGGAAGTGCCTGTGTAAAATGTGTAAGGATTCTCCAAAGGTTGTGGATAAATTTTTATTCCATTTCTCTCTGAAAGAAAATTTGTGTTTGAATTTAAAGTACATATACTTACACAAGCAGCAGAAAGATCAGGTTTTTCTATTTTATTTGATGGGCCGGCAGAGGAATTAGTATAGGACTTTATAATCGGCGAAGTAGTATCTAATCCCCCAACGGTAATACAATTTTCTAGAATTGCTATACCCCTCATAGAACATTCGTCATTACCATTATGACCTGATGGAACTACAATAATTATATTTTTTTCAACAGCTAACTTAAATATTTTTGAAAAAAGAGAAAGTATAAAATCATCATTTTCAGTAATTTCAAAGGGTAAGCATATGACCTTTATATTAAATTCAGCACTGTCTTCTATAAGCTTATGAATAGCATATAGTATATCAGAAACATACCCTTTTCCTAAATTATTAAAAGCTTTTATAGAATATAGACGACTATTTTCAGCAATACCTCTATATACACCCTTTGAAAGATTACCGTTACCACATATTATTCCACTTATAGCAGTTCCATGACCATTGTCATCGTAAGGATATTTATAGCTATTAATTAAATCTACAAATTGTACAATTTTATTATTTGGATTTAATAAATCAGAATGAGGATATGTTCCGCTATCAATTATGCCAACGCATATACCTTTCCCTGTAAGACGATATTTTTCTCCCCATACTACACCATTTGCAGATAAAATACTTTCACCACATAAAAAGGCGTGAGGATCAAAGGTTATATATTTAATATATGGGTACTCCATCAATCTATCTATAACTTTTGGGGAAATGTTGGCAGATATACAATTTAGAGAAGGTATTATTCTTATTACTTTACCTCCTAAACTCTTAATTTTATGTTCTATTTTTCCCTGTAGAGTTTTGCAGTGTATAAGTACTCTTATATTTTTATAAGAGTTACTTCTTACAATCTTTTTTAAATCATCATTTAATCTACTTTTGAACCAAAACATAGCCCACCCCTAAAAATTATTCCATTATATATTATAATACTAATAAGTTATAAATGTTCCCAAAATTACCTTTTCCATTTAAATATTATTATGCCTATTACCATAACTATTACGCCTATTATCTTAGTCATACCAAATTTCATTTGTTCTGATCCAAATAAACCAAATGCATCTATAATCGCAGCAGCTGTTAATTGGGCTACTAAAATCGTAGAAATTGAATAGGTAGGGCCAAGACTTTTAATACCTCTCATCACTGTATAAATAATTATAACTCCAAGAACTCCACCTAGTAGATATATTTTATTTACATCTTTTACATTTTTAATATTTCCATTTCCAATAATAAATACAAGCAGTAAAGTAAGAACAAATCCGATACCCTGAACTACTAAGTTTGTTTCCCATAGACCAATTTTGTCACCTAATCTAGTATTAAAAACACCTTGAAAGCTCATGCATACTCCTGCTACTATTGAAAGAATTATTCCTAACATAAAACAACCACCTCTCTGAATTATTTTATCCAGAGAGGTGGTTATTTATTATATTATTAATACCCATTTAATTGTCTCGTATGATTTATGTTATTTTTTAATAGATAAGCTTTTTCTATATCTTCCTCTGTAAAAGATAAGCTTAAACCAAGACATAGAAAATCTTCGAATAGAGTCTGATAATGATCTTTAGAAGGGCAAACCACAAAATCATTTATATCTATGTATAGATTTAAAAATTGATCTGTTAAATTATCTTTTAAATTTTCCTTATGAATATAAAAATTTTCCTCATCGTAGTTTTTATCTAATCCTAAAGTTAAAATAAAATGCAAGCAATCAACATATTCTTCTAATATTTTTGCTTTTTCAGATGGCCCTTTATTACACCAATATTTAAAACATCGAGTTTCATTTGCTAACTCCGCAATTTCTACCTGTAGGGCTAAAATTTTATTAGAAAAGAGAGTTTTACCATCTAAAGTATGTTTAGTTTCTATATGATGGTCTAACTTCTTTTGCAAAACAAAAAGATTTTTAAAATCCATAAGATAAAATCCGCCTTTCCATATACTTTTTAATACATTTATATTGTATCAAAGTTTTAGAAAATTAAAAGACCACGCAATCGGTTACATTTAAAAAAGTTAAAATAAATTTAAGAAAATTTAAAAAAAGTTTAAAAAGAAGTTTAAAAAAAGATAAAAACACCTATAATTAGGTGTTTTTATCTAAGTATTTTAGAATTCTGCAGAACCAGTTGTTCTAGGGAAAGGAATAACGTCCCTTATATTTGACACTCCAGTCATGTACATAAGTATTCTTTCAAAGCCTAAGCCATAACCCGCATGTTTTGTAGTTCCATATTTTCTTAATTCTAAATACCACCAATAGTCTTCTTTCTTTAAGTTCATTTCTTCCATTCTTTTTTCAAGAACATCTAATCTTTCTTCTCTTTGGCTTCCACCTATTATTTCTCCAACTCCTGGCACTAATAAGTCAGCCGCGGCAACAGTTTTATTATCATCATTTAATCTCATGTAGAAGGCCTTAATGTCTTTAGGATAGTCAGTTACAAATACTGGTTTTTTAAATATTTTTTCTGTGATATATCTTTCGTGCTCAGTTTGTAAATCTATTCCCCATTCTACAGGATATTGGAATTTTTCTCCTGATTTCTTTAAAAGCTCTACGGCTTCAGTGTAGGTTATTCTAGCAAATTCAGAATTTATTACATTGTTTAATCTGTCAAATAAACCTTTATCTATAAAGCTATTGAAAAACTCCATTTCTTCAGGAGCATTTTCCATAACATAGCTTATTATATATTTTACCATATCTTCTGCTACATCCATATAATCTATTAAATCAGCAAAAGCCATTTCAGGTTCTATCATCCAAAATTCAGCAGCATGTCTTGCAGTATTTGAATTTTCCGCTCTAAAAGTAGGACCAAAAGTATAAACATTTTTAAAGGAAAGAGCATAAGCCTCAGCAGATAACTGGCCACTTACTGTTAAGTTTGTATCTTTTCCAAAGAAGTCGTGGGAAAAATCTACTTTACCTTCCTCATCCTTTGGAACATTATTTAAATCTAGAGTTGTAAGTCTAAACATTTCTCCTGCACCTTCACAGTCGCTACCAGTGATAATTGGACTATGAACATAAACAAATCCTCTTTCTTGGAAGAATTTATGTGTAGCATAGGCAGCTAATGAACGAACTCTAAAAACAGCTGAAAAAGTATTACTTCTTGGTCTTAAATGAGCTATACTTCTTAAAAACTCTAAACTGTGTCTTTTCTTTTGAAGTGGATAATCGGAATCTGATAACCCTTCTATAATTATATTCGTTGCATGTATTTCAAAAGGTTGTTTAGCATTAGGAGCTTCAACTACTTTTCCCTCAACAATTATAGATGAACTTATAGATAGCTTAGAAATTTCCTCAAAGTTACTTAATTCATCATTAAATACCACCTGTATATTTTTAAAAAAGCTACCATCATTTAATTCTATAAATCCAAAAGCTTTTGACATTCTTTCTGTTCTTACCCAGCCAGAAACTGACACTTCTTTACCTGTAAATTCTTCAGTGTTTCTAAAAAGTTGCTTAACAGATACCTTTTCCATTATAAATCCTCCTATATTTGTATTATATTAAATCTAAATTATTATATAAAAATAAAAGCCTTTCATCCACAAAGGGACGAAAGACTTAATTTCGCGGTACCACCCATTTTGCCTAAAAGGCCTACTCAAAATCAGTACGTAATAATACATACTTACCAAAAATAAGGCTTTGGATACCTCTAAGCCTACTCTCAAATTATATTGATTTCGGTTAGAAACTCAGAGATGTTCTTCAATAAAGGTTTCACGTCAGTCTTTCACTATCACCAACTCGCTATAGTTACCTCCTATATTTACTCTTCTCTTCATAGTATTTAACTATATTTCTATATCTAAACATTATAATATTTTATGATGATTATGTCAAGAGGATATTTAGTCTAATTTTGTAGATAAATTCATCATTAATAAAGGGTAAAATTTATAAAAAACATATATGAAAATATCTTTATTTAATATATAATCATTATGCAAAATTGAAAAATCAATAAAGAGAATTTTAAAAAGAGAATTTTAATAGGAGGAAAAACCATGAATAAAATTTATGAATTAGGAGAATTCTTAATAACTACAGATCCAGAAAAAGTAAATATTGATGTAGTGGATGAATTATTAGCTAAGTCTTATTGGGCAGAAAAAAGGAATAAAGAAATAATTAAAAAATTTATAAAAAGTTCTCTTTGTTTTAGTTTATATCACATAGACAAGCAAATAGGATTTGCCAGAGTGGTTACTGATTATACAACCTTTGGTTATATAAGAGACGTATTTATTGATGAAGATTACAGAAGTAAAGGTCTTGGGAAATGGCTAATAGATTGCGTTATTTCGCACCCTGAAATTAAAGATATTGAAAGACTTATGTTAGCTACTAAAGACGCCCAAGGATTTTATAAATATAATGGTTTTTCTGAACTAGAAAAGCCAGAGGCTTTTATGGAGAGATTAAATATTATAAATGCAGTATAATAATGAGTTAAGAGTTAAGAGTTAAGAAGAACATTTATTCTTAACTCTTAATTTTTAAAGTTATAAATATTTTTTTTCATGTTCTAAAAGCCATTCTTTTCTCCACAATTCTCCACCGTAGCCAACTAAATTACCATTGGAGCCAATTACCCTATGGCAAGGTAATATTATTGAAATTTTATTCTTATTATTTGCGCCGCCAACAGCCCTAACAGCCTTGGGATTTCCAATATTTATAGCTATATCTTTATATGTACAGGTATGACCATAAGGTATCTTTGTAAGAGCAGTCCATACAGATTTTTGAAATTCTGTTCCATTAAGAGCACAAGTAATAGAAAAAGTTTTTCTTCTTCCCAGGAAATATTCATCTAATTCTTCTAAACATAATGCTAATAAATCATTCTTTTTTTCTAATTTTACTCTATTATCTACAAAGTCTAATTTTAAGATATTTTCTTCATCACAACCAACTTCAATTATGCCTATAGGGGATTTATAGTAGCCAATATACATTATATAAACACCTCCAAATATTATAATCTAAATATAACTTATTAATTAAAAAATGTTAATACACCTGAGAAATTGTCACTAAAATCCCAGGTGTATTATATATTTAAATCATATTATAAACTATTTTTTCATTAAAAAGATCTTTTTGCTATCAATATCATCATATACATCTCTCAATGCTTCGCCAAATCTTTGATAATGAACTATTTCCCTTGCCCACAAGAACTTTAACACATCGATTATATCAGGATCATCAGTTAAATCAATTAAATGTTCATAAGTAGAACGAGCTTTCTGTTCCGCAGCCATATCTTCATGAAGATCTGTTACAGGGTCACCTAAGGTTCCGATATAGCTTGCAGTCCATGGTACTCCGTTAGCATCAGTTGGGAATAAGGCATGATCATGTTGAGCGTAATGGCCTCCAAGCCCTGCTGCTTCTAATTCTTCAGGAGTGGCATCTTTGGTTAATTGATAAATCATTGAACAAATTATTTCCACATGAGCTAATTCTTCAGTACCAATGTCAGTCAATAATGCCTTAGATTTCCCAGTTGGCATTGTATATCTCTGATTTAAATACCTAATAGCTGCACTCAATTCACCATCCGGTCCCCCATATTGAGTAACAAGAAATTTAGCCATTTTCAAGTCTTTGCACTTTATTTTTACTTCATGTTGTAGTTTCTTTTCATAAACCCACATACAATTATCCTCCTATTCCCCTATTTCCCATGGCCAAGGTTCTTCTACCCATCCCCAAGGACATTTACTTTGCGCATTTCCAAAATTAGTCAATGGACTAAATTCTATTTCAAATCTTCGCTTTAATTTCACCAAATCTGCTGTAATACAATTATAATGGTCCAAAGCGCGTTGGTTATGAGGATTATTATCTAAAAATAAATTTAACTCTACAGCGGCAAATTCTAACTCACGGATTTTTCTTAGCAATTGACTACGATCAGATTTTGTATTACATTTATCCATTATAGTCCCTCCCCCTAGACTCACATGATTTAACGGGATAAGGAAAATATAAATTTGTAAACAAAGTTCCTTTTCTTAAAGCTTCGTCTAATGGGAACGTGCCTACATAGGGTTGAATAGGCACATAGGCCCTGGCAAACTGCACGTTTCTGGGAAATATATATTTATCACCCATGTGTTTGCAATCCTTCATTGGATTCATCCATTGATTATAATAATACTGCATTTTTTCACCTCATATTTTTGTTACAATAATAAGGTATTCAATATTTCCTGAAAATGTGAATATAATTATCAAATTTGTAATATAAATACATATTAGGCTTTTATAATATTCATAAAACCTTCACAAAAATATGCTATCATTAAATTCAAAATATTTAATTTGGAGGAACTTAAAATGGATAATATATCTATATTATTAGCCTTTGCATCAGGGGTATTATCATTTTTATCTCCTTGTGTGCTTCCATTAATTCCTATGTATTTATCCTATTTAGCAGGAACAACACTTGAAGAAGTAAATAACAAACAAAGAATAACTGTTATATATAAATCCATAGGATTTATTTTAGGATTTTCTATAATATTTATGATAATGGGCCTTTCGATTACTACTCTGGGAAAATTATTTGAAGAAAATAGATTTATACTAAAAAAAGTTGGAGGAATAATAATAATAGTTTTTGGCGTACATACTACAGGAATAATAAAAATAAAGCCGTTATATAGGGAGAAAAGATTATTAAATTTTAATAAATCGGGAATCAGCTCTATTTTTTTAGGAATGGCTTTTGCAATAGGATGGACT
The DNA here is from genome assembly GCF_963515715.1 of uncultured Clostridium sp. Taxonomy (GTDB): domain Bacteria; phylum Bacillota; class Clostridia; order Clostridiales; family Clostridiaceae; genus Clostridium_AW. Next base: position 64,849 of record NZ_CAUPZS010000007.1, read on the forward strand.
CCATGTATAGGACCGGTTTTAACATCTATATTAATTTACGCAGGTAATTTAGAAACTTTAAGCAAAGGAGTACTACTTTTAATTGCATATTCGGCAGGTTTAGGAATACCATTTTTACTTTCAGCCTTTTTAATTGAAGCTATTTCAAAATATATAAAAAAAATATATAAATATTTTAATTTAATTTCAATAATAAGCGGAGTATTATTAATCATGCTTGGACTTTTAACTTTTATGGATAAGACGTATTTATTAAATAACTTATTTAGTTAGGGGTGAGTTAATGAAAAGAAAACCATTGATGATATCTATTTTAGCATTATTAATTTTAGCATCTGTTGTTGTAGTTAATTATAACAGTAAAAAAAATTCTCAAGCTAATGATGTTAGGGTAGAAAGTGAGGTAGAGACAAAAGACAAGTCAGAAGATAAAGAACCAAAAAAAGTTGAAGCTATAGATTTTAAACTTCAAGATATAGATGGAAAAGAAATAAGTTTAAGTGAATTTAAAGGAAAAAAGGTTTTTTTAAATTTTTGGGCCAGTTGGTGTGGTCCTTGTAAGATAGAGATGCCACATATGCAAACACTTTATGAAGAAACAAAGGACAAAGATATAGTAATTTTAGCGGTAAATGTTGGTGAAAGCAAAGATAAAGTTAAGAGTTTCATAGAAAAAAATAAATATACTTTTCCAGTACTATTAGATACTAACCAAGAAATATCTCTTCAATATGGAATTTCTGCTTTTCCAACTTCATTTTTTATAGACGAAGAAGGATATGTTTACAGTGGAATTCAAGGATCCATGAGTTTAGATATGATGAAGGAACAATTAATGATAAAATAGAAAAAGCGAAGCAATTTTAGGTTAAATAAATTTGCTTCGCAATTTTTATTTAGAATGCGGGAATAGATGATCCTTTGTAAAGGTCGTCTATTAATTTTTTAGTTTCCTCTGTTTGGTATGTTTGAATTAACTTTTTTAGTGCAACATTATCCTTATCTTTAGCGTTAACAGCTATTATGTTAAAATAATTTTTTGTAGAAGGATCTTTTGTATCTTCTATAAGAATAGAATCTTTTACAGGGGAATAGCCAGCATCCACTGCTACACCATTATTTATAACAGCTATATCTACATCTTTCATAGAACGAGGAATTTGTGTAGCCGCTAATTCAACAATATCCAAATTCTTAGGGTTCTCTATAATATCTTTAACCGTTGGAGTTATACCTACTTCATCTCTTAACTTGATAAAACCAGCACTTTGCAGTAGTATTAATGCTCTTCCACCATTTGATGCATCGTTTGGTATAGCTATCTTACTATTATTTTTTAATTCATCAAGATTCTTTAATTTTTCTGAATATATCCCCATAGGTGCTAAAACAGTATAGCCAATTGATACCAAGTCTAAATTGTGGTCAGACTTGAATTTATCAAAGAAGGCTATAGTTTGAAATGCATTAGCATCTATTTCACCGTCAGAAAGAGCTAAATTTGGTCTATTATAATCTGAGAAAGAGATAATTTGTAGGTCAATATTTTCTTTTGCTAATCGTTCTTTGATATTTTTCCAGACTCCACGATCCTCTCCAGTAATACCTAATTTAATAACTGTCTTATCGTCACCTTTTGAAGAGGTGTTTTTCGAACAACCTATTAATGATGTAAAAATTAATAATAAAGATAAAATGCATAATGCAATTTTTTTGATTTTCATAATATATTCCTCCTAATGACTTAATTTTTTTGATATAAGTTCTCCTAAACTCTGAATGGAGTTTACTATTAATAAAAGTAATAATATTGTTACCACCATTATGTCGGTTTTAAAATATTGGTAGCCGTATCTTATTGCAAAATCGCCTAACCCTCCTCCTCCAACAGTTCCTGCAACTGCAGAAAAACCAATCAAGCTTATTATTGTTATAGTTAGTGCATATACAATGCCAGGTAGACTTTCTGGTAAAAGCACCCTTAAGATTATCTCAAAAGGACTTGAACCCATGGCTTTTGCTGCTTCTATAACACCAGGATCTATTTTTAATAAAGCTGATTCTACTTGTCTACTAACAAAGGGAGTAGTACCAAAAACCAAGGGAACAATTGCCCCTTTAGTTCCTATGGTAGTGCCTACAATCAATCTAGTAACAGGTATAATAGCTGTTAGTAAAATCACGAAAGGGATAGAGCGAAATGTATTCACTATTTTAGAGGAAAAACTGTGAATAAACTTATTTTCTAAAATGTTTCCTTTATTAGTTACAACTAATACCACTCCTAGGGGAATACCTATAAAAGATGATATTAAGCCAGCTACAGTTACCATATATACTGTTTCTCCTAGAGCTTTTATCATATCAGGAAACAGTTCTATCACATTGGGAATTAGATTTATTATAGTTTGTATCATGATTTATCACCCCTACATTTACATTATTTTTGTTTAAATAATTTATAGCTTCTAATATTTTTTCTTCATCACCGTTAAAGGTTACAATTAAATTTCCAACAGGAACACCTTGAATATTTTCAATATTTCCATATAAAATATTTATATAAATATTAAAGTCAATGGATATTTTAGATATTAAAGCTTGACCAGACGTTTCCCCTATATAAGAGATTTTGGCTATGATTTCATTATTTAAACTATTATAAGATTCCAATACATTTTCATATTTGAATATACTAGCTACAAACTCTTTAGTTGTAGGATTTTTAGGAGATGTAAATACATTTAAAGTGTTTCCAACCTCTAAAACCTCACCTCCTTCCATTATTGCCACCTTATTACAGACCTCTTTAACTACCTCCATTTGATGGGTTATAATCACTATTGTAAGATTTAGTTTTTTATTTATATCCCTCAGAAGGCTTAGTATGGATTTTGTATTTTGAGGATCTAAAGCAGAAGTAGCTTCATCACAAAGAAGAACTTCTGGGTCACTAGCCAAAGCTCTTGCAATGGCAACTCTTTGTTTTTCTCCCCCGCTTAATTGAGAGGGGTAAGCTTTTAATTTATCCTCAAGCCCAACTAGCTTTAGTAGGTTAATCACTTTCTCTTCTAATTGACTTTTGATTAGTCCGCTTCCTTTAAGTGGATAAGAAATATTTTTAAATACGTTTCTATTGCTCATAAGATTAAAATGTTGAAATATCATTCCAATTTTCTTTCTGCATTTTCGTAAGCTTTTTTCATCTAATGAAGTTAACTCCTGATTGTTTATTGTAATCTTCCCATGGTTTGGTTTCTCCAATAAATTTATACACCTTAACAGTGTGCTTTTTCCTGCACCGCTATACCCTATAATCCCGAAAACATCACCTTTATCTATTTTCAAAGTTACATTTTTAAGAGCATCAACAGTATTATTATTACTTAAATAAGATTTTTTTACATTTTGTATTAATATCAAAGTACATACCTCCTTATTTTTTATAAATAAAAAATCCCCTTCTTTTCTGAAAGAAGAGGATGCCCATTAGCAATAAAAAAAGGCCCTAGAAAGGACTCACAATTGCACTAATCCTTCCTCATCTTTCAGAACTTAGTTCTGCTGGATTTAGCACCGTACATATTAATATGTTGGTTGCTGAAACTTCATAGGGCCAGTCCCTCAGTTTCTCTTGATAAGGTCATTTTCGTATTAAATTATTGATTTTAATTATATCAGTATTTTATTGTATGTCAATAGATAAAATTTTAAAAAATGCTGTTGACATTTTTAACAAAAGAGGGTAGTATTTTTTATAAATAAATATTGAAATTCTTATCCAGAGAGGTGGAGGGATTGGCCCTATGAAACCTCGGCAGCGGGTTCTTTAATTAGAATACTGTGCCAAATCCAACAAGAAATTTTCTTGAAAGATAAGAACAAGTAGGGTATATATTTGCCTCTTCTTATCTTTTAAGAAGAGGTTTTATTTTTTATAATTTTTTTAACAAGGGGGATATTTTAATGAGTTTAAAAGAATTAAGAAGTGTAATAATAGAGGAGGTAGAAAAAAATAAAGAAGAGTATATAAAAATCAGTCATAGTATTCATGAAAAACCTGAAATAGGAAACGAAGAAGTATTTGCCTTAGAGACTTTAACATCTAAGCTAGAAAAAGAGGGATTTCATGTAGAAAAAAATATAGCAGGACATGCTACTGCTTTTATTGCTAGAAAGAAAAGTAGGTATGAAAATGGACCCGTTATAGGATACCTTGCAGAATACGATGCGTTGCCAGGTTTAGGGCATGCTTGTGGGCATAATATTATTGGAGCAGCAAGTGTAGCCGCAGCCATATCTCTAAGTAAGGTTTTAGATGAAGCAGGAGGTGAAGTTGTAGTTTTCGGAACTCCAGCAGAAGAGGGAGGAGAGAATGGCAGTGCTAAGGCAAGTTTTGTAAGAGAAAACCTTTTTAATGGTATAGATGTTTGTATGATGATACACCCATCCAATGAAACTTCTTCAACTAGTACTTCATTAGCTGTAGACCCTTTAGATTTTGAGTTTATAGGTAAACCAGCTCATGCAGCTTCTTGTCCAGAAAAGGGTATAAACGCGTTAGATGCTATTATCCAGTTGTTTAATGGCATTAATGCCTTAAGGCAGCATGTTACTAGTGATGTGAGAATACATGGAATAATTACCCATGGAGGTGACATGCCTAATATAGTACCAGAATATGCTAAAGCTAGATTTTATATACGTGCTTCAACAAGAAAAAGATGCGACGAGGTAACAAATAGAGTAAAAGACATAGCGAAGGGAGCATCATTTGCTACTGGAGCAAAGTTAAATATAATTCCATTTCAAAATCCGGTAGACAACTTAATAAAAAATGGAGCATTAGATGATATATTCATTGATAATGTAAGGTATTTAGGAGAGGAAATAAGGACTGATATAGTAAAGGGGATAGGCTCCACAGATGCTGGGAATGTAAGCCATGTAGTACCCACAATACATCCTTATATAAGAATTGGTGAAAGCACATTAGTATCTCATACTAAAGAATTTTGTGAAGCGGCTATATCCAAAGAAGGGGATAAGGGACTAATATTAGGAGCAAAGGCCTTAGCATTAACAGGATTAGTTCTATTGGTACAAAAGGATAAGCTAAATAAGATTAAAGAAGAGTTTGATAATCAAAAATATTGAAGAGTTCACGCCATAAAATTATGGAGTGAACCACCCATTTACCTCATTTAGTATTTTAAAGTTTGTAAAATCATAGTGAAGAGGAGTAAGTGTTACATACCCATTTTTTAGATAGTATACATCTGTACTTCCTTGTATATTTTGATTATGTCTACCAGAGAGAGATAATTGCATAGTGCCATCTTCATGAGATTTTTCTTCATAAAAAAACTCGTATAGATTACCTCCCATAGGGCAAACCTTAATACCTTTTATTTCTTCTTCTTTTATAGCAGGAACATTCACATTTAATACTATGTCATTAGCTATAAGATTATTTTTTGATATTTCAATTACTTTAGAAGCATATTTAGCAGCGGTGATAAAATGCTCTTCTTTTGTTTCAGCTAAGAAATCTACCTCACAGGATATAGCAACAGAGGGAATCTTGTTAATGGCAGCCTCTACAGCAGCAGAAACAGTTCCAGAGTAGAGAATATCCATTCCTAAATTAGCACCTATATTAGTACCTGATATAACCATATCTACAGGTTTAGTTATTATTTTTTCTAATCCAACTCTAACGCAGTCAGCAGGAGTACCATCAACGCTATAAGCTTTAGAGCTTATTTCAGGTATATTAACTTCCTTTACTGAAAGCGGGTTATGGATAGTTATAGAATGACTTGCAGCACTTCTTTGGGTACTAGGAGCCACAATTATTATTTCATGTTTTTTTTGAAGCTCTTTTGCTAGAATATGCAATGATATTGAATCTATTCCATCATCGTTTGTTAATAGTAATCTCATATTTATAATCCTCCTATCTCGAGTAACTTATGCTACAGCAATTTTATTTAATTAAACTATATATAATGTTATACTTTATGTATAGTTTAATCAATAGTTGATAAAACTTATATACTAATTTTAAAGAAAGTGGGGATATTTGTGTACAAAAGTAGAGCAAGAATAAAAGTTAGATATGCAGAAACAGATAAAATGGGGATAGTTTACCACGCCAACTACTACACTTGGTTTGAAATTGGAAGAGGAGAATATATACTCAAATCTGGCATGACTTATAAATATATGGAAGACAAAGGAATTATGATGCCTTTAGTAGAAACTTACTGCAAATACATAGAAGGAGCTAAATACGATGATAGCATAATAATTGAGACATTTGTTAAGGAACTAAGTCCCATAAAGGTTATATTTAATTACAACGTAATAAGGGAAGAGGATGGCAAACTTTTAGCAAAGGGCTATACTTCTCAAGTATTTATAAATGATAATTTTAAAATTATAAATTTAAAAAAGACCCATCCAGATGTTTGGGAAAAGATTTGTTCACTTCATGAAAATGAATAATTTTCATGAAGTAAATAAATTTTCATCAGCAGTCATAACTATTTTCTTTTGTAGGTTTTAAAAATTCCCATTTTGTCTCTGCTGTTATAATAGCAAGAAAAATTGTTCCACATCCTATAAACATTTTATATGTGAAAGCCTCTCCCAATAAAAAGCAAGATAATAAGCTTCCAAATACGGACTCAAGACATAAAATAATTGCTGTATGGGTTGGAGTAGTAAATTTTTGAGCTATATTTTGTATTAAAAAAGCTAATAGTGTGCTAAATAATCCTAAATATAGAATTGGGAGAATTCCTTTTCTGGAAAAAGATAAAGGTAGTTCATTAAATATAAAGATGCTTATAATAGATAATATAGAGGCCACTAGAAACTGAATAAAAGTAAGTATTATAGGATCATGTTTTTCAATAAAATACCCTACTGAAACTATGTGGCAGGCAAAAAATAAAGCGCACATTAAAGTAAGTCCGTCTCCAAAGTTTATGTGTAAACTACCCTCTAAAGTTAAAAATCCTATACCAATAAAGCATAAAAAAGCGGCAGCAAGGTTGTAAATATCAGGTTTTTGTTTTTTGATTATCCAATATATGAAAGGAACCATAATCACATTAGTGCCTGTTAAAAAGGCTTGTTTTGCAGCAGTAGTATATTGAAGACCTATTGTCTGAGCAGCAAAGCCTAGAAAAAGAAAAAATCCGATTATAGATCCAGCAAAAAGATCATTTCTATTGATCTTTTTTATTTTTTTTGCAAATATTACTCCTATAAATAAACAAGCAATAGAAAACCTAGAAGCCATTATAAAATAAGGAGAATAGGTATCTAATGCATTTTTAGTAGCCACAAAACCACTACCCCATACTATAGCTACAAATAGCAGAGATAAATCAGCCAATAAGGCTTTATCTTTAAACTTATCTTTTATTTGAATCACCATCCTTTGTTAAATAATCAACTGTAAGTATCTTTACTATATTATTAATACATATTTCATTATATTATAAAGGCAAGTTAGTGTAAATATAAGGAATTAATCAAGAAAGTATACAAAAAACATATACATTATTTTTGATTCGTAACTTATGTTACAGAAATTAGTGGAAATAATAATTATAATAAGATTATAAATTTAGAAATTAAGCGAGAAACTACTATGTGCATGGGAGGGAATAAAAACAATTAATAAGGAAATGTTAATAGGGGAAATAATAGGAATAAAACCAGAGATGATAAAGCTTTAATAAAATCTTTAGAAGGGTTAAATAGATAGAGGAGGAATAAGGATGAGCTTATTTTTAGGCAAAATACATTATTGGTTATTCAATAAAATTAAATGGTTTGAAGGATTGGAAGAAAATATAGTTAATTGGGCAAAAGAAAAGGGTGATTTACCTGTAGATGAATGGAAGGAAGAGATATATAGTAAATATGGGGAACCAATGGAAAATAAGTCATTAGAAGAAATGATAGATACTTCCAACATACATGGATGGCTACAAGATAAAATATCTAGATCGGAAGGACGACAAAGTGCTTGGATTACAAAAATACTAAAAACCTCTCCAGAAAGTATTAAAGACTTAACAAACATATTTGAAAAACAGGGTAGTAAATTAGGTAGTGAATATGCAGAAAAATCTACAATATCTACGCCTACGGAAGTTTATAACATGTTAAATGACTATATATTAGAGGGAATGCCTTGTGATAGAGTGAATGAAACTTTAGAGAATAGTGAGGATATATATAGTTGGATAACTACTAACTGCTTACATATGCCATATTGGAAAAAGGAAGGCGGAGATGTAAACAACTTTTATATACTCAGAGAAGCTTGGATAAAGTCTTTTGTAAAAGCCTTAAATACTCCATTTAATTATTATACATCTATTAAAAATGGTATGAGAGTTCATGAAATTAAAAAATAAAGGGGAATAGATATGAATGCTATAGAATTGATGGTTGAAGAGCATAAAAACATTAAGAGAATGCTAAAGGTAATAAGAAGATATTGCTATAAGGTGCTCAAAGATGAAAATGTAGATTATAATGATTTTTATAGAATAATAGATTTTGTTAGAAATTATGCTGATAAGCACCACCATAGTAAAGAAGAAAATATATTATTTACTTTAATGGATGAAGAATTTGAAATGGGTAAAAAGGGGCCAATTACAGGAATGTTAATAGAACATGATTTGGGAAGATTATATATGCATAATTTAGAACTGGCTTTAAAAGAATTAGAAAATGGTAATGAAGAAGCTAAACTAGATGTAATCGCTAATGCTATATCCTATACAGATTTGTTGAATCGTCACATAGATAAAGAAGATAGTATCATATATACTTTTGCAGAACGTTCTCTATCAGAAAAAAGCAAAGATATACTAAATACAAGAAGTAGAGAAGTAGAAGAAAAAGCAAACCAGACAGGTGTTCAAAATAAATATATTTCTTTAATTGAAGAATTAGAGAAGAAAGTAGAAGTGTCCCAATAAAAAGGGGACACTTTTGTTTTTATATGATTAATATGTAACTATTTTTTAAATATACCAAAAGGTTTTCCCACAGGTAAAAATTCTCTTTCAAAATGCGCATTTAAAACTGATGCTGCAGAACCATAAAATGAAAATAGTGATATTAATAGTTCTGAATAACCAGCCAGTTTGCTTGAAAATCCATAAGCTATGTGGAAGGAGCTTAAAGATAGTCCTAAAAATAAAAGGGTTATTAAGAAGAATATTATAAATAATACCTTATGTGTTTCCATTGCTCCTATAGTCATATAAATAGTAAAAATTAAATAACCGATAAATGCAAAACCAAGTTGTTTAGGATCAGCAGTAGATGCTAGTTTTTCACCGAATACTCCCATTTGTATTAACCAAGAAGTAGCAGTACCAAACCAGAAGAAGGCATATCCACCAAAAGCGGTAGCTCCAAAGACATTGTTCTTTTTAGCATCATTGATACAAGCAAATAATTGTGCAAATGCACCTAAGAAAATTGCCCAAGGAATTACAAGAGATACTTCACTAGTAATTCCAAGTTTTTGAGTAGAGGCTACTAATGTAACCATAGCTAGTCCTAAAAGGCCTAAAGCTGATGGATCAGCGGTAACAATTTTTACATTTTGAGTTTCGTTTGATTTCATATAGTCCTCCTAAAAATATAATTATAAATAGACATAACCGACATAATATCATCAATTTTGACTTAATGCAAACAAAAAGTATAAAAAAAGCTAAAATAACAGCAAAAACAGAAAATAATGAATTTAAAGAGGTAAATATGCTATAATTGTTTAAAAGTTTATAGCTAGAGGGAGCTAATGAAAATGGGTATAGAAGCAGTTAAGGAAGAATTTAAAAGTAAGAAAATTAATCTTGAAATTTTAGAGTTTGATGTGAGCAGCGCTACTGTAGAGTTAGCTTCAAAGGCTCTAGAAGTTGAACCAGGAAGGATAGCTAAAACAATGGCTTTTAGTATTAAGGATGAGACAATTTTAATTTTGGCTAAAGGAGATATGAAAGTAGACAATAGAAAATTTAAAGATGTTTTTTCAGCTAAAGCTAAAATGCTGTCACCGGAAGAAGTGTTAGAGATAACGGGGCATCCTGTAGGCGGTGTTTGTCCCTTTGGTTTGAAAAATTCATTAAAAGTATTTTTAGATCAGTCACTAAAGGTTTATGATTTCGTTTATCCAGCGGCAGGTTCACCTAATTCAGCAGTAAAGATAAGTTTGGGGGACTTAGAAAAAATTACAGATGGTACTTGGGTAGATGTGTGCAAGTAGTTATAAACATATTAAAAATAAAAAAGAAAAACAATATGGTGTAGTAAAATTTTACTACACCATATTTAATAATTTATTTTTCTATAAAGAATGAAATTATATACAATATCCATATATGGATTGGATAGAAAGAGTAAAAAAGATACTTTAAATCATTGCCTTTCTTACCGTTATAAATATAAAAGAAAGGTATGGAAAAAATCATCATCCATTGAATATTTTCATAAAATAGCCCTTGATAACTTAAATTACCCATGCCGAAAAATAGTGATATTATAGAATAATAAAGAATTAAAGCCTTGTTGTCTTTTCTATATTTATAAAAAATATAAGTCATAGAAGGACCTAGAATGCTTGCCTCTGTAAACAGTGAAAGAAAAAATATGCTTATGGTTCTAAATTTACCTAAGGAGTTATTTCTGATAGCATCTTCCTCCATAGAAATTAACCACATTATACAAAAAGCCATAGATAAAAATATATTATTTTTTAAAATTTTCAAATCTGGAAAAATTACAGAGAGAACTACAGGAATTATTGCAAAAACAGAAGCACTCAATATCACCCTATCTTTATTCTGGGCAGGAGATTTCCATAGAAAATAAGTATCTATTATAAGCAATATGATAAAAACTAAAAAAACTATATAAGTATTAAAATTTATTATTTGATTTCCTTTTGGGAACAGTATGGAGAAAAATGTATTGCCTATAACCATTATACCAGAGGCTATAAAAAGTCTTTTTGCATAGTTATTTTTATTTCTCGTATAAAAATAACCATCTACTAGTAGATAGAAAAATACAGGAGCAACTACTCTACCAATGTAATTTAACCAAATAGGTGTGTTGGGGATAAAACTTCCTACATGATCCAGCAACATAAAAAATAACATTAACAACTTAAGTTGAAATCTATTTAACATTATAATTATCCTCCTAGCATTAATAATTTTAGTATATATCTTAATTATATATTATTTTATAAATCAAGTATGAAATATTTAAGGGATAGAATTTTAAAAATAAAATCCTATCCCTTAAATACAATCATTTTTCATGGTTGGATATATGAAATTCTAGTATTACTGCCATAATAGTTTCGTAACTAAGATTTTCAGGAAGTCTATTTTTAATGGATTTATAATCACTATTCTCTAACTCTCTAATTACATTTAAAATAATATTTTTTTCTTCCTCATTATAGTATTGTTTTAAATTTAAATTAGCATCTAAATCATTACCTTCTTGGATAAATTTAAGTACATATCCTATTATAGTTCCAATAGAATATTCTAACTCATCACCAATCTCCTCTATGCTGGCACCTTCCTTAAGCATATCTATGGAAATTTCATTATTTGTTCTAGTTTCTCCATCTATAATTAATTTAGATTTTCCTTTATGAACCCAATGAGGAACAATATTATTTTGATCTAAATACTCTTTAATACTTTTTAAAAATGAATCACCATACTTTTCAAGTTTTACAGGGCCAACCCCTGAAATATCTAATAAATGTTCATTACAAAGAGGGTATCGTCCACTCATTTCTTTTAATGTATTTATAGAAAAAACTTTAGTGAAATGAATATTTTCTTTTTTAGCAATTGTATTTCTAACTTCTTTTAATCTAGTGTACAAATTCATATCAGTAGATACTTCAAATATATCTTTATTTTCTTCATTAGAACTTGAACTAAAGTTAATATTGTTATCATTTATATAATCTATTATTCTATTTAAAAACAATTTACCGTATCGTTCAAATTTTACTTTACCAACTCCAGAGATATTCATCATTGCTTCTTCAGTTTTAGGATATCTACTGCTCATTTCTCTTAAAGTATTATCATGAAAAACAACATAAGGGGGAACCCCTTCAGATTTAGCAATTTCTGCTCTTAATTCTCTTAAAATTTCAAAAAGATTATTATTAACATTTATTTTCTCAACCTTATTTATCTCTTTTAGTAGTACTTTTTTTTCATTCTTTAATATCTTCATTGATTCCATATTTAATAGAATCGTTGGATATTTGCCATCTTTTAAGTCTATATACCCATGGGCTACTAGTGTATTAATAAAATTACTCAAATCTTCTTTAGAATAGTCTTTCATTATCCCATATGTAGAGAGATCATTAAACTTATACTGGATAATTTTTTGTTGCCTAGAACCTCTTAATACATCTACAACAGTACCAACTCCAAAACTCTGATTCATTCTATAAATACAAGAAAGAACTTTTTGGGCTTCTAGGGTTTTATCTATAAGCTCTCCCTCTGTTAAGCAATTACTACAATTACCGCATTCATCATAATGTACATCTTCACCAAAATAATTTAAGATATATTTTCTTAAGCAACCGTTATAATGAATAAAATCTACCATCTGCTGAAGTTTTTTATATTCGTTTATTTTCCTCATAGGTGATTGAATGCCTATTTCAATAAGATATTTTTGAGTTATTATATCTTGGGGCGAAAATAGCAAAATACACTCACTCTTTTCACCATCACGGCCTGCTCTACCTATCTCTTGATAATATGCTTCTATATTCTTAGGCATATTATAATGCATTACATATCTAACATTTGATTTATCTATTCCCATTCCAAAAGCATTAGTGGCTACTATTATTTTTGATCTATCATATACAAAATCCTCTTGATTATTTTTTCGTTCTTCATTAGATAAACCTGCATGATATTTTGAAGCGTCTATGTTATTATCAATCAGCAAGCAATGAATTTTATCTACATCTTTTCTTGTAGCAGCATAGATAATCCCCGAATCCTCTTTATTTTCTTTCACATACTGGAGTAAAAATTTCGTCCTATCTGGAACTTTTAATGTGGATATTTTTAGGTTTGGCCTATCAAATCCTGATACTAATAACCTAGGATTATTAAGACCTAATAGATTTACTATATCAACTCTTACTTCATCCGTAGCTGTAGCTGTAAAAGCTGTAACCACAGGTCTTTTATTCAATGTTTTTATAAAAGTAGATATGTATTTATAGCTTCCTCTGAAATCATGACCCCATTGAGAGACACAATGAGCCTCATCTATTGCTATTTGGGATATATTTAAATCCTTCATAAGTTCGCAAAATTCTTGGGACTCAAGACGTTCAGGAGCTATATATAATAGTTTAATTTTATCTGATGAGAGATTAAATAATATCTCTCTAATTTCTGAGTTGTTTCTAGAGCTATTAATATAGTCACATTTGATTCCTAATTCTTTTATTCCATCAACTTGGTCCTTCATAAGAGAAATCAAAGGAGAAATTACAACTGTAATACCATTGAATATTAGAGCTGGTATTTGATAGCAAATAGATTTCCCACCTCCTGTAGGCATTATGGCTATGGTATCTTTATTTTCCAATATGCTTTTAATTACCTCTTCTTGGGATTGTCTAAAACTCTTATATCCATAATACTCATTTAAAGCGGTTAAAGCTTCATTAAGCAATTGATTCACTCCTAACATAGCGTAATAATTATATTGTAACACATTCTAATACTATCCTATTTCTATTATGATATTCTTTTAATAAAAATCCAATGCTTATTATTGATTATTATAAGGGATAATATGCTATATGAGGAAGTATTATAATGAATTAGTATAATCAATTATTAATAATAGTTGGTAGTGTCCATTATTTATGATAAAATAAAGAAAATACTTAATATTTATGTTAACCTATTAAAGATATGTTCTTTTTTAGTGTTTTAATAACATTCTTAATAGCTTATTTCAATATATGTATTTTTAGAATTTAAACAAACTTTATAATTTTTTAAGGAAAATATAATGTTTATTTCATGATAGGTTAAGATTTGTGTTTTATAATTAACAAGTAAGATATGTGAAAAAATATATTAAAAACATTAAGGAGCTTGGTATGATGAAATGAGTAGTAAATATATTTATTTAATTTTTTCAAGAACAGGAACATGGCTTTCACAGGCAATAAGTATCTTCTCCGAAACTAAATATGTACATGCATCAGTTAGCTTTGATAGCAGCTTTAAAAAGATGTATTCTTTTGGTAGGACTAACCCTAATAATCCTTTTTCGGGAGGATTAGTTGAAGAAAGCTTATATGGTGGAGTTTATAGGAAGTTTAGAAGAAGTGAATGCTTAATATACAGAATACCTGTTACTGAGGAACAATACAATTCTCTTAAGAGAGAAATAGAATTCTTTTTAATAAAAAAACACAAATATAGATATAATTTCTTGGGATTGTTTGGGGTATTACTAAACAAACCTTTTAAAAGAAGAAACTATTATTTTTGCTCACAATTTGTCTCGGAAGTATTAATTAGAAGCAACATTTATAATTCACATAAAATTCCTGAACTAATTACACCAGATGATTTGTTTGAAATTAGAAATAAGGAAATGATATACGAAGGATTTATTAATGATTACTATAGATTTGATAATTTATACAGTTTTAGTTAGCTATTAATTAATGAAAATTTAGGAATTATATAATAATTTTATAAAGATTTAAATTTTTAAAACATATTATTTAAAATAAAAATTACCCCGCTAAGTAGATTTCGCAACAGTTTTTTACTGTACTTACTTAACGGGGTTCTCTTAATTTTAAGATTACATGTCATGCCAATGCATTTGAGGAATTTTTGTTTTTGTTGGGTAAAAAGCTTTTAGTATGTTTTTAATTCCTAGCTTGTTTGCTTTTAAGTCTCTTAAGCTAAAAAAGCTTTCTCCCACAACATTTTTATTGCTCCTTGCATATTTAACTTGATTTATAATCTCATTTTTTTTGCCCCATGCCTGACCATAAGATTTTGTATCTCCTAACTTATATGCAGCATGTCCAATATATAAATGAACATTTTTATCTTCAACTTGCTTTGACCACCAATCTACCAATGTAGCATAAGGAGAGTGCTTATTTTCAAATTCCCAATATATTTGAGGAACAATATAATCAATCCACTCTTCGTCAATCCATTTTTTTGAGTCCGTATATATAGCGTCGTAGCTACTTAATCCAGTAGTAGGTGTTCCTCCAAAAGAAGTTCCATTTCTCCATATACCAAAGGGACTAACTCCAAATTTTACATTAGGTTTTGTTTCTTTTATTCTATTGTTGAGTTCTTTTATAAATTTATTAACATTATCTCTTCTCCAATCAGCTATTGAAGAGTATCCCTTACCATACTGTGCGTATGTATTACTATCCTGAAAAATAACTCCTTTTTCAGGATAAGGATAAAAATAATCATCTATGTGAACACCGTCGATATCATAATTTTTAACAACCTCTAGTATAGTATTTATTACATATTCCCGAGCTTGTGGAATGCCTATATCTAACCAGTGGTAGTTTCCATATCTAATTATCCAATTGGGATTGCTTTTTAATGGACTGCCCTTAGGTAAACTATTTATATAAATTTGTTTATTAAAGTATTTAGCATTACTATCGATTCTAAAGGGATTAAACCAAGCATGAAACTCTAAATTTCTACGATGAGCTTCATCTAAGGCAAATTTCAACGGATCATATCCAGGATTTTTCCCTAAAGTTCCTGTTAAATATTTTGACCATGGAGCATAGGTAGATGGAAATAAAGCATCGCCCATTCCTCTAACTTGAAAGAAGACAGTATTCATATTATTTTCTTGAATAAATTTCATATCATCTACTAAAGTTGATTTTTGCGCCTGTATATTTTTATAATGTTTGTTTGAAGGCCAATCTATATTATGAACAGTGGTCATCCAAACAGCTCGTACCTCACCATCAGTAGATTCCTCCATTCCGTGAACTACAAATTTCCTTGGAAATATAGTAATAAAAATTACAAATACAATAAATAGTGATATTTTAGTAATTAATCTTTTTTTCAAATCTATTTCTCCAATCTT
The DNA here is from genome assembly GCF_963515715.1 of uncultured Clostridium sp. Lineage (GTDB taxonomy): Bacteria > Bacillota > Clostridia > Clostridiales > Clostridiaceae > Clostridium_AW. Next base: position 81,088 of record NZ_CAUPZS010000007.1, read on the forward strand.
ATTTGTTATAAATAATTATCGATTTTCTTATGAAATTATTTAAGGGTTTTGCTCATTTATATTATTTTTCTTATTTCTAGTCATATTTGATGATGAGACCTAATAGTCTTGAGAGTAAGACTGCCTGCATTGGAGACACCACAGCTCCAGATAAATCTTCTATTCTTACACCAATTCCTTCTACTTCACAACTACTTAAATCAATACCATTTAAATTTGTTCCTGATAATTCTGCCTGTTGCAAATTAGAATGGAAAAATTCAACTTCAGAAAAACGGGATTGCTGGAAGTCTACGCTATGTAATAAAGAATTTTTAAAGCTTACTCTTTTGCAGTGAGAAAATCTAAAAAATGCGTAGCGACCATTGCAATTATCAAAGGTAACGTTTTGAAGAGTGGATTCACTTAAATTTATGCCCATAATTTTGCAGTTTATCATCTCGACTCTATGTATGATCGCACCGCTCAGATCAGCATTAGATAAGTCGCAGTCTTCAAATTTAACATCTGTTAAATCAAAAAACTTAAATGATACTTCTTTGAATATAACATTCTTAAATACAATTTGTTTTAAGATCACACGTTCTGCAGTTTCATTTTCAATGGAACAATTGGAAATAATGCCCATAGACATAAAGTCCTCATCTTGTATATTAACAAAGGGTGGTAGCATATCTAATATCTCTGGTATTTGGGATGGTAAGATTTTATTACGTTTTTTATTATTCATAAAACTTCTCCTGTTTCATTTAAGTTAGTGGAGTAATTTTTCCACAGTTTAGTAATATTGTATCATTTGGCATTTACTTAATCAAAACATTATCTAATAATGTAGGAGGAGTATTTAAAAAAGGTTCTATTGCTTTTGAAGCATATTGTTAAGTGAGTTATTAAGAAGAAGGGTGTGTTTTACTTGTAGAGAATAATTTCTTATCGTATAATATAGTAAATAATGTAAAAAATTCCTTGTGACAAAGTATATAGATTCAATTATTATTGTCATTCAAAGGGGGATAAATTTGAAAAATAGGGTTATTGATTGTGTGTTGGATGTTTGTCCTATTCCTTTAATAAAAGCAAAGCTTAACTACAAGAAACTAACTTCAGGAGAGAGCATTACTATAGTTACAGATCATAGTTGTTCCTGCCAAAATATAAAAGATGCCTTTAATGCAATGAAGGCATCTATAAACATAGAAGAGGAGATGGGCATTTGGTATATTACTATAACAAAGCAATAGCACTAGCTATAAAGCTTTTCAATGAGAAGAACTAAGAAACCTTTTGTATAATCAACAAAAGGTCTCTCTTCCATATCTTTTAATATAGTTTATGAAATCTTTTATGTAGACATTTGAAGCTATATGCTTATTATATATCATACTTATTTTGCAGTCACATATTTGCTCCGTTATACTGGCTTTTTTCAAGACTTTTGAATAAATTTCTTTTTTCACAGAGGTATAAGGAACTATGGAAGCTCCATAATCTGCCATAACAGAAACCTTTATCGCTTCAATAGATTCTAGTTCCATTTCAACATTTAAATTTTTTATATTTTTCATAGATATCAGTGTATTAATCATATCTCTAGTGCTCGTCCCTTCTGGTGGAAGTATTAAGGGCAATTCACATATTTCCTCTATACTAATATTAGTTTTATCTATATTCCTTTTATTGGAGTAGATAAATACTAATTCGTTACTACATATTTCATAACATTCCATACCTTTTATATTTGTTTCTCCATTAATAAAACCAATATCGCAACTTAAATCCAATACACTATCGATAACTTTTTTACTCTCTTCAATTCTAAGATTAAATTTAAGATTATGCCTATCTTTTTTAAAAAGATGTAATGTACAGGGTAAAAGATATTGACCAACTGTACTACAGGAGCAAATTTTTATATTTTGCATATTAGACTTCTTTAGTTGTTCTAATTCTTTTATCATATTTTCATATATATTTATTAGAGTTTCTGCATAGCTTTCAATGATTTCACCCTCCTCAGTTAAGAGAAGTCCTTTATTACTTCTTATCATTAATTGAGAGTCTAGCGTTTTCTCTAAAGATTGTATTTGCTGACTTAAGGCAGATTGTGTCATATGAAGACTTGATGCAGCTTTTGATATGCTATTTTGCTTCAAAGTTTCTAAAAATGATATTAAATAATTTATATTCATAATTTCTCCTCTTTTGGATCGTTAATATTTTAATTATTTCAAAACTATTATACCATATAATTACAATAATATTTTCAGAAAATTAAAATATCAGTATAACAAATTCTAATCTTATATCAGAAAAACTAATGATTTTCTTTAGATTACATGTAGTAAAATTATATTGTAAAGATCTTAGTTTGTAAGTTAGTTAATTAACAAACAATTAAGGAGGTGAGAAAATGTCTGAAGTTAAAACTTCCGTTTCAAGAAGACCTAAAAAGAAAAAGGTTAACCAAATACCATTTGGTGTGGCTTTATTTATTGCAATTATTGGAGTAGGTTTTTTCATGGGAAATAACAATCCAAGAGCATCCCTAATGTGGATGTTTGGTGTAGCAGCAGGATTTACACTTCAAAGATCTAGATTTTGTTTTACTGCATCTTTAAGAGATCCAGTACTCACAGGAGGGACATCCCTTACTAAGGCAGTTATTATTACTATAGCTACTGCTAGTGTAGGATTTATATCTATTCAATATGGAGCTTATGTTAAAGGAAATCCTATACCAGGTAATATATCACCAGTAGGGGTGCATATAGCTATTGGAGCCATAATGTTTGGTATAGGTGCAGTAATAGCTGGAGGATGTGCTTCTGGAACTCTGATGAGAGTGGGAGAAGGCTTTTTAATGCAAATGCTTGCCTTTATATTCTTTGTTATAGGTTCCTTATGGGGAGCAAAGGATTTCGGTTGGTGGGCAGAAAAGTTTATGCCTGAAAAGGGAGTATTTCTGCCTGATGTATTAGGATGGGCACCTGCAGTAGCTTTTCAGTGTATAGCATTATTAGGATTATATATTTTAGCTGAGTGGTTTGGCAATAAAAAATCTCAAGAAAATTAATTTATTTATTAAATATTTTTAAGGAGGAATTTGTTATGTCAGAAAAAAGATTAGATTGTTTAGGAGAGGCTTGTCCAGTACCTTTAATTAAAACTCAAAAGAAGATGGAAACTATGAAGGTGGGAGAAGCATTAATAGTTGATATAGATCATAGTTGTGCAATGAAAAATATACCGGAATGGGCTAGAAAAGAAGGTCATAATGTGGAAATTGAAGAAGTAGATGATGGTCAATGGGAGATATTTATTGAAAAGACTAAGTAATTACTAGAAGTTTGAATAGGAGGATATAAAATGGAAATTAAAAATAATCCATACTATAAAAAGCTTCTTAAAGATCCTTGGACTTATGTAACTGGAGGAGTAATACTAGGACTGCTTAATATAGGTATGTTTGCATCCACAGGAAAAGCTTGGGGAGTTACTACTCCTCTATCCTACTGGGGAGCATGGATTTATAAATTCTTTGGTGGGCACCCTGAAAATTGGTATTACTTTCAACAAAAGTCTCATGCTGCAGCATTAAGCGGTGGATTTATAAATGATATGCATTCTGTATCTAATGTAGGCATAATTGTGGGAGCTTTTTTAGCGACCTTATTAGCTTCTCAATTTAGGATTAAAAAAATTAAATCCATGAAGCAAGTAATAGCAGCTATCCTTGGAGGATTGCTTATGGGGTACGGTGCAAGAATATCTTTTGGATGTAATATAGGGGCTTTATTTAGTGGAATAGCTTCCATGTCTCTACATGGTTGGATGTATTGGATATTCATATTTATAGGTGCTTGGATTGGAAGCAAGCTTTTAGTTAAATATTTTATGTAATGATATTGTTCATATTTCGTAAATCAAGGTGGCTTTAATAGAGCCACCTTATGATTTAGGTTGAGAATAAAAAACAAGTATAAATTAAAACCTTTTTAAATTTTTAAAGAAGGTGAAAGGTAGGGAAGACTATGGAAAAAAAGCATGAATATTATGACGTAGTTATAATAGGAGGAGGTGCCGGTGGGTTAACCTCCGCTATATATTGTGGTAGAGCACAGCTTAAAACTTTATTAATTGAAAAATCTCTTGTGGGTGGACTTGCTACCTATACCAGTGAAATAGCTAATTATCCTGGTTTCCCAGAGGATATTTCAGGCACAGAACTTATGAATTTATTCCATAAGCAAGCTAAAAAATTTGGAGTGAATTTTAAGCTTACAGACGTTAGAGGTGTTAATCTAGAGGGAAAAGACAAGTTAGTGGAAACCTTTAGGACAGTATACCATGCTAAAACCGTAATTATATCTACCGGTGGCAAGCCAAGACTTACAAAGGCATTAAATGAAGAAAATTTCCTATATGATAAGGGTATTTCCTTCTGTGCTACTTGTGATGCTGCATATTATACTGGGAAAACTGTTATGATTATAGGTAGTGGAGATGCAGCAATTGAGGAAGGCATGTTTTTAACAAAATTTGCAGATAAGGTAATAGTATCAGTTATTCATGATGAAGGAATTATGGATGCCAATAAGATAGCTCAAGCACAAGCTCTTAAAAACCCTAAGATGGAATTTGTATGGAATACAATGGTACATTCTTTTGAGGGAGAAGAGAGATTAAATAAGGTAGTACTTAAAAATGTTAAGACTGGAGAACTTATAGACACAAGGGTAGATGGATGCTTTTTATTTATCGGATATTTACCTAATACAGAAATATTCAAGGGACAAATTGACTTAACCCCTCAAGGTTTTATTAAGACCAATGAAAATATGGAAACTAATGTAGAGGGAGTATTTGCAACGGGAGATGTAAGAGATAAGTTTTTAAAACAAGTATCTACAGCTGTTGGCGACGGAGCTATAGCAGGAGTTGGTGCGGAGAAATATATTGCAGAGTCAGAGATATTTGAAGAAGAAATAATGCAAAAGAATAAATTAGGACTAATTTATCTATGGTCTCCTATTGATGAGGAGAGTAGAGAGTTATTGAAGATTATTGAAGAAGTGGAGTCAGAAATGGCAGCTACCCTTCAAGTGAATAAGATAGACGTATACAAAAATTCAAGCTTAGCTTCTAGGCTGGGAAATGTAGAAGCACCGGGCTTAATTTTCACAAAAGAAGGAGAAGTAGTCTTAAGAGAGAAAAACATAACAAAGGAGAATATCGTTAGGATATTAAGTGAACTATCAAAAAAATAAAGAGGTTTGTCCAGTAACTCCTTATAAAATGGCAATATCCATTTCGGGTATTGCCATATATTTTATCATATATTAATAGATTTCGAGAAAGTGTAAACTATTTATGATACGGTCCTCGTAGCGCTTCTAAGTGTGGCCTTTCTTTTAATTGTAAATATTAGAACTGCTATAGAAATTATTAATATGGCAGTAGTTATAATCCCTGCCTCTAATCCATATATTCCACCATTAATTAAGCTTTTAGATTCATTGCCAGTAAAAATCAAAATTGATGTGTTTACTTTTCTACCACTAATACTAATTCCACAGAATACTTCTAATATATAATTCCATGAACTATGTATAGCACCTATGATCCATATATTCATTTCTTTTATCATAAATAAAGAAACAAATATAGAAAATAACATTGTATTAACAAAACCAATTGTCCCAAATTGAACACCACTTGCAAACAATGGTGGTAAATGTGGAAATGTAAAAACTAATGAACTAATGAGAACTGCCCAAAACATTGATGTTTTTTTAGAAAGTGAGGTCATTAGATAACCTCTGCACATCACTTCTTCAGCCATACCTTGAATAATATAACCAAATAAAAATAAAATTACTGATAATAAATTTATATCATTATTTATACCACTAAAAGTTAAAGCTCTAGCAGAAATTGGAATAAGTAGTACTGGTAATATAAGAATAATACCTATTATAGACCCTTTTAAATAGCTGATAATAAAGCCTTTTTTAATGAAGCCCATTGATTGCATAGATCTCTTTTCAATAAATTTGCAGTATATAATAGTGCCAATAATGAAGAATATAAATCCCAAAAGCCGCATAGTTGGTACTAAAATATTATCTGGCATAGCATCACTAAAAATATTAATACCAATACATTTAAAAACTATAATTATGAATATCTGTCCAATAATTCCCGATGCCATGTAAATTCCTATAAACCCCAGTATGGATTTTATGATACCTACAATTGAATTTTTGTTTTTCATAAATGACGACTTAATTTGTGATATGCTCATCTTTTTTCTCCTTACTATTTATTGTAGTAAGATGAATTTTGATTATGCGGGAAATCCATTTGAAACAAAATATATTATCATAATTATAGCGTCAATCAAAAATATCATACCAAAAATTTTAGCAAGTAAAAGAATAATCTCATATACACTTTTTTTCGGTGTATCTAATTTAGCTACAGAAATATCTGAAACTTTAGAGTTAACCTCTGAAGTGCATGTGCCTTTTACCAACCCATCTAGTGATATATTAAAAAATTCGCTTATTAATATTAATTTATCCATTTCAGGAGTTGTTTCACCTAATTCCCACTTTGATATTGTTTGTCTTGATACATTTAACTGACTGCCTAATTCATCTTGAGACAATCCTTTTTCTTTTCTCAAAGACAATAGCTTTTTATTAAAATTCATCTCATTCCCTCCGTTTTATTGTACTATTTGACAACTGTTACCTCTACCAACTATCATTGGAAATCTGTCAACCAAGCTTAACATTATCGCAATTATGTAATTGTATTGTAATTATATACTAAAATTGTAACAAAATGAAGGAGGGATAATATGAGAGTCTATCCAAATCAAGAAGCAATTGATAATCTAAAAGCCTTTGATGAATAATTAAGTGACCAACCCCAATATCAAGGTTAAGGATTAGTTTATATTTTTGAATATTTTAAAATTGTAATACCGCTATCTACCACATACTCTTTTAGATGTAGTTTTATTGTAGGATTATTTTCTAAAAATAAAGGTCTTCCTTTTCCTAATATTGTAGGAATTATTCCAATTATATATTCATCAATAATATCAGCCTTAATAAAGTTATCTACAAGTCCTCCACCACCGAATAGAAATATATCCTTGCCATCCTTCTCTTGTTCTTCTTGGATTACCTTACATATATCTCCGCTAATAAAGTGGATGTTGTCTTGATTTTGAATTTCTTCTGATGTTGCTACATATACCTTTTTATTTTTAAAGTCATTATGCATATTTTGCGCATAACAATTTTTACCCATAACTACTACATCTATTCCTTCTAGAAATTTATCAAAATCGAATTTATTTTTAGTATTTAATGTGTCGTCTCCATCTCCAACTATCCAATCAAAACCACCATCTTCTGACGCTATATATCCATCAAGACTTATCGCTAAATTTAAAATTATTTTTCTTTTCATATTAAGTTCCTCCTTATTATCTAAAATATTATTTTAGTCTTCATATAGTTTATAATTATTATTGTTTGATACTTAATTAATTATAGTCTATAATAGTTGACATCTTATGTCATATAATAGGAGGAAGGTTATGAGAGCAGACAGATTAATTTCTATAATAATGTTGTTACAAATACATAAAAAATTAACTGCTTCTGAACTATCAAAAAAACTTGAGGTTTCTGTAAGAACTATTTACAGGGATATTGATACCCTCAGTGGTATTGGAGTACCTATAGTTTCTGATAAGGGTATAAATGGTGGGATAAGGCTTTTAGGAGACTATAAAACTTCCATTACAGGAATAAATGAAAATGAACTTTTCTCTTTATTCATTCCTACTGGTGATAAAATTTTAGAGGATTTAGGCGTTGAAAATCTTAAGAATTCTACAATACTTAAAATTTTAGGAAACTCTTCACCTAATCAAGTAAAAGAATTTGAAAACATTCAAAATTATATCTATATAGATATGTATACTTGGAATGAGACTAATATTAGTGTAAATACAGACATTCTTTCTGTATTGCAAAATGCTATATGGAACTCAAAATCATTAAAGATATTATATAGAAAAATAAATGAAACAAAAGAAGTAGTACTAAATCCGCTTGGTTTAGTTTGCAAACGAGGGATTTGGTATTTAGTTGCAGTAAATAATGAAATTATTAAAACATATAAAGTAACTTCTATTGAGTCTGCTTTATTAATGGATGATAGGTTTATTAGACCATATGATTTCAACTTAAAAAGTTACTGGAGAAATTCTATTAGTAATTTTAAAAGTTTAATTCCTAAGCATACTTTTACATTTAAAGTTAGCCCCTATATCTTAAATCATATAAAAGAAAGACAATTCATAACTATAAGTGAAACTATGGTTAAAAAAAATGAAATTTATCTTAATATAGAGTTTGATGCTATATGGCAGGGTATAGAGTTTGCTTTTGGATACGGCAAGGATATTGAAATTATTGAACCTATTGACGCTATCTCTGAAATGAAGAAAAAAGCATTGGAAGTAATTGATTTATATTTAAAATAACCTGTAAATAAGCCATTATAAAAAATACATATCAACTTAGTATAGATTTCTTATAATGGCTTACTATATATTTGAAATTTTAAATGCAATTCATAAGAAATTATTATTTTCTATAAAAGTTTAGCAAAAACCTACGTCATTTATGGTACGGTTCGCCTTTCATAATTCTATATCCTCTATATATTTGCTCTAATAGCATTACTTTAAATAGTTGATGGGGAAAGGTCATTTTTGAAAAGCAAAGCTTGTAGTTTGCTCTATTTAAAACTTGAGGGGATAGTCCTAAGGATCCTCCGATAACAAAAGTTAGGTTACTTTCTCCCTTAACTCCCAGATTATTTATGAAGTTTGAAAAAGATACGGAAGTAAGCTCTTTGCCATTTAAATCTAAGGCTATTACAAACATATTATCCTTTATACTTCTTAATATTAAATCTCCCTCTTTTTCTTTTATTTGAAGTTCTTCTTTTTCAGAAGCATTATCTGGAGTTTTTTCATCGGGAAGTTCTATCATATCTAATTTACAGTATCTGCCTAGTCTTTTTGAGTATTCTCCTACGGCATCTTTTAAGTACTTTTCCTTAATCTTGCCTACAGAAATAATAGTTATATTCATAATTTATCACCTGATTTTTATAAAAATTAATTTAAAAAGGGCTGCATAAATGCCAGCCCCAGTATATTATTTACTTATAATATTTAATTATTAGTTATTTCCACAACATTTTTTGTATTTTTTACCACTGCCACAAGAACAAGGGTCATTTCTTCCTATTTTATTATCATTTACTACAGTTTTTGTGTCTTTCCACTGATTACGTATTTCTTTTCTTTTTTCTATAGAGAAGATAGCTTCCCATTGTGGAAGTTCATATAAATAATCAGCTTTTGCATCTAACATGTTAAAATATAATTTTTCAAAGTCAATATCTAAACTCACTTCTGAGTTTTCATCTAGTGTATCAAGGTCTAATGGGGTTTTAAGGCTATCATTTACTCCGTCAAGAAAACCTATGAAGAAAATTGTAGGAGTATTATACTTATCAGCTAATTCCTTTAAAACTCCAACAACTTGGCCATTATGTTCAGCTAAAACTTGAGTATAGATACTTTTTTCAATAGCGCCGTATTCTTTCCAAAAGGCTGCCTCCCCTTTTGTTCTAACATAATCTACAACCATATCTGTCCATTGCTTATATAAACTCATATACATTTCTCCTTTAGTAAAAGTTTTTAATTTACAATATTATAATAGAAAATTATCTTACATTCAATAAATAATATTAAATTTCAGTTTTTATTTAAGCTTCGCATTATCCATATCATTTCTTCCAAGAGGATTAGATAGGTTATAATTTCCACCCAAAGTTTTTATATCCTCGTTATCTACTAGAAATTTTACTTTTTCTATAGAAGGTATTGTGGTTAATGACCAAATAATACTTTTTAAAGAAGCCTCTTCTTTGGTTGATGACATATTGGTGATAGCTTCTTTACTGAAATTAACATAAGCTATTTTATCAGTTATAGAAAAAGATATTAATCTAGTTTCCTTTGGCAAAATTGGTTTTAGTTTACTATTAACGGTTGGACCTTTAATAAGTTCAAGCATAATAATTTCACCAAGAAGTTCATCATTTTTTATTAGTCTCTCCTCCACGGCTATTTCCGAGGCTTTGTTATTTTTTGATGCATCAAAATATAGATGCAGTTCTACCGTATTATCTTTATCATTAGTAAGATTTAGCTTTTCAATTTTTTGCTTATTCTGTTTGCTAAGCTTATCCCTCTTTTCGCAAGAAGTTAATGCGACTGACGAAACAATTAAAGTAGAACATAAAACAATACTGATAATACCTTTCATACTATTCACCTTTCTTTAAAATTCGATATAGTCACTAGGCATATCCCTTTTAGCCATGAAAATTTTTATATCTTTATCTAATATTACATCATTTTCTAAGAGTATGTTTATTACAGTTTGATATGCTAATTCTGGATAATTATTGGTCTTGCTTAAATGTCCTAACATTACTTTTTTTTCTTTGTTTCCCAATATTTTAAGTAGGGCTTTTCCACAATCTTCGTTAGATAGATGGCCTATACTGCTTAAAATTCTCCTTTTTAAAGGATAAGGGTATGGACCGAATTTTAACATCTCTACATCATGATTGCTTTCTAACAATATTGCATCAGCATCTTTTAAAATATTCTCTACTTCTGATGAAAAATGACCCAAATCTGTGGCTAAACAAAACTTTTTTCCTTTGTGATATACAGCATATCCCTGAGGATAAGCTGCATCATGAGGTATTTTATAACTCATGATTTCCATATCTTTAATTGTAATATTATTGCTATCAATGAATTTAATATTATCTTCTTTGATTTTTCCTATGCTACACATCATCGCTTCCCAAGTATGGGGATGGGTATATATAGGAATATTATATTTTCTAGAAAGAACTCCAACTCCTTTAGTATGGTCAGAATGTTCATGTGTTACTAAAATAGCATCTATTTCTTCAGGAGATTCCCCTATTGAGCATAGAGCTTTTTCTATACTTTTTCCAGGAAGCCCAGCATCTATTAGTATCTTGCCTTTTTCAGAAGACACAAAAATACTATTTCCACTGCTTCCGCTATATAACGAACAAAAATGCATAATATTCTCCACCTTATTTAACAGTAACTCTTTTTATATCAGCACCTAAGGCATTAAATTTATTTTCGATATGTGGGTACCCTCTATCTATATGATCTATATCTAATACCTCAGTAGTTCCTTCTGCAATTAAACCTGCTATTATCATAGCAGCTCCTGCCCTTAAATCTGTCGCTTTCACTATAGCGCCGGTGAGTCTATTTACACCATCAATAATTGCAGTTCGACCTTCTACCTTAACATTAGCACCCATTTTTTTCAATTCATCTACATGCTTAAATCTGCTTTCCCATATACTCTCATTAATAAGACTTCTTCCTTCAGATATACATAGAAGAGTGCTCATCGGTTGTTGAACATCCGTTGGGAAACCAGGATAAGGTAAAGTTTTCACATTTACACCTTTTAAATTTTTATTGGAGTTAACGGTAACAGAATCACCGTTTTCCAAAACTTCTACACCCATTTCTACAAGTTTTGCAGTAATAGATTCTAAATGCTTTGGTATTACATTGTTTATGGTAACTTTACCACCACAGGCAGCGGCTGCAATCATATATGTACCCGCTTCAATTTGATCCGGAATTACACTATAAGAACATCCTTTTAATTCATCTACACCTGTTATTCTTATTATATCGGTACCTGCACCTTTTATATTTGCGCCCATTGAATTTAAGAAATTTGCTACATCTACTACATGAGGCTCTTTCGCTGCATTCTCTAAAACAGTAGTGCCTTCAGCCAGTGTAGCAGCTAGCATAAGATTAATTGTAGCGCCAACACTTACTACGTCAAGAAAAATATTTGTACCAATGAGCTTTTCAGCTTCGACATAAACAGAACCATGTTCAATAGTAACTTTAGCTCCTAAAGCTTCAAAACCTTTGATATGTTGATCTATTGGCCTTACACCTATAGAGCAACCACCAGGCATTTCAACTCGAGCCTTTTTAAATCTTCCGAGTAATGCGCCTATTAAATAGTAAGAAGCTCTCATTTTTCTAACATCTTCTGTATTAGCATTGTAGCTATTTAAACATGAACTATCAATAATTGCTGAGTTATCAGATATTTTAACCTTGCAACCCAGGCTTTCTATTATTCTTTCTATACAATGAACGTCATCAATATCTGGAATATTATCTATAGTACAAACTCCTGAAGCAGCCATTATAGCTGCTGGAAGAATTGCCACAGCAGCGTTTTTTGCTCCACTAATATCTATTTTACCATTTAGGGATCTACCACCATTTATAACTAATTTCTCCATTCCCCGCATCCATCCTTATCTACGAATTTATTAATCTATCTATATATTGAACTTACATGCGTAAACTTATACTCATTTTACTACAAAGTATATTATATCATAATTCCATATTATTTTAACACTAAAATTTAAAATGTGAATAGCTAAAAAAGAAATAAATCAAAAATCCCAAAGGTAAATTTATCCTTTGGGATTTTCATTTGCTAATCTTTTTTAAAACTAGAGCAATCAGTACATTTTATAGTTGTTGCTACAGGTTCATGTTTTGAAACTTTAATTTGATCTAAAGTGCAATAGTCATCCTGCTTATAATGGAATTTGCACTCATTAACTGTACATGCTATACTATTATTATGTTTCATATTTAAAGTCCCTCCCATAAAATATTAATTTAATTGAATTATTATTATTATTTCACTGCGTAATTTAATTATGTGTGTAATAATATACTTTAATATGAAAATAAAATATGTTATTAAAATTGGGGGATAAAAATGAAGTATTATTTAGTAGGTTTATTTGATGAAGAATCTTATAAATACATGGAGAATATTCAAAGAGGTATATGTAGAAAATATAAGTTATATAAAAATATGCCTATGTTACATATAACATTAGAGGTTATAGAGGATCCTGATATAGAAGAATTGACCAGAATAGTAAATAATATAATAAATCCTTATAAGAAATTTAAAGTAATGATAGATGGAGCAATATGTTTTGATCCACCATACAAATCTGTAAATCTTAAATTACAAAACAAAGGATATATATCAAGATTAGCTAGGAAATTTAATGATACTTTAAAGTTAAGCAATTTTAAAGTAAGACAAAATATAGATAACTGGGATTTACATGTATCTTTAGCAAATACAAATTATGCTCAAAGAGAATGGAGTAGTAAAGAGTATTTAAATGCATGTGAAATGATGAAGGGAAAAAGTATAAAAGAAACAGCTACTATAGAGAGAATAGAATTGTGGAAACCAATTAATAATAGAAAAGAAATGGTAGTAAAGTCGTTTTCTTTAAGAGAATTTTAGTGGATAAATTCATAAAACCCTAGGTATATAAAACCATATACCTAGGGTTAAGTTTATATATCTAGTATATTCTTTTTATAACAAGCATAGTATTTTCTGAGATTAGTCATTTCTAAATCAAGCTCTTTTTGTAGATTCGAAAGTTCCTCATAATTATTATTATATGCAGCTTCTCTAATTCTTGAAAATAAACTTTTGTGATCATGAGTATCTTTCATTATATACTGTCTCAATTCGTTAATTTTCATCCATTTTGACATATCTAAATCTGAAGCAGTGTCTTTTGAATGTATCATTTTACAACTTCTAATCTCTTCTGTATAGTTATTTATAAGTCTATGGGAAATTTCAGTGATCCATCTATTTATAGCGGCTAACCTAAAACTATTTATTATCTTATCACTAAATATATTTCCAGCTTGGAGCGCTTTTAATTTTTCAGGATATTTAGTAAAAGCTATTAAATTTTCATATACAGTTGCAGGAGCCTTTCCAAAATATCTCTCTCTTTCTTCTACTGTAAAATATTCAAATACATCTTCTTCTGATCTATATGCTCTTTCTTTTTCTAAATATGGAACTTCAACACCAGGATTTTTAGATAATTCCATTAATAAATCATCCTGAGATTTGTTATTTTTTATAGCGTATTTTATTCCATCTAACATAGTTAAATAAAGAGTTGCTATAGCCAAATAAGTATTTGTATGAGGATTTGGAGATCTTAATTCAAACCTTGTAGCTAAAGAGTTCTGTAAATCTCTAACTACGCCTACAAGTACAGTTCTATTTCTAGAAGGAACTTCAACTGAGTGGCCAATAGAAGTAACTATACAAATAGGAGCCTCAAATCCAGGTTGTAACCTTCTTAAAGAATCATTTGTAGAAGATATAAAAGGATTAATTACTTCATAATTTTTCAATATCCCCATAAGTGCAGAATATCCGATGCTACTCAAAAAGTGTTTTTCATTGGTTGAAAATAAATTAAGCTTTTTTCCATTCTTTAATTTGAGAGCAATGCCAATATGAACATGTTTACCGCTACCTGCCACCCCATCTACAGGTTTAGCTAGAAAAGTAACATCAAGACCATTTTTTCTAAAGGTTTCTTTTATCATAGTTCTTGCGAGAAGCTCATTATCAGCACATTGAAGTGGACTTGAGTATTTCCAATCTATTTCTAATTGCTCCATAATATGAGTAAGATTTCCTGTGTCATCTAGTTTAGCTTTTACCCCTCCAACTTCTTTATGTCCCATTTCTGGACAAAGGCCGTAAGATTCCAATATCATAAGAGACTGCTCTAATGAAGTTCTAACAACGCCTTTTGTTCTAGTCCAATACTGCTCATGAAGAACTTGAGATGTAGATAACTCTTCTGTTTCTGCTTTATCATTAGGAGTTTTAACCCAAAATTCCAGTTCAGTAGCAGAAGTAACATCAATATAGTCGATATCATTATAATTAATTCCGAATGATGATAGTGATTCAGGGTGAGTCTTAAATAAGTCCATTAGAGAAGATTTAAAGAATTCAATGGAGTTTTTTAGTATATATCTTGAGTCTATAGGCTTATTATCATGATAAAGGTAGCAAGGGATGCGAAGAGTACCGATGGGTTTACCAGTTTCTAAATCTATATGCTCATAATTATAGTCAACAAACCAATTAACATCTAAGTCAGCAATCATATCTATTTTTCCATTGTTCAAAGATGCAATTCCTGGGAAGAATACTGATGAACCGTCAGTTTGAACTGAACCGTTTAAAAAGGTATCTATGTCTTCCATAAAAATTGATACAGGTATTTTTTCATCTGTGTCATTTCCAGCTAAATCTACACCTACAAAAGAAACAAATTTAATTTCAGAGTTAGAGCTAAATATTGAACGGAGAGCCTCTTCAGAGTGATTATCTTTGTGTATTACATAAATTAAGTCTTTTAACATATTTTACCTCCTTCGAACAAAAGTTTAGGATAAAATTTTATATTTCTGATTTTATAATTATATATGTTTGTTTGTCAACAAAAAGATGAAGGCGATATAGTCAGAAAATGTGAAAAAATTAAATAATATTGAACTCATCTTAATGTATACACTTTATTATTAAATACTGTATAATTAAGAGATAAAGGGCAATAAATGAAACAGAAAGGAGTGACTGTATGATGGAAAATAATAAAACTATATTAATATATGGATTTACGGAGAAAGAAAAAGAAATTTTGGAAAATTTGGTGAGCATTAAAAAACTTCCAACATATAAGGTAATAGAAAAAAAGATGTGCAATATGACTATTAATGATATTATAAATGGATTAAAATTAGAATTATTTAATGTTCAAGATTTACCAGAGGAAAAAGTGATACTTTTTAATAATTTAAGCGATATAGAGTTAGATAGGGCCATAAGTTCTGTAAGGGGAGTATTCAGTCCGTCACCCATTCTTGCAGTAGTTACCCCTACTTCTATTAAGTGGACATTTAAAGATTTATTAGAACATTTAATTGAAGAAAGAGAATTGTTTAAAAAACGAGGTGTTTAATTATGAGCAGAGTAGGAGAAAAAGTAAGACAGTTAAGAGATGAAGTTGGACTATCTCAAAAACAACTAGGGAAAAAACTTGGTGTTTCAGAAAGTTTTATAAATGAGATAGAACTAGGCAGGAAAGTAATTAACCAAAATTTAATAGATAGAATAGGAAAAGTTTTGGGTAAAGATTTAAATGATATTACTATGTCTTTTGAAGAAGAAGTATTTAAGAAAGAAGAAAAGAAGCTTAATTATGAACCAAAAAAGGAAAAGATAAACGAAGTATGGAATGAAGCCTTTGGTTCAGTATTAAAGAACATACCTATATATGAATATACATTAAATAAAACACTAGGAGGTAAGCAATTACCTATAGTAGGAAATAAAATTGAGGGATATGCTCAAGACAAGGTTTTTTATTTAAAAATTGAAGATGATGAAATGATAGGATTTAGAATCAGCAAAGGGGATTTAGCTCTTGCGGCTTCTACTCAAGAAGTAATAAATAATTCTATTTGCTTAATTGAAGATGCAGGCGAAAGAAAAATTAGACAAATTAAAAAGCTGGATAATAGCAAAATTCTTTTGATTAGCAATCCTAATAGTGTTAGGGCAGATACTGTAGATGTCAAAAGCCTAAAGGTTATTGCTAGACTTATAAGATTGGAAATAGATTTATAATTACTAAGAATAAAGATTAGGGCATATTACATAGCATTTTTAAGTTTTGCACAATAAATAAGTGTTTACTATAATTGAGAAAAAATTGGTAAAACACAAAAGAGCTAAGTATGTAGTGAAATAGCGACTTTTTCTGGAGCGGCTTCACTGCATGCTTAGCTCTCTGTTTCGTACAACAAATCATTTTTATAGAGACTTGCAACTGTGAGAATAATTTAGTCTATTTTTAAATTTTTAAAAGTATTTGTTTTAAATTATAATTTTCAATGCGTCGCAATTTTTAATACGTTTTTTCAAGTTTCACATCTTTATAAAAAGTGTTTAGTATCTCCTCATAGCTTGAACCTTTTTTAGACATTTCCATAGCTCCATTTTGAGTCATACCTACACCATGGCCATATCCTCCCCCATAGATTTTAAATCCTTCAGAGTCTTTTTCTATAGCAAAGAAAGAAGATGGTAAAAAATTATTATCGATTAAAGGTTCTTTTTTATGCCTTATTATGGGGATTATTTCCCCGGAAAAGTCTTTGTTGCATCTTATGGAACTTCTTATATTGTAATCGCCTTTAACATTTACTGTAGCATTACTAAACAAAAAAGAAATTTCCATGATATTTCCAAACTCACTTCTTTTTAATACTTTAATATCTTTTATATCGCCTAATTCAGGTATGTTATTGATCTTTGTATTATCTTGTAATATATCAATAAAAGCAGACCTTCTTTCGTGTATTAGCTTTAGTGATTTTTTCAAACTATTTTCCAAGGCATTTTTTGAAAAGTGAGCATACCATCTAAAATAAGGAGAGTCACTATCTATAGCCTTTAAATCTTTATTTTTATAAAAGTCTAACCATTCATTTTCATTGTTGGGGATCAAATTATCATGAATATAGGAACCTTTATAGTAATAGTCTTTATTCTCACTAGACCAATCTGCATTGAACCATACATCTTTATATGCTGTAGCCACTCCAGCTGAGCTAGAGTAATATTTTGCATCTATAGGCTCATTATTAAAAGTCATTATTAGCCCTTTGGTATCTAATACTGCTTTACTGGCTAATTCGTTAGTCTGCATATTATTGTAGACTTGGCTTTGAGTGCTATCATCAACATAAAAACCTAAATGTGCAAATCTATTTTGAAGCATATCAGACAATGCATATGTTCTAGCTGCTATAGCTTGACATTTTAAAGATTCTAATCCTCCACTTGAAGGCATTTCAGAGGGAACTACTTTGCATAAATAATCTTCCATGTTTACTTCATTTATTATATATAATGTGTTGTTATTGCTGGTAAGCTCTAAAATTCCAGAATAATTGGGTGTAAATTTAGGTATTCCTCTAGTGATATTGTCAATTCTAATGTTATTTCCCTTAAAGTATGTTCTGGTGGAAAAAACTTTTATGTTACCATTTATATTTAATGATATTTTATCATTTAAAGCTGATATTTTAATATTTGTACCCTTGGGTACAGTTTCTCTATAATTTTCTTTTAGATTAAATAAATCAACTTCCTCTAAACATGCTAAATTAATCTCATTATGTTCTAAAGAACTAAAGCCTGTAGTAGAAATACCAACTCTCATAATAGATAGGTCATAAGGGGTGAGAATAAAAGTTTTTATATTATTTTTTTTATTTAAATATGTTTTTATATTTTCTTTTCCTATAAGTATTTTGTCCTTTGATAGAGGAGAGATATTATTATTTTTATCTAAATAATAAAAACTAATTGAGTCATCAGCTTTTAATTCGCCAGATAGTTCAAAATCATAGATGTGGTTGTTTATTTTCATGACTCTTTCCTCTATCGGAGATAGAACTTTTACATTAAAGGTTTTAAAGAAATTATAATTGTAGTTTATTACTGTTCCTACAGGATAATTTTTAGCAAATTTAACTTTGTATAATTTTTCTTCTACATATATTTCAGAATAATTATCCTTAGAAGCAACAATTACAGCATGTTCTTTACTTCTAGGGAAAAATACTATAGTTAGAAGTATAGCAACAAGAAATATAACTGTTGTTATAAATTTTTTCATATAGACAACCTCCACATATATAATACACTATACTTTAAAATATTTAACTCATTAATAAATTATAATATTATATATTTTGTAATAATATGCTTTATAAGGTATAATTTATTTATTATTATATTTATTAAAATTTAGTATAAGGTTATAACCTATGAGGGAGGAAATACGATATGAAGGGTACGATAGTATCTACATGGTTAAAGACCTGTAGAAAGCTCTACGATGACGAAATTGTTAATAAAGCTATGGAATCTGTTGGATGGAATAATAAGAGGATTTTCACCCCTATTGAAACTGTTGACGATAAAGAAGTAAAAGATGTTATTAAATATATTGCAACAAAGAAAAATGTAGATGTAAAAAAATTATGGAGAGAGATAGGAAAGGATAATATAAAAACCTTCCATAAGGATTTTCCAGCATTTTTTGAACATGAAAATTTATATTCGTTTTTTAAATCTTTATTTGATGTACATGTTGTTATGACTAAAAAGTTTCCAGGAGCTAAACCTCCAATTGTTACAATTGAACCTATATCAAATAGACAAGCTGTTTTTACATATTCTTCAAAGAGGGGAATGTTTGACTATTTTTTAGGGCTAATAGATGGTAGTATGGAATTTTTTAAGGAAAGCATCAATATAGATGAAATTGATAGAACGGATTCTTCATTGAAGTTAAAACTTACTTTTGAAAAAGATATTTACTACCAAAAAACATATAAGTTTAACAAAATTCTTTCATTAGGATTCATTAAAAATATTGGTGGAAAGGTAGCTTTATTTACATTTTTAATTTCATTTATTAGCAATGTATTTATAATGGGTACAAATAATATAACAAAAGCAAGTATATCATCAGTCATAGCTGCTATAGCTTCTTTTATAGTAGCACAGCTACTCATGATGCCTAAGGAATTAATAAAAAATGAATTAGAAAAGATAAAAGAAAATAAATACTTAGAAGATGGGGATATAGTAACGGGAGATTTTTTTGAAGATTTCTTTAAGATTATAAAAGAATATAAGAGCATTATTAAAACAGATTTTGTCGGATTCAAAGGTGTTACTGACGAAATGAATAATTTTGGAGGCAGTATTAACATCATATCGGATTCTATGAGATCTACCTCAGAAGAGATCGAGGGAGTAGTAGAACAAGTGGCTAATTGTGCAGTTACTCAAGCTGAGAGTACACAACATGCTGTGTCTGTTTTAAGTGATAATATCGAGAATTTAAGAGGAATTGTAGGTAGAGAAAATATAAATAAAGGCGAACTTGAAAAAGCGTTAGACAAAATTAGCAATAGTTATGATAATGTTAACAACACAAGTAAAAATATTTTAGATACTTTAGAGAAATTCAAAGAAGTTAATAATAAGAGTTTAGAACTAGAAAATAAGGCCAAAGATATAACAAACATTGTGTCAATAGTATCTCAAATATCGGAACAAACAAATTTATTAGCATTAAATGCTTCAATTGAGGCTGCAAGGGCGGGAGAGCAAGGAAGGGGATTTGCTGTTGTTGCTGAAGAGGTAAGGAAACTTGCAGAGCAGACGAAAATAGCTGTTGAGGAAATTAACTCAAACTTAGTTACTTTTGCGGAAGAAACAAAGATATTGTCAGATAAAATAGGAAATCAGTATAATATATTGCAAAATGAAACTAAGAGCCTAGAAAATGTAAGAGATATAAGTTATGAAGCAACAACTTCTGTGCAATCGGTAGCAGGTGATATGATAAATACTATAAATGATTTAAATAAAGAAGCACATACTATAGAAAGTATATTTGAAAATATGGAATCTTTGGCTGCTATTGCTCAAGAAAACTCCGCTTCATCAGAAGAAGTTAGTGCTAGTGTAGCGAATTATACACGAGAAATTAAAAAACTGGTAGATACTATTCATCAGTTTAGAAATATTACTGAATCATTTAAAGAAGATTTAAGTAAGTATAAAATTTAGACAAGGGTTCCATAATGGAACCCTTATTTTTTAAAGTAAAATAAGCAGCATTGAATTAAGAAGATAAGGCTTATTAAACCAAAGGCAGGGTAAAGAAAAGTAATCAGCTTAACAAATCCAATTTGAGAAAGAGGAATAGCAATACACATTACTAAAAAACACCCTTTTTTATAAGAAATCTTAAAAGTTTGTTCCAATGTTTTGCTCACACTATATATATCAGACACCTCAGTAGAAAACATTTCAAACCATATTATTGTAAGCAATAGAAATTGAAGAGCTTTTCCAAATCTATTGGCAACATATAATAATGGTATTTCATATTCAAATATATAGGGCATATTTAACATTAAGAGTAAATTGATTATTAATGATAATACGGTCAAGCAGATTGCTCCAAGAGCAATTCCAGTAAACATGTATCTTTTTTTAGGAATTTCTTTTGCCAGTGGTACCATTACACCCGAAGCAGATAAAACATTAAAGCTACAATATAGTAAACTTGAAAGAAACCAATTTTTCTTATGAGTTGTGAGAGTTTTTACATATGAAAAGCTTGTGTTGTCGTGAAAAAATACATAAAGTATAAACAAAGTTATTATTACTATTGTTAAAGAAGGTACTATCAGTGAGTTTATTTGTATAAGTCCTTTAGTATCTTTAAACAATATAAACATTGCCATAATAGACATCAATATTATGCCCACCCATTTATTTAAGTTAAAGTATTGATGTATTAAGGCACCGCTTCCTGCCAATATTATAGCAGATCCACTTATTAGAAATAATGTAGTTATAAAGTCAGTAACTTTACCTAAAAGACCAGGGCTTACAAGTTGAATTAGTTCATTATAAGAATTCAACCTATATTTTATACTTAGATCTACAATTATGTAACCTGATAGGATATAAATAATACAGCAGATGAATATACCAATAAAGCTCTTATATCCATAAGTAGAAAAAAATTGAGTTATTTCTTGACCGGATGCAAGTCCAGCTCCAACAATAGTGCCTATAAACACGGCGGCAATTTGAAATACTAGTTTTATGTTTTTAAACAAAAAATTCTCCTCCCCATATTAATAAAAGCATTCCATATAAATATATAGTAAAATTTCAAAATAATGATTTTATATATAAAAATTTTATTTTTGAGGAAAACTATATATAGAAATGGAGGAATGAAGCGTGAGAAGAATTAAGAAATATTTTATATTTATTTGTATTTTCATATTTTCATTAAGCTGTAATGGATGCAGGAGAATCGATAAGAAACCAACAGCGGAAAAGGATATAGATAAAGTCTTTGATATTAAAGCAGCAGAAAACATAGTGAATAGTTATATGAACCGATTAATAAAAGAAGATTATGAAGATGCATTAAAGTTTTATTCAAAAGAGTTGGCAGCAAATTCAACGAAAACCAATGAAAAAGCTTTAAAAATAAGAGGATATAATATTAGTGAAATTATAGAACTAGGAAGAGCTGGACTTTTTAAAATTAAAGTAACCAAGATGAACAATGATACTCCTTATGCTTCCTTAGAGGAGATTACAGTCAAAGTAAACAAAGAAGGTGAAGATTATAAGATACAGGATATAAACACTATTATGGAAAGAGAAGCCTTTGAAAAGCATGGAAATTTAAGAATTAGAATAAGAAATAATATAGATAATAGTTTGTTAATAGATGATAGTGGTATACCTAGTTATGAATTTTCCAAAGATGATAAAGGAAAAACCAATAAAATATCAGTTCCTAAAGATAATTATGGACCTATGATATTTTCGTATAATGGGGATAGCATTGTGATAACTACATATAGCAAAGATAGTTATATTGCTATAGTAAAAATTGATGAGAGTATGACAGTACAAGGAGGAGCTGCAGGGCAGCCAGAAGGTCAAGGTCAAGAACCGGAGGGTGGTGGTCAACCAAAAGGTGGAAAAAGAAATCTAGTTAAAGAAAAACCTATAGGAAAAAATATCACGTCATTAGATTTATTAAAAGATTCTAAAGTAGAATATGTAATGTTTTCAGACAATGAAAAATATGTTCTTGCTCAATATAAAAAAGCTGAAGGAAAGAGCATAAGAGTATATTTTTCTGAAAATGGAGATATGATACCATATAATTTTGAAAAATATTATCCTATGGATAAGGTAGATGTAATATTTACATCCTTTGATAAGGATTTATTAAATTACGAAGTTATACCAAAGTCTAGTTCTGATAGGTCTATAGGTGAATTAATTGGTAGATGGCAATTGGATTTGAAGGAGTATAAGGTTAAAAAAGTATAATGTGAACAAATATTGAAAGGATTATACCTGTAGACTATAATGTTTATGGGTATTTTTATATTAATTATGATGAAATGGAGTTGCATATATGGAAAGTTTATGGGGAAATAAAAGATATTATTCATTAAATTATTTTCTAAGAGAAAAGTTTGGATGCAAGGTATATAAGATATCTTTAGATGCAGGCTTTTCATGTCCTAATAGAGATGGAAAAATAAGCAGTGGAGGTTGCGTATTTTGTAGTGCTAGGGGATCTGGTGATTTTGCAGGAGATAGAGGGTACTCAATATCCAGGCAATTTAATGATATTAAAACATTAATGCAAAAGAAATGGAAGGAAGGAAAATATGTAGCCTATTTTCAGGCCTATACCAATACTTATGCATCGGTTTCTGTATTAAGAGAAAAATATGAAGAAGCTTTAAGTCACGAAGGAGTCGTAGCTTTAGCAATAGCTACTAGACCTGATTGTTTAGGAGAAGAGATTTTAGATCTTTTAGAAGAGCTAAGCCGTAGAACTTATTTATGGGTAGAGTTAGGGCTACAAACTGTAAGTGATGAAACGGCAAAAATAATAAATAGGGGGTATTCTTTAGAGGTATTTGAACAGGCTTTGGATAACTTAAGAAAAAGAAAAATAGATGTGGTAGTCCACAGTATTTTTGGGTTACCAAAAGAAAATAAACAAGATATGTTAAAAACAGTTAAATATTTATCTTCTAAGGATATTCAAGGTATCAAATTTCATTTACTACATCTTATGAAAGGAACTCCTCTAGTGGATTTATATGAGAGGGAAGAATTTAGGTTCTTAGAGAAAGAAGAATATATAGATATAATATGTGAAGCAATAGGATTATTAAGGAGAGATATAGTAGTTCATAGGTTAACGGGAGATGCACCGAGAAGTTTATTGATTGGACCAAAATGGAGCTTAAAGAAGTGGGAAATATTAAATGCTATTGATAATAATCTAGAAGAAAGAGGAATATGTCAAGGATCATACCTTTCTTTGAAATAGAGATTATTTTCCCATGATTAGTGAATGGAAATAAGATTTTTGAAGTGATAAAATATTAATATATAATTTCAGTATTAAAATTTTTTAGTTAGCAATATTATTGTGGAAAGAAAGACAAGGGGTAAGTTATTACTTATTAATATTATAAATGGAGTTGAACAAAATGAAGATTGATGTTATGATTTCGGCTAATCATATAAACAAAGAAGAGGTTATGGACAAAACTGTGGTGGTTATAGACATTTTAAGAGCTACTTCTGTCATTACTACGGCTATAAACAATGGCTGTAAGGAAGTTATTCCAGTGATAGAAATTGAAGAGGCTTTAATAATGGCAAGTGAAGGTGAGTGCATATTAGGTGGAGAAAGAAAAGCTTTGAAAATAGATGGGTTTAATTGTTCAAATTCTCCGCTTGAATACACAAAGGATATAGTTAATAATAAAAGATTAATAATGACTACAAGTAATGGAACAAAAGCAATAAAAAGATGTGAAGGTGCTAAGAATATACTCATTGGTGCTATGATAAATGCCAAAGCGGTAAGTAAAAAAGTATTGAATTTACAAGAAGGTTTAGTAATAGTAAATGCTGGAACTTATGGACAGTTTTCCATAGATGACTTTATATGTAGCGGATATATTATACATTGTATATTAGAACAGAATCATCAGGTTGAATTAACAGATATTGCAAAAACAGCTCTTTTTGTATATAGACAAAGCTCTGATTTAAGCTTTATTAAAGAAGCAACCCATTATAATAGAATTGAAGAGTTAGGCCTACTTGATGATTTAAAATATTGCTGTAAAAAAGATATAATAGATATTGTTCCAGAATATGCGGATGGAAGAATTAAATAAAATGACAGTGGAAAGTTAAAGGGATTTTGCATAATAAAATCCCTTTTTATTCTCTACTGTCAATGAAAAATTAATTATATATTATATATCTTCTTTATCCTGTATTAACATATCATCCAATGATTTATTTTGTTTATTCAGCCTATCTTTTAATTCTTTATTTTGTTTTTGTAATATCATTATTTCTCTTTTTTGTATAAATATTTTATTGTTTAAATAATAGATTATGCATAGAGATGAACATAAAATAAGTAGAAACAGAAACCACATAAAAAGAATCTCCTTCAAAAATTACTTATTATATTCTATTCAATAAAATATTAAATCTACACAAATATAAAAGATACTTAGAAATCAATGTTTTCTAAGTATCTTTTATATCAATTTTACACTGCTTTTGTCAGTTCATTATAGTGGAATATAAATAAGTCTGCTAAGTTCATAATCTCTTCTTTTTGCTCATCTGAATATACATCGTGAACTCCAACTACCTTCATTCCAGCTGATTTTGCACCTATTACCGCAGGAAGTATGTCTTCAAAAACTATGCACTCCTTTGGATTAACTCCTAATTTTTCAGCGCACAAAAGATAGACATCAGGGAAGTTCTTACCTCTAGATACTTCGTTAGTTGTTGTTATGCAATCAAAATAATGAAGTATATCATTATTTTTTAAAGCTATTTGAAGAAGCATATCGCAATTACTAGTAGCTAGTCCAATTTTTACTCCATTAGATTTAAGCAAAGAAAGAAATTCTTTTGCGCCAGGTTTTAATTTTACATTACTTGAGTACTCTTTTAGAGCTATGTTGTTCCATTCATCCATTATATCTTCTATGCTATCTTCTAAATTAAATCTTTTCTTAAAATAGTTTGCAGTTTCATTAAAACTTAAATGTTCAATATTTTCTTTTAAATCTTTAGGCATAGGAATATTTCTTTTTTTTAAATATTCTACATCCACAGTATGCCAAACCCACATTGAGTCTACTAAAGTCCCGTCCATATCGAATATAGCACCCTTAATATTTTTTAGCATAAGCTTACAACCCCTTTTATTTAGATATTTACACAATATAAATAGCCAAGTTTTCTTGGCTATTTATTTAGACATTTATATTATAACTAAAATTCCCTCTCAAAGATAAGTATTTTTTCTTTAGATTTAAAATCTTCTACAGAATTAATATCTAGGTTCTTTAAAACTTCTATCATACAGCTACTATCAACAGATACTTTAATTTTTGAATTTTGGGCAAAGTCATCTACGGCATTTTTACCAAGTTCTTTTGGTATTATAACTTTAGGGCCACCAACACATCCACCAACACATCCCATGCCTTCAATAAAATTAGCGTTTATTTCACCTTCTTGAAGTTTTGATAATATTTTTTTGCATTCAATAACGCCATTAGCCTGCGTAGTTTTTAAGTATTTAAATTTATTAGGAAATAACCTCTCTATAGCTTCACTTACGGCAATGGATACTCCACCAGTACGGGCATATAATCTTCCACCTCTTGAAGCATATTCATCAGAAAGATCTTCTTCTAATTCTTCCGGGTGAATTTCATATGTATCGAATATATCTTTTAACTCTGTAAAAGTTAAAACAAAGTCTATATCCCCTAATAAATCTTTTTCTTTAGCCTCTGCTTTTTTAGCAACACATGGACCTACGAAAACTACTTTGCAATGAGGATTTATTTTTTTTAGTACCCTTCCAGCTGCAATCATGGGAGATACAGAGGGAGATACATTTTTAATTAAGTTATTATATACTTTTTTCAACATTCCTACCCACATAGGGCAGCAACATGAAGTTATCATAAAATCCTTTTCATTTTTTATAAAGTGGTCATACTCAACAGCCTCTTTTAAAGTAAGCATATCAGCAAAGAATGCTACTTCAACCATATCCGTAAAGCCTAGTTTTTTAAAAGCAGTTCTTAGTTTATTTATATTTACATTTTCTCCAAACTGGCCTGTAATGGCTGGAGCTACAGCAGCTATTACTATAGATTTATTCTTCAATAAGTTTAATAATGGTAAAAATTCAGTTTTATCTAAAATACCGCCATTTTTACAACTAGTTATACATATACCACAATCTATGCAAAGATCCCTATTTATATATATCCTATTGTCTTTAGGATCCCTCATAATAGCATTAAGTGGACAGGAGTCTTCACAAAGAGTTCTACCAGAATCTTTATGACAATTTTCATTACAAGATGAAAATCTTGAAACTACATGATGATCAGGGGTGTAGCTTTTTATTGCTTCTTCTATGTTTTTTATATAGTCTTTATTAAAATCAATCTCCACTCCAGAGAGAGAAGATACTATAAAAGCAAGTTTCTCCTTATCTATATTTTCGCTATCAAATAAATCTTGTAGTTTATTTTGAAAATTATCTTCTTTATAAGCCTTTACAAGTTCTTTAAAAATGGATCTGTAGTCATCATTCACTATAAATCAACTCCTTTTTACATTGTAAAATTTTCAAATATCAAGTGATTCTTAGCTTCAGATAGAGTTTGCTTAAAAGGAATACTTACTCCAACTGAAGCTTAGAAGAACTTATCCAGGGACGTAGCATCCGTTATGCACAGCATAAGAACTCTAAATCGCTGAAGCTCAAGAGTTCTAATATCTCTCACTTGTAGAAGATGGGAGTATTACGGATGGTAGTCATCGGATAAAAAAATAAAGCAGATGAATAATTCATCTGCTTTATTTTTCTCAAATATATTTTTTTTATTACAAATTGGTCGGGGTGACAGGGATTGAACCTGCGACCTCATGGTCCCAAACCACGCGCGCTCCCATCTGCGCCACACCCCGTAGATAATCATATTATAGTTTATTAATAGAGAAAAATCAATATGATTTTATGGCAAATTTAAAAAGGAGCAAATTATTTTGCCCCTTTTTCTTTATCTCCTGATCCACGAGTAGGAACTGTTGAAACTACAAATCCTACTAATATTGATAATAATGATGGAGTTACAACATTAACATAGGCTATATATCTAGTTCTGTATAGAACTAAAACAGATATAAGTGTAATTCCTACGCTTATAATAAAAAGATATATTACAAACTTTGCAAAGGAATTAAAGAATTTTTCATATAACCTATGCCTTGTGGGGCCACTTATTATATTTTTGAAAAAAATATAAGAAATAATGATTAGAATCAAATTTACTACTGCAGATATTAAAAAATTTCTCACAAGAAAACACCTCCAATATGACTTATAATTATTGTTACCACATTAAAGGTGTTTTACACTTTTAAATAAAATTTTTATAAATATTTTATTCTTTTAAAAACATTTCTCCTATTTTAAAGACATCTCCAGCGCCTACAGTTAATAGTAAATCTCCCGGAAGTAGATTTTCTTTCAGATGTTTAACTATATCTTCAAAACTATGAAAATTTACACAAGATAATCCTTTTTCTCTCATTCTATCCCCTAATATTACTGAACTTACCAATCCTTCATCCTTTTCCCTTGCGGCATATATATCTGCTAAGACTATCTTGTCCGCTCCATCAAAGCATTCTGAAAATTCCTTAAGTAAAGTGTAGGTTCTAGTATAAGTATGGGGCTGAAATACACATACTATTCTATTATGAGGATAATTTTTTGAAGCTCTTAAGGTGGCTTTTATTTCCGTTGGATGATGAGCATAATCATCTACTACAGTTACGCCATTTTTAGTACCTTTTAATTCAAACCTCCTATGAGTTCCATGAAAACTTTTTAAGCCTTCTGTTATGTGATCATAACTTATATTTAGCGCCAAAGATATTCCTATACTTGCCAAAGCATTTAACACATTATGTTCTCCGGGAACGTTAAGGTCTACAGTAAATAAATAATTATTATCTCTAAGTACTTTAAAGGAAGCACAACCGCTTCCATTATATGTTATATCTGTAGCTTGAATACATCCTGTATTTAAGCCATAGGTTATTATATTGCAATCTACGGATTGTAAAACTTTGTCCATTTTATCATCCTCAGCACATGCAATTAAATATCCATCATTAGGTATCATTTTAGCAAAATCTACAAAAGCTTTTTGAATTTCAGTTATATCTTTATAATAATCTAAATGATCTTCATCTATATTTAGTATAACCCCTATATAAGGGAAAAATTTCAAAAAGGAGCCTTTATATTCACAAGCTTCTGTTATAAAATATTCGCTATTTCCAGTTTTAACATTTCCCTCTATTATATCTAATTCTCCACCAACTAATATTGTAGGATCTAATTCAGCTTTTATAATTATGTGTGAAACCATAGAAGTAGTAGTAGTTTTGCCATGGGTACCAGAGATTGCTATATTATATTTATGATCTTTCATCAAGTTACCCAAAAATTCAGCTCTATCCATTAACGGTATATTTAGCTCTGATGCTCTCAATATTTCTGGGTTATCCTTTGAGATAGCAGCGGTGTAAATCACTAAACCTGTATTGCTATCTATATTTTCACTCTTGTGACCAATATAGATCTCTGCACCTTTATTTTGTAATATATTAGTTATATTAGAACTATTTATATCAGAACCTGATACATTATAGTTTTTTTCTAAAAGTATTTCAGCTATACCGCTCATACTTATTCCACCAATGCCGATAAAGTGAATTTTTTTATCCATACTTTTAATAAATTCTAGCGACAAAGTAATCAACTCCTTTAAAAATTAACTCCATTAAATAATTATATACAAAAAACACTGAAAAAAACACATTATTGCGATTTAATATTGTAAAACTTGTATAAAACATTGATTATATATAACATTTAGAATAAAATATGAATAATAAGATAATTATTTAATAAAATAATTCGTAAGAATAACGGATAGGTGATATATTATGGAAAAATTTACACGTAACCAAAGAATAGCAGCAATAACTAAAATATTAATAGAAAATCCAAATAAAATAATAAATTTAAATACATTTACAGAAAAATTCAATGCAGCAAAGTCAACAATAAGCGAAGATTTAATTGCTATAAAAGATATTCTATCAAGACTTTCTATGGGAAGAGTAGAAACTATATCGGGAGCAGCAGGTGGAGTAAGATATGTTTGTGGCATATCAGAAGAAGATAGCTTAAAATTTGTTGAAGAATTATGTATGATTTTAAAAGATAGAGAAAGAATAATACCAGGAAACTTTCTTTATGTAACAGATTTAATTTTAAATCCTTATATTATTCAAAGAGCAGGAGTAATTTTAGCATCGGCTTTTAATAGTTTGGATGTAGATTATGTAGTAACTGTAGAGACTAAAGGGATACCTCTTGCATATGAGGTTGCAAAAATGTTAGGTGT
This sequence comes from uncultured Clostridium sp., assembly GCF_963515715.1. Classification (GTDB taxonomy): domain Bacteria; phylum Bacillota; class Clostridia; order Clostridiales; family Clostridiaceae; genus Clostridium_AW. The sequence continues at coordinate 111,440 of NZ_CAUPZS010000007.1, forward strand.
GCAACTTGTAGTAGTTAGAAGAGAAACAAAAGTCACAGAGGGCCCCACCGTTACAATAAATTATGTATCAGGATCCACTAATAGAATACAGAATATGTCTTTATCTAAAAAAGCTATTAAAGGTGGCAGCAACTGTGTATTTATAGATGATTTTATGAAAGCTGGAGGAACTGCTTTTGGTATAATTGACTTATTAAAAGAGTTTGACAGTAATCTAGTAGGGATAGGTGTATTGGTAGATAATATAAGCATTGAAAAGAAATTAAAGGAAGAATATGTTTCCATTGTAGAATTTGAAGGATTTGATTCCGACAATAACGTAATACTATATCCTTCTAAAAAGATAAAATTATAAAATTTTTAAATTTTTATAATTTTTTAAAAATAAAGAAGGAAAAATGAAAGTTATATAGAATAATATAATGTACATAAGCATCTCGGAGGTGGAGTATCTATGGAAATTACAGATGTAAGAGTTAGAAAGATTGCTGCGGAAGGAAAAATGAAAGCCATTGTGTCAGTGACCTTTGACAATGAATTTGTTGTTCATGATATAAAGGTAATCGAGGGTCAAAATGGTCTGTTTATAGCTATGCCAAGCAGAAAAACTCCAGATGGAGAATTCAAGGACATAGCTCATCCAATAAATACACAAACAAGAGAAAAGATTCAAAAAGCAATTTTAGACCAGTACGAAAAAGTTAAAGACGAATCAGAAGAAGTAGTAGATCAATAACAAAAGGAAAAGGAGTAGAAATACTCCTTTTTGTATTTGGGAATTTTCTGAATATGTTTAATAAGGTTGAAATTAATGCCCATATAAAATATAATTAAATAATGAAATAAATGACCTTGAAGAGGTGATAAAATGTATAGTTGCGCTGTAGTACTAGCAGCAGGAGAAGGAAAAAGAATGAAATCTACCACACCTAAGGTTTTACATAAGGTATGTGGTAAAGAAATGATAAACCACGTTATAGATACTTTAAGAGAAGCTGGTATTGATGATGTTGATATAATTATCGGAAATGGTGCAGAAAAGGTAAAAGAAAATACCATATCAAAAAATGTAAGTTATTCACTTCAAGAGAAGCAGTTGGGTACTGGACATGCGGTAAAATGTGCAAGGAATTTTTTGAAAGAAAAAAAAGGAATTGTGGCAATATTTACTGGAGATGCTCCATTGGTTACAGTTCAAACTGTTAGCAAGCTTGTATCCTTTCATCAAGCAAACAATTTTAAAGGGACAATGCTCACATCAATAGTCGAAACTCCCTATGGTTATGGCAGAGTAATAAGAGAAAAAAATGGAGAAGTAAAAAAAATAGTCGAACATAAAGACTGTTCTAAAAAGGAATTAGAAGTTAATGAGATTAACGCAGGCATGTATTGTTTTGATATAGATGCCCTTTTAAGTAGTCTTGATAGTCTATCTAATAGTAATGCTCAGGGAGAATACTATTTAACAGATGTGATTGAAATATTAAAAACTAAAGGTGAAAAATTAGGAGCCATGCCCGTTGCATTTGAGGAAACAATGGGAGTTAATTCTAGAGTTCAGCTTGCTGAAGTAGAAGATATCATGAGAAAAAGAATTAATAATAAGCATATGGAAAATGGAGTAACCTTCATAGATCCTAAAAACACATATATTGATTCAGATGTAATTATTGGAAACGATACTATTATATATCCTGGAAATGTAATAGAAGGGAAAACAGTAATTAAAGAGAATTGTATTTTATATCCCAATTCAAGAATTAAAGATAGTACAATAGAAGCTGAGGTTACAATTCAAAGCTCTGTTATATTAGAAAGTCGTATAGGTGATAATACTACAGTAGGTCCTTTCGCTTATATAAGACCGGAGAGTGTAATTGGAAAATCAGTGAGGGTAGGAGATTTTGTTGAAATAAAAAAATCTACTATAGGTGACCATACTAAGGTATCACATTTAACCTACATTGGAGATGCAGAAGTTGGAGAAGGTTGTAACTTTGGATGTGGTACTGTTGTAGTCAATTATGATGGAAAAAATAAATATAAAACTATTATTGGAGATAATGTATTTATAGGTTGTAACACGAATCTAGTATCACCAGTAAAAGTAAATAATAATTCATATATAGCAGCAGGGTCAACTATTACTAAAGAAGTACCAGAGGATGCTTTGGCTATAGCTAGAGCAAAACAGACGAACAAAGAAGGATGGGTAACAAAAAAAGCATTTAATAAATAGTACTAAGGAGGTTTACTCAATTATGAGTCAAAGTAAAGGTTTGAAAATTTTTACAGGTAATGCAAATCCAAAGTTAGCTAAGGATATTGCAGATATATTAGGGGTTCCCCTAGGAGATGCAAAGGTTGGAACTTTCAGTGATGGAGAAATATGTGTAGATATTAATGAAACAGTAAGGGGCTTGGATGTTTTTATAATACAATCTACAAATGAACCTGTAAACGATAATTTAATGGAGCTACTTATAATGATAGATGCATTTAGAAGAGCTTCAGCAGGAAGAATAACTGCGGTTATGCCATATTATGGATACGCTAGACAGGATAGAAAAGCTAAAGCAAGGGATCCAATTACAGCTAAATTAGTAGCAGATATTTTAACAGCAGCAGGAGCAGATAGAGTATTAACTATGGACTTACATGCATCTCAAATACAAGGATACTTCAATATACCAGTAGACCATTTATTAGGAGTTCCTATTTTAGGTAAGTATTTTGCAGAAAATGGATTTGACCAAAGAGACGACGTAGTTGTAGTATCTCCAGACTTAGGAAGTGTTACTAGAGCTAGAAAATTTGCTGATAGAATTCATGCTCCAATAGCTATAATAGATAAAAGAAGACCAAAACCGAATGTATCAGAAGTTATGCATATAATCGGTGACATAAAAGATAAGACATGTATACTTATAGATGATATGATAGATACAGCTGGTACTATCACAAATGGTGCAAATGCATTAGTAAAAATGGGTGCAAAAGAAGTATATGCTTGTTGTGCTCATTCCGTATTATCAGGACCTGCAATAGAAAGAATAAATGAATCAGTAATAAAAGAATTAATAATGCTGAATACAATTGATCTTCCAGCAAGTAAGAAAAGCTCTAAATTTAAAGTATTATCAGTAGCGCCTGTATTTGCAGAAGCAATAAGCAGAATATATGAAGAAATTTCAGTAAGTAAATTATTTGAACAATAATTATATAAAAAAGAATGGTTTTACTCGAATAAAACCATTCTTTTTCTTTTTTTATTAAGAATTTTTGAAAGTAGTAAATATTTTGTAACTTTTTAAGAATATACTATAAAAAAGAGGTTAATATATGATAAATTTAAGGTAGTAATATTACATTAGGAGGGTTAAAGAATGGAAGGGAAAATAGCTAAAATATTAATTGTGGATGATGATGAAAATATATGCGAAATAATAAAGATGTATCTGGAGAACTCTGGTTATGCTACAAAAATAAGTAATGACGGCAGGGGAGCACAAGAATGTTTTTTAGAGTATAAACCAGATTTGGTTTTACTAGATATAATGCTGCCCATTATGGATGGAGTGGATGTGCTTAAATGGATAAGAAAAGATTACGAAACACCGGTAATAATGCTTACTGCTAAGGGAGAGACTTTTGACAAGGTTTTAGGTTTAGAATTAGGAGCAGATGATTATATAGTAAAGCCATTTGAACCAAAAGAATTATTAGCCAGAATTAAAGCTGTTTTAAGGAGGTATAATTCAGAAGGAGATAATAAAGAGGCATTGAGGTTTGATGATTTAATAATAGATATAAATTCCTATACTGTAATATACAATGGAGAAGAAATTAAAATGCCACCCAAGGAATTTGAACTTATTTATTATTTAGCAAGTAATAAAAATAGAGTTTTTACAAGGGAACAACTATTATGCGAAGTTTGGGGCTATGACTACCCAGGAGATTCCAGGACTGTAGATGTGCATGTGAAGAGATTAAGAGAAAAATTAGAAAGAGGTTCTAACTGGCAGATAGAAACAGTTTGGGGGGTTGGCTATAAGTTTGAGGTGAAGTAATATGAAGAAAAGCTTGTTTTCAAAAATGGTAATAACCTTTGCTACTATTATAACTCTTAGCTTTGTTATAACAGCAGCTTTTCTATCTTATTGGTTTGAAAATTATTATTTTGATCAAAGAAAAACTCAACTTTCAAATGAATCTGAGTTTATGGCCATTACAGCAATAAAATACCTTGATGGAGGCATATCTCATCAAAGAATGGAAGAATTAATACAAAGTATGGGTAAACTCCTTCATGCTAACATACAATTAGTTGATAACTATGGAATTGTTTATGCAGCTTCTGTTGAAAAGGATGAACATTTAATAGGAAGGCAAATATTAAGTGATGAATTAGAAGAACTTAGGTTTGGGAGGAGCATAGAAAAGAGAGAAGGACATAGTGGAGCTTTTAATAGCCCTGTGCATACTTATATTGTTCCAATATTTTATAAGGATATGTTTAAAGGTGCTATTGTAATGTACACTTCAATCGGGGAAATACAGGAACCTTTACAAAGATTCTATGAGATTATATGGATTTCTGCAATACTAGCTATAATTATATCCTTTATAGTTATTTACTATTTTTCACAGAAAATTATTATTAAGCCTTTAGGTAGAATAAACTACGTAGCGGATAAAATATCTAAAGGAGAGGTTGATAAGAGAGTTTATATAAATTCTCAAGATGAAATTGGAGATTTAGCTAGCTCTTTCAACTTAATGGCAGAATCTTTAGAGAAGATAGAAGATAATAGAAGGCAATTTATATCAAACGTGTCTCATGAAATAAGATCTCCATTAACTTCTATAAAAGGATTCATTGGAGGAATATTAGATGGAGTAATTCCAAAAGAAAATGAAAAATACTATCTTTCTTTAGCCTATGACGAGACGCAAAGACTTACTAGATTAGTAAATGATTTATTAGATTTATCAGCAATAGAAGCTGGACAGTTAAAACTAAGAATAGAGGAAGTAAATATTAATGAAATAATAAGGATTACAGTTATAAAATATGAACATAATATAAAAAATAAAAAATTAAATGTGGATGTATGTTTGCAAAATGATGATTTATATGCCATAGGTGATAAAGATAGATTAATCCAAGTTGTAACAAATTTAATTGATAACGCCATTAAATACACCAAAGAGGGTGGCAGTATAGAAATATCAACTAAGGTAAGAAGTGATAAAATATATGTATCAATATTTAATACAGGAGATAAGATAAGCGAAGAAGATTTAAAGAAGGTATGGACTAGATTTTACAAAGCTGATAAAGCTAGGTCATCTAAAGTTAGCACAGGACTTGGACTTTCAATTGTAAGAAGTATACTGACACAATTAGGCGAGGATATATGGGCTGAAAATAAAGATGATGGAGTAATGTTCACCTTTTCTTTAAAAAAAATATAAAGATTGATTACATTTTATTCACAGCCAAGTAAAAAATATAAAATAAAATTATTTTATAACTAGGAGGTGTATAGTATGGATGATTATAAATTTAATGAAGTAAAAGATGTAAGATGGGAAAGTATAAATCCAGAGGATGGAAATATAAAATTTAGAAAAAATAAAAGAAGGTCTCCTTTTAACGGATTTATGAGAATTATAGCTTTTATAATAATTGCTTCCATATCAGGAGGTATCTCTGGTGCCTATGTAATAGATAGAAAGTATAATGCTAGCAACGGAAGTTATGGTGTTCAACAAAATAGCGAAACTTCAACTGATTATAATTCACAACAACTTAGCTCTACAGGAAATACAATTAATAAAGTTGCAGATACGGTAGGACCTGCAGTGGTAGGAGTTAGCAACAAAGGCGAAACCTTTTGGGGAACTGTAGATCAAGGAGTAGGTTCCGGAATAATTTTTGATTCTAATGGATATATAGTTACAAATTATCATGTTATTGAAGGAGCGAAGGAAGTTACAGTAAAATTGTCTAATGGGAAAGTTTCCCCGGCAAAGCTGGTAGGATATGACAAAAGAACAGACCTTGCAGTTATAAAAATCGATGGCAATAATCTACCTACAGCAAAGTTTGGAGATTCAAGCCAAGTAAGAGTAGGAGATGTAGCAGTAGCTATAGGTAATCCACTAGGAGAAGAGTTTGCAGGTTCTGTTACAGCAGGAATTATAAGTGCGTTAAATAGAACTATGAAATATGATGGAGCTATTTATAAAGTATTACAGACAGATGCGGCAATAAACCCTGGTAATAGTGGTGGACCTTTGGTTAATGAGAGTGGTCAAGTAATAGGAATCAATAGCTTAAAAATAGGATCAGAGGCAAATGCAGAAGGAATGGGATTTGCTATAGCAATAAATGAAGCAAAAGTTATTATAGATGCTTTGATGAGTGATGGAAAGGTGAAAAGACCATCATTAGGCGTTTTAGGTCAGACAGTAAGTTCTAGGGATGGTAAAATAAAAGGCTTCTATGTAAATGAAGTTATAACAGGTTCAGGGGCAGCCGCTGCAGGAATAAAACCAACAGATATAATAATAGAATTAGATAATGTTAAAGTGGATGGTTTTGATGATTTAGCAGAAATCCTAGATAATCATAAAATAGGAGATAAAGTGTCCTGCAAAATATGGAGAGATGGATCTACTAAAGAGTTAAATATAACGCTTAAAGAAGTAAAAGAAACTAATAGTTAATATAAAGAGACTTTTAAAGTCTCTTTATTATTTGAATGTTTATAGTATAATAATAATATTGTACAAATTATTTTACGGAGGAAGGTAAAATGTTTTTAATAGTCGGACTAGGAAATCCAGGAAAAGAATATGAAAATACTAGGCATAACGTAGGATTTGAAGCAATTGATTTAATAGCTAGTAGGTATAATGTTGATATAAATAGGATAAAATTTAAAGGAATGTATGGTGAAGGGAATATATGTGGGAAAAAAATTATACTACTAAAACCAACCACTTTTATGAATTTAAGTGGTGAAAGTGTAAGGGAAGTAGTAAATTTTTATAAAATAAATACTGATAATATAATAGTAATCTATGATGATGTAGACTTGGATGTAGGAAGAATGAGAATTAGGCTTAAAGGTAGCTCAGGGGGGCATAATGGAATTAAAAATATAATATATCATCTTGGCACAGAAAATTTTGCAAGGATTAAAATAGGTGTTGGAAAAGCTGAAAAGGATATGGTTTCACATGTTTTAGGGAAATTTTTAAAGGAAGATAGAGAAATAATTGACAAATGTATTAATGCCACTGCAGAAATCACAGAAACCATAATAAAAGAAAGTGCTGAAATCGCTATGAATAAATATAACAGCTTTAAAGTAGAGTAGAGCTTTAATGGGGTGAAGAATAAATGAGACTTAGCGGGGTTTTAAAACCTCTTTTAGATAGTCCAGAATTTAAAGTTATAAAAGATAATATAGAAGAAGAAAAATATCCAATAGGTGTGTATGGTATTTCAGAATCCTCTAAAAGTTACATATTAGAAGGAATATATAGCCAAACAGACAAACCAGTATTAATATTAACTTCTAGCGATGTGGAGGCAAGGAATATTCAAGAAGACCTATTTTTTTATGTTCCAGAAGCGTATTATTTTCCTACGAAGGAAGTAGTTTTTTATAATATTGATGCTATATCAGGAGATTTAAGATGGGAAAGACTGAAAATCATCAAAAATATACTAGAGCCAGGGAAAAAAATTGTAGTATCATCAATTGAATCTCTAGCAGCTACATACATACCTTTAAGTTTATATAAATCGCACATTTTCAAATATAAAGTAGGAGATATTGTAAATTTTAAAGATTTATCTCAAGAATTGATACAATGTGGTTATGAAAGAGTTGATTTAGTAGATAGTAAAGGACAGTTTTCTATAAGAGGAGGAATTTTAGACATATATCCTCCTATATCCATGGAACCTTACAGGATGGAATTATTTGGCGATGAGATAGATTCTATAAGAAGTTTTAACTTAGAAACTCAAAGAAGTATAGACAAGATCGAATCTATAGAAATATTTCCAGCTAAAGAAATAATACTTACTAAGGAAAATATAGAAAACGGAATTATTAATATAGAAAAAGATTTAACGGAAATATTAAAAAATATTAAAGACAAAGAAGTTAGTGAAAGATTAAAAAGTACTATATATAAAAATCTTGAAAATTTAAAAGAGAGCTGGCAATTTGAAACTATTGATAGTTATTTGCCTTATTTTTATAATAATACTTCATCATTTTTAGACTTTTTTAAAGATTGGACTATAGTTATGGATGATGTTCAAAGATGTATTGGTAAATTAAACAGTACATATTTTGAATTTGAAGAGAATTATAAGAGTTTTTTTCAAAGAGGGAATATACTTCCTAAGCAATTTGAATTGTTATTGCCAAAGGATGAGTTAATAAATAGCTTAGAATCTAGAAAAGTTATTACTTTTAGTTCAATACCAAAATCAACAGATATACTTCAACCTAGAGCAATTACAAATTTTACTCAAATAACTTTACACAATTACCAGGGACAATTAGATTTGTTGATTGATGATATCAAATACAAAAAGTCACAGGGATATAAAACTATAATTCTTTCAGGTACAAGACCTAGGGGTGAGAGATTAGTTGATACATTAAGAGAAAGAGGTATAGAGAGCTCATATAAGGATGTAATTAGTGAAATCTTGCCAGGAGAAGTAGTAATAACTTTTGGTAGCCAGATAAAAGGTTATGAATACCCTAACTTAAAACTTTGTATTATATCTGATAAAGAAGTATTTGGAGAAGCTAAAAAGAAAAGCAGTAAAAAATTTGTTAAAAAAGGATTAAACAAAATCAGAAGTTTTTCAGAGCTTAAACCAGGAGATTATATAGTACATGTAAACCATGGTATAGGATTGTATAAAGGTATAAGGCAACTAGATATTGGTGGACATACAAAGGATTATTTAGAACTCACGTACTCTGGAGAAGATAGATTATATGTTCCAGTGGAACAATTAGATATGGTGCAAAAGTATGTAGGGGGAGAAGGCAATACACCTAAGATAAATAAATTAGGTGGATCAGAATGGGTAAAGGCAAAAAATAAAGCTAAGAAGTCTATAGAAGTGATTGCTCAGGATTTAGTGAACTTATATGCTGTAAGATCAACTTTAAAGGGATATAGTTTTTCTAAGGACACTGTATGGCAAAAGCAATTCGAGGATGAATTTCCATTTGATGAAACTCCAGATCAACTTGTTGCAATTGAAGATATAAAGAATAATATGGAGTCAGATGAAGCTATGGACAGACTTCTTTGTGGTGACGTAGGATATGGTAAAACAGAAGTAGCAATAAGAGCTGCATTTAAAGCTGTAATGGATGGTAAACAAGTAGCTTTTTTAGTGCCAACAACTATATTAGCTCAGCAACATTACAATAACTTAGTTAAAAGATTTTCGGATTTTCCAGTTAAAATAGATATGATAAGCAGATTTAGAACTACTTCTCAACAAAAGGAAACTATTAAAGCTGTTAAATCAGGTAACGTAGATATATTAATTGGAACTCACAGAATTATACAAAAGGATATAGAATTTAAAGATTTAGGCCTACTTATAATCGATGAAGAACAGAGATTTGGAGTAAAGCATAAAGAGAAAATTAAATCTTTAAAGAAGAATATTGACGTATTGACCCTTAGCGCCACACCTATACCTAGAACATTGCATATGTCATTAGTTGGGGTAAGGGATATTAGTGTTATAGAAACACCTCCGGAAGAGAGATATCCTATACAAACCTATGTGGTAGAATATAATGACCAGTTAATAAGAGATGCTATATTAAGAGAGGTAAATAGGGGAGGACAGGTATATTTCGTATACAATAGAGTAGAGAATATAAAGGATATGTCTGCTTATTTATCAAAACTTATACCTGAAATAAAAATAGGAATGGCCCATGGTCAGATGAAGGAAAGAGAACTGGAAACAGTGATAATGGATTTCATCAATAAGGAATATGATGTTTTATTGGCCACAACAATAATAGAGACTGGTATGGATATACATAATGTAAATACTATGATAATCTTTGATGCAGATAAAATGGGGCTATCTCAATTGTATCAATTAAGAGGTAGAGTAGGTAGAAGTAACAGGATGGCTTATTGCTATTTAGCTTATAAAAAGGATAAAATTTTAACAGAGGTAGCAGAAAAGAGACTAAAGGCAATAAAGGAATTTACTGAATTAGGATCAGGATTTAAAATTGCATTGAAAGATCTAGAAATTAGAGGGGCTGGAAGTATGATGGGATCTTCTCAACATGGACATATGTCTTCTATTGGATATGATTTATATTGTAGGATGTTAGAAGATACCATAAAACAGCTAAAGGGTGAAATTGATAAGGAGCCTATAGAAACTTCCATAGAATTAAAGGTAGATGCATATATACCTGGAAGCTACATAGAAGATGAGACTCAAAAGATAGAAATATATAAGAAAATTGCATCTATAAATGATTACGAAGATTTTATAGACATACAGGAAGAGCTTGAAGATAGGTTTTCTAATATACCTTCTTCTGTGGCTAATCTTATGGATATTGCATATTTAAGAAGTGTTGCAAAGAGCTTAGGAATTGAGGAAATTAAAGAGAAAGGGGAGGAAATACTTATACAATTTGAAAATATGGAAAGGTTAAATGATTGTATAAGAAAGGGCATTAAAACTAATTACAATAGAATAATATCCTTTAGATTTGCTGAAAAACCTGTATTAGTTTATAATTTAAATAATATTAAAAAAGAAGATTTATTATCTAAATTAAAAGAGCTTATATTATTTGTAAGAGATGGATGTAAGTAAATATTAATTTATTTGCATTATATAAAAAAGTTAATATAATAAACAAAGATAAAATAGAGTGGGGGAATAATAGTGAAAAACGTAAAAAAAATAATTATATCATCCTTAGTAACCCTAATGACTTTCTCAGCTGTAGGATGTAGTATGGTTGAAAAAACTCCAGAGGCCATAAAGAAAAGTGTAGTTGCTAAGGTAAACAATGAAACCATAACTAGGGAAGAGTTAGACTCAAATCCTATTGTAGCGGAGCAACTAGAAGGATTAAAGGAGCAATATGGTGAAAACTATATTAACAATTCAGAAGTAAAAGAACAATTATTAGAATTTAAAAAGCAAATGGTAGAACAAATGGCTACAGAGAAATTAATATTACAAAAATCAAAGGACTTTAAAATAGATGAAAGTAAAGTAAATGAAGAAGTAGAAAAAACACTTAACGATGTAATAGAGAGTAGTTTTAATAATGATAAAGAAAAATTTGTTGAAGAGTTAAAGAAGATGGGAATTACAGAAGCTCAATTAAAGGATTTTTATAAAACACAAATGATTATAACTGAAGTGAGAGATTCCATAGTAAAAGATGTTAAAGTAACTGATGAAGCGGCTAAAAAACAATACGATGAAAATATATATCAATTTTTGGAAAAAGAAAGCAAATTTCATGCAGCCCATATATTAGTTTCTACAGAAGAAGAGGCTAAGAAAGTTAAAGAAAGACTAGATAAGGGTGAAGACTTTGCTAAAGTAGCTCAAGAGGTTTCCACAGATGGTTCAAAGGAAAATGGTGGAGACTTAGGAGAAGCAGGATATGGAGATTTTGTTAAACCTTTTGTGGACGCAGTAGTAAAATTAAATAAAGGTGAGATATCAGGACCAGTAAAAAGTGATTATGGATATCACATTATTAAATTAATAGATAAAGAACCTATAACAATTAAAAAGTTTGACACAGTAAAAGAAGAAATCAAAGAAGAGTTACTTTCAAGTGAACAACAGAAAAAATTTAATAGTGAATTAGAAAGTTGGAAAAAAGAATCCAAAATAGAAACTGAAAAATATACAAAAAATCTAATCTAAGAAAAAACCCCGAAATTTTAATTTCGGGGTTTTTAAATTACAAATGTGTATAAAATTTCATAAATAGAAAGATAATATTAATACAAGTTGTAAATATCAATTTAAAGGAGGAAAAAAATATATGAAAGCCACAGGAATTGTTAGACGTATAGACGACCTAGGTAGAGTCGTTATTCCTAAAGAAATAAGAAGGACATTAAGAATAAGAGAGGGAGATCCCTTAGAGATATTTACTGATAGAGAAGGAGGAGTTATATTAAAGAAATACTCCCCTATTGGTGAATTAAGTGAGTTCTCTAAAGGTTATGCAGAATCTCTACAACAAGCAATAGGAAATATAATAATTATTTGTGATAGGGATAGCATAATATCTATCAGTGGAGCTCCTAAAAAGGAATATATAGACAAAAAAATAAGCACAGATTTAGAGAAGATTATTGAAGACAGAAAAACAATTCATTATAGTCAAAGTTCAGACCTTGTAGCACTCTATGACGATGAAGAAGTGGAAGATAAATATAGAGATCAGGTTATATCACCAATAATAGCAGAAGGAGATGCAATTGGAGCTGTTATTATAGTATCTAAAGAAGAAGGTAAGAAGTTTGGAGAAGTAGAAATTAAATTAGCTGAAACTGCATCATCCTTCTTAGGAAAACAAATGGAGCAATAAATAAAATGGCAGACAAATTGCTAATGTAAAATGGCAGCATGTCTGCCATTTATTTTTGTCCCATAAAAATTATTGACAATGATTTATAAAAATATTCAATAAAAGGTAATATTGCCTCTGAATTATAAATAAATAATATTTAGAAGACTTTCGGAGGTATTAGTTATGAAAAAACAATCCTTGCTAAAAGGTACACTTATTTTAGGGCTATCAGGAGTTTTTGCCAAATTTTTAGGATTATTTTTTAGATGGCCTTTAATCATGCTCATAGGTGATGAAGGAATAGGGTATTATCAAATGTCTTATCCTTTATACTTATTCTTTATCGCAGTAGCATCAGGAATTCCAGTTGCCATATCTAAGATGGTTTCGGAGAGAAAGGCTTTAGGAGATAATGAAGGCATAATACAAGTATTTAAAAAGGCAATGTTATTGATGATAGTTATTGGTGGAGTATTTACAGCAAGCATCCTATTACTATCAAGATATATTATAGACCTTTTTAGGTGGGATAGTAAGGCATATTACTCTTTGATAGGTATTGCCACAGCCCCTTTATTCATTTCGATAATCAGTGCATTTAGAGGTTTTTTTCAAGGGTTACAGAATATGAATCCATCAGCTATATCACAAATTATAGAGCAGATAGGAAGAGTAATATTTGGTATAGGTATGGCATACATGCTTTTACCTAAGGGTATAGAGTATGCAGCAGGGGGAGCAGCTTTTGGGGCAACAGCAGGAGGAATATTAGGTGGTATATATTTGTTTGCAAAATATACTCGTGTAAGAAAAGAGATCAATGTAAAGAACGTAAGAGAGAATTTAGATATATTGAATAAACTTATATATATATCTGTACCAATATCATTAGGAGCTACAGTAGGTAGCGTTATGGGGTTGATTGACTCCATTCTAGTTCCACAAAAGCTCTTACAAGGAGGACTAGATGTTAAAGAAGCTACTATACTCTATGGACAGTTAACTGGTAAGGCGTCTGTACTAATAAATGTTCCACTTACTATATCCATGTCACTATGTGCCTCTTTAGTACCCATTATAGCAGAGTGTTATATTTTAAATAGAAGATTTGAGCTCATGGAAAAAACTCAATTATCTATCAAATTTGCTACAGTAATTTCATTTCCATCGTGCTTAGGATTATTTTTCTTGTCAGAGCAAATTATGCAACTTTTATTTCCAGGGCATAGTGGTGGTGGAGAAATATTAAAATATTCTTCTATAGCTATTCCTTTTATTATATTGACTCAAACATCTACAGCTATTATGCAAGGTGTAGGTAAATATATTACCCCTGTAATTACTTTAATATTGGGATGTATAGTAAAGGTATTACTAACAGCTAAGTTAGTACCTATAAAAGGTATAAATATTTATGGAGCAGTAATTGGATCTATTGGAGGATATCTCATAGTTGCAATATTAAATATGCTATTGCTTAAAATCAGCTTAAAAATTAGGGCGGATTGGTATAATATATTTATAAAACCTCTACTGGCATCAATTGTAATGATAATTTCAGTTGTTTTAATAAATTCAAGGTTATATACTATGATGAGTAGTAATTTATCTTGTGTAATATCTATATTTTCAGGTATATTAATATATAGTATACTAATTTTTACTATGGGAATATTTAATTTTGGATACTTTAAAAATAAGATTTTACGTAACAAAAGGAGAGAGATAGATGATAAAAATCATAGGACTTGGTCCAGGTTCTAAAGAAGCACTAACCTTAGGAAGTATAGAAGTATTAAGGAGTTGTAAAAATATTTACCTAAGAACAGAAAAACATCCAGTTGTAGAATATCTAAAAGGGCTAAATATAAGTTTCTCTACCTTCGATAATAAATATGAAAGCATGAAAAGTTTTGATGAAGTATATATATCAATTTCTGAAGAACTAGTAGAAAAATGCAAACTGCATAAAGAGATAGTATATGCTGTACCGGGACACCCCTTAGTCGCAGAAAAATCAGTAATTAATTTAATAAAACTCTGTGAAGAAAATAATTTAGAATATAAAATATATCCAGCTGTAAGTTTCGTAGATGCTATAATAGAATCCTTGAAAATAGATCCAATAGAAGGATTAAAGATAATGGATGCATTTGAGATAAAAGAAGGAGTTTTAGATAGAAGGGTTGGAACCATAATAACACAGGTTTATAATAAATTTATAGCTTCTGAAGTAAAACTTCAGCTTCAAGATTATTATGGAGATGAGGAAGAAGTATTTTTTGTCAGAGCAGCTGGGATAGAAGGTTTAGAGAGTATAAGGAAAATAAAATTATATGAACTTGACAGACAGGGAGATATAGATTACTTAACTTCTATTTATATACCGGAGAAGAAAGATTATGTTGGAGATTTTTATGATTTAACATGTATAATGGAAAGATTAAGAGGAGATAACGGATGTCCTTGGGATAAAGAACAGGATCACAATTCCTTGAAGAGATATTTAATAGAAGAAACTTACGAAGTTATTGAAGCCATAGAAAAAAAAGACGATAATATGTTATGGGAAGAGTTAGGAGACTTACTTTTACAAATTGTATTTCATGCACAAATAGGAAAAGAAGAGAATAGTTTTAATATAAGCGATGTGACAAAGGGTATTTGTAGAAAAATGATAGAAAGACATCCACATGTATTTGAAGGCACAAAAGTAAGCTCATCTACAGAAGTTTTAGATAACTGGGATGAAATAAAAAGAATCAATAAAGGGTTTAACTCCTATACGGAGGAATTAGAGCATATAGCAAAGACATTACCGGCTCTAATGAGAGCAGAAAAAGTTCAGAAAAAAGCTGCTAAGGTAGGTTTTGACTGGGATAACATTGAAGATGCATTATCTAAAATAGTAGAGGAATATTATGAGGTAAGAGATGTATATAAAAGTAATAATAGGGTAAAAATATTAGAAGAAGTTGGAGATTTAATATTTTCGGTAGTAAATGTAGCAAGATTTCTTGACATAGACCCTGAATATGCATTAAATTATACTATAGATAAATTTATTTATCGTTTCCGATACATAGAAGAAACCTCATCGAAAATGGGATTTGATTTAAAACAAATGACATTGGAAGAAATGGATAAACTATGGGAAGAAGCGAAAAAAAATAATTAAATTTATAAAAACATACAACTCAAAGAAGGATTTTTAAAATCAGTGAAGAATATGCTATTTTATAGTAAGTAAGCTATTCTATAGCATACTCAATATTAAGGAGGTAAAAAAAGTGAATAAAGCAGAATTAATTACAAGCATGGCTGAAAAATCCAAATTAACTAAGAAAGATGCTGAACTACTTCTTAAGGCGTTTATAGAATCAGTTGAAGAAGCACTTGAAAATGGTGAAAAAGTTCAATTAGTAGGATTTGGAACATTTGAAACAAGAAACAGAGCAGCTAGAATAGGTAGAAATCCAAAGACTAGAGAAGAAATCACTATTCCAGAATCAACTGTTCCAGTATTTAAACCAGGTAAAGAATTCAAGGATAAAGTGAATAAATAAGATACTTTCGTATTTTTCAAAAAACCTAGGTGTAAATCTGGGTTTTTTGTGATTTAAAGGAGGGGGCAATATGAGATTAGATAAGTATTTAAAAGTATCTAGAATTATAAAAAGAAGAACTATAGCAAAAGAAGCTTGTGAAAGCGGAAGGGTGTTTATAAACGATAAGGTTGCTAAACCAGGTACTGAAGTAAAAGAAAATGATATTATTGAAATTAAATATGCTGAAAAATCACTCAAGGCTAAAATTATTAATATATCAGAGCATGTGAGAAAAGAAGATGCTAGAGAGATGTATGAAATAATATCAGGAGTTGAGGACAAAGACTGAAGGGAAGCTTTCAGTCTTTTTTTTATTTTGATAAATGTCTTATCTAATATTCGCATCTGAACTAAGCTTCACTTTATCCGATGACTACCATCCGTAATACTCCCATCGCACTCTGTGAAAGCGATTTAGAGTTCTTATGCTGTGCATAACGGATGCTACGTCCCTGGATAAGTTCTTCCCCTAAAGGATAAGGATTTCTAAGAAGCAAAGCTTCTAAGAACTCTCTTAATAACCTTCAGTTGGAGTAAGTATTCCTTTTAAGCAAACTCCATCTGAAGCTAAGAATTACTTGATAAAGATAAGTGCTATATAAAAAGACATAAGCATATAATATTATAAAGTTGGAGGTGAATCTCATGGAAAAAAAAGAGATAAAACTAGAAGAGAAGAGCGTTATGACAGTAGAGAATAGAAAAAGGCTTTTTTTAAATGGAGTTGTAGAAGTTTTTAGTTTTAATGAGGATCAGATAATATTGAATACTACATTAGGAACATTACATATAAAGGGAGAGGGACTAAAGATGAACAAGCTAGACGTTCAAAATGGTGAGGTTATAATAAATGGCATGATAAACTCTTGCGTTTATACTAATAAAGAAAATAAGAAAGAAAAAGAAAAATTATTATCAAAATTGTTTAAGTAGGGAGTAAAAATGATAATATCTATAGAACATCAGGTGAAGTTAGTAGTATTTAGTTTAGCATCTGGTATCATAACGGGAATACTATTTGATATATATAGAATTATTAGAGGATTTGAAAATCCTAATAAAATAATCACATATATTCAAGATATATTATTTTGGATAATGTCTAGTATATTAGTATTCATATTCTTGCTATATTTCAACTATGCCTATGTGGGGGTTTATGTTTATCTATTGATTAGTATTGGAATATTTTTTTATTTAAAGATTGCCAGCGATATTTTTATAAAAATACTTTATAATTTCATAGTCGTCATAGGGAAACTACTGAGAATATTAAAAAATAGCATTTTATTTCCAATAGAATTGTTAATATATAAAATTAAAAACAAAAAAGTAAAATAAAATTATAAAAATCACTTGAAGAAAAATTCAATTGCCATTAGAATATAATTAAAGGATAACCTCAATTAAAGAAAGGATAATTTATCTATGAAAAAGCTTGGTAAATTGAATAAAATATTCTTTTTCATGTTGGCTTTTTATGTGTGCTTTATTTTGAGTAAGCAACAAGTTGCCATTAAAAATATAAGAGCTCAGATAGATGAAAGAAATCTTGAAATTGAAAAGTTAGAAGATAAAAACAACAAATTAAAAGATGAAGTGGAAATGACTAAGTCAGATTCATATATTGAAAAGCTGGCAAGAGAGAAGTTGAATTTAATTAAGCCAGGGGAAAGTGCTGTTATAAATAGTACAAGTAAATAAAGTCTAATATTAATATTAATATACATTTTTAAGGAGGAATTTTTTCAATATGACCTTAAAAGCTGGAAACATACTAGAAGGCACAGTGGTAAACATTACAGGCTTTGGAGCTTTTGTAGAAATAGAAGGCAAAACAGGCTTGGTCCACATATCTGAGGTTTCAGATAGTTACGTTAAAGATATAAGAAGTTTTCTAAAGGAAAAAGACAAAGTAAAAGTAAAAGTAATTTCTGTTGATGACAATGGTAAAATAAGTCTGTCAATAAAACAGGCAATGCCACAGCAGAGATCCGTGAGACCAATCGAAATAGATTGGAATAAAGAAAAGGAAAAGCAGTCACCCAAAGATTTTGAGGATAGGATGCTTAAATTTTTGAAGGAAAGTGAGGAAAGACTTCAAGACATAAAGAAAAATCAAGATTCAAGGAATCGTGGTTATAAAAAGAACTCAAGTTATTAGAAAATAAGAGGCTTAATAGCCTCTTTTTATAAATAAAAAATATGTGTTGACATAAATAAATAGTTAATATATAATAGACTATGTCGCAAGAAGTGATATACATTAATGCCGAAGTGGCGGAACTGGCAGACGCACAGGACTTAAAATCCTGCGGTGCTAAAACACCGTACCGGTTCGATTCCGGTCTTCGGCACCAAAATATAATATCGCGGGGTGGAGCAGTTGGCAGCTCGTCGGGCTCATAACCCGAAGGTCGTAGGTTC
>NZ_CAUPZS010000008.1:0-123484 GCF_963515715.1 uncultured Clostridium sp.
CCGCTTAGGTCAATTTTTATTATTTTCACTGTCTACTTGACAGGGTGCAGTTCAGTTTGTCAGCATTAGGGATTTTTATAAAATAAATTTTAGAAGTTCTTATTGAAGCGAATTAGCAAAAGAAGCATTATATAGCATTTTTTATTTGTTGCACTCCTAAATTGGTTTCACAAGGATAATTCTTTATTCAAATCTATATAAACTTAAAATTACATACACTATTTTCTTTCTTCTTTTGTATATCCTATATAGATAAAATAAATAGATATTGCTAGTTCAATAAATATTATTAGATAAACAAGCGGTTCATTATAACTATATACAGAGTTTCCTGCTAACCTTGAAAAAAATTGTTTGGATATAATAACAATTATCACTTGTGTAAAAGTGAAAAATAGTAATTGGACACCAAATTTAAGCAAGTAATTTTCCTCCTTTTTTTATCTAAATGGCTCTCGTCACATGTGTATATTTTGTAATATCAATTTCTAATCTTTTAGCTTGAAAGACTATTTAGTAAGATCTACCCCTACATAATATAGGAATCTCTTTAATAAGCTCTCCCTTTGAAACCAGATAAGCTTTTTCATATAAATTGCAAGTAGGGCATATATGGTTAGGAATTATTTCAATTTTATCTCCTATTTTTACTTTCTTTCTAAAATACTCATCATTTATTAATCCATGTTCATCAAAAACTCCACTTAAGTGCAAGTTTACCATTCCTTTAATCGCCCCATTTCCTGGTGTTGAACATATACCTTTTACTCTTTTTTGAGCAGTTAATGCTTTTGCCCCTGCATCTAATACTACCCTTGTTTTCGTTGGTATACTTATTACTGTTGTTAAAATCGTTGCAGCGCACCTACTAAAGTCTTTAATTGCATTACTTTGTCCAACATCCATCAATATATATGTTCCTGGTCTAATTTCTGTAATTTCTTCTAATATATGTGCATGCATCAATGAAGGAGTAGCACCTATACTTATTGTGTCTATTTCCACGCCCAAGTCTCTAACTATTTTAGCTGCATCTAAAGTTCTTTTTTGTGCTTCCAATGTAACCTTTTTACATTCATCAACATTATCCACATTATATGAGTGTCCCTCATGTGAAAATACTCCTTTAAGATGGACTTTGTTCTTCTTTTTTATGTGGTTTACTAAATTTATCAATTGTTCATCTGTTATTACCCCAGATCTTTCTTCTCCCACTTCTATTTCAATTAATACTTCTATTGCTTTTTCTTCATTCTTAAATACTTCTTCTAGTTGATCTACACCATATTCACTGTCCACACCTAATCTTACTTTTATTTTTCTGTTTAATTCCCTAATTCTTTCTAATTTAGATATTCCTATTATTTCATTTGCAATAAAAATATCCATTATGCCATTCTCCGCCATTACCTCAGCTTCCCCAACCTTGGCTACAGTAATTCCAGAAGCTCCTTCTTGTACTTGAATATTTGCTAACTCAGGCATCCTATGAGTTTTAGTATGAGGTCTCAATTTCACTTCATATTCATCAGCCTTATTCTGCATAAAGCGAGCATTATCCAACATAATATCATAGTCAATTAATAAAGAAGGCGTATCAATGAATTGATAGTTTGATAGAAACATATAACCGTTCCCCCTTTTATACTTCTTTATTATTTTAGTATTCTATTGCTCTTTAAATAATTCCTTTTTATACCATCCATATTAATTAATTGATAATTAAGATTTTACAAATATATATTGCGATAAATTGATTTTACATTTATAAGTTTCTACAAATGTAATTTAGTTTACGAAAATAAAGAGCTAAGTACATAGTAAAGCCGCTCCAGAAAAAGTCGCTTTTTTACTATATATTTATCTCTTTTATGACTTACAAATATTTACACTTATAATTTCATTGTATAAAACTTTAAAAAATGCTATGTTATGCGCACTATGCATTTGAGCAAAATCTAGAAATTCTTAATTTATTTTAGAAAAATAACGTTAAGATGCTGTACATGTTTGACCAAAGGAAGTTTGTCAGCATTAGGGATTTTTATAAAATAAATTTTAGAAGTTCTTATTGAAGCGAATCAGCATAAGAAGCATTGCATAGCATTTTTATTTGTTGTACTCGTGAATTGGTTTCTCAATTACAAATTTTTAAGAAGATAATTTAATTTCTCAAATAAAGAGCTAAATCCTCCTATTACAGTTAAGATTTAAAAGTTAAAAGTCAAGAATGCAGAAAAAGAATTCCCTTCAATGGGAATTCTTAAATCTTATAATTTAGAAATTCCTAAAGGAATTTCATCCATTACTCTTCACTCTTCACTCTTAATTCTTAACTTTTCACTATAACTAATTCTCAACTATCAACTATCAATTCTCAATCTAAAAAATTACTGCTTAACCTCAGACCATATCTTATCTAAAGTTTTAATTGCATCTCCTATATCTTTTAAGTATTCTCCCTTTTCAACCTCACTTTCTGGAGGGTATACAGCCATATCTTCCATAACTTCTTTATCTATATATGGGTATGCGGCTACATTAGGGTTTCCATATGGGAAATGACGAGATATTTCCGCACTTATTTCTGGTTCCATTATGAAATTGATAAAGTCTTCCGCAGCCTTCAGGTTTTTTGCACCCTGTGGAATGACAAAATTGTCTTGTTGAAGGAATAGACCTTCCTCTGGAACTACATATTTTACATTAGGATTTTCCCTTTTAGCAAGGTTTCCCTCAGCGCCCCAAGCAAATATTGCTTTAGATTCCTTATTTATAAGGCTTGTCTTAGGACTATCGCTATCATAGGATTTTACATTCTCTTGAAGTTTTTTAAGTTCTACCTTAACCTTTTCTAAGGCTTCTGGGCTAGTCTCGTTAAGTGAGTATCCTAGCTTTTTAAGGGTAATTCCTATAATAACCCTTTGATCGTCTAAAAGTGTTAAAGACTTTTTAAGCTCTGGCTTCCAAAGGTCTTTATATCCCTTTATAGTTCCTTCTGGTATCTTAGAGCTATCATATGCTATAATTCCTGCAAGCCACATATAAGGAACACTATACTTATTTCCTTCATCAAAGGGAAGATTCATAAATTGCTCTCCTATATTACTTATATTAGGAAGATTATCTTTATTTATTTCCTGTATTAAACCTTGCTTTTTTAATATTTCTACCATAAAATCACTGGCCACCACAACATCATACTGTCCTCCGCCTGCCATTATTTTAGCAAGCATTTCTTCATTAGAGGAGAAAGTGCTGTAATTAACTTTTACATTATAGCTTTCCTCAAATTTATCTATTACTGACTGTGGTAAATATTCCGACCAGTTAAATACATTTAAAACTTCTCGCGGCTCATTATTACCCTTCCCAATTGCATATGCTCCATATCCAAAACCACCTACAGCCAAACAAATTGCTGTAGCTAGAGCAGTTCCTTTTTTCATATTTATATTAATATTTTTTATTAGAAGTACACCCACTATCATTAATACTGTAAATAACATTATTATGGTTGAAAGTGCATTTATCTCTGGAGTAACTCCAAATTTCACCATAGAGAAAACCTTTAATGGTAAAGTTACACTTCCTGGCCCTCCTACGAAAAAGCTAATGATTACATCATCCAAAGAAAGAGTAAATGCCAAAAGCGCGCCAGCAATTACCCCAGGCATTATTATAGGCAAAGTTACATATAAAAATGTATTTAATGAGGAAGCTCCAAGATCCATAGCCGCCTCTTCTAGTGATCTATCAAATCCATCTAATCTTGTCCTCACTACTGCTATTACATAGGCTACACTGAAAGTAACGTGAGAAATAATCAGTGAAGTTCTACCTAGTGGAAGATCTATTATTGCAAAGAAAGCTAGTAGGGATATACCCATAACTATTTCCGGTATAACTAGAGGTATATTTAAAACTGAATCTAATATGCTCTTACCTTTAAATTTATATCTATACAATCCAACAGAGGCTAAAGTCCCTAGAACAACAGATATCATGGTACTAATAATAGCAACCTGAAATGAGTTTTTAACAGCCTCCAATATTCCTTTATTATGAATTAAACTAGCATACCACTTAAAAGTAAAACCTGTCCAAACTACATTAAGCTTAGATTCATTAAATGAGAAAGCTATAAGAACCATTATTGGTATATATAAAAACATAAATATTAAAAACATATAAAGAGATCTTAAAATACTTCCTTTATTCTTCTTCATTTCTTATAGCACCCCCCCACCATTCTTTGTTCCTCCATTTTTAGCATAATAGCCAATGAATATCATCATTACTATCATCAAAACCACAGATATAGCTGAGCCAAAAGGCCAGTCCCTTGCAGTTAAAAATTGATTTTTTATAAGGTTGCTCATGAGCACTACTTTGCTTCCTCCCATTAAGTCCGTTATAAAGAATAACCCTAATGTTGGAACAAATACTAAAAGGCAACCTGATATTATACCTTCTTTAGTAAGAGGTAAAGTAACCTGCAAAAACTTATTAACAGCACTAGCTCCTAAATCATCTGCAGCTTCCAATAATCTTAGATCCAATTTTTCAATAGAGGCATACAGTGGTAGCACCATAAACGGAAACATCATGTATAACATTCCTATCATTACCGCTGTGTTATTATACATCATTTGTAAGGGTGTTTTTATTAACCCCAAATTTAAAAGCAATGTATTGATTATACCCTCTGTTCTAAGCAATATTATCATGGCGTAGGTTCTAACTAAAGAGTTAGTCCAAAAAGGTAATATTATCAAAAGTAACAATATGGGTTTTATCTTTTTATCTGATTTTGCTATCATAAAAGCAAAGGGATATCCAAATATCAAACACAGCACTGTTGTAGCAGCTGCAATTAATATGGATTTAAAAAATATATTTATATATAAGGGATTCAATAGTCTAGAGTAATTCGATAATGTAAAGTTATAGACTATATCCCCAACTTCTCCTCTTGTACAAAAACTAACCAATACTATCAAAATTATGGGTACTATAAAAAAGCCGATCATCCAAAGAGCTATTGGTAACACCGTGACGCAGGGTCCCAATAAATTAGATAGCTTCTTTTTTGTATTCCTACCTAACGCACTCTTTTGATTTAATTTATTAGTACCAATATTAGACAGTCTCTCTTTCACCTCTCTACCCCCTTACGCTTTTATAACCACTGTATGGTTTGGATTCCAAGTTACAAAAACTTCAGCTGATTCATCATCAAACTTAAAGTTCTGCCCTACAGCCTCGTTGACTATTATTTCTTTTCCATTCTTAAGAATCATAACAGTCTTTATGTTTGAGCCAATGTAAATTCTTTCTTTAAATTTACATTGAAGCCATACATCTCCTTCTCCTACCTCATTTTTAATCCTAATTCTCTCAGGTCTTACAGAGACAACAAATTTATCTCCTATATGATAATTCAAGTTTGGAATTCTTATTATATCTTTTTCTTCCTCAAGATTTAAAAGTACTTCTGTTTCCTTTACTTTTATAGTCTCACCTTCCAATATATTAGTTTCACCTAAGAAATCTGCTACAAATTTAGTTTTAGGTTTCTCATAAAGTTCCTCAGGGGTTCCTAATTGTTCTATATCACCTTTATTCATAACCACAATTCTATCCGACATAGTTAACGCTTCTTCTTGATCGTGAGTTACAAATACGAAAGTTATTCCTAGTTCTTTTTGAAGATGCTTAAGTTCTAATTGCATTTGTTTACGAAGTTTTAAATCAAGGGCACTTAATGGTTCATCTAAAAGAAGAACCTTAGGGTTGTTTATTATAGCTCTAGCTATAGCTACTCGCTGCATTTGACCGCCACTTAATTGAGATGGCATCCTATTTTCATAGCCCTCTAGTTTAACTATTTTAAGCATTTCTTGTACCTTAGCTTCAATTTGTTCTTTCGGTACCTTTTTCATTTTTAAACCAAAGGCAATATTATCAGCAATATTCATATGTGGGAAAAGAGCATAATTCTGAAACACAGTATTAACGCATCTTTCATTTGGGGACTTTTCTGTAACATCTTCCCCATCAATAATTATTTTGCCACTTGAAGGCATTTCAAAACCAGCTATCATCCTTAATGTAGTTGTTTTTCCGCAACCACTAGGTCCTAGCAAAGTTAAGAATTCTCCCTTTCTAATGTGAAGATTAAGATCTTTTACTAATGTCTCCCCATCATCGAAAGTTTTTACTATGTTCTTCAACTGAAGAAAAACATCTGCAGCCATTTAGCAACAACTCCTTTTATTATATAATCATCGTTCTCAAAAAAGAAAAACCTCCTATTAGTCCCATGGGCTGCATGGGGCCTATTAAGAAGTTTTATTAAATAGGAGCTATAATCCCGCAAAAATACCACTCAATTATAACTGAAAAGAATATATCATAACGATGTATAAATATCAACAAGTTTTTTTGTATTTATACAAACTTTTTTTATTAAAACTTCTTAATATATCTAAGTGTCCCTTCCTCATTGCCTCCAAGCTTCCACAACGCAATATTTTCATACCCACACTCCTTGGATGTTTTGATCCATAGATCCAAGGTTTTCTCATCAGCATACCACACAGAATGTTCTGCACCATCTTCATCCATGTATTCAAAATATGCCCCTCCGCTTGCTTCATCACGATTGATTTTAGCATTTTTGTCTTTAGCGAGTACAATAGCTTCTTTCTCTGTAAGAGAACGAGGACTAACTCCTTCTTTCCAATCAAAACCTCCTGTAGAAAAAGCCATCCACTTTTTACCAGTCACATTATCCATCTTTGCAGAAAGTTTTTTGATAAATTCAATATCTGCTTTAGGACCAGGACCACTATGATTTCCATAGAGATTATAAGCCATAATTAAATAATCTGGACCTTCCGGGAGATTTATTTTATCTAATTTTATATTAGGCTCAAGAATAACTCTAAGCTCTATACCTTCCAGCTCTAATTTAGAATAAAGCTCTTTTATGAATATAGAAAAACTTTCTAACGTATCCTTATCTATCTTTTCATAATCAATTTCTACTCCATTATAACCACCCTGTTTAGCATTATCTAAAATTTCTTCTATATGTGAATCACGTTTTTCTTTTGATATAAGAATCCTTTTTAGCATCTTACTATCTTTTTGTGTAATGTTTTCATTTGCATTGATTCTGTCATTTACAATGGTTAGATATAATTTTTTATTATATTCATTACATATCAATTTAATTTTAGGCAATATGTTTCTATATTTCGATGGAAAAATTATCTTGTCATCCTCATCAAAAATAGCCCCGAATGCCTGTACTGAACTCATATTATCAATCAATATTGGCAGCTCTTCTAAGGCTTGCTCCCCATTCCAATAAGCTACCCAGGCAGATATCTCTATAATAGGTATCTCTATAGCAGGTATTTCTATATTAGTCATTTTCTTTGGTTTAGAAATACTACTGGCATAAAATATTGATACCAATATCATAAAAGCCAAAATAAGTATTATAAAATACCTTCCCATAAGCTTCTTCCTGAACCAAACCACATAGCTTCCCCCTTTTTTTAAAAGGTTTCTATAAACCAGTCTAATATTTGGTTATAATACTCTTTTACTGATGTGTACATCTTCTCAAAACCCTTTAAACGGCTATCAAAAATTATCCTTCCTTCTTCACTCTGATCCTCTACAAGTTCTTGTACAACTAGATTTTCAAAAACACCATCATATACCTTGTCTTTAGTGTTTTTTTCACTTGCACAAGCTTCAAGAGCTAAATATCCACTTGTAATGCTTTCATCAATTTTCAAATCTTTTATTGCCACTTTTCCATCCACTAAAATCTCTAGACTACTGTTTTTTGTTCTGATCTCAACTATACGTTTTCCCAATTGATTAGCTTTTAAATTTGGTACAAATTCCTTTGCACCATCCTCTAAGCTTTGCGCAGTTTGCTCTTTCTTTTTCATAACTTGTTCTTTTATTTTGTTTTTTTCCTCTTCATTCCTAGCTCTTTTCATATTAAGATTGCCTTCATTTATCTGAGCTTCTAACATAACTTCAGGAATAGACTGTGCAGGTTTTTTATCAAGATCTCTTAAATTACAATTGAAAATTTCACGAATACTATTATCAGATCTTTTCTCTTGTACGAACAATTCATTATCTTTCAAGGAAACTCGTATGAATGAATTGTTATCTGGATTATAGTTAATGTAAATAGCTTGTTCTCCAACAACATTTCCCTCAAGACTTACAGATAGTTTAAGGTCCTTAAATTCTTTTTTATCTTTAAGATACATAAATGCTGGTTTTTGGGGAGGCGATGTTAAAACTATTTTGCTTTTTATAAATTCTCCTTCCCCTTCAACGATTTCCCATAGCTTTGCACGTTTAGGATCACCTTGTTGAAAAGCCACATCCTTGCCTGTCTCCTGCCAAACTCTCATAAGTACATGATTAGTATACCAATAAGGCTGTACTTGTAGGCGTGTTAAATTATAAATATCCTCTTCCTTGCCATTGAAACTTTCTCCCTCATTATTGAAATGAAGTTTAAAAGCCTTTTTAATTTCCTCATTATTTACATTAGTAACTAGTGGACTTGCATCTCCGTATAGTCCATTGGCATGCATAATCATGTAAGCACTTGGAACTTTCCCTATTTCCTTAGAATAGATATCCCTCATCTGTGCATAGTCCCACATAATACGTTTTTCCATTCCTGCGCGATTCTCAACTGGAATTCCATTTTTATCTCGAATGAAGTCCATAAGATAGTGATTGTAATCCTCTTCTATATATTTAGCTACCATATTAAACTGATCCTGATTTAATATATTTAAAAAATTATTAAACCTATCAAATACATTGATATATTCAAATCGATATCCATTAGAACCTAATTCCCAAAAAGTACTTTTCTCCATTTTCTTTAAGTCTTTTGGCATAAGAAACTTCATATCACCTATAGCAAATTTATTAGCATAGGTGAACATGGTAGCCTTATAATTTAATTTTTCCATAATAGGTTGTACAAATAAGGCAGAATCTTTACGCCCATCCTCAAAGGCAATATACATCGCTTTTTTAGGAAGAGATTTTCCTTTGTTATAATATTCTATTATATCTTGCTGAGATATAGTCTCAAATCCGGAAGCCTTCATAGCACTAAGATGTTTAGAAAGCATATCATTATCTATTAAGGTAGTCTTTTGAGTTCTATCCACACCAAAATAGGAGATAGCAATAAAACCTTCATTGCTATTGTAAAGTGAAGAGCTTAAAGGTTCATAGGTCTTTATATTTAAAAATGCATTTATTAAAATTCCAAAAATCACTACTGAAAATGATGCTTGAAAAACCGTTCTTATAGATTTTTTCCTATCTTTCTTCTTATAATCTAAAACATATTTCTCATTCTTTCCCACCGTTTACTACCTCCTTCACTCCACTTTTTTTATTTCTTTGCTCCATCTATTTTTCTTTCTATTTATAGCATTAATATCTTGAGGCGTCATTCTAGTTCCCCATGTAGATTTCCAGAAGGTTGCCCAGGCTATAGGCATCTGCCACAATAAAATAAATTCATAATATAGACAGAAAATAAATCCAAAAATCCAAATAGAACTTCTCCTAAAAAACAGATCTACAAAGCTCATAAGTAAAGCCATTAGCAGAAGTCCCGTTAAAAAGGTAGTTGGGAAAATGCTCTGGGTAATGGGTATAATAATGAGATTATAGACTACAACAATAGGTGCTGCGATAGGTACAATCAACCCCATATAGAAAAACAAAGACATGAAAGGCTCTTTTCTCCATATAAACCTTGATGCAATGAAAGATTCTCTAAGCCAAGATCTTTTCCAACGCATTTGCTGCTTTAAAAACACCTTTTGGTCAGAAGGTACAATGGTATAACAAATAGCATTATCTTGATAACTTGTACGATGAGTTCTAAGAATAAAGTTTGTCATACTTCTATCATCTCCAAAAGTTGCTGGATGCCCTAAAAACTTTTGATTAAGCCATTCCTCTTTATACTTCAAAACTAAATCCTTTCGATAGCAGGAAATAGGTCCTGAAAGACAGGTTACTGCGTCAAAATAAGATTCCGCCGCCTTCATAATGCGAAAGGCTACATAGTATCTAACTGCCTGCATCTTTGTAAGCATGTTTGTATACTTGTTTTCAATATCCGTACGGCCAGTAACTCCCCCCATTTTAGGATCTTGGAAAGGCTGAACAAGATTTTTAATGGCTGTAGGTTCTAAAAAGCTATCTGAATCAACAAACACAACTAATTCATGCTCAGCTATTTCAGCTCCAGCAGCAAGGGCTTCTCTTTTACCCTTGTTCTCTTCCTGTACTACAAGTTTTAAACGTTCCCCAGTTTTAAATCGTTGTCCCTCACTAGCCACTTTATCAATAGTTTCTCGTATCTTTTCAAGAGAATGATCGTTGGAACAATCATCTACAACAATTACCTCGATCTTATCAATAGGATAATCTTGATTCATGCAGCTCATAATGGTTCTACTAATCCATTCTTCTTCATTAAAGCAAGGAATTATGATTGACACACTTGGAGTAAAGTTAGGATTAATAGGAATATCTCTATAAAGTGCTCCAAATAAATAACGAGAAAGTAAGAATACTGCAGCAATAATACTATATAAATACAAAAGTTTATTATACCTAAAATATATAATATTTTCTGCACGCATTAACATGATGAAAGCAACTGTAATAAAAATAAGTAAGCTAGCAAAACTGATAGAATATTTCCATCTACGTTTTTGAAAATATTCTAACAAGGTTTCTTCATACTGAAATGCTACCAATTGTCCTCTATCATCGACAGCATCCTCCGCCCTTACAACCTTTGCTTTGATTTTAACCTTTGATTCAAATCCTTCAGGCATGCTACCGGGAGAAATCTGAAATTTTAACCAACAAACCTCTCCTAGGCTTAATTCTCTATTTGGGTCTAAAATTTCCACCAGCATACCAGATGCAGATGTATCAAGAGACTTTGCACTACACTTCTCTTTGTAAATTTTCTCGGTTGTTTTATCCTGTTTAATTTCTACATTATAATCGGTAACATAACGTTTCCCAACATCATAAAAATTTTTAATATATTTTTTTCTTTCATTGAGCATGTCATCTTTCTCGTCAGGTCCTCTTCTATCTAACTTTATTCTAATTTTTTCATCATCCGGAACATTAGGTAGCATTCTTCTATCAGGTTTTGATATAGGAAATACTTCTTTAACAACTTCTCTCTTAACTTTTTTCAATTTAATTCCACCCTCCTTCCTTTTGTTCTTATCACATATTGTATCTACTTAATATAATCTGATATTTTTGCAAAGGAATACCCTCTCCTTCTAAGTTCATCAATTGTAGGCTGTAAAACTTCAAGCACACTGGAGTCATCTAGAATATGCAAGGTTATAATACTGCCATCCTCTACCCTGTTGAAAATGTCATCTAAGACTTCCTTAGAGCTTTTTTCCGTATTCCAGTCATGGGGACTTAAGTCGGACATAATCACATTTTTATAACCGGAGGCTTGAATCGCAGCAGCCCTCTTTTCATCAATTTCAAATTGAGGTGGCCTGAAAAACATCTCTGGCTGACGCTGAATTGCATAGGTCAATACCTGATGACATTTGATAATATCCTCCTGTAATTCCTTTATGCTTTGTTCACCCGTGGTTGTATGACTGTAGGTATGATTTGCTATGTCATGACCGTCTTTAGCTATAGCCATAAGCAGATTTGGATTCGCCTCGGCACCCTTACCACGGATAAAGAAACTAGCTTTTATTCCATTAGCTTTTAAAATATCTAAAACTGCCGTAATAGTTCTATCGCTAGCCCAATCATCGAAGGTTAGTGACACGGTCTTTCCGGCGGACTTAGGAAGTACATGAATTAGCTGCTTTTCAATGCCATTATTATTTAATTTTACACTTGCAGCATTAAACCCAGGAATTTGTTCTAGCGGCTTGCGCTCATATTGACTTTTATATAGTTCATCTATGGTTACAAAGTCATAGCCTGTATACCTTACATGTTTTGCAATTAGGGGTATAGCTTCTATAACAGCAGGATTTACAGCAGCATTCAAGGTGATGATTTCTCCCCTAGTAATCTTTTTTTTCATATATTCCTCAATCTCTTTGGCACTCTTCATATCGCTATCTTTGGAATTTTTACTGTAAGTCACTACAGTATATCCCAATGCATCTGCCGCTTTACATACAGTATCATTAGTACTTCCAAAGGTTGGTCTTAAATATCTAGGTGAAATTCCTAATTTGTCTTTAAATATTTTATCTGTAATATAAATTTGTTCAGACACTTTATTATAATCAAGTTGAGTTAAATCCTTCTTTTCCAAAGAGTTGCTCTCAATCTCATGCCCTCTTTTTAATATCTCTTTTGCAAGCTCAGTATGGTCAGAAACCGCGAGGCCAGGCAGGAAAAATGTTGCTTTTATATGATTTTCATCTAAGGCATTTAAAATGCCATTCATCATTGTTTTATCACCCATACCTTCGAAGGTGAGTGCTACCGCTTTCTTTGTGGTATATGCATAAGAGAAAACACCTTTATTTTTCCCTATATTCTCAGATGCTGAAAATACACTTTTATCTATTTTGTATTCCTTCTTTAACAGTTCATTGACACTTAGTATGCTGCACCCTTGTCCCAACGCTTCTTTTAAAACAAATTCTGTAAGATCTATAGCATCTTCCTTATTTGTATCTATTGTCACAATATCTCCTCGATTTATATGAGAACTGAAATATTTCTTGATTTCTGAGTTGCTTTTGCTGGTAGTTTGCATGTTGAAATTGTAACCTACAGCAGCAACATACCCATCTACTGCAGCGGCTTTTAAGATATCATCTGTATAATTTGCTCCCTTAACCCTTAAGAGATTAGTTTTTACTTTTGTTTCTTTTTCGATAATTTGATTTGATATGGCTATTTCTTTATAAATTTCTTTAATATCTAAATTATCCAATTTGCTTTTCCTGTTAAGTGTATTGTTTCCAATATCATGTCCCCTTTTTATGATGCTCATAGCAATATCAGGTTCTTCCGCCACACGTATTCCTGGAAGAAAAAAAGTAGACTTTACATTGTATTTATCTAATAAATCAAGTATTTTATTCATAGTATCCTTATCAGCCATACCTTCAAAAGTCAGCGCTATGGATTTAGAAATTGTATTAACTTTATAAATGGTTTTTAGTTTAGATTTATCAGCAGACTGAACAAGACCCAATATATTTTCTTCATCTATATTCTCATCTAACACATAGGAGTTATATTCATTAAAATCAGGATTTTTTGTGTCTACTTTGTTTTTATCTTTGTTACAAGAGGTAAGCAATATTGACATCATAAGTAAAATTAAAATAATAAAATGTAACTTTTTTCTTTTCAATCCTTTTTTCCATATATACATAAATCTTTTTTTCCCTCCCCCTTCTATCTTTTATATAGATATACCTAAAAACTTGGTGATGATAAATATGTATATTCCCCATTTTAATTCATATTCTACAAAGATTTACCTATAATAGATATGAATAGACAATGATTATTCTTAAACATTATATATTATTAGAAAATAAGTAACAATAAGTATTTTTATTTTATTTATATTAAATTTTGCATTTAAATTATGGGTCTTTTTGCAATAATTAGATGTCCTAAATGCAAACTTGAGGTATATAGTGAGAAGCTATATCTTTGAGCGAAATTTAGAAATTGTTATTGCAACAAAAGATCACAAAGAGCATTACATAACCTTTTATATTTTATATTTTACATATAAAAATAAAGAGCTAAGCATATAATGAAGTGGCCTCTAAAGTCACTATTTCACTATATACTTAACTCTTTTATATGTTACAAAACTTTTTTAAATTTTATTTTTATTTAGCTGCATTTTGACCAGCTATTCTACCAA
Source organism: uncultured Clostridium sp. (assembly GCF_963515715.1). Lineage (GTDB taxonomy): Bacteria > Bacillota > Clostridia > Clostridiales > Clostridiaceae > Clostridium_AW. The sequence goes on from NZ_CAUPZS010000008.1 coordinate 14,003, forward strand.
ATACAGTAATGTCTGCAAGAGCGTTACTTCCTAATCTATTTGTACCATGGATTCCCCCAGTAACCTCACCTGCTGCATACAATCCTTCAATTACTTTGCCATCTTTGTTAATTACTTGAGCTTTAGTATTAATTTTAAGTCCTCCCATTGTATGGTGAACAGCAGGAGCTGCTTTTAATATATAAAATGGCGCTGTATCTATAGTAGATGGCATACTTCTTTTGTTGAACTCTTTATCTTTACCATCTTTAACATAACCATTGTATCTATCAAGACTTGCTTTTAATTCTTTTGCATCTATGCCAAAGAAAGTTGCTGCTTCTTCTATTGTATTTGCTTTTACAAGTAACTTATTCTTATATAGGTATTCCATTTCTGCTCCATGTTGTTCTTCTAACTTACTTGCTTCTAAACCTTTTTGATCAAGTAACTGGTAACATACACTATCTGTCTGTTCCTTAATTGCCATAGATATTACATCACGTCTTTCAAGTTCTTCAACAAAACGTTTCCCTTCTTTGTTCACCATTATTGTATGTCCATACATTCTTGCATCACCAAAATAAAGTAATGTACCTGTTAATGGATCACAAACTGGATAGGTTTGAATATATTCCATGCCAACTAATTCTGCTCCAACCTTTTCTCCTATAACAATACCATCTCCTGTACTTCCTACTGTATTTGTAGAAAGAACTTTTTCATCCATAGCAGGGTTGTATTTAACTCTCATATCGATATTTGAACCAAATCCACCTGATGCGATGATTACTGCTTTATTTGTGTTAAAAGTATATTTTGTATCTTCACTCTCTGCTTGTACACCAATAACTTTACCCTTTGAATCAGTAATAACGGACATTGCAGAGGTATTATATAATATAGGAATATTTAAGCTTTCAGCCTTTGCAACTTGTTTTCTAATGATTTCTTTACCATTTGCACCAGCTGGAATTAAGCTTCTTTTTACAGAATGTCCACCAAAGAACATTAATTCATCTTGCCATACAACTCCAACTTCATCTCTAAGCCATTCAGCACCTGCAAGGGCATTTTCTGCCACAACTTTTACTAATTCAGGATCATTTTTGCTATCTCCACCTTTAATCATGTCCTTTGCAAATTGATCAGGATTATCTTTAATTCCTTCCTTCTGCTGTATCCAGTTATTTGGAGCAGCATACTCAGCACCAGAAATTAGTGTGTTACCGCCAGCCATAGGCATTTTTTCTAAAACAATTACATCTGCCCCAGCCTGTTTTGCTTCTATAGCAGCGGAAAGCCCTGCACCACCCGCACCAATAACAACTATATCATGAGTTTTACTAACTTCTTTTTTAGTTACATCTGTACCTTTTTCTTGAAGTTTTTTTAACATATCAGGGGTTGCACCTGCTGCTTTTAAAGCTGCAGTAATGGCTTCAAGATATCCTTTAGAAGTTAATGTGCAACCTGAAACCGTATCAACTTCAAGACTGTTTGTTGAAATAATCTTTTCTTTTAGGGTATCCATAGCAGTTTCATACCCAGGAGTCTCCTTTTGTTCCAAAACCTTCACATCTGTAATAGCATTATCCTTAATGGTTACTTCAACGGAGATCTTTCCGCCCTTACCATTTCCCTCTCCTTTATATGTGCCATTGGCAATTGCTGTATTGCCATTTTGTGATTTATTAGTATTACCACAGGCAACAAGGCTTATGGTCATAAAAATTGACAGTAAAATTGTTAAAAATCTTTTCAACTTTATTCCTCCTAATTGTGATTTATAATTTTGTTAAATTATTAACTCATATTGATATTATTTTAACATTTAATATTCACAAAGTATTTACATTTATTTGCTTGTTTTTGCATTTTAAGCTACAATATTTGAAAAAATATGCGAACTGTATATAATAAATAGTGAACATGTGTATTAAATTAATATTTTAAATTGTGAAATACTATACAAAAAAGAGGAGGGTAACCATGTCTTTGCGTTTAAAAATTATTACAGCTTTTATGTTGTGTATTATGCTTACTTTTTCTCCTCTGTTATACATAATGCAAACCAAAGTAAAAAATTTCAATATGGAACAGCTGGAGCATCAAACCTTGCAGTTAATTGATTCCAAAAGTAATGAAATGGGCTCTTGGTTAAATCAACGCATCAGTGAAATTAAAATTATACATGAACATCCCTCATGTAAAAATCTAGATCTTCCTCAGTTAAAGTTGTACTTAAAACAATTAAATCACGTGCTAGGAAATAAGTACGGAACCTTTGCTGTTGGAGGATTGGACGGAAGAGGTTGGATAAATGATAATCTCACCATCGATATCTCCAGTCGTGAATATTTTAAGAAAGCAATATCAACTGATGTAGAGTATGTTATCAGCAAACCTGTTGCTTCAAAATCTGATAATATGCCAATCTTTCTTATATGCTACCCAATTTTAAATGATAAGAACGAAAAAATAGGATTTATTAACGGTTCTGTAAATTTGGATGAAATTTCTCAAATTGCTCATGACATTGATATTTACGATGGATTTGCATGGATTATGAACAAAGACACGGACACCTACTCTATTACTAAAGAGAAATTAAATAGTCAGTATATATCTTCAGAAGGGCTTAATACAATTATTCATGAAGCAGAAACAAAAAATTCAGGTACAGTTTCACTAAAAAATCTATCAAACAATGACACCACGGTATTCTTTTCATCTGTCCCATATACAGAAGATTGGCTTTTATGCATCATGGTAGAAAATAGTATGATTCATGCGCAAACCAATAATATCATTAATCTAATTGTTGTCATGGGAATAATTCTGCTGTTAACTGCTACACTGTTAGCTATTGCTATTTCAGGCTCCATTGTAAAGCCTATTCAGCGATTAAAGAAGAATATGGTGGAAGTATCCAAGGGTAATCTTAATTCCTATTATGAGATAAAACACAATGATGAAATTTCTATATTAGGACAAGTTTTTAATCAAATGGTCAGTGATATTAAGAATTTAATCAATCAAGTTTATCAAGTCCAGTCACAGAAACGAATTACGGAACTAAAGACACTACAATCCCAAATCAATCCACATTTCCTCTACAACACACTAGACACAGTACAGTGGAAGGCTCTAGAATACAATGCCTTTGAGGTTGCTGATATGATTAATTCTTTATCAGGCTTTTTTAGAATTTCTCTCAGTGATGGAAAGGAATTTATCACAATTACTGATGAGGCAGAACACGTGAGAAATTACTTAGAGATTCAAAAGATGCGTTACAAAGACAAAATTAATTATTATATTAATGTAGATGATTCATTAGAACAATACCTTGTTCCTAAGTTGATTATACAACCTCTGGTGGAAAACTCCATATACCATGGGTTAAAACTTCGAAGGGAAAAGGGTATAATTCATATAAATATCTCCACTAAAGAAGGCTATCTTCTTATTCAAGTTACAGACAATGGCTTGGGTATGGACAATGAGCAGCTGACAACCCTTCGCAAAAATCTTGCCCAGTCAGTTGAATCAGATCATTATGGATTATATAACATCAATGAACGACTAAAGCTTGCCTTTGGAGAAAAATATAGCATTGTGATAGAGAGTAAATTTGAAATAGGAACAAAGGTATTATTAAAAATACCTGTGATAAGTGAGGGATTTGAATGCTTAGAGTAGTAATTGCCGATGACGAGGAAACCATCCGTAATGGCTTAAAACGCTTGATTGAATCCTATAAATTGGATCTATCAGTAATTGCCACTGCACAAGACGGTGAAGAAGCCATGGCGGTCATTAAAAAATACCATCCTGAAATTATTTTAATGGATATCAATATGCCCTTTATGAACGGATTAGAAATCATTGAAAAAATTCGGGAAACAGACGAGGATGCTAAGATTATTATCATATCTGGATATAGTCAGTTTGAGTACGCGCAAAAAGCTTTGGAACTAGGAGTGTTTAGCTACATGCTTAAACCTATCAGCTATCGTGACTTTAAAGATACTCTTCTCAAAGCAATGAATGCCTATTCCCAAAGGATGTGGGAGATGAGTAAACTAAAAAAGGCAGAGGATGAAAATGAAACTTGTAAAGATGTAGGTAAGCTTGCAATCGCATATATGAAAGAGAACTTTCACCACAACGAGCTATCTTTAAGCTTAGTAGCGCAGCAATTTCATATAAGTCAATCCTATCTCACCAGAGTGATTAAACAAAAAACAGGAGTTAGTTTTACCGACTACCTTAATAGGCTGAGAATCAGCATGGCAACAAATCTTCTAAAAGATAAAAATAATAACTACACTATCAACGATATTTCCAATATGGTGGGCTACAGCAGCCAGCACTATTTTAGCAGGGCCTTTAAAAACTATATGGGAGTGTCTCCAAATAAATATCGTAATGAAGAATAAATTTCTTTGGGAACTTCTAAATTTAAAGAAACTGAGATATTAAACTAGCTATATCAAATTGCTTTTGAAATTATACGTTTTTACATTTGTAAGTTTCTACAGAGATAATTCGTTGTACCAAACAGAGAGCTAAGCATGTAGTGAAGCCGCTCCAGAAAAAGTCGCTATTTCACTACATACTTAGCTCTTTTAGGTTTTATAAAAATATTTTCAAAGTTAGGTTATGACAAATCAGTTTCCAACTTGTAAGTTTTACAAAGATACTTTAGTATCCAAAAGGGAACTAAGTACATAATGACGTCACTTCAGAAAAAGGCGTTCCTCCCATTATATACTTAGTTCCTTTATGTTTTACAATCATATTCCCAAATATTGGTTATTATAAGCATTGTGAATACTTACTTATTGTCTAAAATTTCAAAAATGCTATGTAATGTGCACTATGCATGTGAGCGAGATTTAGAAATTCTTAATTTATTTTAAAAAAGTGCCGTTAAGATGCTGCACATGTTTGACCAAAGGGAGTTTGTCAGCATTAGGGATTTTTATAAAATAAATTTTAGAAGTTCTTATCAAAGCGAAGGCTACAGAAACATTGCATAGCATTTTGAATTTGTTACAACGCTAAAATTTTATCCATAATTCTTAATTCTTAATTATCTATTCTCAACTAAAAAATCGCCTCACAATTTTTGCTTATTCCGCAAACAGTGGAATTATATTTTGAGTTGCAACCTCAATTATTCCTAAGTCGGACATTTTAACTTCTGGTATTACAGGTAATGCTAGCGTAGCAATTCTTAAAAGAGGATTAGGAGTTTCCTTTAACCCTAGCTCTCTAAGAGTATCTTTCATTGAGCCGCATTCTTTTGCTAATTCTTCACAAGGTTTTGTTGAGATAAGTCCTGCAACTGGTAGTGCTAGATGATTTAACGCTTCTCCATCTTTAGCACAGCTTATTCCTCCACCTGTAGATTTTAAATCATTAAATACCATTAAAGCATTTTTGGGTTTGTCATAAACTATGGTAATGTTATGACAGTCATGAGAAACAGTACTACCTACTGCCCCTTCTTTTGTTCCAAAATTCCTTATTATAGCATATGCTTTTGTATCAAAGCCTTTATGTCTATTTACCACTATTGCAAATTTTAGATTTTCATCTTTTGATATGTCTAAATATCCATCTTTAACTTCAATTTCTTCCGTATTCAACTTTGTTGGTGAGAAAAGTAAGCTCGTATAGTTGATTACATTTACTTTAACTTTTCCTTCTTTTATTGGAGCTTTTATTCTAAAGTCCTCTAAATTCAAATCTTCTACATATACAGTATTTCTTTTTTCCACTTCAAAGTCCATGGATTCCATATCTACCGCAAGTTTACCTTCCTCTGCAACTAAATCTCCTTCAAAGAATACCGCTTTTGGCTTTATATCTTCTAAAGACTCTGTAATTATCAAGTCTGCTACGTATCCAGGAGCTATTGCACCTAAGTTGTTTATTCCTAACTCTCTTGCAGAGTTAAAAGTAGCACATCTTATTGCATCAATTGGATGTAGTCCTCCTAATACAGCTTGCTTTATAACATCATTTACATGACCTGCTTCTACAATGTCTTCTGGTTCTCTATCATCCGTACACACAGTTAAATTATCTAAGTATCTAAAATCCTTTGCTCCTGCAACTAAAGACTTTATATCCTTTGAAATAGAGCTTTCTCTTGCATCTACATACATTCCCACTCTCAATTTATCCCTTACTTCCTTTTGAGATCTTGATTCGTGATCACTTACAGGACCAGCACAAAGGTAAGCAGATAGAGCTCTACCATCTAAGAATGGAGCGTGGCCTTGAATAAACAATCCTTTTTCTTCCGCCGCAGCTAATATTTCTACCATTCTAGGATCATTATTTATAACCCCTAAAAAGTCCATAACCTCTCCAAGTCCTATTATTCTATCAAGGTTAAATAATTCTTCTATTTCTTTTCTTAAAAACTCTGCTCCTGCATTTTCCTTTCCTGGTACTGCTGGCACACAGGAAGGAGCTAATATATACTGTCTCATAGGAACACCTTTACTGCACTCATGCATATATTTAACTCCTTCAATACCTAAAACATTAGCTATTTCATGAGGATCTGTAACTGCAGTAGTTGTTCCATGTGGTATAACTGCTTTTGCAAAGTTTTTTGGCGTCATCATAGTGCTTTCAATATGTATATGAGCGTCAATAAGACCTGGTATCAAATACATGCCCTTCGCATCATAGTATTCTTTACCTTTGATTTTTTTCTTTTCTACATTACCGTCAGGATTACACTCTATATGAGCTATAAAGCCGTCGTAAATTCCAACATCCCCTTCATATATTTCACCAGTAAATAAATTTAAAATATTAGCGTTTTCTATAACTAAATGACACTCTCTTTTTCCTAAAGCTGCTTCTATTAACGCTTTCTTATCCTTTGGCTGTATTCTCATTATAATCTCTCTCCTTCTTATCTAATTTTTATATTTAACAGGCTATGATTTAAAATATTAATTTTAAATCATAGCCACAGAGACCTTTTACATAATTATAAAGTAAAACACTAGTGGAATACAAAGTATAAATATTCCCCAATTTAACTCCTTTATTCTTCCTGATACAATTTTAGTAAGAGTGTAGGATATTATACCTATACTAATACCATTTGAAATACTTGAAGTAAATGTAGTAAATATAATTGTCGCAAAAGCTGGAAAAGCTTCTGTAAAATCTGAGAAATCTATGTCTTTAACACAAGAAATCATAAGTAATCCTATTAAAATTAATGCTGGCGCTGTAGCTTCAGCAGGTATCATTGCTGCAATAGGAGTAAATAATAGTGTAAATAAGAAACACATTCCTGTAGATACCGCAGTTAATCCTGTTCTTCCTCCAGCTTCAACCCCTGATGCTGATTCTATATATGTTGTAACAACAGTAGAACCCATTACTGCACCAACTACTGTAGCAATTGCATCTACCAAAAACGGCTTATTTATTCCCGGTAAATCTCCATTTTCATCTAATAAACCTGCCTTAGCAGATACCCCTAAAACCGTTCCTAATGTAGAGAAGAAATCTCCTACAAAGAAAGTAAACATAAGTGGGAAGAAGCTCCACTTTAGGGATCCAAGTATATCTAATTGAAAAGCTATTGGTGATATTGAAGGTGGCATTGAAATAAAGGAATTTGGTATTTTTGTTATCCCCATTGGTATTCCAATTAAGGTAGTTAAAATAATACCAATAAGCACATCTCCCTTTACTTTATTCGCCATTAAAGCTACTAATATTAATACTCCAATTAATGTAAGTAGAGTGTTAGGATCATGTAAATTTCCCATCTTTATTGAACCATCAGCTATTAACATTAAATGTCCATTTTTAAATCCCAATTGTGCAATATAAAAACCAATTGCTGCTCCTATAGCAATTTTTACATTTTTAGGTATGACCTTTACAATAACTTCTCTTAGACCAAATATAGTTAATAATATAAATATAATTCCTGATATAAATGTCATTCCTAATCCTTGTTGCCAAGTTGCAAGTCCTCCAGCCACTAAAGTAAAAGCAAAAAATGCATTACTTCCCATTGCTGGTGCTAAAGCAAATGGGAGATTTGTATAAAGTCCCATAAAAATACTAAATACTGCTGAAAGTAGTGCTGTTACTACGGTTACTGCTCCCACATCCATGCCTGCTGCTTTCATAAATGAAGGCTGAACAATGAGTATGTAGGCCATGGTCATGAAAGTTGTTATTCCTGCTGCTATTTCCGTTTTTGCATTTGTATTACGTTCTTTTAGTTTAAATAGACTTTCTAACATAAATTACCTCCCGAAATCTTTCTCTCTATATTGATATGACCATTGTAATAGCTATTTAGACATTTGTCAACATTAAACGCTATTTTATATCATAACGTTCGTGTTTTTGCTGATAATCATAGCTTAAAACTAAAAAAACAAGCATCAAAGAAATAATTTACGAACATTATTTCTTTGATGCTTGTTTTGAAAAGTCTATTCAGTTATTAATTTATGTAATGTTTCATATAACATCTCTACACCGAAGGCTATATCTTTCTCTTCGGTAAATTCTTCTGGGCAATGACTTCTTCCCTCTACACTCGGAACAAATATCATAGCTACAGGAGAAATAGAAGCCATTAAACTAGTGTCGTGATTTGCTCCACTATACATTTCTCTATAGCTTATGTCTTCCTCCTCAATTGAGTTTTTTATTACTTCCATAAGATTTTTATCCATATTAACTTCACTAACTTCTGTTAGTTTTTTTATATTGTAAACAAAACCTTCCTCTTCAATAAACTTTAATCTTTCTTTAATTATCTCTTCTACTTTATCTAAATTCGAAGGATTTATTCCTCTAAGATCTACTGTAAAAACTACCTTCTCAGGGATTACATTCACATTGCCAGGATAACATTTAATACTTCCTACAGTTACAACCATGCTATCATCTTCAATATCTTCCACTATATGAGGAAGTTTACTTATTAATTCACTAGCCTTTACCATAGGATCTCTTCTAAAGTTCATAGGGGTAGCCCCTGCGTGATTTGCCTTTCCTTCTATCTCTATCTCAAACCATCTTAATCCTACAATGCCTTTAACTAAACCAAGAGATTTCTTTTCTGTATGTAGAACACTTCCTTGCTCAATATGTAGTTCTATAAAAGCTTTTATATCTTCCCTTATTTTGCATTTTTCTAAAGAATCTATAGGGTAACCAAATTCTTTTACTCTCTCATACATACTCTTATTGTTTCTATCTTTAACTTTTTTTAGATCCTCTAAAGTACATTTTCCTACTAGTGCTTTACTTCCCACAAGATTATACCCGAAATTAGATCCTTCTTCTTCTGTGAAGATAACTACTTCGTAAGGATAGATCATTTTTGTTCCCTTTTCCACAAAAATTCTTCCAGCTTCTAGAGAAGCTACTACACCTAATATCCCATCATAAATTCCACCTTTATAAACAGTATCTATGTGAGAACCACTGATGACTAAAGGCTTATTTTTGTTATGTTCACTTTCTAATCTTCCCCTTATATTTCCTATAGGATCCACTTCTACTTTCATACCTAAAGCCTTCATTTCATTTATCAAATAATCTCTTGCCTCTTTATCTTCTTTTGTGTAAGAATATCTTGTGCATCCCTCTTCTGGCGTTTCATTAAATTTTGATAGGTTTTTTAAATCTCTCATGACTCTTTCTATATTTATGTTCATTTTAAAGCCCCCTTTGATAATGATTTCTTATAAGATTAATCCTATTTGATAATTATATCATCTTCTCATTAAAACAAAACCGTATGATTAAATTTCATACGGCTTATATCTTACTTTCTTAAATTAGGAGAGTCTACGAAAAATCCTGTAACCTTAATATCTTCATCTTTATCTGAAACAACAACTTTAACTATGACATCTTTAGGCTCTTTGTCAAATTTACCTTTATAGAACACTGCGTAGTATCCTTCATCTTCTTCTACCATCCAAAATTCCTTCGATTGATACTTCCCTATACTTGGAGTAATAGTATTATGTAACTCCTTAAAAAGCTCTTCTGTCATAGTCTTTTTCATATCATCATCAAAATCCTTAGAAAAAGATTCATAGTCTTTTTCTTTTAGACCCTGTAAAATATTCTCAGCTACCGCCTCTACTTTGACTTTAATTTTTTCACTCTCATCTTCATTCAATTTATTCACTTTATCGACTTTATTCACTTCATCTACCTTGTCCACTTTCTTTGCTGTGCAACCAGCAAATACAAATAAGGATAATATTATAATTAAATATAATATTTTTCTATATTTCATCTTTTATTTCCTCCCCTTCACCAATAAAATTGGATTTAGCTCTTAAAGTAAATACTATCAGTACAATGCTCATTATAGCTACCCATGCTTCTATAACCCAAATATTTGTAATCACACCTTTCTGAAAAAAGGCTGCTGGGAAATCGATAAGGGCATGCAACAATATGGCATAAAGAAGATAAATATATTTTTTATTTCTAACCCCTTGCAATACTAAGATTGAAAGCCCAATTTGTATAAGAATTGCAAACACCCTTTCTATTCCTGATACTAAAAAAACATATGAAGGAGTGTTTATTAAATTACTTTTAATCATCTCTATCATATTAGGTGTAATGTTATACTTATTTAGAGCATTTATGTTTCCTGAATTTATATTTATAGAAAGTATTAAGTTTTGTATTGCAGTGATTCCACCTATAAGTACAGCTTCTATGCCTCCATGGCCTATACCAAAAGCTACTCCATCACTCCAATTTCTTTTTCTTTTAAGCAATGTTATATACGCTAAAAATCTTCCACATTCTTCGTAAATCCCTGCTGCCAAGGAGCCATATATGGCATATGCCCAAGGATTTTCTAAAAAACTAGAAGTACTAGGATTAGTAAGCAATAAATAGTTATGCATTTTTCTTTCTAAAATCATTACAAATAAAATAAATATAAAAGCACCTACAACTATAGACCATAGAGATATTTTATATTTTCTATAAAAATATATTCCCATAATTATAGGTAATCCAATGGATAATATAATACTTATAATCATAAATACAATCGAAGAAATTCCTACCATAATTTTGTTCTCCTTATATATATTGTTAATATAAATTATATCACTAATATAGTTAAAATTTAACAACAACAACTTAAAAAATTTCTTAAATTTTCCATAAAATACACCGAAACTTTCAAGAACATTATAGTAAGCATACCCTTTGTAAAATTATAATTTCATCAATAATATTAAAAGGCTGTTGTAAATCTACAACAGCCTAAATCTCTTATTCCATTTTTTGAACATTGGTTGCTTGAGGTCCTTTTTCTCTTTCTACTACGTCAAAAGTAACATGCTGACCCTCATGCAAATCTTTGTCATGACCTTTTTCTTTTATATTAGAATGATGAACAAATACATCTTCTCCATTATTTCCAGAGATGAATCCATATCCCTTTTTATTGTCATACCATTTTACAATACCAGTATACATTTTTTATCCTCCAAACAATTAATTTACCACTTTATTATCTGTAAATAGGTAAAAAGTATACTCTCTTTATTAGTCAACTACATTTGCTGGTATTAGACTTCCTGTTTCTACAGTAAAAACTAATTGATAAACTTACTTTCATTATTCAATTTTTTGATAACAATTCATTGTATCTTCCAATAGCTTATTAATGGTCTCAGAATCCTCTAATTTAAGAATTCTATTGCTAATTTCCTTTGCCTCTGTAGTGGAAAACTTCTTCATGTGTCTTCTTAGTTTTAAAACTAAAGCTGGACTTACGCTAAACTCATCAAGATCCATTCCCATAAATACAGGAAGAAGTTTTATATCACTGGCTGATTCACCACAAATACCCACTGTTATACCTTCTTTATGTCCATTTTTTATTACAGTGCTAATAAGTCTAAGTATTGCTGGATGGTATGGAGTATATAATTCTGATACACTTTCATTTAATCTGTCTACAGCAATAGTGTATTGTATAAGGTCATTAGTGCCTATGCTAAAAAAATCTACTTCTTTTGCAAGAATATCAGAAATAATAGCGGCTGAAGGTATTTCAATCATTATACCTATTTTTATATGTTGGTCATAAGCTATTCCATTAGATTTTAATTCACTTTTACATTCTTCAAGAAGTTTCTTTATCGCTCTAACCTCTTGAACACTAGATATCATAGGAAACATCACTCTTACATTTCCAAAAGCACTTGATCTTAAAATTGCCCTTAATTGAACTTTAAATAATTCTTTTTCTTTTAAACAATATCTTGAAGCTCTAAAACCAAGGAAAGGATTTTGTTCCTTTTCAATGTTTAAATAAGGAAGTTCTTTATCTCCTCCTACATCTAAAGTTCTAATTATTACAGGTTTTCCATTCATACCTTGTACCACTTTTTTATAGCAATTTAATTGTTCTTCTTCACTAGGTGCTTCTCCTCTTCCCATATATATAAATTCACTTCTAAAAAGCCCTATTCCTTCACCATCATTCTCTATTACTTGATTCAGTTCTTCTGGTGCACCAATATTACACACTATTTCAAATGTTTTACCATCTTTTGAAATAGATTTCATACCCAGTACATATTTATTAAGTTCTTTTTCCTTTTCTAAATAGTTCTTTCTCTCATTAAATTGGTTTATTATAAGATTATCTGGGTTAATAAAAAATTCACCTGTGCCCCCGTCCATAGCTACTAAAGATTTTTCATTAAATAAATCTAATATTTTACCGGCACCTACAATAGCTGGAATCCCCAAGTTTTTAGCCATAATAGCAACATGAGATGTTGGTCCCCCTGCTTCTGTTATAAAACCAAGCACCTTGTTTTTAGGTAGCTGGGCTGTTTCAGATGGTGTTAAATCATGAGCTATTAATATAACAGTTTCATTTAACTTACTGTAATCAATGGTGTCCAAATTTAGCAAATTATTTATTATTCTATTTGAAACATCTATAAGATCAATGCTTCTTTCACGCATATAACTATTATCCAAAGAATTAAACATGTCTACATAAAAATCTGTGGCCTCTTTAACCGCCCATTCAACATTGAACTTAAATTCTTTAACTTTGCTTTCAATAAGAGTAATAAACTCTTCATCTCTTAACATATGAATATGAGCTTCAAAAACTCTTCCTTCTTCCTTTCTCAATGTATCTTCTGTAAATACAATGAGGTCTCTTACTTGGCTAACTGATGTATCTAATGCTTTTCTAAGTCTTTCTATCTCCTTATCATAATCTTCAATTTTATATTTTTTAACTTCAATTTTATTACTCTTAACCAATATGTTACCAATAGTAATACCTGCAGATGCGCCTATTCCTTTCATATAACAGCCCCCTTAGCACCTCTTCGTAGTTTTAATTGCAAACTTTTAGAAAATAACTATTTTAAACAACTACCTGCCTTTTCATCTACAATTATGGTTACATCTGGATGTAATTGTAGTATTGATGCAGGTACCTGTGGAATTATATCTCCATAAATAGCTCTATATAATATTTCTCCTTTTTCCTCACCATTAGCAAGTAAAAGAATTTTCTTAGAATTCATAATAGTTTTTATCCCCATACTTATTGCTTGTCTTGGTACATCTTCAATACTATTAAAAAACCTTGAATTAGCCTTAATTGTATCCTCATCTAAATTTACCAAAAACGTTTTTGATTGAAATTTAAGATTTGGTTCATTAAAACCAATATGTCCGTTCTTTCCTATCCCAAGTAACTGTATATCTATGCCACCAAATTTTTTAATTTCTTTCTCATAATCTTCACATTCTTTTTGAATATCTTTCGTTACTCCATTTGGAATATGGATATTTTCTTCTCTTATATCTACATGATTAAACAATTTAGTTTTCATAAAATTGCAATAACTATTTATATCATTAGATTTCAATCCACAATATTCATCTAAATTAAAAGTAATTACATTTGAAAAGCTTATAACTCCTTCATTATATAAATGAATTAATTCTTCATACGTACCTATAGGTGTAGATCCTGTTGCAAGCCCTAAAACACTTTTAGGTTTTAATATAAGCTGACTGGCTAATATATTTGATGCCTTTCTACTTAGTTCTTTATAATCTTTTACTTTGATAATTTTCATAATTTAAGATTCCTTTCTAAAGCATAAGTTTCCTTCTACGATTGTATATAAAATATCTATGTTTTCATTAAATACTGCAAAATCAGCATACTTCCCTAGTTCTATGCTTCCTCTCATATTATCTATACCAATGGCACTGGCAGGATTTATTGTAACCATCTTAATTATCTTTTCAAGTTCTAATTTTGTGTTGATTCTCATGTTCTTTACTGCCCTATCTAAAGTTAAAAGACTTCCAGCCAATGTACCATCTTCAAGAACCGCTCTATCCTTAGACACATATACCTTTTGTCCTCCTAAATCATAACTACTAGATTTCATGCAAGCTGCTCTCATAGCGTCACTTATTAAAATTATCCTATCATCGCCTTTAACTTTTTCTAAAATATTAAATAATGCAGGATGTACATGAATTGTGTCTGCAATAAGTTCACAGTAAATATCGCTGTTTAAAATTGCTCCAACTGTGCCAGGGTTTCTATGGTGAAGTGGAGTCATAGCATTAAAACAATGAGTTGCACTTTTTATACCATCTTCTATAGCACTCATAGCTTCTTCATAAGTAGAATTTGTATGTCCTATTGATAATAATATGTTTTTATTTCTATTCATAGATTTAATAAAAGTGTGATTTTCATCCATTTCGGGAGCAATAGTAATTACCTTAATTATGTCAACATAAGATTTTATGGTCTCCGTTGATGGTGTTAAAATATATTTTTCATTTTGTGCTCCTTTATATTTTTGACTGATAAAAGGGCCTTCTAAATGAGCTCCAAGAATTTTGGAACCACGGAAATTTTTGCCCATAGAAATTTTTATTACATCTAAAGCTTTGTTAATATATTCCATTGGCATTGTCATAGTTGTAGGAAGGAATGCCGCAACTCCATGACTACAAAGACTTTTACTAATAGTCTCCATATTTTCAATATTACTATCCATAACATCAGAACCTTTAGATCCATGGACATGTATATCTATAAATCCAGGGGATATATAATTTCCTTCCACATCGATAGTTTCTATATCTTCATTCAAATATTTATCTTCTACAATTTTAATTATTTTTTCATCATATATAATTGATTTTCCCTGTAAAATTTTATCTTTTAAAATTATCTTACCATTTTTGATACATTTTACGGTCATATATTTACCTACCTTTATATTTTTCCTAACTTATTTCCACATTCCGTAATTGACTAATAACTTGTACATTTTCATAAAAATATTAGCTTTTTACCATATTTTAAAATCTATGATTTAAACTTAAATTTTTGCCATGGTTTAATATAATCTAATAAATAAATTTCATCCTCATCAATTCTGCCTACCACATTGGTTTTACCGCTATTCTCCATATCTTTTAATGCTATTTGAAGTTCTCCGCTATATCTTTCATAAAGAGAACTTTCAATCAATACATCTCCTCTCTTTATAGGCTTTGAATTAAATAACTCAAATTTATGATCTTTATATTTTACACGGCTTTCCGTTGATCTAATCATGTATTCAGATATATCTCCTCTATTAAAATGACTTTCTTCTAAAACTATCCTTTTCTCTATTTCTGATAAATCTTCTAATAGTTTAACCTTAAATTCTATAATATCTTTATTTAGCACACCAAGTGCATAAAGTTCTTCTTCTGATGCAAAACAATTTGCTATTATAACATCATCTATCAATCCTGTATTAAATAAATCCTTTGCTTGAACATCAATAGATAAAAATCTATGTTCTTCCAAAGTACAGAGTCCATGGTAGGTTGGCCATGGTCCAAAAGTTCCGCTGGATGAACTAATAAAAGCAGCAGTTCTTATACCCTTTTCTTTAAACTCCCTTGACGTATTTAAGAAATGTTCTCTTGACAGTCCTGTATATCTATGTGGATAAAAATTATGACATCCTATTATGTTATCTTTATTAGGACAATAACTTAAAATATTATCAAGATATTTTGTTCCATTACTCATATTTATTTCAATTTTGAGACCATGAGGATTTACACTCATTATACTTTCTTCCATTCCTGAGAATCCCAAATCTAATCTTATTCCACTTAAACTTAGTTTAGAGAAAAATTGAAGATCTTTATAACTTAAGTTTAGCTTTTTAAAAATTGAAGGTTCTACATCTGCAATAACTTCCATTCCTAATTCTTTTGCAGTATTGGTTATTTCTTTAAATTGATTTAAATTATTATCTATATTTTCTCCTAAGGATATAAGACAAGTAAACACTCTAGTAAATCCATATTTTGCAGCCATTTTTAAATAATCCTTATATTTTTTTATTTCCCCTTGTGGAGGATATACTGATACTCCTAACTTACCCATTTAACTCCCTCCATTTTTACTTTAAAATTTAATTATTATTTAAGATTTTTTTATACATATCCATAAACTCTATTGCTAAATCTTTTACTGTTATGGCATTCATTAAATGATCCTGCGCATGAATCATAAGCAATGTAATCTTAACTTTTTCATCTCTTGCCTCTGATTGAATAAGCTTTGTTTGTTCTTTGTGCGCTTCTTCTAGACTTTTATCTGCTAATTCAATACATCTTTCAGCTTCTTTAAAATCACCTGCTTTTGCATGAACTATAGACTCCATAGAAAGACTTCTAGCCTCTCCGCTATAAGATATTAATTTAAATATTATATTCTCCATTTTAATTCCTCCCTACTTAAATTGAGGTAAATATTCTTTATTTTCATCTAATATATCTTTTAATAATTTTTTAGTAATATTTATTGAACCGCCTAGTGGATTATTGATTAATGCTAAAAAAGCTTGATTATAATCTCCGTTTACTGCTGCATCTATTGTAAGAATTTCGTAGAGCTTTATCTGCTGTATAAGACCCTTTATAGAATTTGGCAAAGTTCCTGATGATATAGGCACTGCTCCAGTTTTATTTACAATGGCATTTGTTTCTATAACAGAATTATTAGGTAAATCTAATATAGCTCCATTGTTTTTTACATTTACAGTATGAATTTCATTTTTATCATTGTATATAGCACTCATAAGAGAAACTGCTGCTTCTGAATAATATGCACCTCCTCTTTTATCTAGCTCTGATGGTTTCTCATCAAGGTTCTCGTCATCATATATTTTAAACAATTTATTTTCTATCTCCATTACTTGTTTTGCTCTTGTACCATGTCCATTTTTTATCTCTTCTAATTCTTCCTTTAAAACCTCATTTTTCATATAAAAATATCTATGATAAGGACAAGGAATCATATTTAAACATTTTAAAAATTCTTCATCCCATTTTAAATCAGGGATATTATTCATATTTATAGAAGCACCATTAGAAATCCTTTCAATTATCTCTCTTGTTATATCTCTGTTATCAAGATAAACAGATTTTCCATAAACCATATGATTAAGACCTATAAAATCTATTCTTATTCTATTTCCATCTACCCCAAGTAATGTTCCAATATTATTTCTCATTGTTATTGGAACATTACATACTCCAATAGCCTTAACTTGTGTATGATTTAAAACAGTTTCAGTAATAATTCCTGCCGGATTTGTGAAATTAATTAAGAATGCATCTGGAGCTAAATCACTAATATCTTTACATATATCAAGTATCACTGGTATTGTTCTGAGTGCTTTAATAAATCCTCCTACTCCAGTAGTTTCTTGACCAATGAGATTATACTTTAATGGTATTGTCTCATCCTTTAACCTTGATTTTAGTCCTCCTACCCTAAATTGAGTAACAACAAAATCTGCATCTTTTATAGCTTCTTTTCTATTTAAAGTTGAAGTTATTTTTGTTTTTATATTATGTTTATTTAACATCCTTAAAGAAAGTTTGCTAATTATATCAAGTTTCCATTTTCCCTCTTCTACATCTACTAATGCTATTTCTCTTACAGGGAATTCCTGAATTCTTTGTATTATTCCATGAATAAGTTCCGGAGTATAGCTACTACCTCCGCCAATTACAGCAATTTTAATACCTTCCATGCTTTCCCCTCCAATCGTAAAATTATGTAACAATCTCCTTTAAATGCAAGAATCCTTTTTCTTGAATTATGCATGGAATTTACAATGAATATTGTAGATTCCATGCATAGTTTTAAACCTTAACCTTTTATACTATTATCTGTTTCTTTCACAATAGTTTCAGATTTTTTATCATCAATTCTTTCTGCTAAAACAATGAAAGGAATATATATAATCACACCGATAACAAGGTTTACTATTTGCAATATGGAACCCCTAATTGATCCGGTTGCAATCCATCCACTAAATATAGGTGGTGTTGTCCATGGTACCATAGCAATAGTACGAGGAACTAATCCTGTAGCAATAGCAATATAGCTTATTATTGTTAATAGCACTGGTGTTAAAATAAATGGTATTATAAATGCTGGATTTAATACAATAGGCATACCGTATATCATAGATTCATTTATATTAAACAATCCTGGTCCCAATGAAAGGTTAGCCATATTTCTATGATGCTTACGTTTTGAAGCTATATAAATAGCAATTATCAAACAAATTGTTGTACCTGAACCTCCCATATATACAAAAGCATCAAAGAATGGTTTTGTAACGATATTTGGTATAGCCGTTCCAGCTACAGCAGCTGCCATATTCTTCTCAAGTGCTGGAAGATAAACTGCTTGCATAACAGGCTCTAATATATTTGAACCATGTAATCCAAAGAACCAGAATAAATGATTTAAAAGTGCAATTAATATTGCTGACCAAAGTGTATTTGCTACAGCTTCTAAAGATGCTTGTAGTGCATCATAAATCAATTTATGAATATCATCTACTCCAATTACAGCAAATAAAATTTTAATTACTGAAAATATAGCTATTGTTATCATAACCGGTAACAGTGCAGCAAAAGATTTGGAAACTGCTGGCGGAACATTGTCCGGCATTTTAATGATAAGTGATTTAGTTCTTCTTAGTCTTACGAATATCTCTGTAGAGATAAGTGCTACAATTATTGCTAAGAATAATCCTACTCCTCCAGCTGCACTATAAGGTATTCCAGAACCATCTGCTGTAGGTTTTGTTATAGATAATAGTGCTGCAAAAGCTACGACACCTGCTGTAAGTCCATCAGATTCATAGGACTTTGCAAGATTATAAGCTATAGTAAATACTGCAAGAAATGACATTATAGCAAAAGATCCTGACCAAATATTTCCTCCAAAATTTTTCCACGACTCACCAAAAACATTAATCATAAAATTTTGATATGCTGGTATTGGTAATGCATTGATTAATGTAGCTAATGAACCCGCTATAATTAGCGGCATTAAAGTTACGAATCCATCTCTTATTGCTACAAGATGTCTTTGAGCACCTATTCTCCCTGCTACAGGGACAAAATGTTCTTCCATAAAACTAATAAATTTTTTCATTTTTTACCCCCCCAATATTTATAAAAGAAATTTCATTTACTTAATCATATCAACAGCTTGCTTTAATACTGCCTCTCCATTCATAGTTCCATATAAGATACTATCAATGACTTTTACTGGTATTCCTTTTGGCACCATTAATTTCTCCATCTTTTTAAGTAAATATCTAACTTGAGGCCCAAGTAAAACCACATCTACATCTTCATGATTTTTCACATCTGCTTCTCCTACTGCAAATATTTCAACTTTTAAGTTTTCCTTAGTTGCAGCATCCTCCATCTTTTTTACTAGTAAACTAGTAGACATTCCTGCACAGCAAACCAACATTATTTTTTTCATAATTTCCTCTCCTTTTTAATATCCATTACTTTTTAAGGCTAAATTTAATGCACCATGGGCTGAGTCCTCATAAGGAGTATGAATTATTATTTTAGGAAACTCATCATTTATTTTTTTCTTTAATAAATTATTCATAAGAGATGATTTTAAAAGTACGCTGCCTCCAAAGCTTAGTTGAAAATTCTGAATTTTAATTTTAAATGAAAGAGTTTTAACTATTTTAAATAAATCCTCCACTGCTTTATCTACAATATCCCTAGAAATTTTATCGGAATAATAACTTTCTAATACGAGAGGTGCAAGGTCCGCAATATGTTGTTTTTTTGAATTATAAATAAATGGTATAAGTTCTCCATAGTTTGAAATTTCAAGAGTTTTACTTATCTTTTCCCATAGTATAGTTCCTTCACTTCTTCCATCATAGCTTTCCATTATCTTCTTTAAAGCATCTCTTCCAATAGCAAATCCACTTCCATCATCATCAATTATATGTCCCCAGCCTCCCACTCTAACCGCATTCCCATGAATATCAATACCATAGGATATGGAGCCAGTACCACTAATTAAAATGGCACCTTTCATATCACCATTTGCCCCAACCAAAGTGGTTATAGAATCATTAAATATTAATAATTTATTTTTATAACCTAATGCCCTAAAAATATTGCTTAAAAGGTTTTCATCCTCCTCACAATCAACTCCAGCTCCACCTAAACATATTGCAATAATATCATCTTTATCAATATTGTGTTTATTATAAAAATAAGTAAACATAGAGCTGAATACTTCTTCTGTTTGCTTTACGCCTATACTGTGATAATTTGTAGGACCAGATTTAAAACTGTCTATAACTTCATTATTGCAGTTTCCTAAAAGGCAAATAGTTTTGGTGCCGCCTCCATCAATTCCAATATAATAACCCATATAATCCTCCTTCTTGTAATGGGACATTAATTATTATACATTAAGTAAAGTTTTATTGAATAATTCTTCTAGTTCATTGAATGCTCTTGCCTCATCTTCTCCATCTATTAAAACAGATATAATGTCCTCCCTTTCTGCCCCAATACTTAAAACTCCTATTATGCTTTTTGCATTTACTGATCTTCCATCTTTTTCAATGATAATGTTAGATTTAAATCGTTGTGTCAAATTAACCAATGCAGCTGCTGGCCGTGCATGAAGCCCTGATTTACTTTTTACCGTTACATTTAATCTTTTCATAGCTTGCCTCCTTTACACTAATAATTAAAGCAAATACCGTGCCAAAACTTTTGTTTATATATAACAGCTTTAAATTTTCTTCTTTATCAATAATAAATAGCCTCTTTAAAGGGCTTAAAGTGTAAATATTCTGACTTTAGCTATGAAATAAAATTAACTAAGTACTAATTTTATTTAAAGGATTAAAATATATTTATGTATAAAAATAGTGTGTATATTCAATTACACACTATTTTTATATGCTACACAGATTACACTGAAAACACTAGTCTGATTCATTATACATAAACATGCGACAAATATAAGCCAATTCATTATCTCCAATTTTTAAATCATATTGCTCTTCAAGATTTCTTAAGCTTTGTCTTATTTGCACAATTTCTCTGCTGTATTCATTCATAAATTCTTCTAAACCTTTGAATGTCAATTCTCCGCCGCCATTTTTAAGTTTATCTATTAAAAAGCACATGTGAATTATTATTCCTATTTCCACTTCATCACTAATAGATTTTTTAAATTGGATTTTTATATCTTCAATTGCTTGTTTTACATCTTCAACAATTCTCTCAGAGCCCTCAAAGTTTAAATGTTCTTTAAGTGATGAACTGATTTTAGTATAGTTATTATTAGTTTCAATTATCTCTTTTAGAGTATTTATTCCACTATCTATTAATAAATCTTTAGCAGATATAAATTGTATGTCATCTATATGAATTTTTACTGTTCCAACTATAGCTAAAATATTATAATTTTCTTTATAGTAATCTATTGAACTTAAAAATTCTCTTCTATTTATAATATTCATTGGAATTATCTCTATATTTTCAAGATTTGATAACTTTTCGTAAATAACTCTCTTTAATCTTTCTGCTGCCCCATCTCCAGTAAAGCAAGCAGTTATTATAATGTTTTTCTTTTTTATATTGGTTTTTCTAATTATTCTTCTTGTAGAATAATTGTTTTCTCTACAACTTTCATATATCTCAATTAAATCTCTGCCTAAAACTGCTTTTCTTAAGGCTTCAATTACTATAGGTGTGCTTACTCCATCTACAGTTTTAACAACTATTCCTGTTTCTTCATATATCATATCTCCAAAGTTTACTAAGGATCCCATATCTACTAAAAGTAACACCCCCTTGCCTTTATTTATCGCTTCAACCTTTTCTTTTGCTCGTTTATACGCCTCTTCTACATTCATATTTAAAGGCATGTCCAAAGCAGCTCCGTAATTTATCCCAATCAATTCATTAGCCACTTGAAGCATACTGCTAGCTGTACTATTTCCATGAAACATCACAAGTACTCCAACTTTATCCTTATCTTCACTTTCTAATTCAAAAGAACTTGCTGCTAAAAACATGGCAATATAACCTATTTCATCAAGAGGTGTTTCAATATGAAAATTATTATCAATAACTTTCGCCATCTCCATAGCTATTAAAAATTCTTCATTATATTTTGCTCTTATAAAATTTAACTTTGGGTTATATATCTTATTTCCATTTTCAATTCTTTTTACACTTCCATTTAAATGTAACGCAAAAGCAAAATATAGATTTTCATCATATTCTCTATATAATTTGTTCTGTGCATAATTTAATATATAATCCACAGTATTAACTATCTTTTCTCCAATTATATTTATTATTTCATCTCTATTAACCTTCAATGTCATATCTTCAATATGTTTTTTAAAATGACTTTCTATATCAATATTAAGAATTTGATTAATTTCATTGTCTTGAATACCGGATGCCTTTAAACATTGAAGTTTTCTTTCTATATCATCATAAAAATCACCTTGTCCTTTATGACTCTGTCCTAAGTTTTTATATTCTTTTTCCTTATAGTAAAATTTAAGAACTTCTCCACTACTTTTTAAAATATTATTTATTTCTTCTCTATTGTTTTTTATCTTTAAAATTCCTCTTTTCACATAGCTAGGCAAATCTTCTTGAGTGATTACTATATAATTCTTTTTTTGAGCTTTATAATTCAAAAAGGCCTTTGCACAAGCTAATTGTATATCACTTTTCAATTGTCCTATATTATTGGGACAATCATATAATAACAAAGATTCTAAAGAGTTTCGATTTATATATATACTTTTAGCCAATCTTTTTGACTCATCTTTTATAAACAATTCAATAAGCCTATACCTTTCTTTCATAGATCTATTCATCAAGGTTGGTAAGGTTATTATCATTGGAATTCTTCTAGTAAATGTACTTAAAAGATAAGATTGAGGATTTTCTGTAGTGGCTGCTATTATTTGAACTGATATTTGTTCTTTTTTTTCTGTTTCCCCTAAAGCTCTAAAATATCCTTTATCTATAAATGTAAAAAGAATTTCTTGCCCATGAGGAGGTAATCTGTGTACCTCATCAAGAAATATAATTCCACCATCAGCTTTTTTTAGTAATCCTTCTCTATCTTTATCTGCACCCGTATAAGCACCCTTTTTTACTCCAAAAATATAAGCTATCAAAAGCTGAGGATTATCTGCGTAGTCTGCACAATTAAAATGTACAAATGGTGCTCCAGAAAAAAGCATTCCTGTTTCCACAGAAAATTTATACATAAGTTCCGCAAAAAGAGATTTTCCAACTCCCGTTTCTCCAAGTATAAGAGTATGTAATCCTCTTGGAGGATAAAGTATAGCTGCTTTTGCCTGCTGAATAGCTACTTGCAAACTATCTTGAGCACCTATAAGACTATCCAGACTACTATTCTTAACCTCTTCAATTTTAACCACATCTTCTTCTATGATTTTATATAGTACAGGGCGCCCTTGAATTTTTTCAAGTTTTTCTTCTGAATAAAGCTCATTAAGACATCTGCTGACATTTGCTCTATCAAGATTTAAAGCTTTACTAATATCAATAGCTGATACACCTTCTGGTACTTTTTTCTGCAATACCGAAACAGTCTGTAATATTTTATCCTTATTTCTCAAAACATTCCCTCCAAACATTAGTAGGAAAAATTTATCTTTTATACTATTATAGCACTTAAAAACAATATTAACATTATTTGTAAATGGATTTCAAATGCTGTAGGTTCTTCCTACTTGGAAAATGTAGATATAAACCCATTAACACTTCTTTCCTGATTTATAATTATATTTTTAATTTATAAACCAATAACTTCTCAATAATACCAAAAAAGCAAGTAGTCCATTTATTTTAGGTACTTGCTTTTTTATGCGGTTTATGTAAATTTTATAATATCTATGTCAACTTCATTGTAATATTTTCTCAGAGAAGAGGTATTTTTATCATATATACTGAATACTCATAAATATTTTCAGCGAAACACAGACAAAAAACAAAAACCCCCGTAAGGTTATCCTTACAGGGGTATAGCATTCAAAAAACTATCTTCTGAATCCTCTGTTGTTGTTTTGTTGCTTTCTTGCTCTTCTGCAATCAGCACATCTTTGTGGTTCGTTTTCGAATCCTTTTTCTTTGTAGAACTCTTGTTCTCCTTCAGTGAATATGAATTCTTTTCCGCAGTCTTTGCATATTAATGTTTTATCTGCCATTTCAACATTCCTCCCTTTTGATTCAAGATTTAAAACATGACTAACCTACTTTCCTCAAAATGGGAATGTTGTTCATCACTTAAATCTTTTTCAATAATGTGTTAGATTTCTTCTAACTTTTACATCATAACATACAACTACTTTTTAGTCAATATGTTTTTCGCCTTTTTAGAAAAATTTATCAATAATTTTTTCTGCTAATCTTTTTTCTATATTAGCTCTATTTATAAGGGTAAGCACTAATAATATTAGCTCACTATATCCCTCATCTTCCTTAAGGTTATTCCCCTTTTCTTTGATAATATGTACTAATTCATTTAATTGTTCTTGAGCTACCTTTTCTTGACTTTCTTTAATTTCTAAAAAACTTTGATATAAGTTTTCAACTGCTGAAAGCTTATCTTCTTCTTTTTGTGAAATCTTTGAAATATGATTAAATACAGCGCTAATATCGGCTAGAGATAAATTTTGCTTCAAATTATATATTAAATTTAATAGTATTATTTGCTCCTTATTATACTTTTTCCCCTTTACTGGTGGAAGAATCTTAGCTTTAGCATAATTATTTATCATAGTTTTTGTCATTACTTTTTCATCTTTATTTCTTTTTAAATTATTAAGTTTCATTTCAAATAAAGTAATAACTTGATCCATATATAAATCAATATCTGGAATATCAGAAAGATTAATATCTTGAAAGGAAGTAACTTCATTGATTATTTCATATATATCTTCTTCTATAAATGCCATATCTATCACCTCATAGTATAATTATATAGTATTTGATACTACCAATCTATATATTAATACTATTCAATATTTCTGTAAATAACAACTCATAGTTATCGGATAAATTCAAAATATTAGTTCATAATAAAATAATAGTATAAAATATATTAATTATACCTATTGAAATATTATATAAATTATTGTAATATATTAATATAACACAACATAGTTTTAAATACTACATAGTGTAGCATTAACTACATATAAAGAGAGGATTGGTGTATATGTTCAAAAAACTTAGAGATCCAGTTAGTGGATTAACCCATTTATTAGGCGCACTTGCTTCAGTAGTAGGTTTAATAATACTGATAATGCTGTCCATTAATGAAACGAGTTGGCATGTAATAGCTTTCTCCGTTTTCGGCGCTAGTTTAATACTTTTATATACTGCTAGTTCTATTTATCACCTTATTCCCGGTCCTGAAAAATTAATAAAATTCTTAAGAAGAATAGATCATTCTATGATTTATGTGCTTATTGCCGGAAGTTACACACCAATTTGCCTCATTGCCTTAAAAGGAGTTTGGGGTTGGAGCATATTCGCTACTATTTGGACCCTTGCCATTATTGGAATAGTTGTTAAAAACTTTTGGTTTAATGCTCCTAGATGGCTTTCCACCTCATTTTATCTTCTAATGGGCTGGTTAGTAATCATAGCTATCTATCCTTTGTCAAAAGTTATGCCAAGCGGCGGAATGTTGTGGTTAGTAATAGGAGGAATAGCTTATACTATTGGAGGCGTTATATATGGAACAAAATGGCCGAATATTAATTTCAAACATTTTGGCTTTCATGAAGTGTTCCATCTTTTCACACTTGCGGGAAGCTTTTGTCACTATTGGTTAATGGTTAGATATATTTTGTATATTTAAAAATACGAAACATTTTTATAATTAAAAATTAAGAGTGAAGAATGAAGAATAAAGGTTGGAATTCCATAGGAATTTCATCCAATACTCTTCATTCTTAACTTTTAACTCTTCACTTATTATAATTATCAATTATCAATTAAAAAGTCTATTTCTTACTTTTATTATTCATATTAATTTTGGAACATTTTCTTCAATCATTTCTTTAACTAAATCTAAAATAATCTTTCCTTTAAAGGAAAACAGCTTACTATTTTTGTCTAAAGCTTCAATGATATCGTCTTTGCTAAATACACAGCCTTGAAATATTTTTTCTATTATCTCAAATTCTTTTGTGTAGAGAGAATCCGTATATATCTTACATTTTTTAATTTCACTATCTTCTGTAGAAATATTAATTTCTATTTTACCCTCACCGGTTACTTTATCCATAGAAATATGAAAATCAGGACTATCTCCGTATATCCATTGAGGACTTGAGTATTTATTCATGAGTTCATGAAGATTTAAAGTTTGTTCATCCAAATATTTTATATCCTTTATTTCTCCATATTCACCTTGAAAAGCCTCTATTAAAGATTTCATAAGGGATTCTATTGTTAAATCCCCTTTATATTCTTTTAAGTTGGCAACTCTGCTTTTTACAGAATCTATTCCTTTTGAGGTTAGCTTATGAGTTGATGGAGTTAATATTCCCGTAAGCTTTTCCACATCTACTTTATAAAGCAAAGTCCCATGATGATAATATTTTTTATCATCCCAATAGAAAGCATTTCCTGATATTTTTTTACCATCTACTAAAATATCATTTCTTCCAGAAAAACTACTTTCAATCCCCTGCTTTTTTAAAGCATCTATTATTACTGATAATTGCTTAGATAAATCCTCGTTTTTCTCCTCAGTTAAAAAGGTAAAATTTAGATTGCCCAAATCATGATACACAGCTCCTCCCCCTGAAAGTCTTCTAGCTATCTTACCTTTCATTAGAGAGAGCCTTTCTAAATTACACTCTTTCCAAGGATTTTGATTTCTACCTATAACTACCGTATTTTCATTTCTCCAAAGGTATAATATCATTTCATCTTCCTCTATATTATTTAATAGATGTTCCTCTAAAGAAAGATTAAAATGCGGATTAAAGCTATTTGATATTATTACTCTCCTTTTAGATATCAAAATGTATAGCACCACCTGTTAACTCTAACGCTGCCTCATGTATGGCTTCTCCAGTAGTAGGATGGGCAAATATTGTTTCTTTAATTTCTTCTTCTGTAAGATTATTCTTAATTGCTAAAGTCAATACCCCAATTAAATCCGAAGCATGTGGTCCAACCACAGAAGCGCCAACCAGAGTATTTAGATCCATATCCTTTATTATCTTAACAAATCCCTTTTCTTCACCATAGGTTAGTGCTTTTCCGTTAGCCATAAATGGGAACTTACCAACCTTTATATTCATCCCTTTTTCTAGAGCGCATTTTTCTGTTATTCCTACAGTTGCAACCTCAGGTATTGTATATACTACCCCTGGAACCGCTGAATAATCTATCTCTTTTTCTTCTCCTAAAATATTATCTACTGCTATCATGCCACCATGAGATGCTATATGGGCAAGTCCTATCTTATTATTTACATCTCCTATTGCATAAATGTTTTCTACATTGGTTCTTAATCTGTCATCAACCTTTATTCCTTTTTTGTTATCATTCAATTCTATTCCAACCTTTTCAATACCTAAGCCTTCTAAATTAGGCTCTCTTCCAATAGCTACTATAACCTTGTCGCAAGTCACTAATTTTTCCTCTCCATTCATTTCAAAAGCAACAATAGCCTTTCCATCTTCGCTATTTTTAACGCTGGTTACTTTAGATGATGTGTAGAATTTTATTCCCTTCTCTCTTCCTATAGAGACTATTTCATCGATTACATCATCGTCCATTGTACAAAGCACCTTTGGCATATATTCTACCACAGTCACATCTACGCCGAAATTAGCATATATAAATGCAAATTCCATTCCAATAACTCCGCCACCAATTACTACCATCTTACTTGGGAGTTCTCTTACATCTAATGCTGTAGTACTATTTAATACCTTATCACCATCAAAACCTTCTATATTGATTCTAGAAATCTTTGAACCTGTAGCAATAATAATGTTTTTTGTATTTATAGTTACTTCTTCTCTTTTGCCTTTTACAAATACTTTATTTTTATCTATTATCTCACCAGCACCAGTGATTTTTTCTATGGAATTTTTCCCTATTAAAAAATCTATGCCACCTACTAACTTGTCTACTATTCCGTTTTTTCTATCTATAACTTTTCCCATATCTACTGACGCTTCTGAAACCTTTATACCAAAATCTTCACTATGCTTTATATCATTAAATACTTCTGAAGATCTCACTAAGGCCTTTGTTGGTATACATCCCACATTTAAACACGTGCCACCTAATCTATCTTTTTCAACCAATACAGTTTTCAGTCCTTTTTTTGCAGCATAAATAGCAGCTACATATCCTCCCGGGCCAGCCCCTATAACAGTTAAATCACATTCTATTTCTCTTTTTGTTGGTTTTAGCATAGAAGCAAAATAGTCCATTCCTTTAGGCTTTTGCTCAGTTTTTACTGTTCCTTCTATGAGGGCAACAATATCTCCTATATTTACTTCGTCACCTTCTTCTACCTTTAATTCCTTTAATAAACCGGAACAATTAGATTTTATTGACGCATTTCCTTTATCGCATTCAACTTGTAAAATAAGGTCACCTTCTTTTAAATCGCTCCCTACTTTAGCGTTTATTTTACCTACTTTTCCCTTTTTGCTATGGCCTGCTAATTTTTCTATCTTCAATTCAACCATTATTTTCCCTCCTAAAAAGAATATAACTATACCTGTGCAAATTCATGCACAGGTATATATTTAAAATTATTTGAAATTACTTGAAATTATTTAAAATCTTTTTCAAACTCATCAATTGAATCTTTAAGAAGAGTTACTGAGTATGCCATTGCTGGACCGCCACCAAAGGCAACTGCTACCATAGCTGCTTCCATTATTTCATCTCTAGTTGCACCTGCTTCTAATGCTTTGAATACATGGAATACTATGCAATATTCACAACGGTTATATGCTGCAACCGCTACACTTATAAGTTCTTTTGTTTTAACATCTAATTTTCCTGGAGCATATGTAGTTCCTAGTAAGTTCATAAAAGCTTCTACATGTTCACCATTAGTAGCTCCTAAATCTTGTAATCCACCTAAAAAAGCATTTAACATTTCTCTTGGATCTTTCTTCATAATACCTCTCCACTCCTTTTCGTTTAACTTGCTATACTAATTATTTACATACTAATGCTTAGCATAGCAAGTATCCTTATAAATAATAATACCACCCTTGAATGGTATTATCAATAGCAGATTGTTAAAAAAAATTCAATATCATTTCTACTAAATATTTCTTTCATTTACATTTATTATAATTTTTCGCAATACTTCTTTAAATATTTTCAGATGTTCTTGGCTAATACCATCAATTCCATCTCTAGAAAACTCTTCTCCTATAGGTATAACTGCCTCCCTTTTTTCCTTACCCTTCTCGGTCAAATGAAGCTTTGTTACTCTTCTATCTTCACTATTTTTTATTCTTTCTACGGTACCTTCCTTCTCCATCCTATCAATCAATCTCGCAACAGTAGATTCTTTAATATTCATCTTATCTGATAAATCTTTTTGAGTTATTCCTTCATATTCTCCTATATAATAAAGAGCAATCCATTGAACCCTTGTTATATCATGAAGAGCTAATTTATGATTAAAAGCATCCACGATTTCTTTTGTGCCTCTGCTGGTTATAATTCCAATACAATCATCTAAATTAAACATAAGAACCTCCTTTTTAAAAATTGCTTATACAATTTTTACATAAGAATTAAGACTTAAAATTTTGTATAAAAAGTTTTAATGTAATTATACCTAATTAATCTTTTCTAGACCACTAATAAAATTTATCCTTGAAACTAATATCCATTTGGTGCGGGTAAACTTTCTTTTATTCTAACTTTTTTATATTTCTTACTTAAGTATATTACAAACCATGCTGTTAGAATTATTCCCTTAAACACACTAGTTAAACTTATGCTCCACCATACTCCGTTAAGTCCTAATAATTTTTCAGAAGATAATATTAATGCTGCTGGTATTCTAAGTGCTGTAAAAATTATTCCTACTAATGAAGGTGGTACAGTTTTACCTAAACCATTGAAAGCCCCTGCAGTTGTAATTTCGATACACATAAAAAATTGAGAATAAGCTAATATTTTAAGATAATCTACACCTAATGGTATAACATGCTTTTCTGGAATAAATAAAGCAAATAAAGGCTTGGCTCCAAAATAAAGCAAAAGGGTTGTACCTATTCCTAAAATACCAGCTGCTAATAAGGCCTTATAATATCCTTCATAAATTCTATCCCATTTTTTTGCTCCATAGTTTTGTCCTACATAGGCGCTTAGAGCTGTAGAAAATCCTCCAGCAGTCATCCAAGAAATTGCTTCTATTTGAGAACCTACCTTTTGAACCGCAATTGAAGCATCTCCGAAGTCTGAAACTATTCTAGCTATAATCATAGCGAATATGCAAAATAGTCCATTTTGCAATGCTACAGGCATCCCATATCTAAATACTGATTTTACACAATCAATATCAAATTTCTCTAATAGATTCACATCTTTTAATAGATCCGTCTTCTTAACTATTGTATATATAAAATAAAATGAAACTACAAATTGCGCAAAAACTGTAGCTATAGCCGCCCCTGCTACCCCAAGCTTAGGAATAGGTCCAAAACCAAAAATCAATAAAGGATTTAAAACTATATTAACTAATAATCCTATAATGTTGGTTTTAAAAGGTGTCTTACTATCTCCATATCCATTAAATATTGATGTACAAATAGGATTTATGAAAAAGAAATTTAATCCTAATGCAACAATTAAAAGATAGTCTTCTGCCATTTTTACAATAGAGTTTTCTCCTAAATTAAAAAATCCTATTAAACTTTTTCTAAATATAATTAAAATTAATGCATAAACAAATCCCATTATAATATTTAGCTTTACTGTATTCTTTATATATTTTTTAGCCCTTTTAGTATCTCCTCTACCAATGGACTGGGCTACTCCAATTTCCGCTCCTGCTTTCGACAAAAAAATAATTGAATTAGCAAACCAAGTAAAGAAACCAGCAGTACCTACCGCTGCTACAGCCTTACTGCTCAACCTTCCTAGATACAACATATCCGTAAGGTTGTATGCCATTTGAATAAAGGATGTCCCTATAATTGGCATGGCTAATTTCACTAGTGTCTTTAGTATATTCCCTTCAGTTAAATCTAATTTTTTCTCCATATTTTTACCTCTTAAATAATATTCTAAATTTGCAACAAGTAATATTTTAGCACAAAAAGTCGTTATCAGGCAAAAAAACCATACTGCTTCTTTTGCAATATGGTTTTTTAACCTTATTTTAATTATATTAACTTGCTAGAATATCATCTTATACATTTACCTTTTTCCAAAAGGTCGGAAATATCAATAATAACATTGGATATATTTCAAGTCTGCCTATAATCATACATAAGGATAATACTATCTTTGATAGGTTTGAAAACTGTGAAAAGTTTCCCATCGGTCCTACCATTCCAAGTCCCGGCCCTATGTTTCCCAAAGTAGCAGCCACAGATGTAAAAGAAGTTAATAAATCTTTTCCTTCTAAGGATATTATCAAAAGAGCTATAATAAATATAAAAATATACATAAAGAAAAAAGCAAGAATTTCTGTTAAAGTCTCCTCTTCAATAGATTTACCACCAAATTTAACTGTATAAACCGCTCTAGGATGTATTATTTTTAATATTTCTCTTTTCATAGCTTTGAAAAGTAGAAGTATTCTAATATTTTTTATTCCTCCTCCGGTAGAGCCAGCTGATCCCCCTACAAACATTAACAATACTAATATTATCTTACTAAAAGATGGCCATTGATTAAAATCTGTAGTAGCATATCCTGTAGTAGTTATAACTGACGCCACTTGAAATGAAGAGTGTCTTAATGCTTGTCCTAGATTTTTAAATATATTACCATGAATATTTATTGTTATTAAAACTATTGATGTGGCAACTATACCCATATAAAGCCTAAATTCTTCATCTTTAAAAATTGCTTTAACATTTCCCTTCAACACTTGGTAATATAAAGAAAAGTTTACTCCACAGGCTAACATAAAAATTGTAATTATAATCTCTATATAAATATTATTGTATGCTCCTATACTCAAATTTTTAATAGAAAATCCTCCCGTGCCTACCGTTCCAAAGGTATGTACTAAAGAGTCATATAGGGGCATTCCTGCTAAAATAAGTAGTACCACTTGAATAATAGTTATACAGAAGTATATTTTGTATAATATTTTAGCTGTATGTCCTAATCTTGGAACAATCTTTCCTGGTGTTGGACCAGGACTTTCCGCCTTCATTATTTGAAGACTTCCCTTTCCAACAGAAGGTAGTATGGCTAAGGTCATTACTAGCACTCCCATTCCTCCCGCCCAATGGGTAAAGCTTCTCCAAAACAAAATGCCTTTAGGTAATCCCTCAATCTCTCTTAAAATACTTGCACCTGTTGTAGTAAACCCTGAGCTTGCTTCAAAAAATCCATCTATAAAAGAAGGGGTTACTCCACTAATAACAAAAGGTAGTGATCCAAAAAAAGAAATTAATATCCATCCAATAGCAACGATAGCAAAACCATCTCTAGCATAGATGTTTTTATTTTTAGGCTTTACTGCTGCTGCTAAAAATCCTACTATTAATAGTATAACTATAGTAATCACAAAAGCTTTTATATCGTAACCCCTATTTATAATGGATACAAAAAGGGATGGTACCATTATTAAAGCTTCACATATTAATAAAATCCCCAAATTTTTTAAGACCATTCCAGAATTCATTTTCTAATCCTCCAATTGCACCTATAATTAAATCATCAATGCTATTAACATTTTTACACTTTGTAATCACAATAACACGATCTCCTTGAATAATGGAGTCATTACCATTGGGAATTATAATATCATTTTTTCTAACTATAGTTGCAATAATAGAATCCTCTTTAAATTCTATATTTCTTAATGGCTTATTTATGTAATTACTTTTATCATTTGCTATAAATTCTAATATTTCAGCCTTTCCTTCTAAAATACGATATAAAGATTCAACTTTATTTCCTCTAACATACTTTAATATTTGATTTGTAGTAATCTCCTTAGGACTTATAATATGGTCAATACCCAAGTTATTCAATATATTCATATAATTAGTTCTACTATTTTTTGCTATAACTTTTTTCACCCCGTTTTGTTTCGCTAAAAGAGATGATAATAAATTCTCTTCATCAATTCCTGTCACAGCGATAAATACATCCATGTCCTGTAAATTTTCTGATAACAATACATCTTCATCAGTACCATCTGCATTAATAATAAGAGCTTTAGGAAGAAGTTCTGAAAGCTCCACGCAGCGCTTTTTATTTATTTCAATAATTTTAACTTTCATTCCCATGTCAGATAACATATTAGTTAAATAATAAGCAATCCTTCCTCCTCCTAGGATCATAACATTCTTAAATTTAAATGGTATTAGTCCTGCTGATTTACAGAAATTATACAAACTAGAAGACTTCCCTACAACATAAATATTGTCATTTTCCTCAAACTTAATATTTCCATTAGGAACGATTACCTTTTCATCCCTTATAATGGCACCAACTAAAGCTGAGATTTTGGTATCATAAAAGATGTTTTTTAAACTTTTCCCAACAATGGGCATGCCCTCTGTTAGCTTTAATTGAATCATTTTTACTCTACCTTTTGCAAAACTTTCTACATTCATAGCTGGTGAGAAATTCAAAGATTGAGCTATTTCATCTGCTGCAGCTAATTCTGGATTAATAACCATTTCTAGTTCTAACTCCTCTTTTAATAAAAAAAGTTCTTTGGCATACTCTGGATCTCTAATTCTCGCAATAGTGTTCACTGCACCTAATTTCTTTCCAGTTAAGCAAGCTACCATATTTATTTCATCACTTCCAGTAACAGCCATGAGTAAATTTGCTTCAGTTATTCCCGCTTCTAACAGGACACTAGTGCTAGTACCACTACCCTTAATACACATTACATCTAAGTTCTCTTCTGCCTTTCTTAAAGCTTGAGGGTTTTTATCAATTATAACTATATTATGGTTTTCTTTTTCTAAATTCTCTGCTAAGTTATACCCTACTTTACCCGCTCCAATTATGATGATATTCATAAAATCCTCCTAATATATTTATGTTAAACCTATAATTAAAAATATCAAAATAAATATCGTATAAAATATATTATACAACAAAATAAAAACAGTTCTAGATGTCAACTAAATTTTATTTATTTCCCTAAATTTCGCCAATGCTCATAAGCTTCATTTAATTCCATCAAAGCTGATGCCTTATCTTTAGCCATAACGGCTCCACGTAAGCGAGCCAAACTAGTGTTTAATGAACTTATTTCATCTCTTTCTGAGCTATATTGTACCCTTTTCACTATCTTCTTCCACGTATTATCCAATAAATCTATACTTTCATCAACTTGATTCCAATTCTCATTATTGACCTCTTCTATAGTTCTTTCAATAATTAATGGAAGATTATCATCTTTACCTAAGGGTTTCTTCAAATAGCTACCACTCAACATAATTACTATAAAGACTATCAATATACCAATTGGAATGGCCCTCTCCAAAAATTTCTTCATGTCATATTCTCCTTACTTATTTTTTATATTATCTTTATTTTTTATACCATCCTCATATTTATCAATGTAAAGATTCCCTGTAGACTCTAATGTAGCTAAAACTACCTCTGATACATCTTTTATCTTTTGTTTCTTCAACTCTTTCATAAGCCATTTTTTATCCTTTTTAATTTTAGCTAAATTCTCCTCAATAATCATTCCATCATAAATTAATCCTGTACTAAGTTTGGATGGAGAAACAGATATTTTCATATCTTTAGCTGTTACCGGATTATTCTCCGCTTTTTTGAGCACAGAAATCTTACCATTAGGTTCTAGTATTGCAAATTCAACTTCACTTAAGTCAAAAATGTCCTTGTCTCTTAAAAGTTGTAAAATATCATCTATTCTATACTTCATTTTTTTTAATGCTTCTTCCATTATTTTACCATTGATTATTACTATATTAGGGTCTCCATTTATATATTTAGCTGCATACATCCATTTCATAGTTATTAATTGCATTAAGTAACTTAATACCGACCATGTAAAAAGTCCAACCCAGTGAGGCCATGCTCTACTAGATAAATCTGTAGTCAATGTACCAGCCAATGAACCAATTGTTATCCCTAATACGTAGTCAAAAAATGTTAATTGACTTATTTGTTGTTTTCCTAAAACTCTAGTAAAAATAAAAAGAGAAATATATCCGATAATGGATCTTACTACTACCACCAATGCCTCATTCACCTTATTACCACCTTTAACTCTAAATTGTCTTAATTATATTTTGCAACACAATCCTAAATTTATACTTGGATTGAAGTTAATAGCGAAAAATAAAAAAATGAAGACTAAAGGATAGAATTTCCATAGAATTCTTGCCAATATTCTTCATTTCTAATTTTTACTTTTAAATTATTAGCTTTTCTAGCATTTTAACGGCTGGATCTATAATTGGTATGGAGCTCTTTTTCTTTAATTCTTCATAAAAATATGGAAAGTGAGTACATCCTAAAATTACTACTTCACAGTTAATATGCTTAAAAAATTCCATAGCCTTATCTAAACCAAGTTTCTCCACGATTTCTTTTGATTCCAAGTTTCTTTCAATTGCGTTTACAATAGGCAATGCACCGATTCCTATTATATGAGCTTGAGGATTCCATTTTTGTATAACCTTTTCTATACCAAAGGCGCTTTGATTATTAGCTGCTAGTACCCCTATAATATTAAATTCTCTTCCCATATCTACATATACTTGAAGAGGAGTTATAATATTTACATGAAATTCTTTAGATAATTTCTCCATATCAACAGCAGCGCTTAATGAATTACAATATACGAATATATTTTTTATTTCCCTCTTTTTAATAATTTTTATCTTTTCTTTAACCATATTATTTAATTCATCAGGATATAAAACTTGAAGAATAGACTGCTCATCTGGCGTGTTTGAAATAGGATATCCCTCAGAATCATATCCATATTTCTTCAAAAACTCTTGCCCCAATTTTGTATCAAATGGAGTTCCTGCAATCACAGCAATATCCATAATAATCCCCCCTTAAAATTATTGTACACTTCACTTTATATTTTATCTTACATTTTACTTTATATTTAAATATTAACACAAATAATTTAATTTAGTTAAAATATTACAGTTTTTAAGAACTTTTTACCTCCTAAACAAATATACTAATACTGTAGCTTTATTAAGGAGATGAACTTAATGTCTTATGATAATAGAGAGCTATTAGCTAGGATTATAAAGTGTGAAGCCGGCGGTGAAGGTGACACTGGCATGAAAGCAGTTGCTTCAGTAGTTATGAATAGGGTTAATGTGTCTTACGGTGAATATCACAGATTAGGCCAAGGTGATTTAAGAAAGATTGTTTTTCAACCGGGACAATTCGATTGTGTTAGGTCTGAACTATTTGGTGTAGCTAATCCTCAAACAATTTGGGCTACTCCCCCAGAGGATATACACTTTGAAATCGCGGATTGGGCATTAGCTGGGAATAGATTATATAACACCGGTGCTTCTTTATGGTATTTCAATCCTTATATTCCAACGTGTCCCTATGAATTTCCTCGTAATGGTACCGGTAGCTTTCAAGTTAGGGTTGGCGACCATTGTTTCTATAATCCTACAGAACTTTACGCTCAGACTTAGCCTATAATAATATAATTTATAAGGAGGTCGTTCTTTTGTTTACAAGAATACCAAATAATTATTATGATTATCCAATGTGGGAGGAATCATCTATGAATTACCCCTGTGAAATGGAACCAGATATTGACTTTGAAACATCCTCTTACACAAGACAGGAATTCCCACCTGGTGGAACCACAGCACCCCCACCACGTCCTGGTACTACAGGAGGACCTAGCTTAGTAGTTCAACCTGCTCCACCAGTTCAACGAGATGTAAACTATACTCAAGGCTGGTTAACAACTCAAATAGGGAAATATGTTAAAATTGAATTCCTAATTGGAACTAATATGCTAATTGACCGTGAAGGTACTCTTACTGAAGTTGGAATTAGCTATGTAGTAATACGAGAATCCGGTACAAAGAATACAGTAATGTGTGATATTTATGCAATTAAATTTGTTACAGTATTTTTCAATCAAGATACAAGTTGTAGATAATATATTATAATTTTAATATGATAAACATACATAAGAGTAATAATTGAGTAATTTGTACTAACATTAATTTTTTATCCTATAAAGGCCGTATACATGCTGATGTATACGGCCTTTATAGGAACTTATTATATCATATCATCATTAGCCTTTTTTTCAGCAATTTTTTCTGCTATTTCATTAAGATAAACCCATCTCTCCATCTTTTCTTCTAATTGATTTTCAGCCTCTTCTTTCTCTGTCAATAAATTTTGTAGTTTATCATATTCTGTAGAG
Organism: uncultured Clostridium sp.; assembly: GCF_963515715.1. GTDB lineage: Bacteria > Bacillota > Clostridia > Clostridiales > Clostridiaceae > Clostridium_AW. Next base: position 52,116 of record NZ_CAUPZS010000008.1, read on the forward strand.
GCATTATTGATGTCACTCTCAAGCTGTTGTAATTTATCTTCAAGTTGAGAGATAATATTATCTATTTCTTCATATTCCCTCTGCTCTTTATAGGAAAACTTTAATGGCTTATTTTTTCTTCTTTCTGAATCCTTTTCTTTAGGGGCTGTGCGTATTTCTTCATTATTATTTATATTTTTCTCTATCTCTTTACTATTGATTTTTTCTTTTAAATCCGAATAATTTCCAGTATTCTGAGATATATTGCCTTCACCTTCAAATAAAAATATTTTTTCTGCTACCCTATCTAAAAAATACCTGTCATGAGAAACAGCAATAACTGCCCCCTGAAAATTATCAATATAATCTTCTAAAATTGTTAATGTTTCAATATCTAGGTCATTAGTAGGCTCATCTAAAAGCAATACATTAGGGCCTTCCATAAGTGTTCTCAGTAAATATAATCTCCTCTTTTCTCCACCAGAGAGTTTAGATATAGGTGTCCATTGCATAGATGGGGTAAATAAAAATCTTTCTAACATTTGCGATGCACTTATCTTCTCACCATCAGCAGTTGTTATTATTTCTCCCCCTTCTTTTATATATTCTATAACTCTCAAATCCTCATTCATATGATTGGTTTCTTGAGAAAATAAACCTATTTTAACTGTCTCTCCAACTTCAACTTCTCCACCATCTGGCTTCATTCTATTAGACATTATATTTATAAGAGTTGATTTTCCAAAACCATTTGGCCCAACTATCCCTATCCTATCATTTCTAGTTACTATATAATTAAAGTCCTTTATTATTTTCTTATCATGAAATGACTTATTTATATTTTTTAATTCCATAACTTTTTTACCTAGATAGCTCCCTGCCACAGAAATTTCAACTTTTTTATCAAGGGATTCTATACCTTCTTCGCTTAACTTTTCAAAACGGTCTATTCTAGCCTTTTGCTTAGTACTTCTTGCTTTTGCACCTCTTTTTATCCAAGAAAGTTCTTTCCTTAAAATATTTTGTCTCTTTTTTTCAAGAGATTGTTCCATCTCTTCTCTTTCCATTTTCTTTTCTAGGAAGCTTTCATAGTTACCATCATATGTGTATATATTTCCCCTATCTATCTCAGCAATTTTATTTACTACTCTATCTAAAAAATATCTATCATGAGTAACCATAATAAGAGCCCCTTTTCTCTTATTCAAATACTCTTCTAACCAATCTATAGTTTCATTATCTAAATGATTTGTAGGCTCATCTAAAATAAGCAATTCGCAAGGATTGATAAGAGCTGAGGCTAAGGCTATTCTTTTTCTCTGCCCTCCAGATAAACTCCCTACCTTAGCATTAAAATTTGATATACCTAATTTCATCAATATAGCTTTAGCTTCACTCTCTATCCCCCATGCATTACTAGCATCCATTTTACTAGTAAGCTCCATTATATATTCACTTGAGCTATCAAGATTTTCTATGGCTTTTTCGTATTCTCTTATGACCTCCATAATTGGTGAATTACCTCTAAATACTTGTTCTAATACTGTAGCTTCAGCTTCAAAATATGGATTTTGTGAAAGATATTCTATTTTTACTGAGTTACCCTTTATTATTCTTCCTTCATCTATACTTTCTTCTCCAGCTATTATCTTAAGTAATGTGGTTTTGCCTGTTCCATTTATACCTATTACTCCAATTTTATCTCCGTCATTTATCCCTAAATTTATATTTTTAAACAGTTCTTTTTCACTATAACTTTTACATAGATTTTCTATACTTATCAAATTCATGTTATTTCCTTTCCTAAAGAAATTTATTTTTATTTTCTTTATAACACATTGTAAAAAAAAGAGCAAATATAATAATTTCACTTTAAAAAATTTCTACAATCCTATATAATCTTTTATGTATATTTTAAAATTTGAAACCATTGAGAAAGGAATTGAGAAATGAGTATTCTATCAGTTAAAAATCTTAGCCATGGTTTTGGTGACAGAGCTATTCTAAACAATGTGTCCTTTAAGCTTTTAAAAGGGGAACATATTGGACTTATCGGTGCTAACGGTGAAGGAAAATCTTCTTTTATGAGCATCATAACTGGCAAATTAGAACCAGATGAAGGTGAAGTAGAATGGGCTAAGCGTGTTAGAATTGGTTATTTAGACCAACATACAGTATTAGAGCGTGGAATGACAATTAGAGATGTTTTAAAAGGTGCATTTAAATATTTATTTGATTTAGAAACTGAAATGAATGAAATATGCGATAAAATGGCAACTGCCACACCTGAAGAACTAGAACAATTATTAGAAGACATGAGTACAATTCAAGATATTTTAACGCATAATGACTTTTATATCATAGATGCAAAGGTTGACGAAGTAGCCCGTGGTATGGGATTAGTAGATATAGGTTTAGATAAAGATGTAAGTGATCTTAGTGGTGGTCAGCGAACCAAAGTTTTACTAGCAAAATTATTGCTTGAAAAACCGGATATACTTCTTTTAGACGAGCCTACTAACTACTTAGATGAACAGCATATAGAATGGTTGAAGCGTTATCTTCAAGAATATGAGAATGCCTTTATTCTAATTTCTCATGATATTCCATTCTTAAACAGTGTTATTAATCTTATATACCATATGGAAAATCAAGAATTAAACCGCTACGTTGGCTCCTATGATGATTTTATGAAGGTTTATGAAGCAAGAAAGCAACAATTAGAGGCTGCTTATAAAAAACAACAACAAGAAATTGAAGATTTGAAAGACTTCGTTTCTAGAAATAAAGCGAGAGTTTCTACAAGAAATATGGCTATGTCTAGACAAAAGAAATTAGACAAAATGGAAGTAATAGAACTTGCAAAAGAAAAACCAAAACCTGAGTTTAATTTCAAAGATGCCAGGACCTCTGGAAAATTAATTTTTGAAACGAAGGATTTAGTAATCGGATATGATGAACCTTTGTCTAAAACTTTAAATCTTCGCATGGAACGTGGTCAAAAGATCGCTCTTGTTGGAGCTAATGGACTAGGAAAAACTACACTATTAAAAAGTATTTTAGGAGAGATTAATCCAATATCGGGTTACGCAGCTCTAGGTGACTACCTGCACATAGGATATTTTGAACAGGAAATTAAAGAAGCTAATTATAACACTTGTATAGATGAGGTATGGGGTGACTTCCCAGGCTTTACTCAATACGAAGTACGTGCAGCTCTTGCAAAATGTGGACTTACCACAAAACATATAGAAAGTAAAATCGTTGTATTAAGTGGTGGAGAACAAGCCAAAGTTAGATTATGTAAATTGATCAATAAAGAAACTAATCTACTAGTTCTAGACGAACCAACAAACCACTTAGATGTAGATGCTAAAGAAGAGCTTAAACGTGCACTTAAATCCTATAAAGGAAGCGTACTTTTAATCTGCCACGAACCAGAATTTTATAAAGATGTGGTAACAGAAGTGTGGAATTGTGAAAATTGGACGACTAAAATTTTCTAATAGTTCTACATGCAATACTTTATTTTGATGGTATGCTAACTTATTATTTTAGCATACCATTTTACATTACTCCTCACAACCATTGCTCAATATTTGAAACTTTACACTTTTATTAATATATATAGAAACCCATTTAAAGTACTTCCCTGTATATGTTTTTAATAATTTATGTAGATAATAACCAAGTGCTGTGGATAAGGCAGTAATCACCAACTGTAATAAGTAGTTTTGGGAACCTATATTTATTGGAAGACTTGGCAAAATCCAATGTAATACAAGGAAAATAGGCATTGCGAGCAATATATAGGCCAAAATATATAAAGTAATAATAAGGAGACTTATACTCAAAATTAATGGCACAATTGCAAGCATATTGAATATTCCGATTACTATATTTGCAATGGCAAATAATTTACTAGAATTATTCTTTGTATTTTGCACCTGCTCTGAATGTTCAGCATAATATTCTGATATAATATTTCTTGCAATAACATTAACATCACCAAGATTGCTTGCTATTTCTTCTTCTGACTTACCAATTAGCATACCTTCTTCAAAGTGATTGTAATAATCTTTTAATATATCATCTCTATAATTTTTAGGTAATTTTTCTAGTTTTTTTTCTAACTGCTCTAAATAACTGACCTTATTTATTAATATCAACTCCTTTTAAAAACTCTGTTACTGAATTGAATATTCTAAACCATTCTTCCTTTTGGTTTTTGTAATGTTCAATACCAATAGAAGTTATTTTATAATACTTCCTTGGAGGTCCTACTGAAGACTCTTTTATATAGTATTCTAAATAGTTGTCATTCTGCAGTCTTTTAAGTAGTGGGTATATTGTTCCTTCTGAAATATCTATAACTTTTGAAACTTGCTCTACTAATTCATAGCCATAACAATCTTTTCTATATAAAATTTCTAATACACACAATTCAAGTACACCCTTTTTTAACTGAATATCCAAATTTCCACCTCCCAATGTATAGTATAATATACGGTATTATATAATGCAAGATAGCTTGAAATAAATTAAAAATATCTTGTTCCATATTTTGGTATAAAATGATATAATAGTATTTACCTTGGAAGAATGTTAGGAGTGATGTTAATGAAAATCCTAAAAAAATATTATGGTTATATATTATTATTAATTATTATCATTCTATCTTCTATAAGTTATAGTCAATATAAATCAAATCTTAATCTTCAAAGTAGATTAAACTACATATATTTTAATAATATTCAACATTTACGCGGTAAGTTAAACATAGAGCTAGATAATATTGCTAGTATGGACAATTGGTCTAAAGATGATTGCGAATATACACTTAATACTTTTAAGGACCTACAGCTTATATCAATACAATTTCCAGAAAATTCAGCCTTAGATGAATGTTATCGACTTCTACAATCGAATTTAAAAATTTATTCTAAAAATCTAAATGATACAGATTCTATCCCACACAAACTATCTAAGGAAAATATCATTGTTTTAGTCAATACTCTATCAACCATATACAATGATATGAAATCAACTAATTATCATTACGAAATGTGCAAGCATCCTAAAATAGGAGTGTCAAAATATAATAAAGATTACATATATCCTGCAATGGATAAGGTTAATAAAAACCTAAAAGAAATAAATCCGCACTTATAAAAGTACGGATTTATTTCTTAAACTTATTTTCTTATAATGTTTATTTTTCCATACAATAATTTAATCAATGGAATTGCAATAATGGCTCCTACGGTTACCTGTCCGATATTATTTGGAATACCTGCAAGGGCTATTGCTAGAGCTTCACTATAAGTATCTGCTTTAAATAATATAAATTTAACTAAAATTATCTTGGCTATAAAATATCCAAATACCATCCAAAATCCTGAAATCGTAAATGCAAATATGTTATTCAATACATTCTTACCTTGATAGTCCTTTCTATAAGCAATTGATGAAGCTATCAATGCCATTACTCCTTTTATTAAAAAAGTGAATGGTACATAATAGGCATATCCTGATAAAAAATCTGCCAAACTCATTCCAAGTGCCGAAGTTATCATACCCTTTCTTTTTCCAAATAAAATTGCCGCTAGAAAAACCATGCTATCCCCTAAGTGATCATACCCAATGCCCATAATCGTAGGTATCTTTATCACCATAGTGGCTACACATATTATAGCCGTCATAAGGGCCATTTGAGTAATCTCCAGTGTTTTTGAACTGCTCAATTCTTTCCTTGCAATATTCTCCTTCATTTGAATTCCCCCTACCCTTTATATATTTTTATATTTTTCCTTTAATTACATGATATAACACAAATTATAAATTTCAAAATGTATGGGTACATTATAAGATCACTTACTACACTACTTGACATTACATAGTAGTCATAGTATTATTTCTATATAGGCTACTATGCGATACAAAGTAGGTGATGTAATGGCTCAAAATACTCAAATGTTAAAAGGTATACTGGAAGGATGTATATTAAAAATCATAAACGAAAACGAAACTTACGGTTATGAAATATGTGAGAAACTAATAAGATTTGGATTTAAGCAAGTGACAGAAGGAAGTGTCTATCCAATTCTTATACGGCTAGAAAAAAAAGAACTTATATACTCTGTTATGAAACCCTCTCCTTTAGGACCTATGCGAAAATATTATTATATTAGTGATGAGGGTAGTATTGAATTAAACAACTTTATTAGCACGTGGAATGAAATCAAAAAAAATGTAGAAAATGTATTGGGGGAGTGACTATGTTTTCAGAATTAAAACTTTTAAAAATAAGGGGTAGGGAAGAAAAGAAACTAAATAGAAAAAATCATAAGCTTTTCAAACAAATAGAAGAATATATAGTAAAAAGTACTTTAAGTTTTTTCGAAAAAGAAGAAGTTTTTCAGCAAATATTGGATATGATGCTTCAATCACAAATGGAAAATAAAGATATAAACTTATTTTTAGGAAAGGATCATAAAGAGTTTTGTGACTCCATAATAAATGAATACAATGAATCAAAAAGTTTTGTATTAAAATCTATAGGTTTTATTGAAGAACTTATTATTTACATAATCATGTGGCTTTGCTTAGATATGTTATTTTCCTTCAAACTACAATTTAAGTTGGGCTCTTTAATAACAGCCTCACTATTTTGTATTATAACTTTTATAAAAAAATCTAAAATAACAAATTCATCAGAGGATACTATGAAATCAGCTATTGAATCTTTTTCATATATATTACCAATAGCTATTTTGTCAAAGCTTGTAGTAACCGCTATAGCTCCCATTATAAGTATTGATATAAATATGATTATAAGTTTATATTCAGTAAGATATCTTGTAATAATTTCTATACTATTTCTGCTCTTTTCAGAATTGTATAAGATAAAGTCCAATAAAGTAAAAATTATTTAGTTATATATTAGTCATATAATTGTTAGTTTCTTATGGAGTTTGTATTTTACATAAGCAAACCCCATAAGAAAACTCCCTAGAAATTATGTAAATAACTTTAGCAGTTACAAACTTTTAAATATTTTTTTACGTGATCTGATATCACGCTATTTCCATTTCTTTTATCAAATCCATCCATAAATTTTTTAACTTCTTCTTCAAAAAACTCTTTTAATTTAACGACATCATATTCATCTTGTGAATATAGAGGTGATTTTTTAGGAATTTTTAATTTAATTCTTTGTAAATCTTTTTTCTGTAAGTTGAAAAATAATGCAAAGGAGGCGGCATTGAACCACATCTTATCCTCATCAGCTTCATATTTAAATAAATTAGGATAATTTTTTTGAAAAACTTCAATTCCCTTTTCTACATTAGTAATTGATAAATACATCATGTGTTCTGCTATGTATATAATAGAACTTTCATCTCCATTGATTAATCTAAGTCCTTTTTTATGAAATTCTTCTGCTAATTCATATTCTCCTAAAGAATAAACTGGAATCAATAAGTCAGCAAAAGTAATATCAGGGACTTCTGCACATTTAAATCTTCCATTTATAATATCTTCAGATTCTTGTAGAGCTCTTTTGTAATCTCCTATAGAAATATAATAACTTACTTTTTTATCTATATTGCAAGCTTTACAATCTTCATATCTATCGTCTACAGATGATGTAATCCACTTTTTATAATATTCTTCTATACTAGTACCATCATCAATCCCTGCACTACAAGCTTGTATTTTTAGAGAATAGTATGGACTAAGGCTTAGATTATTTTCCAAATATAACTTTTTCATTTTTTCAAAGGTCTCATTTATTTTTTCACTAGGAATAGTCATGTATGAAACAATATCATTTAATATATATTTATACTCCCAAAGAACCTGATACACTACTTCATCATTTGTATATCCCTTTTCCATTTGAGCTACGCACCAAAAGAAAGTTATTATTCCCTTTTTTCCTTGTCCAGAAAATATATATGCTTTTGTTAAATCAAATTTGCAATACATTTCCCTTAATATATCATTATTCTCTTTTGCTATACTTGTTGCTTTTTCTAATAATGGTATACACAATGAATATTTCCCTGCATCATCGTATTCATAAGCCTTGAATACTAATTCTTTTATTTCATCTTCATAGTTCATTATGCTATTTCTCCTCTAACACTAAATTTATTAATTTATTAACCCCATTTGCAAAAAGTTCGTTATCCATATTTTTAATAGGATAATTTCCAAGCATTAAACTTTGAACATAAAGGATTTCTATAACAGCCTTTTTTACTTCATTATCTTTGCATTCTATAAGTCTTCGTACTAGAAAATTATTATAATTAAAGCATAAGCTAGCAAAGCCTTCTTGAATTTCTTCTTCAAATATACTTGCTATTTCTCCAAATAGATTAATACTGCTACTGAATGATTCTTCTTTAGTTTCCTCAATTTCCTTTAAAAATTTTGCTTCTTCGCTAATGTTATATATGACTGGGATTTCTTCGGGTTCAAATTTTTTAATGCTGCAACTACATTTTTCTTTTCTTAAAACTCCATCTGCAAAGTCAATAAGATCAAATGTCTCATTCATTTCATTAATATTTAATCCTTCGAATTCTTCTGTAATATCTTCTGGCTTTACCCTCTCTACAACTCCTAGCTTAATGCATTCATTAAATTTTTCTACTAAATCTGCATCATTTACATATCCTCCGTTGATAATACAAATATTTTGAGCTTTAGCAGTTTTCTCTATTTGTTTAAATTCATCTACTGTTAATGTGTATTTTATATATTTAAATTCTTCATAAATACTCCAAAGAGTCTTTTTTCCTAAAGAGGTTTGGAATGGGAGATAATTAATTAAAATTGAATATAGTTCATCCTCTTCAATTGCCATCAATTTTAGAGAATCATAATGTACATTGATAATATCAACTAATTTTTTTCGATCTGTTGCTGCTAATTTATAAAAATAATTTTTAATGCAGTCTGAAATTTCCTCTCTCATTTTTTCCAAAGCCTTATCTTCAAAGAAATCTTCTCTAGATGCCGTAAGTCTTATACCTTCAGCATTAAGCAGTGGTTTTATAAAAAATGCCCAAGAAGGCATTAGTTTCTCACAGTTATCAGATACAAACATGTCCTTTACATAAACTTTCCCTTTAATTTTTGAACTGATACTAATGCTTCTAGATAAAATATAAGCTACCCCATTTAAATTTCCTGTGGAAGACTTTATAGGTATACAATCTATAAAATTTTCCTTAAATTCTTCTTTTCCTACTAAAAACCAGTATTCTTTGCTTAATATATCTTTTTTCCAGGGAGCAAAATATTTATTAATTTTTTTATTTCTTCCTTCACTATTTAATAGAATTTTATAAGGTAAAAATTTACCATAATATTTTAAAGTATCATATACGTAACCATAATCAAAAAATTCTTCGCAATCTTCTTTTGCCTTTAGATATACTCGTGTTCCGGACTCTAAAGATGCATCTATTTTCTTTATGGTATATGTACCATCATTTTTTCCTTTCCATTCATAAGTTTCATCATTATATATGGATTTCGTTATTAGTGTTATTTCATCACAAACAATAAAGCAGGAAAGCAACCCTATTCCAAATCTTCCTATAAAATCATTGCTGCTTAACCCTAAATTTTTGCGTTTTGATGATTGTCCAATAACGGATAAGAATGTATGAATATCTTCTAATGTTAATCCTATACCATTATCTTCAATGATTAACGTATTACTATATAATTCAAAATTGACAACACCTTCTAATGCATCATTTACTTTTTTATGTGCTGTAATAGCATCGATTGCATTTTGTAATACTTCTCTTATATATACTCCCGGATTACTATATAAATTTTCTGAAAGCAAAGAAATTATTCCATCTAAATTAACTTGAAAATTATAATTTTTTTCCATATAAACCTCCTGAATAAATAAAAATTTTAGCTATATATCTTCTTAATCATATCAAGTTCTCCATACAGTTATCGATATGAAACATTCAATCTTCATAATCCGTACATACAATTTATATAATAAAAAAATGAGCATCTCTATTTGTAAGAAATACTCATTTTAAAGATTCTTATTATTCTTTAATACTCCATTTTTTTTCTGGTTCTAATCCAAAATACTGATAATAATAACATTTTAATCTTCCATTATATAATTTTCTATTCTTATCTGATTTTTTACCAAATAGCTTTTCGAATTCATTATGAGAAGTAATCACAAAATACGACCAGTCTTGTAATTTTTCAAAAACCTCTCCCATGGCTTTATATAAGCATTCAACTTCTTTTAACTCCCCAATTCTTTCCCCATAAGGAGGGTTAGTTATAATAAATCCATACTTTTTCTTAGAAGAAAAATCCCTCATATCCATCTTTTGAAAAGCGATACAATCTCCCACTCCAGCTTTTTTAGCATTTTCCATGGCAGTTTTTAATACTCTTCCATTAAAATCTGAAGCCATTATTTTGAACTCCTTATCATTTATAGAATTTCTTGCATGCTTTCTTATGTCTTCCCATAAGTCTTGAGATATTATTTCCCATTGCTCCGATACAAAGCTCCTATTAAGCCCTGGTGCTATGTTCTTACCGATCATCGCGGCCTCTATGGCAATAGTTCCTGAACCACAAAATGGGTCAGCAAGCATTCTTGACGGTTCCCATTTGCTTAAAAGTACAAGAGCTGCTGCTAGGGTTTCCTTCATAGGAGCTTCTCCAGCCAACTCTCTATATCCTCTTTTATGTAACCCTGGTCCTGTAGTGTCTAAAGTCAATGTTACTATATCTTTTAATATTGCTACTTCTATTTTGTATGTAGCTCCATCTTCAGGAAATAAATCTCTTCTATATTTTCTCTTCATAGCCTCAACTACAGCTTTTTTAACTATAGATTGGCAATCAGGTACACTATAAAGTTTAGATTTAACTGCCTTTCCTACTACATGCATAAAGCCTGTTATAGGTATGATGTCTCCCCAATTAACAGCTAGAGTTCCTTGAAATAGCTCTTCAAAGCTTTCAGCCTTAAATTCTGCCATTTTTATTAGCACCCTGTCCGCTGTTCTTAACCACATATTGCAGGTGACTATGTCCATTTCGTCTCCTTCAAAGGTTACCTTTCCATTTTCAATGGTTAAATCATCATAGCCTAATTCTTTCAACTCATCTGCTACTACCTTTTCAAGTCCAAAAGTTGATGTTGCAATTAATGTATACATTATTTTTTCTCTCCTAACTCTTCAATTACAAATTGGTCAAAATCTATCTCTTCTATAAAGTTGTTTTCGTCAAAGCTTGTTTTTAGCCTTCTATTGTATTCATTTAAATTCGATGGCAACCAATAAGGCTTTGAAATATCAAATTTGTAACATAACTCTATAATACATGCTTTTAAATTTTCTTGATAGCTTTCATAAGTATCACATTGAGCTACTTCATCTCTCACTATCTTATTATCTTTCATTATCTTTCCCCATATCTTAAGCATGAAAACCTCCTAATTTAAATACGACATTATAATATTATAATTTTATCATAAAATAGTAAAATTGCGAGGCAATTTTCAACTAAAAAATTTGCGTCGCAATTTTATTCATTTAAAATTCTATTCCTGAATTTTTACTAACATCATCTGCAATTATGGCTACTCCTGTTAACTTAGTATTAGGCACTACTTTTGGCTGCATGTATGGATCTTCTGGATATTTAGCTCCATCAAATTTCATGTAAGCATAAGATTCTTTAGCTCCTCCGCCTGACACATGTATTATAATATCACGATATCCATTAGTCCAATTATTAGTGATTATTATAGGATTGTTTACTAGGGTAAATTTTGAAAGTAATTTGTACTCTCCATTTACGCAGGAGAAAATTGCTGCACAACATCCATCTTCTCCTGAAAACTTTGGTCCTACAAGATATACAAAAGTTTCAGGTTCCATATCATTATTAAGTTGTACTCTATTGAAATAGTACTTGACCTGATCCTTTCCCTTTTCTAAGTTATAGGCTTTTGCTATAGCTTCCTCAAGTCTCGGATCTCTGTTCTTTTCAGAAATAAAATATTGAATCCCTGATAAATCTATGTTATCTATACTTTTAAGTTTAATTATATTTTTATCATCATATGCCCCTGAATATAATATACTATCTGATTTTACATCTTTAGAACCTAATATCATCCTATTAGAGTAATTAAAACCTATCAAAAAAATTATACAAGTTATTATAAGTGATCTTCCCCACTTTTTCATAAACAGTACCCTCCAACATAATGTAATTTTGTCTTTATTATGTGAATGTTTTAGGAACTGTATTCTTATCATGAAAAAGAAAATTAAAAATTTAGAGTTGAGAATTATCAATTCTTAATTAAAAAATCTGTGAATAATTAAATAGACTACGTTTAATAATAATATCATTAATATGATTAAACTGACCTAAATCATTAAATAATTACTCTTATTTAAACTAATTAATGAAAGGGTGGAAATTTACCATGTCAAAAAAGAAGACTATAAAAACTATAAATCAAGCTGCTGAAGCTGCTACTAATGATAGTAGATACTCTAATCATGGTTATATGAATAGAGGAAATTCTAGCAAAGAAGCTGCAGATCAAGGGACTAGAAATAAAAATTAAAATAAATGTTGTACAAGATTCTTGTACAACATTTATAATCATTTACTATCTTTTAATATTTTCTTCTCTTTTCATAGTGGGTATGAAGCAAGGTATGACTTATTCCACTATTAGGCTTTCCTAAGAATTCCTCATAAGCTTTGATTATATATGGATTCTTATGAGATTTCCTTATAGGCTTTTCTTTATCTTCTTCATAAATAGCTTTTGCTCTTTCTAATTTTATGTTTAAATGTTCTAATACATCGGCATTTACAATAGGCTGTCCTCCCCCAGTTACACATCCTCCTGGGCATGCCATTACCTCAATAAAATGAATTTCTTTTTCTCCACTTTTCACCATATCTATAAGTTTTCTAGCATTCCCAAGTCCGTGAGCTACTGCTGTGGTAATAGTATTGCCATTTGGAAGCTCAACGTCTGCTATTTTTACACCTTCTATACCTCTAATGGCTTTAAAATCTATATCCTTAAGCTCTTCTTCTCCAACTATTTCAAATACTGTCCTTAGGGCCGCCTCTGCCACCCCGCCTGTAGCACCAAATATTACTCCAGCACCAGTAGATTCTCCCATTGGATTGTCAAATTCTTCATCAGGTAAATCTTCAAAGTACATACCACTTTCTTTAATCATTTGAGCTAACTCTCTTGTGGTTAAAACATAATCCACATCCTGAAGATTACTATTACCCAACTCTTCTCTTTCACTTTCAAACTTTTTAGCTGAACAAGGCATTATAGATACAACTACTATTTTCTTTGGATCTATACCCATTTTCTTAGCAAAATAACTCTTGATAAGTGCCCCTTCCATTTCGTGTGGAGATTTACAAGTAGATAAATTATTAATCATTTCTGGATAAAAATGTTCAACAAATTTAACCCATCCTGGACAACATGAAGTCATCAATGGAAGACCATGTCCCTTTTCTAACCTTCCTAATAATTCAGTACCTTCTTCCATAATGGTTAGATCCGCTGCAAAATCTGTATCAAAAACTTTATGGAAACCAAGCCTTCTAAGAGCTGATACCATTTTCCCCGTAACTCTAGAGCCAACTTTCATGCCAAATTCTTCTCCTAAGGCTACTCTTACTGATGGAGCCGTTTGAACAACTACATACTTATCCTTACTTTCCAAATCCTTCCAAACTTTATCAATATCACTTTTTTCACTCAAAGCTCCCACCGGACATGCCATTATACATTGTCCACAATTTACGCATACTGTTTCTCCTAAAGGCTTTTCATATGGTGTTTCAACTTTTGTATTAAATCCTCTATTAGCAAACCCTATGGCACTAACTGTCTGCACGTTAGAGCAGGTACTTATACATCTACCACATAGTATACATTTTTCTCTATCTCTTATTACTGAAGGAGATGATGTATCCAATGGTTCACTTATTTTTTCTCCAATATATTTTATGTCTCTAACATTTAAGTCCCTAGCAGCCATTTGCAATTCACAATTTTCACTTCTATTACAAGTTGTACATTCTCTCTTATGATTAGATAATAAAAGCTCTACCACAATTCTTCTAGCCTCTCTTACTGCTGAAGTATTAACCCTAACTGCCATGCCATCCTCAGCTTGAAGAGAACAGGATGCTATAAATTTATTTCCTACTTCCACAACACAAATTCTGCAGGAAGAACATTGATTAACATCTTTTAGGTAACATAATGTAGGTATTTTAATACCTATACTTCTAGCTGCTTCTAGCACTGTTGTTCCCTTTTTCACTTGAACTTCCTTGTCGTCTATTTTAAGTTTTACAAAATCCACAATCTTCACTCCTCTCACTGAAAATTATCTTCTCTCGATTGCCTTAAATGGACACTTAGTTATACACGCTCCACACTTAATACATTTTTCCATATCTATAGTGTATGTATGTCTAATCTCTCCGCTTATAGCATTAACAGGACACTGCCTTGCACAAATACTACATCCCTTACACTCACTACCATTTATCACGTATTGCACTAACTCTTGACAAACTCCTGAAGGACACTTCTTATCTACTATATGTGCAATATATTCATCCTTAAAATACTTTAACGTTGATAATACAGGATTAGGGGCAGTTTGACCAAGCCCACATAGAGATATTGACTTAATTTGCTTTGCTAGATGTTCTAACTTATCTAAATCTTCCATGGTACCTTCACCTTTGGTTATCTTCTCTAAAATTTCAAGCATTCTTTTCGTTCCAACTCTACAAGGTGTACACTTACCACAGGATTCATCTTTTATAAAATCAAGATAAAACTTTGCTACATCTACCATGCAATTGTCTTCATCTAATACAATCATTCCTCCTGATCCCATCATGGATCCTAATGCACTTAGTGTATCATAATCAATTGGAGTATCAAGATTTTCCGCGGTAATACATCCCCCTGAAGGTCCTCCCGTTTGAACAGCCTTAAATTTCTTTTCGTTTGGTATTCCTCCACCAATATCATAAATAACTTCTCTTAAAGTAATTCCCATAGGCACTTCTATTAAACCTGTATTTGTAATTTTACCTCCTAGGGCGAAAACTTTTGTTCCTTTACTTTTCTCAGTACCAATATTTGAAAACCATTCTGCCCCATTTAATATTATTTGAGGTATATTAGCATAGGTCTCAACATTATTTATTACTGTAGGCCTTCTCCACAAACCACTTTGTGCTGGGAATGGTGGCTTAGGATTAGGCATCCCTCTTTTACCTTCAATTGAATTTATTAATGCTGTTTCTTCACCACATACGAAGGCTCCAGCACCTAGTCTTATACTTATTTTAAAATCAAAGCCTGTACCTAATATATTTTCACCTAAAAGTCCATACTCCTCTGCTTGCTTTATAGCTAATTTTAATCTTTCAACCGCCAATGGATATTCTGCCCTAATATATATATATCCTTCATTAGCCCCTATAGCATATCCACCAATAGCCATAGCTTCTAATACAGCATGAGGATCTCCTTCCAGTATGGAACGATCCATAAAAGCTCCTGGATCTCCCTCATCTGCATTACATATCATGTATTTTTGATCATTCACTTGCTTAGCTGTAAGCTCCCATTTTACTCCTGTTGGGAAGCCACCGCCACCTCTTCCTCTTAATCCTGATTTTTTTAATATATCTGTAACTTCTTCTGAAGTCATATTCGTTAAAACTTTCTCTAGTGCTTTATATCCGTCAAAAGCAAGATATTCATCTATATTCTCAGGATCAATTACCCCACAATTTTTAAGGGCTATTCTCGTCTGCTTATTGAAAAATTCTACATCTTCCAAAGACCTTACACTATAGTTATAAAAAGACTTGTAATATGCTAATCTATTTACTTTCCTGCCACTTACTAAGTGTTGTTCTACTATTTCAGGTATATCCTTTATACTTATTTTGCTATAAAAAGTTCCTTCTGGAAACACAATGAGCATAGGTCCTAAGTGACAAAGGCCTAGGCAGCCTATTCTTATTAATTCTATTTCATTTTCCATCCTATGTTTCTTAAGCTCAATTTTTAATGCATTAGTAATATCCATAGAACCTTCGCTACTACATCCCACTCCACCGCAAATTAAAACTTGAGCACGAAATAAATTCATATATATCCCCCCTCTAACTAGTCGCTTAGCACTACGTAATCATTCATAATTTTATCTTCAATAACATGCATAGTATAATCTTCAATAATTTTCCCATTTCTAATATGTTCTCTTATAACTCTTCTAGCCTTCATTGCACTCATTTTTACATAGGTAACCTTATCATGTCCCGGCATTATAACCTCTACTATAGGCTCTAATCTACACATTCCAATACATCCTGCTTTTACTAAATCTACATCTTCAATACCAAGTTCTCTTATCTCATCTTCTATAGCTTCCATTACATATTTTGACCCTGCGGCTATACCACATGTTGCCATTCCTACTACTATTCTAGGTTTTTTTCTATCTCTACCTTGATTAACCTTATCAAAAGTATTTTTTCTTATTTCGTTTAATTCCTCTATAGTCTTCATATTAACCCTCCTCTTCTATATACTCCTCAAGAATTCTTCCTATATCATCTAGGGTTACTTTTGAGTAAACCTTATCATCTATAGTAATAACAGGCGCAAGCCCACAAGCCCCTACACATCTTGTTGCCTCTAGTGTAAACTTTCTATCTTCTGTTGTATTTCCTGCTTTAATATTTAACTCTTGAGATAATCTATTAAGAATTGCCTGTCCTCCTTTAACATAGCAGGCAGTGCCCATGCATACTCTTATAACATGCTTTCCCTTTGGTTCAAGAGAAAAGAAGTGGTAAAATGAAGCTACACCATATATCTCAGCCATAGGTATATCTAGGCTTTCTGAAGCATATTGTAAAATTTCCTCTGGAAGATATCCATATATACCTTGAATACCATGTAGTAACGGAATTAATCTACCTCTTACATCTCTTAATTCTTCAATTATTTTTTTGACTTCTTCAATTCTTTCATCTTTTCTAATATCTCCACAACAACAATGTTTTTCATTTACTGACAATTTAAATCCCCCCTTGCACTTATCTACTTTTCTAAAATAATAAAGAATATTCTGATATTTGAATTTTAAAATTATTTGCTCATATATATTTATTCTATATATTTTAGAATATTCCTCTCTTTTTTTCTTTTTTCACATGGTTTTTTTAATTAAATTATAAATTAATTAAAATTTTAACAATTCAAAAGGATTTTTTTGATAAACTTTTATCAAATTTTCTAATAATTGAATGACACTTCCTTTAATCTTTTATAAATTTCTACTAATTTATTGATATAATTAGTTATTTTATCTACTATTTTTTATATACTACTCTAAATAAATTTGTTAAAAAATAAATAGGCCCCTATTAAAAATAAACCTATTTATTAAAGACATTTTATAGGAACCAAAACAATTCACCTTTCTCCTTAATCCATCATATTATAACTATGAATAATCTTTATAAAAGAGGTATAAAATGTATAACCCTTATTTTAGAAATATGAACTCAACTGCTTATGCTAATGTAAAAGGTGGACCACTTGCTCCTAATATAAACGGAGTAGTATATTTTACGGATGTGCCAGGTGGAACACGAGTATGCGCTATGATTAATGGACTTCCAAGGTATAAACCAGCTACAGCAACAACTCAACCTATTGGTCCTCATGGTTTCCATATACATCAATCCGGCAATTGTGAAGTAGGAGATCCAGCAAATCCTTTCCAATCTGCTGGAGAACATTGGAATCCTGATAATCAACCTCATGGTAATCATGCTGGAGATTTTCCAGTATTATTTTCAAATGGCGGTCGCGCTATGATGTGCTTCTTTACAAACAGATTTAAAGTAGCGGATGTAATTGGTAAGTCAGTAATGATACATGAAAATCCTGATGATTATAGAACACAAAAACCTGCTGGTAATGCTGGTAAACGTTTGGCTTGTGGGGTTATTAGACGAATGTAACTTCATTTTCTAAATAAACAATATATAAATATATGTTGTTATTTAATATTAGTACTTCCATATACAAAAATAACATCCTCTACTTTTAAACAGAGGATGTTATTTTAAGTTTAGTTATATCCTTATCTAAGGCATCAAATCTAATGTAGCTATTTTCAATTAATGTATGACCTGAATTAGTTTTAAGTTTATTGCCTTTTAAAATTTATATTGCATGGGTTTTATAATGTATGATAGAATAAAAGTTTTTTGTTAATTTTTAATTATTGTGGTATACTAATAGTATAAAGAAAAAAGCACTAATACTAAGTGTTTACTATAGGAGGTCAGTTAATGAAAACTGGAAAAGTAAAATGGTTTAATTCTGAAAAAGGTTTTGGATTCATCGAAGTTGAAGGAGAAGAAGACATTTTTGTTCACTTCACAGCAATACAAGGAAACGAGGCAAGAAAAAGTCTTGACGAAGGCCAAGAAGTTCAATTCGATGTAGAACAAGGCTCTAAAGGACTTCAAGCAGCTAATGTTATAAAATTATAAATTTTTTATGATGATGCACTAAAAATTTGATATATAGACATCATGTGAAATACCACCTTTGTAAAGGTGGTATTTATATTATGTCAATTGAGTAAGTGCTCTCATATTAGTACGTAAAATCTTTCAAAAAACTAAAAAGGAGAATAATTAAAGTGAAAAAAAATTATAGAATGCAAAAAACAATATCAATGAAACGTTTCATTTTAGAACTAGGAGAAAATTTCTCCGACGATATAAAAAATAGATTATTAGATTTAGAAGTGAGAACGGTTTTAACAAGAGAGGAAGAGTATAACATACTTGATATAAAACATGTAGAACATACTAAGTATGATTGTCCTTCTAATTTAGGGAATGGCTCATCTAAACACCAAAAAGAATACAACTATGGCCAATTTGTAATAGTCGAGGGAGTACTATATTTTTCAGAAAAGTGTGTAGAAAATGATGAAGTAATGCAATCTCCAATCGTAAATACTATTTATGACTCTCTAAACACTGATAGTATAATCACCGATTCTGGTATTAGTGCAAAAAAAGTAGATGACGGCAATATAGACTATGTTATAGACAATATATTAAAAGCATGTCCTGAAGTATCTAAAGAATATATGGAAATAATGAAGGACATGCTATCACGAGAAAAAATCAAATCACCCCATAGACAAATTTATCGCTAATATACTATTTTCTTTTCATATAAATTCATGTTTCATAAAACCTTAAAATTTTACTACTTCTTTTACAATTGCATATTTTTATCCCATGACGTAGCTAACCTTATCTCTCGTACTCTATAAGCGGGAGATAAGGTTAGCTACGCTCAAAATTATAAATATAGATCTCTTTTACCTTTTTTTAATCTTTCAATATTTTTTATTGCGATATCTTTTATATCTTGTCTTTCTATTTTTTCAATCTCTTGTAATATAATCCTTTCGCCGCTTTCATAAAGTTCTTTATCTCCATAATCTAATATAAACTCCATCAATGTCATTAAAGCATTTGGAGTACATACATTGTGAATTTGCCCAGACTTTGCAAGTTGCATAAATCTATCTCCAGTTCTTCCCTTTCTATAGCAAGCTGTACAGTAAGAAGGAATATATCCATCTCTTAAAAGTTCTTTTAATATTTCCAATGGACTTCTGTTGTCTTCAAGTTGAAACTGATTAACCTTTTTTCCCGCTTCTCCTTCTCTGTATCCCCCAACTCCCGTACAAGAGCCTGCACTTATCTGAGATACTCCATATCTTAGCGCTTCTTTTCTCATATTAGCGCTTTCACGGGTAGATAATATTATTCCTGTAAAAGGTACCGCAATTCTTATGATGGCTACTACCTTTTTAAACATTTCATCATCTATCATATGTGGGAACATATTCAAGTCCATACCCTCAGCTTTTTTCAATCTTGGAACAGATATTGTATGGAATCCTACACCAAATTTTTTCTCTAAATGCTCATTGTGTAGCATTAATGCTAAAACTTCAAATTTAGCATCATATAATCCAAATAACACTCCTCCTCCTACATCATCTACTCCACCTTCCATAGCTCTATCAAAAGCAGTTAAATGATATTCATAATTTCCTTTTAAAGATTCGGGGTGCATTTTTTCATAGGTTGGTTTATGATAGGTTTCCTGAAATAATATATAGGTTCCTATACCCTTTTCTTTTAGCTTTCTGTAGTTTTCTACAGTGGTAGCCGCAATATTTACATTTACTCTTCTAATTGCTCCATTTTCATTTTTTGTTGTATAAATTGCGTCTAAAGCATCTAATATATATTCTATAGGACAATTTACAGGATCTTCTCCTGCTTCAAGGGCAAGTCTTTTATGTCCCATTTTTTCTAGAATTCTTACTTCTTTTTGTATTTCTTCACGAGTAAGCTTTCTTCTTCCAAATTCATTGCATCTATTATATCCACAATAAGTACACTTGTTTACACAGTAATCCGATACATAAAGAGGAGCAAATACTACTACCCTATTGCCATAAATATCCTTCTTAATCTCCCCAGCAATTTGGAAAAGTTCCTTTAACTGTCCCCCATCCTCTATTTGTAGGAGTATAGCTATATCATTATGCTCTAATCCCTTTTTACATTTAGCTTTATCTAATACATTCTGTATGTCCTCTTTCGTCGCTTTCTTGCCTTCTTCTAATAAGTTTTCAATATATTCATGATCAATAAACATACTATAAACGCCTCCATTCAATATTATCACCTCTTGAGAAATCTATTTTAAAACCAGCACTTTCAATTCTGTTTTGTATGCAAACCCTACATTCGGCCGCTTCATCACCAGTACATATTTTATTATCATACAGTAAATACTTGTCTCTTACACTTGTAGGAGATAGATTTGGCATAACTACATTAGCGCCTGCCTTAAGTCCCCTCTCTCTTCCTAATGGATGGATTGTACCAAGAGCAGTAGTAGCAGGAATCAATGCTTTAGGAAGTAGTAATCTTGTTAGAGCTATCATAATTATTGTGGCTTCCAAACTTCCTTCTTCTTGGTCATTAAATTCAGTATCCTTTTGAGGTATGAAAGGTCCAATACCTACCATATGAGGATTTAATTCTTTTAAAAACAATAAATCTTCAGCTAGATTTTCTGAACTTTGATAGGGGGAGCCTACCATAAATCCAGCACCTACTTGAAAGCCTATTTCCTTTAAACTGTATAAACATTTTTTTCTATTAGAAAGACTTAATTCTTTGGGATGAAGCTTGCTATAGTGATCTTCATCTGCCGTCTCATGCCTAAGTAAATACCTATCTGCCCCAGCTTCATAGTACTTTTTATAGGATTCATAAGACTTTTCTCCTATGGATAGAGTTATAGCACAATCAGGGTATTTACTTTTAATAGCTTTTATCATTTGAACAATTTTATCATCAGTATAATAACCATCTTCTCCACCCTGTAATACATAAGTTTCATAGCCTAAGTTATAGCCTATTTCACAGCAGTCCATTATTTCTTGAAGAGAAAGTCTATATCTTTGTACATTACTATTGCTTTTTCTTATTCCGCAGTAGTAACAATCATTCTTACAGTAGTTTGTAAACTCTATAAGCCCCCTCATAAACACCTTATTTGAGTAATACTTATGTCCAGTTTCACTAGCTTTTTCTATTAGATATTCTTTAGATTCTTCATCTATATTTTCAATTATGTAAATTAGTTCTTCCTTGGTTAAATTATTATTTCTATATAATTTATCTATTAATTCTTTCATCACACTTCACCTTCTTCCCAAATTTTTAATACTTCTGGGAAAGGTTTAAGAGCTCTTGGAAGAATTCCTAGCACACAGGCAATCAATATTCCGTAGTTTACAATAGGTACATTGTAATTTTTCGCTCTCTCTATTCTACTAACCATGCCTGCCCTATTTATCATACATCCACCACAATGAACTATTAGAGCGTATTTTTTAATCTCGTTTGTAAAGGTAGCACCTGAAGTAAATCCAAATTCAATATTCTTTCCCGTCTTTTCTTTTATCCATCTTGGAATTTTTACTGTTCCTATATCATCTTCCTGTTTATGATGAGTACACCCTTCCGCTATTAAAACCTTATCTCCATCCTTAAGATTTTCAATGGCTTTTGCCCCCTTAACAAGTTCTAATAAATCTCCTTTGTATCTAGCGAAAAGTATTGAGAATGATGTCATTAAAATGTCTTCCGGAGTATCCTTAGCAACTTTATCAAAAGCTTGAGAGTCTGTTATAACAATTTTAGGTTTTTTAGCTAAACTATTTAGGGTTACCTTTAATTCACTCTCTTTAGTTACTATGGCTATAGCATTGCTTTCCAAAATATCTCTAATAGTCTGTTGTTGAGGGAGTATAAGTCTACCCTTTGGCGCAGCTTTATCTATTGGAGTAACTAATATTGCAACATCACCAGGATTTATAAGGTCTCCCACTATCTTTAAACTTTCTTCATCTTTAGGAGTAACCTTAATTATCTCATTTTTCAATTCCTCAATACCCACTTTTTTCAAAGCAGAAACCTTAACTACAGGGCACTTTAATTCCTCTTTTAACTTTTCTATTTCTATTTGAGACCAATCCTCGGTATCAATTTTGTTTAAAGCTATAATCAAGGGAATTTTCTTCTCTTTTATCCTTTGAGCAACCATTATATCTTCTTTAGTCAATCCAACTTTAGCATCAATAATAAGCAATGCCGCATCAGTCTTATCTAAAACCTCTAAAGTTTTCTTTATTCTAAGCTGACCTAAATCTCCCTCATCATCAATACCTGCTGTGTCAATAAGAACACAAGGACCTATAGGTAATATTTCCATAGATTTAAAGACCGGATCTGTGGTTGTCCCTTTAACCGGAGACACTATTGCTATTTCTTGATTAGTAATTGCATTTATAACACTAGATTTTCCTGCATTTCTTTTTCCAAATAGGGATATATGAACTCTTACTGAACGTGGAGTATCATTCAATTTTATTACCTCCTCTTAATACTTCATATAACATATAAAATTACTATTATTAAACTTTAAAAATAAAAAAACTTTTCTCTCAAGAGAAAAGTTAGATAGCAAAAACACAGGTATAGTACATACTTAATAGATATGTAATACCTCGATTTCTTATTATATCTAATTTCCCTTCAGATTAGATTTTTCCTCTCCGTTAGGTTATTATTTTTTAAGAACGTGTAAATCCGGATTTCTCCCAACTTACACGAAACTCTATATTAACTATATAATAAAATATTACTATATTTATACATGAAATTCAATTTTAATATGAATTATTTTCATCAGATTTAATACTCTTTTTTCTTTTATATAAATAATTGCATATCTGAATTTAATCCATACTTTATATATTCTTTTGCATCTACAATTTCTAATTCTGGTATTAACTCTTCCTTTTTAAATCCCATTACATCCACCGATAGCTTACATCCATAGAATTTAACGCCTTTTTTTCTTGCTCCATTTAAAAAGTCTATTAGTTCCGGTGCTTCATCATCTTTCATCATCTTTAGGAGCATTGCCTTTCCTAATCCACTAAAATTCATTTTAGATAGAGGCAATTCTTCAGGCCCCTTTGGTGTCATCATGGAAAGCATTTTCTCATATGAAGTTTTATCTTCCGTGGAAAGTTTATTAGGATCTCTTAATAAAAACAGACCCCAAAAGGCAAAGAACATTCTTACTTCAGCACCTACTTCCCTTGCGGAATTTGCCATTATTAGTGCAGCTAGTGCCTTATCATACTCTCCACTAAACAATGCGATACTAACTTTTTTATTTTCATAACTCTCAATCATGTAACAAACATCCTTTCTAAATTCTTTTAGAAGCTTCATGCAGTCAAGTGATTCTTAGTCTTTCTATTCAACCTTATTTTAGGTAAATAATAAATTTTTATTCAAAATATAAAATTATTTAAAAAATAAAAAAGGCTACATTAAGATTTATTCTTAATATAGCCTTGAGTTCAGCTCATAATTAAGCTGCTAATTTTAAAAATTGCTCTATAGAAATAGAATATTGTATTTCTTTTGGTAAATCCTTATCTTTTTTGAAACCTACTTTTTTAAAAACTCTTTTTGAACGCTCATTTTTAAAATTGATTTTTGCAATTACTTCTTCAGCCCTCCATGTAAAAAAGGCTTGTTTTAAACCTTCCAAAATTGCATTAGAGCCTAATCCCTTTCCCCACTTTTCTCTATCACCAATGACTACAACCATTTCTGCACCTTTACCTTTAGGAACAAGCCTTAAAAATCCAACAGGCTCTTCCTCAGTTGTTGTTAACATAAAAAAACTTCCATCTTGATTAAATAAATGGGTAAGAATAGGCATATTAATTCTATATATTATTTGCTTAATGCTTTTACTAACATTCTGTCTTTCATTTAAATACTGTGTCACTTCATCATCTTCCATCCAGTCAACAATCTTCCAAGCGTCAGACTTAAAAACCTCTTGACGCAATATTATACTACTATCCTCCATTAGTACTAATCCTCCATAAAATAATAAAAAGCCCCATTATTCACGCTTTTGGCGTCGAACAATAGGCTTTTTTAAACATATAGATATAATACCATCCACCCCCATTTAGGTCAAATGCTGTAAATGAGTTTACATGGCTTTACTAAAGTTTAGAGTAGGATATTGGTCAAAAGAGAACTATTCCTTGATAAATCTCCATATTTAGTACATGCTATACCTTATATTTAATATTGTTTATAGCATTTTTTAAATAATTTTTCTTTGTGCTAATAAAAATATTTTCTATCAAATTTATCTTTACTCTCCACAATGGTTTCTATAAATACTTCCGCAATCGCTGGGTCAAATTGAGTACCACTACATCTTCTTAATTCTTCAATAGCTTCCTCATAAGTCTTTCTTTTATTGTAAGGTCTATTAGAAGTCATGGCATCAAAACTATCCACTACTGTTAACACCCTTGCAAGAAAAGGTATGTCATTACCCTTTAAGTTATCAGGGTAACCTTTACCATCGTATCTTTCATGATGATGTAATATCAAATGAGAGATATTTCGCAGTGATTTTACAGGCTTTATTATTTCTACCCCATTTTGCGGATGTTGCTTTAATATTTCCCACTCCTCATCATTTAAAGGCATTTTTTTATTTAATATTTCTTTTGAAATATTAATTTTACCAATATCATGCATATAAGCTCCATATATGAGATCTTTTTTATCTCTTTCATCTAATTCAAGCTTATCTGCCACCAGTCTGCTGTAGGTTACCACCCTCTCAACATGACCATATGTATATTTATCCTTTGCATTAATAACACTTATTAAAGTTTTTATTGATGTGACCAAGTCTATATGTTTTTCATCAATATCATTTTTTAATTCATCTAAAATAGATGTATATGTCTCTACTCTGTTTTTATTAAAAAATTTAGCTCTATAAAGAGCGTCATCAGCGCTTTTAATAAGCTCTATATCATTTTTAGCTTTATAGGGGTAAACAGATATACCCATTGAAACAGTTAATTTACCATTAGGCTGATTTTCCTCTCCCTTAAAATAAGTGGATTCTATTTTGCTCCTTATATTTTCCGCTACATTAACGGCCTCTTCTTCTGTAGTATTGGGTAATATTACTGCAAATTCTTCTCCACCATATCTAGCTACTATGTCCTCTTTATCTACATTGTTTTTCAATATAGCTCCTATGGTTTTAAGTACCTCATCCCCCTGCTGATGTCCGTAAAGGTCATTATAATATTTAAAATAATCTATATCAATGAATATCATAGAAATTGGACTATTCTCCTCTTTACATGATATTATTTTCTCTCTTAATGCATCATGAAAAAATCTGTGGTTATATACACCTGTTAATCCGTCCTCATTAACCAAACTCTGAAGCTTTTTAATATAACTGCTTTCTATCCTTACATAAAACCCTAATGGCCATGCCGTAAGTATGAAAACCCCCACTAATATTAAATCATTCTCAAAATATTGATTAATAGGTGCCTTAGGTGCACATACAATATCTATAGTTAAAATAATAACTGAAGAAATAGTAGCTATTATCATCCCCTGCTTCATACCAGACTGTATTGTGGCAGTTATAATTATGAATAAAAACAAAAATTTGTATTCACTGGCGTAAGCCCCTGACCTAAGTATTATAATAGAAAATATTATAATAAAAATAGAGTTTTCGATTAACTGTATACGTTTAATATATTTTAAATTAAATTTCTTAATTGTTGAAAATGCCCATATGAAATATATTAAAGCTAAAACTAAAATAGCGCTAATAATCATATACATAGGGATCATATTCTGCACTATCTTACTGCTCTCATTAGAAAAACATTTAAATATTCCTATTCCTGCAAACAATAATGAAGATAGTTTTACTGCTGACACTATATCATTTATTTGGTTGCGTTTATTATCTTCTATGTTATTCATACTCCATTACCTCATAATCCAATTTACCAAATAATAAAGACCGGTTAAACCGATCTTTATTCTATTCTTCTCTTAGGCAGTTTGGTTCTTCAGGTTGATACATCATCCAATAACATGCTGATGAAGCCACTGTAGATGCTAGAATAGTTGTTAATGTTGCAATTAACATTAATACCTTTTTGTTTAATCTTTTCATAACCTATTCCTCCCTATAATATTTCTAATATTTAAATAGATACTTTAAAAAAGTATCTATTTTACCTAATATTAAATGCCCAATTTCTGTAAGAGTAAAAATCTGCCACACTACACCGCCGTATATACATAGTGTATATATAAGTAAATTTTGTTTCCCTGTTTCCTTATATAACATAAGAATAAATACTGTAATAACTAAATAAACACTTAAAATTATCATAGAACTTTTCTTTAGCCTAATTTTTTTTTCTTTTTTCCTTATAGGTTTTGTAGGGCTATCTACAGGAGCTAGTTTGTAAATCATATAGTACGACCACACAAAAATCATCATCTCCAATAACAAAACCATATTAAAATTTAATTTGTGAGCTAAGGCAAACTTGAACAATGCTGCTTGTCCAATACATACAATAGTTCCTATTAAAGCACATCTACTTGGAGACCCTGCATGAGCCCCTCCTGAGTATTTTCTAAGTATACTTGCCACAAACGATATTACTAAGGCCTCAATTCCAACATGGAACAGCCAGCCAAATATAATTACAAGAACTATTGAGAAAATCATTTGCAAAAAGGCAAAAGTTCCATAGGCTATTACCTCTCTTTTGTCCTTATCAAGATTTAATTCTGATGCTATTCTATCTGAAATATTATTAGATACATTCTCTATATTAAACATGGTTCAGCTCTTTCCTTTTCAATAATCTAATATAATATAGGACTATTATACCTGCACAAATTAACAATGATGGAATTCCATATAATATTTTTAACATAGCATCATCAAATACATAACTCATATCTGCTTTAAATATATACTGTATTATAAAAACATTAATTCCTTCACATATAAATTGAAGAATTATTGTAACTATAACTGTTTGTATAGATTTAACTATATCTATTTTATTTATACTTACACTCAAAAGAATAAGTACCATAATATTAAGTATAGTATGTACACCATAATGAATTGGAAGTAATCTAACCATAAAATTCATAATACTCATCAATATACTAGATATTAAATAATCTCGTTTATTGATAGCACTCTTTGAAAATACATAAATTGAAAAAATAGATAAAAATCCTTCCGGAATAGCTCTTCCAAAAAACTCAACCACTGACAATGTAAACATATTTTATTTCCCCTCTAACAAATGTATAAACATTCATATATCTTTCCATAATTATAGCATTAACGTTGTAGAAATAAAATACTATTGGCATAATATTTCCCATGGATACATATATATGAAAAGTTAAACATTAACACATTCTGTTCTATTCATATGTCTTATAGTGTTAAAAATAATAATAAAAACGAATAACCTTATAAATATATCTCCAATACTTAAAATACTATATCCTACATCAATTACATCTGTTAAAAACTTTAATTTAGTTGAGGAACTTCCCAAAATATGTATATCATCTACTTTCATAAAAGCATCAGGTTTTGCATAGCCTGTTAAATAGGATAACGTCGGGAAAACAGGCATTTTTGCATTGTTTGCTGATATTGCTATTTTATTTAACATCGTGCCAATAAAAATGCATACTGATCCTAAGATAGCACTTATATATTCTTCGTATTTAATGATCAAACCTAAATATGAACATAAATAAAAAGTTTCCAATGTATTGGCATATTTTATAAAATTATAATTTTCTTTAAAAATATTAGCTTGTATAAATAAATAAGCTAACTCAAATGCTAATATAGGATATATTGTCCATGATTTAAACAATGGTTTTATCTTATACCCTTTTATTTTCCCAATTATCAACGCCAATAATATAGTTTCTAACATATATTATCCTCACTTGTTTTTCTTCAACTTAAAAATATTTCTCTATCGCAAGCTTTGTTTTAATTTTCTGAATAATTATTTTAAAAATCTTATTTAAATATCAATTCTATCCTTTGAGTTTAATTATACTATTTTTTCCTCTTTTTTGCTATCCCTTTAACGAATTTACATTTTGTCTTTAAACTATAAAATTCGCTAATACTCTGCATACTATTATAATATCTATAAAATAAACACAAAGCCGATTGTCATTTTTTGATAACAATCGGCTATTATTTTATTTTTACAACATTAAATACGTAATAATTAATTATTATAATAAAGACTTGCTGAAGGGTATTCAGGATCACATGTTACATCTATACCGAGTTTTCCAAAAGTCTGTTCATCATTTCTACTTAAAATCGTAGTTGAATGAGCTTGACATCCCTTTAACATTACTAATTTTTCCATAGCTACCTGTGCCATTGGGTTTGTAGCTGCACATATGCTTAATGCAATCAACACTTCTTCACAGCTTAATGCTGTGCTTTTACTACCTAGCGTCTTCAATTTTAGATTTATAATTGGTTCAAGTATAACTGGAGAGATAAGATGAATTTCATCATATATATTCGCAAAATGTTTAACAGCATTTAACACTACAGCAGCCGTTGCATCCATTACATTTGAACTTTTTCCAGTAAGTATTGTGCCATCATGAAGTTCTATCGCTACAGCTGGACAAGCGTCATTTTTATTACAATTCTCATTTTTATTAGAGATTTCCTTTAATTTAGCTGAACGCTCCCTTGCAGGTATAACAACTTTTCTGTCCTCTTCTTTTAAATTAAGTTCTTCCATAATAAGTTTTACTCTTTGGAAGGTTTCTTTATCAACATAACCTTTTTTATACTCGCAGCTTGTTTTAAAATATCTTCTTATTATCTCTTGTTTAGATGCTTCTTTAATAACCTCGTCGTCAATTATACCAAAGCCTACTCTATTAACGCCCATATCTGTTGGAGATTCATATACAGATTTCTCTCCTGTTATTTTTTCTATAATTCTTTTAAGTACAGGAAACATTTCAACATCACGATTATAATTTACAGCCATTTTGTTATAAGCTTCGAGATGAAATGGGTCAATCATATTCACATCTTTAAGATCTACCGTTGCAGCTTCATAAGCTATGTTTAGAGGATGTTTCAACGGAACATTCCATACAGGGAAAGTTTCAAATTTTGAATACCCTGCTGCTCTACCTTGCTTATATTCATGATAAAGCTGACTAAGACAAGTTGCTAACTTTCCACTTCCTGGTCCTGGCGCTGTCACCACAACAATAGGCTTTGTGGTTTCAATATATGGATTCTTGCCATATCCTTCATCACTCACAATTGTATCTACATCTGTAGGATATCCTTTAGTTGCTTTGTGTTTATATACTTTTATTCCTCTACGTTCAAGCTTATTTATAAAAACAGTTGTAGCTGGCTGCCCTTCATATCTAGTGATTACCACGCTATTTACCTCAAGATTGTAACCTCTTAAGTCATCAATCAATCTTAAAACATCCATATCATAGGTGATTCCAAAATCCCCTCTTATCTTATTTCTTTCTATATCACCTGCATATACGCAGATAATTATCTCAACTTTTTCTTTTAACTTGTGCAATAATTTAATTTTCGCATTCTCATCAAATCCTGGCAAAACTCTTTTTGCATGAAGATCAAATAGAAGCTTTCCGCCAAATTCTAAATAAAGCTTATCATAATCATTGACTCTTTCTAAAATATATTTTGATTGTTCTTCTAAATATTTTTCATGATCAAATCCTATCTCCATTTTTACTCCTCACTATATGAAATTATTAACTATTTTATCATTTTCATATTTTTATAAATACTAACCATAAATATGGTTTTACAACTTTCTATTATTACATAGTTTTAATTTAAAGTAAATAATATTACATTTATTTTAAGTTATAATATAATATTTCAAAAAACATATAAATAGGCGACAAACTCTTACAAGTCCTGTCACCTATTATTTAATATTTCTTTTATTAAACATCAATAACGCTTGAAAAACAACTGTCCATAATATTGTATTAGAAATTAAAGTATTTTTGTAAAAAATTATAGAAATCAATATAAATATTGTAGTCATGATAATTCCCACTGTTCTATTCCTTTTAACAAGCTCAGGTCTCGTTAAAGGCATATTAGGATTAATTATTGGCACCTGATGGAAAATACAATAAAAAGATGTCCCATTTAAAATTATCTTAGAAATAAAATCAACATTTAAATTAATACTTAAGTAAATAATGCTTCCAATAATTATTAATGTAGAGATGAAACATTTTAACTGAGTATCTTCATGATATCCTCCGATATACGGCTTTGTTAAAACCATTGTTGCCATGGCAATAATAGCCTCAAAAGTGTATCCCATTAAAGCAAATACAATTATTGTACCAATAATCTTCATGATCTCAAAAACACTTACCCTTAAGGCATATTCTATTTGTTCTTCTTGTTCTTTAGTATACTTATTTGTTCTGGCGATATATTCTGCAATTATTTTAATTACTTTTCTCAAATATAATACCCCCAATACCGAAACCTTAGGAGTTTGATGGTTCTTTGTATGGTATTTCAATCTTAAACTGCGTCCACTGTTTATTACTTTCAACGGAAATTCTTCCGTTACATTGACTGATAATATTACTTACAATATTAAGACCATACCCTCTATCACCGCTTGTATTCTCCTTTGTACTAAATCCTGATTCAAAAATTCTATTTCTAATTTCTTTTGGAATTTCTGGACCATTATTGATTATAGTAATAATAACTCCATTATAACCATTATAGCTTTTAAATTTAATTATCGGACTCTGGACATCTCTTAGTGCATCTCTTGAATTATTAATAATATTAGATAACACTTTCAGCAAATCATTGTCCGTAATATTTAAATTTTCATAGTCAGCACTATCGAAAACAATTACATCGATGCTTGCCGAAACGGCAGAGTGTAGTACTGAAGCAACTATTGGAGTTGCTTGGACACTTACATTTATTGTAGTATTTAAAGATTGATATCTTTCAACAATATTTTTTAATAATTCTCCAATTCTATCAACTTTCCCAAGTTGATAAAGACCATAAAGACTGCTTATTTCACTTCCATAATCATGTTTTAATTTTTTTAGTTCAATAATTTTATCATTTAATGCAGAATTCAACATTTCTACCTCTTGTAATTTTCCGTTAATTTTTGCAAAATATATTATTGCAAAAATAAAAGCCATTAAACTTATAAGGTATAGACTATGCTTGAATAGTTCTCCCATACCTTCTATTTGCCAGTGTATACGTAAAGTATCTGTTAAGATTAAAGCATAATTTAAAAGCAAAATAAAAATTAAGGAGGGTCTTAGACTTTTTACTCCTATAATAGCATCAAAAAAATATTTTCTATATTTGTATACTAATATGTATATAAACCAAGCTGGCATAAAAATAAATATAAGCGTTTGGATTTCACTAGAAATTGCAAAGTTAAATTTAACTACTATGTTTTGATAAAACGTAATTATAAAATATGATGACAATATAACTATTGAATAAGACAATCCAAATCCTAGAAAAGCATCTAAAATAGATTTTCTATAAAATAATATAATAAACAACAGAGTACCAATTACCATTAGCAAATTTGCATATGGACTAGTAATACCACTATGAGTAAATATCATAGATATCATAAAAACAATTACCATCAAAATGCCAAGCTTAAATTTTGAAATTCTATTATCTTTAGATACTATATTATTACATGTCAATACAAATAAAAATGATTGACAAATTGTGGTCAGCATATCGCATATTTTTAATAGCACTAAAATCTGTCCCTTCTATGTATTTAGATAAAAATAAATAAAGAAAAACAGTTTATCTTTTGTATTTTAAAATTTATCTTTTACACTCTTAAAATTTTATCTTTTGTATTTTTAAAATTTTATCTTTTGTATTTTTGAAATTTATCTTTTGTATTTTTGAAATTTATCCTTTGTAAATTGTAAGTTTAACGATTTTTAGTCATGGATTCAGGCATTTCTTCATTACCTATGCTACCAAAAGATGCAGGTCCTACCATAGTAATTAATGCTGCCATTCCTAGAAAAACTGTGCCCATTAATTTACAAATTTTTTTCATAATGAACCCCTCCATTTTTTATGTAATTTTGTATAATTCAATTATATAATAATTATGTCATATTTGGAATACACTTCTATAAATAAGTCACATATTTATAAAAGTATGTATTTTCATGCTTGTATTTGGATTTTCTGTAAAAAGGAAAAGCCTTATGTAATTTGTTACATAAGGCTCGCCATTTTTTATCCGATGACTACCATCCGTAATACTCCCATCGCACTCTGTGAAAGCGATTTAGAGTTCTTATGCTGTGCATAACGGATGCTACGTCCCTGGATAAGTTCTTCTAAGCTTCAGCTGGAGTAAGTATTCCTTTTAAGCAAACTTCATCTGAAGCTAAGAATCACTTGATAAACTTACTTAATCTTATCTATTAGAGGAAAGCTTCCTTAGATTTTTACTTAACTTTTTAATTTCCTCTATGGATAAAGCCATTGAATTAATCTTTCCACCTTGCTCCTTAATTTTTCCCTCGATCTCTTCTGTAGATGCTGAATGTTCTTCAGTAACACTTCCTATTCCTTCAAGCTCTATTTTTATAGGAGCAAAGTTCTCTACTACACTTTGAATGAGTCTATATTCTTCACATAGAGATTCATTCATTCTTTCAAAGTATTTTTCAATTTTGTTAAAAGAAGTATAAACATCATCAATAACTTTAGTTCCTTCTTCCGCCACCACATTACCGTCGGATACCTTAATAACTGCATCATCAGTAATAAGATTAATTTCAGTAATGATTTGATAAATGTTTTTTACTATTTCAGTAGTTTGCTCAGCTAATTTTTTAACTTCTTCTGCAACTACTGAAAATCCCTTGCCATGTTCACCTGCTCTAGCAGCTTCAATACTTGCATTTAATGATAATAAGTTAGTTTGAGCTGAAATTTTATAAATACTATTAATCTCACCATTTATCTTATCAATGCTATTTTTTAGTGTATTTACTGTGTCTAAAGATACTTTTACAGCTCCTCTTATGGTTTTCATAGTGCTATTCATAGAGTTAATTTTTTCAGCTTCATCAATAACATTTTCCTTCATTTCATTTGATATTGTAGATATTTCATTAGATATATTGCTGACTTCCTCTAATGAAGAATTAGATTTATTTATTCTTGAATTTATACCTAAAATACTCTCTACTATTTCTTGAACTCCAATATTTATTTGGCACATAGTGTTATTTATATCATCACTAGTAGCATTAACAAGTGTAAGATCTTCAGAAAAAATCTCTATATTACTATCTAAGTTATTAGTATTTTGCTTAATATTTAACAAAAGTGAGTCTAATTTATCAACTAGCTCTTTACTCTCTAAAGATTTACTATTTGCTGACTCAATTAGTGCGTTGCCCCAGCTAGTAAGGCAATAAATTAAAATTATAACGCCATTTAATATTACAAAAAGATTTAGCATGTTTAAATATGAAAAATTTTCACTTAAAATGCTCTTAGGATTAACAAAAAATAAAATTGCAACACATGCATCTAAAAGCACTGCATTTATAACCAATAATTTTTTTCTAAAATATAATGTTGCACATATAATTCCTGCAACAAAAACTAATATATCAGAAGCAATAGTTCCTTGATTAAAATCTCCTAATAAAAAATATCCGAAATTTGAAAGTATTATAACTGAACTAAAGGTTGTTGCCTTTGCCATATCTTTTATTGGCAAAAAATATACTACTGTTGAAACTATAATCACTATTATAAATGGTAATAACTCATGCATATTTACTTTAAAGTTAACCGTTGCCATACTAGTTAGAATCATAAGTAAACATATTCCAACTATAGTTATATAGTTAACCATATGTATTTTTTCAAAGCTAAAACTCCAAGTCTTTTTCATTTTTGCACCTCTTCTGAGTTAAAATTAAGTTTAATTCAAATGTCTACTATAAATATCGGTATTAATTACTATAACCTTAACTTAAAATGACAAAAGGTTCATTATTTGTATTTCATCATTATTGTAAATCAAAAAAGATACTAACTTACCATTAGTATCTTTTTCATAAAAAACAAAACTTTATATAATTTATTGCTATATGAAAAATAGTTTTTCATCGTATCTTTTATTTACTAATATTTAAAGTTAAAATCCCTGTCTATATATTTAGTTAGCAACTCAATAGAAGCCTCAACATCCTTCATATTAACTATTGCATTTGGTCCATGTGGATACCTTGTCACAACAGATATTCCTGCTGCTTTTACTCCAAAATTAGATCTATTAATAGAGCTTGCATCAGTACCTCCAACATAAATCACATCCATCTGATATTTTATATTACATTCCTCACAGCATTTTACCATTTCATCTACAAGATATTCATCACATATTACTGAGGTATCTGATACCTTTATTGCTGCCCCTTCCCCAACCTTATTACTTCCTTCTAAATCACAAGGATAGTCATGAGCTGGTGTAATATCAACAGCTATTCCTAAATCTGGTTTTATTCTTTCTGCTGCCACTATAGCTCCTCTACATCCAACCTCTTCTTGTACTGTAAATACAAAGTAAGTATCATTATAAGGAGTATCTATCTTCTTTAATGCCTCAATGAGAATATAGCAACCTATTCTATTATCTAATGCTTTTGCAGTAATATTATTATCTTTAAGTTCCGCATATTCTCCAATATAGGAAGCTGCATCTCCCACCTTTACATATTTTAAAGCCTCTTCTTTTGATTTAACTCCAATATCTACATATAGCTTAGTAAAATCATTCTTTAAATCCTCTACTTTTACTGTGCTTGAAACAATACCTATCGTTCCGTTTCTGAATTTAACTCTACTCATATATGTTGTTGGAATCCAAAGAAAGCCTAAGGATTTTACCTTAATCATTCCATTGTCTTCAATTTTAGTTACTTGAATACCTATTTCATCCATATGAGCTGCCAGCATTATCTTCTTTTTATTTGTTCCCGAACCTTTTTTATATACAATTAAATTTCCTAAAGCATCAACTAAGATGTCATCTGCGTAATCTACGATATCATTTTTTATGATATCTCTTACTTTTCTTTCATATCCACTTACTCCAAATGCCTGTGTTATTTCTTTTAGAATCACACCCATTACCCCTCTCTTTTAATAATTCTGTTTGTTTATTAATTTCTCTTTTTCAACCCAATGCACTTCATTCATCAATGGATGACGAAGCCTTATAGCACCTTCTATACAGCATTCCATAACGTAACATCCACCAGGATGAATTATTATCACTTCTATTAAAGCATAAAGGTTTTGAGTTTGTTTTTCTCTTCTAATTTTCACTATTTATCCTGTAATTTAATACTAACACAGGGTTTTGTATTAGACAATATGCATTTTGCAAAATGCAAAATGCAAAATACTATCATTGTATTTTAATATAAAGATAATTATAATAAAATAAATGAAGCCAATTATAAAATATTATTAACATTTAAAGAGGTAAAATAATGAGAAATTTAGTTAAGGTTACTTTAGCAGAGCAAATTTATACAATTTTAAGAGAAGATATTATCAATCAAAACATTAAATGTGGTGAAAAGCTAACTTTAAAGATTCTACAAGAAAAATTCAATACAAGTTCAACTCCAATTAGAGAAGCTTTAAATAGATTAAGCCAGGAAGGACTAATTGAACACGTAACAAATATTGGGGCGAAAGTAATTGATATTAAAGAGAAAGATATTGAAGAAATTTATGACTTCTGCTTATATTTAGATTTAGCTGCATTAAATTTAGCTTTAAAAAGCGAAAAAATAGATGATATTATATGCGAACTTAATAATTGCATTGAATTACAAGAAAAATCATTAGAATTAGAAAACCTAGAAGATTTTAAATTTCATTCAGATAATTTTCATGATATTTTCTTTAGATATGCTGATAACTCAAGATTGTATAACGCTTCAAAAAATATAAGAAGTCAATTTAGTATATTAACAACTATATATCAAAATTTTGCAGTTGCACAATCACTGGTTCTTCTAGAACATAAAAATATTGCATCATCTATTGTAAATAGAGACTTCGATAAAACAATTTCCCTTATGAAAAGTCATTTTGAACATGCCAAAAGTTATTTATTAGATAATATTAGAGATACAGAACATAAAGATATGCCTTTATAAATCAAAGGCATATCTTTTCTTTGCATAATAATAATAATTTAATAAACTACATCTACTTAGTAGTTTTAAGTTCAACTAATCTTTAGCCACTCTTTTCCATCAACAAACTTTGAAACTAACATTGAAGAAACAATATTTCCTGTTGAGTTTAATACAGTAGCTGGTGCATCTATAATTGTACTAATAACAGCGATTATGGGAAGTGCTTCAGGTGGAAATCCATAAACACTTATTATTAGCATCTCTCCTATCATTCCGCCACCTGGTATTGCTCCCATAACTGCACCTACTAGAAAGCTTACTGAAAGTATTGATAAAAGTACTGGAATATTGTTAATTTCTTTACCAAACAAGCCAAATAAAAATACTATTTTTAGCACTCCACCAATAACAGAGCCATCCTTATGTGTGTTAGCCCCTAGAGGAATTGCGGTTTCTGCTATATCTTTTGGTACACCTATTTTCTTAGCAACTTCAAGATTAACTGGAATTGATGCAGCACTGGAACAAGTAGCTAAAGCTGTTACTGTTGGTGCAATTGCATTTCTCCAAAATCCTCTAAAACCTAATTCCCCAGCGGATATATATGCATATATACTAAAAAATATAAAATAATATATTGCTGTCAAACCTAAATATAAAAGAAAAACCTTTAAGTATCCTTGCAATATTTGCGCCCCCAACTGCCCTACCACAGAAGCAAAATAGCATCCTAATCCAATTGGCGCATAATACATGATTATTTCTACCATCTTCATCATTGCAACTGTGGCTGAATTTAAAAACTTTTTTATAATTATTGCCTTTTCACCAGCTAATGCTGTTGATGTTCCAAATAGCACAGAGAAAACAATTATTTGAAGCATATTATTTTTTGAAAATAATTCCGAAAAATCCCCTACCGTAATTATTTTTACTAACTGCTTTGATAGTGATATCTTTTCAACTTTCTCTCCAATTTCCCCTCCCCCTTGAGATAAAATAGCTTTAATAGATTCCCCCTCTAAACCTGTAGTTGGATTAAAAATCATTGCACCTATAATTCCTAATATACCAGCTATTAATGCAGTAGCTACAAAAACCGTTGCAACATTTATCATTATTTTTCCCAATCTATTCATACCACTCATGTTAGCTATAGCTGATGCTACACTGAAAAACACTAATGGCACTATTATAGTAAACATCAAGTTTAGAAATATTTCTCCAAAAGGCTCCAGCACTATAGCCTTTGGTCCTAAAATAACCCCTATCCCTCCTCCCAGTGCTATTGATAAAAGCAGTACCAAAGACATTTTATAGCTCTTT
This sequence comes from uncultured Clostridium sp., assembly GCF_963515715.1. GTDB lineage: Bacteria > Bacillota > Clostridia > Clostridiales > Clostridiaceae > Clostridium_AW. The sequence continues at coordinate 90,456 of NZ_CAUPZS010000008.1, forward strand.
AAAAATTTTTTCATATATAATCAACTCCCTATGTATGAGTTATTCTTATTAACTATTATATTCGCTACATTTGCTATTTTTATTGTATTCAATGCTCAATTTATTGCATAAAGTGCTATAATATAATAGATTATTAGTTGATAACTGAGGTGTCTGTATGGATGATAAGATTTCTATAGAAAAAACAAAGCGAGGCTATCTTAAGGAAGATTTTCTCTTTTTTAATCTAAAAGATCAGAAAAAGAATGAGATTGAATTTCATTACCATGATTTTAATAAGATAATTATTTTCATATCAGGAGAAGTGACCTACATGATTGAAGGGAAATCTTATAAACTAAAGCCTTGGGATGTATTATTGGTTGGCAAAAATGATCTTCATCTACCAATAATAAGCTCCACTATGCCTTATGAAAGAATGATATTGTGGCTAAATCCATTATTTTTAGAAAAGCATAATAGGGACAATTCCGATCTTCTAAGTTGTTTTCAGTTAGCATCTGAAAGAAAGCTTAATCTTATTAGACTGAGCAGCAAAGATATAAATCTATTAAAGAAAAATCTAACTGATCTTGAAGAATCAATGAAAGATACTGATTTTGGAAGCACCATATTAAGAAATACTTTATTTCTTCAATTCATGATAAAAATAAATAGATTATTTCTTGGAATTGATATTAGTAAAAACATTAATGATATCAAATGTAACCCTGTAATAGAAACTATTTTAAGTTTTATAAACTCAAACCTACACAAGGATTTATCTATAGATATTCTTGCAGAAAAAGTTTATCTAAATAAGTATTATTTGATGCATTTATTTAAAAAAGAGACCGGCTACACCTTATATAACTACATACAAAAAAAGAGGCTTTTAAAAGCTTCAGATCTTATAATAAATGGTATGTCTCTAGGAGAGGTTTGCGACCTTTGCGGCTTTGGAGATTACTCTAGTTTTGTACGAGCCTTTAAAAAGGAATTTCAACTATCACCTAAGCAGTATTATAAATCAAATATATAGCTAAAATATCCTTTCATATATGTACCAATTGAGGTAAGGAGCTAATGGTGATAAAATTTAAATATTATATTTCTAGGAGGAGATAATTTGGACTTAAAAGAAAAAGCTAAAAGGCTCCCCTCTTGCCCAGGGGTATATCTTATGAAAGATTCCCTTAACAGTGTGATTTATGTGGGAAAATCAAAGAATCTAAAAAACAGGGTTTCTTCATATTTTCAAAACTCAAAGTCACATACTCCTAAAGTTGTGAAATTAGTTAAAAATCTAAAAGACTTTGACTATATAACTACCGATACAGAATTTGAAGCCTTTATGCTAGAATGTAAATTGATAAAGGAAATTAAACCTTTATATAACAGACTAATGAAAAGCCCTAAATCTTATTGTTATATAAGAATAAAATTTAATGAAAAGCACCCTTATATTGAACTTTCCAGTGAATATAGCAAAGGCAATGATGGTGTTTATTTTGGACCATATACAAATAAAAATACAGTAGAAAGAGCCACTCAAGGGATAAAAGAATGCTGTAAAATACTATGTACTAATAATTCACAAAAAGACTCCTATTGTTTAAACTATTCTTTAGGCTTGTGTATTGGTATGTGTTTGGATAAAACTTCAAAGGAAAAGTATTTTGATATATTTAATAAAATAGTAAACCTGTTTAATGGTACTGATAAAAGTATCATTGAGGAAATAGAATTTAATATGAATTCTTCATCAGGGAAATTTGATTTTGAAAAGGCTATTAAGTATAGAGATTATTTAACTTCAATAAAGTATATAATTGATAAGGTTAAAGTTGTTGAATATACAGAAGAGAATAAAAATATTGCTTTACTCGAGTATTTAAATGATGATATGGTCAAATTTTTTCTGATTAAAGGAAATAAAATTCTTTTTAGTGAAAGATATATACTTAAAGATTTTGATTTGGGAAAATTGAAATATATCTTTAAAACTAATATTTTATTTTACTTTAGTAATAAATCCCTAAATAATTCGATAGAAGTTGGAAGGGAAGAACTGGATGAGTCTCAAATAATTTATACTTATTTAGAAAGTAAATCTAATGACTGTAGTTATGTTATAATTTCAGAAAAATGGCTCAAGGATATAAACAATATAGATTTTGACGATGAAATTAATAAACTTTTGCTTCCTGAATCATAATTATTTTAAAGTATGTTCCAGTACAAAGCCTTTAAACATAGAAAACATATTTTTAACCTTTTAAAGTAAATAAAATCATGGAACTTTTTGCATTGATTATAACGAAAATGAGGGGCTATATGACACTCCCCCCATTTCTTTATAGCATATAATACTATTTAATCTTTTTTATATTGAGTACTCTCATTGCATTTAAAATCGCAATAACAGACACTCCTACATCTGCAAATACTGCTTCCCACATTGTTGCAATACCTGCTGCTCCCATAATAAGAACTATAGCTTTTACCCCTAATGCAAATACAATATTTTGCTTTACAATTCTTAATGTACGCTTTGATATTTTCATTGCTGTTGCTATTTTCGATGGCTCATCAGTCATAATAACTATATCAGCTGCTTCTATTGCTGCATCCGATCCAAGGCCACCCATTGCAATACCGATATCTGCTCTAGCTAAAACTGGTGCATCATTAATTCCATCTCCAACAAAAGCTAGCTTTCCTTTTGCTGATTTTTGTCTCAATAACTCTTCTACTTTCTCAACTTTTCCTGCGGGAAGTAATTCTGTATATGCTTTATCAAGTCCCAGTTCTTCAGCCACTTTCATACCAACACTATTAGAATCACCTGTTAGCATAACAGTTTGCTTTATGTTGGCTGCTTTTAACTCACGAATTGCTCTTGCTGCATCTGGTTTCACTTCATCTGCAATTACAATATACCCTGCATATTTATCATCGATTGCCACGTGTACTACTGTTCCTACTATTTCTCTCTTATAATAAGGAACATTTATCTTCTTCATTAATTTTATATTACCTGCATGTACTGTCTTACCTTTTACAACCGCTCGAACTCCATGTCCAGAAATTTCTTCAACATCTGTTATTTCAGATTCATCAATTTTCTTATTGTAAGCTTGCTTTAAAGACATTGAAATTGGATGGTTTGAATAATTTTCCGCATAGGCAGTTAGTTCAAGTAACTCATCTTTAGAAATACCTTTTGCATTTATCTCTTGTACTGTAAATACACCTTTTGTTAATGTTCCAGTTTTATCAAACACAACCATTTCTGTTTCAGCTAATGCTTCTAAATAGTTACTTCCCTTTACTAAAACACCACTTTTAGAAGCAGCTCCTATTCCTCCAAAGAAACTTAATGGTACAGATATAACCAGTGCACAAGGGCATGATATAACAAGGAATGTTAATGCTCTATAAACCCACTCACTAAATGTAGCTCCTTCTATTAAAAGAGGTGGTAAGACTGCTAATATAGCTGCCACAATAACAACCGCTGGTGTATAGTATCTTGCAAATTTTGTTATAAAGTTTTCTGAATTTGACTTTTTACTACTTGCATTCTCTACTAAATCTAATATCTTACTTACAGTAGATTCTTCATATTCTTTTGTAACGCGAACAGTTAAGACTCCATTAATATTAATACATCCACTTAATACATCTGAATCTACTGATAGTTCCCTTGGAACTGATTCACCAGTTAATGCTGATGTATCAATCATAGAGTTTCCATCTATAACAACTCCGTCTAAAGGGATTCTTTCCCCTGCTTTAATTACAATTATATCATTTACCTTTACTTCATCTGGATCAATCTTTACTAACTCGCTACCACACTTTACATTTGCATAGTCAGGTCTAATGTCCATTAAGCTAACAATTGATTTTCTTGATTGATCAACAGCATAACTTTGGAATACTTCACCAACTTGATAGAATAACATTACCGCTACACCTTCTGGATATTCTCCAATAAGGAAGGCTCCTAATGTTGCAATACCCATTAAAAAATTTTCATCGAAGACTTGTCCTCTAAAAATATTCTTAATTGCTTTTAATACAACATCTCCACCAACAATAATGTAGCTGATTAAATACAATGCTAATTGAACTTCTGATTTTGCAAATAATGCTATAAGGAATAATGCTCCTCCTAAAACTATCCGAGTAATACGCTTTTTATTGTTCATAGCATTTTCCTCCTCTTTAGATTTTCTTTACAATAATATCTGGTTCCATTTTTTTAATTACTTCCTTAGATGCATTAATAGCTTCTTCCATTTTGTCATCATCTGCTTCTAATATTAATTTTGTTGTCATGAAATCCACTGTTGCATCATTCACTACCGGCAATTTCTTAATTGCATTCTCTATCTTTGCTCCACAATTTGCACAATCTAATCCTTCTAATCTAAATTTCTTTTTCATAATTAATTCCTCCTAAATTTTATTGCTTTATTAATAATTCTCTCACTAACAGTTGAATGAGGGCTCAACTTATATTTTTATTATAGTTGAACAACCACTCAACTGTCAAGCATAATTTTATAATTTATTAAATAAAAAACTGCTACAGTTATATCTTGTCTATATGCTGATTTAAGTTTTCCTTTAAAATCAACACTTAAACAAGATATTTGTTCTGTAACAGTCTTATATATCTTTGTATTTTCTTAATTATTTTCTATTGTTCTATAATATGCTCTAATGCCTTTTCTAAAATATCTTTTACATGTTCATCATCAAGAGAATAAAATACATTCTTTCCACTTCTTCTTGACTTCACTAAATGAGCTTCCTTTAGGGATCTTAACTGATGTGATATTGCTGACTTTGTAACATTTGTTAATACTGCTAAATCACAAACACACATTTCATTCTGTACTAAAGCACATAATATCTGAATTCTAGTACCATCACCCATTATTTTAAAAAACTCAGTTAAATTGCGCATTGCAGATTCATTTGGCATATTATCTTTAACCTTATTAAGTATATCTGGATGAATTACATTGCAATCATGTGCCTTTACCATATCACTCATTAATAAACCCTCCTACTAAAGTTAATTATAATAATATTATGGTGAAGTAACTCTATATTGTCAATTAAATTGCCTATTTGTTTTTATTTACTATTACTAGTTTTTACATATGCTAATTATTTATTATTCTATATTAAACCATAAAAAAGAATAACTCTAACCTTTTAAGATTAGAGTTATCAATATTATTTTTAAATTTTATTTTAATATTATAGTCCTCTTACTTAACTAAGAGTATATTTTTATAGTACTGTATTATTTTTCAGAATTTGAATATATCATTTTATAATTCTCTATGTTATATTTCTCAATAACATCTTTGATGCAGCTTTCTCTAATCACCACATAGAGCTCTTTCTTTGATACCACAGAACTCATAAACAATTTATGAAATCCCTTTTCTTGAAGCTCTAAAGGGCCAATTTCATCAATATAAATAGGCTCTATCGCTGAACTAAGAAGAGGAGTTATTATATTTTCAGCAAATTCAAGTCCATCCTTTGAAAAGCTATATGTTTCGTAACAAAAGTCCTGCTGCCATTTCCCCGGCGGAATTACTCTATGGGACCACGCCCTGCTTTCTCCGGTTGACATTACTACAATTTCTTGTCCAATATAACAACCATCAATATATATCTTTCTATTAAAAAATCCATCTCCTTTTCCCAATGTATTAAAAATATCAATAAGTTTGCTTGTCTTTCCTGAATTGACCTTTCCCGTAACAATATTTATCATATAAATCGCTCCAGAAAAATAGCGAATACAAACATTGAAAATGATATAATTGGGTTTGTACTAAATCCTTTTTTCTTTTCTTCAGTAAGATTCTTTGATAACCTCTCCCTAACCACAATATATGATGTAATTATAAGGGTAGTTGCTATGCACTCTAATAACATAAATCTTAGTAATCGATCTAGCCCTCGTAAGGGTGAAATTATCAAAAAGGACCTTGGCATTAATAGCAAATAGATAGCATATAAGCCTCTCCACGATATATTTACTACTCCGATTCCTATTAAGCCTACTTTCTTATTTTTTTTCTCCAAAATTTTGTAGACGGCCAATAGTGCTACTGCCTCTAAAACTATAGAAATCGACGGGTTGATTACCTTATCCACTCTTACCTCAATAAATAGATTAGTTAATTTTATTGCTGAAGCAATGAACGCTCCATACAACATATACTGTGCCTTTCTTGTTTTTCTATAAATCTTATCCATAAAATAAAAAGCAAGTGGAAACCATATACACCATCCAAAACTAAAGTTTATTTTGTGCAACAAATATCCCAGTGTGGCCTCAACTATACCCCACAGAGAGCCAAAAAATACAATAGTACTTATGTCTCCTAGAAACTCATCGGAGTTATAGATTAATTTTAGTCTCTTAAACATTTCGTTCCTCCAATTCAAATATTATATGTTAAAATATTTAATTAAAACAAGACTCATTCTTTATTCAAAGCCAATACTGATTTCACAGCTTCTCTGATCTCTTCATATCCAGTACATCTACAAATATTGGATTGTAGCCATTTCTCAATAGTTTCATCATCTGCATGAGGGTTGTTTTTTATAAGTCCATAGCAGTTCATTATGAAACCGGGAGTACAATGCCCACACTGAAAGCCCATTTTTTTCTATAAAAGCTTTTTCAATGGGTTCCTCCTTCAAGCCCTCAATAGTAATTAATTCATGTCCAACGGCCTCCACCGCCAATATAATACATGATTTAATTGGTATTCCATTTTGTTGCCAATTTAAAAAGTAACTCTCCTTATTTTATAATATATTTATCATAATTAACTATTATGAATGTATCCTTGTCACTTTTGCCTATTCATTACATAATATGTAATAATATAAAAACATATTAGGAGGATTAATGTGATATATTTTTGTCCTATTTATGGTGAATTAGTTAAATACCCTGAAGATGGTGATATTAACGATAGTGAATACTGGTCTCCTAGGAACATAAGGGCTGAAGTAACAGATCAAACAATCATCGATGAATGGAATACCGTCCCTGTCCCTCCTGCACCTGAATTGAAATCAGTAGCAGTTGATCCAAAAACCAGTGCACTATTAATATTAGATATGGAGACCTCTATATGTAAAAGCCCTCGCTGCATGGCCTCTATCCCTAATATTCATAATTTATTGATGAAAGCCCGAAAAAATGACATGCTAGTTGTGTATAGCCTTATACCCATGGGAAATCCTCAAGATATTTTCAAACAGCTAGCTCCTTTACCAGGTGACCCTATTGTAAAATCAAACGTAGATAAGTTCTATAAAACCAATTTAGAAGAAATATTAAATGAAAAAGGTATTAAAACTGTTATAATTACTGGTTATGCCGCTAATGGTGCAGTCCTTCACACAGCTACTAGTGCTGCTTTCCGCGGTTACAATGTTATTGTTCCCGTTGACTGCATGTCTGCTAATAACCCTTATGCCGAACAATACACTGCATGGCATATGCTTAATAGTCCTGGAACTAGAAATCGAGCAGTCCTAACGAAGGTTAATTTAATTAGCTTTTCACCATGATAATCAATAACAAAAGTAAAGCTCAATCTTAGTCTAAATAATCCTAAAATTCTTAGTTGATTTTATTAAATCCGCATTCTTTATGTAACTACTTAAACCTGTCAAAAACATAATCGCCTGCAAGCAGCTATTTAAGTCACTTACAGGCGATTGTTCATATGCATGGTGAAGGCGATGCGTGAACTTTAAACTATTTTATCCGATGACTAGCATCCGTAATACTCTCATCGCACTCTGCGAAAGCGATTCACATAAAATCAAAGATTTTAGTTCTCTGCTTTTCTACAAGTGGGAGATATTAGAACTCTTGAGCTTCAGCGATTTAGAGTTCTTATGCTGTGCATAACGGATGCTACGTCCCTGGATAAGTTCTTCTAAGCTTCAGCTGGAATAAGTATTCCTTTTAAGCAAACTCCATCTGAAGCTAAGAATCACTTGATACGGCTCCAATTTGATTTTACTTGTAATATATCATCTACAATTTTTATATCACAATTCCATAAGTAAGTTTTCACCCATAGCTTCCCAGGCATTGGTTGCCAACTCTTTTGAGGGCTAATTTGAAGTTTAATTGAATCATTACTTTTCTTTACTAAATAAATCCCCCCCATAATTCCTTTAACCTCATCAACAGATAATGAAAAATGTCCTCGTATTTCTGTATTATCCTTTAATGAAATAATATCTGGTATAGGTGGGGAAAAAGTTATTTTCATTTCACTATTGCTGTCAATTTTTTTTACACACTTTATTTCAGGATGTGTATTGTTTATATTAATTGAATAAATACAATCATCTATTTTTATTTCATCTACATCTGTAGTAATTTCTATTGGTTCTATGATACCTGTATAATCATTATTCAATTCTTTGATATTATTAAAATAAGAATACCTAGCCAAATAAACTCTTTTAAAATTACACAATGGAAAAAGTTTAATAGGCTTTAGAGCTTTTCCATCTATTTTTACAAATATCTCAGTGTGTTTTTGATCCACCATATTAAATTTTTTTAGATATATGATAGGAAACTTATCTGGACTATCACTCATACTACCTACAGGTGCTATAAGACCAAAACTATCTACTTTATTCTTATTCTCTTTTATTTTAAACTCTATAATTCTATTTTCCATATCCCTTAAAGATAGATGTGCATCTATCCCCTTTTCAGTTACATCAAACTGTACCTTCATAGAATCAACTTCATATAAAGTTACTTGATTTAGCAATGACTTATATTTATCTCCATCGATTTTTAGTCCCTTTGTATAGTAAATATCTGATTCACCATCTTGCCTTCCCATAAGTACAATGTAATATATTAAATTTTCTTGTTTCACTTGCTGTAATTCTATAGCTTTATAAGTAGTGTCTCCCTCAAAATCAATTAAGCAAAGCTTCTCAATTATCACTTGTTCATCTTTAAATTTAATTAGTGGATAAATATATTTATTCTTTCCTATCTCATAAATTGAAGGATTATTCTTTTTATCACCTAAGTACTTTTCTTCATTAACTGGATTATTTTCAGGAACCATAAAGATCGGACAAATTTTTGAAATTAACCTTCCTACCACTTATATACATCTCCTTTAAATTTTTAAAATTCATTAGGATCATTTTCTTTATTTAATTTTTTAAAATCTAACATTTTATATTATTGAATTAGTAGTTTATATAGGTATTTTAGGTTTGATAAAATTATTGTTTTAGTTTCCTCCCCTGTGCTTATAAAATTTCGATTATTAATCCATTTACATAATTCACCATGTAAATAACTATGCAATATATTTCCAATAGAATTTGCTTTTTCATTGGAAATGTTGTTATTGACCATTTTTATAAGTTCTGAAAATCCCTCTCCTGGTTTATTTAATATTTTAGTAACTTCAGTAGAAGGGTTTCCACCTATAGACTCAAACCATATAAATCTATACCATCCCGGATGTTGCATAGAAAAATCAATTAAATTGGATAAAACTAAGAAGAACCTTTCTTCATCATCTTTTTCATCACTCAAACCATTACTTGAATAATCCATCATTATAAGAAGTACCTCACCAAGTGCTTCCCAAAATATTTCATCCAGACTACTAAAATAGTTATATAAATTTGTGTGTGCACACCCAATTTTTTTAGCAATATCTCTTAAAGTTACATCCTTTATTCCTTCATTTTTATCAATCAAGCTTAATGTAGTTTCTAAAATAATTTCCTTACTTATATGTTTTTTATCATTTTTCAATTTAGTCTCCCCTTTCATTACCAATGGTAATTACCATTGGTAATATCATACCAATATTTTCATATTAGGTCAATAAAATTAAACATGATCTTCTTTATATGTTTTCTAAAGTTTCAATTAAAAGTAGGTCACTTCTTATTCAATTTACTTTATTATTTACACTTATATATCGTTTCAAAAAATAATGGGACTATCTCATTCTAAAAATCACTTTTTACTTTGAGACAGTCCCATTATATGTCTTTATGAATTTTATATTAATCTAAACTACGTATCCTATAATGCTAATTCTAATAAAGTCTATGTTGCTTATCTACAGTTCATTATAAAAAATTCTTAAATAACAAACAAATCCTCGACAACACATTTATCTCTGTATTATCGAGGATTTCATGATACAAATAACATGAACATCTTCTCAATTAATTATTAATACTTTCATCTATTGATAAAATGTCGAGAAAGCCACTAGATGAAAACCCTCCAAAAGAACGATGGACAAATAATAATATTATCATAATTGCTCCACTAATGGTCTGTAACGTTGCTAATAAAATAGCATCTTTTAACCCAGCTTTCTTATTTACTAATGTAAGTATTGCAATTAGCAACAAAAAAACTGCTACTACAATCATTGCTAAACTATAATATTGTTCTTCAATTGCTACTGAAAGAACAAATGCTAAAAATATATTTACTATTCCAAAAAGAACTGTTAAGAATTTAGGTAATCCCTTTACTCCATTATACCCAGTTTCATTATAAATCTTTTGTGCTAATTTTTTCAAGGGAAACATTGTAATAAGTCCTACTACAAATACTAGAATAATTAAAATCATTTTATCACTCCTATATAAATTATTGCCGTTTTATATTTTACCATCAATTTACAATGTCATCAAACTACGTTTTTATTGCATATTATGCAATAAAAGGTGATTTTAATTATATTAGGAGTATATTATATAAGTTTTTTACAATATTTCAATTATTAATGTATTTTTATAAAATATATCATAAAAATTAGTTTTATCCATTACATCTTCCATAAATTAAAATAACCCACGAAAATCCAAATTTTAGAATCTATTTTTAATTCTAATGTCATATTAGAATACCTATCTAATTCATTCGCTATTTTTTTAACTACATTTTCATAATTACGAGTATGTTAAAGAAAATTTTAAGACTAAATAGTTTTAAACTATCATATAGTGACTTCATTAAATATAACAATCCTATTACTATATAATTATGCAATATACCTATATCTCTTATAAAGAACAATCTTCTTCATAGAAGCTTTTTAAAATATATCTTTGGAACTTTCCACATCACTTATCTCCTTTAAATAATCATAAATTTTTATAAGCATACACATACTATAAACAAAAATTATGGGAATGATATACATGAATAAACTAACTGCTGAGCAATCAGCTTATATTGCAGGAATTATTGATGGTGAAGGTAGTATTATGTTATTAAAATTTCATAGTAGCCAACTGCCATCACCTTGCCTATCAATAAGCTCGACAAGCTTAGAGCTACTTAATTGGATAAAGAATACTCTAAATTGTTGAATTATAAAGCTTAAAAAGAATTATAAACCTAATTTTCACAAAGACTCCTATACTTACACTTTAAAATATAATGATGTTATAGAATTATTAGAACAAATATATCCTTATTTAATTTTGGAAGAAAAAATACAAAGAGCTAAATTAATCATTAATGAATATAAAAAAGTAACTCCTAGAAATGGTAGATACTCATAGGAAATGTTAAAAGCTAAGAATGATTTTTACGAGAGATTTATGAACATAAGGTAAAAGCCGCATGTAAATTCTTACATACGGCTTATTTTTGGTGGAGGTGAAGCGTATAATGTTAAACTCACAACAGATATTAATATCAGATTTTAAATATAATCAAAAGACCAGAATACTTATAACATATCCTAGTCTTATTATACAGATTAAATTCTATTCATCTATATTTTGCAATATCATTTATATGTATCTGTTTCAAATATAATATCTATATCTCTTTGTAAATCTCTAAATATACTCCTTTAGGAATTAAATTGTGCAATATATACTCAAATCTATTTATAAAGACTATGAATATAGGTTTGTTAATTTATCTATAGGAAATTTTTCTGAATCACTTAAATCTATAAAATATGGAAGCTGCCACTTTTGAGTCTTTATAGCTTGATTACTGCTTGGAGTATCCCAAATAGGGTAAACCCTCATTGCCATCTTGCCTTTTTGTAAATAAGTTCTCAGTATTTTTTTTCTAAGAGTATTTTTTTAGGAAAAATGAATTGCCCGAGTTTATTATCCGTAGTACAAGTGATAACTAATAAGTCAGGTGCTAATTCATAGGAAAATGCTTGATTTTGCATATTTTCATCTTTCTCCCAAAAGGAAACAAATTGTCCAACTTTATTAGGAGTAACTTTAGACATTCTGAATCTGATTGTTCTGTGGTTCAATTGGAATATACCACCAGCATATTCTGGGTTTTGTTTTTCTTCATGTATATTCTTGATTACAAGATTATTCGGGTTATATATTCTATTGTTTAGCTCAGTAATTGTATCATTAAATTTACTCATAAGAAATACTCCTAGTCTTTTTATACTACTTTAATATTAATCGAACTCTAGTTCTAAATCAATGAAAAATCTTAAGTATTTTTTATTACTCATATTTCTTCTCTTTTTTTATCCTTATTATACGATAATAACCATTTACTTATGATACAGTTCATTATTCTTGATGATAAAACAATAACCCTCGACAACACATTTCTGTATTGTCGAGGGTTTCATTGGTGGAGGCGAGGGGACACATTATTCCATTGTTTCCAAATGGTGCTGACTATATCTTAGACTTGAATATCAAGCCTCCTGGCGTATTATAGAAGTCATATTATAGTTTCAATACTTCTACTTCTATCCTAGTACTCCATATCTTTAGATTTAGGAGCCTATGAGTCGATACATGGCTGTTGAGTTTCCTCACATACCACTCGGCATTGCCGTCGCCATAATACGTTACGGTTTCACCGATAAAGCCAGATTTTCACTTATGAATCACTTCATAAGGCGACTCTATTGAATCGAACCCCTGTCCGAAAGTAGCAACCCCTGAGCATCTCCGAGTGCAGTCCTTATTTTAACATTCCCTATACCAAACACCTAAGGACAGGTTTTTGGTTTCAGTAGCTTCATAAATTCCGTTCCTAGGTCAAAGCTTTCCTAGGCTCGTTTCCCCACTGTCGACGCCAGACCCTAAGTCGTGGGACTCTTAGGCTGACGAGCTGCTAACTAGGCAGCTAATGCAAAATTATCGTTTGCGTTTAATTTAAATCCCAGTTTTTTAACGCGGGCCCAGGACCCCTCGACTCGCTTCTCAGGAGCAACTTACCCCCGTCGAAACCATGTACGCCCCCATGTTAATGAGGTAAACTTCAAATTTTAAAAATGAAGTTTTTAAACGCATAATTAGCACTTCATGTTAACTTTTATATTAAATTTGTATTGCCTTGATGACAATACTATAATATATCAATTTTAAATATTTATCAATAGTAATTATTAGTTTACTTGTTAAGCTTAATCTCTAATACCTACTTCTTTCCTTTAGCTGTCTTTCAATGTCACGTTTAGCTGCTTTTTCTAGCATGTCATCTCTCTTGTCGTATAATTTCTTACCTTTAGCTACTGCTAAACTAACTTTTACCCTTCCATTTTTAAGATACAATGATAAGGGAACTAGGGTATACCCCTGTTGAGCTGTAAAACCAGTTAACTTAAATATTTCACTTTTGTGAAGAAGTAATCTTCTATCTCTTAAAGGATCCTTGTTAAATATATTTCCTTGTTCATAAGGACTTACATGCATATTACATACAAATACTTCCCCATTTCTTATATCTGCATAACTATCCTTTAAGTTAGCTTTACCTGCCCTAATAGATTTTACTTCTGTTCCAACCAATTCTATGCCAGCCTCATAAACTTCTTCTATGAAGTAGTCATGTCTTGCTTTTCTATTTTCAGCTAAAGTTTTATTTTTAGAATCCTTCCCCATAGAAACACCTACTTTAATATATAATTGGTAGTATTTTATTATAACATATAATACTATAAAATTCAAATCAAGTGATTCTTGCTTTTAATAAATAAATAATAAACAAAAGTGAATAGTTTTATTAACACTATCCACCTTTTTGTTCTTAATTATTTATCTAATAGTTGATTGATACTAATATCTTAAATTTTAATACCTTAAGCAAAATTTAATTTATTCATCACTTGTTTTATAGGTTGATATTGGAGTAACTACTTCTATTTGTCCCTCTTCTGTCGATTCAGGTTTCCACTGATCTTCTTCATCCTCAAAATGTTCTTCATTGGAGCCTAATAGTTTAAAGTAAATTTCATGGGTGTTTAAATCAACTTTATCCACCTTAATCTTTACTTCGTCACCTAATCTATATATTTTCTTACTTCTTTCCCCTATAAGAGAAATATGCTTTTCATCATATATATAGTAATCATCTAAAAGAGTACTAATATGTGCAAGCCCTTCAATAGTGTTAGGTAGTTCTATAAATAATCCAAAAGAAGTTACTGAAGATATTATTCCATTGTATTCTTCTCCAATTCTTTCACTCATGTATTCAGCTTTCTTTAAGTCATCTACTTCTCTTTCTGCTTCTTCAGCTAACCTTTCCATTTGTGAGGATTGGGTAGATGCATAGTCTACTTCTGTCACTAATCTTTGCATTCTTTTTTCTGTAACTTTTCCATTTATAAATTCTTTAATTATTCTATGTATTATTAAATCAGGATATCTTCTTATAGGTGAAGTAAAGTGACAGTAATATCTTGCAGCTAATCCAAAGTGACCCACACATTCTGGTGAGTATTTAGCTTGCTGCAATGATCTTAGTAGTAATGTATTTACTACCGTCTCTTCTTTTTTTCCTTTAGCCTTTTCTACGATTTGTTGAAGAGCTTTAGGATGAATTTCTTTTCCAATCTTAACTACATATCCTAAATTGTGAACAAATTCATTAAAGTGATCTAGCTTCTCCAAATCTGGTTCTTCGTGAATTCTATATACAAAAGGAATATTTGACCAAAACATATGCTCAGCTATAGTTTCATTACATACTAGCATAAATTCCTCAATCATCCTATTTGCTATGGCCCTTTCATAAGGCTTAATATCTATTGGCTTACCCATTTCATTTAATATTATCTTACACTCTTCAAAATCAAAGTCTATCGCGCCTCTATCAATTCTTTTATTATGAAGAATACTGCATAACTCCTCCATGAGTTTAAAGTCCTCTACAAGGTAGTCATACTTTTTTATTAGTTCTTCATCTTTATCTCTCAATATCTTTGTTACATCAGTGTAAGTCATTCTTTCACTTGTTTTAATTACACTTTCTACTACTTCATAGTCTACAACTTTACCACTATTATCTATCTGCATAAAGCAACTGAGCGTTAATCTATCTACTTTAGGGTTTAAACTACATATTCCATTAGAAAGTTTCTTAGGGAGCATAGGTACTACTCTATCAATTAAATATACAGATGTTCCTCTTTTTAAAGCTTCTTTGTCTAATGGATTTTTTTCTTTGACATAATGTGATACGTCAGCTATATGTACTCCTAAGTAATAATTTCCATTAGGTAACCTTTCTATTGAAATTGCGTCATCAAGATCTTTTGCATCTTCTCCATCAATGGTTACTATTCTTAGATTTCTCAAATCTAATCTCTTCTCATATTCTTCTTCTAAAATCTCCTCTGAGATCTTATCAGCATAACTTTCAACTTTAGTCGGGAATTCTTCAGGTAATTTATATTTTTTCATGATAGTCAATATATCTAGACCTTTATCCCCTTTATTCCCTAATATCTCTATAATCTTACCTTCAGGATTTCTTCTTCCATCTGGCCATTTTACTATTTCTGCAATAACTATTTGACCAGATTTTGCTCCTTTTATATCTCCCTTAGATATAAATACATCTTGATATATTCTCTTTTCCTCAGGAATAACAAATCCAAAACTTTTACTTTCTTCAAATATTCCTATAACAGTCTTATTGGATCTATCTAATATTCTTATTACTTCACCTTCGGATTTTTTTCCTTTATTTTCTTCTCTCAAAATCTTTACCACTACTCTATCGCCGTGCATAGCTCCATTCATATTAGATATAGGTATAAATACATCTGGTCTTTCAATTTCCGGTAGTAGAAATCCGAACCCTTTTTGATGACCTTGCAATTTACCTACTACCAAGCCCATTCTTTCAGGCACCCCATAATGTTCAGTACGAGTTTTTATTATTATCCCATCTTTTTCCATGAAATCTAATATTTTTAGAAACTCTGTAAATTCATCACCCTTTATGTTAAAAGCTTTTCCTAATTCCGATGCATTCATAGGTTTATATGCCTGTTCCTTCATAAAATCAATAATATTATCTTGTATATTCACATCTCACACCTCCTAGTTTATATATTTTTAGTTTAGGTTAAATATAACAAAATTATTCAATTTACCAAATAGGACTCATCGCAATGATGAGTCCTAAATATAAACAATATATTATTTAAACATCTTTAACAGTATTCCACCATATTGAAGTATAACTGGTGCAAATACAAGTGAAACTATTGTCATAAGCTTTATAAGGATATTCATTGATGGTCCTGATGTATCCTTGAATGGATCACCAACAGTGTCACCAACTACCGCTGCCTTATGAGCATAACTTCCTTTTCCGCCATGAGCACCGCCTTCGATGTACTTTTTAGCGTTATCCCAAGCACCACCAGCGTTTGACATAAGTATAGCAACTAAAACACCAGTAGTAACGGATCCACCTATAAGTCCACCAAGAGCTTCTTTACCAAGAAGTAATCCAACTCCAATTGGAACTACTATAGCTAAAACACCGGGAATAACCATTTCTCTAATAGCTGCTGCTGTAGAAATATCTACACATTTCTTATAGTCAGGTTTACCCTTTCCTTCCATGATTCCTGGTATTTCTTTAAACTGTCTTCTAACTTCTTCAATCATTTCATTTGCTGCCTTACCAACAGATTCCATAGTTAAAGCACCAAATAAGAATGGTAACATACCACCTATAAATACACCAACTAATGTAATTGGATTTAATAAGTCTATAGTTGTTAAACCAACAGCATGAGCATAGGAAGCAAATAATCCTAGTGCCGTAAGAGCTGCCGATCCTATAGCAAATCCTTTACCGATAGCTGCTGTTGTATTACCAACAGAGTCAAGCTTATCAGTAACCTCTCTTACTTCTTTAGGAAGTCCTGCCATTTCAGCAATACCACCAGCGTTATCAGCTATTGGTCCATAAGCATCAACTGCAACTGTAAGTCCAGTAGTTGAAAGCATACCTACTGCTGATAAAGCAATTCCGTATAATCCCATCATAGCATCCTGTGATCCACCCATCACGAAGAAAGAAACTAATACACCTACACATATTAAAACAATTGGCCATAAAGTTGAATACATACCAACTGCAAGTCCTGAAATTATTGTGGTTGCAGGACCTGTTTCTGATTGATTAGCAATTTTTTGAACAGAAGCATACTCATCTGAAGTATACATTTCCGTTATTTTACCTATAATCATACCAACCACTAATCCTGCTGCTATAGCAAAGAATGCTTTTAAGTTTCCAAATACCTTGTTACTTAATACTGCAGCAGCGATGATAACTATAACTCCACCGATGTATGTACCAGAGTTTAAAGCCTTCTGTGGATTTTGAGCTTTACTGTTTCTTGCAAACATAATTCCGATTATTGAAGCTATAATTCCTATAGCCGAAAGTAATAATGGATAAATAATTCCTTCTTTATTTGCAAAAACAGCTGTACCTAAAGTTAACGCTGATATTATTGATCCAACATATGACTCAAAAAGATCCGCTCCCATACCAGCAACGTCTCCAACATTATCTCCAACATTGTCAGCAATAACTGCTGGGTTTCTTGGGTCGTCTTCTGGTATCCCTGCTTCTACTTTACCAACAAGGTCTGCTCCAACGTCAGCAGCCTTAGTGTAAATACCACCACCAACACGAGCAAATAATGCTATTGAGCTGGCTCCAAGTCCAAAACCTGTTACAAATTCGATGTTACCACCGAATACATAGTAAGCAACACCTAGTCCAACAATTCCCAATCCAACAACGGATAATCCCATAACTGCTCCACCTGAAAAAGCAATCTTTAAAGCTTTGCTTTGACCATGTTTTGCAGCTTCTGCTGTTCTTACGTTAGCCTTTGTAGCTACGTTCATTCCAAAATATCCAGCAAAAATTGAGAACAATGCTCCAAATATGAAGCATATAGCTGTCTGCCAGTTTACTAGAAATCCTAATATTGCAGCAACTACTACTACAAATATTCCTAAATATTTGTATTCAGTCTTTAAGAAAGCCATAGCTCCATCATGAATATGACCTGCAATTTCGGCCATTTTTCCGTCTCCAGGGCTTTCTTTTGTAATTGAACTACTTAATATAAATGCAAATATAAGTGCTAATAAACCTGCTAAAACAGTATAAATTAAATAAGCATCCATATCATTGATCCCCCTATTTTTATATTTTATTATATAGTGTATATAAATTATATATTTAAATATATAACTTTACCCATAGGTTATTAAATAAGATTAAGCGTTAATGTTACTGCTGCAAATAGTATTGCAGAAACAATAGTTAACTTTGACATTGTTGACTCAAAAGTTCTTCCTTTATTTTTAGAATAGAAAGTCTCGCTAGATCCTGTCATTAAACTAAATCCGGAAGATTTAGCAGGTTGAGCAAGTACTGAACCTATTAAAGTAAAAGAAAGTACTATCTGCGCCGCTATCAAAAAAGTTTTCATTATCAAAACCTCCAATATATAATCCACAAAATTATTTTTTAATACATTATATTTTAACATAGATTTGTATATAGAACAACGATATTGTAAATTATACTATAAAATTTTTACATAAATATTTTATTTCTACCACATAGTAAAATTATGGAGAAAGGTCTTTTTTACATCATTGACACTTCTCCATAATTTTATAACATTTTACATACTATTTTTTTATATTATAGAAAGCTTTTAATCCTCTAAATTCAGCTACATCTCCTAATTCCTGTTCTATTCTTAATAGTTGATTATACTTAGCTACTCTTTCACTTCTTGCAGGTGCACCTGTTTTAATTTGGCCTGAATTAACGGCTACAACTAAATCAGCAATTGTTGTATCTTCTGTTTCTCCTGATCTATGTGAAACTACTGCAGTATATCCAGCTCTTTCAGCCATTTCTATTGCATTTAAAGTTTCAGTTAGAGTACCTATTTGATTTAATTTTATAAGAATTGAGTTAGCAACTTCTCTTTCTATTCCCATAGTTAATCTATTTGTATTAGTAACAAACAAATCGTCTCCAACCAATTGAATTTTATGTCCAAGTCTTTCAGTTATAAGCTTCCAACCTTCCCAATCTTCTTCCGCCATACCATCTTCTATTGATATTATTGGGTATTTTTCTACTAAATTTGCATAATAATCTACCATTTCTGCAGGAGTTAATACTTTTCCTTCTCCCTTTAAATTATATTTTCCATCTTCAAATATTTCTGATGAAGCTGGATCTAGAGCTATAAATATTTCTTTTCCTGGAGTATATCCTGCTTTTTCTATAGCCTCTACTATAACTTGAATAGCTTCTTCATTTGATTTTAGATTTGGAGCAAATCCTCCTTCATCACCAACTCCAGTATCATATCCTTTAGATTTTAATGTGGATTTTAGAACATGGTATACTTCTGCACTCATTCTCAAAGCTTCACTGAAACTTGATGCTCCAGCTGGCATAATCATAAATTCCTGAAGGTCTACATTGTTATCTGCGTGCTTACCTCCATTTATTATATTCATCATAGGAACAGGAAGAACTTTTGCATTTACTCCTCCTATGTATTGATAAAGGCTTAATCCTAGGTATTCTGCTGCAGCCTTTGCACAAGCAAGAGATACACCAAGCATTGCGTTTGCACCTAGTTTTCCCTTATTTTCTGTACCATCAAGTTCTATCATAGTTTTATCTATTAAAACTTGCTCAAATACATTTAATCCTATTAATTCTGTAGCTATTAATGTATTAACATTATCAACAGCTTTAAGTACTCCCTTTCCGTTATACTTTGATTTATCTCCATCTCTTAATTCTACCGCTTCATATATTCCCGTAGACGCTCCTGATGGCACTGCTGCTCTTCCTACGGTTCCATCTTCTAATACTACATCCACCTCGATTGTTGGAAAGCATCTTGAATCCAACACCTGTCTAGCTACTACATCAACAATTTCAATATAATTTCTCATTATAAAGTCCTCCCTTTATTTTTAATTCTTAATAAGATTTTTCCCTGTCATTTCCTTAGGAACTTCCACTCCCATTTCATTAAGTATAGTTGGAGCAATGTCTGCAAGTATTCCACCATCTCTTAACTCTTTAGAGTGATTGCTAATATACATAAATGGAACTTCATTTGTTGTGTGGGCAGTCATTGGCTGTCCTGTTGAGTAATCTATCATTTGTTCTGAATTTCCATGATCTGCAGTTAGGAAAATCGTTCCATCCTTCTCCAATATCTTATTTACTATTTTGCCCATACATGTGTCTACAGTTTCTATTGCAACTTTAGCCGCTTCAAATACTCCTGTATGCCCTACCATGTCTGGATTAGCAAAGTTTAATATAATTAAACTATATTGATTTGAATCAATTCTTTTTAAAACTTCTTCTGTTACTTCATAAGCACTCATTTCAGGTTTTAAATCATAAGTTGCAACCTTGGGGGATGGTATTAATGCTCTATCCTCTCCATCATTAGGTTTTTCCACTCCTCCATTAAAGAAGAAAGTAACATGGGCATATTTTTCTGTTTCAGCAATTCTAAGTTGTTTTAAACCTAATTTGCTAATATATTCCCCTAAAGTATTTTCATAACTTTGCGGCTCATAAGCAATCCTAACATTTTCTATAGTCTCATCGTATTGAGTCATTGTTGCAAAATTTAAGTTTAAAGTTTCTCTCTTAAAACCATCGAATACTTTATCATTTAGTGCCCTTGTTAATTGCCTTGCCCTATCTGGTCTAAAATTGAAGAATATTATGGAATCCTCATTTTTTATCGTAGCTGTAGGTCTTCCATCTTTCATGATAACAGTTGGCAGAACAAATTCATCTGTTTTGTTATCTTTATAGGACTTATCTACTGCCTCAATAGCTGACTTTGATTCTTCTCCTTGGCCTAAAACTAAAGCATTATAAGCCAAATTAGTTCTTTCCCATCTCTTATCTCTATCCATGGCATAATATCTTCCTGATATTGTAGCAACTTCTCCTAAACCGATTTCTTTCATAAAATTTTCTATTTCCAATATATAATCTTTAGCAGATGAAGGTGGTACATCTCTTCCATCTAAAAATCCATGTACATAAACTTTACTTAGCCCCTTTTTCTTAGCTAATTTTAGCAGAGCTTTTAAATGGTAAATATGAGAATGAACTCCACCATCAGATAACAGTCCCATTAAATGAAGTGAGCTATTATTTTCTAAAGCCTTATCCATAGCTTCATTTATGACAATATTATCATAAAATCTACCTTCGTCTATATCTTTTGTTATCCTTGTAAGTTCTTGATATATAACTCTTCCTGCGCCAATGTTTAAATGTCCTACTTCCGAATTACCCATTTGTCCTTCTGGTAGCCCTACACTTAATCCACTAGCTTTTAGATGAGTATGAGGATATTTACTCCATACATTTTCATAGTTTGGTTTATTTGCAGCTAATATAGCATTTCCATCCACTTTATCGGTTATACCAAATCCATCCAAGATCATTAACATTACTGGCTTAACCATATTTTACCCCCTGTTATAGTTTACAATGGCTCCAAATTCTTCAGCCTTAAGACTTGCCCCTCCAACTAGTGCTCCATCAATATGGGGCATTAACATTTGCTCTTTTATAGTGGAAGCTTTAACTGAACCACCGTACTGTATTCTTATTTTTTCACTAACTTCACTTCCGTATAATTTTTCTACTATGCTTCTAATATATCCTATTGTTTCATTGGCCTGTTCTGAGGTTGCAGTTTTTCCTGTACCTATTGCCCAAATTGGTTCATAAGCGATTACTAAACTTTCTACCTGACTAGCTGTTAATCCAGATAAATCTAGTTTAATTTGTCTTCCTATAATCTCTTCTGTTATTCCATTTTCTCTTTCATACAGGCTCTCTCCAACACACAATATAGGAATAATATCATTCTCAAAAGCCTTCTTTATTTTTTTGTTTACAGTTTCATCTGTTTCATTAAAGTATTGTCTTCTCTCACTATGTCCTATGATCACATAGTCTATTTCTAAAGCTTTAAGCATAGTTGGCGATACTTCTCCCGTAAATGCTCCTTTATCTTGAAAATACATATTTTGAGCACCTAATTTTATATTTGAACCTTCTATTGCCTTTTTAACTTCTGAAAAACATATGAATGTCGGACATACTACTACTTCACATTCTGCTTCTTTTACTAAAGGCTTTAATTCTTCTACTAATTTTACCGCTTCTTCAATAGTATTATGCATTTTCCAATTCCCGGCGATTATTGGCTTGCGCAATATTAACACCCCTTTACTTTTACTATTTATCGCTAAGTGCTGCGATTCCTGGAAGTTCTATTCCTTCTAAGAACTCTAATGACGCTCCGCCACCTGTTGATATATGAGTCATTTCATCTCCAAATCCTAATTGATTAACTGCTGCTGCACTATCTCCTCCGCCTATAACTGTAGTTGCATGTGACTCAGCCATAGCCTTTGCTACTTCTATTGTTCCATTAGCAAAGTTATCGAACTCAAATACTCCCATTGGTCCGTTCCAAATTACAGTCTTAGCTTTTTTAACTTCATCTGCATAAATCTTTGCTGCTTTTGGTCCAATGTCTAATCCCATATAACCTTCCTTAATATTTTCATCTTCAGTTATAATAGGATTGGCCTCTGCGGCAAACTTATCAGCAACCACATTATCTACTGGTAAAAGTAATTTTACTCCCTTAGTTTTTGCTTTTTCTATCATTTCTTTTGCATAGTCTATTTTATCTTCTTCAACTAATGAATTCCCTATATTAAATCCTTGTGATTTTAAGAAGGTATAACTCATACCACCGCCAATTATTAATGTATCAACCTTCTCTAATAAGTTATTTATAACATTTATTTTATCCGATACCTTAGCTCCTCCAAGTATTGCAACAAAAGGTCTTTGTGGATTTTCAACTGCTTCCCCTAAAAATTTTAGTTCCTTTTGAATTAAATATCCGCAAACGGAAACAGGTAAAAATGTTGTTACTCCTACCGTTGAACAATGAGCTCTATGAGCAGTTCCAAAGGCATCATTTACAAAAATATCCGCCAAAGATGCTAGTTCCTTTGAAAAGTTTTCTTCATTCTTAGTTTCTTCTTTTCTGAATCTAGTATTTTCTAGAAGGATTACCTCTCCCTCTTTCATCTTTTCTACTGCTGCCTTAGCATTTTCTCCTACTACATTATCGTCTGCAGCAAATACTACTTCTTTTCCTAAAAGTTCTGATAATCTTTTAGCTACAGGTGCTAAAGATAGTTCTGGCTTTACTTCTCCCTTTGGCTTTCCCATATGAGAGCATAAGATCACCTTTGCACCCTTTTCCATTAAATATTTAATTGTTGGAAGAGCTCCTACTAATCTATTTTCATCACTTATTTTTCCGTCCTTTAAAGGTACATTAAAATCACATCTTACCAAAGCTTTTTTGCCCTTTAATTCTATATCCTCAATAGTCTTTTTATTAAAACTCATAATATCACCCTTTCTTAAAAATAATACATAAAAAAGGGTTTTGTCCTATAGCTACAACTACAAATCAAAACCCTTCTAAGCTAATGCTAACTATAAGTTATTATAATCTATCTGCAACGTATTTAGTTAAATCAGCTAATCTTTGTGAGTAACCCCACTCGTTGTCATACCAAGCTATAACTTTAACCATCTTTTTACCTATGCTCATAGTTGAAAGTCCATCTACAATTGAAGATCTTTCATCTCCTCTATAGTCTATAGATACAAGTGGCTCTTCACTATATCCTAATATTCCCTTCATATCTGTTTCTGAAGCTTTTTTGAAAGCTGCATTTATTTCTTCTGTTGTAGCATCTTTTTCTAATGTACAAACTAAGTCAGTTACAGAAACAGTTGGGGTTGGTACCCTTATAGCTAAACCATTTAATTTTCCTTTTAATTGTGGAAGCACTAGTGCAACCGCTTTAGCAGCTCCTGTTGTTGTTGGTATCATAGCTTCTGCTGCAGCTCTTGCTCTTCTTAAATCTTTATGTGGAGCATCTAAAATCTTCTGATCGTTTGTGTAAGAGTGAATTGTTGTCATAAGTCCTTCTACTATTCCAAACTCTCTATCTAAAACCTTAGCAAAAGGTGCTAAACAGTTTGTTGTACATGATGCATTTGATATAATATTGTGTTCTGCTGAATTGTATTTTTCTTCATTAACACCTAATACAATAGTTATATCTTCATTTTTAGCTGGTGCTGAAATAAGTACTTTCTTAGCCCCTGCTTCTATGTGAGCTTTAGCTTTATTTGCATCAGTAAATAATCCTGTACACTCTATTACGATGTCTACTCCTAATTCTCCCCATGGTATGTTTTTAGGGTCTCTTTCTGCGTATATTTTAATTTCTTTACCGTCAGCCACTATAGCACCCTCTGTAACTTCTAAAGTGCCATCGTACTTTCCATATAGTGAATCATATTTTAATAAATGTTTTAACGTAGCTGGATCTGTTAAATCGTTTATTGCAACTACCTCTAATTGTTCATTGTATTTTTTTACTAAAGCCTTGAATACATTTCTTCCTATTCTTCCAAAACCATTAATACCAACCTTAATCATAAAAAATACCTCCTTATATTTTAAAAATCATATATTACCTTATAGTTTAGTAATATATATTTTTGAGTACTTTATATATATTTTGTATAAAATATCTTTAATTATTAAATATCTTTAATATTTCCTTTGCAGCACCTTCATCTGTTACTAGAACACCATTTTTGTTATTCAATTCAGTAGAGATTATAGCCTCACCTTTACTTCCTCCACCAGCTACTGCAATTATATGTTCTACATTACCTATGTGCTGATTCTTTATACCCATAGTGGGTGTGGAGTATACTACATTTCCTTCTCTATCAAAGTAATAACCAAAGGCTTCCCCAACAGCTCCTTTAAATTTTAGTATCTCTATTTCTTCATTAGGTACTCCTCTTCTTTTTGCCATTTCATCAGCTCTACCAATGCCGTAAATTAATATATCAGCACTATATATTATATCTAAAATATCTTTAACTGATTTTTCTTTTACCATGGCATCTACAGCTTCACTGCTTAAGTTGTCTGGAACATGAAGAAGTTTATAGTTACAGTTAAATTTATTAGCTAAATTTGAAACTAAAGTATTTGCTTGGGTCTCTAAATCCCTACCCATTCCACCTCTAGCTGGCACTATTATTACATTATTTAAATTGCTTAACTTTGGCATATTCTCCACTACTTCTTTAACTGTAGTTCCACCAGTAATAGCAATTACATTTTCGTCAGTCAAAATGCTTTTTAGATAATTTGCTGAAGCCTTTCCTAATTCTTTCATTACATTTAAATCTTCATCCAAATCTCCTGGAACTATTATTACATTTTTTAAGCCTAGTTTTTCTTTGACTATCTCTTCTAAATCATTTAAACCTTTTATTTGATGTATGTAATTTTTCAATTTATCTATTATTTCTTCCCCATAAGGTGTTATAATCATTCCTGGGAGAGTAATTTCTATAAAGTTTTGCTCCTTTAAAAAATTAATTTCTGTTCTAACAATTCTTTCACTTACGTCTAAGTTTCTAGCTAACATTCTTCTCCCGATAGGTTGATTATAATAAATATTTCTTAATATATTATATCTTTTTTCCATAACTTCTATCATCTCTGGTATAATCTTTTGTTGTATTTTTAATACTTCCTCCAACCGAAGCACCCCTCTGGCCATAATTTGTCCCACTGATTAATTTTTAGTCCCACTTATATTATAAACCAATATAAATTATTTTCCAATAGCCAAAAACATAAATTTAAACAAATAAAATTTAAATAGAGAAAAGATACATTACTTTTCTCTATTTCCTATTAGTTATAATTAAATTAATATCGTTTCCTTCCCTTAGAAGATTTTATTCCAATTTCTTCTCTGTATTTTGCCACAGTTCTTCTTGAAATATTCACACCATTACTTTTTAATTTATCAGCTATACTTTGATCTGACAATGGATTACTCTTATCTTCCTTATTAATTAAATCTTCTATTTTTCTTTTAACTTCTACTGTTGATAGCGAATCTTCTGTTCCTTTAAAAGTCAATCCTGTAGTGAATAAATCTCTTATTTTTATTGTGCCTTTATCTGTATGAATGTATTTATCTCTAATAGCTCTACTTATTGTAGATTCATGCATTTCTAAACTATCTGCAATTTCTTTTAGGGTCATTGGTTTTAAATATCTTTGTCCATAATCAAAATAATCTTTTTGCATTAAAATTATTCTCTCTAAAACTCGATAAATAGTACTTTTCCTTTGTTCAATACTCTTTATTAAAAAAGTAGCACTATCTAGTCTATCTTTAACAAACTCTACTGCTTGTTTATCTTCTCCCTTATTAATTATCCCCTTGTAAAGATTATTAATAGTTAATCTAGGGGCTAATTCTTCATTCATTATTATATGATACTCTCCGTCTATCTTTTTTATATACGCATCGGGAAGAATGTATTTAACCTCTTCTCCAGTATAAAAGCCTCTAGAAGGTTTAGGCTGAAGGGTTTTTATAAAGTCACCATAGCCTTGAGCTTTTTTAACATCTATATTGAAAAATTTAGCAAGGGAGTTATATTTATTTTCAGCAATATATTCTAAATAATTATCTATGATTCCAAATAATATAGTGTCGTATATTCCTCTTTTTTCACATTGAATTTTCAAGCATTCTTTTAAGTCTCTAGCACCAATTCCATCAGGTTCTAAACTTTGAATTACTTCAAGGGCTTCTTCTACTAGATCTAATGGCATCCTCAGTTGTTCTTGTATGTTTCCTAAGGTTTCAGCTAAATATCCTCTTTCATCTATATTTTCAATTATATATTCACCTATAAACTTTATGGAATCCTTTTCATTTAAGTAACATAGTTGCTCAAACAAATGCTCTTTGAGAGATTTTTTTTCACTAATAAAAGCAAAGGGAGAAACTTCCTCATCATCACTTTTATAGTTTCCATAATAGTCACGATTATCATATTCCAAATATTCTATCATTTTTTTATAATCTATGGTATTTGTTTTTTCTTTGTTGTCATTATACTTAATTTCTAAAAGAGGATTTTCTTGGATTTCTTTTTCTACAAGCTTTTGTAATTCATATGAAGATAATTGCAGTATTTTGACGGAAAGTTGCATTTGTGGTGTCATTATCAATTTTTGCTCTTGAGAAATGTTTAAAATAAAATCCATATTCATTTTAACCAACACCTTTCATACAACTATATTATAACATTTCACAAAACTATAGTACAGTATTGCGCTTCCCATTTAAAATTATAACAGACTTAATATACATCGTATAGATAATTTTCTATTATTTTTTACAATTTTTTTAATATTTTAAAAAATAAGAAGAGTGCAGCTTAATACACTCTTCTTAGAATTATCTTTGACCCTTTTCGTAAGGTACTCCATCAGAAAATAATAATAGACAAAATAGAGCTGATATTTTACACCAGCTCTATTTTGTCTTATTCCTTTGTTTCGTCTTCCCCATCGCACATAGGCATTGAATTTTTCAATTGCTCCATCTCCTCTAACATACACAAGACCTTTTTCTCTAACTCTAAAATTTCATCCATTATGTATTCCCCCAAAATTCCCCAGTGGCTACTTTAATTTTAGCACCTCCAAGGGTAGTTGTAAAGAACTTATGTTCTCGTTGTATTTTATAATTTAACTTATACACAATGCATTGCTATATATCTATTGTAAACTCAAACCATATCGAGTGCCCCGATATTATCGACAAAACCACAACAAAATTTCTACAAAAAAGAACAAAACATTCTACTTTTTAGCAGAATGTTTCTTTAATAAGTCCTCAATCGCTTCATCGAGCAATCGTGACATAGGTATTCTTGTCTTTTCAGATAGTCTTTTCAATTTATCATATAGCTTTTTATCTATAGAGTTACTTATCCTAGTTCTATGTACTAGCATGGAATCACCCCAAGTAAATTATATAAAGTATATAAGGTGCAAACAAGAAACATAAGGTTATGGCACTTTACATAACTTACCTGTATACAATTGATACAAATATTAAATATAATTAAATCGGTGATGTTTATGTACGTACTAAAGATAAAAGAATATAGGAATTTACGAGGAATTACGCAAGAGCAATTAGCAATAAAAATTGAGATAAGCCAAAGTTTTCTATCCGAAATAGAAAATAAGAAATATGATATTAAATTAGATTTGTTATATAAAATAGGTAGAAATTTAAATGTATGTCCTAAAAGACTTATATATTGTAATTGTAAGATTTGTAGAAAGAAAAGAAAACTGAAATACCGAAGGAATAACAAAAATTCAAGAACATATATAAAAAACAAAACCTTGGAGTAAATCCAAGGTCATTTTTATTTAGTCGGCGTGAATTTAATGTTGTTAAGTCCAGAGATATTTATAATATCCCCGTTCTTTAGATTTACAGTTACCTTTTCAACCCCTAAAGAACCTCCAAGGATTTCATTCACTTTAACTTTACCGTCTTTGTCATAGACAATAAAGTTACCAGAACCCTTGGAGACTGTTACGTTATATCTGCCCTCTGACACAGTTGTTCCTACGAACCAGTAACCGGAGCATAGTGTTGTAGCCGCATATGGGCGTAAGACATTTTTTACTGGTTTCGGATTAACTGCCATGCCTTTTATTTTTATTGTAAAGCCGTCTCCCAATGGCACTCTGTATCTGGTAATCCCGAAGTCATTAGAAGTACCTCCTATTTCGTTAGTTACCAATCTTCCCTCGTTATCGTAAATATTTAAATTTCCAGACCCGTTGAAAGTAAGGTCGTACACAAACGGATCAAGATGCTGACCCACTACAAACTCTCCTGCATTTAACGTTTTACTGTTTTTAATAACAAACATCTTCCAGTCGGATTCTTCTTTCTCTTTTGCTATTCTTGCTGCTTCTTTTTCTGCCTCAATTTCTTCCGGAGTTTTCTCTTTGACTTCTTGCTTTGGTGCGTTAGTAGTTACATTGTTTTCTTGGCTCCCACCACAAGCTGTAAATGTAAAAACACATAAAATCGAAATTATAAAAATACTAATCTTTTTAAACATAAAATTACCTCCCCTAATCCCTTGGTATCTATATATTAACAAACTATGTACATTCTTGTAAATACTAGGAATAGGTGATTATTATTCCATTCTACTAAATCAAACACTAAATTACATACTAAAAAAGGCACTAAACGCATTTAGTACCCAAATAGTCCTTAAACTATTGATTTTTCTATATTTATTTAAAATGAAATTCTCACGATACTATAGTATTCTATATTCCACGCCTTTTATTTTTTCTCTTACTTCTCTTTTACTTACTATCCAGAACTCATACTCCACCTTAGCTTTATTCAATATATCTTTTATACTATTTATTTTATCTTTTTTAGTCCTATTATATATATCTATCTCTATTACCAGTAACTTTTCTGTTTTTAAAATTATTATACAATCTACAATAAAGTTTTTTATTTTATATTCTCTTTGCACTAATCTTATATTATCTTTATGTTTTATTATAAATTCGTTAAGCACTAGAGCATGAAAAGAAGGTAGCTTTTTAACATAATAAACCTTTTTACCTAACACCGGATGAACTGCTACTTTAAGAAATTTATTGTCTGCTAATTTTTTAAGCCTAATGCTGCAGGTGGTATAATTAGTAAAGAATAATTTATTTATCTGCGATATAGTTGCACCTCTATTATCTGTTATCCACTCTATTATCTTTGTATCTCTAGATGTTAATTGCATTAAGTATCTCTAATATATCTTGCTTCTTAGGTACAATAGGAGCAACGTCTTTTGGTTTTTCGATAATTCTATGATTAATGTTTTCCATTACTGAATAGTGATCTATTGTATAGCTGTAGCCTATTTCTTCATTATTAGTTCTTACTATTACCTCTCTATCGCCTAAATCACTCGCATGGTTATTGCCTAGAACTACGACGCTCGTTGGTATATCGCTTAATTTTAAAGCAACCCTAGTACATAATTGAGCTTTAATATCGCTGGGTATACTATCACTCGTTGGTTTTTGGAGTGATGTTACTAAAAATGCTCCACTACTCCTACCTACATTCGCTAGGGTCTTAACATGCTTAAGGCATTTAGCTTTGAGTTTCTTTTCTTCACCGCTGTCCCCTTTGCTTGTATTTAAGAAAGAAAATTCTTCTATAAACACATAAATGTATTTAAGCTTATTATAAGAGTTCCTATTGTAATCCTCTATATTGTAATAACCCTTGGTGTTATCTATTAAAGATTCTCTGCGTTTGCACTCTTTATCTATCTTCTCCAAAGCCTCCAAAACTTCTTCCAATGTCTTAGAATTAACTTTAACCTGTTTGCAGTTACTAAATACACCTAAGTCGTTCTTCCTAACTTGTAATAAATAAAGTTCTATATTATTGCAATACTTTATTAGGTTAGTCAGTATAAGTAATAATATTCTACTCTTACCAGTTCCAGTATCGCCACCAATAAGCATATGAGGGAACCTATTCATGTCTACTACAATAGGGTTTATTAATCCATCCGCAATTAACAACTTATTAGGTGGAAGTTTTATAGGTTTAAAATCCTTAAACTTAAACTCTTTTATACAATACATATCTACCATATTACCTTCTGTTTTTAACTGTATAGACTTATATCCTAACCCCTCTTTAAATATGCTTAAATCCTTTTCTAGACACTCCAAAGTATAAGAATAAGGTAATTCTATCTTTATTAAATGCCCATATTCCGTACGCTCTATAGACCATATCTTTAGAGTTTTTTCTAATTTGTTAGTAAATTCATTCTTAGAAAAAGTTATCTCTTTCCATTTCTTTCGTATCATTAGTTTATCCCAGTTTTTATATATGGAGTAACCAGCACTTGTTGCTAATAATTCAATAATCATTTCTTATCTTCCTTAAAGATTGATTGAACAATTCCCCATAAAAATAAACTATACATAAACATGTTGTACCCTGTAATATTCTTAAGATTTTTAACTGTGTTTAATACTAATTTATCTAGTATAAATGGATCCACTCTCATCCCTCCATATCATTATTCTTTAAATGATTTATATAATGTTCAGTTGCTCTTTTTATAAAATCTGATTTTTCTTCTAGACTATTAAGGTAAGTAAACAACTTAACATCTCTTGTAGTTTTTTTAAAGCTTACAGCAATTCTAAGCAATATTTACAACCCCTTTTCTACTTCTTTACTAACAATATATGCATTACTTGCGTAAATATTGCATGTCCATGAAATAAAATTTAAGTTTTTTAAACTTTATTTATAAAAAATAAATGAACTAGTCATTTTCAACTAGTTCAAATATATCATCTACTTTCATATTAAGTTTTTTCGCTATTTTAAAAGCTTGCTCTAATGTAACTTGCTTCTTATTATTTTCTATCAATGAATAATTACTTTTCCCTATATTTAAATACTCAGCAAAATCTTTAGATGTTTTATAGCCTAATTGTAATCTAATCTCTAATAATCTATTCCTAATAACCATGCAACCACCCCATATTATTATAATATTCTGCAACTGTATATTATTTCCTCTAAATGCCAATAATTTAGACAAAACTTATTTGAGGTGATTCTATGCAATTATTAAATATTATTTCTATCGCAGGGTCTATACTATTTTTTATATTGACACTTTTATGTTTATATATTTTGTTCATACTGTTTTTATACTCAATAAGTTAAGGTAAATGATATTAATGTTGATAAAATAAAAAAGAGGTAGCACAGGATTTCTCCCGCACTACCTCTCAATTATATTTCTTTTATGTATGCATCTTTATAACCTTTAGATTTTATTTCTTTTAAAAGGTTTTCTGCGTATACTTTGTTTTCAAATGAACCTACTTGCACCTTATATGATTTTTTATTTGTATTCGCTTTTAGTTTTTTAGCTACAGAATCTTTAATTGCTTTCTTGGTTTGTTCTCCTACAATACCATCTATAGAAAGCCAAGTATGTAGCCTTTGGAACTCCTTAACCGCATTTACGGTATCATTTCCGTAATATCCGTCTACGCTTATATTTAATCCTAATGTTGCTAGATCTCTTTGTAAGTCTTTAATATCTTCCCCATACATTAATGGACTTGTTAAAGATAGAAGCTTTTGAGCATATCCCCCATTAATGGCGTTCTTAATTTCTTCCAAGGGATAATTTTTTCCAGGACAATCTGTGGCCATTAATTCCCCATGGCCTTTTACAGAGCTTATATCATATTTATTGCATAGATACTTACATAACTCTATAATAGCTTTCTTTTGTATCTCTGGCATTGCTTCTTTATTATAGCTACCTTCGGCACATACTCCTAATGTATTAGTGTTAGAACCTGCTGTATGGGCGCCTATTGCGTCATCTGGTCTACCTATCCAAATGTTGCCTTGCTTATCTATAAAATAATGATAGCCACAGCCTGCCCATCCATTATTTAAATGCCACCTATGAATGTCCTCTATACTGCATTTTGAAGCTTCTGCATGGTGCAAGACAATCATCTTTGGATTGTTACCGTAGGATA
>NZ_CAUPZS010000009.1:0-115318 GCF_963515715.1 uncultured Clostridium sp.
GGCAAAGGTCTGCAAAACCTCTATCCCCCGGTTCAAATCCGGGTGGCGCCTCCAAATTAATATCGGTGATTTACTAAAGATAGCTTATGCTGTAACTTGTAGAGAGTTAATAGTGTAGGCTATTTTTATTTTGAGATATCCTCATAAATTTTTTGTCGTTTTTTGTTTATAACCTAGATTTTAAATTTTTTTCATAAATATACTGCATTTATATATATTTCCTCCATATATATAATAAGTTTTTGAATTTTATGGTTAGTTTATAAATATTATACACACTAATGAATGGGTAGAATTTTAATGTTTTATAAAAAGTTAAAATCAATTTAAAAAAATATTAAAGTTTGTATAATTATTAACGAATTTAGTGATGTAAACGTAATTTCTCAAATGATAAATAATACTCTCAATAGTAGTTAAAAATTATTAAGGTTGTACTATTTATCTTATTAAAATATTAATAATATGGAGGTATATATTATGAAATCAAAAAAACTTACTGCACTTGTTTTATCAGTATTAGTAGCTTCAGGAGCTACCTTGGCAATTCTTACAGAAAAAAATATAGTCCAAGCTAAAGAGATGACAACTAGTAGTGTACAGTCTAAAATAGCTACTAATATAGGAATAGGAGAAGAATACTGGGGATCTACTGTTTTTGCACCATATGTAGATGCTTGTTCATACCCTGTATTTTCCCTTACTGAATACGCAAAGGAAACAGGAACTAAACATTTTATATTAGGATTTGTAGTTGATAAAAATGGAGAACCTTCCTGGGGAACCTATTATGATATGGAAGAAGGACCTACAGATTATCAAGGTGGTGGATTATTAAAAGAAATTAAAGCTTTAAGACAAATGGGCGGAGATGTAATGGTATCTTTTGGGGGTGAAGCGAATACTCCATTAGCAGCATCAATTAAAGATGTTAATAAATTAAAAGATGCATATAAGAAAGTAATTAAAGATTATGGATTAACTCATGTAGATTTTGATATTGAAGGAGCCTGGACAGCTGATACCGCTTCCATAGAAAGACGTTCACAAGCTATTGCATTACTTCAAAAGGAACTTAAAGCTGAAAATCATCCACTTGAAATATGGTATACATTACCTGTATTGCCTTCAGGTATGACTAATGGTGTGGATGTAGTAAAGAGTGCTGTTAAAAATGGTGTTGAGCTAAGTGGAGTAAATGTAATGACTATGTGTTTTGGATATAAGGCTCCAGATGGAACTATGGGAGATTTAGTTATTGAGTCAGCTAAAAGCGTTCACAAACAATTAAAGAATATATACACACAAGCCAATATACAAAAGTCTGATAAAGATATTTGGAAAATGATAGGAGTAACTCCTATGAATGGTTTAGATTATAGTGGAAGTGTACTTGACCAAAATGAAGCAAGAGAGGTTGCTAACTTTGGTAAAACAGTAGGAATGGGACTTATAGGTATGTGGTCAGTAAATAGAGATTATCAAAATCCTAAGGGTTCAACAAATTACGTATCTATAACAGATAGTTCTATATTACAAGAAAAATTTGAGTTTGGTAAAATACTTTCAAATTATGATTCAAATGATGGTTCAGGTGTAATAGAGAAACCAGGTGATAGTGGAGATGGTGAAGATGGTCAAGATGGTGAAGGCGGAGGAGAAGTAGATGGGGTTCCTGCATATAAGTCTGAGCAAGAATATTGGGCAGGAGATAAAGTTAGCTATAAGGGAAAGATTTACCAAGCTAAATGGTGGACAAAAGGGTTTGCACCAGATACAGCAGTACAAAACTCCTGGGATACACCTTGGGAACTAATAGGAAATTCAGATGATGTTGAAGATGGTAAAGACGTTGAAGACGGTAAAGATGTTGAAGATGGTAAAGATGTTGAAGATGGTAAAGATGTTGAAGATGGTAAAGATGTTGAAGATGTTGAAGATGGAGGAGACGTTCCTTCATATAATCTACAACAAATATATTGGGCAGGAGATAAAGTTAGCTATAAAGGAAAGGTTTATCAAGCTAAATGGTGGACACAAGGATTTGCACCAGATACGGCAGTGCAAAATTCCTGGGACACACCGTGGGAACTAATAAAGTAAAATAGAACATCAATAAAATATTAAATATGTAAGTTCTTATCAAGAGCGGTGGAGGGACTGACCCTATGAAACCCGGCAACCAGTATATATTTGATACATGGTGCTAAATCCTGCAGATTTAACTGAAAGATGAGAGAATTTCGCGACTTGAGCTAGAGATTTTTCTCTAGCTTATTTTTTTATGTGCCCCCAGCATGGGCGCAATCTATAGGGTGAAAGTCCCGAGCGCCGAAGGTGATATAGGCGTTAGCAAAGAGAGAAAGATGAAACAATGTAGTAGATGATACTAATAACTTACTTGAAGGAATTCTAGCTAGAGAAAATATGCTTAAAGGTATGAAAAGAGTAATTGCTAATAAAGGAAGTCATGGTGTTGAATGTACTTAATAGTTAAATTACAAACAAGCTACCTCTATCTATAAGTTTTCCCCTTCTTAAATAAATTGGTTCTACATCATATTTGTATAAGAATTCTAAAACTTCTTTTCCGTAAGCGTAATAATTCAAGTCTCCAAAAAAAGCTAATCTATTTTCATGGAGAAGCCCGCAGCAGCCTCCAATAAAACCATAATCTAGACCAGGAAGTATTATATCGCCGGGAGGGAGGAGTAGTACATCTATGTTTTCTCTTTTAACTGCATTGGCAATTCCAATATCACTGGTGATGATTGCATTATCATTAACTATTGCTGTGGAACATTTAGTATATCCTTGCTTTACATTTAATAATTTTTTATCGGTGATCATATTTAGTAATATGCTATCTGTATGGCGAATATTATGTATGAAATAACTTTTTAAATTAACTGCGTTTAATCCTATATTATTTGGATATTTAGTTTCTAAACTTTTATTAGACAAAAATACATTAAATTTTAGGTTCTTAAAGAAATTTATAAAGTTATTTTCTATATCTTTATGAAGTATTATATTTTCTTTATCTATAAAATGGATCAGCATATCAGGATGACCACATACAGAATCGTAAAGATTAGAACAAGGGGGACATGTTATTATGTGGTACCCTAATTTTATTAAATTATCTTCTTCTTCTTTAGATATTCTAAAATCAATTATTGCATAATTTTTCATAAAAACCTCCATACTATGTTATGTTAATTTTAAATTAAAAAAATTTACTTGTCGATATTTATGTTTTTCCATTATGAATATACCTTTTAATTACACACATACTATTGTAGAAAGGAGTGAGTGGCATGCAATATTTAAAACTTGTTTATGAAAATGATTTTGATGGATTGGTAGAAGAGATTGAGGAGATGAAGGAATACTTTAGATGCAAAGGAATTAACATAGGAATATCAGAGAGTATGGAAGAAAAAACTCACTTCATAAATATATCTTTTGACGGTGATAGCTTAAATGAAAAGGCAGTAAATATTTTTAATCTACACATATCCAATATATTATACAAAGCTTTAGTAGAGGAATTTAATGAAAAATATATAACAGAATTTATAACAGAGACATATTTTTTTCTCAGTTTAGATGAACTAAAAGAAATAAGACATATAAGCATAAATGTTTTTAAAGATGATGGTCCAGCTATAAATGATAATAGTATATTTTATATAAATAGTAAAAATGAAATAATAAAAAAAATTCTTGAATGTGTTGAAAACAAAGAAGAAGTAAATATAAGTGGTTTTTTAACTTTTAGAATGAAGGTCCTTAGAAGTGGATTAGAAAAGATTATAGATAAAGTAGTAGAAGAGTATCTAATAGAAAAAGAATATAATGAATTTATAAAACTACTAAAGTACTTTGTTGAAATACAGGATAGTAAAATTGACATGCTAAATATACTGATTAAAGATGATGGAAGTTATGGTGTATTGGATAAAGAGGGGAAAGATATAATGGAGGATTTTGTAAAGGATTTTATGGATAGTAGGATTAGCGGAAGTATAAACATGGAAGATATTTTAATAAGTGGATTAATAACTTATTGCCCGGAACAAATAATAATACATGGTGATAAAAACTGTAAGAATAATGAAATTCTGAACACCATAAAAAATGTATTTATAAATAGAGTTTACTTTTGTGAGGAATGTAAAATGTGTACTGATTTAAGAAATAAGAGTGATGTTAAAAGATAAAGAACTGTTGACAATAAAGGCTAATAAGAATATAATAATAAAAAGAAAATAAAAGCTATGACAAGGAAGAGTAAACAAAAGATCTGTTAAAAGAGATGGAAACCCATGGGCTGAAAGGTTTTCTTATCAGTATTTGTTGAAAACCACCTTAGAGCTGGATGCTGAAATTAATATTTGAGTAAGCAATCCCGTAACCTGCGTTAAAGGAACTAAAGAGGATAGTTTTACTATCAATCTGGGTGGAACCGCGAATAGATCGTCCCATTATATTGGGAGGATTTTTTATTTTTTGAAAATATTATTAATTATTATAAATTTAATATAAAATCGGGAGGTAAACCATGATTAACGTAACTTTAAAAGACGGAAAAGTAATAGAAGTAGAAAAAGGGGCAAAAGTTAGTGATGTTGCAATGAAAATAAGTCCAGCCCTTTACAAGAAAGCTTTGGGAGCTAAGATAAATGGAAAAGATGGAGAACTTATGACTCAAATAAATGAAGATTGTACATTAGAGATACTGACTTTTGAGGATTCGGATGGAAAATGGACATTAAGACATACAGCTTCACATATATTGGCACAAGCAGTTAAAAATTTGTATCCTAATACTAAGCTAGCTATAGGACCAGCTATTGATACTGGATTTTACTATGATTTTGATGCAGATGTAACATTTACACCAGAGATGCTACAAGATATTGAAAAGGAAATGGCAAAGATAATTAAAGAAGATTTACCATTAGAAAGATTTGAGTTGCCAAGAGAAGAAGCTATAAAGTTTATGAAAGAAAAAAAAGAAGACTATAAAGTAGAATTAATAGAAGAACTACCAGAAGATGCAGTAATTTCTTTTTATAAACAAGGAGAATTCACTGACCTATGTGCAGGACCTCATGTGCCTTCAACTGGTAAAGTTAAGGCAGTGAAGCTTCTTTCATTAGCAGGTGCATACTGGAGGGGCGATGAAAAAAATAAAATGCTTCAAAGAATCTACGGAACTGCTTTTACTAAGAAGAGTGAGTTAGATGAATATTTAAAAATGTTAGAAGAAGCTAAAAAGAGAGATCATAGAAAAATAGGTAAAGAGTTGGAGTTATTCTCCATACTTGAAGAGGGCCCAGGATTTCCTTTCTTCCTACCAAAGGGAATGGTTGTAAGAAATCAACTAGAGGGATTCTGGAGAGAAAAACATGCAGAGGCTGAATATCAAGAAATTAGAACTCCAATTATACTAAACGAGAAGTTATGGCATCGTTCAGGTCACTGGGATCATTACAAAGAAAACATGTATTTTACAAAAATAGATGAAGAAGATTTTGCTGTAAAACCTATGAACTGTCCTGGAGCAATATTAACATACAGAAACTCATTACACTCATATAAAGAGTTTCCGTTAAGATTAGCGGAGTTAGGATTGGTTCATAGACATGAATTATCTGGGGCCCTTCATGGAATGATGAGAGTTAGATGCTTCACACAAGATGATGCTCATATATTTATGACAAAGGAACAAATAAAAGATGAATTATTAAAAGTAATTAAGTTAATAGATGGTATATACAAGGTATTTGGCTTTGAATATCATGTGGAGCTCTCCACTAGACCAGAAGATTCAATGGGTAGCGATGAAGATTGGGAAGCTGCAACAAATGGATTAAGAGAAGCTCTAGAGGAAATAGGACTTAGCTATAAAGTTAATGAAGGAGATGGGGCTTTCTATGGTCCTAAAATAGACTTCCATTTAAGAGATTGCATAGGAAGAACATGGCAGTGCGGAACAATACAGCTTGATTTCCAAATGCCAGAAAGATTTGATTTAAACTATGTAGGAGCAGATGGAGAAAAACACAGGCCAGTAATGGTTCATAGAGTTGTATTTGGAAGTATTGAAAGATTTATAGCTATACTTATTGAAAATTATGCAGGGGCATTCCCGACTTGGTTAGCTCCAATTCAAGTTAGAATTATGAATATAACAGATGCACAAAGAGATTATGCAAATAAGGTTGGAGAAATTTTAAAGAGCAAAGGTATAAGAGTAGAAATAGATACTAGAAATGAAAAAATAGGATATAAGATAAGAGAAGCTCAACTTCAAAAGATTCCTTATATGATAGTAGTTGGGGATAAAGAAATGAATGAAAATAAAGTAGCTATAAGAAGTAGAGTTAATGGAGATTTAGGGGCTATGGAAATAGAGAACTTTATATCTCATATAACTGATGAAATAAAGAATAAGTGCTACGATAATTGTTCATTATAATATTTAAAATATATGTTGACAAAATTTAAGTAACATAGTAAAATGTTATCTGTTAAGAAGAAACCAGCCGTTTCTCACCTTACAGCATGGCTAGTAAGGTTCAATGTAAAAGTACGTTATTATATTGTACTTATGGTGTTTGTATTTAGGGACGGCTATAGCCGTCCTTTTTTATATTGTTTATTTTTTTATAACACCTAGGGGGTGAATAGTATTAATAAAGATTTCTTATTAAATGAAGAAATTAGAGAGAATGAAATTAGGGTTATAACAGATGAAGGTGAACAATTAGGAATACTATCATCAGCGGAGGCCCTAAAAATTGCGGAGGAAAGAGAATTAGATTTGGTAATGATTGCTCCTTCAGCAAAGCCGCCTGTTTGTAAGATAATGAATTATAGTAAGTTTGTTTATGAACAATCTAAAAAAGACAAAGAGGCAAGAAAAAAACAAAAAGTTATTAATATAAAAGAAATAAGATTAAGTGCTACTATTGAAGAGCATGATATATCAATAAAGGCTAACCATGCTAGAGAGTTCTTATTGGACGAAGACAAGGTAAAAGTTACAGTAAGATTTAGAGGTAGAGAAGCTGACTACTCCTTTACAGGAGAAAAAATACTTCGTCTATTTCTTTCAAAAGTTGAAGATGTATGTGTGGTTGAAAAGCCAGCTAAAAAAGAAGGAAGAAATATGACGATGGTTTTAGCGCCAAAAAAATCATGAA
Source organism: uncultured Clostridium sp. (assembly GCF_963515715.1). GTDB lineage: Bacteria > Bacillota > Clostridia > Clostridiales > Clostridiaceae > Clostridium_AW. The sequence continues at coordinate 7,218 of NZ_CAUPZS010000009.1, forward strand.
TATTGAGAGGAGGAACACACTATGCCAAAAATGAAAACACATAGAGGTGCAGCAAAAAGATTTAAAGCTACAGGAACTGGTAAATTAAAGAGAGCGAAAGCTTACAAAAGCCATATATTAACAAAGAAGAGTTCTAAAAGAAAAAGAGATCTTAGACAGACTGGATATGTAGCAGAATGTCAGGAAAAAGCAATTAAGAAATTGTTACCATATCTATAATTACAGTAGGAAAAAAGGAGGTTACGTTAAATGGCAAGAGTTAAAAGAGCTGTAAACGCTCGTAAAAATCATAAAAAAGTACTTAAACTTGCAAAAGGATACTACGGTGGAAAAAGCAAGTTATTTAAAACAGCTAATGAAACAGTTATAAGAGCATTAAGAAATGCATACGTTGGCAGAAAATTAAAGAAAAGAGACTTTAGAAAGTTATGGATAGCAAGAATAAATGCAGCTTCAAGAATGAATGGATTATCATATTCAAAATTCATGAATGGCATTAAGCTTGCAGGAATAGATATAAATAGAAAGATGTTATCAGAAATAGCTATCAATGATGAAAAGGCTTTTTCTGAATTAGTAGAGATAGCAAAAGAAAAATTAAACGCTTAATAGAAAATGCAGCCTTAATGCTGCATTTTTTAATTTATATAATTTGACAATGTAAGCTCAAGTGCTATAATAAATTACATTAATGCTATAATAAATTAGATTGGTTTCATAATATATGATAAATGAAATTGTTGTATGAGGTGCTTACAATGAAAATCAATGTTTTTAAAAAAGTTAAATTAACTCCAGTGCAAATACTAGCACTGGGTTTTGCCGTTGTAATTTTTATGGGAACAATTTTATTACATTTACCAATAGCAACTCAAAGCGGAGAGAGTACTCCACTTATTGATTGCTTTTTTGTTTCTACATCTGCAACTTGTGTTACGGGATTGATAACGGTAGACACTGGAACCCATTGGAATTATTTTGGTAAAACGGTGATTATGCTTTTAATTGAAATTGGTGGATTAGGATTTATGTCTTTTGCCACTTTGATTGCTTTAATATTAGGTAAAAAAATCACATTAAAAGATAGATTAATAATGCAAGAAGCGCTAAATTCATTTTCCCTACAAGGGTTAGTGAAAATGGCTAAGTATATATTGTTATTTACTTTTTCAGTACAAATTGGGGGAGCGTTGTTATTTGCAACTCAATTTATCCCTGAGTTTGGATTAGCGAAAGGTATATATTATAGTATATTTCATTCTATTTCTGCATTTTGTAATGCAGGTTTTGACTTGTTCGGTAATTTCCAAAGCCTTACGGGATATTATGATAATACTGTTATAATTTTAACAATGTCTGGTTTGATTATAATAGGTGGTTTAGGATTTTATGTTTGGCATGAAATTTATAACTTTAAGACTTTAAAGAAATTATCTCTACATTCTAAAATAGTATTATCTGTTACTACATTTTTAATAGTAGGTGGAACTATACTTATGTTTATACTTGAGTACAATAATCCAGGAACCATGAAGGATATGTCGCTTAAGGGCAAGGTTTTATCATCTATATTTGCATCTGTTAGCCCGAGAACTGCTGGACTTAACTCCATATCTACATCAGATATGACTACTGCAGGAAAATTCTTGACCATAATATTAATGTTTATTGGAGGTTCATCTGGATCTACAGCAGGAGGTATTAAAGTTACTACAGTAGGATTACTTATATTAGCGGTTATCTCTATAGTTAAAGGTAGAGAAGATGTGGAAGCTTTTAAAAAGAGAATACCAAAGGATACAATATATAAATCCTTGGCAATTACAGTTATAGGTTTAGGACTTGTTATATTTGTTACAATGGTATTGTCAATAACTGAAGCTGGTGCATCGTTGGAATATCTTCTTTATGAGGCAACCTCTGCTTTTGCAACTGTTGGATTGACATTAGGATTGACTACTAAATTAAGTTTTGCAGGTAAAATAATTATTGCCTTTACTATGTATGCTGGAAGAATAGGACCTTTAACTTTATTTTTAGCTTTATCAAGGAAAAAGACTTCAAGTAATATAAAGTATCCAGAGGAAAAAATATTAGTGGGATAGGAGAGGTTTAAATGGAAAAGAAACAGTTTGTTGTTATAGGATTAGGTAGATTTGGAACTTCTGTAGCTAAGACTTTATATTCCCTTGGGAATGATGTATTAGCTATTGATTCAGATGAAGATATAGTTCAAAGTGTATCAGATGATGTTACTCATTCAGTACAATTAGATGCTACAGATGAGCATACCTTAAGATCATTAGGTATAAGTAACTTTGACGTAGCTGTGGTAACTATTGGTTCAGATATACAAGCAAGCGTAATGGTTACATTAATTGTTAAAGAGCTAGGGGTAAAATATATAATAGCTAAAGCAAATAGCGAACTCCATGCAAAAGTACTGCATAAGATAGGTGCAGACAGAGTAATATTACCAGAAAGAGATATGGGTGTTAGAGTAGCACATAATTTAGTTTCAGAAAATATACTTGATTATATTGAGTTATCTCCAGAATACAGCATAGCAGAAGTATTGAGTCCTACAGCATGGCATGGAAAGACTTTAAATGATTTAAGCGTGAGGGCTAATTATGGAATAAATGTGGTAGCTATTAAAAGGAATAATGATATAAATGTATCTCCAACAGCAGATGATGTTATTAAACCAGGAGATATAGTTGTGGCTATTGGTGAAACGGAAAACTTAAATAAATTAGAAAACTTAGTTTCTAGATAAAGGGTGGAATCATATTGGAAGTAATATCTAGCAAGGATAATGTTATTATAAAAGATATAAAAAAGTTAAAGGAAAGAAAATACAGAGATAAAGAAAAGAAATTTTTAGTTGAAGGATTTAGATTTGTTGAGGAGACATTAGATTCAAATTTTACTGTTTCTTATATTTTTATAAATGAAAAATCAAAGGATAAATTTTACCAATTAGGGATTAATAACAAGATAGAAGAGAATACTAAGGTTTATATACTTACGGATTCAATATTTAAAAAAATAAGTAATACTGAAAATCCTCAAGGAATAATAGCGGTAGTACAAAATAAAGAGATAGCTATAGAAGATAAAGAGGGCTTTTATGTACTAGTTGATAAAGTCCAAGATCCGGGTAACTTAGGGACCATAATAAGGACTGCACATGCTGCTGGTGCATTAGGAGTAGTCACAATGGAGGGAACTGTGGATGTTTATAATGATAAAACTCTCAGGTCTACCATGGGATCAGTATTCCATATTCCAATTTTAGATAGCAGAGATTTAACTTTCATAAAAAGTCTTAAGGAAAAAGGATATAAATTTTTAGTAAGTTCCCTAGAATCAAGAAATAACATATATGATTTAAGTTTGAAAAATGAGAAGGTAGTAATATGTATAGGTAACGAAGGTAAGGGAATAAGTGAGGAAATATTCAATTTAGGAGATGAAAACTTTAAAATTCCTATGCCTGGAGGAGCAGAGTCACTTAATGTAGCAGTGGCGGCAGCAGTGATTATGTTCGAAATAGTTAGGCAAAATGCAAATTAGCATTGACAATTCAATTATAAATATGTAGAATTTTAAATTAAAGACATAAAATATAATATTTAAACGGTGAAGAAGAGAGTAAATATAAGGATTACTTCAGGGAGAAAGGGCCCTAGACTGAAAGCCTTTTTATTAGTTATTATATTGAAGTTCCCTTCTGAGTTCTAATTGTGAATGGATTTAGTAGCGATTAGCGGTTGATAACCGATAAATTATGAAAGATGAGCATGTTATGCTAATCAGGGTGGTACCGCGGATATAAGTTCGTCCCTATCAGGGATGGGCTTTTTTATTTTATAAATTATTATTGAAAGGAGCATTATACAATGAGAGAAAAGTTAGAAAATATTAAAGAAAGTGCTATAAATGAGCTAAAGACTATAGGAAATAAAGTTGAGTTAGATAGCATTAGAGTTAAATACCTTGGAAAAAAGGGTGAGTTGACCCAAATATTAAGAGGAATGGGTGGATTAAGTTCGGAAGAAAGACCTATAGTAGGTAAAATAGCTAATGAAGTGAGAGAAGTTATAGAAAATTTAATAGAAGAAGCTTCAAGTGAGATGAAAAATAAAGATAAAAATTCAAGGTTAAAAAATGAAACTATAGATATATCCTTACCAGGTAAGAGAAATATTTTAGGTAAGAGACATCCTTTAGACTTAACTTTACAAAGCATGATTGATATATTTATATCCATGGGATTTACTATAGAAGAAGGTCCAGAAGTAGAATTAGATTACTATAATTTTGAGGCGCTAAACATACCTGAAAATCATCCAGCGAAAGGGGAGCAGGATACTTTTTATATAAATGATAAAATGGTTTTAAGGACTCAAACTTCTCCAATACAGATAAGAACTATGGAGAAACAAAAACCTCCTATAATGATGATAGCTCCTGGAAAAGTTTATCGTTCCGATGCCGTAGATGCTACTCATTCACCTATATTTTATCAAATGGAAGGGTTAGTAGTAGATAAGGGAATAACCTTTGCAGATTTAAAAGGTACTTTAGAAATGTTTGCTAAAAAAATGTTTGGGGATAAGGTTAAAACTAAATTTAGACCTCATCATTTCCCATTTACAGAGCCTTCAGCAGAAATGGATGCCACATGTTTTGTATGTGATGGCGAAGGATGTAAGGTATGCAAAGGAAGTGGATGGATTGAATTGTTGGGTTGCGGTATGGTACACCCACAGGTTCTAAGAAATTGTGGAATAGATCCAGAAGTATATAGTGGATTCGCTTTTGGTTTTGGCGTTGATAGAATGGTTATGTTAAAGTATGGAATAGATGATATTAGATTACTTTATGAAAGCGATATGAGATTTTTAAATCAATTTTAATATTATGAATGGAGGCAAGTAAAATGAAAGTTCCAGTTAAATGGTTAAAAGATTATGTAGATATAAATATTTCAGCAAAAGAACTAGGGGATAGACTTACCCTTTCTGGTTCAAAAGTAGAAGAAGTTGTTACATCAGAAGATGAAATTAAAAATGTAATTACAGGTAAAATAAGTTCTATTGTACCTCATCCAGATGCTGAGAAATTAGTTGTGTGCCAAGTTAATATTGGGGAGGAAGAACTAACACAAATAGTTACTGGAGCAAAAAATATGAGAGAAGGAGATATAGTTCCAGTCGCTGTACATGGTTCAAATTTACCAGGTGGAGTAAAAATTAAGAAGGGTAAATTAAGAGGTATAGTATCTAATGGAATGATGTGTTCAGCAGATGAGTTAGGAATTGGGGGAGAAGAAGCTGCGGAAGGATTGCTAATACTACCACAGGAAACTCCAATAGGAAAAGATATAAAAGAAGTATTAGGATTAGATAATGCAGTAATTGAGTTTGAAATTACATCCAATAGACCAGATTGTTTAAGTGTAGTAGGTATGGCTAGAGAAACAGGAGCTACTCTAGGGGTTGAGTATAAGCAACCAGAAATTAATTATGTGAGTAAATGCAAGGAAAACATAAATGATATTTTAAAAGTAGAAATAAGAGATGATTTATGTAGAAGATATATGTCTAGAGGAATAAAAAATGTTAAAATAGCTCCATCACCAGCTTGGATGCAAGAAAGGTTGATGGAAGCAGGTGTTAGACCTATTAATAATGTAGTAGATATAACTAATTTTGTAATGTTAGAATTAGGTCAGCCAATGCATGCTTTTGATGCTAGAGAAATCACATCTAATAGCATAATTATTGAAAGAGCTAAAGATGGAGAAAAGTTTACTACTTTAGATGAAATAGAAAGAAATATAGATTCTAATGTATTATGCATAAAAGATGGGGAGAGAGCAGTGGCTCTTGCTGGCATAATGGGAGGATTAAATTCAGAAGTAAAGGAAGATACTACTGAAATAATTTTTGAATGTGCAAATTTTGAGGGTACAAATATTAGAGTATCTTCAAAGAAACTAGGGTTAAGAACAGAAGCTTCATCAAGATTTGAAAAAGATCTAGATGCAAACTTAGTTCAAATTGCTATAGATAGAGCATGTAATTTAATTAACGAATTAGGCGTTGGCGAAGTAATGGAAGGAACTATAGATGTATATCCAAATCCATTAAAGACCAAGGCTATTGAAGTAGAATATATATGGATAAATAAATTTTTAGGAACAGAAATATCAAAAGAAAATATGAAAGAATACTTGGATAGATTAGAATTAAAAACTGAAATAGAAGAAGAGAGATTAGTCATTAAAGTCCCTACATTTAGAAGTGATATAAATATTAAAGAAGATGTAGCTGAAGAAATTGCAAGAATTTATGGATATAACAATATACCTACTACTTTACTTAAGTCCACTAGCGAAAGAGGAGGAAAAACTAAGAAGCAGCATTTAAAAGATAGCATAGTTGAAGTGTTGATAGGAAGCGGTTTAAATCAATCTATAAGCTATTCTTTTGTAAGTCCAAAGGTGTTTGATAAAGTGCTGATTTCTAAAGAAAGTCCTCTTAGAAATGTAGTTAAAATAAAAAATCCTTTAGGGGAAGATTATAGCATAATGAGAAGTACTTCCATTCCTTCTATAATGGAAGCTTTAGCTAGAAATTATTCGAGAAGTAATGAAAGAGCAAGATTATTTGAAATTGGAAAGGTGTATCTACCAAAGGAAAGTGAATATGAACTTCCAGAAGAGATAAACATAGCAACTTTAGGTATATACGGCGGGGTAGATTATTTAGATTTAAAGGGTATTGTAGAAAATATAGTAGATAGCTTAGGTATAAAGGATATAAACTATAAAAGAGAAAGTGAAAATCCTTCTTTCCATCCAGGAAAAACAGCAAAAGTATTCATTGGACAAAAGTTACTTGGAACTTTAGGAGAAATTCATCCGGATATTACAGATAATTATGGAGTAGAAGAAAGATGTTATGTAGCTGAGTTAAACTTAGATTTATTATATCAATATGCAAATGTAAATAAAGCTTACAAACCTCTTCCAAAATATCCAGCAGTAACTAGAGATATCGCATTAATAGTTGATGATGAGGTTATGGTACAGGATATTGAAGGAATTATAGCTAAACAAGGCGGAAAAATGGTAGAGAATATTAAACTATTTGATATATACAAGGGTAAACAAATAGATGAAGGCAAGAAAAGTGTTGCTTATTCTATAGTATATAGACTTGAAAATAAAACTTTAACAGATGGAGAAGTAAATAAGGTACATGATAAAATAGTGAGAACTCTAGAAAATAGGTTAGGAGCAACTCTAAGATAAATTCTATTTTAACTATCAGAGAATTGTGTTAAAATATATATAAGAATTTATCTGAGAGGGTGTTTTCATGAACATAGTAGCTGTTAGGATAAATGGAGTTGAATATAACTTAAAAGGAAATGAAAAAGAAGAATATTTACATAGGGTAGCAGCTTATGTGGATAAAAAACTTAAAAACATAACTGATAATAACAGTAAACTCAGTACAGCTTCAGCTGCCATATTAACTGCCGTTAATGCTGTTGATGACATGCTTAAAAAGGAAGAGGAAAATCAACAGCTTAAAAATAAGTTAAACTACATGGAAGAACATGAGAGGAATTATGTAAGCGAAATTGAGGATTTGAAGAAGAAGGTATCTGAATTAGAAAAATATGTTGAGGAATTGAAAGAAAAAAACCAGTTAGAAGAATACGAAGAAGTATTAAAAAGTAAAGAGGCAATTCTTAGCAATGCCGAAAAAGAAAAAAGTGAACTTAGAGACAATTGTAAAAAATATTTAGAAGAAAATAATAAATTAAAATTAGAATGTAAAGAATATAGGTTTAAGATGCAATCCTCAAAATACAAGATACTAGATTTGCAACATAAGCTTATTGAAACAGAGGTTAAATTGGCAAAAGAGAAGAAAATGAATAATCCAATGATAAAATAAGGTGCATTAATTTGTACCTTATTTTATTTTAAATGTGATAATAACATTCAAAGTTGCATAATAATAATTTAAACACGGAGAAATTTAGGGGGATATATATGAGGATTCTATATTGCATAAGGAATGACTATTTGAGAAATTTTGCAGGAGATTCTATGCAAGCTTTAAAGTCAGCGGAACATTTGAGGAAAACTGGAGTCCATGTAGATATAAATAATGGTCATATAGAGGATTATTCTTCTTATGATTTAATTCATCTATTTAATTTAACTAGAACTGGGGAAACATATAAATATTATAAATTAGGTAGACACTATAAGAAAACAATTGCTTTATCGCCAATGTACTGGAATTTAACAAAATATTATAAATATATTAATGATGTGGATAGTATAAAAATGTGGGATAAATGTAGCCATTATAAAGTTGAGATATTAAGAGGTTGTAAAATAATATATCCTAATAGCAAAACAGAAGGAGACTTAATTAAAGAGGAATTTGGTAAACATATTAAGTATGAAGTAATATACGATGGAGTTGAAGTAGAAGATGATCAGGTTCCATTATATAATTTTAAAGATAGATATAATTTAGATAATTATGTTCTTTGTGTTGGAAGAATATGCAAAATGAAAAATCAGTTAACTTTGTCTAAGATTTGTAATGATTTAAATTTACAATTAGTGCTTATAGGTACTATAGATGATAAAGATTACTTTAATGAATGTATAAAATATAAGAATACTACTTACTTAGGATTTATGGACAGCTATAATATTTATAATGCATATAGATTTGCAAAACTTCATATATCTCCATCTTTTATGGAGATACCAGGGATTTCTTCCTTAGAAGCGGCTGCTAGTGGATGTAACATACTAACCACTAAAGAAGGAAGTGCTTACGAATACTTTAAAGAAGGTGCTACCTATTGCGATCCATTTGAAGAAATGTCCATAGCAAAAGGGATAATGGAAGGAATTAATAGAAAGAAAAACGGGGAGTTTAAAAACTATATTTTAGAAAATTATAATTGGAATAAATGTATACAAAAATTATATGAAAGTTATTTGGCTATCCTATAGTAAAGGATAGCCTTAAATTATTGTTAGAAACTATGGGTATTATATTGTATAATAAATCTAGATTAAATTAGGAGAGATGAATATGAAAAAAATAGAGTTGTTAGCTCCAGCAGGTAGTATGGAAAGTTTATATTCAGCGGTTAATGGTGGAGCAAATGCAGTATATTTAGGAGGAAGTAAATTTTCTGCAAGAGCATATGCCTCTAATTTTGATGAGGCGAATATGACTAAGGCAGTGGATTATTGTCATATATATGGAGTAAAAGTATACGTTACGGTAAATACCTTATTGAAGGAAGAGGAATTAGAGGAAGCCTTAGAATACACTAAATTTCTTTATAAAATAGGTGTAGATGGGTTGATAATACAGGATCTAGGATTAGCTAAAGCCATAGGAAGGGAAATGCCAGACTTCGAACTACATGCTTCAACCCAGATGACCATACATAATTTAGAGGGAGCAAAATTGCTTAAAGAAATGGGCTTTAAAAGAATAGTTCTCTCTAGGGAATTATCTTTAGAGGAAATTAAATATATATCAGAAAATATAGGAATAGAGACGGAGATATTTGTACACGGAGCTTTATGTATATGCTATTCAGGTCAATGCCTTATGAGCAGTATGATAGGAGGCAGAAGTGGAAACAGAGGAAGATGTGCTCAACCTTGTAGATTGCCTTATTCATTGATGGAGGGGGATGAAGAGGGAGTAAAAAAGAGCTATCTATTAAGTCCTAAGGATATTTCTACATTAACCAATATTGAGGATATAATTTTAAGTGGCGCCACTTCACTAAAAATTGAAGGTAGAATGAAAAGACCAGAATATGTAGCAGGGGTTATAGATAATTATAGAAAGGCTATAGATAATATACAAATAAAAGAAGAAAAATTAGATTATGAGGCGGAAAATAAAAAGCTTCTTCAATTATTTAATAGAGAAGGCTTTTCTAAAGCTTATCTATATGGAAGTGTAGGGAAAGATATGATGGCATATAACTTTCCTAAAAATACTGGTATATTGCTAGGAAAGATAGATAAGGAATTAAAAATCACCTTAAAGGAAGATATAGATTTAAAAGATGGAGTGAGAAATGGAGAAGGTGGTTTTGCCATATCTAAAATGACAAAGGATAATAAAGAAGTAGAAAAGGCTTATAGGGGAGAAAAAGTTAAAATATACCCAACAAATTATAAGGCAGGGGACACAATATTTAAGACCTCTGATGTAAAACTGTCGAAACACTATGAAGGATTCTATAGCAATAAATATAGTAAAAAAATAAATATACCTTTAAAAGTAGATTTTAAAATAAATTCTCCTATAGTTATTTCCACGGAAATAAAGGGGAGAACTATAACAGTTAAAGGAGAGGAAATTCAAGAGGCAATAAAAAAACCACTAGATAAAAATAAAATAATCGATAGCTTAAGAAAAACTGGAGATACTCCATTTAATTTTGAAGAGATTACATTCAATAATTTTGAAGAGGGATTTTTGCCAGCAGCTTCAATTAATGGAGTAAGGAGAGCTTTATTAGAAAAGGTAGAGAATTTTATTGTTGGTTCATATAAAAGAGATGGGGACTTAGGTAAAACAAACTATAATAAAAATTATGTTATAAAAGAGAAGAGAGTTTTACCAGAGAAGTTAATATATATAATCACTAAAGACCAATTAAAAGCAGTGTTAGAGTTTGATATAAAAGACATATGCATTAATCCTTTTATGAGAAATAATGAAATAGATATCGATTCTATAGATGGAGAAAAAGTAAACTTATATTTAAAAATACCTAATATTATTAAAGGAGAGTTTCAATTTATAAGTGAATTCATAGAAAAAAAATTGCATAAAATTAAAGGTGTTACCACAGCAAACTTAGGTATTATAAATAAGTTTAAAGATAGAACATGTATTATTGGAGATTACAAACTAAATGTATTTAATAGTGAAAGTTTAAATTTCTATGATAATCTTATAGATGGAAGTTGTGTAAGTGTAGAGCTAAATAAAAAAGAGTTGGAAAATACTTTTAAAGAAAATAAAAATACACAAATGCTTGTTTATGGCAAAATTGAGCTTATGGTAAGTGAATATTGTGCTATTGGAAGTGTTTTAGGCGGTAAGGATAAGAATAGAAACTGTGATTCATATTGCAATAAGAAAAAATTTAAGCTCATAGACAGGATGGGAGAAAAGTTCCTACTGGGTACTGATAAATTTTGTAGAAGCTATATATATAATTCAGTAGCTTTAAATTTACTTCCTAATGTAAAAGAACTAAACAAAATAGGTTTTAAAAACTTTAGGCTAGATTTTACAGATGAAAACTATGAAGAAGTAGTATGTATAATGAAGTCTATGCAAACTAAAACCTGGGATGGAGATTTTAAAAATTATACTAGGGGACATTATAAAAGAGGTGTAGAATAATGAATGATAGAGCATTAAGAGTATTAGAATTTAATAAAATAAAGGAAATCTTAAAGGGGTTTACCCATACTCAGGCAGCTAAAGATATAATTGATGATTTAAAGCCATATGATAATTTATATGAAATTAGAGAGCATCTACAGGAAAGCAAAGAAGGACTAGAGTTGCTGATGAAAAAAGGGTTACCACCTTTTGAGGGAATATATGATGTTAGAGAGGAAATAGGAAAAGGAGAGAAGGGTTTTACTCTTCTTCCTGGACAATTGTTAAAGATTGCAAATGTTATGAGATCATGTAGAAAATTTAAAGACTATGTTTCACATAAAGATGAAGAAGAAGGATATAAAGTTATAGAAGACATTTGCGAGAGTATATATCCTCTTAAATCTTTAGAAGATGACATATATAATGCAATCATTGGCGAAGAGGAAATATCAGATAGAGCAAGTAGCACTCTTTACAATATAAGAAGATCATTAAAGGATAAGAATGCTTCAATAAGAGATAAGGTTAATTCACTTATGAGAAGTTATGCTCCTTATCTTCAAGAAAGCTTATATACCATGAGAGGAGAGAGATATGTTCTTCCAGTAAAAGCTGAGAATAAAAGTTCAGTTCCTGGATTAGTACATGATCAGAGTTCCTCAGGTGCCACATTGTTTATTGAACCTATGAGTTTAGTGAATTTAAATAATGAAATAAAAGAGTTGATTTTAAAAGAAAAGGCAGAAATAGAGAGAATACTAAGGGAGTTATCAAAAAAAGTATGTGATAATATAGCATATGTTAAAAATAATGCAAACATAATATGGGAGTTGGATTTCATATTTTCGAAATCTAAGTTTGCTAGTAGTTTAAATGCTATTTGCCCTCATGTAAATGAGGATGGATTTGTAGACATAGTACAAGGGAAACATCCATTAATTGATCCTAAAGTAGTTGTTCCTACTGATGTATATCTAGGAAGGGATTTTACTTCCATTGTAATAACAGGCCCTAATACTGGAGGGAAAACAGTAACTTTAAAGACTGTAGGACTTTTGCACATTATGGCTATGAGTGGTCTTATGATTCCTGCTAGAGAAAATTCCACTATAAGCTTTTTTAAAGAGATATATGCAGATATAGGAGATGAACAAAGTATAGAGCAGAGTTTGTCAACATTCTCATCACATATGACAAACATAGTAAATATAATAGGAAATGCAGATTCAAAGTCATTGGTATTGTTTGATGAATTAGGAGCGGGGACGGATCCAACAGAAGGAGCTGCCTTAGCTGTTTCAATATTAGAATACTTAAGAAAGAAAGAGGTTAAAATTATTGCTACTACCCACTACAGTGAGCTAAAAGGATATGCATTAAAGACTGAGGGAGTGGAGAATGCTTCGGTGGAGTTTGATGTAGAAACATTAAAGCCTACCTATAGATTACTCATTGGAATACCTGGTAAATCTAATGCTTTCCAGATTTCAAAAAGATTAGGGCTTCCAGATTTTATTATAGATGAAGCTAAAAGTAGTATAGCTAGTGAAAGTTTGAGATTTGAAGATTTAATACAAAGTCTTCAGGAGAAAAGCATTAAAGCTGCGGAAGATGCAAGAAAGTCAGGGATGCTGAAGGATGAAGCGCAGAAGTTAAAGGAAAAATATGAAGAAAAATTGTACGGCCTTAATAAAGTAAGAGAAAATGCTCTTATAGATGCCCAAAGAGAAGGGAAAAGACTTGTAAAAGAGGCAAAAGAAGAGGCAGATAATATATTAAAAAATATAAGAGAATTGGAGAAAATGGGGTATACCTCAGATTTAAGACATAAATTAGAAGAGGAAAGAAAGAAATTAAAGGACAAATTAGAAAAAATAGAAGCACAGGGAGAAAATTTAGAAAAGGAAAAAGGAGAAAAAGTTAAAGAGATAAAATTAGGAGAAGAAGTATATCTACCAAAACTAAATCAAAATGTAATTGTTCTAACTAGGCCTGATAATAAGGGAGAACTTCAAGTTCAGGCTGGTATAATGAAAATAAGTGTGAATATAGAGGATTTAAGGATATCACAAAAAAGCGCAAAGGATAAAAAGGCAGTAAAAAGAGAAGCAAGATTAAATCTTAAATCCGTTGGAACCTCAATTGATTTAAGAGGAATGGATTCAGAAGAAGCTATTTATGCTACTGATAAATATTTAGATGAAGCCTACATGGCGGGGTTAAGTGAAGTTACTGTTATACATGGTAAAGGTACAGGAATATTGAGAAAAGCTATAAATGATATGTTAAAGAGACATTCTCATGTAAGATCTTATAGATTAGGAGAATATGGGGAAGGAGGCACCGGAGTTACGGTGGTAGAATTAAAATGATAGGTAGTAAAGATAAAATGATATTGGTAAGTGCTTGTCTTTGTGGAGTTGATTGTAAATATAATGGCAGTGATAATACAAATCTTGAAATAATGGAGATGGTTAAAGAAGGAAAGGCCGTCCTTGTATGTCCTGAACAATTAGGGGGTATGGAGACCCCCAGACCTCCTCATGAAATAGCAGGAGGTGATGGAAGTGATGTATTAGAAGGCAGAGCTAGAGTAATTGGCCAGGAAAATATAGATTCTACAGAAAGATTTTTAAAGGGTGCCTATGAAACTTTAAAAATAGCTAAGCTTTATAATATTAACACTGCCATACTCAAAGCTAAGAGTCCTTCTTGTGGCTATGGCAAAATATATAATGGCACTTTTTCACATGAATTAATAAATGGAAATGGAGTAACAGCTGAGCTTTTAAGCAAAAATGGTATAGAGGTATATACAGAAGATAACTTTAAATTGATGAGGTGAATTATAAGCCTATGTATAAAGATATTGAAAATAAAACGGAAGAAATAATAAAGACATATTATCAAAAGGGAGAGACAGCAAAGGCTATACACATACAATACAAGGGGAATACATATAAATCTGTGCAATTTAGAAAAAAGGGCTTTGGGAAAGACTATTATATTTTAAAGGGTGTTTTATACCTTACAGAGAAGGATGAAATAGTAAAAGATAATAATATTCTAGAGGAAATAGAAAAATTAACTTATTACTATAAGAGTATATTTAATGCAGATAATAAGAACTCTATTGTTTCTACCTATGAAGATGAGAGTAGTATTAATAGATATGAAGACGACGGCAATAGAGCTATAAAAGCATTAGAATTTTTAAAAGATGATGGCATGGAAGAAGCCTTAAAACTAAAAGAAGTTATTACAAAAGTAGTAGAGCTAAGAAAAGAAAAAAACAATAAAATAAAAGAATTATTAATATTAGAAGAAAAAATTAAGGATAATGATTATGTATTTGCGGATACTTTATTTCATAAAGCCTATGATATTTTTGAAGAAATTCTAAGAATTAATTTTCAAAGTGTAAAGATAATAAATTTATGGAGAGCTCTCTATGAGGATTTAATAAAAGCAGTTAGAAAGAAAAAAAGAAGCTTTCATGTTAAAGTAAATAGAGAAATATATGTGGCCTTTATTAAACTTGAATACATACTTTCTTATTTCAAAAAAATATTAAATACCTATGACTCTATATTAAACTTAGATGAAAATAGTTATATGAAATATATTAGGAATAAACATAAGGAAATAATAAAAGAAAATTTGAAATGGATAAGAGAGGATTAGGTAAAAATGCATAGCATTTTTACCTAACAACTTTTATAAAGTTAACTTCAGGATCTTCTGTTCCTTGAACATATAATCCTGTGTTTTTTAATCTTTCAACATAGTCAATTATCTCTTGAGTAATTATTTCACCTGGGCATAATATTGGAATTCCTGGAGGATAAGCCATTAAAAATTCCCCACTTATTTTTCCTACGCTTTCTTTTAGGGAAATACATATTTTTTCACTATTGAAAGCTTCTCTAGGAATTTGATGCTGTTCTGGTATTGATGGAATATCTATAAAATCAGATTTTTTATTTCCTTTTCCATAAAAATCTTTACTAATTTCTCTTAGTGCAAATAATAATTTATCTATATTTTCCACAGTATCTCCAAAGGAACCTACAGCTAAAACATTATATAGGTCAGAAAGTTCCATTTGTATGTGATACTTATTTGATAAAATCATATCTAAATCATATCCAGTTATTCCTAAATCTCTACAAGTTATAGTTAGTTTTGTTGAATCAAGGGCATAAGCTCCTGAACTATTTAATATTTCTTCACCAAAACAATAGAAACCTGGTATTTTATTGATTTCTTCACGAGCGTAGTTTAAAAGTTCTATGGTTTTATCAAGTAACTCTCTACCGTGTAGTGCTATTTGTCTCCTTGCACAATCTAGAGAAGCCATCAAAATATAAGAAGGTGATGTTGTCTGCAAGAGATTTAATATTTGTTGAACTCTATGCACATCAATTCTTTTAGAGCAAACATGAAGCAGTGAGCATTGAGTTAAAGCACCTATTATTTTATGAGTACTTTGAGCACACATATCTGCACCAGCTTCTATTGCGGATATAGGTAATTTATCATTAAAACCAAGGTGTGGCCCATGGGCCTCATCTACTATTAATGGAATGTCATATTTATGAACTATTTCTGCTATTTTTTTAATATCTGTTGCAACACCGTAATAGGTTGGATTTATGATTAAAACAGCCTTAGCATCAGGGTTTTCAGACAAAGTCTTTTCTACAGTTTCTGGAGTAACACCATGGGCGATTCCAACTTTTTTATCCAATTCTGGTTGCATGTACACAGGAACGGCACCGCTTAATATTATTCCACCAGTTACAGATTTATGAACGTTTCTTGGAATAATTATTTTGTCTCCAGATTTAACTACAGACATTATCATTGCCTGAATGGCACCTGATGTACCATGAATTGAAAAGAATGCAGCATCAGAACCATATGCATCCGCAGCAAGTTTCTGAGCTTTTCTTATTGCTCCTGTAGGGTGATGTAAGCTGTCCACTAATTTAAAAACAGTAACGTCAATTTTAAAGGGATTTTCCCCAATAAAATTTTTAAATTCTTCATCCATTCCTACGCCTTTTTTATGACCAGGCACATGGAAGGGTATTGTTTCTCTGTTTACATATTCTTTTAAAACATCGAACAATGGAGTCTCATTTTGATCTAACTTATACACCTTGATAAACACCTTCTTTCAATAAATGCACCCGTGAAACTTTGAAGAATCAATGGTTTCCGTGGATTTGCATAAAACAATATAATTATAAGGTAAATAATATTTAAATGCAATATAATACGCGGAAATATTTAATATTACATTTGTATTGTATGCAAAACATTAATCTTTATATATTCTTTTATAAAATAATCTTAAATAAATTTGATTACAATGCTTGATTAAATTTATTTAAAAGATAAAAGATTCTAGACTTATGCAAATTCAATGATATAAAATTAGAATATATCTATTTTTTAAAAGAAAGTATGTGGAAGAAGTGAATAATAAAATGTATAATCTTAAATAAGCTATGATTAGATTAAATAAATATAGAAGGGATGATTTCATATTGGATATTAAATCTAGATTTTCAGATAAACTCTCTAAAATATTATTTCTAGAAGTTGATAAAAATACATTAGGTAAAATGTTTAAAAAAAACATTGAAGAAGAAATTTATATGCCAATAAAGTCAGAAGATATAATAAACAAAGTTAAGTCCGGTGAAAGCATGGATAATATTTCAGCCGTTTATTTTGTAGAAGCGATGTTTTTTGTTTTAGGGGCAGATGAGCATTTTAAATTTAATAAATACTATGTGGATTTTATTAAAAATACATCGGAAAGTGTAAAATTTATTAAAGGTAAGATTTTTAAGGCCATAGATGAAAAATTATATGAAGATGCTTATATAATGTTAAAAGGACTTATTAATGTAGAAGAAAGTAAAGAAAATTACGAAAAGCTACTTATGCTCTGTGATAAGTTAAGGAGTTTGGACCCTATATATGAAGATGAAGAAATATCTATTATAAATAAAATAAAAAATCTTTATCCAGAGTATTCTCTACCCTATTTATACGAGGGATTAATTAAAAGAGAGGAGAATAATTTTGAAGAAGCTCTGTTTTCAATTAATAACTATATAGCTTTAGGTGGAGAAGAAACCTTAGAAATTACGGATTTGAAGCTTTCATTAAAGACTATTAGCAACTATGAAAAGGGAAAAGAATTAATTTATGATAATCCTAAAGAAGCATTAGTATATTTGCTACCTTTAATAGATACTGTTACAGAAGATGGAGCTTTGTATTATTATATTGCTATAGCATACAGAATTTTAGAAAATTATGAGAAGGCTATATATTACTTAAATGAAGGTTTAAATATAGACAGTAATATGCCACAGGTAATAAATGAATTAGGAATTAATTATGCTTCATTAGGAAATTATGAAAAAGCTATAGAGTTATTAAGAAAGGCCTTTGAAGTTACAAAATCAGTAGAGATATGCACCAACATTATAATGTGTTATTTAAACTGGGGAAATATTGAAGGAGCAAAACAGCATTTAAAAATTGCTCAAAAAATAGATCCTAAGGATGAAGTAGTCTTGGAGATTGAAGAAATACTGCAAAAATTATAAAAAGTATAATTTATAATAAGTTAGCTAATTATATATTAATGAGTGCACTTTTGTATTGACTTTTAGAAAGGAGAAGCTTTAATGAGGGTTAAAAAAGCTATAATACCTGCAGCGGGGCTTGGAACTAGATTCTTACCAGCCACCAAGGCTCAACCTAAAGAGATGTTACCTATAGTTGATAAACCAACAATCCAATATATTATAGAAGAAGCAGTTCATTCAGGGATTGAAGAGATATTAATTATAACAGGAAGAAATAAAAGAGCTATAGAAGATCATTTTGATAAATCTATTGAGTTAGAGCAGCAGTTGCAAAGCAAAGGAAATGAAGAGATGCTCAATATGGTGGAGGAAATATCCAATATGGCGGATATATATTACATAAGACAAAAAGAGCCAAAGGGGCTAGGTCATGCCGTAAGCTGTGCTAAAACCTTTGTTGGAAATGAACCTTTTGCAGTTATGCTAGGAGATGACGTTGTAGATAGTAAAGTTCCTTGTTTAAAACAATTAATTGATTGTTTTAATGAATATAAAACTACTATACTAGGTGTACAAAAGGTACCTAAAGAAGAGGTATATAAATACGGGGTAATAAAAGGAATGCAAATAGAAGGGAATGTCTATAAGGTTAAGGATCTGATAGAAAAGCCTAAAGTAGAAGAGGCGCCATCTAATATAGCTATATTAGGAAGGTATATTATCACTCCTAGTATTTTTGATATTCTAGAAAGTACAACGCCAGGTAAAGGTGGAGAAATACAATTAACGGATGCATTGAAAACCTTGGCCTCTAGAGAGGCTATATATGCCTATAACTTTGATGGAAGAAGATATGATGTTGGAGATAAGCTAGGATTTTTAGAGGCAACAGTAGAATTCGCTTTAAAAAGGGAAGAATTAAAGGACGAATTTATGAAATATCTGTTAACTATTACGGAGGAGCCAATGAAACCTATCTCTGATAGAGTTTAATATGATTTTGTACTTGAAAATAGGTATTAGTGTAATTAAGCTATGATATAAATAAATATAAAAAAATACAAAGAAGGCTTGTAAATAACATTTATAGGCCTTTTTTGTGTGAATATAATTAGATACTGTGTATTACAAAAACGTATATATTGTGGTATATTTAAATGGTGAATATAATAATAGACATATTAAATAATTTATTATAGGGTGTAAAAATATAAGGAATGTACAAAACTAATTTATTTAAGGTGTGATATATATGAAAAAGGATAGAAAGTTAATTGTTTCTGATGTTATATTATTAGTGTTTTCATTATACTTTGCTTTATTACTCAGGTTGGATTTTAAAATTCCTAGTGCATACATGGAATTTTTTAAACTTACAGTTATACCAGTAATTATAATTACCTTGTTTTTTAATAAAGTATTTAATTTATATAATAGTATTTGGAAATATGCATCTATAGAAGAATTGATGTCTATAGTTTATTCTATTTCCTTGTCGAATGTGGTTATTTTAATATACAGCTATTTTATAAATTATAAATTATTAGAAACACACTATATTAGATTCCCTTATGGAGTACATGTAATCTTTTGGATTTTATCTGTAGTTTTCTTAGGGGGAACTAGATTTATTGCTAGAATAGTTCAAGAAGGTAATTCTGACAAACATAATAACAAGAAGAAGAAGAAACTATTAATTATAGGTGCTGGTGATGCTGCTGCTTTATTAATAAAAGAAATTAAAAGAAGCGTAAATTTAAATTATGAGATAGTTGGGTTGATAGATGATGATAAAAGTAAAGTGGGAAAACGCATTAGTGGTGCAAAGGTAGTAGGGACTAGGGAAAATATTGTTCCTATATGCAATGAATTAAGGGTGGAAGAAATAATACTTGCTATTCCGTCAGCAGATGTGGATACTAAAAGAAAAATTATCAATATATGCAAAAATACCAACGCTAAGCTAAAAACTCTTCCAGGGATATATGAAATTATTGATAGTGAGTTTAGTATAAAGAATATAAGAGATGTAAATATTGAAGATTTACTAGGAAGAGAAGAAGTTAGATTAAATAATGAAAATATAAATAAATATATCAAAGATAAGGTAATACTAGTAACAGGTGGGGGAGGCTCTATAGGATCTGAATTATGTAGGCAAATAGCTAAATTTAACCCGAAACAATTGTTGATATTGGACATTTATGAGAACAATGCTTATGATCTTCAAATGGAGCTGAATTATAATTATGATGATTTAAACAAAAAAGTAATAATTGCTTCAATAAGAGATGATAAGAGATTAAAGGATATATTCGAGAAATATAGACCAGAGGTGGTTTTCCATGCAGCGGCACATAAACATGTTCCATTGATGGAAAATAACCCTAGTGAAGCTATAAAAAATAATATTATTGGAACGTACAATGTGGTTAATTGTAGCCATTTATATGGTGTTAAGAAATTTGTTCAAATAAGTACTGATAAAGCTGTAAATCCAACTAATATAATGGGAGCAACAAAGAGATTTTGTGAAATAATGATACAGGCATTTGACAGTATAAGTAGTACGGAATATGTAGCAGTTAGATTTGGAAATGTATTAGGAAGTAATGGATCAGTAATCCCATTGTTTAAAAAGCAAATTGCTCACGGGGGACCAGTGACTGTAACTCATCCAGAAATAAATAGATATTTTATGACAATACCAGAAGCAGCACAATTGGTAATACAAGCAGGAGCCATGGCCCATGGAGGAGAAATATTCGTTCTTGATATGGGAGAGCCAGTAAAGATAGTGGATTTAGCTAAAGACTTAATAAGACTTTCAGGATATCAACCGGATGTAGATATAAAAATAGAGTACACTGGATTGAGGCCAGGAGAAAAATTATATGAAGAATTGTTAATGGATGAAGTTGCATTAACCTCCACTGAACATGATAAAATATATGTGGAAAAACCAGCGGATAATAGTATAGATTTTGTGGAAAAGTCAATACAAGAGTTTAAAGAAGTATTAGGTAAAGATACAGAAGATATGTTTGAATTAATAGGAAAAAAAGTACCAACTTACCATAGAAAGGACTGCTAAGTATGAAGATTTTAGTGATTTCTCATATGTACCCTTCGTCCTTTAATAAAATGGCTGGTATTTTTGTACATCAACAGGTGAAGGCCCTTGTGAAACAAGGATGTGAAGTGAGAGTTATAAGCCCGGTCCCTTGGGCCCCTTTTCCTATAAACAAAGTGAGTAGTAAATGGAAGAGATACTCACAAATACCTACTAAAGCTATAATGGATAATGTAGAGGTTTTTTATCCTAGATATATTGAATTCCCTAAAGGATTTCTCTTCCATAAATCAGGAGGATTTATGGCTAAAGGAATAGATAGAATAGTTAATAACATTTACAAAGATTTTAAGTTTGATATAATTCATTCCCATGTTGCACTACCTGATGGTTATGCAGGTATGGTGATAAATGAAAAATATAATACCCCTCATGTAGTAACTATTCATGGTCAGGATTTTCAAAACACAATTAATAGAAATTTAGAATGTAAAAAGGCTTTGTTTAAAGTACTAAATAAAGTAGATAAAATAATAACTGTCAGCAGTAAATTAAAAAATATAGTAAAAGATGAAGAGTTTTTTCATAAGATTGAAGTTATAAATAATGGAATAGATAAGAAATATATAGCCCCAAAAGTTGAAGAGCTTAAAACTGATGAAATAAAAGTATTGAGTGCTTCTAATCTTAACGAAGCAAAAGGAATTCAATTTAATATAAAGGCTATTGCTAATTTAATAAACCAATACCCTAATATACAGTATAGTATTATAGGTGATGGAGAATATAAAAATAAATTACTAGAATTAGTGGAAGAATTAGGTCTCAAAGATAATGTTAGTTTTTGGGGTAAGCTTGATTATGATAAAGTTATTGAAAATATGAGAGGTTGCCATATTTTTTCCTTGCCAAGTTATAAAGAAGGTTTTGGAATGGTTTATATTGAGGCCATGGCACAAGGGAAGCCGGTTATAGGGATAAAAGGTGAAGGTATAACAGATGTAATAGATAGTGGAGTAAATGGATTTTTAGTAGAGAGAGAAAATGTACAGGAATTAGAGAGTGTTCTAGAGCTTTTGATTAAAGATGATTTAAAAAGAAATGACATAGGAAAAAATGCAAGAGAAACTGTTTTAAATAATTATATTTGGGACGAGAATGCAAAAAAAACTATAAAAGTATATAAATCTTTAATAAAATGAAAACAATGTAAAAAATTTTAAATTTAATACAAAAAAATTTGACCACAACTATTAATAAAGTGTATAATTTTAATGGTTGTAAATCTTAAAACCTAGGAGGTTATTAACAATGTCACAAATAAGAGACGAATTAATAAAAAAGTTAGAAGATAAGACAGCAAAATTAGGGGTAGTGGGATTAGGATATGTAGGATTACCACTAGCCGTAGAAAAAGCAAAAGCAGGCTATGAAGTAATAGGTTTTGATGTTCAAGATAGCAAAGTGGAAATGGTTAATGAAGGTCATAACTATATAGGTGACGTAGTTGACACAGATTTAAAGGAAATAGTGGAAAATGGAAAACTGAGAGCAACTACAGACTTTAGTTTTGTAAAAGATGTAGATGCAGTATGTATTGCAGTA
Organism: uncultured Clostridium sp.; assembly: GCF_963515715.1. Classification (GTDB taxonomy): domain Bacteria; phylum Bacillota; class Clostridia; order Clostridiales; family Clostridiaceae; genus Clostridium_AW. The sequence goes on from NZ_CAUPZS010000009.1 coordinate 29,999, forward strand.
CCAACACCACTTGATATATATAAGCAGCCAGATTTATCCTACGTGATAAAATCAACAAGAGATGTGGCAAAATATTTAAAAAGAGGTATGCTAGTAGTACTTGAAAGCACAACATACCCAGGAACAACAGAAGAAATATTAAAACCAATACTTGAGGAAACAGGACTTAAGTGTGGAGAAGACTTTTTCTTAGCATTTTCACCAGAAAGAGTTGACCCAGGTAATAAGGACTTCAATACAAAAAATACTCCAAAAGTAGTTGGAGGATGCACAGAAGAATGTACAGAAGTAGCAGCAGCTCTTTATAAAAGTGTACTAGAAGGGGAAATACACTCAGTATCTTCACCAGCAGTAGCTGAAATGGAAAAAATACTTGAAAACACATTTAGAAATATAAACATAGCATTGGCAAATGAAATAGCAGTGCTTTGTAACAAGATGAATATAGATGTTTGGGAAGTAATAGATGCAGCAAAAACTAAGCCATACGGATTTATGGCATTTTACCCAGGTCCTGGACTAGGAGGACACTGCATACCACTAGACCCATTCTATTTAGAGTGGAAAGCAAAAGAATATGATTTCCACACAAGCTTAATTCAGGCATCAGGAAGAATCAATGATAGAATGCCTGAATACGTAGTAGAAAATATAATGAAATTATTAAATAAAGAAAAGAAAGCCATGAATGGAGCAAAGGTACTTTTAATGGGAGTGTCTTATAAGAATGATATAGATGATTTAAGAGAGTCCCCAGCATTAAAAGTTATCGATGAATTAAACAGACATGGTGCAGATATAATCTATTGTGATCCATTCATTCCAGAGTTTGAGCACAAGGGAAGAAAGTACTATTCAGTTGACTGGAGAGAAGCAGCATCAAATGCAGATGTGGTAGTTATTACAACTAACCATAGCAATATCGATTATGAAGCATTAGTAGAAAAAGCTAAGTTAGTTTATGATACAAGAAATGCTACAAAAGAAGTTAAGAACAATAGAGAAAAAATATATAAACTTTAGTTTAGAGAGGATAAGTCAGTTTGACTTATCCTATAATATAATTATGAGGTGATTTTTTTGAAAAAATTAAGATTCGCTATAATAGGATGTGGAAGAATTTCATATAAACACGTAGAAGCACTAGTTAACAATAAAGAAGAGGGACTGTTAGTTGCAGTTTGTGATGTTATAGAAGAAAAAGCAGAAAAAGAAAAGAATGAATATGTATCGAAGATGGGTGCTCCACTTACAGTAGGAGTATACACAGACTATAAAGAAATGTTAGAGAAGGAAGAAATAGATGCAGTTGTAATATCAACAGAAAGTGGATATCATCCAGAAATAGCTATTTATTGCATGAATAAAGGCAAACATGCTATAGTAGAAAAACCTATAGCTCTATCAATAAAAGATGCTGATGAAATGATTAAGACAGCAAAAGAAAACAATGTAAAATTATGTGTAAGCCATCAAAATAGATTCAATGCTCCAATACAAAAGCTGAGAAATTCTATAGAAAAAGATAGATTCGGAAGATTAGTAAATGGTACAGCAAGAATTCTTTGGAATAGAAATATGGGATACTATGAACAAGCACCATGGAGAGGAACTTGGGAACTTGATGGTGGAACTTTGATGAACCAGTGTATCCATAATATAGATTTATTGCAATGGATGCTAGGAGGAGAAATAGATACAGTTTATGCACAGTGTGATACTTTCTTAAGGGATATAGAAGGAGAAGACTTTGGAGCTATAACTATAAGATTTAAAAACGGTGCTATAGGAATAATAGAAGGAAGTGCTTGTGTATATCCAAAGAATTTAGAAGAAACACTAAGCATATTTGGAGAAAAAGGAACAGCTTGCATAGGCGGCCTTGCTGTTAATAAAATTGAAACTTGGAGATTTGCTGATGGTGAGGATAATGAAGAAGAAATATTAAAACAACAAGGTGAAGATCCAGATAGCGTATATGGTTTTGGACATACATACTTATATAAGGACTTTATTGATGCATTACATGAAAATAGAGAGCCATTAATAAATGGTGAAGAAGGTAAAAAGGGTATGACAATAATACTTGCAGCTTATAAGTCAAGGCTTACAGGACTTCCAGTTAAATTCCCATTAGAAGACTTTTCTACAATGGAAATGGTGGGAATAGATAAAATCAACAAATAATTAGTTAAAGGAGAATAATCCATGAATTATATATCCTCTAAAGCTATAATTGGAAATAATGTTCAAATTGGAAGATTTACCATAATAGAAGATGATGTAGTAATCGGTGATAACTGCATCATCGCTAATAATGTGGTGATAAAAGCGGGAAGTAAAATTGCTTCTAACGTTAGAATAGATGATAATACTGTAATAGGAAAAGAGCCTATGAGATCAGTAAATAGTATTTTTAAAGATGACAAAAAACTTCCTCCTGCAATAATTAAAGATGAGTGTTTAATTGGAGCAGGAGTAGTAATTTATGCTGGCTGTCAAATAGAAAATAAAACTTTAATTGCAGATTTAGCTGTAGTTAGAGAAGATGTTACAATAGGAGAAAAGACCATAATAGGTAAAGGTGCTACTATAGAAAACTTCTGTAAGGTGGGCTCTAACTGTAAAATTCAAACTAATGTATACTTAACTGCCTATTCAGAAGTAGAGGATTATGTATTTATAGGACCTTGCGCCGTTACTTCAAATGACAACTTTGCAGCTAGATCAAAGGAAAGATTTGGAAATTTTAAGGGTGTAACTATAAAAAAAGGTGGAAGAATTGGAGCGGGAGCAACTATATTACCAGGCAAAGTAATTGAAGAGGATGGATTTGTAGCAGCAGGAAGTGTAGTGACTAAAGATGTGGAAAAGGAAACAATTGTTGCTGGAAATCCGGCTAAAGTTTTAAGAAAAGTTCCTGAGAACCAACTATTGAGAAATCAGTAATTAGAATAATGACCTATGAGGTGTAGTAAATGAAAATATGTATGTTAACATCTGGGCATGATGTTTATGATAATAGAATATATTACAAGGAAATACTTTCTTTAAAAAGAGAATATGATGAGATATATATTGTAGCCCCAGGAGACAAAGACTTTATTACTGAAGATGGAGTCATAATAAAATGTTTTCCAAAGAGAAAGAATTGGAGAGATAGGTTTAGACCTATGAAAGATATGTACAATATAGCCAAAGCAATAGGAGCAGATGTTTACCATGCCCATGAACCAGATTCTTTTCAGGTAGCGGTTAAATTAAAAAAGAACTTTGGAAGTAAAATAATATATGATTCTCATGAATACTACCCAGAAGCTTTTTCAGAGCATTTTCCTGCCATTAAAGGAATTATGGAAAAAGTTATATATAACTATGAGAAGGTATTAGCTAAAAAAGCCGATTGTATAATAACTGTAAATGATATACTAGTGAATAAATTTAAAAAGTATCATTCTAATGTAATTCTACTGCCTAATTACCCAGTATTAAAAGATGAAGAAATGATAAAAGAATATAATACAATTCCTACGTTTATCTATGTGGGAGGATTAAGAGAAGATAGAGGTATTTATAAGATTTTAGAAGCAGCAAAGCTAATTAATGTAGAATGTAAATACATATTTGTAGGTCCTTTTGAAAGTGAAAGTTTTAAATCTAAGTGTGAAGAGTATATCAAAAATAATTTACAAGATAAAGATATTGTATTTACGGGAAAAATACCTCACACTAAAGTTTTTGATTATTTAAAAACTGCCCATGCTGGGTTTGTTTTGTTGCAACCCCATAATTGGAGATATGTAAATGCAGAACCTATTAAATTATTTGAATACATGATAACAAGGACTGCTGTAATAGGAAGTGATTTTCCTATGGTTAAAGCTATAGTAGATCCTTCTAAAAGCGGGCTGGTTGTTAAGCCCGATTCACCAGAGAGTATAGCAAAAGCTATTAACGATCTAGTAAATGATATAGAAAAAACTAAAACTATGGGTGAAAATGGATTTAATAAAGTTAAAAAAGATTATAATTGGGCGGTGTGCGAAGCTAGATTATTAGAAGTCTATAGTTTATTAAGATAGTTTATTTGGAGGGATTATGACTGAATTAAAAAAGGATGTAAAAAATGTAGCGAAGTACGGTATTATTATTACCATTCTTTTGGTTTTAAGTAAGCTTACTGGTTTTGCTAGAGAGTTCATTGTAGCAATACAATTGGGGACAACTAGAGAAGCGGATATATTTAAAACCGCAAGTGCTATGCCGCAGGTTTTTTTTAGTGCTGTAGCAGCAGCTTTAGTTACGACTTTTATACCTATCTTTTCAAATATTAAAAATGATAAGGAAAAAGCAAATAAATTTTTTAATAACGTATTAAATATTGTAACAATAGTATGTTTCATATTATCAATAATAGCCATAGTAGTTTCACCTCAGTTAGTATCTCTATTTGCAGGAGGTTTTAAAGGCAATGATTTTAATATCACTGTTCAGTTAACCCAAATATTGATGCCTTCTATAATCTTCTTAGGCATGAGTGGACTATACACTGGCTATTTACAATCCTATGGGAAATTTGTTCAACCTGCCCTAACTGGTATTACAGCCAATGTAGTTATAATCATTGGACTAATAGTATTTTACAAAACATATGGTTTAATGGCAGCTATAATATCAGTGTTTGTTGGAGCCATAGCCCAAGCTTTTACTCAAAGACCCTTTATGGGGAATGATTATAAATATGAATTTGTAGTGGATTTAAAGGATAGCAATGTGAGAAAAATGTTAACATTAGCTATTCCAATTCTCATAAGCAGTGCGGTTTCCCAAATAAATTTAATGGTAGCTAGAAATTTTGCATCAAATTTAGTAGCAGGAAGTATATCTGTAATAGATTATGCTAGTAAATTTAGTACTATTATAAATCAAGTATTTATAGTATCAATAACTACAGTATTATATCCAAAATTAACAGAAAAGTATTCTCAAAATGATTTAGATGGTTTTAAAGAGTTGTTTGTAAAATCCGTTAACTTAGTAATTATGGTGGCCATACCATTAATATTTGGACTTGCAGTTCTAAGTAAACCTATTATTCAACTGGTATTGGAACGAGGAAAATTCGATAAAACTTCAACGGAATTAACTTCTATGTGTTTAAAATATTTAGCCTTTTCAGCTTTAGGATATTCTTTAATGGATATATTAGGCAAGGTATTCTTTGCTATGAAAAATACGGTAACTCCAATGATAAATGGTTTTATTCTTGTAGTGGTTAATATAATATTTACTTTAGTTTTAGGTTCTAAGATGGGTGTAAATGGGCTTGCATTAGCAACAACCTTGTCTGTAACTATTTTAGCTTTAATTCTTTTTATTGAAATAAAGATTAGGATTAAAGGAGTTAATTATAAAAAAATATTTATAAGCTTTTTAAAGATGTTGTCTTCTGGAGTAGTTATGGCCTTAGCTGTAGGTGGATTATTTAGTTTAATAGATAATTTCCTGCCGAAAAATAATATGTTTTTAGGTGTAAATATAATAATATGTACTCTGGTAGGTGCATGTGTATATACTATTATGTTAATAATATTTAGAGTAGATGAATTAAAGGAATTAATAAACTTAAAAAGAAAAAAATAAGAAGTATTTAAGAGAGGAACAGTAGATGAAAAATAAAAGGTTTCTTTTTTATACTGGATTGGTAATTATATTACTAGCATTTTCAACATTTTACAGAGTAAAGTTTTATAAAAGTTACTCTGATGATAAAACTCAATTGCCTCCAGAATTAAAAGATAAAACTATAATCAGACTATGGATGAAGAAAAGTATTATATCTCCTACTAGATCCTATCAAATAGAAAAATTTAACAATGAAAATAAGGATAATATACATATTATCTTTAGTGAATACAAAGAGGATTACTATAACGCTTTAAGAACCACACTAGCCTCTGGATATGGCCCGGACATATTTGAATACGGCTATACAACATTGATGAAGAATAATCAAATAGCAGATTTAAATTCACTTGAATTGGATTTAAAAGACGTAGATAAAACCAGTATAATAAGTTATAAAGATATGCCAATAGGGGTTAAACTAATGGAAAACAACGCTAAATTAGTATGGAATAAAGAGTTGTTTAAAAAAGCAGGACTTGACCCTAATAAAGGCCCTACTACTTTAGAGGAGTTAGTAGATTACTCAATGAAAATAAAAAAAGCTTTTCCACAGGTAACTCCTTTTGCTTTTCCTCTTAAAGATTATGAAGATATGAAGACCGTAATAGGGGAGCCAAGCGTAAGTAATGGAAATATATATAGTACTTTTTGGGATTATAAAAAAGGTGAATATAATTTTAATTATGCAAAGGATATATTAAATGTATATAATAAGCTGTATTCATCTTCATTGATAAATGAAGACTTTGATAAAAAAAGTAAAAATCAATTAAGGTCTGAGTTTTATAGAGGGGAAGTAGCTATGATGATAAGTACCTTCGAAGACAAGGGATATTTCTCTAACATAGTTCCATTAAGTTTTGAAATGGGAATAAAAGATATTATTCAAGCAAAGGGAGAAAATGAAAATAAGTATTACTATACTAATAACCTTAATTTTTTAGTTGTAAATAGTGAAGCCATTAAAGATGAAAAGAAAAAACAAGGGGTTAAAAAAGTATATGAGTTCCTGCTAAGTGAAGATATCAACAGAGAAGTTCTAGAAACGAGAAATGCACTACCTGTTAATCTGAAGAATAAGTCTGTTAAAAATGATATTTATAAAGAATATAATGAAGCAGCTAACTATTATAATGAAACTTATGACCCTACATTGTTTTTGAGTAGAAATTCAAGACAAGAAATCAATGTAGTGTTAGAGGGGATAAAAGGATTGAGAAGCGTAGATAGCGCTATAGAAGAACTGAATAAACAATTTAAAAATTATTATGATTTTGCTATAGAAAAAGAAGGTTTTGATTTTAAATATTATATAGAAAAATAAGCTTTATGCTATTTTATGATTGGAGAAGTGACACAGATGTATGAATTTATAAATAAACATTTAAAAGAATATTACAAGTTGTTATCTGTATCATTCTTGCTATCCGCAATAATCACAATCCTTTTCTTTAAAAGGATTGGTATTAGAAACTCTACCATGCTTTTTGCAGCTTTGTTTTTTTTAATAATGGATATATACCTAATTTTTAAGGATAAGAGAAAGTCTATTTTATTGTTTATATTATTATTGCCTATTTTTACTACAGTGAGAAGATTGTGTTACTATGATTTGTTTTTCGCTAAGATTACTTTTGAAACCATATATATAGCTCTATTATTTATATTTAGTTTCAAGGATATAATATATGCATTAAAAAATAATTACAAAGGAGAAAATAAGTTTACTTTTAAATTTATTTTCCTCATTGTTGCTCTTTTAATATTCTGCATCAATAGTAGTTTTTTCTCTTCAGATGTGATGAGAAGTATAAGGGAAGTGCATATAGGTGTATTAACTCCTATGATGCTTATGATGACTTTAATTACTTATTTTAATAAAGAGGATAAATATAAAATATATTATGCAGCTATTGCGGCTCTTAATTTTAGTTGTCTCTATGGATACGTACAATTGCTAATGAAAGGTGCGAGTCTAGGGGCTATTAAAAGCAACAGAATATATCTAACTTTTGGATTTCATAATGTAAACATATTTGCAGGTATATTAATTACGATTTTACCTCTGCTTTTAGAGATGATACTTCATAAAAAAAATACTAGAAATGAAAAAATATTTCTCTATTTATCATTTATTAACTATACTTTGGCAATTTTATTGACCTTTACCAGGGGAGCGTGGCTTACTTATTTTGTTGTTATATTCTTGGCTTTACTTAATAAAAAGTACAGAAAGATTATATATATAGCTGCTGTACCTTCTTTGTTTCTAGCAAAGCCAGTACTATCTTATATTTTACATAGAGGGACTTCTACGTCATTTTTAAATAACTCATCAGCAGTAGCTAGATTACAATCTATATTTACTGATATAATAATGATGAAAAATTATCCTTTTGGTATTGGAGGGGGAAGCTTTCCGGAGGCATATAAAAAGTTTTCCTTTCAAGGGTATTTATTTATGCCAGAAAGTATAAGATTTAACTCCACTGTTGCTTCATATCCATTAGATCATGCTCACAATTTATTTCTTCAAATTGGGGTTGAATTTGGATTGGTAGCTCTGTTTATCTTTATATTTATTATTATAAATAGGATAAAAGCTGGTTTCAAAGATATAGATTATAATAGAGGAGCGATTAACGCAATAATCGTTTATTGTATATTTTCTCTTATAACAGGAAATGAGTTTAATCATAAGGGTGTTATAACTGGTACGTTGATTATATTTATTATCTTTGGAATAGTGGAATTAAATTTTAAAAACAATTGTGATAAAACAATTAGGAGAGTTAAAAAATGAAGGATAAAGAAAATTTAACTGTATCTATAGTTATTCCTTGTAGGAATGAAAAAAATTATATAAAGAAGTGTATAGATTCTTTTATAAACCAAACATATCCTGCTAAGTTATTTGAGGTTCTTATTTGTGATGGTATGTCCGATGATGGAACAAGAGATATAGTAATGGAATATGAAAACAAGTATAGTAACGTAAAGCTTATAGATAATGAAGGCTTATCAGCTCCTAAAGGAATGAATAAAGGTATAAAATATAGCCAAAAAGATGTAATTATAATATTTGGAGCTCATGCTTATGCAAAAGAAGATTTTATAGAAGAGAACATCAAGGCACTGATTAATAATGAGGTAGGATGCGTTGGTGGCCCTATAGAAACGATAAATGAAGATGATAAAGGTATGGCTATATCCTTAGCTATGAGTTCGCCCTTTGGAGTGGGGAATGCTCTTTTTAGGTATGCTAAGGAAGAAACCTATGTAGATACAGTAGCTTTTGGATGTTACAGAAGAAGTGTATTAGATAAAATAGGATATTTCGATGAAGAGCTAGTTAGAAATCAAGATGATGAGTTGAATTTTAGGGTTATAAAAAATGGATATAAGATACTTTTATCTCCTAAAATAAAATCCTATTACTATAGCCGTTCTTCATTAAAAAAACTTTGGAAACAATATTATCAATATGGATTTTGGAAGGTAAGGGTCATGCAGAAACATGGTAGAACTGCTTCTATAAGACATCTTGTTCCTGCAGCCTTTGTTATTACTAATGTTTTAGGATTACTTTTAGGTCTAGCATTTAAGTGGATATTATATCTATGGTTTATAGAGATAGGGTTATATATAATTGGAGATATGGTATCTTCTTTTAAATTAATCAATAAGAACAAAGGTATATGGAAATATATATTTTTCATATTTCCAATACTTCATTTTAGCTATGGGCTAGGATTTTTAAACGGACTGTTGAATTTTTATGTTTTTAAATCTAAAAAATCTCTTGAGAAGAATACAAAAATGTCTAGATAGAATATATAAAAAAATAGCACATGATTATTGCAAAAAATCAATACTCTTGTGCTATTTTTGTGTATAATTAATATTTAGGTGGATTAAATAAAAGAAGGAAGGGTGAATTTATGGGAATACCGAAGAAAATACTTAGTCTTTTATTATATTCCTATGTATTATTATTGCCTATATTACCTAGTAAATTTAAAGTAGGAAAAATTCCTTTTAATGGGGATGTAATATTAGCTTTGTTGATTTTATTTTATTTATTAACGATTATATTTGTAAGAGACCATAGAAAAAAATTCATTGAAGGAATTAAGGATTTTTTTACAAACTATTTAGATATATTCATATTTGTATTGATAGGAATTATGTTTATTTCTATAAGCTATTCTGTTGATAGAAAAATAGCTTTAGGAGAAACTCTTAGGTTTTCTACTTATATTATGTTATATTTTATTATTAAATATCAGCTAAATGAAAGTAAAATATTAGATAATATTTTAAAATTATATATTATAGCAGGAAGTATAATTAGTGTAATTGGAATCTTTGAATACTTTAAGGGAGTAGGATATGTGCAACAAAGCGAGCATGGTGTTATGGTTAGGATATTCTCAACCTTAGAAAATTCAAATAACCTTGGGGTTTTTATGGTTATATTTATTTTCCCGGTGATAATGCTTGCATTAAATGAGAGTAATACAAGAAAAAAAATAATATATATCGTGATATCTTTGATGGCTTTAATTAACATAATTTTGAGCTTTTCAAGAAATGCTTGGGTTGGATTAGTTATAGGGTGTGTTATTTTAGCTATAACCTATAATTGGAAGATAATAATTGGGTTATTTGGTTTGGGAGGAGCTTCTTTATTCATACCTGCGGTATGGAATAGAGTAGTAGAAATTACTGATCTAAGCCAAAACTTGTCAAGAATAAAACTTTGGGATATAGCATTAATGATGATTAAAGATCATCCTATTAGAGGAGTTGGTAATGGAAATTATAGAGCATTATATGAAAAATATAGATTGCTATATAAAAATAAAATAGAATATTACCCAGGACAAAATTTTCATCCTCATAATATTATATTAAAGATACAAACGGAGCTTGGAATTTTTGGTACAATAGCATTTACAGCTATGATTTTATCTATAGCTATAAAATTAATAAAATTTATAAAGTGGAGTAGAAATGATTTTTATAAAGTATTTTATAAAGGATTTTTAGCCTCTTTCATAGCTTTTATTTGTATGAATTTCATAGATAATTTTTTCTCAGCACCTAAAGTAATATCTTTTTTTTGGATATTAATAGCAGTTTTTCAAGCTGTAAATTATAGAGAAAGCAGGGCAGGTGATTTCTATTAAGATATTGCAGATTATATCAGGAAATGATAATGGTGGAGGAGCTAATCACGTAATAAACATATGCAAAAATAATATAGATGATATGAAATGTGAAATAGCATGTATAGGGAATGGACCTTTATATGATAAAGCGACAGATTTAAATATTCCTATAGTATCCTTCTCTTTAAAAGAGATGGTAAATGGTACTTTAAGCGAATTCATAGAAAAAAATCAAATTGATATAGTTAATTTTCATGGAGCTAAATCAAATTTTATTTATTTATTGACAAAGAATAGTATAAAAATACCTGCAGTAGTGACAATACACAGCGACTATAGATATGATTTTTTAAATGATAAAGTAAAGAAAATTCTATATACTCCATTATCTAAAATGGGATTAAAAAGATTTGATAATTATATATGTGTATCCAATTATTTGAAAGACTTGCTTATTGAAAAAAACTTTCAAGGGAAAAAGTATGTAATACCTAATGGTATAGATATAGAAGATTATAAGCCTAGTATTTCAAGAGAAAAAATAAGAAAGAAATATAATATATCAGAGGATGATTTTGTTTATATTATGGTTGCTAGAATGCATCCTATAAAAAATCATAATAGCTTAATTAATGCTTTTAGTAGGCTTAATAAAGAATATAATGATACTAAGCTTTTCTTACTTGGAGGGGGAGAGCTTATAGAGGAATTAATGGATAGGGTTCGAAAGCTAAATATTGAAGATAAGGTTATTTTTGCAGGCTTCATAGACAATGCATTAGATTACTTTAATGGGTCAAACATTAGCATATTAACCTCATTTAACGAAGGGGGAGCTCCACCATTAGTTATATTAGAAAGTGCCATAACAAAGAAAACCGTTATAAGTTCAAATGTAGGAGATATGTCTTCCATAATAAGTAAAAACAATGGTTTTTTAATAGACCCTTATTCAGAAGATGATATTTATGATAAAATGAAACAAGCATATTTAACAAAAGATAAATTGGATTTAATGGGAAACAACCTCTATAATCATATTGTAGATAAGTATTCCATAGAAAAATTTTGGCAAAATTACTATAATACATATAAACATATATTGACCGGAGTGAATTAGATGAGTAAGGATAAGTTTATTAAAGATTCAGCAATTGTTATGCTGCTTATAATCTTAGGGAAATTCTTTGCAATTGTAAGAGATGCCTTGGTAGCGGCTAAGTTTGGGGCAACCTATACAGCTGATATATATAATTTTTCCATAGGGATAGTATATTTACTTACTACTATTAGCTATGGATTAACTACTACTTTTATACCATTGAATACAGATCATATTAATAACTATACAAGAGAGAAAAGAAATAGATTTGTTAATAATGTTATAAATTCCTATAGTATTTTTACTATTTTAGTGACAGTTATTATATTTTTCTTGTCAAAATATATAGTTTTGACCTTTGGTAGTGGTTTTAGCAAAGATCCAGTAATATTTAATACTTCAGTGAGTGTAGTTAGATTAATGGTTCTATCATTAATTTTCGTAAGTTTACAAAGTGTAATTACTGGAGTGCTGCAGTCACACAATGAATTTTATGAACCAGCAGCAATGTCCATAGTATCTAATGTGGTTTTTATCGTATACTTGGTTTTCTTTACTGAAAAGTATGGGATATATGGTTTTGCATTAGCAACTGTCATTGGGTTTTTGGCGCAATTACTGATAAATATTCCTAAGTATAAAAAGTTAGGATATAAGTATGAATCTTATATAGATTTAAAGGATGAAGAGCTAAAGAAGATGGTAAATTTAATGTTACCAGTGATAATTAGTACTTCTTTAATACAGCTCAATAACTTTATAAACAGAGCTTTTGCAGTTAATATATTTGAAGGTGCAGTAACAGCTTTAGATTTGTCTAACAAGTTAAATACCCTAGCATATGAGGTTTTTGCAATTGGAATTGCAATGGTTATTTATCCCACATTGTCTCGATATGCATCAGGAGAAAATTTAAAAGAATATAAAAAAGCTTTGCTAAAAGGTATAAATGTAATTTTTATAATAATGGTTCCAGCGGCTGTAGCCATTGCTATACTTAGAATTCCTTTGATTACATTATTGTTTAAAAGAGGTGCTTTTGATGATAGAGCAGTTACTTTAACAGCTAATGCACTACTTTTTTACTCACCAGCAATGATAGCCTATGGTCTAAGAGATGTTTTGAATAAAGCTTTTTATTCAGTAAAAGATACTAATACACCTATGATTAATAGTTTTATTGGTATAATAATAAATATAGGGATAAATATTCTTTTAGTGAAGTATATGGGAGTATCAGGATTAACTTTAGCCACATCAATATCTTCAGCCATAATTACCATAGTTATGCTTATAAAATTAGATAGAAAATTAAATGGTATAAATCTAAGATATATTTTCACCAGTTTATTGAAAATAGTATTTGCTTCTTTAATTATGGGAGTTATTATATTTATTATCAATAATAAAGTTAATCTATTATTTGGAATGAATATGAAAGGAAGCTTAATATCTTTAATATCTAGTTTAATATTAGGAAGTGCAGTATACTTTGGTATAATATATTTATTAAAAATAGAAGAGTTTTTGTATTTAATTAATTTAGTTAAGGATAAAATCCATAGGAATTAAAGGGAGGATACTATGCAGAATAAGGTTATTGAAATAGATATGGAAAAACATATAAATAATAAAAAGTTTCAATTTTTTATGAAAAGGCTAATGGATTTAATTTTGTCGACCATAGGGATAATTATACTTTCTCCAGTTTATGTGATTATAGTGTTGCTTATAAAGTTAGATTCCAAGGGACCAGCTATATTTAAGCAAGTGAGAGTTGGAAAGAATGGAGAAGATTTTGTGATTTATAAGTTCAGAACTATGGTTATGAATGCCGAAAAGAAAAGAAGCTTAGAAATTAATCCAAAGGATATAAGTAATTTTGTGTTTCAAAGTAAAGAAGATAACAGAATAACTAAAATAGGATCATTTTTAAGGAAGACTAGTTTAGATGAAATACCTCAATTATTCAATGTATTTATAGGTAATATGAGTCTTGTAGGACCAAGACCTGAAATTCCAGATGTGGTTAAATATTATCCGCCAGAATATAAACAAAGATTATTAGTACCTCCAGGAATAACCGGTCTTGCCCAGGTCAGTGGAAGAGGAGAAATAGAATTAGGCAAGACTATAAATTATGATTTAACCTATATACAAAACTTTTCAATACTATTTGATATAAAGATACTATTTAAAACTGTTTTTTCAGTATTTAAAAGAGAAGGGGCATTTTAAGTGAAGGATTTAATTTTTACTAATATATTAGGATATAAGATATTTAGTGGAAATAAGAAAGAATTTTTACACTATATAAAAAAACTTAACAAGGTGCATGTGATATCTGGTAATCCTGAAGTGTTAAGCAATGGATTAAATAATGAATTGTTATTTAATAATTTCACGGAGGGAACTTCTATAATAATTCCAGACGGAATAGGTACTGTTATAGCTTCTAAGATGGTTAAAAAGCCAGTAAAAGAAAAGATAGCAGGGATTGAAGTAATGGATGATATAATTAAATACTCATGGGAGGAAGGAAAAGGGATATATTTATTAGGGACTAAAGATGAAATTTTAGAAAAGTGTATTAAAAATTTAAAAAATAAATACCCTAACTTAAATATATTGGGATGGCATAATGGTTTTTTTGATATAGATAGTTGTGAAGAAATTATTGAAGAGATAAATTCTCTTGAACCATATGCTATATTTGTTGCTATGGGTTCTCCAAGACAAGAAGTGTTTATTAGTAAATATATGAAGAATCTGAAATGCAATCTTTTCATGGGAGTGGGAGGAAGCATTGATGTATTTGCAGGAGAAGTAAAAAGAGCTCCAAAGTGGATGATATCTATTGGGATGGAATGGCTATATAGAGTAGCTAAGGAGCCATGGAGAATAAGTAGATTATCTTCCATACCCAAGTTTTTAATAAAAGTTTCTAAGAATGGGTAGTTGAATCAATTAGTAGATAGTGCCATAGCAAATGAAATAAAGCTTAAATTATAGAGGCTATACTCCTTGAGTATAGCCTCTATAATTTTAAATTTAAGGTAATTCATTTAAAGATGCGAATCTATATCCTTTAGACTTAGCGTCCTTAATAAACCAATCTAAAATTTCAGTATTAGTTTTTGATACTGCGTGTAATAAATATATACCGCCACTATGTGCTCTATCTAATAATACTTTTTTTGCAGTTTCATGACTTGGCTGCTTCTTAATATCCCAATCATTATATGCAAAACTCCAAAATATAGTTTTATATCCTAAGTCTTTTGTGTACTGTAGAGATAATTCACTATATTTTCCCATTGGAGGTCTAAAGAATTTAGGCATTTTTTGCCCGGTAACTTCTTCAAAAGCTTTTTCTGTATCTGTAAATTCTTTTTCAAAGGCTTCTTTACCCTTAAGAGCCGCTGAAGCCATAGAAGGATGAGTATTAGAGTGATTACAAACTAAGTGTCCCTCTTCCACCATACGCTTAATTAAGTCCTTGTTACTATTGATATATGGTTTTACTACAAAGAAAGCAGCTTTTACATCATTTTCTTTTAAAATATCAAGTATTTTAGAAGTATAACCATTTTCATATCCCTCATCGAAGGTTAGATAAATAATTTTTTCAGAAGTATTTCCTAAATAATAAGCTGAATGTTTACTTATTATTTCAGCTACATCATCAGGTATACCAGATGGAGAACCATCTTTCTTAGGTATGAAAAACCAATCCCTTTCTTTTGTATTTAAATTACTACTAACATTAGAACTGGTTTGTTTTGAAGTATCAGTATCTTCCTTTTCTTCATTTTTTTCTTCAACTCTATCATTCTTATCTTTTAAATCATCTTCTTTTTTATCATCAGAAGCTATGGGAATATTATCATTTTTATTAGTTTTATTAATTCTATTAACAAATATTCCTAAGGCTGAGGATACTACAAAAAAGAATAATAACAAACTAAGTAAAGACCTTTTTCTTCTAGACTTTCTTTTCAACTTTAAATCACCTGCCATTAATGATATACTTTACTTACTTTTACTTTATATACGATGGAGAGATATAAAATGTATGATTTATTTACAGAAAAAATTGAGGAACTATATAATATTATTTTACAACCTATAGATTATATATACAAGGAAATAGCTGTAATAAAATACAAAAACATCTTAAATATTGATGATTCGGAAACATTTGGTGAAAGATACTTTAGTATATTAAATGATAATAAAAGCACTGGAGTAGTGTATACTCCAATTGAAATTGCAAACTACATTATAGAAAATACTATAGTTAAAGAAGAAATAATTAATAATCCTTTTATAAAAATATTAGATCCTTCTTGTGGATGTGGTAATATTATAATTCCCTTATATAAGTATTTATATGATATATATCGAAATAATTTAGAGGAAATAAATATAAAAAATAACATAGATTTGAATGAGTTTAATATAAAAGAGCATATTATAAAAAATAATATATATGGAATTGATATTGATAAAAAGGCTTTACAGATACTTTCAATAGACATTTATATAGAAAGCGGAATTATTTATACTAATAACTTAAGAAATCATGATTTTCTAAGAGGAGAAAGTACTGAAAAATTTGATATTATAATAGGAAATCCACCTTACATAGGTCATAAACAAGTGGATAAAGAATATTCAAAAAAAATCAAGGAAATATATAGTGAAGTATATAGAGATAAAGGAGATATATGTTATGCTTTTTTTAAAGCTGCACTAGTAAATTCCTATGTAGGAGGAAAAGTAAGCTTTATAGTGTCAAGATATTTTATCGAAGCACAACACGGTAAAGGTTTAAGAAAATATATACTAGATAATTATAAAATAGAAAAAATAATAGATTTTTATGGGTTGAGACCCTTTAAGAATATAGGAATAGATCCAGCTATATTATTTTTAAAAATAAAAAATAATGATGACATGGAAGATTATAAAATAAATATAATCAAGCCTAACAATAGAAAAGATAAAGAAGAATTTATTAAATATTTATCTAAGAATGAAGAAAAAAGCTCTAATAGCTTTTATTTGAATTATAAGTTATTAGATGAGGAAAGATGGATTTTAAGAGAAAAAAAAGAGTGGGATATAATCAAAAAAATAGAAGGTAAATGTTTTAATAAATTAAAAGACATATGTGAAAGCAATCAAGGAATAATAACGGGGTGCGATAAAGCTTTCATAGTAGATATGGATTACATAGTAGAGAAGAAATTAGAAGAGGATATAATAAAGCCATGGATAAAAAGTAGCAATATAGATAAGTTTTCTGTAAGCAACAATAATAAATATATAATATATTTAAATGATGATGATATAGAAAAATACCCTAATATAATGAAACATTTAGATGCTTTTAAAGAAAGATTATCTAAGAGAAGGGAATGTAAAAAAGGTATTAGGAATTGGTATGATCTTCAATGGGGAAGGAAAAAATCCATTTTTGAAGGAGAAAAAATAATATTCCCATATAAAAGTAGTAATAATAGATTCGCCCTAGATATAGGTAGTTATTATAGCGCCGATATATATTCAATTAAAATAAAAGAAAATGTTAATTATGATTATAAGTTCTTATTATTTATACTAAACAGCAAAATCTATGAGTTTTATTTTCAATCCTTTGGCAAAAAGCTTGGGGAGAATTTATACGAATACTATCCAAATACAGTGATGGAACTATGTATTCCAGAAAAATTTCAGGTTAAGGATTTTAAGGAAGAAGAAATATACAACTACTTTGGGTTTTGTGAAAAAGAAGTTTATATTATTGAGAACTATATAGTATAACAGTTAATCTACATTTGAATTTAATGCTTTTTATGTATAAAAAAAATATTATTGGGAATAATAAATAATACATTTTAAGAAAAAAGAAGGAAAAATATGTAATATGTAGAATACATAAGTTGTTATATAATTGAAAAAATGGACAAATAATAAACTGGGGGGAAAGATATGTACTTAAAATTTGAAAATAAAGAGGATAAGCTTTTAGTTTATATGATGGGAGAACTGGACCATCATAGTGCAGAAGAGGTAAGAAGCAAAATAGATGATAGGTTAAGCAGAGAAGATACAAAAAAGCTTATAATGGATTTTTCAGGTGTTTCTTTTATGGATAGTTCAGGAATTGGAGTAGTTATTGGAAGATATAAAAAGTTATCTCATAATAAAGGTAAAGTATGTATTACCAATGTAACTGACTCAGTAAAAAGAGTGTTCGAGCTATCAGGCATGTTTAAAATAATTAAGTTATATAACAGCAATAAAGAAGCATTAGAAAATATTTAATGGGGGGAAAAAACAATGTATGAAAACATGATGAAAATAGAATTTCTAAGCAAATCTGAGAATGAAAGCTTTGCTAGAGTAGCAGTGGCAGCTTTTGCGTCCCAATTAGATCCAACCATAGATGAAATAACAGATGTAAAAACAGCTGTGTCTGAAGCAGTTACAAACTCTATAATCCATGGATACGATAATAAAGAAGATATAATAAAGGTAGAGGCTTACATAAAAGATAAAGAATTAACTGTAATAGTATGTGATAATGGTATAGGAATTGACAATATTGACCTAGCTATGCAACCTTTATATACTTCTAGACCAGATTTAGAAAGATCGGGTATGGGTTTTACTGTAATGGAATCTTTTATGGATAGTTTAACCATAGAATCTGCACATGGAAAAGGTACTAAAATAATAATGAAAAAAGTTTTTAAATCGTTAAGTTAGGTGAAAAATATGAGTGAAGAAAGGGTAAAAAATGTAACTTATGACTACGAGGACAATATACAACTGATAAAAAAAGCTAGAAATGGCGATAAAGAAGCACTTAATAATGTAGTGGAGATAAATCTACCTTTAGTTTCTGCTATTAGTAAAAAGTTTCTAAATAGGGGATATGAATACGAAGATATTTATCAAATTGGTTGCATGGGGTTGATTAAAGCTATAAATAATTTTGATTCAAATTATGGTGTGAAATTTTCTACATATGCTGTTCCTATGATAATGGGAGAAATAAAAAGATTTATAAGAGACGATGGTATCATCAAAGTAAGTAGAAGTATAAAAAACACTGCTAGAAAGCTACACTATGATAAAGAAGCTTTGGCAAAAGAGTTAAATAGAGAACCTACTATCGAAGAGTTATCTGAATATTCAGGTATAGACAAAGAAGAAATAGTATTTGCATCTGAATCTATAAACAATATGCAATATTTATATGATACTATTCATCAAGATGATGGTTCGCCAATAATGTTGATAGATAAAATTAGTGAAAATTACGAAGAGGACAGCGAAATAGTAAATAGAATTGCACTTAAAGAAGCCATAAGTAAATTAGATGTGAAGTCTCGCCAAATTATAATGCTGAGGTATTTTAAAGATAAAACTCAAGTAGAGGTTGCTAAAATGTTGGGCATAAGTCAGGTGCAAGTATCTAGAATTGAAAAAAGAGTATTAAAAATGATGAAAGATAAATTAAAAATAGGATAAATTACATATCCTATTTTTTTTGGACTAAAATTTATATTTATGTGCAAAATATTATTAGCATCTTTATAAGGGGTGAAAAATATGAAATCAAACGAAAAGCAGATAAAAGAAAAGTTTCAAACGTTATCAACCCAAACAGAGCCTAAAAATAATACTCTGAAAAATTGCTTTTATGCATTCATAGTTGGAGGAATTATATGCGATATAGGCCAGTTTGTTAATAATTATTTTCTAAGTAAAGGAGTTCCAAAGGATGAAGTAGGTACTTATGTTTCCATAGTAATGGTATTTATAGGAGCTTTCCTAACGGGTATTGGTGTTTATGATAAGATTGCTAAATTTGGTGGAGCTGGAACAGTAGTACCTATAACTGGATTTTCAAACTCTATGGTATCACCAGCTATGGAGTTTAAAAAAGAAGGCTATGTATTTGGAGTAGGAGCGAAGATGTTTACTATAGCAGGTCCAGTGTTAGTTTATGGAATCAGCACTTCTTTTATAGTAGGGCTAGTATATTATTTTTTGAAAATCATGTAATAAAATTTACGTAATCGTAAGAGGTGATAATGTGATAAAAAAAATTGGTAAACAGACTATGAGAATAGATAGTAAGCCTAGAATAATATCTACTTTTAGTATAGTTGGTCCTAAAGAAGGAGAAGGTCCATTAAAAGATCATTTTGATGTGATAGTAAATGATGACCTTATTGGTGAGGATAGTTTCGAGAAAGCAGAAAGTACCTTATTGTATAAAGCTGTAACAGAAAGCATAAAGAAGGCTAATTTAACAGAAGAAAATATAGATTTTTTGTTTGCAGGGGACTTATTGAACCAACTAACCTCCTCTAGTTTTGCTGCAAGAGATATGAATATACCATTCTTTGGTTTGTATGGAGCTTGTTCCACAATGACTGAATCTCTATCACTGGCTTCAATGGCTATGGACGGTGGGTTTGCTAATTATGTTGTAGCCGCTACATCTTCTCACTTTTCATCTGCAGAAAGGCAATTTAGATTTCCACTAGAGTTTGGAAGCCAGAGACCACCAACTGCACAATGGACCGTTACTGGATCTGGTTCTATGGTACTAGGGAGAGAAGGAAATTATCCTTATGTAACCTATGTAACAGTAGGAAAGGTAAAAGACTATGGGATAACTGATGCAAATAATATGGGTGCAGCCATGGCGCCAGCAGCTGTATCTACACTATATAGTCACTTTAAAGATACGGGAAGAAGTCCAAAGGATTATGATGTAATAGCTACTGGAGATTTAGGCAAGATAGGCAAAAAAATAACTATAGAATTATTAAAAGAGTATGGATATGACCTCAGCAGCAATTACATAGATTGTGGTGAAGAGATATTTGACAATGAAAATCAAGGAACGGATTCAGGTGGAAGTGGATGCGGATGTTCTGCTGTAGTATATTGCGGATACTTATATAATAATATGCTGAGCGGTAAATTCAAAAGAGTACTGTTGGTATCTACTGGAGCGTTAATGAGTCCTACTTCTTCTTTACAAGGAGAAACCATGCCTGGAATAGCTCATGCAGTAGCGATAGAATATGGTACTGGAGGCGTATAAAATATGTTAGGAGATTATATTAGTTCTTTCATTGTTGGTGGAATTATTTGTGTAATAGCTCAAATATTAATAGATAAAACTAAATTTACTCCAGCAAGAATATTAGTAACCTTTGTTACGCTAGGTGTTATATTGGGAGGATTAAATATTTATGATTATGTAGTAGACATAGGAAAAGCAGGAGCAACAGTACCGTTACCGGGTTTTGGATACACTTTAGCTAAATCTACTATAAAAGAGGTTAATGAAAAGGGATTGATAGGAGTTTTTACTGGGGGGATAAAAGGTGCAGCAGGAGGGATTAGTGCTGCAATAATATTTGGATATATAATGTCACTGCTTTTTAATCCAAAAACAAAAAAATAATATACCCTAATTAGGGTATATTATTTTTAATGATTATTTATATTACTATTTTAATCTAAAGGAATATCTACTTCTTCATCACCAGAATTATTTTCGTCTTGGTTTCCAGAAGAATTATCTTCATTCTTATCCTTGTCTTTATCTTTATCCTTATCTTTGTCTTTATCTTTATCTTTATCCTTATCCTTGCCTTTATCCTTATCTTTGTCTTTGTCCTTATCCTTATCTTTATCCTTGTCTTCTTCTATAGGCTTTTGTTCTTCTGTATGAAGATTACATATTTGTGTTGGAACAGTACCATCAATAAAGAGTTCCGTTCTAATCGTATCTTTTGGACAAAGAGCGCTTGGTATTTTTCCTGATATAGTACATATTGAAGCTCCCACTACACCAGAAGGTCTAGGAATTTCTTTATAGGCTAAGTTTTTGTGAGCTTCTTGCATTATAGCTCCCCAAATCCTTGAAGCGTCATTACTCCCTATATATCTACCAAATTCTCCGTAAGTATTAAAGTCAGAGTTATCATCTTTTCCTATCCATATTGCTGCAGAATAATATGGAGTTAATCCAGCAAACCATAAGTCTTTAGAACCAGTTGCAGTTCCAGTTTTTCCTCTAGCCATTGGGCTAAAGTTAGCACCAGTACCAGTGGAGCCAGGTAAATAATCTACAGGACCTCTTAATAAGTCATACATTATATAAGCAGCTTGTGGTGATAGAACCTTTGAGGTTGAATAGTCACCTTTTAACAATACCTTACCATTTCTATCTTTTACTTCTCTATAAAGCAATGGCTCAACCTTCATACCATTGTTGCCGAAAACTCCAAAGGCAACTGCCATATCTAATGTATTACTACCACTTACTCCATCTTTACCGGAAAGCTGACCTAAAGAAAGAGCAGCAATACTAGTCTCATCAGTACTTTTATCAATTTTTAATCCGAATTTTCGTCCATAATCAGCGGCGTTTTTTAAGCCAACCTCATGATCTATTCGTACAGAAATTACGTTTTTAGATTTTTGTAAGGATTCTCTTAAAGTCATATTTCCTTCATATATATTAGGGCTATTTACCGGACTATAAGGCTGCCCATTTGTAGGATATAATTTACCTATCTCATATGGAACAGGTGCATCTTCATAAATTGAGGCCGCCGTAGCAAGCTTCATATCAATTGCAGGGCCATGCACTGTCAATGGTTTAATACTTGAACCAACAGGTCTATAGAATTCTGTAGCTCTGTTAAAGGATAAAGGAGGTTGAGGACCTCTTCCTCCAATTAAAGCTTTTACCTCACCTGTGTGGTAATCTACTATAGTAGCCGATAATTGAGGTTGTAGTATTTTATTATTATCATTTTTAGAAGTAATCCCTAAAACATTATCTACATTATTAAGGGTGTTTTGAGTGGAATCTTGCAAGCTTTTATCCATAGTTGTGTATATTTTTAATCCACCATACATCAACATTTTTTCTGCTTCTTCTTTACTCATTTTGTATTGAGCCATAAGATCATTTTTGACTCTTTTTATAACTTCTCTAGAAAACCATTCATATTTAATTTTAGTACCTACAGCAGTATTAATATTGAAAACTAACTTATTATTATCTAAATCCTGTAGGGCTTGTTTATATTCAGCATCACTTATATGTCCAAGTTCATTCATTTTCATTAATACAGACTTTGTCCTATTCATATAAGAAGAGGTATTTTCACCTGATACAACAGCAAAATAAAAGGTAGATGGACTTTGAGTTAGCCCTGATATAAATGCAGATTCAATTAAGTTAAGATCCTTAACACTTTTATTAAAGTATTGTCTTGCACCAGCCTCTACCCCGTGAGCAGGGCCTCCTAAAGGTATAGTATTCATATAAGCTTCTATAATTTGTTCCTTAGATAATTCTTTTTCAAGTTGTAAAGACAAATATATTTCTTGAACTTTTCTCTTGATTTTAACCTCATTGGATAGCATAGTATTTCTAACAACCTGCTGAGTAATTGTAGATGCTCCTTGAAGCTTGGAACTACCGCTTAATTTATTTAGTACATTTTTGATGGTAACTCCAACAAGTCTTTTTACGTCTACACCTTTGTGACCTATGAATCTTTCATCTTCAATACTGATAAATGCGTTGACTAAGTTTTCAGGAACCTGTTTGTAGGGTACTACAGTTCTATTAGTATCCGATACAACTGTGTCCATTAAGTTTCCTTTATCATCATATATAACAGATAGTTCATTCAAACTTTGTACTTTGCTTATATCTAAAGGTGGGGCTGTTTTTATCATTGCTAAACCTATACCTAAGGCAGCGACGGATAAAAATAAAAATATCAAAAACATGGTCAAAACAGTAATCTTTAAAACTTTACGAGGACTACGTTTCTTCTTTTTGCCCGCCTTTGTTTTATTATTTTTCATACTTTTCCTCCTGAATTGAAAAATTAAAGAATAGATTTATCTTATTATTATATCATATAATGTGATTTTGTTGAAATAATTATAATATTCCATGGTATATATTGTATACCGGAGAATATTTCCAATCTAATATAAATATATGTTATTAGATGAGTTTTATAGAGGAGTGAATAAAATAAAAAGAGGTAGATATAAATATATTATTTTTTTTGTATTGTCCTTTACAATCATACTTCTGACAGTTTTTATATATGTGTTTGACAGCATAGTTACTCCAATTGTACTTAATGTAGCTGATAGGGAAATGAAAGCTAAAGTAATTGATACAATAAATAGAACTACAATAGATGTATGCATGGATAATTTTGAATATGAGGATATAATTAATATTGAAAAAGATAATGATGGGAATATTTCTATAATTAAAGCTAATACTTTAAAGATGAACAAGATAGCCTGTGATGTTGCTATAGAATCACAGAATAAATTAAAGGAAATGAGTATGATAGGAGTTAAGATACCCTCAGGGTTTGTATTTAAAAACAACTTATTATCATATTTTGGCCCTAGTTTTACTATAAAAGTAAGGCCAGTAGGATATATTGAAACAAAATATAGCTCTGATTTTGAAAGTGCAGGCATAAATCAAACTAGGCATAAGATATATATACATGTAAAGAGTAATTTAAGAATAATAACGCCGATGAAGAGTAGGGATATAGAAGTAAATAATGAAATAGCTATAGCAGAAACAATTATTGTCGGTAAGGTTCCCGAAACAGCAATTGATTTTGGGTTAAATAATGCAGGGTTTAAGCTAAAGACAACAGAAGGCAATTAACTATCTTACAGTTAATTGCCTTCATCAAGGTTAGTTTTCTTCCCAGTTAAAAATGTATGGAATATTTCTAAAGTGATCTCCATAATTTAAACCGTAGCCGACTACAAAAACATCGGGTATTTGAAAACAACAATAATCTGGGGAAAGATCTATCTTTCTTCTTTCCGGTTTGTCTAGAAGAACACAGCACTTTACAGAAGAAACACCTAGTTTCTTAACGTGATTAACAACAAAATCCATTGTAATACCGGTGTCAACAATGTCATCTACTATTAAAACATCTAATCCTTCTACGTTGTCAGGGATATCATTTACTATTTTTACTTGGCCAGAGGACTCTTCAGAATGACCGTAGCTAGAAGTTGTCATAAAGCCGATTTGTGTGGGAACAGTAATATGTCTTACTAAATCTGCTGTAAAAATAAAGCTTCCTCTTAAAAGGGAAAGAACATATAGTTTTTTACCTTTATAATCTTCTGATAATTTTTTACCTAGTTCTTTAATTTTTTCATTAATTTCATCGGTAGAAATCAATATATTTTCTTTTTTTTCCTGCATGGTAAACCTCCATCTATGAATACTTATATGTATTTACAATGTTGTAAATATAGTATAAAATTATATGAAAGTTGTCAAGGAGTATATATTTTCTAGTTAAAATAGGGAGAGGATAGTTATGATAAAAGGTAATATAGAGGGAGTAAAGGATATAATATTAGAGAAGTTAGAAAAACTATATGATTTAAAAATATCAAAAGATGAAGTGTTTAGTTATGAATTAATGACTGAAATTGCACAGGTAACTTGTGAGCTGCAAAGAGAAGTAAGTGTAGCCATTGATAGAAAGGGAAATATCACTAGCATAGCCTTAGGAGATAGTACTTCAGTAGAGATGCCTTTTATAGATATAAAAGAGAGAAGACTATCCGGTGTTAGAATAATTCACACTCATCCAAATGGTAACTCTAGGCTATCGGCACTAGATACCTCAGCCTTAGTTAAATTAAAATTAGATTGTATTGCTGCTATAGGAGTGGATGAATTAGGAGTTACGGACATAACCTTTGGGTTCTGTGATGTAGAAAATAATATTCTACTATATGAAATGTCAGATAAACTTTCAGTAGAAGAGGCTATACAATATGATTTACGAGATAAAATAAAATATATTGAAGAAATTTTGGAAGTAAATGATATAGAAGAGGATAATAGCGAGAGGGCTGTTTTAGTTGGAGTAGAAAGTGAAGAGAGTTTAGATGAACTTGAAGAATTAGCTAAAGCATGCAATGTAAGCGTAGTTGATAGAGTTTTACAAAAAAGAAATAAATTAGATTCAGCTTTTTATGTTGGAAAGGGAAAAGTAGAAGAAATTGCTATGCTGCGCCAAGCAAGAGGAGCAAATGTAGTAATATTTGATGATGAATTAAGTTCCTCTCAAGTTAGAAACTTAGAGGATTTTATTGGAGTAAAGGTTATAGATAGAACTACATTAATATTAGAGATATTTGCCAAAAGGGCCAAGAGTAGAGATGGGAAAATACAAGTTGAATTAGCTCAGTTAAAATACAGACTTCCAAGGCTTATGGGATTAGGTACTGTTTTATCAAGAATGGGTGGAGGAATAGGAACAAAAGGACCTGGAGAAAAGAAACTAGAAACAGATAGAAGACATATTAAAGAGAGAATATATGATTTAACTAAGGAACTAGAAAAAATAAAGAAAATCAGAGAGACCCAAAGGGATAGCAGAAATGAAATACCTAAAGTGTCTCTTGTAGGTTATACCAATGCCGGTAAGTCAACATTGAGAAACATTATATATAATACGTTTCCAGTAAAAGAGGGTGTGCAAAAAGAAAATGTCTTTGAAGCGAATATGCTTTTTGCTACTTTAGATACTACTACTAGAGCTATTCTTTTACCAGATAATAGAGTGGTGACCCTCACAGATACTGTTGGATTTATTAGAAAACTACCTCATGATCTAGTAGAAGCTTTTAAGTCTACATTAGAAGAGGTTATTTATTCTCAGCTACTTTTACATGTTATTGATATTTCTTCCGAGAGTTATGAAGAACAAATTGAAGCTGTCAATAATGTTTTAATGGAGTTTGAATCACTAGATAAACCTACAATACTAGTATTAAATAAGGTAGATAAAATTGAGGAAGAAAAATTAATAGAAATAAGAGAAAAATTTAAGGGAAAAGAATATATAGAAGTTTCAGCTAAAGAATGTATAAATATAAAAGAGCTAATTAATATGATAGAGGAAAAGCTTCCTAATAAACTTATTAAAGTAGAGTACTTAATACCTTATACTGATGGAGCCACTGTATCATATTTGCATAGCAACTCCGTTATTAAACAGGAAGAATATAGAGAAGAGGGTACTTATATTAATGCTGAAGTAAACGAAAAAATCTACAACAAATATAAAAATTACATTATATAAATATAGTTCTTTAAAGAATGAATTTTTAAAATTTATAAGGAAAAAATAGATTATAGAGTTTGATATATTAAATTAACATTAAAATTTTTAAAAATATTTCAAAAATTTCTAAAACATGATAAAATTACACTAAGGAGGTAGATATTATGGATAAATATATTTGTACTGTTTGTGGCTATGTATATGACCCAGCTACAGGTGATCCTGATAATGGAGTAGTAGCAGGTACATCCTTTGAAGCTATACCAGAAGATTGGGTATGTCCTCTATGTGGAGTTGGTAAAGAGGATTTTGAAAAAGTAAAATAATAAACTAAATAAATAGTGGATAGTATTACTATCCACTATTTATTTATATTCATACAAATAAATTTTGCAAGTTTAGTGCATAAATTATTTCAGTATTCCATTTTTAAAAGTCTTGATTATACTTTGGAATCTTTAGAAAGCTTAGTTTTTAGGATGGTAAATATAAAATATAAAATTATTTTATAAAAAAATGAAATTGAAAATTTTTTTACTTTCATATATAATGCTTATATAGTATTTGCATTTATATATAATAATACTTATAGATACAGAAATAAAGATTAAAGGGGCTGAAATCGTGGTAAAAAAATTTAAAAGAGTTCTTGTAGCTAATAGAGGAGAAATAGCTATAAGAGTTTTTAGAGCTTGTCAAGAACTAGGCATAAGAACTGTAGCTATTTATTCTAATGAAGATAAGTGCAGTCTTTTTAGAACGAAAGCGGATGAGTCTTATGAAATAGGCAAAAATAAGGGGCCAGTTGAGGCATATTTAAGTATAGATGAAATCATAGATTTGGCTATAAAAAAGGGCGTAGATGCTATACATCCAGGATATGGCTTTTTATCAGAAAATCCAGAGTTTGCAAGAAAATGTATGGAGGCTGGTATTGAGTTTATAGGTCCAACTTCAGAAATGATGGAATATTTAGGAGACAAGATAAATTCAAAAATTATAGCTAAAAAAGTAGGAGTTCCGACAATACCTGGAGTTGAAAAATCTATAAATACAGAGGAAGAAGCTATAGATATAGCAAAGCTTTGTGGTTATCCAGTTATGATAAAAGCTGCTGCCGGCGGTGGCGGAAGAGGCATGAGAATTGTTAGGGATGAAAAAGAATTATTAAATGCCTTTAGAAATGCAAAAGAAGAAGCGAAAAAGGCTTTTGGAATAGATAGTTTATTTATAGAAAAATATTTAGAAGGACCTAAGCATATAGAGGTTCAGATTTTAGGGGATAAATATGGCAATATAGTTCATTTGCATGAAAGAGATTGCTCCATTCAAAGAAGACATCAAAAGGTTATAGAATATGCACCAGCTTTTTCTATATCAGAAGAAAAAAGAAAAGCAATTTGTAAAGATGCTTTAAAAATAGCAAAATCTGTAGGATATATAAACGCAGGAACAGTAGAGTTCTTAGTTGATAAACATGGAAATCATTATTTTATAGAAGTAAATCCAAGAATACAGGTTGAGCATACTATAACAGAAATGATAACAGGAATTGACATTGTACAAAGTCAAATATTAATCGCCCAAGGGTATTCATTAGATTCCGATGAAATAGGAATAAAAACTCAAGAGCATATTCAAACTAGAGGGTATGCTATACAATGCAGAATAACTACTGAAGATCCAATGAATAATTTTGCTCCTGACACTGGAAGAATAGATGTTTATAGATCGGGGTCAGGATTTGGTATAAGATTAGATGGAGGAAGTGGATTTACAGGTGCTATTATAAGTCCTTATTATGACAGTCTTTTAGTTAAAACAACAGCTTGGTCAAGAAATTTTAAGGATACAGGAAGAAAGGCCATCCGTTCCATTAAAGAATTGACTGTATCAGGTGTAAAAACCAATGTGGATTTTATAATCAATGTATTAAACCATCCTACATTTATAAAAGGTGAATGTACTACAACTTTTATAAATGAGAATCCAGAGTTATTTGATATATCACCTAAAGCAGACAAAGAGCTTAGATTACTTAAGTTTATAGGAGAAAAAGTTGTTAATGAAACTCATGGCATTAAACCAAGTTTTGATGTGCCCGTAGTACCAAAAGCATCTATAGATTCAGATTTAAGAGGAAGTAAGCAAATATTAGAGGAAGAAGGGGCAGATGGATTAGTTAAGTGGATAAAGGATCAAAAGAAGCTACTTGTGACAGATACTACTATGAGAGATGCTCATCAATCCCTTATGGCCACAAGATTAAGAACTAAAGACATGGTTAAGATATCTAAGGCACAGTCTATATTGGCTAAGGATTTGTTTTCTATGGAAATGTGGGGAGGAGCCACATTTGATGTAGCATATAGATTTTTAAAAGAGGATCCTTGGGAAAGGTTAGAGAAAATTAGAGAAAAAGTTCCTAATATACTTCTTCAAATGCTAATAAGAGGGTCAAATGGGGTTGGTTATAAGAATTATCCCGACAATGTTATAAAAAGCTTTATAAAGGAATCAGCTAAAAATGGCATAGATGTATTTAGAGTATTTGATTCATTAAATTGGATAAAAGGAATGGAAATTCCAATAGAAGAGGTATTAAAGGCGGGTAAGATAGTAGAAGGCTGTGTTTGTTATACTGGTGACATTTTAGATGTTTCTAGAGATAAATACTCTCTCCAATATTATGTAAACAAGGCTAAAGAAATAGAAAAAACTGGAGCTCATATATTAGGAATTAAAGATATGTCAGCGTTATTAAAACCTTATGCTGCATCAAAGTTAATTAAAGCTTTAAAAGAGGAAATATCAATACCAATACACCTACACACTCATGATACTACAGGAAATGGAGTAGCTACTATATTAATGGCAGCAGATGCTGGAGTAGACATTGTTGACACCGCCTTTAGCACTATGTCAGGTCTAACTAGTCAACCTGCGCTAAACTCAATAGCAGCGGCTTTAGAAAACACTGAAAGAGATACAGGATTGCAATTAGAAAATTTACAAAGAATATCTGATTATTGGTCAGCTGTAAGGCCTGTTTATGCTCAATTTGAATCAGGATTAAAAGCTGGATCAGCTGAGATTTATAAATATGAAATACCTGGAGGACAGTATTCAAATTTAAAACCTCAAATAGAGAGCTTTGGTTTAGGACATAGATTTAATGAAGTGAAAGAAATGTACAGAAAAGTAAACCAAATGTTGGGGGACATTGTAAAAGTTACTCCTTCATCTAAAATGGTTGGGGACTTGGCAATATTCATGGTTAAAAATGATTTGACACCTGAAAATATCTATGAAAAAGGAGAGGGAATGTCTTTCCCTGACTCAGTTATAGCATATTTTAAAGGTATGATGGGTCAACCAGAAGGTGGTTTCCCAGAGAAGCTACAGAGTTTAGTTTTAAGAGGAGAGGAAGCCATAAATGTGCGACCAGGAGAATTATTACCAGATGAAGATTTTGATGGAATAAGAAATTATATTAAAGAAAAATATAATAAAGATGTTAATGATAAAGAGATATTAAGTTATGCTCTTTACCCAGAAGTATATGAAGAATATATAAAATATATATATAGATATGGAGATTTAAGTCACATGGGAAGTGATGTATTTTTCCATGGCCTCAGTGAAGGGGAAACTAGTGAAATAGAAATAGGGCAAGGTAAGAAATTAATTGTAAAGCTATTGCAAATTGGTAAACTAAATAATAACGGAAAAAGAACTTTAGTATTTGAGATTAATGGAAATAGAAGAGAAATAGACATAGAAGAAAAGTCTAGCAAGATGTCAAACTTCAATAAAAAAGATGATATTAAATTCGTTGATAAAAACGATAAACTTCAAATTGGAGCTAGCATACCGGGAACTATTGTAAAAATATTAGTAAAAGACGGAGACATGATAAAAGAAGGAGATAGTATAGCTATTGTGGAAGCGATGAAAATGGAAACCAATATAGTAGCTACTACAAAAGGTATGGTAGAAAAGATCTATGTAAAAGAAGGAGAAATTGTGAAGGCCTCACAACTCATAATAAAATTATCATCCAAATATTAAAATTCATATATGGTGTAAGTTTTATTTTAGAAAGAGACATGTAATCAATAATATATTATATGTCTCTTTAGTCTTTGAATATTAATTTTTAAACAGTACAAATTAATAATAATCACTTGATAAAGAGAAGGAGTAGATTATTATGAAAGTATGTCCTCTTTGTAATAAACTTGATACTATAAACTATTATTGTACTATATGCCAAGGTGTAATGGTAGATAAGGGAAGGGTGGGAGAATATATAGATCCATATGGGCCTCAGCTACCTATAATGGATAGAGAGGGTAGTTGCCTACATTTATATGAATGTTCTAATTGTAAAAAATTAGAGAGAAAAAGGATAAATAAGATAGATATGTAATATAATATGATATAATATTGCATCAAATGAAGGAAAAAAATCATTTTTCACAAAAAATATATTGTATATACCATGGATAATATTATATAATAGAATTTAATTTAGTTTGGTAAAAATATTATAGGGGGGAAAGGCTTATGGAAAAGACTATAATACAATATCAGAAGGCTTTTAATGGCCTTGTAGAAAAGTTAAAGGCCAATAATTCAGTTCTTGCTGTGATGGTTTTTGGTTCAGTTGTTACTGGTGATCTATGGGATGAGTCGGATATAGATCTTTTTGTAATTGTGAATGAAAAAATATCTAATATAAGAAACATATATACAGAGGAAAAAGGGGTTCCTGTGCATATAAAATTGATGAGTAAACATAAATTCATTCAAATGTACGATGAAGACTTAAAAGGGGGCTATATGCATAGAATATTTGCTTCATCGAGGCTTGTATTTTCTAAAGACTCTGAAATAACTCATACTTATGATAATGGTAGATACTATCCAGACTTAGATAGAGAAAGATGGAATATGGTCTATCTAGGCAATTTGTTAAAAAGTATTGGTGTGTGTAAAAAGTATCTTTGTAATAACGGTATATATACCGCCTACTCATCTTCGATAAAAACTGCTGAAGAGTATGCAAAGCTATATGTAAACTCAGTGGGATATATGATAAGTAAAGATGCTATGATTATGGCTGTTAACTTAAATGATAAATTTAAGGAAAAAGTAGACGAGTTGTTTTTTAATAAAGAAGAAGTGCAAAATGCAATAGAAGATTTAATAAAATACGTTGAGGAAAATATAGATTTAAATTTAAAAAATTTAGCTTCTATACTATTGGAGTATATGAGAGAAGAAGATTCACTTTTGAGCGGAGAAGATATAAAGAAATCTGTATTATTTAATAATTTTGATATACACATCGAAGAGATATTAGAAAAATTATGTGAAAAAGATGTATTAAAAAAGGATACAAGAGATTATAAAACCACAGATGGAAAAATTTTATTTAAGGAAAATGTTTATTTTGTATAGTCGCTAAGAGCTGCTTTTATTAAGTGGCTCTTTTCTTTTGGTAAAGAATATATGCGAATTATATACATATATAAATATATATAATTCGTTGTTATAGAGAATGATATAAAAATATTTTTTGAGATTATTCGTAAAAACCCTTTTATTAAAATTTGTTTTGTATTATAATGATGTTGAAAATACATTTTATTAATAATTAAAAATGTAAAAAAGCTGTAGGAGTGATTTTGAGTGAATAATAAAATTAGAACTCTCTTTGTTGAAAAAAAAGAAGGCTTTGCCTTAGAAGGGGAACATTTGCTACAGGATTTAAAAAATAACTTAAATATAAAGGGAATAAAGGACATTAGAGTGCTAAATCGTTACGATATTAGCGGTGTTAATGATGAAGAATATGAAGTAGGTAAAAAAATAGTTTTTTCAGAGAGAAATGTAGATAATGTTTATGATGAAAAGTTTTCTTTTAGGGAAGGTGACAGAGTATTTTCTGTAAGATATCTTCCAGGACAATTCGATCAAAGAG
This sequence comes from uncultured Clostridium sp., assembly GCF_963515715.1. Classification (GTDB taxonomy): domain Bacteria; phylum Bacillota; class Clostridia; order Clostridiales; family Clostridiaceae; genus Clostridium_AW. The sequence continues at coordinate 63,161 of NZ_CAUPZS010000009.1, forward strand.
CGGACTCTGCACTTCAGTGCATGCAACTTTTAATTGGAAAAGAAATTCAGATTTTAAGTTCCAAGGTTATAGTATTAAGTGGAGATATAAATGAGGAAGAGTTTATAAAAATTAAGGATTACTACATAAATTCAGTTGATTCAGGTGAGGTTTCACTAAAAAAGCCAGAGGATTTAACTTTATGGACTGAACCTGCAAAAGATATTAAAATTTTAGAGGGATTTATAGATATAAAAGAAGAGGAATTAACATGTCTATTAGAGGCAGAGGGATTTGCTATGAGTATAGAGGATTTAAAATTTGTTCAAAGCTATTTTAAGAACGAAGAAAAAAGAAATCCAACTATTACTGAAATGAAAGTTATAGATACTTATTGGTCAGATCATTGTCGTCATACTACCTTTCAAACAATTTTTAATGATATTACCATAAAAGATGGATTCTATTCTAATGCAATAAAAGAAGTATACGAAGAATATTTACAATGTAGAAAAGATGTTTATGAAGATAAGCATAAACCTATGTGTTTAATGGATTTAGCAACTATAGGAATGAAAGAATTAAGAAAAACAGGAATGTTAGAAGATTTAGATGTATCAGATGAAATAAATGCTTGTAGCATTAATATAAAAGTGGATGTAGATGGCGTTTACGAAGATTGGCTATTGATGTTTAAAAATGAAACTCATAATCATCCAACAGAAATAGAACCTTTTGGAGGGGCAGCTACTTGTGTTGGGGGAGCTATTAGAGATCCACTCTCCGGAAGAGCTTATGTTTATCAAGCCATGAGAGTTACTGGTAGTGGAGATCCTAGAACTAAGGTGGAAAACACAATTGAAGGAAAACTTTCTCAAAGAAAAATCACTATAGGAGCTGCTAGTGGGTATTCTTCTTATGGGAATCAAATAGGATTACCAGCAGGTCAAGTGACAGAAATATATGATGAAGGATATATAGCAAAGAGAATGGAAATAGGAGCGGTAATTGCTGCTGCCCCAAAAGAAAACGTAGTTAGAAAGAAACCAGTAAAAGGGGATTTAATAATTTTATTAGGAGGAAGAACTGGACGAGACGGATGTGGTGGAGCTACAGGTTCTTCTAAAGAACATACAGAAGAATCCATAAAAAATTGTAGTTCTGAAGTTCAAAAAGGTAATGCTCCAATGGAGAGAAAAATTCAAAGATTATTTAGGAATCCAGAGGTTAGTAGAATTATAAAAAAATGCAATGACTTCGGAGCAGGTGGGGTTTCTGTAGCAATTGGAGAGCTTTGTGAAGGATTAAATATAAACCTTGATTTAGTACCTAAAAAATACCATGGGCTTGATGGTACAGAATTAGCTATTTCAGAATCACAAGAAAGAATGGCAGTAGTTGTAGCAAAAGAAAATGTGAAAAAGTTTTTAATACATTCTAAAGAAGAAAATTTAGAAGCTACTGTGGTAGCAGAAGTTACTGATGACAATAGATTAAAAATGAGCTGGCGTGGGAAATGTATAGTTGATTTAAGCAGAAAATTTATAGATACAAATGGAGTAACAGGAGTTATTGATGTAGAAGTTGATTCTCCGAATAGGGAGGAAAACTTCTTTACAAATATTAAAAAAGAGAGAATAAGTGGAGATATTAAAAAAGATTGGATAAATCTTTTAAGTGATTTAAACGTTTGTAGCCAAAGAGGTTTAGTGGAACGTTTTGACTCTACCATTGGAGGGGGAACAGTGTTAATGCCTTTTGGTGGGAAATATCAAAGAACCCCAGCGGAAGGTATGGTAGCAAAAATACCACTATTAGAAGGGGAGACTAATACTGGTTCAATAATGACTTTTGGTTTTAACCCAAGACTTTCAAAGTGGAGTCCATTCCATGGAGCTACTTATGCTGTAATTGAATCTTTAACTAAACTAGTGTGCTGTGGAGGAAATTATGAGTCTACAAGGTTAACCTTCCAAGAGTACTTTGAAAAATTAAATATGAATGCTGAAAAATGGGGCAAGCCTTTTACAGCATTATTAGGGGCATTAAAAGCTCAAAGGGAATTTAAAGTACCTGCCATAGGTGGTAAAGACAGTATGTCTGGAACATTTAAAGATTTAGAGGTTCCGCCTACATTAGTATCCTTTGGAGTAAGCACTTTAGATGTAAGAAAAGCTATATCACCAGAGTTTAAAGAAACAGGAAGTGTAGTAGTCCTCTTGCCACATATAAGAAGAGAGCATGATATGCCTGATTTTAAAGGATTGAAGAAGAATTATTCTAAGGTCACTCAATTGATAGATAAGGGACTTGTACTATCGGCATCAAGTGTGAAATATGGAGGATTGGCAGAAGTATTAAGTAAAATGGCTTTTGGTAATGAAATAGGTTTTAATTTCACCACTGAAATCAGTGGAGAGGAATTATTCGAACCTCAATATGGGTCTATAGTATTAGAGTTGAGAGAATCAGAAAATATAGATGAATTATTTGAAGGTATAGAGTTTAAAATATTAGGAAAAACCATAGATGAATTTAAAATTAAGTTAATAGAAAAGGAAATAGATTTAAAAGAAGTATTAAGAGCTTACGAAGGATCTCTTGAAGATATATTCCCTACAAAAGGAAAGGAACCTAAAAATTCCATAGAAGAAAAACTTTATAATGGTGGTTCAAAAATTTCACCTATGATTAAAATTCCAAAACCGAGGGTATTTATTCCAGTATTTCCGGGTACAAATTGTGAATATGATTCATCAAGAGCCTTTAGAAAAGCTGGCGCAGAAGTTTCTACTTTTGTATTTAGAAATGCAAACTCAATGGATATTGAGGAATCAATAAAGGAAATAGTAAAAAATATTGAGAAGTCAAATATTATTATGCTTCCAGGAGGATTCAGTGCTGGAGATGAACCAGATGGTTCTGGAAAGTTTATAGCTACGGTATTTAGAAACCCAAGGATTAAGGAAAGCGTATTAGAATTATTAAAAAATAGAGATGGATTAATGTTAGGGATATGCAATGGCTTTCAAGCTCTAATAAAATTAGGATTAGTACCTTATGGAGAAATTGTAGATATAGAAGAGAATTCGCCAACACTTACTTACAACGGTATTGGAAGGCATGTATCTCAAATGGTAACCACTAAGGTTGTTTCTAATCTTTCGCCATGGCTTTCCAAAGTAAAAGTTGGGGACATGCATACCATTCCAGTATCCCATGGAGAGGGCAGATTTGTAGCTAATATGGATGTGGTAAAAGAACTTTTAGAAAAGAGACAGATAGCAACACAATATGTAGATTTTCAAGGAGATCCTACTTATGATATAAGATTTAATCCAAATGGATCTTTGTGTGCGGTTGAAGGCTTGACTAGTCCAGATGGAAGGGTTTTTGGAAAGATGGGACACTCTGAAAGAAAGGGAGAAAATGTTGGTGCAAATATATTAGGAGAAAAGGATCAGCTTATTTTTGAAGCGGGAGTAGAATATTTTAAATAGGAGGAAAATTTATGAAGGTTGGAATTATTTTTGGGAGTAAGTCAGACATTAATAAAATGAAGGGAGCAGCAGATGCTCTAAAAGAATTTGATGTTCAGTACAAAGCTTATGTCTTATCCGCTCATAGAGTACCAGAAAAATTAAGCAAAACTATTATGGAAATGGAAAATGAAGGGGTAGAGGTGATTATAGCTGGCGCAGGGCTAGCTGCTCACCTTCCAGGAGTTATTGCTTCACAGACTATTTTGCCTGTTATAGGGGTACCAATAAAGGCAGCATTAGATGGAATGGACTCTCTTTTGTCCATTGTTCAAATGCCTAAATCCATACCAGTGGCTACAGTAGCTATAGATAATAGTTATAATGCTGGCATGTTAGCAGTTGAAATTTTATCAATTAAATATAGCGATTTGAAGGAAAAATTAAAAGCTTATAGAAAAAATATGAAGGAAAAATTTATAAAAGAAAATTGTGAAGGTATTGAATTATAAAAAAATTTAAAGCGAGAGAGGGAAGATTATATGTTCCTTGAAGATGATAAATTTAAAGATGAATGTGGAGTTTTTGGAATATACTCAAAGGACAATTTAGATGTGGCAACCATTACTTATTACGGCCTTTATGCTCTCCAACATAGGGGACAGGAAAGTGGTGGCATAGCAGTTTCTAATATGAAGGATATTAAAATGGAAAAGGGAATGGGATTAGTTAGTGAAATATTCGATGAAAATAAATTGGCAAAATTAAAGGGGAATATTGCTATTGGACATGTTAGATACTCTACTACAGGCTCAAGTAATATTAACAATGCTCAACCTTTGCTAAGTGGATTTAAACTAGGATCCCTTGCAATAGCTCACAATGGAAATTTAGTAAATGCTGATGTGATTAGGGATCTATTAGAGGATACCGGATGTGTTTTTCAAACCTCTATAGATTCAGAGGTTGTAATTAATTTAATAGCAAGAGCATATAAAAAGGGAATTGAAAAAGCATTATTAGAAGCTGTCCAAGCCATAAAAGGCTCTTATGCCATGGTGATTTTAACAGAGAATAAATTAATAGGAGTAAGGGACCCCTATGGAATTCGCCCATTGTGCATAGGAAGAATTGGGGACAGTTATATCTTATCATCTGAGAGTTGTGCATTAGATGCTGTTGGAGGGGAATTTATAAGAGACGTGGAGCCAGGGGAAATGATAGTGATCGATGAGGAAGGATTAAAATCAATTAAATATCAAGAAAAATCTGATTGCAAAACCTGTGCTTTTGAATATATATACTTTGCAAGACCGGATAGCAATATAGATGGTATTGGCGTCTATCAATCAAGGATTAATGCAGGACACCAACTGTATAAGGAATATCCGGCGGAAGCGGACATCGTTATAGGAGTACCAGATTCTGGTTTGGCTGCTGCTGTGGGATTTTCTGAGGCTTCAGGAATACCTTATGGTGTGGGATTTATAAAAAATAGATATGTGGGAAGAACTTTCATAGCCCCATCTCAGGAGATGAGGGAAAAGGCTGTTTTTGTGAAATTAAATGCCTTAAAAGTAAATATTCAAGGAAAAAGAGTAGTTTTAGTAGATGATTCCATCGTTAGAGGAACTACTAGTAGAAAATTAATTGAACTATTAAGAAAAGCAGGTGCTAAGGAAGTACATTTTAGAGTTGCTGCACCAGTGGTTAAATATCCTTGTTATTTTGGAATAGACACACCATATAGAGATGGGCTTATAGGAGCACGAATGAGCGTAGAACAAATGAAGGATGAACTTGGCTGCGACTCATTAGGATATTTAAGTATTGAAGGTCTATTAAATTCCTTAGGAAAAGAAAGAGGATTTTGTCTTGGATGCTTCGATGGTATATATCCAGTATCTGCACCTTTGGAAGTATCAAAAGAACGCCTTGAAGGAAGGTAGGTAATTAATTATGAATAGCATGTATAGCCAAAGTGGAGTAAATATTGAAGAGGGATATAAATCTGTATCCTTATATAAAAAATATACAGAGAGGACTTTAATACCAGGAGTATTAAATGGACTTGGTAGCTTTGCTGCTATGTTTGATTTAAATAAATTTAAGAAATACAATAATCCAGTATTAGTGTCTGGTACTGATGGAGTAGGGACGAAATTAGATGTAGCTTTTAGACTACAAAAATACGATACCATTGGAATTGATGCAGTGGCAATGTGTGTTAATGATATACTATGCCATGGTGCTGAGCCAATATTCTTTTTAGACTATTTAGCTTGTGGCAAGTTAAAGGCTGAAGTGGCAGCAGATTTTGTAAAGGGTGTATCCGATGGATGCTTTCAAGCTGGTTGCGCTTTGGTAGGAGGAGAAACTGCTGAAATGCCAGGTTTTTATAGAGATGGAGAATACGATATCGCAGGCTTTGCAGTAGGGGTAGTGGAAAAAGAAAATATAATAGATGGCAGCAGTATTAATGAGGGAGATGCACTTATAGGAATAGAATCCTCAGGGGTGCACTCCAATGGATTTTCTCTAGTGCGCAAACTGATTCCAGATTTAACTATTGATTTTAATGGTAGTAGTATAGGAGAAGTATTATTAACCCCCACTAAAATTTATGTTAAACCTATAATAAAATTAATTAATAATTTTAAAATAAAGGGCATGGCACATATTACTGGAGGGGGATTTTATGAAAATATCCCTAGAATGTTTAAAGGAGATTTAACAGCAGTAATTCATAAAGAAAATTTAGTTATCCACCCAATTTTTAAATACATCCAATCCTTAGGGGTTTCCGAGGTAGAAATGTTCAATACATTTAATATGGGGACAGGCTTTGTGTTATGTGTAGATAAAGAGAGCGTTAGTGATATAATAAATTTCTTGAAAAATGAGGGATTAAATGCTTGGGAAATAGGCCATGTTGAGGCTGGAGGAGAAGGAGTATGTATAAAATAGCAGTACTTGTATCAGGCAGTGGTAGCAATCTACAAGCGATAATAAACAATATAGAAAATGGAGATTTAAACTGTAAAATAGAATGTGTAATAAGCGACAAACCAGGGGCTCTTGCTATAGATAGAGCCAAGAAAAAGGGCATAGATGCCTATGTAATTGACAAAAGAGAGTATAAGGATGAATTAAGTGATAGAATATTAACCTTAATAGATGGAAAAGTAGATTTAATCGTGTTAGCAGGATTTTTATCAATATTAAAAGGGAAGATTATTAAAAAATTCAAGAACAGGGTAATCAATATACATCCATCCTTAATACCTTCATTTATGGGAAATGGCATGTATGGGTCAAAGGTGCATAAAGCTGCTATTGAATATGGAGTTAAAGTAACAGGATGTACAGTTCATATTGTAGATGAAGGGACAGATACAGGTCCTATTATAATTCAAAAGACAGTACCTGTAATGGAGAATGACGATGAGATGTCTTTGCAAAAAAGAGTTTTAGAAGAGGAACATAAAGCTTTATCAGAGGTTATAAGCTTATTTATAAATAATAAAATCAAAATTGAAGAGCGTAAGGTATTTATTATATAAATTGGAGGTAATTAAATGATTAAAAGAGCTTTAATAAGTGTATTTTATAAGGAAGGAATACTAGAATTAGCTAAATTCCTCCAAGAAAATGGAGTAGAGATAATATCAACAGGGGGAACCTTTAGGTATCTAAAGGAGAATGGAATAGAGGTAATAGATGTAACAGAAGTTACAAATTTTCCTGAAATGTTAGATGGAAGAGTAAAGACACTAAATCCATATATCCACGGAGGTATACTTGCAATAAGAAATAATGAAGAACATATGGAAACTATTAAGGCTCATAATATTTCTACAATCGATATGATAGTTGTGAATTTATATCCATTCTTTGAAAAAGTAAAGGAAGATTTAAGTTTTGATGAAAAAATAGAATTCATAGACATAGGTGGGCCAACAATGCTCAGGAGTGCTGCTAAAAATTTTAGAGATGTAATAGTATTATCAGATACAAAGGACTATGACAAGGTTATAAGGCAAATAGAAGAAACAGGAGATGTGGATTTTAATACTAGAAAATCTCTAGCTGGTAAGGTATTTAATTTAACCTCAGCTTATGATGCAGCCATCAGTAGTTTTATGTTAGAGGAAGAATATCCAGAATTTCTTAATTTATCATATAAGAAAGCTATGGATTTAAGATATGGTGAAAATAGCCATCAAAGAGCAGCCTACTATGTGTCCACTGTGGAAGATGGAGCGATGAAGGATTTTGAGCAGCTAAATGGAAAAGAATTATCTTATAATAATATAAAAGATATGGACATTGCATGGAAGGTAGTAAATGAATTTGAAGAAATAGCTTGTTGCGCTGTTAAGCATAATACACCTTGTGGAGTAGCTTTAGGGGATAGCGTTAAAGAAGCTTATATAAAAGCATATGAAGGTGATTCTATATCTATCTTTGGAGGGATAGTAGCCTTCAATAGAAAGGTAGATAAGGTTACAGCAGAAAAATTGGCAGATATGTTTCTTGAAATAGTCATAGCTCCTGATTTTCATGAGGATGCTCTAGAGGTTTTAAAGCATAAGAAAAATCTAAGGGTGATTAAATGTAAGTTTACACCTAAGGATAGAGTGGAAGTGGCTAAAGTAGATGGTGGTATATTAGTTCAAAGTGTTGATGATAAACTCACAGAAGAAATTAATGTAGTAACGGAAACTAAGCCAACAGAAGAACAATTAAAAGATATGGTTTTTGGCATGAAGGTTGTAAAGTATGTAAAATCTAATGCTATTGCAATTGTGGAAAATGGCAAAACCCTTGGAATCGGTGGAGGACAAGTAAATAGAATTTGGGCAGCAAAGGAAGCTTTGAAACGCTCAGGAGGTGGAGCAGTACTTGCTTCAGATGCATTTTTACCATTTAGTGACGTTGTTGAAGAAGCGGCAAAATATGGAGTTAAAGCTATAATTCAACCAGGGGGAGCTATTAGGGATAAAGAATCTATAGAAGCATGTGACAAAAGTGGTATTGCTATGGTGTTCACAGGTATTAGACATTTTAAACATTAGTCCTATGAATTTATGATAATAGGGAGTGGATAACAAAATGAAGATATTAGTAATTGGTTCTGGAGGAAGGGAACATGCTATAGCTTGGAAGGTTTCACAAAATCCTTCTGTAGAAAAAATATATTGTGCTCCTGGAAATGGCGGAACGGCTTTAGAAAGTAAATGTGAAAACATACCCTTGAGCAAAATAGATGAACTAGTAAACTTTGGATTAAAAGAAAATATAGACTTGACTATAGTTGGGCCAGAGGTATTTTTGTGTGAAGGAATAGTAGATGAGTTTAAGAATAATGGACTTAAAATATTTGGTCCTTCTAAGGAGGCAGCTAAATTAGAGGGAAGCAAATCCTTTGCAAAGGATTTTATGAAAAAGTATGGTGTAAAAACTCCAGGCTATGCAGTATTTAATGAAGCAAAAGGTGCTATAACTTATTTAAATAACTGTGATTATCCTGTGGTGATTAAAGCAGATGGATTAGCTTCTGGAAAAGGAGTTGTAATTGCTAATAATAAAAAAGAAGCAGAAGATACAATAAATGCTTTTATATTAGATGATATATTTAAAGGCTCAGGGAAAACTGTAGTAATAGAAGAATTTCTTCAAGGGGTTGAGGCATCCATATTATCAATAACCGATGGAGAAAGTATTGTACCTTTTATATCTGCAAAGGATCATAAAAAGATTTTTGATGGAGAAAAAGGACCTAATACAGGTGGTATGGGAGTTATAGCTCCAAATCCTTATTGTACTGAGGAAGTCTTAGAAAAGTTTAGAAAAGAAATAATGGAACCTACCCTAAAGGGAATAAAGGGAGAGAATTTCGATTTTTCTGGTATTATATTTTTTGGTTTAATGATAAACGAAAAAGGAGTATATTTACTAGAATACAATATGAGAATGGGAGATCCAGAAACTCAAGCAGTTCTACCTCTCATGAAAAGTGATTTAATAGATTTAATAGAAGAGGCTCTTGATAAGAAATTAGATGGCTTTAACATAGAGTGGGAAGATTTAAGTTCTTGTTGTGTTACTCTAGTATCAGAGGGGTACCCTGGTGAATATGAAACTGGTTTCCCAATTAACATAGAAGAATGTAAAAATAATGAGATTAAAAATTTTATTGCAGGAGCTACATTAAAAGATGGAAAACTAGTTACCTCTGGAGGAAGGGTTGTAAATGTAACCTCTTTAGGAAAGAGCCTCCAAGAGGCTAGGGAAAAAGTATATTCAAATATACAGAAAGTTAATTTCAAAGGAGCTTACTGTAGAAAAGATATAGGAGAGATCTAAATGCTCCAATGCGCGCTAATGGATGAGTTAGCGCGCATTTTCATTTTTTAGGAAGGTAAAAAAGATTATAATATAAAATATAGTGTATAATTAATATAAGATTTAACTTGGATAGGGGTTAGTGTTATGGAAAAGTATTCAATAGATTTAGAGGGGATTGAAATTGCTAAGTACAAAAAAATTGCACAACATATAAAAAAACTAATAGATGATAATAAAATAAAAGATGGAGAAAAACTACCAGCAATAAGAAGCCTTGCAAGCCTTCTAAAGGTTAATAATGTAACTATAGTTAGTGCTTATAATAAGCTAGAAAATGAAGGATATGCTGTACAAAAGATAGGGAGCGGGACCTATGCGAAAAGAAAAGAAACATCTGTAAACTTTAAAAAAAGATACAGCAAAGTTGTGAGAAAAATAAGTGGTGAAAAATCTAAAAGTTATATAGATTTTTCAGGAGAGGCAGCAAGCAGTGATATGTTTTCAGTATCCTCATTTAAAGATGTAATTAATAAGGTATTAGAAAGGGATGGGACAGATGCCTTAGTTTATCAAGAGGCACTTGGATATGAAGGATTAAGAGAGAGTATAGACAAGTATTTCTGGAATAACACTGTAGGCAAGGATAATATTTTAATTGTTTCAGGAGCTCAACAGGGTATAGATATAGTATCAAAGGCATTGTTAAATGTAAATGATAATGTAGTAGTGGAAAAGCCTACTTATGGTGGTGCTTTGACAGTATTTAAATGGAGAAGAACTAATGTTATTGAAATAGATTTGAGAGAAGATGGCATGGACTTAGACCAATTAGAAAAAATATTAAAAAAGAACAAGGTAAAATGCGTATACTTAATGAGCTATTTTCAAAATCCAACGGGTATTAGTTATAGCATCCAAAAAAAGAGAAGGCTTTTAAATATGGCTGAAATATATGACTTTTATATTATAGAAGATGATTATTTATCAGAGTTAATATATAATGATGATGAATATATAAGTTTTAAAAGTATAGATACTAATGATAGAGTGATATATATAAAAAGTTTTTCAAAAATATTTCTTCCTGGAATAAGACTAGGATATCTTATAAGCCCTAATGTATTTAAAGAAAGTATACAGAATTCAAAAGTAAACACAGATATTGCCACATCTAGTTTAATGCAAAGAGTTTTAGATATGTACATAAAAGAAGGCATGTGGAAGGGACATATAAAAAAGTTAAATGAAGTATATGAAAAAAGATATTTCTACATGAAAAATGTGTTAAATTCTCTTCATGAGCATATAAGCTTTATTTTACCAGGAGGAGGATTGCATTTTTATATAAAGATAAAGGATGAATTTATTAACAGTATGGATTTATTTTATAAGTGTCAAGAACAGGGAGTATTAATAACACCAGGTATAATATTTTACAAAAACCCTGAAGAAGGAAAAGGATATTTTAGAGTTAGCTTTTCGCAAACAGACCTTCCTGCTATAGAAAATGGCTTACAAATCATCAAAAATATATTTGAAGAATATTAATATAGGAGAGGTTATTTTGAATAAGGGATTAATAAATATACAATGGGAAAAGGTAGAAGAATATTCTGAAGAGGAGATTACTTATTTTTTATTTGTGGAGGGTAAGACTTTAGATGCCATATGTAAAATTAGGAATATAAATAAAGAAACTGCTAAAAAGCATATTGTAGAAGGTAAAATAAAATATGGTATATTGGCTAAAAGTGAAAATGAAGAAGAACTATTAAAAAATATATCAAGGGCAGGAAAAGGGGATAAGCTAGAAATAATTAACTCCCTAGAGGAAGAAATGAAAAGTAAGCTAATAAGCTATATAAAAAACAACTATGTAGAAATGTATCCAAAGGAGAAAGAAACAGCTATTTGGATAATTGGTGAGTTAAAGGAAACTAGCTGTGATGATATATTGTTAAAAAGCTCAGTTCATAAATTTGTTAATGTAAGAAGAATGGCCATATCAGCCATGGGTAAAATTGGAGATAAAAGGCTAGAGTTACCTCTAATGAGAGCCTTAGATGATGACAATCCTCAAGTAGTTTTATATGCTATAAATGGATTGATTAAAATAAAGAGTGAGAAAGCATATGATAAAATTAATAATATATTAGTAAATACATCAAAGGAATACATAAAAAGAGCTGCCTTGAGATATATGGAGGAACTAAATTCTAATGGACAGGGGGTATAAAATGGGATACTTAACTATAAAAGACCAAGTAAGCTCTGAATTTGAAGAAAAAAAGTCAGTATTCATTGGTCACGCAAAAAGAGTTTATAAGGAAGAAGAAGCTAAAGCCTTTGTTGATAAAATAAAAAGTGAGCACAATCAGGCTACCCATAATGTTTACGCTTATATAATAGGAGAAAATATGGGTATTCAAAGATATAGTGATGATGGAGAACCACAGGGTACAGCAGGAATTCCAGTTTTAGATGTAATAAAGAAAAATGGAATAACTAATACAGCCATAGTAGTAACAAGATATTTTGGAGGAATACTTTTAGGAAAAGGTGGTTTGGTTAGGGCTTATAGTAAAGGTGCAGCTCAAGCAATTAAAGAGGCTGGTGTAGTAGAAAGAGTGGAAGGAGCCGCTTTACATATTTATATAGATTACGATTTATTAGGAAAAGTTCAATATTTATGTGGCCAAAATAATTGGCATATGGAGGATACTATATACACCGATAGAGTTGAAATAATTATTTTATGCGTAGAAGATTTAATGGAAAGAATAAAGAAAGAGATAATCCAAGTCACTTCAGGAAAATGTGATTTCGCAAAAGATAAAGAAGGATATTACTTTAAGATAGAAAATAGATTATATGAGGAAGAAAAAATTTGAGTTTATATAAGGCTATATGATATAATATTTTCGGAAATTAGGAAAATTGCGAGGCAGTTTTTAACTCTTCATTCTATAAAATTTCCATGCAATTTTTATTTTTATAAAGATTTTAAGGTATTTAAGGAGGAGATATAAATGTCAGGACACTCTAAGTGGCATAATATACAAGCTAAAAAAGGTAAGGCAGATGCTAAAAGAGGGAAAATATTTACTAAAATAGGTAAGGAATTAGCTATCGCAGCCCAAAGTGGTGGTTCTAATCCCGAAACTAATAGTAAATTAAGAGATGTTATTGCAAAAGCAAAGGCTAATAATATGCCTCAAGATACTGTGATGAGAGCAATTAAAAAAGGAGCGGGAGAACTAGAAAATGTAAACTATGAAGAAATAGTTTATGAAGGATATGGTCCTTTTGGGGTTGCAGTAATAGTTTCTGCTCTAACAGATAATAAAAATAGAACAGCGGGTAATGTTAGACCAGCATTCACTAAATTTGGGGGAAACTTAGGTGCTAATGGATGCGTAGGTTGGATGTTCCAACAAAAAGGACAGATAGTTATTGAAAGAAAAGAAGAAATGGATGAAGAAGAAATAATGATGGCAGCAATAGAAGCTGGAGCTGAAGATTTCCAACCATCTGAAGAAGTATTTGAAATAATTACTTCTGTTGAAGATTTCGGAACTGTAAGGGAAGCTTTAGAAAAAATGGGCTTTGAGTTCATATCTGCAGAGCTTACAATGATTCCAGATACAACAGTTTCATTATCTATAGAAGAATCAGAAACTATACAAAAGCTTGTAGATAAACTTGAAGATGACGATGATGTTCAAGATGTTTACCACAATGCTGATTTCCCTGATGAATTTGAAGGATAAGAATGAGATACATAGCACTTCTAAATGTATGGATAAATATACATTTAGAGGTGTTTTTATTTTGAAACTAAATATATTATTAATTTTTATAATATATTAATGTTTTGTATAAAATTATTAACTTATGTCAATAATCCTTCTTAGGAGGGATATTATGGATATTAGAAAAAGTAAAAAATTATATGTAATGTTGATTGTTATGGTGTCGATAATTGTATTCTCATTAAGTTACTATATTGCCATCCAAATGTTTAGAGAGAAAAATAAAGATGTAGATGACAATAGAATACAGGTAAATAATCAAATTCAAGAGGGTTATACTCAAAATAAAGATAATGAAAGTATATCTTCTAATAGCTCAGTTGTATTTAAAATTAGATATAAAAAGAGTGGAGACACATTAATATCTAGAGTAGATAAAGTAAGTAACCTAGATGTAAAAACTAAAGGTGAATTAGAAGAAAAGTTTAAGGATGAATATAAGTTAACTGATATTGCAGAGAATAAAATTGTCATGGTAAAAGAAGTAGATAAGTATTCTCCAAATAAATATGTGCTTGGAATAAAAGGTGACTACCTAGCAATATTTAGGACAGACAGTAATGGAGAAATGTACATAGAAAATGAAGAAAAAGATATAACAGATAAAAAAATAGATAACTTAAAAGAGCAAGATATAGTGTTGTTGACAAAAGGGAGCGAATATTTTCAATGTAACACTAGAGAAGAAGCACTATCACGCCTCGAGGATTATGAATAATAGTCCTCGAGTTTTTTTTGTTAGCCCCCTCTTATTCTTGAAATAAACTTATTTAAATGATAAAGTAGAAATTGATAATTTAAATCTTAAGGGGCTGAAATTAGTGTACGAATATATTAAAGGCATTTTTAGAGGTATGAATAAAGATTATATAATTGTAGAAAATGGTGGCATAGGCTATAAAATATTTACATCAGGCAATACTTTATCAAAAACTCCTAAGACAGATGAAGAGATAATATTATATTTGCAGCAAATTGTTAGAGAAGACTTTATAGGGCTCTATGGTTTTCATTCTAAAGAAGAAAGGGATATGTTTAACTTACTATTGACTATAAATGGAGTTGGGGTAAAAGCATCCCTATCATTGCTGTCCATAACTAGTACATATAAATTGAAATATGCTATTTTTATTGGTGATGAAAAGACCTTGACTAAAGCTCCAGGCATAGGTAAAAAGACTGCTCAAAGAATTATTTTAGAGTTAAAAGATAAATTGAAAGTGGAACACTTTACATCAAAAGAAGAAAATGATTTTGAAGAAGATACTACTGAAATAGATGTATTTACTGAAGCCTTAGCTGCTTTGATGGCTTTAGGTTATTCAGAAAAGGAAGGAAATAAAGCACTAGATTCTGTGAGTAAAAATGCTCCATTAGAAGATGTAATTAAAGAATGTTTAAGATTTTTAATGAGTTGAGAGGAGCGATAAAATGGATAATAGATTTGTTACCCCTTTAAATATAAAGGAGGACAATGAAATAGAATTTAGCTTAAGACCTAAAAAGTTAAGAGAATATATTGGACAAAGAAAAGTAAAAGAAAAGTTGGATATATTTATAAAGGCGGCGCAAGGAAGGGAAGAGGCATTAGACCATGTTCTATTACATGGTCCACCGGGACTCGGAAAAACCACATTGGCTAATATAATAGCTGAAGAGATGGGTGGTAATTTAAAAATAACATCAGGACCAGCCATTGAGAGGGCAGGGGATTTAGCAGCTATACTTACTAGCTTGAACGACTATGATGTGTTGTTTATTGATGAAATACATAGATTAAACAGATCAGTAGAAGAAATTCTTTATCCAGCCATGGAAGATTATGCTTTGGATATTGTAATAGGTAAAGGAGCTTCTGCTAAATCCATAAGGTTAGATCTACCGCAATTTACTTTAATAGGTGCTACAACCAGGGTAGGTATGCTTACCTCCCCGCTTAGAGATAGATTTGGTGTATTGTGCCCTATGGAATTCTATGAAGAAGAGGAGCTAAAAGAAATAATTATTAGATCTGCTGGAATTCTAAATGTTAAAATTGAAGAGGACTCTGCTTTTGAACTTGCAAGAAGCTCAAGAGGAACCCCAAGAATAGCAAATAGAATATTAAAAAGAGTAAGAGATTATTGTCAAGTTAAGGGAAATGGAGTAATTGACTATACTTCAGCTAAGGAGGCTTTAGAATTATTTGAAATTGATAAAGAAGGATTTGATAGTATAGATAATAAAATTCTAAACGCAATTATAGATAATTTTGAAGGGGGACCTGTTGGAGTAGAAACCCTTGCTTATTTTATAGGAGAAGAGTTGGATACAATACAGGATGTATACGAACCTTATTTACTTCAAAAAGGATTTGTTATTAGAACTCCTCGAGGAAGGATAGCTACAGATAAAGCATATGAACATTTTAATAAAAAAAGAAGAACAAAGAATGAAATTGAACAATGCTCGATAGATATAAAGGAGTGGTAACATGAAAGTAACAGATTTTGACTACTATTTACCGGAGGAATTGATAGCGCAGGTTCCCATAGAAAAAAGAGATGAAGCAAAGTTAATGATAATAGATAAAAGTAATGAAGAAATTGAGCATAAAATATTTAAAGATGTTATAGACTATTTAGAAACTGGCGATTGTCTAGTTTTAAATGATACTAGAGTACTTCCAGCTAGACTTATCGGTGAAAAAGAGGATAGTGGCGGAAAAATGGAATTTTTACTGCTAAAAAGAGTAGATAAAGATAGTTGGGAAACTTTAGTTAAACCTGGCAAAAGAGCAAAAGTAGGAAGTAGATTTACTTTTGGCAATGGTGAACTAAAAGCTGAAGTAATAGGTTTAGGAGAAGAAGGAAGTAGAATAGTTAAATTTGAATATGAAGGTGTATTTGAAGCCGTATTAGATAGATTGGGGCAGATGCCATTGCCTCCATATATAAAAGAGAAGCTAGAAGATAAGGAACAATACCAAACAGTATACTCTAAAGAAACTGGATCAGCAGCAGCTCCAACGGCTGGATTGCATTTCACTGAAGAATTATTAAAGGAAATTAAAAGTAAGGGCATAAATTTAGTATTTTTAACTCTTCATGTAGGGCTGGGAACATTTAGACCTGTAAAAGCTGAAGACATAACAGATCATATTATGCACTCAGAATACTATACTCTTTCAAAAGAAAGTGCAGAAGTTATCAACAAAACAAAGGAAATGGGAAAAAAGGTTATAGCCGTAGGCACTACTTCCTGTAGAACTTTAGAAACCATAGGTGATAACAATGGAAGAGTAAAAGAATCATCAGGATGGACGGATATTTTCATATATCCAGGATATAAATTTAAAATTATAGATGGATTAATAACAAATTTTCACCTTCCTCAATCAACTCTATTAATGTTAGTTAGCGCTTTGTGTGATAGGGAAAAAATATTGAATGCATACAATACAGCAGTTAAAGAAGAATATAGATTTTTTAGTTTTGGAGACGCCATGTTAATCAAGTAAATTTTACTTCAGAAGGAGAATTGATATGTACAAATTAATAAAGAAATGCGGTAATGCAAGAAGAGGTGAATTTAAAACACCTCACGGCACAATTCAAACACCTGTGTTTATGAATGTAGGAACACTTGGGGTTATAAAAGGTGCAGTATCATCCATGGATTTAAAAGAAATAGGGTGTCAAGTTGAGTTATCCAATACTTATCATCTTCATTTAAGACCTGGTGACAAAGTAATAAAGAAAATGGGTGGATTACATAAATTTATGAATTGGGATAGACCAATTTTAACAGATTCAGGTGGATTCCAAGTTTTTTCTTTAGCTGGTATGAGAAAGATTAAAGAAGAAGGAGTATATTTTAATTCACATATAGATGGAAGAAAAATATTTATGGGGCCAGAAGAAAGTATGCAAATACAAAGCAATATAGCTTCCACTATAGCTATGGCTTTTGATGAGTGTATACCAATTCCATCAACAAAGGAGTATGTTGAAAAATCTGTAGAAAGAACAACTAGATGGCTTGAAAGATGTAAAAAAGAAATGGATAGGGTGAACTCTTTAGAAGATACCATAAATAAACAACAAATGCTTTTTGGGATTAACCAAGGGGCAACATTTAAAGATATTAGAATAGCTCATGCAAAAGAAATAGTGAAAATGGATTTAGACGGATATGCCATAGGAGGACTCGCTGTAGGGGAAACTCATGAAGAAATGTATAATACCATAGAAACAGTAGTAGAATATTTACCACAGGATAAACCAATTTATCTCATGGGAGTAGGCACACCTAGTAATATTTTAGAAGCCGTGGATAGAGGGGTAGACTTTTTTGATTGTGTCCTTCCAGCAAGAAATGGAAGACATGGTCATGTATTTACTAAGAATGGAAAAATAAATTTAATGAATGTAAAATATGAGTTAGATTCTAATCCAATAGATGAAGGATGTAAGTGTCCTGCATGTCAGCATTATTCTAGAGCGTATATAAGACATTTGTTTAAGGCAAAGGAAATGTTGGCTATGAGATTATGCGTTCTTCATAACTTGTATTTCTACAATAATATGATGCAAGAAATAAGAGATGCTATAGACGGTAATTATTTCTCTCAATATAAGGAAAGCAAATTAGCAGAGTGGAATGGAAAATCTTAGAAAAAGCTTTACATCAAATAAAAAGGATTATACACTTATATTGTGAGGGGAGGTGAATATATGTTAACACTTGAAAATTTAATCACAGTGGCTGGAGTTCCTACAGCAGGAGGACCATCAACATTAATTTTATCCCTTATAATGATGATGTTGTTTTTTTACATAATTGTGTACATACCAGAAAGTAGAAGAAAGAAAAAGTATAAAGGCATGCTAGAATCAGTAAAGGTGAATGATGAAATTATTACAAAGGGTGGTATATTAGGAAAAGTTATAAATATCCAAGATACATTTATTATTTTAGAGACTGGACCTAGTAGAGCCAGGATTAAGCTTGATAAAAACGGCATACTATCAATATTGAATAGCAGCGAGCTTGCTCATGAAGACAAAAAAGAAGATAAAA
This sequence comes from uncultured Clostridium sp., assembly GCF_963515715.1. GTDB lineage: Bacteria > Bacillota > Clostridia > Clostridiales > Clostridiaceae > Clostridium_AW. Next base: position 81,843 of record NZ_CAUPZS010000009.1, read on the forward strand.
AGGAAGATAAGAAAGAAGATATAGCAGAAGAAAATGAATCTGTAGAATATAAGGAAAATTAAATTTCTTATCATAAAACACCTCATTTCTACATAAATTCTAGTAGATGGGAGGTGTTTTCTATATGGAAAAAAGTAGTTTTTTACCAATAGGGGATGGAATTTTAAGAAGTACTATTTTGACAGTAATCTTTATGCTTATATATGCTATTGTAATGACTTTTGTAGATTTAACCGATAAAACAAATAGCGTATTTTATCTAATTACAACTATACTTAGTATTATGTATGGAACTGTTTATGCCGTACGAAAGATTAATAAAAAAGGGTGGTTAACTGGAGTAATTATAGCCACATTGTACATGCTGATAATATACGTTGTATCGATAATAGCAGGAAACAATTTAGCGGTAGATAATAGAATGATAATGAGGTTTTTACTAGCTTTAGGAGTAGGGGCATTATCGGGTATGCTAGGTATAAATATTTGATATTTACTTTATTTCCTAATCTTTTTATGATATAATCAAACGGAAATATGCTATTTAGGAATGGAGGAGTTTATATGAAACATATAAAAACTATAAATAAGACAAACATAAAGGATAGCTTAAAGAAGCCAGGATGTAAGGAATGTGCTAACTCATGTCAGTCAGCATGTAAAACTTCATGTACGGTTGCGAATCTAGCTTGCGAAAATTAATATAAAAGCAGTAACTTGAGGTTACTGCTTTAAATTTAGCCAAAACGGGTTAGGAGGAAATAATTTGTCATTTATACATAAATTTATTCAAGATGGAGAGTACTACATTTTAGATGTAAACTCAGGAGCAGTGCATATAGTTGATGCATTGGTTTATGAAATAGTTGGTGAAGAAGGATTAAGAAAAAAAGAAGATGTTTTAAATAAATTCCAAGGCAAATATGATGAAAAAGACATACTAGAAGCCTATGAAGAATTAGAAATTCTTATAAATGAAAATATGCTTTACTCAAAAGACTTATATGAAGATATAGGTATGAAAGCAGGAGAAGGGGAATCTTTTATAAAGGCTTTGTGTTTAAATATTGCCCACGATTGTAATTTAAGATGTAAATATTGTTTCGCAGATGAAGGAGAATATAAAGGTAAAAGAGAACTCATGTCTCCAGAAGTAGGAAAGAGGGCAATAGATTTCGTAATAAAGAACTCAGGACCAAGAAAGAATATAGAAGTAGATCTTTTCGGAGGAGAGCCGTTGATGGCATTTAACACTATTAAAGAAATAGTGGAATATGCAAAAGAACAAGAGAAGATTCATAATAAAGTTATTAGATTTACTATGACTACCAATGGTGTTTTGTTGACAGAGGAAGTTATGAATTATTTAGATAAAAATATGGGTAACATAGTTTTAAGTATAGATGGTAGAAAAGAAGTTAATGATGGAGTTAGAACTAGAGTTGACGGTAGTGGATGCTACGATACAATTCTACCTAAAATAAAGAAGATGGTGGAAATGAGAGGTAAAGGAAAGCAGTATTATGCAAGAGGAACCTTTACTAGAAAGAATACAGATTTCTATGAAGATATATTACATTTAGTTAATGAAGGATTTGATGAGGTATCTGTAGAACCAGTTGTATTAGAAGAAAATCATCCTCTTTCTTTAAGAGAAGAGGACTTGCCTAAAATATTTGAACAATATGACAAGATCTACAAAGAAATGGTTAAGAGACATAAAGAAGGGAACTCATTTAAGTTCTATCACTTTAACGTAGACCTTCAAGGAGGACCTTGTGTTTATAAAAGAATATCAGGATGCGGTGCTGGTCATGAATATGTTGCCATAACCCCTTCAGGAGATATATATCCTTGTCATCAATTTGTTGGAAATGATGAATTTAAGATGGGAAATGTTTTTGAGAGTGATTTAAATAAAGCGATAGAAAAACAATTTAAACAAGGTAATATATACTTTAAGCCATCCTGTATGGAGTGTTGGGCAAGATTCTACTGTAGTGGAGGATGCCAAGCTAATAACTATAATTTTAATAAAGATATATTAATACCATATAAATTAGGTTGTGAAATGCAAAAAAAGAGAATAGAATGTGCTATAGCTTTAAAATCACAATTGACAGAACAATAGTAGAAAGTATCAATATAGGCTGGTAATGCACCAGCTTATATTGACTATTTTTTACAATGGTTATATAATTTGTGTATGTGGTTTCCTTATGAGTTAAAGAAATAATGACTTATATATAATTAACAAAAGAAGGGGGATAAATATGAAAGGTAATAAAGCCTTAAAGAGTACAGTCCTATTCATCTTATCAGTGTTTATAATAGGATCTTTAGCTTATGCTGGTTTCTTTGGAATAGAAAATGTATTTGGAACTGGATATAGGGTTAAATCCTTTGATGAAAGTATAAAAAAGGGATTGGACCTTCAAGGAGGTGTGTCACTAACTGAGGAAATACAAGAGGAAAAAGTAGATAGTGCCACTATAGATAGAACTATTGAACTTATATCTCTGAGAGTTAATAAATTAGGAGTTAGTGAAACTGTAGTACAAAGAGAAGGACAAAAAAGAATTAGAATAGAAATACCAGGCGTTTATAATGCTAAGGAAGTAATAGATACCGTTGGTAAAACAGGTGAATTAAAATTCGTAGGACCTGACGAAGAAGTAATACTTACAGGTAAAGATGTTAAAAATGCAGTAGCTCAAATTGATCCTAATAATAATCAGCCAATAGTAAGTCTAGAGTTTACTGATGAAGGAACTAAAAAATTTGCTGAAGCAACTAAAAAGTTTATAGGACAGCAAATAGCAATCTATATGGATGAGGAACTTTTAACTAATCCAGTAGTAAATGATGTTATAGCCAATGGAAAGGGTATAATTTCAGGAAGTAAATCTCTTGAAGAAGCGAAAAGACAGGCAGGTATAATTAAATCTGGTGCATTACCAGTAGTTGTTAAGGCTGTAGAAGTAAAAACTGTAGGAGCTACCTTAGGAGCTAATGCTCTTCCACTTAGCTTCAAGGCTGGTGCTGTGGGAATAAGTTTAGTAATGATATTTATGCTATTATTTTATAGAGTTCCAGGACTTATTGCCAACATTGCCCTAGTTTTCTATATAATTTTAGTACTGTTAACCTTTATTTCGATGAAGGCTACATTAACTTTATCAGGAATAGCTGGATTTTTATTAACCATAGGTATGGCAGTAGATGCTAATATATTAATATTTGAAAGAATAAAAGAAGAATTATATACAGGTAAATCAGTAAGAAGTTCAGTAGAATCAGGATTCCATAGAGCTCTATCTTCAATTATGGATTCTAATATAACTACTATAATTGCAGGAGTAGTTTTATATAACCTTGGTTCAGGACCAGTAAAAGGATTTGCCCTCACATTAATAACTGGAACAGTATTAAGTATGCTTACAGCTATAATAGTAACAAGATTTTTACTAAAATTAGCTGTAGAGATGGGTATACTTAATAGTTTAGCAGCTTTTGGTGTAAAGAGGAGGGTAGAGTAATATGAAATCATTGAAGATAATTGAGAAAACAAAAATATGGTTTGCTATATCCCTTGTTATAATGCTTACAGGATTGTTTTTTGGAATTAAAAATGGTTTAAATTATGGCATTGACTTTAAAGGTGGTACTCTAATTCAGATAAATATGAAAAGTGAGTACAATAAGGAAGAAGTAGAAAAAATAATAGGGAAACACGCAAAGGATTATACAACAAACTCTGCTACCACTACTTCTGGAGAAGTACACTTAGAAATTAGAAGTAACTCTTTAGAAGCAAATCAAATTGAACCTATGTTTAAAGAGATAAAAGAAAAGTATAATCTTGAAGATAAGGATTTTTCTCAGCAGACTATAGGAGCTTCAATTGGCAAGGAATTAAGAAGAAAGGCTATTTTAGCATTAATTATAGCTAATATTGGAATGTTAATATATATAGGAATTAGATTTGAATTTAAATTTGGAATAGCGGCAATAGCTGCACTAGTTCATGATGTGCTCATAACACTTTCCGTATATACTATATTACAAATACCTATAAATAGCAGCTTTATAGCTGCCATATTAACTATAGTAGGATATTCAATTAATGATACAATAGTTGTATTTGATAGAATAAGGGAGAATAGCAAGAGGATGAGAAAGGTAACCGATGGAGAATTGGCTAATGTGAGCATTTCTCAAACCTTGACTAGATCTATAAATACAAGCTTAACTACTTTAATAACCATAGCAGCAGTAGGTATATATGTTCCTTCCGTAAGGGATTTCGCAATTCCTCTTATTATCGGAATAATTGCCGGAGGATATTCTTCAATATTTATAGCTAGCCCTTTGTGGGTGTATTTCAAAAATAAGAAATAAAAAGCGTTAAGAAAAAATAAAAAGCGTTTTTATGACAAAACAACTAAAAACCAGAGCGAAACTGTGCTCTGGTTTACTATTTTCAATAAAATATGTATAAAATATTTGTAAAAAAGTATATTTTAAATTATAATATATATGCTTTTTATTTTTTTGGAGGACTTAGCTATGGAGAATAGAGGTTATTCTTTTCATAATCCCTTTTTATTAAAAGATATGAATGAAGCTTTAATAAGAATAATTAAAGCTGTAAATGAGAGGGAAAAAATAATAGTATATGGATGTTGTGATTTAGATGGAATATCAGCAGTTTCATTGCTTTTTTTGGTTTTAAAATATTTAAATGCAGATGTAGAGTATTTTATATCAGATGGAGACGATGATAACTTTGACATAAAAACAGATATAATAAAAAATCATGTAAAATTCTTAGGAACTAATTTAATGATAACAGTTGGTTGTGGGATTAATTCTTTTTATCAGGTAGAATTATGTAAACAATTAGGAGTTGATGTAATAATTACTGATAATCATCATTGTCATGATAAAATTCCAAATACTATAGTGGTTAGTCCTAAGCAAAGGGATTGTATATATCCATTTAAAGATTTATCTAGTGTAGGTGTCGCATACAAACTTGTTCAAGCGATATCATCATATTATCAGATGAAGAGCATTAGTAAATATTTGGATTTAGTTATGTTAGGCACCAAGTCTAATAAAGTTTCCTATGATGGGGAAAATAAAACTATTATAGACGAAGGGTTATATCATATGAACTACACAAATAATTATGGACTAAGAGCTTTGATGAAGATAAATAAGATTAAACATATAGACATACTTAATGTAGATAAACTCATAGACAGTGTTGCACCCTCTTGGAACAATACAAGGGTGTTGGATAATGCTAGAATTACAGTAGAACTGCTTACTACATCTAATAGCGATAGAGCAGAGCAAATTGCTAAATATTTAAAAAATGAGGTAAAGGGTAGTAGGGCTTGTAATAAATAATAATATTATACGATTCTAGGGGGAAAGATGATGAATTTAAAAGAAAAGATAAGAGTAATTGAAGGATTTCCAAAGGAAGGAATAAGCTTTAAAGATGTGACCACTCTCTTACAAGATAGTGAGGCTTTAAAGTTTACTATAGATTCAATGATGGATAGTCTAAAAGATAAAAACATTGATGTAATAGTTGCTCCAGAGGCTAGAGGATTTTTATTTGGAGTTACATTAGCCTACACCTTAGGAATAGGATTTGTACCTGTTAGAAAAAAAGGAAAGTTACCTTGTGAAACCATATCTAGTACCTATGAACTTGAATATGGAAGTGACGTTTTAGAAATGCATAAAGATGCTATAAAACCAGGACAGAGGATAGCAATTGTAGATGATTTACTTGCTACAGGTGGAACTATTGAATCAGTGGCAAAAATGGTTGAAAACTTAGGTGGAGAAGTAGCTTCAATTAATTTTGTTATTGAACTAACTGATTTGAATGGAAGAGATAAATTAAAGAAATATAGTATGGAATCTCTTATACAATATAATATATAAAAATTATATAAAAACTATATAAAAACAGCCATTGATAGGTTTAATATCAATGGCTATTTTTTTTTTGTTAAAAAAAAGTTCAATTTTTCTTAACAAAATGTATATGAAAAAGATATTGACTATTAGTCAGTAAGTGTATATAATAACAAAGTATGAAATGACTGTTAGTCATAAAATAAAATTAAGGAGAGGATGGCTGTGAAAAAATTTGGAGATTTTATAGTTAAGCATAGAGTTTTAGTTATTATATTATCAGTATTATTATTAATTCCATCCTTTATTGGAATGGCCAAAACTAAAATAAACTACGATATGCTTGAATATCTTCCACAAGAATTAGATTCTATGAAAGGACAAGAAGTATTGGATAAAACATTCTCTAATGCTGCCAGTTCTATGCTCATAATAGAAGATATGGAGTCAAAGGATGTTTTAAAGCTTAAAGAGGAAATATCAGAAATAGAAGGTGTAGACACCGTAATATGGATAAGTGATATTTTAGATGAAAGTGTACCTAAAGATATACTACCTGATGAAATAAAAAATGTTTTTTATAGCGAAAGTTCAACTATGTTAATTATAAAGTATAATGAGTCTGCTTCATCAGAAGTGACACAAAAAGCTATAGGAACCATAAGAAAAATTACAAATGAGCAGTGTTTTTTAAGTGGCATGTCTGCCATAGTGAAGGATACTAAAGACTTATCGGATAAGGAAACGCCCATGTATGTATTAATTGCAGTTATATTATCCGTTGTAGTCCTAGTATTAACCATGGAATCCACATTAATTCCAGCAATATTTTTAATAAGCATGGGTTTTGCCATAGTATTTAATATGGGAACTAATATATTTTTAAAACAAGTATCATATATAACTAAATCCATAGCAGCAGTATTACAGCTTGGAGTAACAATGGATTATTCCATATTTTTACTTCACAGATATGAGGAAGAAAAGAAGAAGATGGAAAACAGATATGAAGCTATGGCTGAGGCAATATCCAATACTATAGTATCTATATCAGGGAGTTCACTCACTACTATAGCTGGATTTTTAGCTTTGTGTTCAATGAAGTTAAGTTTAGGTAAAGATATAGGTCTTGTAATGGCTAAAGGTGTAGTATTAGGTGTATTGTCTACCATTACAATACTACCAGCGCTTATACTAACTTTTGATAAGCAAATTCATAAATACTGTCATAAGACAATACTTCCTGAATTTAATAAAGTATCAAAAATAGTATCACAAAAATATAAGACTTTTATTTGGATCTTTTTAATAGCTTTTATACCTGCTTTATATGGTAACAATAATTTGAAAGTATATTATAACTTGGATAGCTCTTTACCAAAAGATTTACCATCAATAATAGCTACAAATAAATTAAAAGAAGATTATAACATGACTACTACTCATTTTATTGTAGTTCATGATAATGTTCCAGCTCACAATATGGAGAAAATGATAAAAGAAATTGAAGAAGTAGAAGGTATAGATAAGGTATTAGGTTATAACAAATTTATGGGAGAAGCTATACCAGAAAGCTTTATACCAGACAATATTAGAGAAACCTTTAAAAAAGATGGTTACAATTTAATTTTAGTAAACTCAAAATATAAGGCGGCTACAGATGAGGAGAATAAACAAATAGAAGATATAAACTCAATAGTGAAAAGCTATGATAAGGAATCTATGATAACAGGTGAAGGTGTATTGACTAAAGATTTAGTTATGATAGCAGATAAGGATTTTAAGAGTTCAAGTTTAATATCTATAGGAGCAATATTTGCTATTATTTTATTGGTGTTTAAGTCAATAAGTATACCTATTATATTAGTTCTTGCTATAGAACTTGCAATACTCGTAAATATGAGTATGTCTTTTTACATGGGAACAACAGTACCTTTCGTAGCTTCTATAGTAATAGGGTGTATTCAGTTAGGAGCAACCGTTGATTATGCAATATTATTGACTTCAAGGTTTAAAGAGGAGATGGGAAATGGATTGGATAAATTTACTGCAATGGAGAAGGCAGTAAAGGAATCTGCAAAATCTATTGTGACAAGTGCTTTAGCTTTCTTCGGCGCTACAGCTGGTGTAGGAATAATATCAAATTTATCTATAATAAGAACTCTATGTATTATGATGGCTAGAGGTGCAATTATAAGCATGATTGTTATTATTTTTATCCTTCCATCTATATTGCTAGTATGCGAAGGGATAATAAAGAAAACCACAAAAGGGTGGGTACAATCTAATTAATATAAAGGAGAAGATGTAGTATGAATAAGAAAAGTTTATCAAAAAATTTAGTTTGTTTTGTATTAATGGGAACTATGTTAGCTCCTAATGTAGTAAGTGCTAAAGAAATGATAATAAAGGATGAATCTGTATATGTAAATCTTTCTGAAAAAGGAGATGTAGAGAATCAAGTAGTTACTGATTGGTTAAGAGGAAATGGACAAAGTATAGAAGTAAAAGATAAATCAGGATTAGATGGTATAAAAAATATAAAAGGTGAAGAAGACTTTGATAAAAATGGAGAGAATTTAACTTGGAAAATGGAAGGTAAGGATATATTCTATCAAGGGACTACCAATAAAGAGTTACCTCTAGAAATTAAGATAAAATATTATTTAGATGATAAGGAAGTAAATCCAAAAGAAATTGCAGGTAAGTCAGGAAAATTGAAAATTAAAATAGAATATGTAAATACAAGCATGCATATGGAAAATATCAATGGAAAATATGACAAGATATATGCACCTATAACAGTATTGACAGTGGTAACTTTACCACTTGAAAACTTTAAGAATATCAAGAGCAATGAAGGTACTATGATATCAGAAGGAAATAACAATATAATAAACTTCGTATCTTTGCCAGGACTTAAAGAGAATTTTAATATAGAAAATAAAAATTTAAATATACCAAACAATGTAGAGATAGAGTGTGATGTTGAGAACTTTAAAATGTCTCCAATATTAATAACAGCTACTCCTAAATTGCCAGAAATAAAGTCCCTTAAAGAAGCTAAAAATATAGGAGATTTTGACGATGCAATAAAAGAATTAAAAGATGCATCTAATAAAATAATAGATGGAACATTAAAAATAAAAGATGGTAGTGGAGGTCTAAACAAAGGGCTTATAGATTTTAAATCTTCCATGGTATCTGCAAAAAATGGATCTGAACAACTGAGTGATGGTATAGGCAAAATGAAAGAAGGAACTGAAAAAATAAAAGAAGAACTACATCAAAATCCAGATAAAATATCATTGATAAGAGATCCTAAAAATGTAGAAGAAGAAAGAAAGCTAATGGACCATGCTTTCAAAGCTAAGGATATGGACATAAATTCACTACAAGGCGCTATGAAAGTTTTAACCGCTGAAAATATAGCTTTGTTTAATAAAACATGTAAAGATTTTAAAAATATAGATGAGAGTGAAATATTAAATCATCCTCTATATACAGGATTAAATATTTTATCCAAAGATGATGGAATTAAAAATATAGGTTCTTTTATATCAGGATTAGAGGGGATAAGTAACATAGATGGAAATACACTAAAAAAATATAATGATCTATTAAATGATGCACCTAAGATCAATAATAGTGTTAATAAATTTTCAGGATTTATAGAAGAGTTTGATAGCAATAGACTTGCCACTATAAAAAATGGTTTAAGTAATGAAAATTTAAATTCATTAAAAACTATAATGAGTAGCGGAGAAAAGGTAAAAAATCTTGATTTAAATTCAATAAATAATATATTGAAGGAGGAAATAAATACCGCTGATGCGTATCATTCTCAAACTGAACAATTAAGAAAAGAAGAAAATGTTAAATTCTTAGAGAGTATAATTGATTCTAATGATAAATTGTCAAAAGAAGAAAAAATTAAAGCTAAGGAATTATTGAAAGGATACCATAATACTGTAGATGAAACTGATAAAAAGCTTAAGAATTCTCAAGATAAAATTTCATATTTATCAAAGGAATTAAATTCACTAGGTGATTTACAAAAACAATTTAAGGATAATGAAAAAAGTATTGGTGAGTTAAATTCAGTATTAAATGAGAATAATATTTCCTATATAAATAGTACAATAGATCAATTAGGAAAACTAAAAGAGGAAGTATCATCACCAGAAGGTAAAAATGTTATAAAAAATATAAATGAAGTGTTCAGCGAAAAGAATATAACTAATATGCAAGGATTTATGAAGAAATTTATAAATATTAAAGATGATTTAGATAAAAATAAGGATAGTTTAAACCAAATAAAGAAGCTTCTAGATGGTATGAATGATCCTGCATCAGCAAAAACTTTAGAAAAGGTAAAGGTGCTACAAGCAGATTTGAATAAATTAATACCTGAATTAGGAAAGCTCCAAAAATCTCTACCAGATGATGTAAACAATGATATTAAAGCTGCACCAAAAATGCTAAAAGAACTTACTATTATGCAACAGGATTTAAAAAACAATGAGAAGATATTAGAGCTAGTTAAAGATTCTTTAAAAGAAGAAAATATAAATAAAGCTAATAAAATGTTAGATCAAATTCCTACTTTGAATGATGGAATAGAAAAATTATACGAAGGTTCATATAATCTAAACAAAGGAATGGAATCTTTAATTGACAAAGGAGTAAATCCTTTGATTGAAGGAAGTAGCAACCTCTTTAAAGGAAGTGAAGAGTTGTACTCAGGAGTATTGAAGTTTAAAGAAGAGGGAGAGGGAAAAATAAATTCTGAATTAGGTTTAGAAATTGAAGACATGGATAGAATGATAAAGGTTAAAGATAAACTATATGAAATGTCAGATAGATATGGAACTCATACTGGAATAGGAGAGGATATGGAAGGCAATGTTAAATTTATAATGAGAACTGATTCCATAAAAGCTCCAGAGATAAAAAAAGAAAAGAAGCTAGTAATTGAAGAAGAAAAAAAGGGAATTCTTCAATGGTTTAAAGACCTGCTCGCTTAAGTTAAAATAAAGTGAATTGAACTCCTATGTAACTAGAATACGTAGGGGTTCAATTTATATTCAATATTGACTAAATAAGGTTTCTAATCAATAATAGTATATAATATATTACCTAATTGCATATATTTTCCCATAAGGAGGAATTATATTAGTATGACTAAAGAAGAAAATGATATTAAAAAAAAGAAGAGCACAGTAAAAAAAGAAGTTAAACTTTATGAGTCTGCCTTTGAATTGTTTTCTGATAAAGGGATCAATGATACTTCTATTGATGATATAGTTAAAAATGCAGGAGTAGCAAAAGGGACTTTCTATCTTTACTTCAAAAATAAATATGATATTATAGATAAAATCATATTAAAAAAGAGCGCTCATATATTAAAAGAGGCATTAAATCATACTTTGAATATTAATGATAAAAGCTTTTCGGAAGGGATAATAATATTTACGGATTATATTATTGAATACTTTAAAGTAAACAAAAAATTATTAAAAATAATACATAAAAACCTCTCATGGGGACTTTATAGAAAAGCCATAGCTAATGTTAATCAGCATGAAGAAATGAAAGAAATTATGAAGCTTTCAAAAGATATTATGATAAAAGAAAATATAGATGAAAAAGAATTTGAAATTAAACTTTTTATGATTATAGAACTTACCAGTTCCATTTGCTATAGCTCTATTATTTTAGAAGAACCATATAGTATAGATATTATGAAACCGTATCTATTTGGAATCATTGAGAAGATGGTGTCTTAGTAAAATATAAATTGCATGTTTCTACAAAATATTATATAATGTTAATAAAAAATAATGGCTGGTTATTAAGACCAGCCATTGATTTTAGGGGAGTAAAATATGCTTGAAAAATTAATGGATAGGATAGAAAAAAACTGCATAAATGTAGATAAAGAATTAGTAAAAAAAGCATATAATTTTGCCTATGATGCTCATGGTGAGCAAAAAAGGGAGTCAGGTGAGCCATATATTACTCACCCTCTTGAAGTATCATGTATATTGGCGGAAATGGGTATGGATACCAGCACTATTGTGGCTGGCCTTTTGCATGATGTTATTGAAGATACAATATGTACATATGAGGACGTAGAAAGAGAATTTAGTAAAGAAGTTGCTGATTTAGTTGAAGGTGTAACTAAATTAGGTAAGATAAAATATAAAACAAAAGAAGAACAACAGGTTGATAATGTAAGGAAAATGCTTTTGGCTATGGCTAAAGACGTTAGAGTTATATTGATTAAACTTGCAGATAGACTTCATAATATGAGAACTTTAAAATATATGCCTGCAGGAAAACAAAAGGAAAAATCTAAGGAAACTTTTGATATATACGCACCATTAGCTCATAGATTGGGAATATCTAAAATAAAGTGGGAATTAGAGGATTTAGCTTTTAGATATATAAATTCAGAAGAATACTATGATTTAGTAAAAAAAATAGCGGAAAAAAGAGTGGAAAGAGAAGCCTACACAGAGATGATAATAAATGAATTATCAGATAATCTACAGAAGGCTGGTATTAAGTCTAGTATTGAAGGTAGGCCAAAACATTTCTATAGTATATTTAGAAAAATGGTTAATCAAAATAAAACCCTAGAGCAGGTATTTGATTTGACCGCAGTAAGAATACTTGTAGATACTGTAAGGGATTGCTACGCAGTATTAGGAATAGTTCATACTATGTATAAACCAATACCAGGTAGGTTTAAGGATTACATTGCTATGCCTAAGCCAAATATGTATCAATCACTTCATTCAACCGTAATAGGTCCACAAGGAAAACCCTTTGAAATACAAATAAGAACAGAAGAGATGCATAGGACAGCAGAATATGGTATTGCAGCCCATTGGAAATATAAAGAGGGAAAAGTAAATGAAAATAACATGGATTTAAAGCTTTCTTGGCTTAGAGAAATACTTGAATGGCAAAGAGAAACCTCTGATGCAGAAGAGTTTATGGAAGGTTTTAAAATAGATTTATTTTCAGATGAGGTATTTGTATTCACACCAAAAGGTAATGTAATAAACCTTCCTAGTGAATCAACTCCTATAGATTTTGCATATAAGATTCATACAGATGTAGGGAATAAGTGTGTAGGAGCAAAAGTTAACAATAAGATGGTACCTCTTGATTACCATTTAAAAACTGGTGAAATAGTAGAGATAATAACATCTAATTCATCTAAAGGGCCTACCATTGAATGGATTAATATTGCAAAGAGTAATCAAGCCAAAAGTAAAATAAAGGCTTGGTTTAAAAAGGCGAAGAGAGAAGAACATGTAAGCAAAGGAAAGGAACTTCTAGAAAAAGAGGCAAAAAAACAGGGTTACAACTTTGGTGAAATAGCAAAGGGAGATATATTAAATATTATATTAAAGAAATATAGTTTTAATTCAGTGGAAGAAGTTTATGCTGCAGCAGGTATGGGAGATATATCTCCTTCAAGCATAGTTGCAAAAATAAAAGAAGCTTATGAGAAGGGTAATAAAGTACAACTCACAAATGAAGAAATATTAAATAATATAAATAATAAGAATTCAAAAGGAAATCAAAACAAACATAATAAGAAAAATACTTCTTCGCCAGCAATAATTGTTAAAGGTGTCAGCAATTTATTGGTGAGATTTTCAAAATGTTGCAACCCGGTACCAGGAGATGAAATAGTAGGTTATATAACAAAGGGAAGAGGAGTTTCTATCCATAGAAAAGATTGTGCAAACTTAGCAAACTTAGTGGAAGATGTAGAAAATAAGATTGTAGAAGTAAGTTGGGGAGAATCAAAAGCAGGAGCTTACGTAACAGAAATTCAAGTAAAAGCAGATGATAGAGATGGTTTACTAGCAGAGATTATGGATATAATTATCCAAACAAAGACAAATCTCCATGCTATAAATGCAAAACCAATAAGAGGTACTTGTGCTATAATAAATATTAAATTAAAAATACCTAATATTGAGCACCTTAAAGATTTAATGAAAAAGATTAAAAAATTAAGAGGTGTTAACGATGTGTATAGAACTAAAAATTAGAGGTGATAAACTTGAGAGCTGTTATTCAGAGAGTTAAAATGTCTAATGTAGAAATTGATGGAAAAGTAATAGGAAGTATAGATAAAGGGTTAAATGTTCTCTTAGGCATATGTAAAGAAGACACTATTAAAGATGTAATTTATTTAAAAGATAAGATAGTAAATTTAAGAATTTTTGAAGATGAAGAATGCAAAATGAACAAATCTTTACTAGATGTAGGAGGAGAGCTACTAGTAATTTCTCAGTTTACTTTATACGGGGATGTTAGAAAGGGGAAAAGACCTAGTTTCACTGAAGCTCTAGGTGGAGAAGAAGCAAAATTCATATATGAGGAATTTATTAAGCAGTGTAAGGAAGTCTTAGATAATGTGGAAACAGGGGAGTTTGGAGCGGATATGAAAGTTACTATAGTAAATGATGGACCTGTAACTATATTATTAGATAGTAAAAAAACATTTTAAATTATAGGAGTGAATTAAATGAAAATTAATAGATTGCCCGTTGGATCATATGCTGCTAACTGTTATATAGTTATGGATGATGAGACTAAAGAAACTATGGTGATAGATCCAGGTGCAGAAGCTTCCTTAATAAATAATGAGATAAAGAAAATGGGTGGAAAAGTAAAATATATATTTTTAACCCATGGTCATCTTGATCACACAGGCGCTGTGAGTGAACTAAAGGAATTGACTAATGCTTTAGTTGGAATAAACGAAAAAGATGAAAAGGCTATAGAAAATGGCGGTTATGTTTTTGGGGATAAGAATAAATTTGGAAAAGCTGATATACATTTAAAGGATGGAGATCAATTTCAAATAGGAGATATTAAAATAAATTGTATAGAGACACCAGGTCATTCTCAAGGTGGAATGTGTTTTTTACTTAAAAATATAGTATTTACAGGAGACACTCTTTTTGAAGGTTCCATAGGAAGAACAGATTTTGAAGGTGGAGATTTTAATGTATTGATAGAGAGCATTAAAAATAAATTGTTAAACCTTCCTAATGAAACAATACTTCTTCCAGGACACGGCAATGAAAGTAGAGTAGATCATGAGAAGATGTATAATCCATTTTTATAAAATTATGAAAGAAAGTAGATAATATGGCAATTGCAATAGAGTTAAATAATTTGAAATATAGATATGATGTATACCAAATTTTTAGTTTGTTTTTTCCTTTAAACCAATTGAATTTTAATACCACCTCTGCGGATTATAAAATCCATATAGGAGAAAATTCAATATTAATAGAGGATAAGGATGGTATAGAGAGTTTTAATATAAATAAAGAGGCAAATATTAAACAAGAAGTAAAACAGAGCAGTTACATTTTTTTAGAGAAGAGAACAGGAAAGAAAATTCCATGGGGAACTCTTGTAGGGATACGACCTAGTAAAATTGCATTAGCCCTATTAAAAGAGGGAAAAAGCGAAAAAGAAATTATAGATTATTATAAGGAACATTATATAGTTGAAGAAGAAAAGGCTAAACTATGTATTGAAGTAGCGAAGATAGAAAGTAAAATGGTTAATAATGATAAGAGAAAAATAAGCATTTACATAGGCATGCCTTTCTGTCCTACGAGATGCTTATATTGTTCGTTTACTTCAAATCCAATAGTAAGTTGCAAGAATTTAGTTGAAGAATATCTGAATGCTTTAACTAAAGAGATAGAAGAAATAAGCAGATTTGTTAAAGAAAAAGAATTAATTATAGAAACAGTGTATTTTGGTGGGGGCACTCCTACTTCTGTAAAAGATGAAGAGTTTGAGAAAATTATGGAAACCATATATAATAGTTTTATACATGGTAATAATAATGTACATGAATTTACTGTTGAGTGCGGAAGGCCTGATAGTTTATCAATGCATAAATTTTCTACTATGAAGAAGTATGGTGTAACAAGAATAAGTATAAACCCACAAACTATGAACAATGATACCTTAAAACTTATAGGCAGAAATCATTCTGTAGAGGATATTAAAGATAAATATAGAATGGCACGAGATATGGGATTCGAAAATATAAATATGGACATAATTGTAGGATTGCCAGGTGAAAGACTATCTCATGTAAGAAATACATGTAAGGAAATATATAATTTAAAGCCAGATAGTATAACAGTTCATGGTATGTCTTTTAAAAAAGGATCTAAATTATATGAAAAACTAGAAGAATATCTAAGAGATATAGAACAAAATGAATTAAATAAAATGCATGAAGAGACCTTTAAGTTATCAAAAAGTTTAGATATGAATCCATACTATATGTACAGGCAAAAAAATATGGTATGGAATATGGAAAATGTAGGTTATTCCTTAAAGGGTAAGGAATGTATATATAATATACAGATGATTGAGGAAAGACAAACTATTATAGCTCTAGGAGCAGATGCCATAACTAAGGTTATATATTTAGAGCTGAATAAAATAGAAAGAGTACCTAATGTAAAAGATGTATTGGAATATAACAATAGAATTGATGAGATGATCAATAAAAAAATAACAGAATTAAATAAGCTATACTAACTTTACAGGCTTATAAAGAGGAGGAAAAGCAATGGGCGAAGCGTTGAATGGACTTAAAAGAACTATAATGTGTGGTGAATTAAGAGAAGAAAATGTGAATAATGACCACATAGTTATGGGATGGGTGCAAAGAAAGAGAAATCTTGGAGGACTAATATTTATAGATTTAAGAGATAGAACAGGTATCCTTCAAGTAGTATTTGGAGAAGAAATAAATAAAGAAGCTTTCGAAAAAGCAGATACAGTAAGATCTGAATACTGTATATCTGTAAAAGGTAAAGTTGTTAGAAGAGAATCTCCTAATAATAACCTTCCAACAGGAATGATAGAACTTAAAGGAGAGGAAATAAAAATATTATCCGAATCAGAAACTCCTCCTATATATATAAAAGAGGATTTAGATGCTTCAGAAAATATAAGATTAAAATATAGATATTTAGATTTAAGAAGATCTGACATGCAAAAAAGATTTATGATTAGACATAAGACTGCTAAAGCTGTTAGAGATTTTATGGATTCTCAAGGGTTTTTAGAAGTTGAAACTCCAATGCTTACAAAAAGCACACCAGAAGGAGCAAGAGATTATTTGGTTCCTAGTAGAAACTATCCAGGAGATTTTTATGCATTACCACAGTCACCACAATTATTTAAACAGTTATTGATGGTGTCAGGATTTGATAGATATTTCCAAATAGTTAAGTGCTTTAGAGATGAGGATTTAAGAGCAAATAGACAGCCTGAATTTACTCAAGTAGATATAGAAATGTCCTTTGTAGAAGTAGATGATGTAATAGATATGAATGAAAAGCTGATACAGCATGTATTTAAACAAGTTTTAGATGTGGATGTAAAAATACCATTTGAAAGAATACCATATAGAATAGCTATGAGTAAGTATGGAAGTGATAAACCAGATTTAAGATTTGGAATGGAAATAGAGAGTATAACAGATGAAGTAAAGAATACCGAATTTAAAGTATTTAAAGATGTGGTAGAAAATGGTGGGACTATAAGTGCCATTAAGGCAGAAAATTGTGCTGATATGGGAAGAAAACAACTTGATAAGTTAACTGAGTTTGTAAAAGGATTTAAGGCAAAAGGATTAGCGTGGATAGCATATAAAGAAGATGAAATAAAATCACCAATTGCTAAATTCTTAACGGATGAAGAATTGAAAGCTATAATACATAAGATGGATGCAAAAGTAGGAGATCTAATCTTAATCGTATCTGATGTAAAAGAAAAAGTTGTTTTAACAAGCTTAGGCCAGTTAAGATTGCATTTAGCTAAAGAATTAGATTTATTAAAAGAAAATAAAGAATTTAGATTTGCATGGATAACCGAATTCCCATTAGTTTCATATAATGAAGAAGAAGGTAGATGGGAAGCAGAACATCATCCATTTACATCACCTATGGATGAGGATATACAATATCTAGATACAGATCCAGGTAAGGTAAGAGCAAAAGCTTATGATATGGTATTAAACGGAGAAGAGTTAGGTGGAGGAAGCATAAGGATACACGATAGTAACTTACAGGAAAGAATGTTTAAAGTGTTAGGATTTACTCAAGAAAAAGCTTGGGAAAGATTTGGATTCCTGCTAGAAGCATTTAAATATGGTCCGCCACCACATGGAGGATTGGCATTTGGACTTGATAGAATGGTAATGTTCTTAAGCGGAACTGATAATATTAAAGATGTTATAGCTTTCCCTAAAAATCAAAATGCTTTTTGTCCAATGACAGAGGCACCAAGTAACGTTGATGAAACTCAATTAAATGAATTGGGTTTAATGATTAATTTAAAGGGCGAAGAATAAAAAATATATAAAATATAATAAAAAATTAAAAAAATGTAGTATAATATAATTAAATTGAAGAATAGTTCCTGCTGTGTTCGTTAGAGTAGGTTTATATTGAGCCAACACATAGACTAAAGGGAATCGGACTCTTTTTGCAGATTTGATGCTTAAATTCTATTTAAGAACAGGGAAACAAAAAGGAGATGCCCACCTGCAAATGCAGGTTCAAACATAACCTATTTCGGCGGCATGGTGGGGACTAATTTTGTAAATATTGATTTCAATAATATATTATATAGGATTAAATTAAAAAAGCTAATGCATTAAGCATTAGCTTTTAATTTTAAAAGTAAATATGATATTATAAATGTCAATATACTTGGCACAACCCAAACAAATCCTAGATTTGATAAAGGTATTAATTCAATAGCATTATTTATAAATTCTATATTTAACCCTAAATATTTAAGGTTATCACATATGCTAATAAAAAGTGATACATAGGTAGTTACACGTATAACCATATTGTTTTTCACACCTAGTAATGTCATTATAACCAATACGATAACTATAGGATAAAGTATTTGTAGTATTGGAACAGCTAATGAAACTATTGTATCTACACCCATTGATGCAATTATTATGCTTGTAATAGAAATTACTATAGCATTAAACTTATAAGATAGTTTCCCATTGGATATCTTCTCGAAAAATGAGGATGCGGAGGATGTAAGTCCAATAGAGGTAGTTAAACAGGCTAGTCCAACAGCTAAGGCTAGTATTATATTTCCGGAATAACCTAATAATTTATTTACTATTTCTGTTACCAAAGCGGTTTTAGTTATACTTTCTGGAAATATTGAAGAAGTTTGACTACCTATATACATCAAACCACCATACACAAATCCTAAGCCAATAACTGCAACTATCCCTGATATAGAAGTCATTTTTATAACATCTGAAGTTTCAGTATATCCTTTAGCTTTAACAGTTGATATAACAATAGAAGCAAATATTACTGATGCCATAGCATCCATTGTCTGATATCCTTCAATTAAAGAATTAGAAAAAACATTTTTAAAACCTGTATTTACTATTGGGTCTATAGGAGTTATGATACCCTTTATAATAATTATAGTAAGTAATAATAACAGTACAGGTGTCAATATTTTACCTATAGTATCTACAATTGAAGAAGGTTTAATGACAAAAGCTAAATTAATAATAAAATATATTACTATTGCAGGTAATATAGGAAAGTTTGGGAAAATTGGTTGGATACTAAGTTCAAAAGTGGTAGCTGCTGTTCTAGGAATTGCAAGCATTGGGCCTATTGCTAATACGATGGCCGTGGTTGCAATAATTGAGAATAAGTTACCTACTTTTAAGGAGATTTCCCTAAATGTGCCCCCAATTTTAGCACATGCTAGTATCCCTAACAATGGTA
Source organism: uncultured Clostridium sp. (assembly GCF_963515715.1). Classification (GTDB taxonomy): domain Bacteria; phylum Bacillota; class Clostridia; order Clostridiales; family Clostridiaceae; genus Clostridium_AW. The sequence goes on from NZ_CAUPZS010000009.1 coordinate 101,645, forward strand.
GCCCTACACCAGTCATCAGAAAACCTATAATAGCTAAAGGATAGCTATTTCCTACTAGCTTACCTAGATAAGGTGGAAATATTAAATTTCCTGATCCGAAAAACATTGCAAAAAGTGCTAGTCCAATTACGAATGCATCTCTAGTTGATTTGTTCATAGATATCTCCTTTACACTTAAATTTTGATTTTAGACTATTATATCATGAAATAATTCCATCACAAAGCGTTTAATATATTATTTTACTATTACCTTTGGCATTTTGATATATTATTTTACTATTACATTTGGTATAATGAATAAATTGATAAATTATGGTTAATATTTATTACTAAATGGAAATAAAATATAATAGTATTTATCTAATATTGGAGATGATGTGTATTTATGGAGAAAACTTTAGTATTAATAAAACCTGATGGAGTAAAAAGAAACTTAATTGGAGAAATAATAAGTTTCTATGAAAGAAAAAATCTAAAAGTTACAGGTTTAAAAATGATTGAAGGAAATATAAATACTATAGAAGAACATTATATTGAACATAAAGAAAAAGATTATTATAAAGAATTAATTGAGTACTTAATGGAAGGGCCAATTATTGCTATGTTAATTGAAGGAGAAAATGCAATAAAATTTGTTAGAAAAATAAATGGAGCTACAGATCCGCTTCAAGCAGAAATGGGAAGTATTAGAGGGATGTATGCTTCAACTAAACAAAGAAACCTTGTACATTCATCCGATAGTGAAATAAGCGCCGAAAGGGAAAGAAAAATTTGGTTTCCTGAAATAGAATAATAGATTTGAGGGGATTAATATGAAAGCGATAATTGAGGATGTAGATGATAAATATGTATTCTGTAGAAGAGAAGACAAGGTGATTATACAAATATTATTAAAATTTTTAAATTATCCTGAAATTGGAGATGTAATTCATCTTCCAGAAACTAGAAGATTTAACTAGCATAGTACTAGTATAAAACTCCTTGACCGTGAGAAAATAAAATGGAAAGGAGTTGTTTTTATGGTTCACAAAATGAAGAGTACTAAGAATAATAGAAAATCTGATGGAAAGTTTAGAAAGAAGACTATAAAACATAATCCTCAAGAAGAAAGCTCTAGAGCGGTATTTGGAGATCCAAAGGCTAAGGATGAAGAATAAATAAGGAGAGGAAATTATATGTCAGAAGAAAACATTGAAAAATTAAAGATGAGAGCTAAAGAAATGCTTATAGATGGAAAGACAATGGATGAAATAAGAAACGAAACGGGATTGAGAGAAAAAGACATTAAAAGAGTACAAAAAAATGAAATAACAAAAAAGTTTTTGTAGTTAAATAAGATTACGATACAAATTATCGTAATCTTATTTTATATAGAACGAAAATCATTTAATGTATTGTTTAAAATTTTTCAGAAATAAATAGAATTTAATAATTATCTTCATAATTAAGGGTAAAAAAGCTATTAATGGGTAAAACTATTAATAGCTTTTTTAATGCAAGAATTTTTAAGAGGAGATAGTTTTATGAATGTAATATTAGAAAGAATATATGTAGATTTCATCATGCCTCAAAGATTTGATCAGTACAAAGAGGCTTTAAAATACGCTGTGGATAAGGGGTATTATTTAACCTCTATGATTGATTATTATAATAATTATTATAATAAAATAGATGAAGATGATAAAAAGATTGTTATATTAAGACATGATATAGATGATGATTTGAAAGGTACTAAAAAATTTATTGAGATAGAAAAAGAATTAAAAGTAAAATCCTCTTATTATTTTAGAGTTGATACATTTGATTATGAGATTGCAGATGAAATTATAGACTGGGGAGGGGAAGTAGGGTACCACTATGAAGAACTAGCAACTTATTGTAAAAAAAATAAAATAAAAAATAAAGATTCTTTAAGTAATGAAGATATGGACAATATTTATGAAATGTTTAAAGATAATATAAAAAACAAATTTAAAAATTATGATATTAAAACAATCGCAAGTCATGGGGATTTTTATAATAGAGAAATAGGTGTACCAAATCATCATATATTTAATCATTTTAAATATGATGATCTAGGTATATTAATTGAAGCTTATGATGAAAATTTATTAAATAGTTTTCATAGTTATGTATCTGATGATATGTATAGACCTTTTTGGAAAAATAATATATCAATTTATAATTCTATAGACAATGGTGATAAGAGAATATTATTATTAACTCATCCAGGAAATTGGAATTCTAACAAGAGAGAAAATTTCAGAAAAAATATTAGACGATTATTAAGAAAATAGATATATTTATTAAAGCTAAAATAAAAAACACTTTAAAATTACATTCAAAGTGTTTTTTATTTACAATGGTGCCGAAGGCGGGACTTGAACCCGCACGGGTTTATAGCCCACCGGATTTTGAGTCCGGCGCGTCTGCCGATTCCACCACTTCGGCTCGTGATAAAAAAATAATAACATAAAATGTACATATAAGTCAAGCAAATTTTCATTTCAATAATAATTAGAGAAATGAAAGAATAATATCCCTATAAAAGAAAGCATCGCTTAATATTTTGAATAGTTTAAAATATTTGGAAAAGTTCTATTTTAATGTGTATAAATTTGGTATATAATATATGTATTATGTTTACATAAAAAGGGGGAGTATAAATGGGGGATTCCAATCTTCAAATTGAATTAAAAAGCAGCACTGGAAATAACGCTTTTAAACTTATAGTCTATAGTGCCATAGGGATATTTATGTTTTTCATACCTATAACCATAGGTGAAAGTACCACCATACCTATTGACCACATAGTAAATGCTATAAGAAAAATACCTTATTATAATCAAATATACGGAGCACTTATTGTAACTATAGGAGGCATATACCCTTTTATAAATAAAACTTGGAATAAAAATAGGGTTAATAAGATATTTTCCATATTAAAGCTCATAGGAATTGTAGTGGTATATATGGCTATATTTGAAATAGGACCTAAGAAATTATTTGAGAAAGATATGATTCCTTTCGTATTTGGAAAAGTTGTTGTTCCAGTATCGACTATAGTACCTATAGGTTCTGTGTTTTTAGCTTTTTTAGTAAGCTATGGATTGATGGAATTTGTAGGAGTATTGATGAAGCCAATAATGAAGCCAGTATGGAAAACTCCGGGGAGATCCGCTATTGATGCAGTGGCATCTTTTGTTGGAAGTTATTCACTGGCATTATTGATAACTAACAGAGTTTATAAAGAAGGTAAATATACTACAAAGGAAGCTTGCATAATAGCTACCGGATTTTCAACAGTATCTGCAACTTTTATGATTATTGTAGCAAATACTCTTGATATAATGCACTTATGGAATACTTATTTTTGGTTAACACTTGTAGTTACTTTTATAGTGACAGCTATAACTGCAAGATTATTTCCTTTAAGTAAAAAACCAGAAGAATATTATGAGGGAATAAAAGGAGATAAGGAGTCAGAAGAAAAGGGAAATGCTCTAAAAAGAGCATGGAGAGAAGGCATAATTGCTGCTGATAAGGCACCTTCACTTATGGAAAATATAGTGATAAATTTCAAAGATGGCATTATGCTTGCCATAAGTATAGCACCAACCCTTATGTCCATAGGCTTTTTAGGATTAGTTATTGCAAAATATACTCCTTTGTTTGATTTTGTAGGATATTTGTTCTATCCATTTACATTTCTATTGAGAATACCAGAGCCATTACTAGCAGCTAAGGCTTGTGCCGTTAGTATTGCAGAAATGTTATTACCAGCTATTGTAGTTGCTGATGCTCCTTTAGTAACAAGATTTATAATTGCTGTAGTTTGTGTATCAGAAATATTATTTTTCTCAGCTTCAATACCATGTATGCTATCAACAGACATACCTTTGGATATAAAAGATTTAGTTATAATATGGTTTGAAAGAGTGGTCCTATCATTAATTATTACAGCGCCAATAGCATATTTAATTCTATAAATTTAAAATTAGTAAACCACTAGGATAGTATTGCCTAGTGGTTTTATATTGACTATAATCTTCTAAAACAAAATTTATAGTATTTAAATAGGTAAAAAAGATGAATTATAATATAATAAAGTGTAAAATAATAATTATAATATCATTATTATATTAGGAGAGATTAATATGCTTAGATTTCTTGATGCCGGTGAATCCCATGGTAAGGCTTTAATTGCAATAATAGATGGGGTTCCATCAAATTTCATAGTTGATATAGATTATATAAATGATGAATTAAAGAGAAGACAAACAGGTTATGGTAGGGGAGAAAGAATGAAGATAGAGGAAGATAAGATTGAAATTCTTTCAGGACTGAGAGGAAGAAAAACCACTGGAAATCCTATAACCATGATGATTCATAATAAAGATTACGAAAAATGGAAGAATATAATAGATAGAGAACCAAAGAATGAGGAAAAAATAAGTATCCCAAGACCAGGACATGGGGACTTAGTAGGTTATTTTAAATATGGTACTGGGGATATAAGAGACTCCATTGAAAGAACTTCAGCAAGAGAGACAGCTATTCGAACAGCTGTGGGTGCTCTATGTAAATCTATATTAAAAGAAATTGGAATAGATATAAGGAGCAAAGTAAATAGCATAGGAAATAACTATGAAGAAATAGTAGATTTATTTGATGATACAATATATGAAAAAATAAATAATAGCTCTGTTAGATGCTATGATGAGGAAATTGAAAAAAGCTTTATGAAGAAAATTGATATATGTAAAGAAGAGGGGGAGACTATAGGGGGAAGTGTTTATGTATCGGTAAAGGGAGTTCCTATAGGTATAGGTAGTTATTCTCAGTGGGATAGAAAATTAGATGCTATATTAAGTTATGGTATAATGTCTTTACAGGGAGTAAAGGCTATAGAGTTTGGAAATGGATTAGACTTATCCTTAAGAGGAAGTAGTTTTAATGATGAAATACTATATAAAGATGGAAAAATTTCTAGAGATACTAATAATTGTGGAGGAATAGAAGCAGGAGTTTCAAATGGAGAAAAAATAGATATTAAAGTGTTTATTAAGCCTATACCCTCTATAAAAAAAGATATAAGAACAATAGACTTAAAAACTAGAGAAGAAAAAACTACAAGATATGAACGCTCAGATGTATGTGCAGTAGTTCCAGCTTCAATAGTATTGGAAAGTATAGTAGCTTTTGATATATTAAAAGAGCTTTTAAGAAAATTTCCTAATGATGAATTTGATAATTTTAAAAAGGCGGTAAAAAATTATAGAGATTCCGTGTATCTAAAGTAATGCTTGATAGGAGAGATAATGATGAGCACTAAAGAAGTGATGTTAATACTGGATGGTAATAGTTTAATGAATAGAGCTTTTTATGCACTACCACTGTTAACTAATAATGAAGGATTACATACTAATGCAATTTATGGATTTACTAATATGTTATTGAAAATGAAAGAGGAATTAACCCCTAATTATGTAGTTTGTACTTTTGATAGAAGCGCACCTACCTTTAGACATAATGAATATGAGGACTATAAAGCTGGAAGAAAAAAGATGCCTTCAGAATTAAGAGAACAATTTCCAATAGTTAAAGATTTATTAAGTAAGTTAGCTATCGATATTTTCGAAATTGATGGCTTTGAAGCTGATGACTTAATAGGTACTTTATCTAAAGTTGCAGAGGAGCATGATATAGAGACTTATATTGTTACAGGAGATAAGGATGCATTGCAGTTAGCTTCAGATAAAACAAAGGTAGTATTGACTAAAAAAGGCATAACTGAAAAAGAAATATATGATGGGAAAAGAATGATTGAAGAGATGGGTGTAACTCCAACTCAGTTTATAGATGTTAAAGGTCTAATGGGGGATCCATCAGATAATATACCGGGAGTACCAGGTGTAGGAGAAAAAACTGCATTTAAATTAATAAAAGAATACGGCAGCATAGAAAATGTTTTAGAGAATATAGATAATATAAGTGGGAAAAAAGTAAAAGAAAACTTATTTGACAATAGAGAGCAAGCGATCTTTAGTAAAAGGCTTGCCACTATTATGAGAGATGTTCCAGTGGATATAGATTTAGAAAGTATAAAATCTAAAGAGAATTATGATGAAGAAGGGGTAAGGAGATTATTTATAGATCTTCAATTTAAATCCCTTTTAGATAGAATGCCAAAGTCTAATGAAAGCATAGAAAAGGCAGAAGAGTTAAAAGTTGACTATATAGTTGTTGATGATGTGGATAAACTAAAAGATTTGTGTCAATCTATAGGTGAAGAAATTTTTGTTACTTTTAAAAATGCTAATGAGAATGTATTTTCCAAAAGTTTAATAGAAAATATTTATTTAAATAATGAGGACAATAATTATTTAATAAATTTAAAAAATATATTAGAAGAGAACCATGAAGCTTCTATTGAATGTTTGAAGAGAATTTTTGAAAATGAAGATATAAAGAAAATATGTCATGATGTAAAAATACCCTATGCTATTTTGTATAAAATGGGTATAGACTTAAGGGCTGTAGTATTTGATACGAAAGTAGCTGCATATCTAATTAATTCCTCAAGGGGAGACTATGAATTAAATACTTTAATTAGAGAATATCTTAAAATAGTAATAAATAATGATGAAGAAGAGAGGATAATTCAAACATCATTATTAAAATCTTTATATAATGAATTAAATTTACAAATTAAAGATTTGAATATGGAAAAACTTTATTACGAAGTGGAACTTCCTCTTACAAGGGTGTTGGCATCTATGGAGGTTAAAGGATTTAAAGTTGATAAGGAAACATTAACGCATATAGGTGAAAAGTTTTCAATAGAAATAGAAAAAATTCAAAAGGAAATATATAATTTAGCTGATGAAGAATTTAATGTAAACTCACCAAAACAATTAGGAAAAATACTATTTGAGAAACTGGATTTACCTGTAATAAAAAAGACTAAAACGGGATATTCAACTAATGCAGAAGTGTTAGAAGAATTAGAGGATAAACACCCTATAATAGAAAAAGTAATATATTATAGACAATTGGCTAAGCTATATTCCACATATGTTGAAGGGTTAAAAAATGTAATAGATGAAGATGGAAGGATACACTCAAGCTTTAATCAAACTGTAACAACTACAGGAAGGCTTTCAAGTACGGAACCTAATCTCCAAAACATACCTATAAAATATGAAATGGGTAAAGAGATTAGAAAGGTTTTTGTACCAAATGATGATGGATGTGTCATTTTATCTGGTGATTACTCACAAATAGAATTAAGGGTTCTTGCACATATTGCAGGAGATGAAAACATGATTGACGCCTTTAAGCATCATAGCGATATACATACTAAAACTGCAGCAGAAGTGTTTAGAGTTCCACTAGAGGAGGTTACTTCTACTATGCGAAGTAATGCTAAAGCTGTAAATTTTGGAATTGTTTATGGTATAGGAGATTTTAGCTTGGCAAAAGATTTGCATATTTCTAGAAAAGAAGCGAAAGAATATATAGATACATATTTTCAAAGATATCCAAAGGTTAAAACCTATATGGATGATGCAATAGAAAAGGCTAAAAAAGATATGTATGTAACCACAATATTAAATAGAAGAAGATTTATACCTGAAATATTAAATTCTAAGAAAATGGTAAAAGCTTTTGGAGAAAGATTAGCCATGAACAGTCCTATACAGGGAAGTGCCGCGGATATAATTAAAATGGCCATGGTTAAGGTTTATAATGAATTAAAAAGCAGAGGGTTAAAAAGTACTTTAATTTTACAGGTTCATGATGAACTTATCTTAAATGTATATAAGGATGAGTTAGATGAAGTAAAATCCTTGCTTAAGGAATCCATGGAGAATGTAATAGAATTAAATGTTCCCCTAGAAGTAGATATAGATGAGGGAGAAAACTGGTATGAAGCAAAATAAAATATTTAAAATAGGTTTAACCGGTGGAATAGGTAGTGGAAAAAGTACAGTATCTAGAATTCTTAAAAAAAAGGGAATATCTATTATTGACTGTGATGTTATTTCGAGAGATGTTTTAAAAAAATATCCTCACATCATAGAGGAAATAGAAGAAAAGTATGGCAGTGAGTTTGTGGATGAAAATAGAAATTTAAAAAGAAAAGAATTTGGGTCATTTATATTTTCTTCAAAAGAAAAAAGAAGAGAATTTGAATCTATTATTATTCCCTATATCAATAAAGAAATTTATGGTATGTTTGATAAATGCCAATGTAATGGTGAAAAAATCTGTGTGTTGGATGCCCCCACTTTATTCGAACAAAATATGCATTTAGTTATGGATTTCATAGTGGTAGTATGGGTAGATGAAGAAACTCAATTTAATAGAGTGAAACATAGGGATAAATTAGAAGACACAGAAGTGATAAATAGAATAAATGCTCAAATATCATTGAAGGAAAAAAGAGAAATGGCTCATTTTGTCATAGATAATACTAAAACCATAGAAGAAACAGAAGCACAAATAGACACACTAATTCAATTCATCAATGATTTGCGGGGAGTGAAAGGAGCAATTGAAGAAATTAATTAAAACTATAATATTCATTTTAATAATTATCGTAGCAATAAAACAAGTTCCAAACGCAATGAAAAAGCTATATCCATTAAAATATTCAGATATAGTATATAAATATTCAAAAGAGTATGATATAGATCCTTACATAGTATTTTCGGTAATAAAAGCTGAGAGTAATTTTAAACCTAAAGCTGTATCACACAAAAGTGCCTATGGATTAATGCAAGTAACTCCTAGTACAGGGGAGTGGATTGCGGAGCAAATGGAGATGGAAAATTTCACATTAGATAAGTTATTTGAACCAGAATATAATATTTCCATGGGATGTTGGTACATAGATAATCTAAGAAAAGAATTTGGAGATAATATGGATGTAGTTCTTGCTGCATATAATGCAGGAAGAGGAAACGTTCAAAAGTGGTTACAGGATAGTGAACACTCAAAGGATAGTAAAAATCTCCACTACATACCTTTTAAAGAGACAGACAAATATGTAAAGAAAGTAAAAGTAAATTATAAAATTTACAAATTTTTATATGATAAATAATATTGACAAGGAACCTATTAAGAGTATAATATTATTGTAACGCGGATGTGGCGGAATGGCAGACGCACTATCTTGAGGGGGTAGCGAGGAATACTCGTACGGGTTCAAGTCCCGTCATCCGCACCATTTTAAAAATTAAAAATGAAAAATTAAGAGTGAAAGTTATTTATAGAATTCTGCAGTTGCAGAATTCTTTTTATTTTATCTTACATTCTTTACTCTTCACTCTAAATTTTTCACTAGTAAAATTGCATAGCAATTTTATTTATCTATCATCTTACGTTCCTGGTCTTCAACCATTCTTTTAACCATTTCTCCACCCAGCATACCGGCACTAGCTAGATTTCCAACAAAGTTTGAAGGGTAATCCCCCATATATGGGGCAGTAGTTTTATCTTCAAAATTTGGATTAATACCTAAATCGCTGGCTATTTCCATTTTAAGCTTTTCCATTGTATTTCTTGAATCAGAAGCATAAAGTCTTTTTCTTGACATAAAATCCTCTCCTTTCATGATTTTAATAATAGTTTTCACAAAATGTATTTTTATATGTGAAGAAAATTTTAGTCAAATATTATAATACACATTTTTCATAATAAACATAAGTTGTGGTAAAATAAAGAATAGATGTTCTAACATGAAAGATTTGGAGGAGAATATTATGGCAGATATGAAATGGACAAAGGAACAGGAAAGTGCCATATACACTAAAAATTGTAATTTACTTGTGGCAGCTGCAGCTGGGGCTGGGAAAACTGCTGTTTTAGTTCAAAGAATAATAGAAAGAATAATGGATGAAGAGAATATAACAGATATAGATAGATTATTAGTCGTTACCTTTACTAATGCAGCGGCTTCAGAAATGAAAGAAAGAATAGGGGAAGCTATATCTCAAGAGTTGGATAAGAATCCTGATTCAAAAATACTTCAAAGACAGCTTACCTTGCTTAATAGAGCCAATATAACCACAATACATTCCTTTTGTCTTAGTATTATGAGAAATAATTTTCATTTGATAGATATTGATCCTAATTTTAGAGTTGGAGATGAAACAGAAACTCTGCTTTTAAAGGGAGAAACTCTAGAAGAATTATTTGATTATATGTATGAAATTGAAGATGAAGTTAAAAAAGAGATTTTTTTAGAACTAGTCCAATCCTATGGTGGGAAAGACGATAGAAGAGTACTGAATATGGTAGAGGAGCTGTACAATTTTTCTCAAAGTTTACCTTGGCCTGAAAAATGGTTATTAGAAAATAGAGAAATTTTTAATGTAGATGATGATTTTGATTTTAATGATACTCTATGGGCTAGTGAATTGATAAATGATATAAAAGTAGAATTAAAGGGATTTAAAATTAAGATGGAGAAATCCATTGATATAGCTAGTAGTAATGAAGGATTAGAGCACTACCTACCAATATTCAAAGAAGATCTCGCCATATTAGATGACATATTAAGCAGTGATAACTGGAATAAAATTAGAGAGATTATTTTAGATGTAAAATTTAAAACTCTACCTAGAAAAAAAATACCGGAAGATTTAATAGAGATAAAGGAAAGTATTTTAGATGTGAGAACAAATGTAAAAGAAAAAATATCTAAAATGAAAGAAGATATATTTTTAGGTAGTGAAAATATAGGGCAAAACTTTAAAAACCTTTATCCAAGAATAGAGTGTCTAACGGATTTAGTCATTGAATTTACTAAAAGATACAGAGAGAAAAAAAGAGAAAAGAATATAGTGGATTTTAATGATATAGAACATTATACATTAGAAATATTAACGGATTATGATAAAAAAGGGAATTCTATGCCCTCGGCAGTGGCTATTGAATATAGAAAAAAATTCGTAGAAATATTAGTAGATGAGTATCAAGATAGTAATTTAGTACAGGAAGTAATATTAAACTCCGTATCCAGACAGCAGAACATAAAATTAGAAGAAGAAAAATTAACCATCCCAAATATGTTCATGGTTGGCGATGTTAAGCAAAGTATCTATAGATTTAGGCAGGCAAAACCGGAGTTATTTTTACATAAATATAATACCTACTTATTAGAGGAGGATAGTTTAAATAGAAAGATAAAGCTATTTAAAAACTTTAGAAGTAGGGAAGGTGTTATAGATGGAGTAAATTATATATTTACTCAAGTAATGTCAAAGAACATAGGTGAATTAGAATATGATGATGGCGAAAAATTAAATCTTGGAGCGGACTACAAATCACCAGAAGAAGAGATTAATCATGCTGGACCTATAGAAATTCATATTATGGAGAAACTAAATAAAAATAGTGAAGAGATTTTATTTGAAGAGGATAATAACGGAGCTTTTTATGATAGTGAGGAAAGACCAGATAATATACAGCTAGAAGCAAATATGGTGGGGAAAATAATTAAAAAACTTATGGAGGATGAAAATCCTTATATGATATTGGATAAAAGGACTAAAGAGTATAGAAAGTTACAGTTTAGAGATATTGTAATTTTAATGAGAGCTACTTCTCAGATGGCACCTATATTCATGGAGGAATTAAACAACAAAGGTATACCAGTTTTCGCCGATACTTCTTCAGGATATTTTGAAACTACGGAAATAAGAACCATTTTATCTTTATTGCAAATTATAGATAATCCAAGACAAGATATTCCTTTATTAGCTGTATTAAGATCTCCTATTTTTTCTTTTACTCCAGAAGATATCATTGATATAAGACTAGTTAATAGAGAAACAAGTATATATGAAGCTTTGAAAAAGATAGATGATGATGAACTATGTACTGAGGATGAAAAAAATTATGTAAAAGCATTAAATCAAGATTTGAAAAACAGAATTGAAAGTTTTTTAATCAAACTCTTAGATTGGAGAGATAAATCCCTCCATATGAGTATAGACCAATTTATATGGCATCTTTACACGGATACAGGATACTATGGATATGTTGGTGCTATGCCAGGAGGAATACAAAGGCAGGCAAACTTACGAGTACTTTTTGAGAGAGCTAAGCAATATGAAAAAACTAGTTATAGGGGATTGTTTAATTTTATATCCTTTATAAACAAATTAAAAAATAGCAGCGGTGATATGGGAAGTGCTAAAATTTTAGGAGAAAATGAAGATGTAGTGAGAATCATGAGTATTCATAAAAGTAAAGGATTGGAGTTTCCAGTGGTAATCCTCTCAGGAGTAGGTAAGAATTTTAATCTTCAAGATATGAGAAAAAATATGCTCTTCCATCATCAATTAGGGCTTGGGCCTGATTATGTAGATTTGGAAAAAAGAATAACCTACCCTACTATAATTAAAGAGATAATAAAAAGAAAAATAAAATTAGAAACCTTATCAGAGGAAATGAGAATATTATATGTAGCATTTACTCGAGCTAAAGAAAAATTAATTATTACTGGTATGACAAGTAAAATAGAAGATGGAATAAAAAAGTGGTGTAATATAAGCATGGATGATGGAAGAAAGATACCTGAATACGCTATCCTAGAGGGGAAAAGTTATATGGATTGGATCATGCCTGCTGTTTGTAGACATGAGGATGGTATTTTTCTAAGGGAAAAGTCTGATATAAATAATCCATACACTAATATAGTGAAGGATGCATCAAGATGGAAGGTAAAAATATGGGATATAAAAGAAGCTATAGAATCTAAAATTGAAGAAAAGGAAGAAGTAGATATTTTAAAAGAATTAGAAACCTTAAGACTTATAAAGAAAGATGAAGAATACAAAGAAGAAATAGAAAAAAGACTTAATTGGAATTATAAATACATTCATTCTTGTAATATACCAGCAAAATTTTCAGTATCAGAGCTTAAAAGGAGATTTTCAGAAACAGAGGATGAAAATTCAGAAAAAGTTGTAGGAGAGATTCTATCAAAAAAACCAATATTTTTACAAGAGTATAAGAAGTTTACCGCTGCAGAAATAGGGACTTTAATTCATTTAGTTATGGAGCATATAGATATAAAGAAAACTGAGGATATAGAAAGTGTAAGAGAACAAATTCAAGCCATGGTAGTGGATGAATTTATAACTGAGGAAGAATATAAAGTTATAAATCCATATAAGATATTGAATTTTTTCAAAAGTCCTTTAGGAGAAAGGATAAAAAAGTCAACTTTGATAAGTAAAGAAACACCTTTTTACGTTGAAATCAAAAGTGTAGATTTATATAAGGATTTACCTAAGGATATATATGGTGAAGAAAAAATAATACTTCAAGGAGTAATAGACTTATGTTTTGAGGAAGAAGACGGATTGATAATTGTAGATTATAAAACGGATTATGTAGAAAATGAAGAGGATATTAAGAACAAGTATGCACTCCAGTTACAATATTATACTGAAGCTTTAGAGAGGATTACAGGAAAAAAAGTAAAAGAGAAGTATTTATATTTATTCTATTTAGATAAATTCATATTTATATAATTTGTATCAAGTGATTCTTAGCTTCAGATGAAGTTTGCTTAAAAGGAATACTTACTCCAACTGAAGCTTAGAAGAACTTATCCAGGGATGTAGCATCCGTTATGCACAGCATAAGAACTCT
>NZ_CAUPZS010000010.1:0-103292 GCF_963515715.1 uncultured Clostridium sp.
GTCCGACTGGTCCAACAGGTGCAACCGGTGCAACAGGCGCGACAGGTGCGACAGGTGCGACAGGTCCGACTGGTCCAACCGGCCCAACAGGTCCGACTGGTCCAACAGGTGCAACAGGCCCAACAGGTGCAACAGGTGCAACAGGTGCGACAGGCCCAACAGGTCCAACAGGTCCGACTGGTCCAACAGGAGCAACAGGCCCAACAGGTCCAACAGGTCCGACTGGTCCAACAGGTGCAACCGGTGCAACAGGCGCGACAGGTGCGACAGGCCCAACAGGAGCAACAGGTGCAACAGGTGCAACAGGTGCGACAGGTCCAACAGGAACAACAGGAGCAACAGGCCCAACAGGTACAACAGGTGCAACAGGAGCAACAGGCCCAACAGGTGCAACAGGAGCAACAGGCCCAACAGGTACAACAGGTGCGACAGGTCCAACAGGTGCTACAGGAGCAACGGGAGCAACAGGAGCAACAGGAGCAACTGGAGCTCAAGGACCGCAGGGAGTACAAGGCCCACAGGGCCCACAAGGAGCTCAAGGAGTACAAGGCCCACAAGGTGCACAGGGAGTACAAGGCCCACAAGGAGCTCAAGGAGTACAAGGCCCAATAGGTGCAACAGGTGCAACAGGAGCCACAGGTGCAGGAAGTTCACTATCTTCAGTACAATCAAGTAGTTCAATAAATCTTCCTCTTGCGACTCAAGTATCTGTACTATCTCTTCCAGTGACTACTGTTGACGCACAGAGGTTAAAAGTGGATTCAATGGCAGAAGTAGAAATAACAACAGGCACCCTTACTCCTTATCAATATACAATCACGTATAATCTATATCAAGATGGAGTTTCTATTGCTGAAGTAACGGTTGAGAAGGCTCAAGACAATGTTCCATTAACTACGCGTGTTTTAGGAGAAGTTCCTAATCTAACCTGGATAAGTACTCCTTCACCAGGTTCACACATTTTCGAGGTTCGTATTAGAGTTACAGGAACTAATATTGCAAGTGCTGTTGCACTTACTAGAGCATTAAATATAATAAGCTTTTAATGATAGAATATTTATAACGTTGTAACTTCAAAAATAGATAGATATCCAAATATTAAGATAATATTATTTAAATCAATTAATTTGAAACCATTGACAGAGGTCTAGTTACCTCTGTCAATTATATTTTTAATCAATTGGTTTTACCTTCTGTTTCATGTAGATATAAATCACAAAATCAAATTTTGCATCATAGTATGTACTAGAAAATTATTTTCGAGGTGATTAAATGATAACTATCAGTTTATGTATGATTGTTAAAGATGAACAGGACGTCATATCTAGATGTTTAGATTGTATAAAAGATATTGTTGACGAAATAATAATAGTAGATACTGGATCAACGGATAATACAAAAGAAATTATTAAAAGATATACAGATAAGGTATTTGATTTTGAATGGATTGGCGATTTTTCTGCAGCAAGAAATTATGCCTATTCTAAAGCTACAAAGGATTTCATTCTTTGGCTAGATGCTGATGATGTTATTCTTGAAGAAGATAGGGAAAAATTTAAAGAACTAAAGCAAAATTTAAATAATAATGTTGATGTAGTAATGATGAAATATAATGCAGGTTTTGATGAAAATGGTAATATTACTTTATCGTATTTTAGAGAACGTTTGTCAAAGAGAATAAACAATTACCAATGGATTGAGCCTGTACATGAATATCTAAAAGTAAGTGGAAACATAATAAATTCTGATATTTGTATAACTCATAAAAAAGAATATGTATCCGATAAAGGTAGAAATTTATCTATCTATCAAAAAGCTATATGCCAAGGTGTAAATTTAACACCTAGAGCCCTTTATTATTATGGGAGAGAGCTATATTATAACGAAAAATATGATGACGCAATAAAATATTTTAAGAGATTTTTAGATACTGAAGAAGGATGGGTAGAAGATAATATAAATGCTTGTTATAGTCTTTCAATTTGTTATAACGAATTGAATGATAAAAAAAATATGCTAGAGATTTTATTGAAGAGTTTTGAATATGATACTCCAAGAGCTGAGATCTGCTGCCAACTTGGATATTACTATTTTAATAATAAAGATTATAAGAGAGCTATATTCTGGTATAAGTTAGCTCTAGAGCTAGAAAAGCCAGTTGATAGCTGGGGTTTCATATCCCACGATCATTGGGGTTATATTCCATGCATACAACTATGTGTATGTTATGATAAACTTGGAAACACAGAGGAAGCGATAAAATATAATAATAAAGCCGAAGAATATAAGCCAAACGATCCTGCTGTAGAATATAATAAAGACTACTTTAAAAGTATTGATAAATGATAAATCTGATGCAAGAACTACTAAATATTATAGATACAGATAAGCTATTTTATATAGAATTCATGTTTGATGAGGTTTATGAGAATTTAAGTAAAAAAAGTTTGATAATTTAAAAAAAGCCTAGGATGTTTACGTCGTAGGTTTTTAGTTTATAAAAAAGCTTTTATTTAACAATTGTTGACTTATTTTTGAATATGATTTATTATTTGTATATACAAATAATGAAATATGGTTTTTAACCAAGCAAAATAGAAGGGTTGATATAATGAATTTTAAAAAACTTACATTGGAGGATAAAAGTATACTTGAAAGGTATACAAGCCCATACAAATTTTTAAGCTGTGAATACTCATTTACGACTTTATATATATGGAAAGATGCCTGTAATACTCAGTATACAATCTATAAGGATGCATTAATCATAAAGAAAAAAGATTTTGAAGGAAACTATTACTTTATGCAACCATTAGGATATAAAGAGGAAGATTTACAAGAAATATTAGAGTGTTTAGCACAATATAAAAAAGAAAATAATATGGATTATTTATTTAAAGATTTAGAGGAAGATTTTATAGAGAAATTAAAATCTTTGAGCATGGAGATACAAGAGGCTTGCATTGAAGAGGATAGAGATAATTTTGATTATTTATATGAAGCAGAAAAATTAATAAAACTCTCAGGAAAAAAACTTCACAGAAAGAAAAATCATTATAATTCCTTTGTTAAAAAATATGATTATGAAGTAAAGGAAATATTAAATGAAGAGGTTATTAAGGATGTAATAAATGCTTCAGAAAAATGGTATGATGAGAATAATAATAATGATAAAATGCTTTATTATGAAACTTTAGCTATAAAAGATATGGTTAGAAATATAGATTTATTCAACTTAAAAGGAATAGCAGTGTATGTAGATAACGAGGTTGCAGCTTTCACTTTGGGAGAAAAGCTTAATGATAAATTAGCGGTTATTCATATAGAAAAAGGTGATATAAACTACAACGGGATTTATAGCTTTATCAATAAAACATTTATAGACAAGTGCTTTAATGATGTGGAAATAATAAATAGGGAACAGGACTTGGGTATAGAAGGGCTTAGAAAGGCTAAACTTTCTTATTACCCAGTTAAATTAGAAAAAAAGTTTATACTTAGTTGTTATTAGAAAATTAGAAGAAATAATAGCTTTTCAATTGGATATTTAATCTATTTGAAGGTTAGTTTATTGAAAAGGTGATTTTATGAAAAAATTATTAGAAGGAAAAAAAGTGAGACTTACAGCTATAGAAAAAGAAGACGTAAATCAATTTACTCAATGGTATAATGACACCTACTTTATGAGAAACTACGATGTGATAAGTGCGGTACCTAAAAATAGTGAAGAAATTTCAGAAATGTTGCAGGAAGTAAAAGGATCTAGTGACAAATATATATTTGCTATAAGGCATATTGAAAGTGGCGAATTTATTGGAGTTACAGGCTTTGAAAATATTCTATGGAACAATGGGACAGCCCTAATATATATAGGCATAGGTAATGAAAAATATAGGGGCCAGGGTATAGGAGAGGAAGCTATGTATTTAACCATGGAATTTGGATTTCAAGAGCTTAATTTTCACAAAATATATTTGTATGTACTAGAATATAATAAGCCTGCTGTGAATCTATATGAAAAATTAGGATTTATAAAAGAAGGTGTATTTAGAGAATTTATCAACAGAGATAGTAAAAGGTATGACATGTATTTATATGGAATACTTAAAGAAGAATGGGATAAATCATAAAAAGGAAACTAGTATAAATTAGAAAGGATAATTGTAATGGCAGATACAGACCCATCATTACGTAATTGCTTATATTTTACAGTAAACAAATTATCTAGAGTAATCGGCAGAATGGCAGAAGAAGAGTTTGAAATAACAGGCTTGTCACCCACTTATGCTTTGTTAATTAATATAGTTAATGCTAATAAAGGTGTAGGACAAAAGGAAATTGGAGAAGCACTTCATATGACCCCATCGACTATAACTAGATTTATAGATAAATTAGAAGTTAAGGAATTAGTAATAAGAAAATGCGAAGGGAAAAATTGCCGTATATATCCTACGGAAAAAGGTAAAAGGTTGCAATCAGATATTGATAAAGCATGGAGCAATTTACATGAAAGATATTCAAAAATACTTGGATATGAAGAAGGAGAACGGCTAATAGATATCATAGATAGATTAGAGATAAAGCTTGAAGAAAACTTTTGAAAATTAAAGTTCTATGATTTTTAAGTTGTAACATATAAGTTGACAGTGATATAAGTTATATATATAATCATATTAAAATTAATAAATTTTATTTTAAGAAAGGGCAAGGTATTGGCAGGAATGAGAATTTAATTCACTTTAATTTATGTAAAATGAAAAATTAAATAAAGTCTTAAGTAAAGGCTTTATTGTCATGCATTTTATTTAATTTTGAGAGTGGATAGTGTTTTTATAACTGTTGATAGTTTGTTCATACAGTGTGTTTTTTAACTTAATTTATTATTTGAATATTAATGTGTATTAATGCGTATTAATAGCATTTTATTCAAAATGTATTAGGGTTGTTATATAGTTATGACGCTATCCTCTCCAGATTACAAGGAGGGGATTTTTTATGTTATTAATGGAATGCAGTAGCATTAAAAAATATTTTGGCGATAGATTAATACTAGATATAGAAAATTTAAAAGTTTATTCTGAGGATAGAATAGGGATTGTAGGTGTAAATGGAGTAGGCAAAACCACATTAATTAATATACTTAGTAAAAGATTAGAACCTGATGAAGGATGGGTTAAGTTATATGAAAAATACTCATATATATCCCAGTTAGAAAAACCAGAAAATAAAAGCATTAGCAATGAAATGGCTTCAAAATTTGGTGTTGCAAATATTTGGAATGAAAATATGAGTGGAGGAGAAAAGACTAGGTTTAAGCTTGCCGATGGTTTAAGCCATAATAGTTTATTGATATTTGCAGATGAGCCTACTAGTAATGTAGATATAGAGGGTATTGATCTTATGGAAAAAAAGTTTGAAGAATACAAAGGTGCATTAGTTCTTATATCTCATGATAGAAATTTTTTAGATAAATTGTGTAACAAAATATTGGAGATAGAGTATGGCAAAATAAAAATATATAAAGGAAATTATAGCGATTATGTTGCTCAAAGAACTCAAGAGAGGGAAAGAGTTGAATTTGAATATGAGGAGTATGTAAAAGAAAAAAGGCGACTTCAGGCAGTAGTTACTGATACTAAACAAAAGGTAAAGGGTATAAAAAATGCTCCTAAACGAATGGGCAATTCAGAAGCTAGGCTCCATAAGATGGGAAACCAAAAGGGAAAAGCAAACCTTGAGAGGGCAGTGAAAAATATCGAGAAGAGAATAGAACATCTAGAGATTAAGGAAAAACCTAAAAAACAAGAGGGTATTAAGCTAGATATTGTGGATTCAAATAAACTTCATAGCAAAATAATCATACAAGGACGGAATATAAACAAGATATTTGGTGAAAAGGTTATATTCCATGGTGCTGAATTTGATGTATATAATAACTCAAAAATAGCATTGATTGGATCTAATGGATGTGGAAAAAGCACTTTGATTAAAATGATAATGAACAATGATGATTCAATAAAAGTTGCTCAAGGGGCTCAAATAGGGTACTTTAGTCAAGATATGAGCATTTTAGAAGAAAGCTTGACTATAATAGAAAATGTAATGGAAAGTAGTATATATAATGAAACTTTTGCGAGAACATTACTAGCAAGATTATTATTTAAAAGAGAGGATATTTATAAAAAAATAAGTGTATTAAGTGGGGGAGAACGGGTTAAGGTGTCCTTTGCAAAAATGTTATTGCAGGATATAAATTTGCTTATATTAGATGAGCCTACTAATTATATGGATATAAGTTCCCTTGAAGTGGTGGAAAAACTTCTCAAAGAATACAATAGCACTTTATTGTTTGTTTCTCATGACAGAAGATTTGTAGGTTCTGTTGCAGATCACATAATGGCCATAGAGAACCATAAAATAAAAATGTTTAAAGGAAGCTACAACGAATACTTGGCTAGCAGAAATACGTATTTAGATAATGATAAAGAGGAAATTGAAAAACAAATTTTTATATTACAAAATAAACTTTCAGAACTTATAGGAAGACTATCCATGCCGTCGAAGAAGGATGATGTAATAGCGCTAGATAAGGAGTACCATGAAGTATTGGCTAAACTAAAAAAGCTGAAGGACAGTCTCTAAAAGAAGTTTAAAAACGTTTTGAAAAGCTATTGACATTAACGCAACGTAAAGGTGTAATCTAGTCTTGTGAGGAGGTGAAGAGATGGAATATACAGTGCAAAAGTTAGCTAGTTTAGCAGGTGTTAGTACTAGAACACTTAGGTACTATGATGAAATAGGAATTCTTAAGCCGGCAAGAATTAATTCATCAGGATATCGGATTTATGGCCAAAGAGAAGTTGATAGGTTACAACAAATACTTTTTTACAGAGAATTAGGTGTGAGTTTAGACAGCATAAAGAATATAGTAACTACACCTTCCTTTGATGGAACTAATGCACTTAGAGAACATCGTGAAAAGCTCCTCGAAAAAAGAGATCAATTAGACTTGTTAATAGCTAATGTGGATAAAACAATAGCTTTAACAGAGGGGAGGATTAAAATGAGTGATAAAGAAAAGTTTGAAGGTTTTAAGCGAAAGATGATTGATGATAATGAGAATAAATATGGTAAGGAAATTCGAGAAAAATATGGCAAGGATAAGATTGAAAAATCAAATGCAAAATTAATGAACATGACTCAAGAAGAATATGATAAAGTAACAAGCCTAGCGGAACAGGTGATATCAACACTAAAAGAGGCTTTTAAAAATGGTGATCCAGCTAGTGATATAGCTCAAAGAGCAGCTGATTTGCACAAACAATGGTTAACATTTTATTGGAGTGAATATAGTAAAGAAGCACACGCTGGTCTTGCTCAAATGTATGTTGATGATGAAAGATTCACAGCATATTATGATAAAGAGCAACCTGGAACAGCAGCATTTTTAAGAGACGCAATTTTAATTTACACAGGAATGAAAAAATAATATTTCATAATAGGTTAAACAAAGGCGACTGGCTAAAAACCAGCCGCTTTTTTATATGTATATTGTTTAACTTGTAAATAATTTATGATTAACGTTTTCCGTGAAATCATAGAAGAATATTTTAGACATGGGTGGATAGACTATTTTAATATAAATGGTCTTTTGTTTATTAGATGTTTACACAAGGAGGGTAGTATATGGAGCATACAGCAATGATTGGGGTAAGTACTCCAAGAAAAGAGGCTTGGGATAAGGTTACTGGAGCGGCGAAATATAATGGAGATACAACTATTCCTGGTACTTTGTATGCTAAAATGCTTACTAGCACTCATGCTCATGCAATTATAAAGTCAATTGATATTTCAGAGGCATCAAAAGTTACAGGAGTTCAAGCTATAATTACTGGAGATTATTTTCCTGTGCTAAGTGGTTCCGTAATAGAAGACAGACCTCCTATTGCAAGAGATAGAGTAAGGTATTTTGGTGAACCTGTGGCCGTAGTAGTAGCTAACAGTGAAAGGGAGGCAATGAAAGCTATACAACTTATAAAAGTTGATTATGATCCTTTACCTGTAGTAAATTCAATAGATGATTCAATAAAACCAGATGCTACCTTAATACATGAGAATTTAGGTCAGTATCATTGCCCAGTTAAAGATGTATATCCTCAACCTAATTCAAATATTGCAGACCATGTGAAAATTAGAAAAGGAGATATAAATAGGGGATGGGGGGAAAGCGATGTTGTTGTAGAATTAAGTTTTTCACTTCCTCAATCTGACCATCTTGCCATGGAAACTCGAAATGCTGAAGCTGAAATACTACCAGATGGAAATGTGATAATATATACTTCTTCTCAAGCTCCTTTTTCAGTAAAGAAGAGGTTGAGCAAACTTTATAATATACCCGAAGGAAATATCATTGTGCGTGTTCCCCTAGTTGGAGGAGCTTTCGGTGGAAAAGCTACTGTTAACCTTGAGTTTATAGCATATCTTGCTTCAAGAGCAGTTGGAGGAAGAAGGGTTAAAATAGCCAACTCGCGGGAAGAGGATATTGCTTCATCACCGTGTAAAATAGGTACTAAAGCAAAACTAAAAATAGGTGCTACTAAAGATGGATTAATAAAAGCTCTAGAGTGTACTTATCACGTGGATTGTGGTGCTTATGCGGATACTGGTCCCCGCATGGCTAAAGCAATAGCTGTTGATTGTACTGGACCATATAATATTGAAAATGTTTGGTGTGATGCAATTAGTGTTTACACTAATCATACATATGTTACATCTTATCGTGGATTTGGCCATACGGCATTTACTTTTTCTATTGAAAGGATACTAGATAAATTAGCATCTACAATAGGAATAGATCCATTAGAATTAAGAATGAAAAATGCTATATTTCCAGGATGTTTTTCTCCAACACAAGATAAAATAACTTTAAGCAATACAGGAAATTTGGGAAGCTGTATATTGAGATTAAAAGAAATAATTAATTGGCAGGAAGGCAGAAGGATAGAGACAGACAGTGGAACCGTAAGAGCAAAAGGAATGAGCTGCTTTTGGAAAACTTCTGATTCTCCAACTAATGCATCATCTGGTGCTATTCTTACTTTAAATAGTGATGGTAGCATAAATCTTAACTTTTCTGCTGTTGAAATTGGACCTGGAATGAGAACTACTATGGCTCAAATACTTGCTGAAAAGATGAGGATGGATATTAATAAAATTCATGTAACTATGAATGTAGATACTCAAATTTCGCCGAAACATTGGAAGACCGTTGCAAGTATGACAACTTTTATGGTTGGAAATGCAGTTATTAAGGCTGCTGAAGATTTAATGCAACAATTACGAGAACTTGGAGCGATAGTACTTAAATGCACTTCAGAGGATTTGGATGTGAAAGAAGAAAAAGTATATCTAAAAGATGATCCTGATATATATGTATCATTTAAAGATTTAGTTTATGGATATGAATACCCTGGAGGAACATCTATAGGGGGGCAAATGATTGGTAGGGGTAGCTATATTATGAAGCATCTAACTAAATTAGATAAAGAAACAGGAAAAGGAAAAGCGGGAGCATCATGGACTGTAGGAGCCCAGGCTGTAGAAATAGAATATGATCCTATAAAGTATACATATAGGATACTAAAAGCAGTAACTGTTATTGATGTAGGTAAAGTAATTAATCCTAAAACTGCTAGAGGCCTCATAATGGGTGGTATGAGTATGGGGCTTGGATTGGCAACTAGAGAGGAATTTTTATATAGCCAATCTGGTATATTAAAAAATACTTCTTTACGAAGCTATAAGCTAATACGTTTCGGAGAAAACCCCGAATATACAGTAGATTTTATAGAAACACCTCAAATAGATGCACCCTTTGGTGCTCGAGGTATGGGTGAACACGGCATTCTTGGAATTCCTGCTGCTTTTGTTAATGCTATATCACTGGCAGCTGGAGTTGATTTTAATGAACTACCAATCTCACCTGAAGTAATATGGAAAGCTAAAACTGGAGGTAAATATGATACCTTTTGATTTTGAATATTATAAACCAGAAACAGTAGAAGAAGCTGTTAACTTATTTGATAAATTAAATTCTGAAGGAAAAGAACCAATATATTATGGCGGGGGAACAGAATTTATTAGTATGGCAAGAGCAAACAATGTATATACGGAAGCAATTATTGACATTAAAGATATTCCAGAATGTAGCATACATGAATTGAAAAATGGTGAATTAGTAATCGGTTCTGCTGTAACACTTACTAGTATTGCAGAATTAAACCTTTTTCCTCTCCTTAGTTTAACGGTTAAAAGAATAGCTGATCACACAATACAGGGTAAAATTACATTAGGGGGTAATTTAGCTGGCACTGTTATATATCGTGAGGCCATATTACCTCTTATGGTGTCTGATAGTGAGATAGTAGTAGCAAGTATCAATGGAAAAAGACGAGTTTTCATAAGGGATTTATTTAATAAACGTATTCAACTTGCCAAAGGAGAGATGATTGTTCAAGCGGTTATAAAAAGTGAATTTCTTTCCCTACCTTATCTTCATGTAAAAAGAACAAAAAATGAAAAAATAGACTATCCTTTAATTACAATAGCTGCTTTAAAAAATAATGATAGAATTAACATCGCTTTTAGTGGTGTATGTGAATATCCATTTAGATCCTCTTTGATAGAAGAAATTCTAAATGATAATCTAATTTCCATAGATGAAAGAATAAAAAAAATTATTACCAGTGTGCCTGATAAAATATTAGATGATCTTAGTGGTTCTTCTGAATATAGAAAGTTTATGCTACATGTAATGTTAAATGAAGTATTAGAAGAATTTAAGGGAAGTGATAAATCAAATGCTTAAAATTTTAAATAGTACTGTCTTAATTTTAAATGTAAATGGGGAAGACAGAGAAGTCACTGCTAAGCCTTCTGATATTTTATTATACACTTTACGGCAAGGACTCGGTCTTACTAGTATAAAGCCTGGTTGTGAAAATGGAGATTGTGGCGCATGTACTGTTTTAGTAGACAATTGGCCTATAAAGGCGTGTCTGATGCTTACTGTGGAAGCTGTGGGAAAGAGCATAGTTACCGTTGAAGGACTAAAAGATGCACCTATACAAAAGGCCTTTGTTGAAAATTGGGGCTTTCAATGTGGTTACTGCACCTCTGGATTTTTAATGGTTTGTCATTCACTGGCAAAAATTCATCCTAATGCTAATAAGCATGTAATAGAAGAATGGCTTCAATCTAATTTATGTAGATGTACAGGATATGAGGAGATTGAAAATGCTGTAAAATCAATTTTAAGTGGTAAAGTTTAATGAAAATTGAAGGAATAATTTTGGCTGCTGGATTATCAACAAGAGCTGGTACAAATAAACTAATATTAGATATAGATGGCAAAACTGTAATTGAGAGATGTATTTATGGAATGTATGATTTATGCTCTAAAATCATAGTAGTGGGCGGACATAGAATGGAAGAGATAAAAGATATATTGGATAAATATCCTAAAGTAGAGCTAGTTTATAATCCTGATTATTTAGAGGGAATGTTTAATTCAGTAAAGAAAGGACTAAGCCATATTAAAGAAGAAAGATTTTTTTTAATTCCTGGAGACTATCCTGTTATTAGCAAGAAAACATATGAAAAGATGTTAAAGGTAGACAGAGATATAGTTATACCCGTGTATAATGGGAATAAAGGACATCCATTGTTAATGAAAAGCTATCTAATAAAGGAGCTATTAGAAGATATTCATTATGAAACCTTAAGAGATTTTATTAGCGAGAAAGGATTTACATCCCTAAATGTAGAAGAACCTGGGATATTGATGGATATAGATACGATGGAGGATTATAACAGGGCTCTCTTATACTTTATATCTACAGCAGTCTATAGAGATACTGAATCTTGAATTGTGGTATAAATTAACTTATAATATATTCAATGAATTAATTTTAAAAAATAAAATAAGTATTGAATTAATGAGAGTATAAATTTAAGTATAATGATTAATTAAGGAAGTTGAATTTATGGAACATATTTTTCAAAAGATTGATGATAACCACTCAAGATCTGCAAGAGAGATTATTCTTGAAGAGCTTAGAGCTGCTATTTTCGATAAAAAATTAAAGCCGGGAGATAGATTGGTTGAGAATAATATAGCTAAAAGTATGGGAGTTAGTAGGACACCAGTACGTGAAGCTTTACGACAATTAGAGATAGAAGGATTAGCTGTAAATATTGCTAGAAAGGGAACTTTAGTAAAAGGAATTACCAAAGAAGATGCTATGGAAATTTATGATATAAGAGGAGCTCTAGAAGGATTAGCTGTAAGAAAGGCGTGTTTGAATATTTCTAGAATGGAAATATTAAGATTAAAAGAAATAATTGAGATAATGAGAAGATGTATTGATGAAAATGATAATGAGAACTATATTAAGTCTCATAATGAATACAATGGAATAATATTGAATGCTTCGAAAAATAAAAGACTTATAGCGAATTTAGAGAATATATATGAATATTTAAAAAGTATGAGAAAAGTAAGTTTATCTAATGAAATCAGAAGAGAGGAAGCTCTTCTAGAGCATAGGAATATAGTAGAGGCAATAGAAAAGGGCGATGAATCGTTAGCAGAGAGATTAGCCAGAGAACATGTTGTAAATGCCAAAAATGCATTTATAGGAAAAATGTAAAAATAAAAGAAAAGACATGGATGATAGAACATATTATCCATGTCTTTTCTTTTAAATCAATTAAAGGTTTAATTGATTTAAGATTCATAATATTGATGAAATTTCTAAAAAATATTATTGAAATCATTGGGGTGATAGTATACAATAATTAATAATGGTATACAATTTAGTTAAATTGCATACAATGGTATTAAATGTATAATATCAAAAATAAAAATCAGAAAAAACTAGAAAAAGCTAGGGAAAAGGGGGATTTTACATGGAGCTCAAGGTGGTAGCCAAGGCAGGAACTTTAGAATCAAGTGATATTCAAATAATAATAGATCCAAATAATAATGGAATAGACATTGAGTTAAACAGCGTGGTTATGGCTCAATTTGGAGAGCAAATAGAGGCTCTTATTAAGGAAACCTTAAATTCATTAGAGGTTAAAAATGCAAAAATAGTTGCTGATGATAAAGGTGCAATAGATCCAGTGATTGTAAGCAGAATTCATACTGCGGTATACAGATCAGCACAATCAACGGATTTTAAATGGATATAAAGGAGGAATGAAAGATGAAGCTTAGACGTTCTATGCTATTTGTTCCAGGTAATAATCCAGCTCTAATTAGGGACGTGCATATATATAAACCAGATTCAGTTATGTTTGATCTAGAAGATGCTATTTCCATTAATGAGAAGGATTCAGCCCGTTTTCTAGTTCATAACATGCTAAAAAATTTAAAGGATTATTATAAGGAACTAAATATAGAAACTGTAGTTAGAATAAATGGTTTAGATACTGATTTTGGATTAAAAGACTTAGAAGCAGTAGTTTTAGCTCAACCGGATATAGTTAGAATACCAAAAACAGAAACACCACAGGATGTACTAGAAGTTGAAAAACATATGGAAAGAATAGAAAAAGAAGCTGGAATAGAGATTGGTTCAACTAAAATAATGGTTGCAGTAGAATCACCTTTAGGAGTTTTAAATGCATATCAAATTGCTACTTCTTCAAAGCGACTTGTAGCTATGGCTATAGGTGGAGAAGATTTTGTAACTAGCATGAAAACAAACCGTTCAGAAGAAGGAATTGAATTGCTTACAGCAAGAGGAATGATAGTTATGGCTGCTAGAGCTGCGGGAATTTCAGCTTTAGATTCAGTGTATTCACATGTGAATAATGATGAAGGTTTCTTAAGAGAAGCAAAGCTTATAAGACAATTAGGATTTGATGGTAAATCTTTAATACATCCAAGGCAAATTGAACTTATTCATTCAGTCTATACTCCATCAGAAAAGGAAATACAAAAAGCTTATAAAATAGTAGTGGCTACTGAAGAAGCTATAAGAGAAGGTAAAGGAGTATTTACTGTAGACGGAAAAATGGTAGACAAACCTATAATAGATAGAGCAAATCATGTTTTAGCATTAGCGAAAGCAGCTGGTGTTATGGTAGGGGGTGACTGCTATGAAATGTAAAAGAGTAGATGAAACCTTATTAAAAAGCATAGAGGGTTATGAAGATAGGAAGGCTTATATTGAACCATTCACTTATAGTCCAGAAGGAACTATGATTTATAGTGAAAATGAAAATATAAAAGAAAAAGTAAAAAGAGACAAAGTGATAGATTCTTTAAAGGAAGCAATAGAAAATGTAGGCATAAAGGATGGAATGACAATTTCCTTTCATCATCATTTCAGAGCTGGGGACAAGTTACTTATGATGGTTGTAGAAACATTAGCAGAAATGGGAATTAAAGATTTAAGAATAGCTGCAAGTTCGCTTACAAGTGCTCATGAAGAACTTGTTGAATATATAAAAAAGGGTATAGTTACAAGAATAGAAACTAGCGGCATAAGAGGAAGATTGGCAACGGAAATATCGGAAGGAATATTAGGAAAGCATCCAGCAGTAATACGTTCTCATGGGGGAAGGGCTAGAGCTATATGTGAAGGTGAAATAAAAATAGACGTTGCATTTGTTGCCGCACCATCATCAGATTGCATGGGTAATGCTAACGGTGTAAAAGGAAAATCTATATGCGGATCCATGGGATACGCTAAAGTAGATGCAAGATATGCAGATAAGGTCATAGTTGTTACAGATACATTGGTTGAGTATCCTAACTTTCCACAAAGTATTCAACAAACCTTAGTTGATTATGTGGTTGTAGTTGACGAAATTGGAGACTCAAAGGGGATAATGTCAGGTGCAACTAGACTTACATCCAACCCAAAGGAATTATTAATGGCTAAGAGAGTTTCAGATGTTATGTTAGCTACAGGATTATTTGTGGATGGCTTTTCAATGCAAACTGGTTCAGGTGGTGCAGCTCTTGCAGTTACTAGGTTTGTAAAAGATGAAGCTAAAAAAAGAAATATAAAGCTTAGCTATGCCTTAGGCGGAATAACTAAACCAATGGTTGAACTATTGGAAGAAGGATTAGTTGATACGTTATTTGATGTACAATCTTTTGATTTATATGCAGCGGAATCTATAGGAAAAAATGAAAAGCATGTGGAGATAAGTGCAGATTTTTATGCTAATCCATTTAATAAATCAGCAGCAGTGAACAAATTAGATTTCGTTATATTAAGTGCCTTAGAGATAGATGTGGATTTCAATGTAAATGTTATATCAGGCTCCGACGGAGTTATAAGAGCTGCTTCAGGGGGACACAGCGACACTGCAGCAATGGCTAAGGTTTCCATAGTAGTTGCACCGCTTACTCGAGGAAGAATATCAACGATAATTGATAGGGTTACTACTGTTGTTACTCCAGGAAGTACTGTGGATATAGTTGTAACTGATTATGGAGTAACTGTTAATCCAAGGCGTAAGGACTTAATTGAGAAATTTAAAAAAGCAGGTATTCAGCTTGTAACAATGGAAGAGTTAAGAAAAATTTCTACAAGATTATTAGGAACGCCAAAAGAAATAGAATTTAGTGATGAAGTTGTAGCAGCAGTAGAGTATAGAGATGGAAGTATTATAGACGTAATCAGAAAAAGAAGGTAATAAGAAGTTGTTTATTAAATTGCAAGAGGTGGCTATGAAAATATTTCTTGCAATTTAAAATAATAAATTTGGGGAGGAAAATTAAAATGTCTACAACAACGGTTACAAAAACGTCTAAAGAAATGAAAGAAACTTTTAAAGTATTTGGAATGCCATGGTACATTTTGATTGGAGTTGCAGCAACGGTTATATTTGCAACTGCAAAAGGGTTTTTACCTAATAATGTAGTAGGAGGTTTTGCCTTACTTTACACAGTAGGTATATTATTTGGATTTGTAGGTGATAGAATTCCTATATGGAACGAATATGTTGGTGGAGGTCCTATATTAGCATTCTTAGGCGCAGCGGCATTAGTTTATTGGGGAGTAATACCGGAAAAAGGTGTGGAAACTGTAAAATTATTTATGGATACAACTGACTTTTTAGATTTATTCATTTCAGTACTTATAACGGGCTCTATACTATCAGTTAACCGTAAGTTATTAATGAAGGCATTCTTAGGATACATCCCAGCGATATTTGGAGGTATTTTCGCTGCTTTTGCGTTTGGGATTTTAGGAGGATTAGTATTTGGTGTACCTGCTAAAGAAGTTGCTACAAAATATGTTTTGCCTATAATGGGTGGTGGCACTGGAGCGGGAGCTATACCAATGAGTGAAATATATGCCAGTGTTACAGGGGGAGATCCAGCTGCATGGTTATCCTTCGCACTATCAATATTAACTATAGCCAATATAATAGCTATAATTTCAGCTTCTATATTAAGCAAGCTTGGAGAAACAAAAACAGGTGAAAAATTTAATGGGCACGGTGAATTAATTAAAACAGCAGATGATATTTCTAAATTAGAAGAAAAGGTAGAGGTTAAAGTTACTGCTAGAGAAGTTGCAGTAGGATTAATATTGTCTTGCTCATTCTATGTATTAGGAAACATACTCTCAAAGATTATAACAATACCTGAGTTCACATTGTTTGGAACCAATGTAAAAATAGATATACACAGATTTGCATGGATGGTTATATTGGTAGCAATAGCTAATATAACTAATGTAATACCTTTAGAATTAAAAGAAGGTGCTAAAAAATTACAAGGTTTCTTTTCGAAGCAATTTACAATAGTAGTGATGGTTGGAGTTGGAATAGCATTAACAGATCTTGGAGAATTAATAGCTGCATTTACCTTTGGAAATGTTATTATAGCTGCACTTATAGTTTTGGGAGCTATAGTGGGTTCAGGCTTAGTTGGATGGCTTGTAGGGTTCTATCCAATTGAAACAGCTATAACTGCAGGTCTTTGCATGGCAAACCGTGGAGGATCTGGGGACGTAGCCGTTTTAACAGCGGCAAAACGTATGGAGCTAATGTCATTTGCGCAAATATCATCCCGTCTTGGTGGTGGATTGATGCTTATTATTGCAAGTATACTGTTCGGCGCACTTTTCTAAATAGTAGAAGGTAAAAGAGTGTTGATTTTCAACACTCTTTTTAAACAAGCTATTAAAGTAACTTGATTTATATATTAGTAAATTATCTAATATTGAGAGGTGTTTAAATGAAAAAAATTAATATAAAAAAGTTAGCCACAGAAGCAAGACAAGAGGGATTGTTCAGTGAAGCTTTTGAAATATCTAAAAGAAAAAAAGTATATAAGGTCAAAAGCTTAAAAGATGGGATATTAATAATCATTTACTTTATTTTGGCCCTTATAGTTATCGCCTTTATCAGAAATATCTAATATATTAGGCATTGTGTTATGTTTATATAAAGAGTGCAGAAGGAGGTGTAGTTAAACTAGGGTGTTTTTTACCCAGTTTAACAAAGGGATATGAGTGAAAATGTAAAAGAGCAAGCTTTAAAAATACATGAAGAAAAAAGAGGAAAACTAAAAGTAGTAGGAACTATACCAGTTGAAAATGGAGAAGATTTGGCTTTAGCCTATACTCCAGGGGTAGCTGCGCCTTGCTTAGAAATAGCTAAAGATAGAAATAATGCCTACAAATACACTATTAAAGGAAAGACTGTAGCAGTTGTTTCAAATGGAACAGCAGTGCTTGGATTAGGAGACATAGGGCCAGAGGCATCTCTTCCAGTAATTGAGGGTAAAGCATTGTTACTAAAGAGGTTCGGAGATGTGGATGCAATACCTATTAGCATAGACTCTAAAGATCCCGAGGACATAATAAATACAATTAAAAACATAGCTCTAGGTTTTGGAGGTATACATCTTGAGGATATAAAAGCTCCTGAATGTTTTTATATTGAAGATAAATTAAGAGAAGAGCTAGATATTCCAGTATATCATGATGATCAACATGGCACTGCTATTGCTGTATTAGCTGGATTATATAATGGATTAAAGGTAGTAAAGAAAAACATAGAAGAAATAAAGGTAGTTATAAATGGAGCTGGTGCATCTGGAATTGCAGTGGCAAAGCTTTTAAGGGTAGCAGGTGTTAAGGATATAGTTTTGTGTGATCTAAAGGGAGCAATTATTGAAGGAGGTGCCTCTTTAAATGAGGCTCAGCAAGAAATTGCAAGGATAACCAATAAATCTTTTGAAAAAGGTAAATTAGAAGATATAATTAAGAACAAGGATGTATTTATAGGTGTCTCTGATGGGAATGTATTAACTAAGGAAATGGTTAAAACAATGAATACAGGCAGTATAGTTTTTGCTCTGGCTAATCCTACTCCAGAAATAATGCCACATGAAGCAAAGGCAGGAGGAGCTAGAGTAATAGCTACAGGTAGGTCTGATTTCCCAAATCAAATTAATAATGTATTAGTGTTTCCAGGAATATTTAAAGGAGCTTTAAAAGTTAGAGCAACAGATATATGTGATGAAATGAAAATTGCAGCGGCAAAGGGCCTTGCCAGTCTAATAAAAGAAAAAAAGTTAAATGAAGAATATATAGTTCCCAGCGTATTTGAAGATGGAGTTTGTGATGCTGTTGCAGATGCAGTGATGAAAGTAGCAAAGGAACTTGGACTAACTAAGTAATTTGAAGGATACTTTAATTTTCACCCCTTGGGTTTCGATGCTCAAGGGGATTTTTATATTTATGAATTTATGCAACGTTTTTACCCCCTCATACGTCTAATAGATGAAGCAGCTTCGAAAGGGAAAATGAAAGGAGTGGAGAAGTTGGTTAATGAAATAAGCTTTTACAAAGCTAAAGATGGAGATGGAGAGAGTTTTTATAGGATGCTAGAACCTATAAAAAACAAGTTATACAGAGTGGCTCTTATTTATATGAAAAATGAAGATGATGCATTAGATTGTATTCATGATTCTATTGTAAAAGCTATTCAATCCATTGATAAATTAAAAGAGCCACAGCATTTCAATACCTGGATTACTCGCATTATGATAAATACATGTAAAGATCATATACGAAAAAATAAAAATATAGAAATAAATGATACTACTACTTTTGAAGATAAGTTGATTTATAGTAATGACAATATAGAAGAAAATATGGATTTATATAAGGCTTTAGATAGCCTAAAAGAAAAGGAAAAAGAGTTAATTGCCATGAGATATATGAATGATATGAGTATAAAGGATATTTCAGAGGTAACCAATGTTCCAATGGGAACTATTAAAAGTAGCATTAGTAGAACCATAAAGAAGTTGAGAGTCTATATGGAGGAGGTATAGAGATGAAGTATGAGAACATAGATAAAATTAAAGTTTCATCAAAGTTAGATGACATAATTAAAGATGCAATTGAAGAGGGGTATAAAGATAAGGGGGAATCAAAAATGAAAAATAAATGGAAGAAAAAAGTAGTAGCGGCAGCGGCAACTATAGTAATTGGAACAACAGCACTTGGCATGGCATTTCCTGCCTATGCTAAAGATATTCCTGTTATAGGAAATATATTTTCTTATTTAAGTGAAAACAAAAAGGGAAGTTATATGGATTATAAGGAGTATTCTAAATCATTAGATATGACTCAGGAAGATAAGGGGATTAAAATTACTTTAAATGATGCTATATATGATGGAAGAACAATCATGACCACATATACTATAGAAAGTGAAAAGGACTTGGGGGATAAGATATCTGCTAAAGATGATCTTAGTATCGAAGGATATAAAGGTGGAATGACAGGTAGTAGTGGAGTTTATAAAGTAAAGGAGAATACCTACGTAGGTTTTACTAGAATGTCTATAGATGAACCTAAAGAGGATCTTAATCTGAAGCTAAAAGTTAATGGCATAAATAATCATAATGATTTAGATATAAATGGAGATTGGAGTTTTAAATTTAATCTTAAAAAGAGTGATGCTGATACTATAATAGTTAATAAAAGCGCAACTAAAGAAGGAGTAAATTTAAATATAGAAAAAATAACTTTTACACCTATGTCCACTATTTTATATTATAATCAACAGGTTTCAGAAGAAGAATTAAATGGATATCATAGTGTAGATATTAATCTCGTTGAAGTGAAAGATGATCTAGGTAATGTATATTCAGGTGAGGGAGACGGAGGACATGGTACTAAAAATATTATGAATTGGACGTCTACCTATGAAAAAATAGATGAAAATGCTACTAAGCTTATAATAACTCCTAAAGCTGAGTTTACTGTATTAGCTAAAGATGGACAGCGAATAATTAGCCCAGCAGCCCTTAAAGATAAATATGTGGATAAAGAAGTGTTAGATTACTTAAAAGAGAAAGGAATAATGCCTAAAGAGATAATTTTGGATGACATAGTTATTGATTTAAAATAGTTACTTATGTTTAATCATAAATCTTGAATCTTGCCCCTTGAGTTTTATATTCAAGGGGATTTTATTTGTTAAGTTTAAAAGAGGAATTATTAACAATAAAAATGCAACTTAATATTACTTTATATGGTAATGAAAATAATAAAAATGAAATATAATTTTCATAGGGGTTTCTTTTTATGCAATGATTGAGAAAAAAATATTTTATTATGTAAAAATAAGTCGCTTTGAATTTTTTAAGTTAAAAGCTTATAACACTAGTTCTATAAGGTTTGTTCTCATAAAATTGAAGGATGAAGATATATATAATTTGAATGAAAAATATAATAAATAATTCAAAATTAAATATTATTGAATTATTTTTAGTCATATGTTAGAATGTTAATAAATTGTAAATTGACACTAAATATATAATGCGCTAAATTCAAATAAAAAATAATAGTGTATTATTAAAAAATTAACATTATGATGGGGGAGTAGAATATGGGTAAACCTATTATTGAGACCGAAAAAGAAAAAAAGAGAGGTCTCGGAAGATTTTTAGACTGGGTTGAAAGGGTTGGAAATAAGATGCCACACCCTATGGCAATTTTCATTATATTAAGTATTATAGTAATAATAATATCTGACCTTTGTGCAAGAGCAGGTGTAAGCGTTCAATTCGACATGGTGGACAGGGTTAATGGAGGAACAAAGTTAACAGATGTAAAGGCAGTAAGTTTACTTACAGCGGATGGTATAAGATACATGTTCACAACTGCAGTTACAAACTTTACTTCCTTTGCACCATTAGGAACGGTTTTAGTTGCTATGCTGGGAGTAGGTATGGCAGAGGAAACTGGATTTATACAAGCTCTACTTAGAAAAACAGTGATGAGCACGCCTAAACAACTTATAACGGCGATAGTTGTATTCCTTGGTATTATGTCTAACATAGCATCAGACGCAGGATATATAGTTTTAATACCTTTAGGAGCATTGGTGTTTTTAAGTTTTGGTAGACATCCACTTGCAGGTATTGCTGCAGCATTTGCAGGTGTATCAGGTGGTTTTAGTGCAAACTTGCTTATAGGAACCACAGACCCACTACTTGGTGGTATATCCACTGAAGCTGCTAAGCTTATGAATCCAGCTTACGATGTAGCGGCTACAGCAAACTGGTATTTTATGATTGTTTCAACTTTTTTAATAACGATTATAGGAACTTTCGTAACGGATAAAATAGTAGAACCAAGGCTTGGAGCATATAAAGATGTTCCATCAGAAGACATACTTGAATTAACTAAAGAAGAAAAGAAAGGTTTAAAGTATGCAGGTATAGGATTCTTAATATTTTTAATAGTTATATTAGCAATGGTTGTACCATACAATGGTATACTTAGACATCCAGAAACACATGAAATTATAGGAAAAACTCCATTTATGGATTCAATTGTTCCAATCATAGCATTATTTTTCTTTGTGCCAGGGGCTTGTTATGGAATCGCTGCTGGTAATATAAAAAACAATAAGGATATTGCAAATGCATTAGGTAAATCCATGGGCAAAATGGGAGGCTATCTTGTTTTAGTTTTCTTTGCATCTCAATTCGTTGCATATTTTGGTCATAGTAACTTAGGAACTATATTAGCAGTAAAAGGTGCAGGATTCTTAGAAACTACAGGATTGACTGGTATACCGCTTATAATATTATTTATTTTACTTTGTGCATTCATTAATTTATTTATGGGATCAGCTTCAGCAAAATGGGCCATTATGGCACCAGTGTTTGTTCCAATGTTTATGAAAATAGGCTTTACACCTGAATTTACTCAGGCAGCTTTTAGAGTAGGAGACTCATGTACGAATATCATAACTCCACTTATGTCATATTTTGCATTGATAGTTTCTTTTGCTGAAAAATATGATGAAGATACAGGAATAGGTACATTAATATCAATGATGTTGCCATACTCCGCACTATTCTTAATAGGATGGAGTGTTCTATTGATACTATGGTATGCTTTTAAATTACCACTAGGACCTGGAATAGGAATATTTATGTAGTAAAAATATAATATTACAAATATATATAGATATATAACTATATACCTATATAGTTAGTCATCCCCTTGGGTTTTAACACTCAAGGGGATATTTGTTTTTGCAATTATTTAGGTCATTCCTTATTATTGATGGGAATAAAATGCCATGAAACGCATAAACTATTCACTGAATAAAAATACCTATTTAAGGAGTGATTTATATGGCCACAAAAATTGTTGCATCTCCAAGTAAATATATTCAAGGAAATGGGGAGCTAGCTAAAATTAGGAATTATACAAAGGATTTTGGTAAGCTCCCATTTGTTATTGCAGACGATTTTGTTATGAGTTTGACTAAAGATATTATAGAAAAGAGTTATAAAGATAGTGATTCAAATTTTGTAATGGAAAAATTCAATGGAGAATGTTCAAAAGTAGAAATAAACAGATTAAAAGAAATATGTAAAGGTAAGTCTTGCGATATAGTTGTGGGTATAGGTGGTGGAAAAACTTTAGATACAGCAAAAGCTATAGCTCATTATTTAAATTTACCTGTTATTATAGCACCTACCATAGCATCAACAGATGCCCCTTGTAGCGCTTTATCTGTAATTTATACTGAAGAGGGAGAATTTGACGAATATCTATTATTACCTAAAAACCCAACAATGGTACTTATGGATACAAAGATAATAGCAGCTGCACCAGTAAGGTTATTAGTGGCAGGCATGGGAGATGCGTTAGCTACATATTTTGAAGCTAGAGCTTGCAAACATTCAAATGCAATTACAATGGCAGGGGCACATTCTACTGATGCTTCCTATGCCCTTGCTGAGCTTTGTTATAATACGCTGATGACAGATGGATTAAAGGCGAAATTAGCAGCTGAAAGCAAAGTGTCAAATATATCTTTAGAAAAAATAATTGAAGCTAATACATATTTAAGCGGTATAGGTTTTGAAAGTGGAGGATTAGCGGCAGCCCATGCTATCCATAATGGTTTTACGGTATTAGAAGAGTGCCACCATTTATATCATGGGGAAAAGGTTGCCTTTGGTACAATAGCGCAACTGGCCCTTGAAAATGTTCCTATGGAAGAAATTGATGAAGTAATTGAATTTTGTATTGACGTAGGACTTCCTATAACCCTTGAAGATATGGGAATAGAGGAAGTTAAAGAAGAGGACATAAGAAAAGTTGCTAAAGCCTCTACCGCTGAAGGAGAAACCATATACAACATGCATTTCCCAGTAACTGAGGATGATGTATATGCAGCAATATTAACTGCTGATAAAATAGGAAGGCTATATAAATAAAAATAATATTTCCTTGACAAAATAATTATTAAATCATATTATAGATATTAAAATATATTATATTGAATTCCATTGAAGGGAAGAGTAAATATTATCTGAGTATCTAAAGCGAGTGGAGGCAGGTGGAAGCTCCATGAGAAAAGTGATATTGAAAGACATCCTAGAGGAGTTTATCTGAAATTAAAAGTAGGATAAAACGGATTCCACCGTTAAAGGGATTAAAGATGACTTAGTTATTAATTAACTTTGTTGAAACAGGATGGCACCGTGAATTTATAGCTTTCACTCCTATAAGGGAGTGAAAGCTTTTTGTTTTATCCGATGACTAGCATCCGTAATACTTCCATCTTCTATAAGTGGGAGATAACGGATGCTACGTCCCTGGATAAGTTCTTCTAAGCTTCAGTTGGAGTAAGTATTCCTTTTAAGCAAACTCCATCTGAAGCTAAGAATCACTTGATGATTAGAATAGGGCCCATTCTAATTATATGGTGTTATTCTATGGTTTCATAAGTTAATAATATAAGATTAATTAGGGTGGCACCGCGAATTTTCGCCCCTTGAGCTTTAATGCTCAAGGGGATTTTTGTTTATTAAAATTAGTTTTTATTAGATTTAAAAGGAGAGATTGTAATGAGAAGAGTTATGGTAAAGGAATTAAATAATTATATAAATGAAGAAGTTAAAATCCAAGGATGGATTTATCGTATAAGAAAACTTAAAGAGATTACTTTTATGATCTTAAGAGATAGAACCGGCTTAGTGCAATGTGTTATAGACAATAAAACAATAGATGTAGGAAATATAAAATTAGAGTCTGTAGTATCAATTATAGGAGAAGTAAAGGAAGATAATAATATATTGAATCCTTTTGAGGTTGTTACTAAGAATTTTGAAATATTAAATGAAGTAAAAGAAGAGTTGCCTATTGAGATCAATAAAAAAGAGTTAGGAATTAATTTAGATACTATGTTGAATAATAGAGTTTTAAGCTTGCGTCATGAAAAAGTAAACTCTATATTCAAAATACAAAATCTCATAATACAAGGATTTAGGGAGTTTTTGACTAAAGAAGGGTTTACTGAAATTTTCACACCTAAAATTGTAGCTGAAGGTGCGGAGGGAGGTACAGAAATATTTGAAGTAAAATATTTTGAAAATAAAGCATATCTTGCACAAAGTCCTCAATTTTATAAACAGATGATGGTTGGGGCTGGCTATGAAAGGGTTTTTGAAATAGCCCACGTATACAGGGCGGAACAGCATAATACTAATAGACATCTCAATGAATATATAAGCATGGATTTTGAGATGGGATTTATTGAAAATGCAGAAGATGTAATGAACATGGAAGAAAATCTTTTGAAGCATGTGCTAAATAAGATAGAAAAAGAGGGTAAAGAATATTTAGAGATATTGAATACAGTTATGCCTAAGATAGAAAGTACCATTCCAAGAATTAAGTTTAGTGAAGCT
Source organism: uncultured Clostridium sp. (assembly GCF_963515715.1). Classification (GTDB taxonomy): domain Bacteria; phylum Bacillota; class Clostridia; order Clostridiales; family Clostridiaceae; genus Clostridium_AW. The sequence goes on from NZ_CAUPZS010000010.1 coordinate 25,277, forward strand.
ATAGAGATACTGAGAAAGGAATATAATAAAACTGACATAGATAGAGACTTAGACCCTGAAGGAGAAAAGTTAATTTGTAAGTATGCAAAAGAAAAATTGGGATGCGAGTTTATATTTTTAACTCATTATCCAAGAAAGAAAAGACCGATGTATACAATGCCTTGTGGTGAAAATGAAACTCATAGCTTTGATTTATTATTTAGAGGCATTGAAATAACAACTGGAGGGCAAAGAATTCATGAATACGACATGTTAATGGAGAATATAAAATACAAGGGTTTAAATCCAGAAAAATACCACAACTATACTTCAGTATTTAAATATGGAATGCCTAGGCATGGAGGGCTTGCTATTGGACTTGAAAGAATAACAATGCAGATTCTTAAATTAGAAAATGTGAGAGAGGCTTCATTAATTCCTAGGGATAGAACAAGATTGACTCCATAGAAGTTAAAACTACATTTAAGGGATATTACTTGAACAAAATCCCTTAGATGTAGTTATTTTATATTATAGTCTAGCCCTTATTATTTCTTTTAATTCTTCTAATACATTACCGAATTTTTTAGAGGATAGGCGTGGGTAAGCATTTATAAAGTGATAATGTTTTTCTCTAGCCATTATAATTAATTGTTGATAGCGCTCCTTTAAATATTCTGTTCTATGGTTAATCTCTTCTAATTTTCTAGAATCAAGAGCTTTATTTTTAAGTAATGCTAAATTGCTTTTAATTTCTTTAGAAATAAGCTGTAGCTCGGAAAATTGTTTTTTGAAATCAAATAATTTAGCTATTGTAATAGTTGCATCTATTACGAATAAAATTAAACTGACATTATATAATATCTCTGACCATGGAGCAGGAATAGAAAGCATCATTTGTTTAACTCTTGGGTATAATAACTTAATGAAAATTATACTCATGCCACCCCAGATAAGAGAGAATTTTAGACATATATACCCTTTAATATTAAAGGATTCTTTTGAGTAATCCCACCATTTTGTGTTGAATAGCAATTCTAAAATCCATCCTGTAAAATATTCTAAAATAGTTGCAACTGCTGCCCCACCTAAAAATATAAGCCATATTTTATTTCCCAATGGCTCCAATGTTAATATTAAAGTTACCGCTGCAGAGCCATAAATTGGACATACGGGGCCATGTAAAAAACCTCTATTAATAAAGCGTTTATCCGTATATAAGTGATAAATTACTTCAAGGCACCATCCTAGCATTGAAAAAGCTATGAAATAAGCAAAATAATAATAAAATAAATTTTCAGTATAGTGAAACATAGTGTAATCCTCCCAGGTGACTTTATATATTATATAAGTATACAACTTATTTTAAAATATAACAAAAACTATATACGATTGATAAAATATATATAATTGATAAAATATATATGATTCATAAACATAAGTACGTTAATCATAAGATTATTATTACGATAATTCTAAATACATAGAAAGCAAGAAGGTGGTACTTATTATGAAAAATCCATTGTTTAATGAAATAAAAGTTCTAAATAATTTTAGATATGGGTTAAACAACTTTATAAAATATCAGATTGCAACAAAACTCTTATTATCTATAATTATATTTCCTATATCTTCCTTCATAATAAATGTACTAATGAGTAGAAAGGGATTTCATATTATTACTAATACTGAAATACTAAAGTATGGCTTTTCCGTGGAAGGAATGTTAACACTGCTTATACTATATATACTGTCAATTTTCATAATACTACTAGAAATAGGAGGACTAATAGTAATCAGTAATGAAACATTGGCAAATAGAAAAGAATCTAATTTTTACTCTATATTAAAATTTTGTTTGAAAAAATTTCCTGGGTTCATAGGTATAGGTGGTATTTTCGCTATTTTATTTTTCTTTCTTTTTACTAGTTTTATAGGAATAGAATCTTATGCAAGCTTAGGATTTTCATTTCAAATTCTACATTTTATACAGGATTTTATAGATGAACATATATTTTTAAAGGCTATGGAAGTATTAATTTTAATTATACTTTTTGTTAAAGCTATAGGACTAATTTTTTCATTTCATTTTATAATATTGGAGAATAAAAAGCCTAAGGAGGCTTTGAAAGCTAGTAAAAGGTTAATTAAAAATAATAGGAAGAAATTTTTGATTTATTTTTTAACTATAACTGCGATTAATTTAATGTTATTTTTATTAATTTATATGTCATGGATTTCAATTGTGGCTGCTTTAGTAGGAAAGTTTAATTATAATTCCTATTTGGGAAGGATTATAATATCAAGTATAGTTGTGTTTCATCAAATGGGAATGATGATATCTTCTTTTGTAGTTGCACCATTAGAGGTTTATTATATAACAAGGCTATTTTATATATTAAGAGAAAAAAGTAATGAAGTGAAGATTCAACCATTGAATATAAAAATTAGAGAAAAACCAAGTCTATTGGATAAGTTTTTTTCCAATAGAAAAAGAATCTTTGCTGTATTTATGCTTGTATTCATAAGTTTTACTGCCATAACAAGCTTTATAGTAAGTGAAATAATGAATGTTAAATATGACGTGAAAATTACTGCTCATAGAGGAGTTATTAAAGAAGCGCCGGAAAATACTTTGTCATCTATAGAAGCAGCAATAAATCACAACGTAGATTTTGTTGAAATTGATGTACAAGAAAGTAAAGATGGTGAAATAGTTCTTTTGCATGATTCTAATTTAAAAAGGACAACAGGCGTTAATAAAAATATATGGGAACTTGATTATAGTGAAATAAAAGAATTAGATGCAGGGAGCTATTTCGATAAAAAGTTTTCAGAAGATAAAATACCTTCACTTGAAGAGGCTATTAGATTGGCGAAAAATAAGATTAAACTTAATATTGAAGTTAAGATAAATGGTCATGAAAATGATTTAGTTAGGAATGTAGTAAAAATAATAGAAGAGAACGATATTGTTGATTCTTGTGCGGTAACATCTCTTGATTACAAAGTTCTTGAAGAGGTGAAAAAGTTAAATCCTAAAATTAAAAGGGGATATATTATATTTTTGATAAAAGGAGATCTAAAAACATTAGATGTGGACTTTTATAGCATTGATAAATCTGTTGTCAGTGATTACATTATATATACAGCTCATTCTATGGGGAGAGAGATTCATGTTTGGACTGTAAATGATCCCACTAGTGTTAAAAGATTAATTAATTCGGGAGTAGATAATATAATATCCGATGATATAGTTATGGTTAAAAATGTTTTAAATGAGATGAGAAAAGCTTCTCCTTATGAGAGATTTTTAGACATGATGTTTGAATAGATAAAATCCATAAATAATTTTCGATAATATTGTAAATATTCTACAAAAATTAAAATAAAGAATAGACAAAGATTATCGATATATATTGTAATGAATTAAATATTTTATTAAATTTAATTTATAGAATTATAATAAATATTTTTAAAATATGGAATATTTGTTATAATTACTATACAATAATATTTATCTAATAATATATTATATAACTCAAAGAGGGGTTGGTTTGGTGTGGCAGATAATAGGGTTGTTGTAAGTGTAGATGATTTAAAAGAAGGTATGATTGCAGCAGAAGAAGTTATAATTAATAATAATGTATTAATAACAAAAGGAGCAAGGTTAACGGATAGTATAATAAAGAAGTTAAAAGATGTTTACTTAGAGAATGATTTACAAGTATATGAAAGGGATCCAGAGCAAGAAAATATATTAAAGGAAAGTAGAAAGGAATTAGAACAAGCTCAAATGACCGTTAAAAGATTATGCGGACATTTGGAGAATATGTTTTTTAAAATAAAGCTTGAAGGAAAAACAGATATAAATGAAGTGACAAGCTTTTCTAAAAAAGTAATGGAAGAGCTAATTTCTCCAAGAACAATGATTAAAAACATAGTAATAGAAGGAAGCGGACAAGACTCCATATATAAGCATTCAGTTAACGTTGTTATATTGAGTTCTCTGTTAGGAAAATGGCTAGGATTTACAGAAGATAGGCTAAATTTATTGGCATATTCAGCTATTTTACATGATTTCGGTAAAACAAGGATAAGCAAGGATATATTGAATAAATATCCTAGGCTTAACACAGAAGACATGGAAGAATTTAAAAAACATCCAGTAATAGCTTATAATTTAATTAAAAATATATCTTATTTAAGCAATTCCGTAAAATATGGTGTGTTAATGCACCATGAGAGAATAGATGGATCAGGATATCCTTTGGGTTTAAAAGAGGATAAAATACACAAGTATGCAAAAATTATAGCTATTGCAGACACTTTCGACTATATTAATTCAAATAAAAATTCTAATGATCCTTTTAAAGCATTAGAATACATCAGGAAGGATTGTCTGGGAAAGCTTGACTATAATTATAGTAAAATATTTGTAGACCATGTAGCAAACTATTTCTTTGGAGAAAATGTATTATTGAATGATGGCAGAGTAGGTAAGATAGTACATATAGATACAAATAATTTATCCAAACCTCTCATTTTATGTGATGAAAATTTTATAGATTTAAAGCAGAATAGTGAATTAAAAGTAGAAGGATTTCTAATGGATTAATCCTACAAATTTACCCGAACAATTATAATATTATGTCTGGATAAATTATTAATTTATAAAACCCCTAAAAGTAGGTAAAGTACTTTTAGGGGTAATTTTTTAATAAGTTTAATTTTTTTATATAATAATAAATTATTTTTTCAAAACTAAATTTATTAGATTTGTAAAGTATTCTAAATTAAAACCTTCATCTTTGCAATAAAGTCTAATATCATTATTGCACTTATTCTTATCAACAGAATTAACATAATAATCTAAATAAGTTACGCCGATCTCGAACATAAGTATCACCTCCCAATAAGTTATTTACAGTTGTCATGTTAAAGTTTTTCATCATTTTACATACGCCCCTTTCTTATTTTTTTATATTAAAAAAAGCCATGGAAATACCAAGGCTTTCTAATAGCATAAATATAATATTAGGAATTTAAAAAGCCATGGGTAATGATAACCCATGGACACAAACGCTAAAAATATTAATAAATAAAAATTTATACAACACTTGTGGCAGAGCTATCATCATTTTTTATTAAGATGTATTTAGTTGAATTTTTTAATGAAAATATTATTGTTAACATAACTCTACCTCCTTATAGAAATTTTTAATAGATTAATAAGGTAATTATAGCATAAGTAGAAAAAATTGTAAATACATTATTTGATAAATTTATTATAAATTTATTATATATTTTGAGATTTACTATCTAAAAGTAATTTTAAACATTTAACAGGTAAGTTAAAGCTATTAGCTATTTGTTCTATAGTGAAACCTTCAAAAGCTATTTCATCTATATTAAGATCTATTAATTTTAAGGCAAAATAATTAGCTTGCCTTTCCAGCTTATTTAAATTTAAAAGGTTTCTACTAAAAGCACTAGTTATTATATTAGTATGTATAATAGCGTGTCCTAGTTCGTGGGATAATATAAATTTTTCATATTCCATATTTAAATCATCTCGTATAAATACAACTTCTTTATTAAAAAAATTTCTATTATAAAAAGCTTCATTGCCTTTAAGTAAAATATTACACTTAGGTAGCTTTCTTATGGAAATTTCTAAAGAGTCATATAGTTCATAAATATCTTTAGTGCCGTAAACATCAATTAACCCATCTATGAAATTATCAATCCATTTGTATTCCATAGAACCCCTCCATTTGTATAGATTAAACTATAAATTCAAGTCATTTTTTATATTTATAGCTTATTAACTTAAGTTGTCTTAATAGTTCATTAGCAAATTCAATAATTTCATCGTCACTCATCTTACTTATATCAAATCCACCAAAACCCATAATAGCTGGTTGTTCAATAATAAACTTCATAGCTTCTTCTGGAGTACTAAAATTTATACCAATATCTTTATTTTCATTATCCAGTAAATCACTAGTCTTTACCCCTAAAGAATTAGCGATAGAATTTAATACATCTAAACTAGGGTTGTATCTACCATTTTCTACATCAGCAAGGTAAGAACGTGATATATTAGCCTTTTCTGCCAGCTCTTTTTGCGTCATTATTTTTTCTTTTCTATAATTCTTTATATTTTTCCCGATAGACATACAAATCTCTCCTGTATATGTTAAATTTATCATGTGGGTTTAACCGACATTCTTAATGCTATTATATAATATAAAATACGTAAATACAATACAATATTGGTCGGATATACCAGTTAATATGAGGTAAAAGACGTATAAACAAGTAAAATAAACGTAATTTATAAAAATAATCCAAAAACAGGAATGTAGTTCTTTTACAATTTGACGGAAATACAATACAATATTTTTAAAAGATATTGAATATTAAAGAATAAAATTCAGGGGGGATATGTAATGAATAAAGATTTAAATAGAAAGACGGATGGATTATTAAATAGTTATAACTTAATACTAGCTGAGATAAAAAATTTAGAAATAGAAATTGAAGAATTAAAGTTTGAGTACAATGGCTATAAATCAATTAATTATAATGAGAAAACAAGTAAAACCTTTAAAATTAACAATGTAGTAGAAGAAGAATACATAAGAAAAGAAACTCTGATAGATAAGTTGATGAAAGAAAAGGAAAATAAAGAGAGATTAATAAATAAAGTAGATAATGCTTTAAGCACATTAGATGATAAAGAAAGAAGCATTGTAAAGTTAAGATGTATAGATAATAGACCTTGGAAAGAAGTGGGCGAATTATTAGGCTTAGACTACGATTATGCAGGGAGAATAAAAAGGACTGCCATAAACAAGATATCTGATTTAATATGGATTAAGGAAAAATACAGTAAATAAGTCGTAAAAATTGCTTTTATGCTACGTTTCATTCGTGGTTTAATAGTAAATGAGAAAGTGAACTGATTTGAAAAAACATTCAGCAGTTCATTATTTTAAATAAGACGCTTGGATTCCAAGGGTCTTTTTATTTTATCCGATGACTAGCATCCGTAATACTCCCATGATAACGGATGCTACGTCCATGGATAAGTTCTTCTAAGCTTCAGTTGGAGTAAGTATTCCTTTCAAGCAAGCTCCATCTGAAGCTAAGAATCACTTGATAGATATTTCTAATGAAAGGAGGTGATGCATATGGAAATAGCTACTTTAATACATGAGAAAATAAAAAAAGACTTATATAAGAAGTATCCCTATGATAGAGATGGTACTAGCTTTAAAGAAAGACTAACCACTAGAGAGTTAGAAGAACTTATGGGAGTTAATAGACCTACTTATAAAAGGCACAAAGGTGCTTATAGGCAAAATTATTAAGCCCAATATTAATGGCAGGTGATTTTAATGGCGAACACAAATGATTTAAGAATAGAAATTAGCCAAAGGCTAGATAAGAAATTTCCAAATATAAATATATACGAAGAAGGAATAGAGCAAGAATTTAAAAAGCCTTATTTTTTTATTAAGCTATTAAATTCAATACAGAGTAAAGAGTTCAATAATAGATATAAAAAAAGTGTCTGTTTTGATATCAATTATTTTAGTGACAGAGAAGATATTAATTCAGACTGTTTAGACATAGCTGATAAGCTCTATGAGTTTCTTGAATATGTACCTGTAGGTAATAGTTTATACAGAGCTACTAATATGAAACATGAAGTTATAGATGAAGTTTTACATTTCTTTTTCCAGTTTAATTACAAAGTGGTTAAGCAAATAGAGGAAGTGCCAAAAATGCAAACATTAGATAGGGAGGTAGTAACTAAGAATGACTAAGAAAGAAGTTAATCAAGGAATCAAATTTACAAAGGAACAAATTATCAATTCTAATAAGTTTAATGTAATTGAAAAGGATGTTTTAAAAGCTTTACTAGAAGACAAACAATACAGCCTAGATGAGGCTGAAAAAGTTATAGAGAATTTTAATAAGAAAGAGGTGAAATAAATGGCAGGAGGAACATGGAACAAACAAAACAAAATTAGACCGGGAGCATATATAAATTTTAAATCTAAGGAGAAAGACTCTTATATTATTGGGGAAAGAGGAATAGTTACAATGCCTTTAAGTCTTCAGTGGGGACCAGAGAAGCAGGTTGTTGAGATAGGGGCTGATGATGACTTATTTGATTTAATAGGTATAGATATAACAGAAGAAAGTGCGCTATTAATCAAAGAAGCACTTAAAAGAGCAAATAAGCTTTTATTATGTAGAATTAATACAGGAACTAAGGCAACAACTACAATTGAAGGATTAACTGTAACAGCTAAATATACTGGAACAAAAGGTAATAGCATTAAAATTATTATACAAAATAATATTGATGATGAAAGTTCTTTTGATGTAATAACCATGTTAGGAAACACACAAGTAGATAAACAAATAGGAGTTAAATCCATAGAGAATTTAAACTCTAATCCTTTTGTAGAGTTTAAAGGTACTGGAGAATTAAAAGCTACTGCGGGAATTACCCTTAGCGGAGCGGATGATGGTACAGTTACTAATGAGGATTATATAAATTATTTAAGTGAAATTGAATTGTATGATTTTAACACTATGGCAATTTCTACGAAGGATTCTAGCATTAAGGCTATAGTTACAAACTTTATTAAAAGACTTAGGGAGCAAGAAGGGAAAAAAGTACAATGTGTACTTGAAAACTATCCAGAAGCTGACTATGAAGGAATAATTTCTGTTAAAAATGGTGTAATTCTAAATGACATGACGGTTATTTCTTCTGAAAAGGCAGTGGCATTTGTTGCAGGGGCAACTGCTGGGGCAAATATTAATCAATCTCTAACTTATAGCACCTATGATGGAGCTATAGATGTGGATACCAGATATACAAATAAGGAAATAGAAACTGCTCTTAAAAATGGAGAAATAGTATTTATAACAAACAATGGAAAGGCAATCATAGAGCAGGACATAAACACCTTAAAAACTTTTACAGAAGATAAGAATAATGATTTTAGAAAAAATAGAGTTATAAGAGTTCTTGATGGAATAGGTAATGATATTAAAGCCTTATATGAAAATAGCTATATAGGTAAAGCTTCTAATAATGAAGATGGCAGAAATTTATTTAAGAAAGATATAATAAAACATTTGGAAACTTTACAAGGTATAGGAGCAATAGAAAATGTTGCTACGGAGGATGTAGTTATATTACAGGGAGAAGACAAGGATTCTATACTTGCCAAAGTAGGAATACAATCCATAGACAGTATGGAAAAACTTTATATGAACGTGGAGGTGCAATAGCATGGGATTTTTTAAAGCAGAAGATACTATCAGCGGACAAGAAGCTAGGGCTTACATCACTATAGAAGGGCGTAACGAAGAGCTTTTTTATGCTAAGAAAATAGAAGCAAAGGTAGAGAAACAAAAATCAGAAATAAAAACCCTTGGTAAAAGAGGAACACAAAATAAGGCAACAGGGTGGAAAGGGACAGGCACCCTTACAGTCTATTATGCCACATCTTTATTTAGAGAGCTTATGCTTAAATATATGAAGGAAGGTAAGGATGCATACTTTGACATTACTGTAATCAATGAAGATCCAACTAGTAGCTTAGGTAGACAAACAGTTGTACTGAAAAGCTGTAATTTAGATGAAGTAAGCATGGCTGCCTTCGATGTAGATAGTGAAGTTCTTGAAGAAGAAATGAGCTTTACATTTGAGGATGTGGACATATTAAATGCATTTAATAAACCAATATTAGGATAAGACAGGATAAGAATAGGAGGAGTATGGAATGGATTTTAAAGACTTTTTAATGGATGAGTTTGAAGAGGTAGAACCTATAGAGAGAATTATAAAAATGGGTGGCAAGGAAAAGAAGATGAAATTTAAACCTATATCAGCAGCACTAGGTGATGAACTTAGAAAGAAGTGTAGGAAAATAGATTTTTATAAAGGACAAAAGGTTATGGAAACTAATCAAGATAAGTATATTGCTAATTTAATAATAGAAAGCACCATATATCCTGATTTAAAAAATGCAGAACTTCAGAATGCATGGGGGGTTAAAGGTGCAGAGGAATTGTTAAGTGCTATGAAAGCTAAGATGAATGATGGAGAATATTCCGAATGGTCAAGTGCTGTCAGTGAAGTAAATGGCTATGACAAAGGAATGCAAGAACTTGTTGAAGAAGCAAAAAACTAATAAAGGAGGGCGATAGTGATGCTAATTATGCACACTATGCCCTCCATAGGCTTAAAATTCTCCCTAGTACATTGATGAATATGGATAGAAAAGAAAGAGCTTATATTTATGCTAGTATAGACCTCCACATAGAAAGTGAAAATAAGGCTTTAAATAAATCTAAAAAGAAAAGATAGGTACTAAAAAGTAGATTCTCAAATACTATATTGGTATAATATAGTATATAAGGGGGAATTTATAATGAAAGTAAAAATGAGAAAGATGTTAATGTTTTTGATTATTACTGTTTTTACCATTACACCAGTTTTTGTATTTGCTAGTACAAATAAAAAAACTATAAAGGTAACATTCAATAAAGCTAACATTAAAGTTGATGGATCTAGCTTTAATGGCAATAGAATGGTGTACAACAACAAAATATATCTACCAATTGAAAGTATTGCTAAACTATTTAATATGAATGTTTATCATTATGAAAAAACTAAAACAACATATATAGGTCAAGTACCTACGGGAGAGGTTCCTAAAGATGTTGTTGACTCTTGGAAAAAGATTAAGCAACCAGATAAAAATAAAAAAGAAACACTAATTTCAAATAAAGTAACAAATATTAATGCAGTTTTCAATAGTATTGGCGTTAAAATTCATGGTGAAAAAATGAAGACTGATAATATCCTATATAATAATATTATTTTTGTGTCATTAGAAGAAGTGTGTAAGATACTCGAAACTAATTGCAATTATTATAAGCCAACTTCAACAACATATGTAGGAATGATTCCTCAAAATGAAGTTCCATATGATGTGTATAAAAAATGGTTTCCAAATACAGCAAAAGACTTGAAATCAAAACCAGCCACAGGGGAAATGGCAGGATGGCAAAAACTTATAGGTCATGAATATGAGAGCATAGCTGATATTTACTATAAGTTAGACGGAGATATTTTACAGGTAGAATTAAAAGATATAAGAAAAGTTGATTTAAATAGGATTGTAGAATGGACAAATGATGATGGTATAAAAATACGTAATAGAGTAGGAGATATATATGCACTATTTTGTGATTTTAGTCCATATACAACAGATTGGTTTAGAAATAAATTTGGTAAACTTTATGAGGACTGGATGCTGGTAAGCGCCATAAAAGCTGAAAATATAGTATCTGATTATCTAGAAGAAACAGGACAACTTGAAAAACAAAATAATATAACCCTAACTCCAGATGCTGAATATAAAACTATAGAACCTGAGAAAAAGAGTCCTAGTGCTGAAGAAATAATAAGAAATATAGAAAATTCTATGAAAAACATGAAAAATAAATGAGAATATGAATCTAAAATTAAAAAAGTAACTTAATAATAAAAACACTTACATTTTGTAGGTGTTTTTATTATGTATAAAAGTGAGGTGATAATTATAGAAGCGGCATTGACGAATTTAAGAATGTTTGAACAAATTACAACACCCCTATACCAAGTGACAAGAGCAGCGGAGATCTCAGTATTAGCTATAGATGATGTGAGTGATAGTTTAGATAGAGGAGCGGATTCTTCTAATGGATTATCAAGTAAGCTCAAAGACTTGATAAGCAATTTTTTAGGATTTGAAAATATAAAAAAAGGATTATATACAGCTATAGAGGGAGCAGCTAGATTAGAGAGAGAAATTATTAACATGGGCAATACATTAGGCAATAAAGATATTGGAAAGGCTTTCTTTTTAAATTTAAATAAACATGCCAATGAAAGTGCATATAGTATAGAAGAATTTAATGCTGTAACAAGACAATTTAGTAATTCTACGAGGAATCCTAAGAAATTAATGGATTTAAATAAGGCATCTGAAAAACTTACGCTATTAGACCCAGGGCAAGGATTAGAAGGGGCGGGAAGTGCGCTAAAAGAGGCTCTTGGGGGAGACTATACTTCATTGCAAAGTAATTTTAAATTTAATGATGGTGACACTCAAATGCTTCAAAGTGCCGAAGGTATGGATGATTTCATAAATAAGTTTAATATTTTATTAGAGAAAAAAGGTGCTACAGAGCAGGCTTTAGAAGAATTAAATACATCAGCTTTAGTACAGTTTAATAATATTAAGTCTAGTCTAGAGACTGCTTTTTTACAAACAGGTAGCAATGCTTTAGAAGCTTTAAAACCTATTTTAAGTACGATTAATGAATGGTTTAGAGAAGGGAGATTCCAACCGTTCTTTGATTTTATAAGTGCAGGATTCTCAGTAATAGCAACTATAGGAACATGGGCATTTAGTTTAATTTCAAATAGCATAGATGTTGTTATAGATAATATGAATTTTATAACAGATATAGTCTACAATTTAGCAATAATTCTATTGGGATTGTCCCCTATAATATTAGGGTTAGCAGCAGCATGGGGAATTTATAATGCTATAGTGTTTATAACAGGAACATTGATACCTGCAATACAGGCATTAATGACTGGGTGGTCTTTTGTAACACTTCGGCTAGCAGGTGCTTTGGCATTAGCGACCATAAAACACAGACTATTTTATCTTGTCGCATCATTAAATCCTATAGGAGTTGTAATTGGATTAATAGTAGGACTAATAAGTGCTATGCTAGCTTTTAGCGCTGTAACAAACGGAATCAGAAAAACCTTTGCAGATGCATTTGGGTATATAGTTGATATAGCGCAATGGGCTGTAAATGCTATGATAAATATATTAAATGGTGCAATTAAAGGGATAAATAATGTTTCAAGCTTTTTCGCTAACCTGCTTGGAGTAGAAGCAAAACAGATAAAAGAAATAGAATATAGAGCTGATTTTAGTAAGTTTAAAGCATCAGGACAAGACTTTATTGAAAATGCAACTATTGATGATATAAAAGCTAAATTTGGATTAGATAAATTATCAGATCTTCAAGATCCTTTGGAAAATTATGCAGATGACTCAAATGAATTATTAAATAATTTGAATACAGATCAAAAAGATGGTCTAGCACTGGCGAATAATAACCTTGGCCAAATTAAAGATAGTGTAGATATAAGTAATGAACATTTGGAGCTTATGAGAGATTTAGCAGAGCAGGAAAGTATACAAAACTTTGTAACTTTGACTCCTACAGTGCAAGTGACTACAGGAGATGTAAAAGAGGAAGCGGATATTAATAAAATAATATCTAGGATAGAGAATTACATGCAAACCGAATTGGTTAATAGTGCAGAGGGGGTATATGCTTAATGTACAAGATGTATTTAGGAATAAACGATGGGGAAGAAGGTTTTACTCTTCCTGTACTCCCTGAAAAAATAGAATTTAGTGAAAGTGGGGATAACAAAACCTTTGATATTATAAATTTAGGAGAGATTAGCTCAATAAATAAACCTAAATTGACTCAAATATCTTTTGAAAGTTATTTCCCTAAGAATATAGGGCCATATGTGAGTTCAGAGCAACTATTTTCTCCTAATGTTTACATTTCTAAGATGAGGGAGTGGAGAGAAAAGAAGCAAAAGATAAGATTTATATTTACAGGAAGTCCTTTGGATATTAATGATTTATTTACTATAGAGAATTTAAAGCTAACAGAAAAAGGTGGAGAAGTAGGAGATATATATTATTCCATAGAGCTTAAGGTTTATAGGCCTTATTCAGCGAAGAAAGTAGTCATAGATAATAAACAAAATAATACTAATAAGGCTACTGCAAAATCTAAGCCTTCAAGGCCAGTGGAAAAACCAAAGCAAAAAATACATACTGTTGTTAGTGAAGATACATTGTGGCACATTGCTAAAAGGTACCTTGGCGATGGTGCTAGATATCCGGAAATAGCAAAACTAAATAATATTAAAAACCCTGATCTAATATATCCAGGGCAAGTATTTAAGATACCGTAGGTGATATTATGCAAATTGAATTATTGTTAGATAATAAAAACGGAAATATGTTTAATATATCGGAACTTATTACAGAAGTTACATGGAAAACTAAAAGAAGAGGTAAACCCTCCAGTTTAGATTTTAACTTCTTAAAAGACAAATCCATATCTATAAATAATGGTGATGTAGTAAGTTTTAAAGTAGATGACCATAAAGTCTTCTATGGATATGTATTTGATATAAGTGGCAGCAAAGAGCAAGAAATAAAAGTAACAGCATATGATCAAATAAGATATTTACTAAGCAATGACTTCTATGTTTTTACTAATAAAAAAGCTAGCCAAATAATAATGAAGATTGCTAAAGATGTAGGATTGACAATAGGTAATATAGAGGATACAGCATATGTCATACCAAGTTTATTAGAGGATAATAAAAAACTTTTAGATATAATGTACAGTGCATTAGAAAAGACATTAATGAGTACAGGAAAAACTTATACACTATATGATGACTTTGGAGCTCTTTATTTAAAAAATATAAACAATATGAAACAAAAAATTGTAATTTCTGATGACAGCAATTTAGGTAACTATGATTGGAAAAATAGCATAGACAATGATACTTATAATAAGGTAAAAATAGTTAGGGATAATAAAGATACTAATCGTAGAGATATTTATATTGCACAAGATAGCAAAAATATAGCTAAGTGGGGAAGATTGCAATATTTCCACAAGGTAGATGAAAATATGAATAAAGCACAAATACAAGAAATGGTTAATAATACATTAAAGCTTAAGAACAGAGAAACTAAAACTTTGAAATTAAAAGATGTAGTAAGCACAGATATTAAGGAAGATTTAAAGCTGAGAGCAGGGGCAGGGGTATATGTAGAAATAAAAGAAAAGGGCATAAGTCAATATTATTTAATAGAAGATGCTACACATAAATTTGACCAAGGAAATTTAATTATGGATTTTGATTTAAAGGTGGTGTAGATATGGGAATGATAGATATTATAAAGAAGGCTGGAGTGGATGCAGTAGGAGCAAACAATCCAGTTAATATTTTGTTTGGAGAAGTGTTAAATGTAGAAGAGCTTAAAATAAAGATAGATCAAAAGTTTATATTATCTAAAGAATTTTTTATTATCCCACAAAGTTTAATTAAATATGAAATAGATTTAAGCCATAGTCATAGCTATTCAAATGGTTCAACATCTAAAGAACTAAATAAAATAGTTATTAGAGAAGGGCTTAAACAAGGGGATAAGGTATTGCTTTTAAGAGTACAAGGCGGCCAGCAATATGTCATCCTAGATAAGGTGGTGTAACAATTGAGTATATTACCACAGGGAGCAACAATAGAAAATGATTTAGAAATAGCAGAAGAAATTGAAGCAACAAGAACCTATAAAATTGACTTTGAAAAAGGAAAAGTAGTAGGGTATTGTGATGAAGTGGAAGCACTTAGGCAAGCTATACAATTAATATTAAAAACAGAAAGATATGAGCATCTTATATATAGCTGGAATTATGGCAGTGAATTAAAGTATTTAATTGGTAAGGATAGGGATATAACAGAAAGCGAGATTAAAAGAAGAGTAACAGAGGCACTTATGCAAGATGACAGAGTTAATAATGTGGATAATTTTATATTTAAATATGATAAAGATGGTGTAATAGTAAATTTCACTGTCTTTTCTATTTATGGAGAATTTACTGAAAGTGTGGTGAGATAGTTGTTTGAGGAAGTAAATACAGATGAAGCTATACTTAAAAGAATGATGGATAAAGTTCCTGATGATTTAGATAAAAGAGAAGGCAGTATAATGTATAATTCTCTAACTCCCATAGCTTTAGAGTTAGCTGCAGCTTACTCCAATCTAGATAGGTTCTTAGAATATACTTTTGCACAAACAGATACTCCAGAAGAATTTTTAGAAAAAAGGGTAAGTGAAATAGGAATGTATAGAAAACAACCAACTAAAGCTATTAAGAAAGGACAGTTTTATAATGGCGAAAATAAATTAATAGATATACCTTTAGGTAGTAGATTTTCTATAGATGATTTAAATTATAAAACAGTAGAAAAGATAGACAGGGGTATATATAAAATGGAGTGTGAGGAATTAGGAGCTATAGGAAATAAGCCAGTAGGAGTTTTAATTCCCATAGATTATATAGAAAATTTAGCCACCGCAAATCTAGGAGAAACAATACAGGAAGGACAAGATGTTGAAGAAGGGGAGGATTTATATAATAGGTTTACAGAAAAGATTCAAAATCCTACTACTTCGGGTAACTCCAATCATTATAAACAATGGGCTTTAGAGGTTACGGGGGTTGGTAAAGTAAAGGTATTTCCTCTTTGGGAAGGCAATGGAACTGTAAAGATCGTTATGGTGGATAGCAATAAAAAATCTCCTAGTCAGGAACTAATTAATGCTGTATATAACCATATAGAAGAAGTTAGGCCTATAGGAACTAAAGTTACTGTTAAAGGGGCTATGGAAAAACCAATTGATATAAGTGCAAAAATAATCTTATCTAATGGATTTAATATTGCACAGGTTCAAGGAGAATTCATTAAATTACTAGATACTTATTTAAAGGATATAGCTTTTGAATTATCTTATATCAGTATAGCAAGAATAGGAAACTTGCTTCTTAGCACTCCAGGAGTTTTAGATTATACAGATTTAAAGATCAATAATTCAACAGTAAATATGGGACTAAAAGATGAAGAAATACCAGTTTTAGGAACTGTGGAATTGGGGGTGTAAAAGTATGTATCCTAATAATATAGATAAGTTTATAGAAAAGTTAAATAAGATTGATGGAAACATCTATGTAATTGAAGAGGAAGTTAATTTAAAAGATGGAGTGTACGAAGGAGAATTAGAGCATGATAATGTAAGCAGTTCTAGTGTAAGGGTTTATACTGGCTCAAAATTAACGGGAGAAAAACTAGAAAACTTTATATTATCTACTCCAAGTACTACCCCATGGAAGACCATAATTCGCCTTTATGGAAGTGTAGATAAAGCCTATATTACCTATGAAACACCTGGTGATACCATAGAAGCAGAAGATATAAATAAAGTTCAGGAAAGTATTGTTAATACCCAGAAAGCATTAAATAGTGAAGTAGAAAGATCATCTAAGGCTGAAGAAAATATAAATAAAGATTTAAACGAAGAAGCAGAAAGAGCTAAAAATGCAGAAAAAATTTTAACAGATAACCTAAATAGTGAAATTAATAGGGCTAAATCAGCGGAAGAAAAATTAACTAATAATATTAATGAAACAAATAAAAACTTAAATAATGAGATTACTAGAGCGAAAACTTCTGAACAGAATTTATTAGATGGCCTTAACTCAGAAATTAATAGAGCAAAGACTAGTGAAAAAACTTTGACCGATAACTTTAATGCCACTAATAATAATTTAAATAATGAAATTAATAGAGCCAAGGCTGCTGAAAAAGTATTGACTGATAATCTTAATGCTACTAATGATAATTTGAGTAGTGAAATTACTAGGTCTAAAAATGCTGAAAGTGTAATTAATAATGATTTGAGCTCTTATAAAACTAGTAACAATGCTGAAATACAAGGATTAAAAGCTAATGACACTGATTTAGAAAATAAAAAAGCTAATAAAACCTATGTAGATACTGAATTAAATAAAAGGTATTTAAAGGAGCAGGTGTTTACTAAAGAAGAAGTATTACAAAAGATAAAAGATGTTATAGGAACTGCTCCCGAAGCCTTAGATACCTTACAAGAGATAGCAGAGGCATTGAATAACGACGCAAATTTTGCTGGAACTATGACTAATGAATTAAGCAAAAAAGTTGATAAGGTACAAGGGAAGCAGTTAAGTACAGAAGATTATACTACTATAGAGAAGAATAAACTGGCAGGGATAGAGCAGGGGGCAAATAAGTATACACATCCTTCAACCCATAGTGCTGATATTATAGTTGAAAATGCAAATAAAAGATTTGTAAGTGATACGGAAAAAGCTAATTGGAACGCTAAAGAAACACCTGCAGCTTCTCAGACTAAAGCAGATACTGCTCTTAAGATAGCTAAGGAATATACAGATACTCATGATAGTAATGAGATAAAGCATATAGTAGCAACTGAAAGAACCAATTGGAATGAAGCTTACAGTAAGAGGCATGTACACAATAATAAATCTGTGTTAGATAAAATTACACAAGCTCTGCTGGATGCCTGGGATAGTTCCGTAACTCATATGGCGGATTCTATAAAACACATAACATCTACTGAAAGAACATTATGGAATACTGTAAGCAATAAAGTAGATAAAGTGACAGGTAAAGGATTATCAAGCAATGATTTTGATAATAGCTATAAAGGTAAATTAGATGGAATAGCTACAGGAGCTACTAAAATAGAAAATACCAGTACCAATGGAAATATTAAAATAAATGGAACAGAGGCGACTGTATATACTCATCCCTTAGGAACTAATCCTCATGGAACTACTAAAGGTGATGTGGGATTAAGTAATGTGGATAATGTTAAACAAGCTACTAAGACAGAATTTGATATACACGCAACCGATAGCTTAAAACATATAACTGCTGCTGAAAGAACAAAATGGAATAATAAGTGGGATTATAATGAAGCGATTATAAAAGCAGTAAAAGTAAATAATGCAGTTAATTCTGATACGCTTAATGGAAAAAATGTTAGTGACTTTGTACAAAGAAATTCTTTAGAGAGAATAGAGGGTACAACTAAAAATTTAAATAACTACACCTTAGGTGGCTTTTATAACATAAAAGCAGGTGTTCAAAATTATCCATTAAACCATGATGGGTATTTAATTGTTATGCCTTGGGATATGAATAATGGTAAGTTTTCTGGACAAATAGTCTTTGCAGGTGCAGGGAATCCAAATCCAGATATGCATTATAGATATTCGAAAAGCAATGATGCCAGTACTTGGAGTGCTTGGACCAAGATAGCTAAGTTTAGTGATTTACCAACAAAGCTAAGTCAACTTACTAAAGATATTAACTTTGATGACATATACTACACTGAAACTGAGGCAAATTCTAAATTTGCAACAAAACAGGAGTTAGAAAGTGCTGGATATGGAGATATGCTTAAGTCTATCTATGATAAAAACAATAATGGTAAGGTTGATGCGGCAGAGGTTGCAGATAGTGTGCCTTGGACAGGTGTAACAGGAAAGCCAGGTAGCTTTAACCCATCTACGCATACACACACTAAAGCTCAAGTAACAGACTTTCCATCCAGCTTGCCAGCTAATGGGGGAAAGGCTGATACTGCTACAAAGTTGCAAACTGCTAGAACGATTAATGGAGTTAGTTTTGATGGAAGCTCCAATATAACAATAACAGCAAATCCAAATTCTCATACTCATTCAATATCTAACGTTACAGGGTTGCAAGGTGCTTTAGATGGAAAAATGAACAAAGGCTCTATTACATGGAATCAATTAAAGGGGGTGTAAGCTATGTATGGATCTATAAAGTATGGTACTACTAAATATGGAGAAAAATCATCATTATCAGAAGAAGAAATAGATTTATACAGACCTAATCTTTTAGCTTATCTACCTCCAATTTTAAGAGAAATTAAAGAGTTTAAGGTAATAGATGATGTTGTGGGATATGAATTAGGACTCTTGAGTTGGAATATACAAGATTTACTTAAACAATGCTTTATTGATACTGCTACATGGGGACTAACCTTATGGGAAAAAGAATATGGAATTAACATAGATATAAGTAAGAGCTATGAGGAAAGAAGAGAAGTAATAAAAGCTAAAAAGCGAGGACATGGTACAGTAACCAAAAAACTTATAAAAGAAACAGCAGAAGCTTTCAGTGGTGGAGAAGTAAAAGTAATAGAACACCCTGAAAGCTATTCTTTTACAGTGCAATTTATAGGAGTTAGAGGTATACCAAAGAATTTAGCAGGTTTTAAGGATATATTAGACAATATAAAGCCAGCTCATTTATCCTATTATTTTAAATACACTTATACACTTTGGAATCATTTAAATAAAAAGGAACTAACATGGTTCAATGCTAAAGCTAAATCATGGAATGACTTAAAAGTATATGAATAGAGGTGATTATAATGAAAACTACAATTAACTATGGACTTAAAAAGCCAGAAGGTACAGATGTAGTTAATATTGAAGACTTAAATTACAATGCAGATATAATTGACCAAAAGATAAAAGAAGTAGATACAAAGGCATCAAATATAAAAGTGCCAGTAACTTCTGTAAATGGAAAGACTGGAGCGGTTACTTTAGCAGCTAGTGATGTAGGTGCAGTTCCTACAGGTAGGAAAGTTAATAGCAAGCCTTTATCAGCAGACATTGCACTAAGTGCAACAGATATAAAGGCAGCAGATGGGAAAACTTTAGAAGTTTTTAAGACAGGGGTTACGTCGGAATTGGCTCAAATTGCATCTGAACTAAATAAACATGAGATGGAGTTAGCTAAACTTTCATCTACAAATGGTTCCTTTAAATATTATGTTGATATTGTTAATGGTTCAGATACAAATGATGGTTTAACAGTTGCTACTGCTTTTAAGTCAATTAAATATGCGATAAGTAAATTACCAAGAACTATAAATAACTTAGTTTCAATATGTGTTTTAAAAGGTGATTATTCTTCCGAGGGTATAATATATTTAGATAATTTTTACGGTTCTGGTATTCTTACGTTAACTGGTTATGATGGCACTAAAGATATAGATAATGCTTCAAAAGCTGTAGATTATAAAGTAAAGGGTTTAATTGTTAGTGGTTGTTTAGTTAGGGTATCTGTATATGGGCTTTCTAGTAGTAGTAGTTATTTTAAGTCAACATGTTCAATGTCCGTAAGATTTTGGTATTGTAATAATACTTATACATCTCCTTATTCAACAGCATTTGAATTTGAAGGAACACCAAGTGGCGAAGTTAGGTATTGTATAGCTTCAAATAAACAAGTATGTGTTAAGTCCGATAAGTCAAAAGTTATATCTGGAAACTGGACTTCTGCTTCCACTAATAACAGTTTTGGTTTATCTGCTGTTGATGGCGGAGTTATTTCGAAAGACCCCAATTCATCTCAACCAGTAGGAACAAGTGCTAATGAAAATACATCTTGGGGAGGTGTTATAAGATAATGAAGCAACTTACTTTTAATGATGAAATATATGAAGCTGAAAAAATTATTAAGAGTGATTCTAATATTATAGGTTATACAGATAATTTCGAGGTTTTTGGTGTAAAAGATTTTTCATTTTTTAAATTAGGTGAAGGTCAGGTGTTTGACCTCCCAGACTTAACTATTGATGAATTATCTGAAGCATTAGCAGATAGTCAATTAAAAATTATGGAGCAAGAGCAATTGTTACAATCTTCATTACAACTTATTGCGGATTTACAAATACAATTAGCAGGAGGTAGATAGTATGAGTTTAAATTATAGGCTTTGGAAATATTTATTCGACAAAAAATTAAAGTTTGAAAAAGACATTTTGCTGGCTTATTCACTAGGTATTTTAACATTAGAAGAAAAAAATGATATATTAGATATTACAGATTAAGAATATGTGCAGAAAGAATTATGAATGGTGGATTAAATCCAAAAACAGAAAAGGTTTATGTTATTGATGATATAACTAACACTGATTACAGAAAAGCTGTTGAAGATTATATATTAAAGAATACTCCAGAAGTATAAGAGGTTTATATAGTATAATCAATACAAAATTGCCAATATATTTGACTTATTACATATAATGTAATAAAATAGTAATTGAACAGGCCTGTACTAAGATAAAAGAAAGGGTGACTATTATGAAGAAAATATTCCCTATTATTTGTTTGGTTATAGGCTTATTATTTTTTAATGTAAGTCCTGCGTCAGCTGCTGAACAATATATAAACTGGGAGACTGAACCTAATAATTATTTTGAAACGCCTAATTATTTATTACCTTATAGCTACAAAAGTGCTTTAAATAAAGGATATATTCAAGACAAGAATGATATTGATATATGGTTTTTTTTCGCCTCAGAGAAGAATTACAGAGTAGTATTGGAACCACCATACGGAAGTTTGTATGATGTGGCTATATGGGAAAAAGATAGATATACTAAAGAACGAAAACTTGTGGCTAATACGCGAGAAGATAACTTTGATATAGTAAAATATATTGATCTTCCAGGTATTTATGATGATGGTGTAGTACGTGAGTATTATATAGTAGTTCATTCAATATTTCCTGCGTTGAATCAACCTAATGAACCTTACATGTTAGTTATCGATGATACAATATAGCGTAAATAAAGAATCCTGTTACATTACAGGGTTCTTTTTTCGTAATTGAGTTAAATCATATAATGGGCAAAAGTTAAAAAGAAATTAACTATTTTTGTAGGAAATTAATATAATATTAAAATGTAACAAAAAAATATTTATGTAAAAAGAAGGTAATTGAAAAGAAATGTAGAATGATTAAATATAGCTAAAATTTTTAGATGGCCATCTAACCTAGAGGAGAGGGAAATTCATGTCTAAAAAAAATATTAAAACAATGTCATTGACATTGTTATGCTCAAGCCTATTACTCTTTAATTCTGCACCTGTATTAGCAAGTGAAAGTGCAAGTGCAAATGTAAGTGATAATATAAAGGTTGTTTCTATGGCTAATATGTCAAATAAATTAGTTGATGGGGGATCTTGTACACAAACAATAGAAGGTAAAGAACTGGGAGTATTCTCTGTAACTGTAAGTGATTCTGATTTAAGAAACTTAACAGTAGATAGTGATGCGGCTGTAAAAATCTCAATATTGCCAGATTATCCTGTGTATCAAAATTATGCTAGTTTTAACTCAGGAGAGTATAGAATGTTTAATACGATTGGCTGGCATTTTATCCCGATGATAGAGTATAAAATATTTGTTGAACCAGAAACTACAGCTGACGTAACAATAAGTATGTCGAGAGCAACAAGTGCATTAAGTTGGATTAATGTGGGTAACGGTACCATTAATGAAAAAAATTTACTTCAAAGTGGGCAAGTGGAACAATACGGACTTACCTTCAAAACATCAGGAACATATAGGATCACTGTACATGCTGCTGGCAAATTATTTGCAACCTATGGTGATGGCATTGATTCTTCTAACTCAAAAGCTGTGCCATTAGATAAAGAAACTTATGTTTTTGACAATCTTGAAATAAAAAGCACTGGAATATATATGATAGTTCTTGCTAATGGTGATCCTCAAAACAGCGGCAGTACTTACACTGTTACAATAGAAAAAATAAATTAAAAATTTATATCAGATGTTTAAATTCTTAATAAAACAATATTAAAAAACACTCTATTACTAGAGTGTTTTTTATGAATAATAGAGTTATATTACGACACAACTAAATAAACTTTAAAGGCAAAATAAAGACTGAAACATAGTCTTTTTATTTTCCCTATTTTTTGAAAGCAAGGAGGGTGATAATTAATGAAAACTACGATTAACTATGGACTTAAAAAGCCAGAAGGTACAGATGTAGTTAATATTGAAGACTTAAATTACAATGCAGATGTAATTGATCAGAAAATAAAAGAAGTAGATACAAAAGCGTCAAATATAAAAGTTCCAGTAACTTCTGTAAATGAAAAGACAGGAGCAGTTACTTTAGCAGCTAGTGATGTGGGGGCAGTTCCTACAGGTAGAAAAATTAACAACAAGCCTTTATCTACAGATATTGCACTAAGTGCAACAGATATTAAGACTAGTTCTGGAATTACAGTTGAGTCGCAATTGGCTCAAATTAAGACGGATATAGGAAGTGAAACATTACAAACAACTAAGAAGAATCTTAAAGGTGCTATTAATGAGGTTTTTCAGTCTGGCGTTGATGCTAAAAATAGTGTAGTTACGGCTTTAACGTCAAGTGGTGCTGATGTAACTACAGATAGTACGTGGGAGGAAATTTCAAATGCAATACCTACTGTTACAGGTGATTATAAAGTAGGCGATGAGATATATTTTCATAATATTGAACAGAGTACACCATTTGGTACATTGGTGAAGGAGATTTCAGTAGCTGATTTATATGAAGGTACTTCAACATTTTATAGGTCGCCTACATGTATAGTATTTAACGGTGATGGTAGTCGATTGTATTTTACTATTTTAGATTATATAACTGATGGTAGTTTAAAATCGAAAATATATTATTGGGATTTAACTACTAATGAAATAAAAAATATAGAAGTTAACACAACAGATGATTATTTATCTGTGTATAGAAATGTAGGGAAAGTTAAGGTTAATACTAAAAATGGTGACGTGTATATTCTAAGTGATAAAACAAGACTTAATGTGTATAATAGTAATCATAAAATTATAAGGACGATTACAAAACCAAAAATTGTTGACTTTGATTTTGACATGGATACTGGAAATATCTTTATACTTGTAGATACAGGTTCTTCTGGTTATAGTATTGAAATTTATAATAAATTAGGGGTATTAGAATCTGTTATTGATAATAAATCTTTGGGTGCATATTATAATTACATTTATTCTTTATTTTACAATAAAACATATAATTATTTGATAATTAGATATATACCAAGTGGAACAGATAACTACCACAAATTAAGAGCAATAAATCTAAATGATAATACAATAGCATGGTCTGGTGTTGATGCGTGGGAAAAAAGTTATAGTAATACTGATAAAGGAAAGGTGTCAGTAATGTACGAAGGAGAATATTTAGCTACTCTTAAAGGCTATAAAGATGGTTATTACTATGATAATACAGTATATTTAAGAAAAGTATTTGGAGGTTCTATAGGTTCATTTAGAATAGAAGAGGATACTACACGTGTAGCTATGTCTATTGCATTATATAGCAATGCTATTTATGCTATGGGCAGAGATATACACATGTTAAATTATAAACCAGAAAGAAAAGATAGATTACTTGATGGTTCTTATGCAAATAGAGATGAAGAATATTACAATAATGTATTATCTTTTAATAAAGAATATATGGCATATGTTAGTTATGGTACAAAAATAAAGATAGCTTACTGTGTCAATAAATATAAAATACTTAATAAATTGATGTTATAGGAGCGTGATATTTATGTCTAAAAAATTTATAGAAACTAGTGATAATAATGAAGTAATGATAATAATTTATAATTACGATGATTTAAAAGAAGATGAAAGACAAGAACTTGTTGGCAAAGGCTATTTAACTGAATTGGAAGTTCCTAAGCCAACAGAAGAAAATAAAATATGTATACTGCATTTTACTACTGATAGAGGTTTTTACTATGAGTATAAAGATATACCCAAATCAAAAGAAGAATTAATAATAGAACAAATAAACTCTTTGAATATAGCATTAGCTGAATTAATGGGATTATAGGAGGTGGTTATATGCCATATTGGAAAAAGTCTATCTTCGTAAACGCAATAAAAGTAAGAAGAAAAATAGAGAACAGAACAGCAGAAGATATAATACAAGAGTATACTAAATTAACAGAAGAAGAAAAAACAGAGATTTTAAATGATATAAATTCATAATTGAGTTATATTACGACACAAACTAAATAACTAAAAGGCAAAATAAGGACTGAAACACAGTCTTTTTATTTTGCCTATTTTTAGAAGCAAGGAGGGATGACATGGATAAAAAAGAAGTATTTAATGGGGTGATTGCAGGAGCTGGAACGTTTTTTACTTATCTTTGTGGATTTTGGGATACTGCTCTTATAGTGCTTATATCCTTTATGATATTGGATTATATCACTGGTATATTGGGAGGAATGGTATATAAGGATTTAAGCAGCGAAGTTGGATTTAAAGGACTTTTAAGAAAGTTCACTATAATGGTAGTACTCATTGTTGCAGTTTTATTGGATAGATTATTAAACGATGGAACTTGGGTATTTAGAACATTGGTATGTTACTTTTATATAGCAAATGAGGGAATTAGCATATTAGAAAATGCAGGCAGGTTAGGGCTACCCCTTCCAGAGAAGCTACTAGAGGCATTAGCCCAGCTAAAGGAAGGTAATAAAAAAGCTAACAAAGAAATCAATGGAGAAATTAATAAGTAAATAAGGGATTGATTAAGTTGAAGATAATAAAAACTAGTTTGAAAAGAATTGGTTCTTTAAAATGGGGTAATAAACCTAATAAGATAATAATTCATCACCCTCAGTTCTATGGAAATATTGAAGAGTTAAATAATTTAATGATAAACATGGGATACTCCATGATAGGATATAATTATTATATAAGAAAAGACGGTAGCCTGTGGGAAGGAAGACCTGTTGAAGCCATAGGAGCAAACTGTTATGGTCAAAATACTTGTAGTATAGGAGTGTGCTTTGAAGGAGATTATGATAAGGATAAAATTATGCCGGAAGTTCAGCTAAATTCAGGTATAGAACTAATAAAATATTTAATGAAAAAATATGATATAAAGGAAGTGGATGGCCATAGGGCTTATTACAACACTTCATGTCCAGGGAGATACTTTCCATTGGAGGAACTATTGAATGGAGTAAAAGAACATTCCTATATAAGTATAGATGGAGGGGCATATTCAAATTACAAAGGTATGCCTGCATTGAACTTGATTATTAGAGATTACTCAAAGGATATTTTTAGAGTTTTTGCTTGGGTAGACAATGATGAGGGAGCCAGCTGGGCTTTTGATATAAAACCTCCTAATGGTAATTATACGAGGTTATTTAAAAATACTAATAAAGTTATAAATACAAGAAATGGTGGGTTCACTTGTTCTAAAGGATCCTACTATAAAATTAAAGCTAAAGGCTACAATGGTATGGGAAGAGTTGTAGCAGAAAATCAAATAGTTATCAAAATTCCAGATTAAAATTAAAACCATGGGTAAGAAAAATTTATCCATGGCTCTTGTTTTTTATATAATTAAAATTTGTGCAATTAAAACTGAGAAAATTAAAATAATGATAGATTAAAAATTTAGTTTTATTCCTGTATATTCCTCTAGATTTTTTACATTATCTTTATTAAATATAATAATGAAAGGTGAACTGGATAGAAAGCGTAAAACAAATATTTTATATTAAAGCCTTTTTCTCCATTGTATAGTTTTATTGGTATTAATGCTAATATGGCTAAAAGTTGCATAAGTACATCTAAGGACAGTATATATTTAACAGGTACACCCATTAAAAATAAAATACCGCTATAAGCCAGTTGAGACATGAGTATAAGAAATATTTGATTCTTCGCCATATCTTTAAAATTATCATGGTATTTAAAGAAGAAGTAAATGCTAAATACTCCAGTGAAGTCTCCGTCTATGCGCAAGAAGAAAGCTGCAATGGCAATAACCCAAACAAAGGCGATTCTATATTTACTTTTAGAATTATCATAAAGGTATATAGCTATAAGTCCCAAAAACAAATCAAAAATAGTATTCAGTGCAAGAAAGTTTTCTCCAAAAGCTTGTCTAAATGCTAATGTAAAAGGTATTTGAGATATTAAAGCGCAAATAAACAACCTTAGCATGTACTTCTTTTTATTTCTAGTTTTTAAATATCCTTCTGCAATAAAAAAGCAGAATATGGGAAAGGCAAGCCTTCCTATTAGCTTAAAAATTATAACTTGTGGATAAAGAATAGTTCCGATATGATCTAAAAGCATTGCTATAATAGCAAAAAGCTTAAGAGTAGTTGAATTCATATAAATTCCTCCTGTATTTTTATTGATAATATAAAGATACAGGATAATTTTAAGGATTCTATAAAGTTTATATAAAAATTTTACTCATATATATCCCCAGCCAATTTTTCTAAAGCTTCACCATCTAATATAATTATAGAATTCTTATCTTTTTTAATTATTCTATCACTGCATAATTTATTTATGGTTCTATGAAGATGTCTATAACTGCTACCAAGTAGATCTGCCATTTCAGTTAACTTATCTGTTGAAATTCCGTTAATAGTATCACTCCATTCATCTTTAGATGAAGAAACGGCTAAAAGATAGCTGGCTAGCCTATTTTCTAGAGGGTAGAAAAGATTAATGGAACTAACTTTTGAATTTTTATCTAACTTATCTCCTAAACTATTTATTATATATCTTAAAAATAAGGTATCATCAAGGGCGAATTGGCGCAGTACTTTCATAGGTATGCAAACACACAAAGCTTTTTCTAATACTTGAACATTTGAATTGGTATAACTATCACTAACAATTTCAATATCTCCTATTATACTAAGAGGCTTATAAAATCTTAATAAGAGTGATTTCCCATTTTTAAGTAGCAAATAAACCTTAGTTTTACCCTTTACTAAAAAATAAAAATACTCTAGCCTTTCGTCTGATTTACATATATGCTCATTTTTATCGAACATATGCAATTCCATGTATTCCGTCATATCCTTTAAAAACATATCTTTAATATTGTATTTATCAATATAATATCTAAGTTTATTTTTGTCCGTAATTTTTTGCAAGACTATCACCTCAAGGTAAATTTTATACTTATATCAAGTGATTCTTAGCTTCAGCTGGAGTTTGCTTAAAAGGAATACTTACTCCAACTGAAGCTTAGAAGAACTTATCCAGAGACGTAGCATCCGTTATCTCCCACTGTAGAAGATGGGAGTATTACGGATGCTAGTCATCGGATAAACTAAAATAATTAATAAAATTATGACATATGTCCTATTATATGATTTTATTTATATTATAACATTAAGTAAGCAGAAATAATTTGAAATGGAGAGTAAATGTATGTATAAGTTAGGTTCCGTAATTATAGGATTTTTAATTACAATCATGGTCACTATAAATGGTGTTTTAGCCAAGGGTGTAGGAGATTATAAATCAGTATTAATAATACATGTGGTAGGTCTTATATCTATAAGTTTACTTTTGTTATTAAGAAAAGAAAAAATTAATTTAAAAAAAGAGATTCCTAAATATCTTTTCAGCGGAGGAGCCATTGGGGTTTTTGTTGTACTATTTAATAATATATCCTTTAATAAATTGGGAGCGGCTCTTACGTTGTCATTAGGTCTATTTGGACAACTCATAATGTCAGGAATAATAGATCACTTTGGATTGTTTAATATGGATGTAAGTAAGTTTAAAGTGGAAAAGATATTTGGTTTTTTGGTGATTTTTGCAGGAATAGTTGTTATGGTTATATATTAGGAGGGTGAGATATGATAAGTATTATAATCGCCTTTATAACTGGAGCTTTAGTTATTTTATCTATGGTAATTAACTCTAGTTTGGGCAAAAAAATTGGAGTGCTCCAAGGAACTTTTATAAATTATATTGTAGGATTGATAGGCATTTTTGTAGTGCTTTTAATTAAATATGGTGGAATAGGTATACCCTTTAATCACTTGCAGAGCGTACCCTTATGGGCATATTTAGGAGGAGCAATAGGGGTCATAGTAGTGGCAACTTCTAATATTATAATCCCTAATATTCCAACTATATATTCAACTTTATTGATTTTCATAGGACAACTTGGAACAGGTATAGTTATAGACTATTTAACAATGAATATGGTATCAAAAGGAAAGATTTTAGGAAGTATTCTTATACTATTAGGACTTTTATATAATTTTTATATAGATAAGAAAGAATTAGTAAAAGAACAAGCTGGTTTTTAAAAACCAGCTTGTTAATTTTAAAAAAGCATAAAATAATAGTAAGACTACATAACCCTTCCAGGTAATAATGCGTCTATTATTCCAATAACTAGAGCCGCCAATATAGCACCAATTATTGATACTCTCATATGAGGTACAAAAAGTTGAGTTACATATATTATTATAGCTGCTATAACAAATCCCTTAAAGCCCTTTCCAAAAGGTGATGCATCTGCACCCATAAAGCTTTCTACTAAAGCGTCTATTATTGTAATTACAACTGCTGCTAATATCATTGGCCAAAACCCTACTATAGTAAAGCCAGGTGTAAAGAAAGATGTTATTGCAAGCACTATAGCAGTTAATATAAGTCTTATTATATAACCCATTATAGTAGAATTAGTACCTTCAGCATTTTTATTGGCCATAATCATTTCCTCCTTTAAAATAAAAATTAATTCATATATATTGTGTGTATAAAATATAAAAATATTTAAATAATATGAGAAAATTTTTGACTTTAATTTATCATTACCTTAAAAATATAAAAAAATACATTTACAACTTAAGTTATAAATGCATTTTCATAAATTATTTAAATTTTTTTGAGTTATTATCTCGTTTTTTATTAATTGTTTTATTAGAGTTATCTATATCTATTAAATTTCCCTTATATATAGATTTGCCTATAATTTTTATATTTAAATCCTTTTCGTATTTTTTAATTGAGGAAACTTCCTTTTCTGTAGCTATAGAAATAGTAGTACCTAAACTACCTGCTCTTCCAGTTCTACCTGACCTATGTATGTATTCTTTTGAATCCTGTGGTAAGTCTAAATTAAATATATGAGTCACTTCTTTTACATCTAATCCTCTAGCTGCTAAATCAGAGGCTACTAATAATTGAAATTTACCACTTCTAAAACCATCTAAAGCTTTTTTTCTTTCTTCCTTTGAAGCATTTCCATATATTCCATAAGCATTGATATGATGATATTGAAGTTTTGCTGTAGTTATTTCTATTTCATCTGGTTTATTTATGAAGATTATACCTTTTTTAGGTTTCGTTGCAGCTACTAATTTTCTTAAAATCTCAATCTTGTCTCTTTGTTCACAGGTTACATAAAAATGATTAATATTTTCGTTAACTTGAACTTTTTCTTCTATAGTTATGACTTCGGGATCTTTCATTAAACCCTTTGCTATATCTAAAGTTCTATTGTTTATTGTAGCTGAGAAGGTCATAAGTTGCCTATCTCTCATTGTTGTTTTTATTACATCTTTTACGCGAAGTAAGTTGTTTTGGTCTAGCAATCTATCGCCTTCATCTATAACTATAGTTTTTATAGTATGGGCGCTGATTTTTTTCATTTTTATAAGTTCAAATATTCTTCCTGTAGATCCTACAATTATATGAGGTTTTTCTTTTAGTTTTTCTATTTGTCTTTTTACATTAACCTCTCCTATTATAGGGGTTGAAGTCACAGGAATTTCAGAATTTGTAGCTAAAAGTTTTATTTCACTGTCTATTTGCATAACCAATTCATGGGTTGGAGCTAATATAATAGCTTGCATTTCTCTTTTTTCAGTATTTATTTTTTGAAATATAGGAAGTAAATAGGCTAGAGTCTTACCACTTCCAGTCTGGGACTGTCCTATAATATCTTTATTCTCTAAGGCTAGAGGAATGGCTTTTACTTGAATATCTGTGGGGATTTTTATACCACCTTTGTTTAACCCATCAACTAATTGAGGGTTTAAATTTAGTTTATCAAATGATATCGTCATACTTATCTCCTTTTGTTTATGTATTTAGAAATTATTATTTACTAGATTAAATTTTTTATATAGTATTTTATAAGATGATTTACTTATAAATTTTTTTCTTTAACATTATAACACATCTTCCATTACAAGAATGTAATATAATAACTTTAAAATAGGCAACATAAGTAATATAGGTAACGCATATGATGTTAAAATATGGTAAAATTGATATAATCTACTTAAGGAGGAGTCTTTATAATGAAGTTCATTAACCTAAAGGAGGAAAAATTGATGAGTAAAAGAATAGTAATAGCCGATGATGAACCTATTACTAGAATGGATATTTCAGAGATTTTGATGGAGGAAGGCTACGAAGTTGTAGGCACAGTCTCCGATGGATTAAGTGCAGTGGAGATTTCTAAAAAAGTTAATCCAGATTTAATTGTTATGGATATAAGCATGCCTGTACTTGATGGACTAGAAGCCTCAAAAACTATTATCGAAGAGGGAATAACAAATTGCATTATAATTATAACAGAACAAAATATAGAAGAACTTATAGATGCTGGAGATGAAATTGGCATTATGGGATATGTGGCAAAACCTATAAGCGAAAAAAAACTTTTAGCTACTATAGAGACGGCAATATTTAAAAGTAAAAATATGAAAAGCAATAGAAGATATATGAATAATATTGATGAAAAGTGGATGGAAAAAGTAGGATATGTGGAAACCCAAGTTACAATGTAATCAATAAATTAATATAAAATACATTAAGAACATAAAAAAATATAATTAATATAATTATTATGTTATAATTATATTAATTATTAAATATAGAAGTTAAACATAAAATTGATAAAGTAGTTATTTTAGTTTACTATTAGAAAATAAATAATGTATTAAATAAAATCATGTAATTATGAAGGGTATCTTTAAAACTAAGGTACCCTTTTTTTATATGGTCATTATAAACGTTAATATGGAGGAAAAAATTATGGGAAAGATTTTAGTTTTGGCAGAGAAGCCAAGTGTAGGTAGAGATTTAGCGAGGGTTTTAAAGTGTAATACAAAAGGAAATGGATATTTAGAAGGAAATAAATATATTGTAACTTGGGCATTAGGGCATTTGGTTACCCTAGCAGACCCCGAAGCTTATGATGATAAATACAAAAAATGGAGCATGGATACTCTTCCAATGCTACCTAAAAGGATGAAGCTTAATGTTATAGGAAAGACTGGGAAACAGTTCAGTCAGGTAAAGAAAGTAATGACTAGAAATGACGTAGATGAGCTTGTTATAGCAACGGATGCTGGAAGAGAAGGAGAGCTGGTTGCTAGATGGATTGTTGAAAAAGTAGGTTTTAGAAAACCTATAAAACGTCTTTGGATTTCATCTCAAACAGATAAAGCTATAATTGACGGTTTTAATAATTTGAAGCCAGGAAAGAATTATGAAAATCTATACAGGTCTGCAGTATGTAGAGCAGAAGCAGACTGGCTTGTAGGCCTTAACGTTACAAGAGCATTAACATGTAAATATAATGCTCAGCTTTCTGCTGGAAGGGTTCAGACACCAACCCTTGCGCTAATAGTGGAGAGGGAAGAGGAAATTAAAAACTTTAAGCCGAGAGCTCAATATAGCATAGGTGCTAGTAGCAAGGGCTTTACTCTTCGTTGGCAAAATAAAGGGGGGCAGTTCTATACCTTTGATGAAAATGTTGCAAAAGAGGTTGTAGCTAAGGTTAGTGGCCAGAGTGGTAGAATAGTTGAAGTATTAGAAAAGGATAAAAAGCAATATGCTCCAGCACTTTATGATTTAACGGAGCTACAGAGAGATGCCAATAGGATATTTGGATATTCTGCAAAAGAAACGCTTTCTATAATGCAAAGATTATATGAAAATCATAAGGTATTAACTTATCCAAGAACGGATTCTAGATATATTTCTAATGATATTGTACCTACACTTCCACTTAGATTAAAATCTATAGCTGTAGGTCAATATAGTAAATTTGCCAACGATATATTAAAAGATAAGATTAAAGCTCATAAGGGCTTTGTAGATGATAGTAAAGTATCAGATCACCATGCTATAATTCCGACGGAGCAAAGGATTAATTTAGCATATTTGAGCAATGAAGAAAGAAAGATATATGATTTAGTTATTAAACGTTTTTTAAGTGTTATGCTTGCACCTTTTGAATATATGCAAACCACTATTAAAGCAGAGGTTAGTGGAGAAACATTTATAGCTAATGGTAAAAATATTAAATCAAAAGGCTGGAAAGCTATTTATGATAAAGAAGAAGTAGTAGATGAAAATTTGGATGGTGAAGATGAGGTTAAAGATCAGAACCTTCCAAAGGTTAATAAGGGAGATGCCATAAGTTTTATTTCAGTTAGTATAAACAAAGGTCAAACAAAACCACCTGCAAGATTTAATGAAGGAACGCTTTTATCAGCCATGGAAAATCCTCAAAAATATATCAGCTTAAATAAAGAGCATGCAAAGACATTAGGGGAAACAGGTGGGCTAGGAACCGTTGCCACAAGAGCGGATATAATAGAAAAACTTTATAACTCCTTTTATGTAGAGAAAAAAGGAAAAGAAATAATCCCAACATCAAAAGGAAAACAGATTGTAGATTTAGTACCTGAAGATTTAAAATCTCCTGTGTTAACTGCGAAATGGGAAAAGGAACTGGACTCAATAAGTAAAGGTAAGATTAGTGATAGAGAGTTTATAGATAAAATGAGAGGTTACTCTTCAAAACTTGTAGAAGATGTAAAGGGTAGTAGAGATAAATATGTACACAACAATTTAACGGGAACTAAATGCCCTGATTGTGGTAAGTATATGCTTGAGGTTAATGGTAAACACGGTAAGATACTTGTGTGTCAAGATAGAGAATGTGGCAAAAGACAGAATATCAGTAGATTCACTAATGTTAGATGTCCTGAATGTCATAAAAGACTGGAACTTAAAGGAGAGGGTGAAGGACAGATTTATGTATGCGGAAATTGTACCTTCAGAGAAAAACTTTCTTCATTCAATAAAAGATTTAAAGAAAATGAAGGTAAGTTAAATAAAAAAGAAGTTTCAAGATATATGAAAAAAATGAAAGAGGAAAGTGAAGCGCCTATAAACTCAGCTCTTGCAGAAGCTTTAGCAAAATTAAATTTAAAGTAATTTGTGTATAAAATAAAAACTCTATTTAAAACTATTGTAAACAATATTTTTAAATGTATAATTATTTATTATAATTAAGATACAGCTATTAAAAACTAATGTATGCAGTCTTTTAAAGAGAGGATACATGATTAAATTTAAATATGGAGGAAGAAGATGCTAAATAATAAGAATAACAAAGATAAGAATAATAAGTTTGATGACAATAAATTCAAATATATAATTTATTATGCTATTGCTGTTACTTTAGTTGTATTTATGATTAATGATTATGTAGTAAATAATCAAGTTAGACACATAAAATATCCAGAATTTAATAGTATGGTTCAAGAGAATCAAATAAAAGAAGTACAAATTGCTACAGATAAAATTATAATACATCCTAAAGAAGGTACAAAAGATGAGGGAAAGATACTTTATACAGGCAAGATAGTTGAGGATGAAAAGTTGATAGAAAGATTAGATAAGGCTAATATTCTCTATGATGGAGTTGTAATTAAGCAAGATAGTCCTATTAAAAGCTTTATATTAACTTGGATTTTACCATTTTTAATTTTGGCGGCTATAGGAAGAGTGATGTTTAGTAAGATAGATAAGAAAATGGGTAGTGGTGTTATGTCATTTGGGAAAAATACTGCTAAAATTTATGCTGAAAATGAAACAGGTGTAACCTTTAAAGACGTGGCAGGTCAAGAAGAGGCTAAGGAATCCCTTGTGGAGATAGTTGATTTTCTTCACAATCCTAAAAAATATGGGGAAATTGGTGCAAGACTGCCTAAAGGCGCATTGCTCGTAGGTCCTCCTGGAACAGGTAAGACACTTTTAGCTAAAGCTGTTGCAGGGGAGGCAAAGGTTCCTTTCTTCTCCATATCTGGGTCAGGCTTTGTGGAAATGTTTGTGGGTATGGGTGCTGCTAGGGTAAGGGATCTATTTAATCAGGCTCAAGAAAAGGCACCATGTATAATTTTTATAGATGAAATAGATGCTATAGGTAAAAGCAGAGATGGAAATTTAGGTGGAAATGATGAAAGAGAGCAAACGTTAAATCAGTTGTTAGCTGAAATGGATGGTTTCGATTCCTCTAAAGGGGTAGTAATTTTAGCTGCAACAAACAGACCAGAGATTTTAGACAAGGCTCTTTTAAGACCAGGTAGATTCGATAGAAGAGTTATTGTAGATAGACCTGACTTGAAAGGTAGAGAAGAAATATTAAAGGTTCACATAAAGGGAGTTAAGGTATCAGAGAATGTGGATTTAAATGCTATAGCAAAATCAACTTCAGGTGCTGTAGGAGCAGACTTAGCAAATATAATAAATGAAGCAGCTTTAAGAGCAGTAAAAAATAATAGAAAAGAAGTTATACAAGAGGATTTAAATGAAGCTGTAGAAGTTATAATTGCAGGAAAGGAAAAGAAGGACAGGATATTATCTCCTAAAGAAAAAAGAGCAGTGGCTTTCCATGAAGTTGGCCACGCCTTAGTAGCTGCATTGCTTAATAATACTGATCCAGTTCACAAAATTACTATTGTACCAAGGACAATGGGAGCGCTAGGATATACTATGCAGCTTCCAGCAGAGGAGAAGTATTTAATAACTAAAGAAGAAATGTTTGATCAAATTTGTGTCATGCTAGGAGGAAGGGCAGCAGAAGAAGTAGTACTTAATAGTATATCTACTGGTGCATCAAATGATATTGAAAAGGCTACAGCTACCGCAAGGAGCATGGTAACTATTTATGGAATGACTGAAAAATTTGATATGATGGGATTAGAATCCACATCAAGCAGATATTTGGATGGAAGACCTGTTAGAAATTGTAGTGCTGAAACAGAGGCTATTATCGATGAAGAAACCTTAAAAATAATAAAAGAAGCTCATAAAAAGGCAATAGATGTATTAGCAGAAAATAGAGAGTTATTAAATAAGATTACGGAAAGACTATTAGAAAAAGAAACTATCATGGGCGATGAATTTATGGCTATAATAAAAGGTGAGAAGGAATCTACCCAGGAAGAAGAATAATTAGGGTGGTGGTGAAATAATGATTAATTCTGAAATTGAAAAGGAACTTCAAAAGGAAATAGAATTCAACATTGAAAAAGAAAAGTTAGAAGATACTATTACTATAATAAATAATGAGATAAACCAATTAATAAACAGTAGAAAAAAAATAATAGATCATATAACAAACTATAGAAAAGATGATGTTGAAGAATATAGAAAAGATGAAGACCAGGTAGCAGAATATTTTGATCATGAAAGATATATATTAGAAGAACAATTTAGATTTATAGACAAGAAATTAAAGGAGCTAACCATATTAGCTTCTTCTCCCTATTTTGGGAAAGTAGATTTTATAGAAGATAATTCTATGGATGAAGAGCGTATTTATGTGGGTAGGTTTGGGTTAACGCCAAAAGAGACTTATGAACCTATAGTTATAGACTGGCGATCCCCTGTATCAGCGTTATTTTACACTGGTAAACTAGGAGAGGCCTCTTATAAGGCACCTGCAGGAGAAATTAAAGTAGATATATTAGGGAAAAGACAACTAATAGTAAAAAGAGGAAAGCTTTTAGGGTTATTTGACTCTGCTCTTGATATAAAGGATGAAATACTTCAAATGGTATTGAGTAGCAATTCAAGTGATAAACTTAAAGATATAGTAATGACTATACAAGAAGAGCAGGATAATTTGATAAGGCAACCTTATAATAAAACTATAATAGTAGATGGAGTAGCAGGTAGCGGTAAAACTACAATAGCTCTTCATAGAATTGCATACTTATTGTATAATTATAGAGATATTCTCCAAGATAGAGTACTTATACTTGGCCCTAATAATATATTTATGGAATATATTTCAATGGTTTTACCAAGCTTAGGCGAGGTTGGAGTTAAACAGAGTACTTTTGTAGATTTTGCTATATCCTTGATAAACATAGAGGAGATAATGGGTCTAAAAGAGTACATGGAGAAAATAATTCAAGAGGATGAAGAGTTTATAGAAAAAGCTAAACATAAAGGCTCTTACGAATATCTTAAAGAATTAGATCTCTTTTTAGAGCATATCAATAACAATTATTTTAAAGTTGAAGATGTAACATTCTTTGATAATGTAATATTAACTAAAGAAGAAATAGAAGAAATGTTTAATAAATACTTTAAAACCATGCCTCTATTTAAGAGAAGTAAAAGAATAAAGAGAGTTATATATACTAAAATTAGAGATGCTAGGGATGAAAAAGTAAGAGAAATAGAAAAAAATTACAAAGAAACTGTAGCGAAAATGACACCAGAAGAACTAAATGCTCATGGAAATCAATTGGAGTTCCAGAGAAGGCTTAATATTAGAAATGTAATTTCTGAGGTTATGGAAGCTAAGAAGAGACTCCATTGGTTAAAGAATGATGATGTAGTAAATATGTATATAGAATTTAATAAAGATGGATATTTAACGGTGGATGACTTGGCACCTATATTATATTTGAAAATTAATCTAGAAGGGCTCACATATAAAGATGATATAAGACATGTAGTTATAGATGAAGCGCAAGATTATAATCCACTACAGTTAATTGTGATTAAAAAACTAACAAGATGTAAATATTTCACTATAGTTGGAGATAGCAATCAAAGGTTGATTCCTTATGAGGATAAAATAGCTATGGATTATTTAGAGGAATATATGGAACTTGAAAATGTAGAAAGATACCCTTTAAATAAAAGCTATAGATCCACCCAAGAAATAATGAAATATGCTAATACTTATTTAGGTGAAAATGAAATAATCCCACTAGTTAGAAGGGGAGAGGAAGTAATAGTAAAAAGCATACATGAGGAAAAGGAACTTCAAGATACACTTCTAAGTACTATAAAAGAATTTAAAGATAAGGGATTAGAGACCATTGCTGTAATATGTAAAAACGATAATGCCACCCAATATGTAAGCAATCTTATAAAAAGTAAGATATATATAAAGACTATAGATAGAGAAGATGCCATATATACTTCAGGAGAGATAATTATATCATCATACTTGGCTAAGGGCCTAGAATTTGATGGAGTAATAATAATTGATGATGGTTTTAATAACTATTCGAAAATGATGTACGTTATGGCAACAAGAGCTTTACATGAATTGAGGGTTCTTAAATTAGAATATTAGAAGATGGGAGTATTACGGATGGTAGTCATCGGATAAAAAAGGAAGCTAGATTAGCTTCCTTTTAATATTTTAATATTTTAAAAGTCTATTGATTATTTTTTCTGAGATTTCATCCCTACATTGAAAATCTATGTTATCAACATAATATTTTTCAAGTTCGTCATGAAGATTTTTGCAATTTGATAAATTTTTAAGACCTATATCTAATAATTTATAAAAGCTATCACTATCTTCTAGTATTAAATCTTTAACAGATTCTATATAATCTTTATTTAGCAAGGAATCCATATCGATTTCTTCACTGGATAGAGATAATTTATTTATTTCGTTAGAAGTCAGTACTGCTATGTCTAATTCAGGCAAAATCAGATGTTCAATTCTTTCTGGATTTAAAGGATCATGGAATATCTCAACATCATATCCATTTACCAGAGCTTCCTCTTTAATGTAGTTTAACAATTCAGTTTTTCCAGTTCCGGGGCCGCCTTTTAGAAGGTATGTTTTACTACAATATTTATATAAAGTATCTATATAAGTTATTATGCCATTAGGTGTAAAAGCTGTAGCAAATAGATGTCTTTCATTTGCCTTTTTATCTAGATTGTTTTTAATTATGCTATTTTTTAAATTTATTTTTAATTTTCTTAATCCATCTTTGTCTAATGCTTTACTATTATGGTGCCTCCAATCATCATGAACTTTTCTTGCAGCACCTATATAAGCATATGCTCTTTTGAAGCTATCTTTAATTTTGTCATCTACCTTCATTATTTCTTCTTTTACTTTAAAAAGATTAGTTTCATTTAAGCAAGTTCCAAAGTTAATGATTTCATCTAAACCACCAGGTACTTTTGGGTCATTGATGTGAGGAGCTGTACCATCTAATAATGCAATTCCTAGTTCTTTAATTACTACCCCGTCTAGAGATTCATTGTCAGAAGAACAATGAAAGTATTCAATGGAATAGCCCTTTTCACTAAACATTTTTCCTATTTTTTTCATGAGGAAGGATTTTCCAGTTCCAGGGCCACCTTTTATATAAAATATTCTTTTAGCTTCATTTAGGGGTATAATATATTGAAAAAATGAATGAAACCCTATGGAAGTATTGCTTCCAGGGAATAAGTGTCTTTCTTTAACCATAACATACTCACTCTCCATATTATAAGAATCAATATATATTATGCTAATGCTTACATTATGTTGAAAAAATTATTTTTTAAAGAAAATCTCTATCTATGGTAATTACTGCATTATACTGAGGATGAATATTTTTAATATCTCTATCTATGTTTTCAATTATATTAGCTTGAAATTCCTCAGTAAGGGGTTGTTTATAATCGATAACTATATCAAATATTAAATTCTTTTTTTCTCCTTCTCCCACAATTCTAAAGTCGTGAAGGGAGGTTATTACAGGATAATTTTTTATTATTTTTTCTAATTCTTCTCGAGCATAATTAACTTCTTCATCATCTGTGTTTATAGGATCCATATGAATTACTAGTATAATATTAAGCTCTTCTGATAATTCTTTTTCTGCTCTATCAATTATTTCATGTATTTTTACTAAGGATATATCTTTAGGCACTTCAGCGTGAATTGATGCCATAAATTTACCAGGCCCATAATTATGTATAATTAAATCGTGTACTCCAGATATATACCTATAACTTAATACTCCATTAATTATTTTATTAACTAAATCCTCATCAGGAGCTTCACCTAATAGAGGGCTTAGAGTGTCTTTTATTAAATTGTATCCTGAATACATAATAAAAAGAGAAACCAGTACTCCTATATAGCCGTCTATAGGAAAAGTGGTCCATTTTGATATTACTAAAGATAAAGCAACGCA
The DNA here is from genome assembly GCF_963515715.1 of uncultured Clostridium sp. Classification (GTDB taxonomy): domain Bacteria; phylum Bacillota; class Clostridia; order Clostridiales; family Clostridiaceae; genus Clostridium_AW. The sequence goes on from NZ_CAUPZS010000010.1 coordinate 66,044, forward strand.
ACTTGAAGTAAACACATCTCCTAAAGCATCAAGTGAAGAAGCTTGTAGGGCAGTAGAATTAATTTTTTTACCTATAAAACTATTAAACCTACTTAACCAAACCTTCGTTCCGATAGACAAGAGTATTAATACAAAAGATAAGGTTTTAAATTGAACTGGTATAGGATTGATTATTCTACTATATGAAGACTTAATAAATTCAAAACCAACCAAAATAACCATAAATGAAACAATTAATCCAGATAGATATTCTATTCTTCCATGGCCAAAAGGATGTTCCTTATCTGCAGGCTTTGAAGCTAGTTTAAAACCTATCATAGTTATTAGAGAAGAAGTTGCGTCAGAAAGGTTATTAAAAGCATCAGCAGTAACAGATATACTCTTTGTTATTATACCCACAAATAATTTAACTATAAATAAAATGGTGTTGACTATTATACCTACAATACTTCCTAGAAAACCATAGGAATTTCTTACATTTTCCGTATTTGTATTTTCAGAGTCTTTAATAAAAGTTTTAACTAAAATTTCAGATAACAATTTTAACACCTCTTAAGAAATTTAATAAACACATTTTAATATTATAGCATATTATAACAAATATTAATAAAATAATACAATTCATGAGTAAACTATGATATTCTAATGTTAAGATATATGCTGTGGAGGTATTAAAAATGAACGAAAAATTGAAGTTAGCAGAAGAGCTTATAGATTTTTCATACAGTAGTCCAACAGCTTTTCATGCTGTGGAAACTGTGGAAAACATATTAAGGAATTGTGGATTTAAAGAATTAAAAGAAAGAGATAAATGGGATTTAATAAGTGGAGAAAAATATTACGTTAAAAAGAATGAATCTGCTATAGCAGTATTCATAACGGGAAGTGAAAGTGTAGTAGAAAATGGATTTAAGATCATTGGTGCACACACAGATTCTCCAACCTTTAGGATAAAACCAAATCCATATATGGTTAGTGAAGGAGCGTATTTAAAATTAAATACAGAAGTATATGGAGGGCCAATATTAAATACTTGGTTAGATAGACCTCTATCCATCGCTGGAAGGGTAATATTAAAAGGGGAAAAGGTAATGGAACCTATTGAAAAACTAGTGAATATAAAAAAACCTTTGCTAGTAATACCAAATTTAGCGATACATATGAATAAAGAAGTTAATAGAGGTGTTGAACTTAATCCTCAAGTGCATACTCTTCCACTGATGAGTATTATAAATGACTCATTAGAAAAAGAAGATTATCTAGTTAATTTAATATGTGAGGAGTTAAATTTAAATAAAGAAGACATTTTAGATTTTGATTTATTCTTATATGAATATGAAAAAGGTTGCACAATGGGAATGAACAATGAGTTTATTTCCTGTTCAAGACTAGATGATTTATCCATGGTACATGCAGCTCTTAAAGCTTTAATAGAGAGTGAAAAAGGGAAGAGTACTAATATGGCAGTTTTCTTTGACAATGAAGAGGTAGGGAGCTCAACAAAACAGGGAGCGGATTCAATTTTTTTATCTAGTATATTAGAAAGAATAGTAGAAAAAGAGGAAGTAGGAAAAGAACCTTATTTTAGAGCTTTAGCTAAATCCTTTATTATATCATCAGATTTAGCTCATGCAGTTCATCCTAATTCTCCAGAAAAGGCGGATCCAATAAACAGACCGTTGATTAATAAAGGACCAGTAATTAAAACAAATGCTAATCAAAATTACACAACAGATAGCTATTCTTCATCCATATATGAATCTATATGTAAAAAAGCAAGAGTTCCTGTTCAGAAGTTTGTAAATCGTTCTGATGCTAGAGGGGGTTCAACTATAGGTCCTATATCATCAACACATATAAATATACCATCTGTAGATATTGGAAGCCCAATTCTTGGAATGCATTCAATAAGAGAATTAGGCGGAGTTGAAGACCATTATTTTATTACAAAATCTTTTAAGGAATTCTATAACCTGTAATTACTATTGAAAGATAGCATAGAGTATGATAAACTATTTTTAATAATTTAATATACAAAAGTTACCTATGGGTAGAGGTGCTGTAGTTAATAGTACTTATTTGGAGAAGCCACACTATGAAGAATAAGAAAAGGAACTATGGCCGAAGAAAGCAACACTGGCAATTTGTTTTCTGGCTTTGCATAGAATATATGTAAAGTTGTCACTATTATGGTGGAGAGCTACAGGGGTCACAGAGTTGTTATAATTGCAGCTAAAGGTGTACCTTAGCTGCTTTAATTTTTACCCTATAGATAATAAGTTCTAATACTCCCATTTACTTTTATATAGAGATGAGAGTTGGCGAGAAAAATTTATAGAGGAGATGAGTATAATGAGGTTATTTGGAAATATAGAAGTACAAGACAACACTTTATATATGGGTGGATTAAGTGCTATAGATTTAGTAAAAGAACATGGTTCACCTCTATATGCCATGGATGAAGGGTTAATAAGAAAAAATTGTAAAGAATATTATAAATACTTTAAAGTTCAAGAGATGGGCAACAAGGTAGCTTATGCAGGAAAGGCTTTTTTAACTAAAGCTATGTGTAAATTAATAGAAGAAGAAGGATTATATCTAGATGTAGTATCTGGGGGAGAATTGTATACTGCTTATAAATCAGAGTTCCCAATGGATAGGATATATTTTCATGGAAACAATAAAACTGTAGACGAAATTCAAATGGGCATAGATTTAGGAGTAGGAAGATTTGTAGTAGATGGTTTTGGCGAAATAGATATAATCAATGAAATAGCAAGAGAAAAAGGGACAATTCAAAAGATAATTCTAAGAATTAGCCCAGGTATTGAAGCTCACACTCATGAGTATATAAAAACAGGTCAAGTTGACTCAAAGTTTGGTTTTACATTAATTGAGGATGAGGCTTTTAAAGCCATAGAAAAGGCTATTAAATATTCAAATATTAATTTGATTGGATTACATTGTCATATAGGTTCACAAATTTTTGAAACTACACCTTTTGAAGATGAAGTAGATATCATGCTAGAATTAGTCAATGAGGTATATAAAAAATTTGACTACAAGCTAGAAGAATTAGACTTAGGCGGCGGCTTTGGAATATACTATAAAGCAGGAGATAAGCCTAAAACTACTGAAGAATATTGCAATTCTATAATAGATAGGGCTATAAAAAAAGCTAAAGAGCTTAAAATGGAGCTTCCTATATTAACAATTGAGCCTGGTAGATCAATTATAGGTAACGCAGGAATAACTTTATATACTGTTGGAGCTATTAAAGATATACCTAATATTAGAAAGTATGTATCCGTAGATGGAGGTATGACAGATAATATAAGACCAGCTTTATATAATGCAGAATATGAATGTTTAGTAGCAAACAATATAAATGGAGAAGTTTCAGAAAAGGTTACTATAGCAGGAAAATGTTGCGAATCGGGGGATATACTATTAACTGATATAGTTATGCCTCAAGTTAATAGAGGGGATGTTTTAGCTGTTTTATCTACAGGAGCTTATGGATATTCTATGTGTAATAACTATAATAAAATACCAAAACCACCTGTGGTATTTATAAAAAATGGAACCTCTAGATTGGTTTGTAAAAGACAAAGCTATGAAGATTTATTGGATAATGAAATATAAACTAGAATTTAATGGAACATTTATAAAAATTTAATACTTATATATTTTAAAAGGGTTGCTTAAAAAATATTATGGAGAGGGTCTTCATAATATTTTTTATTTTTTTGGAAATAATAATTTAAGCAATTTATATTTTGAAAGGGATGGATAGTTATGTTATATTACGAAATTTCTCTTATCATTCTTTTAGTATTATTAATATCTTCTGTGATATATATTTTTTTAAAAAATAAAGAACAAAATGAAGATTATAGAGAGATGTATGGGGAGGAATTAGAGGAATGTCCCTATAATAGAAAAGATAAAAGTATTAAAAGCAGAATAAAAGTAATTAAAAGTTTAGATAAATGTTACCAAGATATTTTAAAAGGCTATGATTATATAAACAGTGAAGCAAATAGAAAAAAAGACATACCACCTGCGGGAGAATGGCTTCTAGATAATCTATATTTGATACAAAGAGAATACAAAAGTATAAAGAGTAGTATGCCTAATGACTATTATGAAAATTTACCTTTAATCAATAGAGGAGCTACAAAAGGATATCCGAGAAGTTATCATATAGCAAGAAAAATAGTTTATAAAACAGAAGGAAGGGTTACTGGAGAGTACATAGAAAAATTTATTGATGAATATCAAAAACATACACTACTTACCAGCGGTGAATTATGGGCCTTGCCGATAATGATAAGGGTAGCGTTAATAGAAAACATAAGCAAGGTTACAGATGATATAGCATATGGCCAAAGGGAAAAAAGTAAGGGAGAAAAGATTGCAGAAAGGTTAATAGAAAATTCTAATAGTGAAGAAGTTTTAGACAATATATTTAAACAAAATATAGATTTTAATCCTTATTTCACAGAAAGACTATTAAAAGTATTAAGGGATAGCGGTTTCGAGAATGAAGATGTATACAAGTGGATAGATGAAGAGCTAGTAATGCAGGATATTAACGGTGAAAAAATAGTGCTTTTAGAGCATAAACGCCAAGCTCTTTTTAGAATGATAATTGGAAATAGTATAACAGGTATCAGAGAAGTATCTTCATTAAACTGGAGGGAGTACTTTGAAAAATTAAGCTACTTAGAGAAAACATTAAAGGAAGACCCAGCAGATATATATGAAAAAATGGATTTTGCTACTAGAAATTTTTACAGACATAAGATAGAAAAATTAGCGAGACATATGAAGTTAGGAGAGTCTTTTGTTGCTAGAAAGGCAATAGAATGTGCAAAGGAAGCTTCAGAAGATGAGGGGAATTTATATTTAAAGCATGTAGGTTACTATATTATCGATGATGGAGTTGAATGTTTAAAAAATAAAATTGGATTTAAAGATAATGGATTTAGAAAATTAAAACATGCAGATAAATGTAAAAGAGCTAGTTACTATATTAGCTTTATAACTTTGTCAACTCTAGCTTTAGCATTCATACTAGTATACTTTAATTTTAATCCATATAATATTCCTTTATGGCAGTATATTTTAGCTTTCCTAGTTATATTAATACCATGCAGTGAAATAATAGTTTCTATAACCAATTGGAGTATAACCCATTTAACTAGTCCTGATGTCATACCGAAACTTGAATTTAAAGAAGAGATACCAGATGAATATAGTAGTATTGTAGTTATATCTACTTTGATAAATAGTGAGAAAAGAGCTAAAGAATTAGTCAAAGATTTAGAAGTTTATTACCTAGGTAATAGATGTAAAAATATATATTATGCTATATTAGGAGATTTCAAAGACAACAAGGAAAAAGAACATATAGATGATGAAAAAATAATAAACTCTACCTTAAAAGAAATTAAAAGATTAAATGATAAGTATGCGAAAGATGGGGAGGAAATTTTCTATTTTTTCAACAGGCATAGACAATACAATGAAAAAGAGAATACATGGCTAGGCTGGGAGAGAAAAAGAGGAAAGCTGATGGAATTTAATCGACTGATAAGGGGAGACGAGAACACAAGTTACGACGTCATAAGTGGAGATATAAAAAGATTATATAAAATTAAATATGTAGTAACCCTTGATGCAGATACAAAATTACCTAGAGATTCTTCTAAAAAGCTTATAGCTTCCATGGCTCATCCTCTTAATCATCCTTATATTGATAAAGATAACAAGAGAGTAGTGAGAGGATATGGGCTAATGCAACCTAGGATTAATATTTCAACTATTAGTGCCAATAAAACTTTATTCTCTAAAATTTTTTCTGGGGAAACAGGAATAGACCATTATACAACTGCTATATCAGATGTTTATCAAGATATGTTTGAAGAAGGAATATTTACTGGAAAAGGTATTTATGATGTTGATATATTTAATTTTATGTTAGGGGATCAAATACCGGAAAATTCAGTATTAAGTCATGATTTACTGGAAGGATCTTATGTTAGAACTGCACTTTTAACAGATATAGAATTAATTGATGGATACCCTGCCTATTATAACGCTAGTTGTAAGAGGTTACATAGATGGGTTAGAGGGGATTGGCAATTGCTTCCTTGGATTTTTAGGAAAAACCCATTAAACAAATTATCCAAATGGAAAATATTTGATAATTTAAGGAGAAGTCTTTTAAGTCCATCCATAGTATTATTGATAATATTATCTTTAACAGTGCTAGAAGCTTCAGAAGCATGGATAATACTTGCATTTATAGCCTTGATTTCGCCTTTATTATTTGATATTTCTGAAGCAGTTATTGCGCCAATAAAAGGTATAAGTTTTTCAGGGAAAATAAAAAATTGGAAAATTGGAATTGAACAGTTTTTTTTAATTTTTTCTTTTGTACCTCATCAAGCTTACTTGATGGTTGATGCAATAATAAGAACTTTGCACAGGCTTAAAATAAGTAAGAAAAACCTATTGGAATGGCAAACAGCAGCGGATGCAGAAGCTTCCTCAGGAAAAAGATTAATAGATTACATTCGATATATGTGGGTAGGAAGTTTTATTGCATTTCTTATAGGGCTTCTAGCACTATATAAATCTACTTCTTTAGGGGTTATCCTATTGCCATCCTGTATTATATGGTTTGTTAGCCCTTATACAGCTTATTATATAAGTAAGGATATAATAAGAAAAGGCTATGAAATAGGAATAGATGAAAGAAGAATGTTAGGAGGATTAAGCAGAAGGATATGGGCTTATTTTGAAGATTTTAATAATGAGGAAAATAATTGGTTAGCGCCAGACAACTTTCAGGAATACCCGGAAAAGGGAGTAGCCCCTAGAACATCTCCAACTAATATGGCTATGGGACTTATATCTAATATTATAGCCTATGATTTAGGATATGTAGGTTTAACTCAGTGTATATATGGAATTGAAAAAACTGTTGAAAGCATGAAAAACCTTGAGATGCACAGGGGGCATTTTTATAATTGGTATAACACTAGAACTAAAGAACCTTTATATCCAAAGTATATTTCTACTGTAGATAGTGGCAATCTTTTGGGTTATATATGGTTAACAAATAGAACTTTAGAAGAATTTATAGATGGTTCTATTTTTAATATTAATATGGCTAAAGGGTTAGGAGATTTATTGACATTATGCAATGAAGAATTAAATGATATACATAGCGAGTTTTATAAAGACTCCTCAGAATGGATAAGTCAGTGGAATGGAGATTTAATAGATTATATAAAAGAGCTGAACAAAATATCTGATAGGATAAAGGCGATTGAAAAGAGTGATAAGTGGAAAGAGCTATATTGGAATAAAAAATTAAAGGACGCAGTAAATGATAGTGTTTCTAACATATTAAATTTATTTCCATGGTTAGAAATAGAGTATTTCAATAATGAAGAAGAGATGTATTTAGAAGAGCTAAAGGCTCTGGTCAATAAGAATGGTATTAATGGTGTAATTCTTGCATTGCAAGAACTAAAAAATAAGCTGCAGGACAAAAGTGGAGCTTTATATAAATCAATCTTAAAAGGAGAAAGTAATTTAAAAACTTTACTTAGTTCAATAATTAAAATTAAAGAAGACCTTGAAAGAATAGAGGAAGAAATGGACTTTAAGATGTTGTTTGAAGAGTCCAGACAATTATTCTCAATAGGATATGATGTAGAAAGAGGTAAGATTGATAACTGTTATTATGACTTATTAGCTTCGGAAGCAAGGCAAGCGAGTTTTTTAGCTATATCTAAAGGAGATGTGGAGCAGGATCACTGGTTTAAGTTAGGAAGAACTTTAACATCTATTAACAATAATAAGGGTTTAGTTTCGTGGAGTGGAACTATGTTTGAATATCTAATGCCATTATTGATAATGAAAAGTTATCCAGATACATTATTAAATAGTACCTATAATTTTGTTGTAGAATCTCAAAAAGCATATGGAAATAAGTTTAATGTTCCTTGGGGAATATCTGAGTCTGGATTTTATGCTTTTGATATAAATTTAAATTATCAATATAAAGCTTTTGGAGCACCAGGAATGGGATTAAAAAGAGGGTTGTCTAGAGATTTAGTAATATCACCATATTCCACTATAATGGCATTACAGGTTAATGCTAAGGATTCAATTTTAAATATAAAAAGATTCATAGAGGGAGGATTTTTAGGAAGATACGGACTTTATGAAGCTATAGACTTTACAAAAGAAAGACTACCAAAGGATGAAAAGTATAAAATAATAAAGTCTTATATGGTTCATCACCAAGGAATGAGTTTAATGGCTTTAGACAATTTAGTAAATAATAATCTACTTCAAGAAAGATTTCATAGGGATCCAAGAGTTAAAGCTTCAGAATTATTATTGCAAGAGAAAGTCCCTAATATGGTTGTATATGATAGGGAAGAAAAATATGAGGAAAATGTATTTATAAATGATAAGAGTATAGGCATGATTAGGAGATATGCTACGGCCAAAACTTCTTATCCAGAAACAAATATACTCTCTAATGGTAACTATTCTATTATGGTTACAAACAGAGGTAGTGGATATAGTAAAAAAGAAAATATGAATGTATATAGATGGAGAGAAGATGTAACTAATGATAATACCGGAATGTTCTTCTATATAAAAAACCTTAATTCTAATGAATATTGGAGCAATTATTATCAACCTTGTAAGCATGAAGGAGAGGAATATGAGGTTATATTTGCTCAAGATAAAGCGGAGTTTAGAAGAAAGGATGGAAATTTATATACAGCTACAGAGATAGGTGTTTGTAGTGAAGATAATGGGGAAGTTAGAAAGATAAGCATAACTAATAATAGTAGTAGCAATAGGACAGTAGAAGTTACTAGTTATTTTGAGGTGACTTTAGCTAATTATAATTCCGATTTAGTTCACCCGACCTTTAGCAATCTTTTTGTAAGGACTGACTTTCAAGAGGAGCCTATGTGTCTATTAGCCAACAGGAGAAAAAGAGAGAAGGAAGGAAAAGAACCCTGGGTAATGCATACTGTCATAGGAGACGAAAAAATAGTAGGAAAAACACAATACGAAACCAGTAGGGCAAATTTTATAGGAAGAAATAGAGATTTGCATAAACCAGAAGTAATGGAAAATGACGCTCCACTTACAAACACTAAAGGAGCAGTATTAGATCCTATTTTAAGTCTTAGAGTAAGAGTTGAAATACCTTCAGGAGAAACTTGTAAATTAGCTTTTGTTACTGCATTAGGAGACAGCAGAGAAGAAGTTATGAAGTTAGCTGAAAAATATAGGGATTGGAATAATGTAAATAGGATATTTGAACTTGCTTGGACACAGGCGCAAGTTGAGAATAGATACTTAGGTATAAATTCTTCTATGGCAAATTTATATCAGTCTATAGCTTCTAAGATTATATTTATGAACAATAGTTTTAAAGGGAGAGAGAAATATATAAAAGCTATAAATAGAGGGCAATCTGAGCTTTGGAAATACGGTATATCCGGTGACTTACCTATAGTTTTATTAATAATTAGAAAGGAAGAAGATCTAGAGTTATTAAGACAACTATTAAAGGCTCATGAATATTGGAATATTAAAGGCTTAAACGTTGATTTAATTATATTAAATTTAGAAGATACAGCTTATATACAGCCTTTGGAAGAGGGTATTAAAGAAGCAGTATTTTCAAGTTACGCTAGGGATAAAGTAAATAAGTCTGGTGGAATATTCTTATACAATAAAGCCACTATAGATTATGAAGATATTAATCTTATCATGTCCATATCCAGACTAGTCATTGACGGAGATAAAGGTAGCTTAAGTAGCCAAGTAAAAGTTAATTTAGAGAAGGAACAAGAGGATGAACTATTAGAATGCAAGGAAGTAAACTATAAGGAAGGGAATTTTACATTTACTGTTCCTGAACTTCAATATTTTAATAGTTTAGGGGGATTTAGCCCTGAAGGAGATAAGTATTTTATAATATTGGATAATTATAAAAACACCCCAGCTCCTTGGATAAATGTTGTCTCAAATGGAGATTTTGGATTTCATATATCGGAAAGCGGTATTTCTTATACATGGAACAAAAATAGTAGAGAAAACAAAATAACTACTTGGTCTAATGACCCTGTAAAAGATAGCGAATCAGAAGGATTATATATAAGAGATGAACATACAGGAGATTTTTGGAGTATTTCTCCAAAGCCTGTAAGAGATAATGGAAGATATATAGTAGAACATGGCTTTGGATATTCTTCTTTTAGACATAAGGCACATGGAATAGCAGGAGAATTTACTACCTTTGCCTCCTTAAATAAAAGCGTGAAATTATGCATTGTAAAACTTAAAAATGATACAGATATTGAAAGACAATTATCTTTAACTTACTATGCTCAACTAGTTTTAGGGGTTGTACCTCAAGGGACAGCTCAGTATATATCTACTTATATAAATGAAGAGAGTGAATATATATATGCTAAAAACCCTTATAGTAGCAACTTTGGAAATTTAACTAGTTTCCTTAAGGTGGTAGGAGGAGAGAAAACCACATTTACTGGGGATAGAGGAGAATTTATAGGGAAAGAAGGTTCCTTTGAAAATCCTCAAGTGCTAGATAAAAGGTCTCTTTCTAATACTGTAGGATCAGGATTGGATCCTTGTATGGCCATGAATACTAAAATATCCATAAATCCAGGAGAAGAAAAGACATTATTAGTTATGTTAGGTCAAGAAGAGAATATTGACAATATAGATGATGTAATTAAAGAATATGGTAATGCAGAAAAAGCCTTAAAAGAATTGGATAAGGTTAAAGAGTATTGGAAAGAGATATTAGGTGTAATTCAAATAGAAACTCCAGATAGAACAATGGATATAATGGTAAATGGATGGCTTATGTATCAAGTAATAGCTTGTAGGTATTGGGCCAGAACAGCTTTTTATCAATCAGGCGGAGCTTATGGATTCCGAGATCAGCTACAAGATACCTTAGCAATATCTTATTTGAAGCCAGAGATTACAAAAGAGCAAATACTGTATTCCTCTTCAAGGCAATATGTTGAAGGAGATGTTCAGCACTGGTGGCATCCAGTTGTAGATAGTGGTATAAGAACTAGATTCTCTGATGATTTGCTGTGGTTACCTTATGTGACATTAGAATATATAAAAAATACAGGAGATTATTCAATTTTAGACGATGAAGCTCCATATTTAGAAGATGAACCTCTAAGAGAAGGTGAAGACGAAAGATACACTATTGCAAGAAAGTCTGAGTTAAAAGAAAGCGTATATGAGCATTGTGTAAAAACCATAGATAGAGCATTAAAATTTGGTGAACACAATATACCTTTAATGGGATCAGGAGACTGGAACGACGGTATGAGTACTGTTGGAAATAAGGGTAAGGGTGAAAGCGTATGGCTGGGTTGGTTTTTATACACTATTCTTAAAGATTTTATAAGGATTTGTAATATAAAAGGAGACATTAAAAGAGAAGAAAGATACAAAGAAATGTTGCAATTTATCATAGAAAATATAGAAAAAAATGCTTGGGATGGCAACTGGTATAGAAGAGCTTACTTTGACGATGGAACTCCTTTAGGCTCCTCTGAAAATGATGAGTGCCAAATTGATTCATTGTCACAATCTTGGGCCGTTATATCTGGAGGCGCTAAGGAGAGTAGAAGAAGAGAAGCAATTTTATCCGTGGAAAGATATCTTGTGAAATATGATAAAGGCTTAGTAATGCTTTTAGCTCCACCTTTTAATAACTCCTCTTTAGAGCCAGGATATATAAAGGGCTATGTACCAGGAGTAAGAGAAAATGGTGGTCAGTATACACATGCAGCTATATGGTATGTATTAGCATTAACTATGGCAGGATTTAATGATAAGGCTTGGAATATATTTAATATGATAAACCCAATTAACCATGGACTCTCATATTTAGATTGCCAAAGATATAAAGTAGAACCCTATGTAGTTACCGCTGATGTTTATGCGGTAGAGCCTCATGTAGGCAGAGGCGGGTGGAGTTGGTATACAGGTGCTGCAGGATGGATGTATACTACAGCTATAAATGGTATATTAGGTTTTAAACTTAAAGAAAATCAAGGATTTACTGTAGAGCCTAGAATACCTGAAAATTGGAATGGATACAAGATGACTTATAAAAAAGGAGAAAGTATATATCATATATATGTTGAAAGAGGAGAAGAATTTAGTGTGTTGATTAATGGAAAATTATCAGAAAAGAATATTATACCATTCATGGAAAAAGGAGAACATAGAGTAGAAGTGATAATTAAAGATTAATAAAATAAAAAGGAACTGTCTTCTAAGATGAAAATCAAGGAAGACAGTTCTATAAAACTTATTTGAATAAATCGTCTGATTCCCACATATCTTTAGATGTGTAGTCAAATTCCACATTAGCTATATTATTAGAAACTATAGGATCTCTTACATTATCAGGCAACTTAGTGTAGTCTTTTTTGCCTGGTGAATAAGATTTAATTACTTTTTGATTGACATCTAAAAAGTCTCTTTCATCTGGTAGGTGTGATAGGTTAATTTTCTCTTTATCCATATTTACTCCTGCTAAAAAGTCTCTTTCGTCTGATAGGTGCGATAGGTAAGTTTTTCCTCTATCCATATTTACTCCTCCTTTTTATTTAATAATATTTTTAGTATTTGACACATGAAAAATACTATGCACATACTTATATAATGGTAAAAATTAATACGAAAATATAAAAAAAGAAGGGTAATAAGAATTCTTATAGAATAATTAATATATATTGATAGTTTTAAACAAATAAAAAATTATTATGGAGGTAATGATTATGACAGAATTAAGACAAATTTATAAATGTGAAACATGTGGAAACATAGTTGAGGTAATTCATCCAGCAGGTGGAACTTTAGTATGTTGTGGCAAGCCAATGACATTAAAGAAAGAAAATACTACTGATGGGGCAAAAGAAAAGCACATTCCAGTAGTAGAAAAAGTTGAAGGTGGAGTATTAGTTAAAATTGGAGAAGTTGAGCATCCAATGATAGAAGAACATTACATTGAATGGATAGAAGTTTTAACAGAAAGAAAGACTTATAGAAAATTCTTAAAACCAGGTGAAAAACCAGAAGCATTATTTAAGATTGATGAAGAAATTATAGCAGTAAGAGAATACTGTAATCTTCATGGACTTTGGAAAAAATAAATAATGTTGACAAAAAAAATTATTTGTAATATTATAAATAGAAAATATTAACTCAGTGAAGGAAAATAGTAGGCTCGAAAACAGATTTATAGAGAGTTGTAGCTGGTGAAATTACAACATTTATGATTGAGCTGAATGGGTTCTGGAGAGTCGGAATGAAATTAGAGTAGTTCTAGACGTAGGTCTCACGATATAGAGACAGGATATTGTTGTATCTTTATGAGGAGGAAGACTAGATCTTTCTTAAAGTTAGGTGGTACCGCGTTACTACGCCCTATAGTTTTACTATAGGGCTTTTATTTTATTTAGTCGCATATTCTTAAAATTTAAAATAGATTAGGAGGAGTAATAATGGAGGAAAGCAAAAAAGTTATATTTAGTGGAATTCAACCTTCGGGAAATTTAACTATAGGAAACTACTATGGTGCATTAAAAAATTGGGTTAAGCTACAGGATGAATATGATACTTATTATTGTATAGTAGATTTACACGCTATAACTGTAAGACAGGAGCCAAAAGAACTTAGAAGAAGAACCTTAGAGGTATTAGCTATATATTTAGCTTGTGGATTAGATCCAGAAAAAAATACAATATTTATTCAGTCCCATGTACCAGCTCATAGTGAGGCAGCTTGGTTATTGAATTGTTTTACTTACACAGGAGAACTAGGTAGAATGACTCAATTTAAAGATAAATCTGCAAGATATGGAGAAGCATCTATAAGTGCAGGGTTGCTTACTTATCCAGTGCTTATGGCAGCGGATATATTGCTTTACAATACAGATTTGGTGCCAGTAGGAAGCGACCAAAAACAACATTTAGAGATAAGTAGAGATATTGCTGCAAGATTTAATAACTTATATAGCCCTACATTTAAAATCCCTGAACCTTATATAGGGAAATCTGGAGCTAGAATAATGGATTTACAATCCCCAGAAAAGAAGATGTCAAAATCCGCAGATAATCCAAATAGTTATATACTTATAATGGATCCACCAGAAGTAATTAGAAACAAAATAAATAGAGCTGTTACAGATACAATAGGGGTTGTAAAATATAGTGATGAGCAACCTGGAATTAAAAATTTAATGGATATATTAAGTGTGGCTACAGGAAAAAGTATAGATGAAATAGAGAGAGAATATGAAGGAATGGGATATGCTAAGTTTAAGAAGGATGTTGGAGAGGCCATAATAGAAGATTTATTGCCAATTCAAAATAAAGTAAAAGAATATTTGAATAATAAGGAATTATTAGAAGAAATATATACAAAGGGTGCTGAAAAAGCCAGCTATGTAGCTAGAAAAACCCTATCAAAGATGCAAAGGAAAATTGGCTTTGTAGCTAAATCAAGATAGTAAATTTAATTGACAGTGAAATTACTTAAAGTTAAAATCTATTTAGTACACATTTTAGAAAGAGGAGAGAATATAGTGGAAGATATAGTTAGAGAGATAGAGAAAAGAAGAACCTTTGCGATAATATCTCACCCAGACGCAGGTAAAACTACACTAACAGAAAAACTATTACTATATGGAGGCGCAATAAGACTTGCAGGGTCAGTAAAGGCTAGAAAGGCTTCAAAGCATGCAGTTTCAGACTGGATGGAAATAGAAAAACAAAGAGGTATTTCTGTAACCTCATCAGTTATGCAGTTTAACTACGATGGTTATTGTATAAACATATTAGATACTCCTGGTCACCAAGACTTTAGTGAAGATACTTATAGAACATTAATGGCAGCAGATAGTGCAGTAATGGTTATAGATGGAGCGAGGGGTGTTGAGGAACAAACCAAAAAGCTGTTCCATGTATGTAGTTTAAGAGGAATTCCTGTATTTACTTTTGTAAATAAAATGGATAGAGAAACAAGAGATCCTTTCGAACTTATGGAGGAACTTGAAACAGTCCTTGGAATAAGATCCTATCCTATGAACTGGCCTATAGGTTCAGGTATTGATTTTAAAGGTGTTTATGATAGAAATAAAAAGGTGATTGAAGTATTTAACGATGGTAAACATGGTCAAACAAGGGTAGAAGCTCTTGAAGGAACTGTTGATGATCCTGTATTTAAAGATTTATTAGGAGAATCACTTCATAATAAATTAATTGAGGATATAGAACTTTTAGATATAGCTGGAGATGATTTTGATTTAAAAAAAGTTAGAAGTGGGGAATTAACTCCTGTATTTTTCGGTAGTGCACTAACTAATTTTGGAGTAGAACCATTTTTAGAAGAATTTTTAAATTTAACACCACCACCTCTAGGTAGAGATTCTAACATAGGAGAAATAGATACATTTTCTAATGATTTTTCCGCCTTTGTTTTTAAAATACAGGCTAATATGAATCCAGCTCATAGAGATAGAATAGCTTTTATGAGAATATGTTCAGGTAAGTTCAAAAAAGGCATGGAAGTATTTCATATACAAGGTGGAAATAAAGTAAAGTTAGCTCAACCTCAACAGTTTTTAGCTCAAGATAGAGAAATAGTTGAGGAAGCTTATGCTGGTGATATCATAGGTGTATTTGATCCAGGAATATTTAGAATAGGGGATACATTATGTACACCAAGTAATAAATTTTCCTTTGAAGGAATACCTTCCTTTGCACCTGAACATTTTGCAAGAGTTAGAACTTTGGATACTATGAAAAGAAAGCAATTTGTAAAGGGTATTACTGAAATATCCCAAGAAGGTGCGATTCAGGTGTTTAAAGAAATTAACATGGGATTTGAAGAGATAATAGTAGGAGTAGTAGGAGTTCTGCAATTTGAAGTATTAGAATATAGAATGAAAAATGAATATAATGTAGATATTAAAATGGATAGACTTCCATATAGATATGTAAGATGGGTTGAAAGCTCCAATTTAGATGCAGACAAATTAACTATAACTAGTGATACTAAGATAGTAAGGGATTTTAGAGATAGAGTACTTTTATTGTTCCAAAGTGATTGGGCAATAAGCTGGGCACTAGAGCATAATAAAGATATAGTGCTATCTGATGTAGGTAAAAGCGAAGAGTAATTAAAATTGCGAAGCAATTTTATAATTAAATAAAATTGCTTCGCAATTTTTCTATACTTCTTTTTTTCTACCAAATAAAACATCTATAATAAATATTAAAGCAGCTATTGACAATAGAAGGTTTATTAAATTTCCACCTATTCTAAATATTAATCCTATTAACCAAAATAAAACTACAAATCCACCCAACCATCTAAGAAATGTCATATAAAAAACCTCCATTCAAAATTAAATACTACAAAAATTAGTATTTGCAAATGTGGAGGTAATTATATAAAAAAATAAAAAGAGAGGAAAAACCTCTCTTATCTTTTCTATCTTTGTCCGTTATTTCTAGTAGCTTTTCTAGCTCTTCTACATTCTGGACATCTTACAGGATCATTCTCGAATCCTTTTTCTTTATAGAATTCCTGTTCTCCTTCTGTGAATATAAATTCTTTTCCACAATCTTTGCATTCAATTGTTTTATCAGCCAAAGTAAAAACCTCCTTTTAATCATAGGTTAATTTTTCACGGATAGCTCTCCTATGATTAAGGAGTTAAGTACCTGAGAAATTACCTATATATTTAATAATAAATACATTTGTAATTATATCATAAAAACCGTTATATATACAATATAGATAAGTCAATTTATAATTAGTTATTTACTGAATTTTGAGAATTATTATTTCTGGCTTTTTTCTTCTTGTTTTGTCTATTGTTTTTAAAATTAAATATTATTATAGCTATTAAAGGTATTATGAAAAAGTTTATTAAAGATATATAAGTATATATATTTAAATAGTTAAAAAACAATAGTAAATCATCTGCAATATAATTAGTGAATGCAAAAACCAATATAGTTATTATATAAACGGTATATTTCCCGTCAATTTTTATCTCCTTCAGTGCTTTTAATATTAATGCTAATACAATTACATATTTAACATACCATCCTCCAATTGTTTGAAGCATAACAAACAATTCTCCGCTTTCTATGAATCTCCAATAACTTATTAGTTGAGTTTGAGTGAGTTTAGGATAGGATAAATTTTTTAATCTATCAATTTGGAAGGTCATGAGAACTCCCAAAGTAGATATAACTTCCATCTGAATTACAAAAAGTAGTGCTAAAGTGCCATGCCTTAATAATTTATCCTTTTTAACTACATCATTTAAATAAGGATATACTAAAGTTATATGTGCATATAAACCTAGTATTTGTAATATGCATAATAAAAAATTCCACGTGAAAACATTTTGAAACATAGGTAATATAAAAGTTATATGTTTATATGTACTAGTAAGAATAGCTAAGTTTATTCCAGCTAATATCATTAATATTATGCCTATTATAGTAGTTGCTAGAACACTTCGAGGACCTTTTTTTACTATATATATAGCTGGAAATAGTAAAAATATGAGAAGATACCATATAGGAGTTTCCAGCAATAGATTAGTATGCATTGCACTAGATTCTACTCCTGCACATTCTATCAAAGTCAATAAAAGAGATATTATATAAAATACATGGAAAATGTTTCCTAATATTTTCCCGAAAGAAGAACAGTATATATGGTATAAGTCGTAGCAGTTTGACTTTTTAAATACTTTAATTGAAAAAATAAAATATAATAATATTATTATAGATGCAATAATTGTAGCAATCCAAGAATCTTTACCACCATTTTTAATGTAAACAGTGGGATAAGTTTTTTGAGATACTATTATTAACCCTAAAATTATGAAGCCTAGTTGCTTTGAATTTATTTTATACATTTACTCACCTTTAAAAAAGTTTTTATTTATATTATTTACCAATTGCTGAATAATATTCTTAGCAAATACAAATAATAATCAAGGGTGAAATTTATGAGTAAATATTTTGAATTAGTAAAAGAGAAGTTAAAGGATAATTTTGATCTAAAATATAGAGAACTTGAAACAGCTATAGGATTAATATATGTAGTGTATATTGATGATTTATGTAATTCTAGTTTTATAAGTGAGTATATTATTGGTCCAATAATTCAAGAAAAGGATAATATAAAAGATATAGATAATTTAAAAAAAGGGATACTAAGTGCCAGTTATGTAGATGATATTACTAATTTTAATGAAGCAATGCTCCATATATTATCTGGAGATGTATTGCTAATATTTGAATATAATGAAAAAGTATTATACTGTGAAGCGAAAGGGTTTAGTAAAAGGGATATATCAACAGCTGACACAGAAAACGCTATAAAGGGACCAAGGGAGGCATTTAGTGAAACTGCTGTAGATAATGTAGCTTTAATAAGGAAAAGAATAAAAAATGCTGATTTAAAATTTGAAAGCTTTTATATTGGTAAAAAGTCAAATACAACGGTATTTATGACTTATATAAAAGAAGTAGCTGAAGAGGATTTAATTGATAGAATAAGAGATAAACTTAAGAATATGGATCCGGATTTTATTTTAGATTCTAATTATATATCAGAACAATTATCAAGTACCAAAACTTTTTTTGATACTACTGGATTCAGTGAAAAGGCGGATATAATATGTTCAAAGCTATATGAAGGTAGAGTAGGAGTCATTGTAGATGGTTCACCATTTGTAATGACTGTACCATATTTTTTTATAGAAGGTTTTCATGCTCCAGATGATTACTATATTAATAAATATTATTCTAATGCAGCAAGGATATTGAGGGAAATTGCTTTCTTAATATCTGTATTTTTGCCAGGATTATATTTAGCTATTACAACTTACCATTTTTCTCTCATTCCTTCTGTTTTTGTTTTTAGGCTTGCAGTATCAAGGGCAGGAGTTCCCTTTCCTTCAGTGGTAGAATTGATTTTGATGATGTTTTTCTTTGCAATATTAAGAGAGGCCGGAATAAGATTACCTCAACCAATAGGTCAAGCGGCAAGCATAGTAGGAGCACTTATTCTTGGTGATGCGGCAATAGGTGCTGGTTTAGCATCACAAATAGGATTAATAATTGTAGCAGTATCTTCTATAGCCGCTTTTTTAGTACCTAAGCTATATAGTCCTAGTATAGCATGGAGTATAATTATAATTTTATTTTCTTCGCTTTTAGGATTACCTGGATTTTATATAATAATGCTTACTTTTGTAGCTCATATATCTAGTTTAGATTCAGTAGGATACCCTTATTTATATCCATTGGGCACAGCTAAAGAAATTAAATTAAGAGATATTTTATTTAGAAGAGATTTAGAAGATATATCTAAAAATATAGGCAGGGATGATTTAAATGAAGAAGATATTAATTAGTTCAATATTAGCTATGTGTTTCTTACTAAATGGTTGTTTTAATTATAAAGATATAAACAGGGTATTATTTGCTACTAGCATATTAATTGATATTGATGAAGACAACAATCCTATAGTATACGTAGAAACTTTTAAACCTTATAGAAGTGCTATAAGTGGATCAGAAAAAGGGCAGAGAATCATATATAAAGGAAAAGGAAAAACCATTTTCGAAGCTTTAAGAACTATAGGGCTATCTACTAGCTATAAAATAAATGCTACACAAAATAAGGCTTTAATATTTACAGAAAAAGCAGCCAGGTATGGTATGCATGATTTTATAGATCTTATGGGTAGAGACCAAGAATTTATAATAAGGCAATATATAGTGATATATCAAGGTGATGTGGATAGATTATTAAAGGCTAATATAAAATCAGAGGAATATATAGGATTATTTATAACGGATTTGATAGAAAATATAGGAACATCTTCAAGATCTATAAAACTTAGTACAAATGATTATTTAAATAAAAGATTAAGTCCTGGTGGTACGGTTGTAGCAACTCTATTAAAGATGAGTGACGATCAGTTAGAGGAACTGTTGATTATCGATGGTGGATCTATAATAAAAAATGATAAATTAATAGTAAATATACCAATACAGGATAGCCAAGGATATAATTTTCTTGTAGACCAGGTTAAAACAGGAACTTTGGAAATTCCCTATTTAAGCGAAGAAAACAAATATGCAACTTTAGAAATAAGAAATAGTCGTACTAAAACTAATATGGAGTATGATGGTAAAAATTTAAAACTGATTAAAACAATAAATGTAAGAACTACTTTAGCTGAAACTCAAGCGGCCCTTGACTTTACTCCTGAAAATTTAGAAAAGATCGCCAAGGGAGCTGAAGATAATATTATAAGAGCAACTAGGGATGTCTTTGAGAAATATAAAAACAATAATTTAGATATATTCAACGTGGAAAGAGATTTTCAAATTAGGTATCCTCATGCAGATTGGAAAGATATATTGCAAGACACTACATTAGAAGTAAAAGCAAAAGTTGTAATAGAAGGTTCGTCTAATAGGAAGGGATTTCATTAATATATGATATAATATAATTACGGTAACTAGTAATTATTGTATGAGGGTAAATTAATATGGATAGTAAAAAGCTTTTGAATTTAATTAAAAGAGGAGAAGGAATTAAATTAGACTTTAAAGAAATGCTGGACTTAGATATGGAAAGTGGTAGAAAGGAATTAGCAAAAGATATATGCGCAATAGCTAATTCAAGGGGAGGCAGAGGATATTTAATTATAGGGATTGAGGATAAAACAAAAAAAATCATAGGTATAGATGAAAATAATTATGGTGAAGAGAAAATACAACAAATAGTAAGTTCTAGATGTGAACCTCCTATACCTATTTCATTAGAATTTGTAAGCTTACATGATAAAAAGATAGCTGTAATAAATATATATGATGGATCACAAAAGCCATATCAATTAAGAGAGAATGGAGCTTTTTATATTAGAAGGGGCTCAACGACGGATACCATGAGAAAAGAAGAAATTATATCTGCTTTAAATGAAAATTTAAGTTTAAATGTAGAGTTATGCCCTATAGTAAAGAGTGAAATAAGTTTTATAGATAGAAATTTAGTTAAGAAATATTTTGATTTAAAGGGTATAGAAGTAGATGATAGCAATATAATTAACCTTATGGAAAATGCCTCAATAATTACTTTTGATAAGGATTCCAATAAATATGTAGCAACATTAGGAGGAATTTTAGTTTTTTCAAAATACAATAGTATATTTCTTCCTCATAATATGATCAAGATAATAAATAATGTAAATAAGGATTTTGAAAATAATATAATAATAACTGGTGATTTGTTATCTATGTTAGATAAAGGTGAGGAGCGGTTAAAAGAAATTTTACCTAAGGATTATCCTATAAATGGTATTTATGAAGGCTTAAGAAATTCAATACTTTATAGGGATTATACTCTATGCTGTAATGAAATAGAAGTTGTCATAAATCCCAATAGCATTGTATTAATGAGTCCAGGTGTAATCATAAATGGTAAAGATATAGGAACTAGTAAATATTTAAAAAGAAATATGTGGATATATGAAAAGCTTATAACTATAGATAACAAAAATAGATTTTTTAATACAGGCAAAGGGTTTTTAAGAATGAAAAGATATTTCAAAGGAAAAGGTAAAGTAGTGTTTGTAAACTCAATAAAAGAAAATTGTTTTAAAATAATTTACCCAGGGGTTAAGGGTATTAAGTAAATGTAGAAATATGTAATAATAAAGTGGATTTTTGGGCAAAAATGCCCATTTTTTTTATTGAAAAAAGATTCAGAATATTATATAATTTATATAATAAAACCTAAAAAAATATAGTTAGGGGTGGTAATATGATTCAAGTACTTTGCGCCCAAAGAGGAGCAGGAAAAACAAAGACATTAATAGAAATGGCAAACAATAGGGTAGAAGACAATAAAGGACATATAGTATTTATTGACGATGATAAAAGAATCATGTTTGAACTTCAGAGAGATATTAGATTTATCTCAACTTGCGACTATAACTTAAGAAATCACCATAGTTTTTATGGCTTTTTGTGCGGCATACTTTCAAGCAATTATGATATTGATACCATTTTTGTGGATGGCTTATTTAATATTATAAATCTTGATATAGAGGATGCTGCTTATTTATTTTATGAATTAGAAATGTTAGAAAAACAATATGACGTTGATTTTCTGATCAGCGTAAATGAAGAAGAGATGCTCGATTGTATGAGGAAGTATGTTGTTGACTTAGTTTGTGCTTGATGTAAACATTTTATTTAGTGAGAAAATAATGTAGATTAATATAGAGAATTTTATATATTTTACAAAAAGCTGGGGGTAAATATCCAGCTTTTTTGCGTATAAAAGTTGATAAAAATAATGTTTATATATATACTATAAAGAAGAAATAAATACATAAAATATACCAAGGGAGGCAGTATAAATGAGTAATGTATATGACGTATTATTAGAGCGTGGGTACATAAAACAAACTACCCATGAAGATGAAATAAAAGAATTGTTATCTAAAGAGAAGATAGCTTTTTATATAGGTTTTGATCCTACAGCTGAAAGTCTTCATATAGGACACTTTTTACCACTTATGATGATGGCCCACATGCAAAAGGCTGGGCATAAGCCTATAGCTTTAGTAGGGGGAGGAACTGTTGTAGTAGGAGATCCTTCAGGAAAGACTGATATGAGAAAAATGCTTTCAAGGGAAACTATAGATCGTAATGTAGCTTGCATAAAAAGCCAATTGGAAAGATTTATAGACTTTGATAATGACAAAGCTATAATGGCTAATAATGCAGATTGGTTATTAAAGTTAAACTACGTAGAATTTATAAGAGAAATAGGAGTTCATTTCTCAGTAAATAGAATGTTAACTGCAGAGTGTTTTAAACAGAGATTAGAAAAGGGTCTCTCTTTCTTAGAATTTAACTATATGCTAATGCAGGGATATGACTTTTTAGAACTGTTTAGAAGATATGGCTGTGTTATGCAATTAGGTGGAGATGACCAATGGAGTAACATGCTGGCGGGAGCAGATTTAATCAGAAGAAAAGAAGGAAAACCTGCTTTTGCAATGACTTGTACTTTGCTAACCAATAGTGAAGGAAATAAAATGGGTAAGACTGTTAATGGTGCATTATGGTTAGATAAAGAAAAGACTACTCCATATGAATTCTACCAATATTGGAGAAATGTTGATGATGCAGATGTAAAAAAGTGTCTGGCTCTATTAACATTCTTACCAATGGATGAAGTAAGAAGATTGGGTGCACTAGAAGGCTCAGAAATAAATGAAGCTAAAAAAGTGTTGGCATACGAAGTTACAAAGTTAATTCATGGAGAAGAAGAAGCACAGAAAGCAAAGGAAGCTTCAGATGCTTTATTTGGTGCTGGAAAGGATATGAGTAATGTTCCAACCTCATGTATTACAAGAGATAAATTAAACTCCTCATTACTTGATATTCTTGTTGAAACAAAAATAATTCCATCAAAAGGTGAAGGAAGAAGATTAATACAACAAGGTGGATTAAATGTAAATGATAATAAAGTTACAGATGTAAACTTAATTATTACAGAGAAGGATTTTGTAGATGGCACTATTATAATTAGAAGAGGAAAGAAAAACTATAATAGAATAGTGCTTGAATAAATATAATAGATGAGTATATTGAAATAGAACAATTAGCAAAAGCTACTAAAGGACATGAGGCTATAACTAAAGCTTTACTAAAGTAATATTTGCAATATAAATTGATTAGATGTAAATAAGGATAAAACCAATAAGGTACTAAGGCTTAAAACCTCAGTACCTTATTTTATATATTGCACTTTCGCATTTTATATATCATATTTCCACATGATTATAGCATCTTCTCCATCGTCACTATAGTAATTTTTTCTTATGCCCTCATTTACAAAATCAAATTTTTCATAAAGCTTTTGAGCAATTATATTAGATTTTCTAACTTCTAAGGTCATGCTATGTACTGCATATCTTTTACATTGCTCTATTAATTCTTCTAATAATGCAGAAGCTATACCAATACTCCTATAATCAGGATGAATAGCAATATTAGTTATGTGACCCTCATCTAGAATAATCCATATTCCAGCGTAACCTATAACCTTACCATCTTTTAATACTACTAAGTATAGAGAGTTTTCATTGACGATTTCATTTTCTACAGACATTCTGCTCCAGGGTACCGAAAAGGATAAATCATTAATTTCACATATATCATCTATGTGTCCCATATTAGCAATGGAAAATTTAAAGTCCATTTTTACGGTCGTACTCCCTTTCTGCTTGAGATTTTCTCAAATATATAGGAGCAAAGGTATGTATATCTTCGCTTATATCGGATTTAATGAGATTAAATCCTATGGCTCCTAGAGAAGAAGCTTTTACTACATTCAATGAAGAAGGGGCAAAATATATATTTTCAAGAGAAGTACTTAACTTATCTTGAAATTTTTTAGTACAATCACCGATGAAGGTAATCTTTTCATCATAAGTATTTAAAATAGAAATTAGTTCCTCTATAGATATTGCAGAATAATCTATAAGCTGCTCTAGCATACCATCGTTAAATCTGTATAAGCATGTATAAACATTATCTCTTAAGGCATCTAAAATAGGGCATATAATACCATCGGTATAAGCTAAGTTAAAGGCAAGCCCATCTAAAGAGGAAACTGAAACAAAAGGTTTTCCCGTACCCTCGCTTAATCCTTTTATGGTGGCTGCACCTATCCTAAGTCCTGTAAAAGAACCAGGGCCTTTGGATACTACAAAACCATCTATATCTTGAATAGTAAGATTCAAATTTTTTAAAAGATAATCTATCATAGGCATTAAAATAATAGAATGTTGTTTTTTATAATTAAAGACTACTTCACCTAATAGTTTATTTTCATCTAATATGGCACATGTAGCGCATTCGGTTGCAGAATCTAAACTTAATATTTTCATAGTTTTATCTCCTTTATGTATTTGTATCTATCTCCATAGTAATCTATTGTTATTTTGCGGTGTTCATCTTGGTGGGGAATTTTTTCAATAAGTATAGATATATGTTCCTTTGGTATAAGCTCATCTATATAATTTGCCCATTCGATGATACTTACTCCATCGGAAAAGATATACTCATCAAATCCAATGGCAGCAATTTCATCGGGATCATTTACCCTATATACATCGAAATGAAATAATTTTACTCTTCCAGAAGTATATTCATTTACTATATTAAAGGTAGGGCTCGTTATATAATCCCCTATATTTAAACCTTTAGCAATACCTTTTGTCATATGGGTCTTACCCGTTCCTAAATCGCCAATAAGACATATAATGTCACCAGGGCTACAAAGTTTTCCTATTTGTTCACCTATATGCGATGTCTTATCAACATTATCAACAAAAAATTCCATATATTTAACCTACTTTCTAGTATAGTTTCATACACATATTTTAACCAATAAAGACAAAAAAGAAAAGGTAGCGTTAAAGTTACCTTCCTTTATTTATAAATCATTATATCCAATTGTTTCTTTCAAATAACCTAAAGCTTTACTACATATTAAATATCTATCAGCCATGCTATTCATTATTTCAAAGGTTTTTTCATGGGAGAAACCTTGTTTGTAAGGTCTGCTTTCCGTTAGGGCCTGATATATATCACAAATTGCAATAATTCTAGACTCTTCATTTAACTGGTGAGCTTTTAAACCTCTAGGATAGCCAGTGCCATCTAATTTTTCGTGATGATTACTTGCCCAATCGCTTATATCGGGGATATCTTCAATTCTATCTAAAATGATTTTAGAATAGTAAACATGAGATTTAATAATATTAAACTCATCATTTGTTAATCCAGAATTTTTATTTAATATTTTTATGGGTATTGCAAGTTTTCCTATGTCGTGAAGCAATCCCGCTATTTTCATTTTCTTGCATTTTTCTTCATCATACTTAAGATGTTTAGATACATTATAGGCCAGCTCTCCTATGTTAAGGGAATGGGAGGCTGTATGATCATCTTTATTATCTATTATGCTCGAAAAAATATAAGCTACTTTTTCGAATTCCAATAGATTTAAAGTTAGATTCATTTTTGGAGCTACATTATCTAAAATAAAATTCATAGAATTTAAATTCTCTAAATTAAACCAAAATATATCCTTTCTAGAACACCTTAAAAAAGCCTCTGTAATTTTAGAAGAGTATATTTTGTTGTTATTTTCCTTAATCCATTGTACTATTCTATCCTTTTGAAATAAGGATGATTGAGATTCCTTGAAAAGAAGTTCAATTAAATCTGATATTCTAATTATTTGACTTTCTAAGGGTATATTTTCCCCACTGAGCTTTAATGAGCCAGATCCATCGTAATTTTCGTGGTGATAAAGTATAATATCAGACAAATTATTAAACAAAGGAAACTCCTTTGTTAGATTACTACCCATTATAGAATGTTCATAAATAAAATCATTTGAATGGTGACTAGCATTGAAGAAGTTAGTAGCACCTATATCATGTAAAAGTGAAGAGATATAAAGTAATTGGAGTTTATTTTCTGGTATATTTAATTCTCTTCCAATTTCTATAGCTATATAGCATGTCCTAAGCGAATGATTCATAAATTTATGCTTAGAATAATGTATATTAGTTACTTCTTCTATTATATTTGTACCATCAACTGAACTCATTTGAGATAAATCTAAGGCAATGGATATGGCACGAATTACTTTATTTAAGCTAATTTCCATAGGGTACCTCACTAAAACTATATTAAAGATAATTTTACCATATAAATTGGTAACAATAAACATTAATTTGCATTGGAGATATTACTTATGTAAAATATATATATATTCAATTTGCGAGGTGGAGAAATTGAAAAAAATTAAATACATAATTGTTATGTTAATTTTTGTGATTTTGTTATCAGGCTGTGAAAAATTAAATGAAGATATTGAAATAAATTTAAATGTAAATAAAAGCAGTGATGTTGTATTAAACATAATGACTACAGATAAATTATTATATTTGATGACTAAGGATATAGTTGGGGATAAACATTTTGTTGATTTCATGTTTAAAAATAGAGAAGAAGAATTAAATTATGTTTTTTCACAAGATGCGATAAATAATATAAGTAAATATGATTTGTTTATATACAACGGTGGAGGATTAGAGCCTTGGGCTAATGATTTTGTAAATAAATTAAGTAAAGGAAAATTAGGGGTAATAAATCTTTCAAGGGGAATAAATATACTTTCATATAATGATAATGTTAAATATAAAAAATATATTTTTAAAGAAAATCCTTACTATTGGATGAATATTGACAATTATAAAATAGCTCTTTCAAACATAAAAAACTCAATACAAGATAAAGATCCTAAGAATAGAGACTTCTATGAAAAAAACTTTAATGGTATGGTAAAGGAATTGGAAGAATACGAGAAAAAAATAAAGGAAATATGTGCAAATTTAAAAGAAACTGAGGTATATTATTCTGAAGAAGATTTAGAATATTTCTTGAAGTATTGCAATATAAAAGGAATTAAGATGCCTAAAGACAAGGACCTATCTAATGAAATTAAAGACAATAGCAACGACAAAAACAAATTGTTTTTTTACTACAAAGGAAATGAACTAAAGGCAGCAGAGGAAAATATAAAAAAATATAATATGGTACCTATAAACATTTTAATATACAAAGAAGATGCTCGTTATATCGATATAGTAAAATATAATGTTAATAGCTTAAATAAAGCAATTTTGTCAAATGGGGGTAACCAATAATGTTCTTTTTTGGAATAATGGGTATTGAGGAAAGGAAAAAAAGTATTAAACATATTCAAAATATAATATGTAAGAGCTGTGAACGTATGTCTACATATGAATTGATTAAAGTATATACTGTTTTTCATTTCTTCTTTATACCTTTAGCTAAGTTTAACAAAAAATATTATGCAATTTCACGATGCTGTAATTCCATTTTTGAAGTGCCACAAGAGATGGGGAAGCTTATAGAGAGCGGTGAAGAAGTGACTATTGATGATTCTAATTTAAAAGAGGTATATGTTAACAGTAGAAACGGTAACGTATGTAATTATTGTGGTGGGGTTATAGACAAATCCTTTGAGTTTTGTCCTCATTGTGGTAGAAAGATTGACTGAGTTAAAAAAGTAGTTGACGGATATAGGAGGCTGTGCTATAATAAAATTCGTTAAGATATAGGGGTATAGCTCAATTGGTAGAGTAGCGGTCTCCAAAACCGTTGGTTCCGGGTTCAAGTCCTCGTGCCCCTGCCATTAGGAAAGCCAGTAATCATAAAGGTTACTGGCTTAATTAATAAATATTTATTTATAGTGGTTTTTAGGCGTTTGGTTGTCTTTTGGTTGTATTGACAAAAATTCGCTTAAATAATCACTTATTTTTTTAAAAAAATTGTTCTGCTTTAGAAACTTCATTTCGTTGTGTTTCGACGTCTATGTGGCTATAAGTGTCCAGCGTAAATGCTACTGTGCTATGACCTAATCGTTCCGAAATTACTTTAGGGTTGGTTTTTGATTTTAATAATAAGGTTGCATGTGTGTGTCTTAAATCATGAAATCTAACTTTAGGTAAATTATATTCTGCCAACATTTTGGGGAATTTTTGACTAACATAGTGGGGATCCATAGGTCTGCCATCTTCCCAGCAAAGTACATAATCCATATCTATACCATGTTCTAGTTTTCTTTCCATGTGTTCTCTTTTTAATTCCTTTAGAAATTTAATTGTGCTAGGGAATAAAGTTATAGTTCGGTTTGATTTTGGAGTTTTAGTTTCTTTTAATGTTAGCTTACCTTTTATTCTTTGCATTGACTTAGTTATATTAAGTATACTATCAACTAAATCTATGTCCTCCCATTTTAGTGCACACAATTCTCCAACCCTGCACCCTGTATGAGCAGCTAAGAATGTTACATTGTACAATCTATGTCCTTTTATTCTATCTAGGTAAAAACTTATTTCGTCAGCTTTCCAATAGCTCATTTCTTCTTTAGTTGATTTAGGTGGGCTTGCTAAAGAACATGGGTTTACGATTAACATTTGCCAAGTCTGAGCATGTTTCAAGCTAAGATTAAACATTCTATGGATCTTTATAACGGTGTTATTAGAAAGCTTTCTTTCATCTATTAACTTATCATAAAAATCTTCTATAATTAGTGGTTTAAGTTCAGTAAGTTTATATTTTCCTAAATACTTAACTATGTCATTACTAAATTCTTGATATCTTTTATAGGTTGCCGGTTGACAATTACGTTTAGGGTACTTATCTAACCAGTATTCCATAAACTCTTGTACGTTCATTTTACTATTTGCAACAAAGATACCTTTTTCTAATTGACTAATTAACTCAGCAAGAGCTGCTTCACATTCCTTTTTGGTCTTAAAGCCTCTCTTTCTTTTATATTTTTTCTTTCCATTCTCATCAGTTCCAACGTAAACTAGATAACCCCATGAAGGGCCTTCTTTTTTTACTGTACCTTTCAAAATATTCTACCTCCTTTGTATTATAACCCTAAAAAGGGTATAAAAATTACCATGCATTCCTACATAGTGCTAAGATTTCTGGATATTTAATTGCAATTTTACTAAATTCTACAGCCTCCTTTTCAAATATCTTTATATCACCTGGAGAAGAATCAGCATGAGAGTATATGTGTTTAGCTTCATGCCAAATAGTCTCCAGTTGCTTTTCATAACATATATTTTTGTTTATTATCATTAAGAATTTACTATTATGTCCTTTATAGACTAGTCCATAAATACCATCTAAATTCTCAAAAGCAATTCGAATGCTCTTATCTTCTTCAAGGCGACGCATAAAACAAGCAACTTCATACACTTGTTGTTTAGTTACCATTTTCACCCTCGAAAATTTCAATCATTTTTAATACCTTTTGTCTATCGCTTGAAGAAAGATTTTTTATTTTAGAATACAGAAGTTTCATTTCATTTTCCAACTCATCTATTTCATCTATTTTATCGATATCTTCTTTAAATAATTGCTGTACAGTAACATTTAATTCATTCGCTATTTTTTCAAGCATATCCATAGAGGGATTATCCTTTTTGCCTTTTTCTAAGTCACTTAGATAACCTGGTGACATTCCACACGCCTTAGCTAAAGCATTAATACTTAATCCCCTTGAAATTCTGACTTCTTTTATATTTTCTCCTAACATATAAAACACTCCAATTACTTTTATTCTCTGTCATAGAATATGATAACATTATTTTTGTTCTCTGTCAACGAAAAAAAGAGATAATTGGAGCAATTCTCCAATAGAGAATAGTATTTTGAATAATTGGCAATATTTAATCGTTTTTAATAATTGTTCTCTGTTGGAGAATATGATACTATTCTCTTAGAGAGAAAGGAGTGAACAAATTGAACGACATAAAAAATATTAGGCAGCAACAGGGGTTGACGATAAAAGTTCTTTCCAAGAAATCTAAGGTAG
This sequence comes from uncultured Clostridium sp., assembly GCF_963515715.1. Classification (GTDB taxonomy): domain Bacteria; phylum Bacillota; class Clostridia; order Clostridiales; family Clostridiaceae; genus Clostridium_AW. The sequence continues at coordinate 96,726 of NZ_CAUPZS010000010.1, forward strand.
CTGGAAGTTACTTAAGCAACCTGGAGAATGGGATATCTAGCAACCCCTCAATGGAAACAATGATTAAAATATCAACTGCATTAGGGAAGAGTGTTCCAGAAGTATTTTTCCCAGAACAAATAAATAAGGAGGTATGTTAAATGTTAAGTCCGCAACAATTCGGGAAGGAATGTGGATTATCTTATCAACAAGTTCTGCAAATGTGCAAGGCTAAAGAAATTAATGCATTAGAAACAGAAGGAGGACATTTTAAAATTCCACCCAAAGAATTGGACAAGTTTAAAAATAATGATTATGTATCTAAAAAAGAATACTTGGAAGTTATAAGAGAGAACGAGAGATTAAGGGTTATAATATCTCAATTCAAGAATTATGTTAGTAATTTTGATATTTAGGAGGTACATATGAACAACTTAATAAACATTTTAAATAAAAATGGACAACTTGTTGTTACTAGTAGACAGATAGCAATAGATTTTAATAAGAGGCACGGAGATGTGCTAGAAAAAGTTGATAGTTTAATTAATGAAATGATCTCAACGGAAAAATCCGTTCAGTACTTTATTCAAGATTCATACAAAGATGATAGTGGTAAAAGCAATAGAGAGTACCTACTAACTAGGGACGGATTTAGTTTACTTGTTATGGGTTTCACTGGTTCAAAGGCGCTAGAGTGGAAACTAAAATACATAGAAGCGTTTAACCGAATGGAGGAGCATATCAAGAATCAAAACATGCCAACATCTTTTGAAGACATGATGATTCTTCAACTCCAAGAACAAAAGAAACTTAAGAGCAGGGTTGAAAATATAGAGGACAAGCTAGAAAGTTTAGAGGTTAATCCAAGTCAAAGGAAGACTATACAGAGCCTTAAACATAAAAGAGTGGTGGAACTGTTAGGCGGAAGAAAAACAAAGGCATATTTAGATAGGAGTTTTAGGAGCAGAGTGTACTCAGACTTGGGGAGAGAGTACTTAAAGTATTTCGATATACCAAGTTATGAATTAACGCCTAAGAATCGATTTAGTGAAGCCTTAGAGGTAGTAGAGTCCTATAACTTAAGCACAGAATTAGCAATGGAGCTTAAAAAAGTAAATAATCAAATAACGTTTTAATAAGGCTACAAGCCTTAATTAAAAAACTTTTACTAGCAACCAAGGCAAAGACTTCCCCAGTATATGTATATTTTAAAAAATAATAAATAGAACCAAGGAGTGAGGTAAATGAGCAAAAGCTTCAGAGAAGGACACAAATATGTTTTTACAAAGAAGAAATTTGTGTAAAGCGAAGGGAAAGAAGATTTAAAGTTTCCAGGGATGAAACAGTGGGTCAATGAATGTAATGGTAGAGACGTGAAAATTGAAGATAGCCAGAGTGGAAATGTAAGAATCTATACTGTGTTCCCCGATTGGTGCAAATGTGTAGGTAAGGAGGAATAACCATGCTAAGAAAATATTTAGAATCTAAAGGAATAACCTTAACAGATTCTGAGTTCAACACAGTTATGCAGATGGTTACAGATGATGTTAAGTTTAACAACATAGGTTTTAACAGAAAGACAGATGTGAATGACATTGTAACTATTGCGGAAATATCAGCAAGGACATTAAAAAGGTGTGACTTAGATGGTTCAGAGATTTATGACAGTAATGGACAAACTGTCGCAGACATAGCAGATATAGCAGAGGTAGAAAGTGGGATACTCAAGGATTTGCTACAAGAAAGCCTAGACTTAATAGAAGATTACAAGAGTATAGCTAAGTATTGGGAAGGCATGTATAAAAGTTTAGATAGCCGTGTTAGACACATTTATAAAGATTTTTAGGAGGGAGAAAAGTGGAAATCCAATATGACAAAGCTGGAAGGATGCTATATAATCCAGAATTTCATCCTAACAAGGGTAAAGCATGGAGTATGGAAGATTTACAATATTTAAAAGATTGGTATCAAAGAATAGGGCCCGAGGAAATGAGTTTTGCCCTAGGAAGACCAATGGGCAGCATTATGCAAAAAGCTTCGCTTTTAAAAAAGAGAGGCGAAATGAAAGAACCTGTTATAAAAAATAACTTCAAGAGAATACAGGCATAAAAAAAGACCCTTTGCAGAGGGCCAACATAAATATTCGTAATTTGATTTTAAATGAAAATGGAGGAAAAAGCAAATGGATAAACAGATATTTTTAAAGAAATTAACTCTTAAGAATTTTAAAGGCATAAAAGAATTAAACATAGATTTTTCTAAAAACACTAACATATTTGGAGAAAACGGAACGGGAAAGACAACCATAGCAGATGCTTTTATGTGGCTGCTATTCGATAAAGACAGCCAGGACAGAGCTACCTTTGAGATAAAGACACTAGATAATAATAACAATGTGCTCCATGGATTAGAACATGAGGTCACAGGAGTTTTAGAAGTAGATAGTAAGGATATAAAGCTGACTAAAATCTATAAAGAGAAATGGACTAAGCAAAGAGGTGAAGCCGAAAAAACCTTAACCGGACACGAAACTTTATATAGCATTGATGAAGTTCCAGTAAAGAAAAAAGAGTACCAGGAGAAAGTAAATAGCTTAATCGAAGAAAACATATTTAAGCTTATAACTAACCCTCTATATTTTTCTATCAACATGAAATGGCAAGACAGAAGAAAGGCTTTATTAGACATAATTGGAGACGTAACAGCAGATAGAATTATCAACTATAAAACTAATTTAAAGCCACTAGGAGAGCTTTTAGAGGATAAGGATATAGATACATTAAAGAATGGTGTACAAGCTAGTAAGAAGAAGCTTAATGACAAAATTAAGGCTATTCCAATAAGGATAGATGAAACTAATAATTCTATTCAAGAACACGACTTTGATGCTCTTGAATTTAGAAAGAGAGTAATAGTAACTGGAATAAAATCTTTAGAAGAAAAGATGTTGGACAGCTCTAAGGTTAATGATGAACTTTTGAGAGAAAAGGATAGGTTGTACGAGCTTAAAAACAAATTAAAGGATATTGAGTATGTAGCAAAATTAAAGGCTGAAAAACCTTTTATACAGCTTAATGAAGATTTAAGAAAAATTAAGTTTGAGATTAGTTCAAAAGAAAGTGAGTTAGTTTACAAAGAAAGAGAGCTATCGAAAATAAAGGCAGACATTGAGAAACATGAAAAATACAAGGATGAACTTAAAAAGAAATGGTATGAAACAAATGAAAAGCAATTCCAATTTGATGAATCCTCATGTGTATGCCCGACTTGTAAAAGATCATATGAAACTGAGGATATTCAAAAGACTAGGCAAGAAATGCTTGAAAACTTTAATCAAAACAAAGCTTCAAATTTAGCTTCAATTACTAAAGAAGGACAAAAGGGAAATAAGTTTATAGAAGAACTTAAAAGCGAAATTAATGAAATAAATTTAGATGTTTTAAAAACTGAAATTTCCACATTGAAAGATAAACAGAAAGAATTAGAGTTTAAACATTTTAACTTTGAACCACAGCTAGATTTAGAATCAAATACAGAATACCAGGAGATTAAATCTCAAATAGAAGAATTGAAATCCAAACTTCAACAGCCACAAGTTAACTATGAGATAGAAGAATTTAAAACTAAAAAGAAAGAGCTAGAAATAGAGCTTGAAGAGGTTAATGCGAAGTTAGCGTATAAAGAGCAGAATGAAAAGCTTAAGGCTAGAATAACTGAATTAATGGATGAAGAAAGAGAACTAGCAAAGCAGATAGCAGCACTTGAAGGTCAAGAGTTCCTTTGTGAAGAGTTTATAAAAACCAAAGTTGAATTATTGGAAAACAGCATAAATTCAAAGTTTAAATATGTAACCTTCAAGCTATTTGATACCCAGGTAAATGGTGGATTAGTAGAGACATGCGAAGCATTAATAAACGGAGTACCATTCGGCAATGCAAATACTGCAAGCCAAATAAATGCAGGGTTGGATATTATAAATGCACTTAGTAATCACTACGGGGTACAAGCTCCAATCTTTATAGACAATAGGGAGAGTGTAAATACCTTAATAGAGACAGATAGCCAGATAATAAATCTAATAGTTAGTAAAGATAAAAAATTAAGAGTGGAGGATATGTAGATGAAAGTTAAAGTAATTTCATTAACCGAAGAAGTAATTGAGGAAAGAGATTATAGGGATGCAGTAGCCATAGAAATAGACGGAAAGAAAGTATTTGAGGTTCGTGATGATGAACCAGAGGATAGTAATTTGAGTAGAAGTTTCAGTGATGTTTGGAAAATACCTGAGCTTATGGAAATGGCATTTATAGCTGGTTCAAAACATGAGGATCTAGAAATTATATCTGAAGAAGTGGAGGAGATTTAAATGAGTGAAAATAAAGCAATTACAGTACAAGAGAAAAATGTAACAGAAGAGGTGCTTGCAAGAGTTCAAGACCTTAACAAAAAAGGAGACTTAGTTATTCCAAAAGGATATAGCGCCGAAAATGCTCTCAAGAGTGCATGGTTAATACTACAGGAAACTATAGATAGAGATAAAAAGCCAGTACTCCAAAGCTGTAGTAAGGCCAGTATAGCAAATGCCCTTTTAGATATGGTAATACAAGGCTTATCACCTGCTAAAAAGCAATGTTACTTCGTAGCCTTTGGTGGTAAGTTGCAGTTAATGCGTAGCTATATGGGAACCGTAGCAGTAACTAAGAGGCTTAAGGGAGTTAAAGACGTTAAAGCACATGTAATTTATGATGGTGATGAATTTGAACAGGAATATAACATAGATACTGCAACCGTTAGGATAACTAAATTTAATCCCAAGTTTGAAAATATAGACTTAAACAAAATCAAAGGAGTCTTTGCGGTAGTGCTAGGGGAGAATGGCCCTATACATACAGAAGTAATGAATATAAATCAAATAAGAAAAGCGTGGGCACAAGGTACAGCATATTCAAGTGGTAAGTCTACAGCACACAATAATTTTACGGATGAAATGGCTAAGAAAACAGTTATAAGCAGAGCGTGCAAAATGTTCGCAAACACCAGTGATGATAGTGATATTTTGATAGAAGCTTTTAATAACAGCGAAGAAAAGAACTATGATGAAAAAGACATAATAAACAACGCTGAATATGAAGTAAAAGAAGAAATAAAAGAAAAAGCTAACTCCAAGCCTATAGACATAGAGCCAGAACCTTCTAAGGTAATAGATGTTGAAGCAGAACCAGTAGAATCACAGCAAACTTCAATGGAAGGGCCAGGATTCTAATGAAACTTAAAGTATTAGGTAGCAGCTCCTTAGGGAATTGCTACCTCCTAGAAGGGGAAAAAGAAACTTTGATAATAGAGTGCGGGATATCGCATAAGGAGATTTTAAAAGGCTTAAATTTCAACTTAAATAATGTAGTAGGGTGTTTAGTATCACACGAACACAAAGACCATAGTAAAGCTATTGGAGATATGTTAAAGGCAGGAATAGATGTTTATACAAGTTTAGGCACCGCAAGAGCACTTACAGATGAATGCTATATAGAAACTTATTACAGGCTTAACTTTATAAGGTCAGAACAACCACTTAAGGTTGGAGACTTTACAATATTACCTTTTGAAGTAGAACACGATGCTGCAGAGCCACTAGGATTCTTAATCCAACATAAAGAAATGGGCAAGTTACTTTTTATAACAGATAGCTATTACTGTAAATATAATTTTTCGGGATTAGATTACATTCTCATAGAGTGTAACTATAGTTCGCAAATACTGGCAGAAAAAGAGCTTCCAAGAAGCTTGAAAAGCAGAATAATTAAATCTCACTTTGAACTAGAGAATGTAAAGGAATTTTTAAGAGCTACAGATTTAAAGAAAGTAAAAGAAATAGTTTTAATACATTTGTCAGATAGCAATAGTAATGCTGCACAATTTCAAGAAGAGATAGAAAAAACCACAGGCAAACCTACGTACATTGGGGATAAGGGATTAGAGGTAGAATTAACTATATAAATTGTTTAAGTTTAAGGAATTAAAGTAACTAAAACTAAGGTTTTAGGAGAGAAAACTCCATTAAAGGAGGGATAAATGCATTGGCAAGACCAAAGAAAGAAGGACTAGATTACTTTCCATTAGATGTATACCTAGATGATAAGTTCAAATTTATAGAGATTAAATATAGATTAGAAGGATTTGCAATAGTTATAAAGTTACTTCAAAAAGTATACGCAAGTGGCTATTATGCAGAGTGGGGAGAGGATGAAGAGCTTCTATTCGCAGATGAAATAAGAGCTGACCTAGGGTTAGTTAAAGATGTAGTTGAGGAATGTTTTAAAAGAGGAATCTTTTTAAGAGAGCTTCATGATAAATATAAAATCTTAACTTCAAGGGGAATACAGAAAAGATACTTAGAAGCAACTAAGAAAAGAACCAGAATTAAGATAAAAAAGATTTATGATTTAGTTTCCGAAGAGAAAACCCCAGTTAAAGGAGAAGAAACCCCCATAAACTCCGCAGAAAGTACACAAAGTAAAGTAAAGGAAAGTAAAGTAAAGGATAAAGATGTTATTTTAATGATAAACAATAGAAGAGATAGAGTTTATAGGA
>NZ_CAUPZS010000011.1:0-101295 GCF_963515715.1 uncultured Clostridium sp.
TAAGTGCATAATATTTTAATTAAATAATCTGTCTACTTGACAAGGGTCAGTTCATAAGTCCACGCTTTTTTATTTTAATCTAATTCTTTAAGTTTACTAATTAAAGGAACTTTTTTAACATGATTATATAAGTAGTTTGTAGTAACTCCTATAAAGTATCCTGTAATTATAGCAGATATCATTAGAACTGGTAAGTATAAATATATCCTGAAATCTTGAACTACTAAGGAAGCTACTAATAGCTGTCCTATGTTATGAAATACAGCTCCACATACACTTATGCTCCATATACTTAAGTTATCTTTAAACTTATTATACAATATAATCATGATTATGTTACTTAATAGTCCACCGGATAGGCTGTAAAAGAAGGATGACATAGTTCCTCCTAAAAAAGATCCTAATAATGTCCTTAAAATCATTATTAATATGGCTTCTTTACCGCCAAGAGTTAATAATGCAAATAGAGATATGGAGTTAGCTAGTCCTAATTTTATTCCCGGTACTCCAGCAAGTAATACTGGTAGTTGAGCTTCGATAATATATATTATTAAAGCAATACTGACTAGTAAACTAATAAATACTAATTTTTTTATATTCCTCATTACATCACCTATAAAGTAATATTTTAATAAGTAGTAGCATCGACATCCTTATTAGTCTTTTCGCCCTCAATGGCTATCATAAGCCTAAAAGGAAGGCATACTACAGTGTCTCCAACTTCTGAAATGATTCCCGTTTTTACACAAACTTGATCCGGACAATCTGCTTCAGAAATATATATTCCGTCTTTTGTTGCAACTATTTTATTATAGTGTTGTTTGTCAATTGAATATATTGTAAATTCCTCTTCTTTATCTAGATCTTTAAAATTAACTTTTTTGATAACCTTTCCATCTTGCTTAATTACCGCTATTGTATCTTCTGACTTTGTAAAATTCTTATAAAAATAAGTTCCTAAAAATCCTACTACGGTAATAATTAATATTACTGAAAAAATTAATTTATCACCTTTCTTCATAAACATACTCCTTATTAGTAATCTTTATTGAATCTTTTAATCCAGAAGTGGTATAAACCTTTTTATCTTTTGTTACAAATACAGCCTCAACATCTTTTAAGCCTTCAATTAATTTCATACCTTTATCTAATCCTAATACGAAGATAGAAGTAGATAGAGCATCCCCATCTATAGATTCCTCAGAAATTATGGTAGTAGCCATTAGTTCATTATTTGAGGGATAACCAGTTTTAGTATCCAATATATGATGATATCTTATACCATCTTTTTCAAAGAATCGTTCATAATTACCAGAGCTAACTATAGATTTATTAGAAGCTTTTAATATAGCAAAATATCCACCGCGGGTTTCTAGTGGATCCTGCACTCCGATATTCCAGTCTGAACCATCAGTTTTTTTACCCAAGGTTACTACATTTCCACCTAAGTTTATGAATGCAGTTTTAATTCCTTCTTCAGCTAATACTTCTTTAACCTTATCTGCAGCGTATCCTTTAGCAATGGCACCTAAGTCTATTCCTTGCCCATTTCTTTTTAGTTTGATAGATTCATTTTTTTCATCTATTTCTATATCCTTATAATTAATTAAACTCAATTTTTCTTTAATCTCTTTTTCTGATGGAACTCTTGCATGATCCGTTCCGATACCCCAAATATTAACTAAGGGCCCTACAGTTACATCAAATGCACCTTCTGATAAAGATGAGTAGTATAGTGACTTTTTGATTACATTTAAAGTATCATCACTAACTTTTACATAGTTTTTACCCGAATTTGAATTTATTTGAGAAACTTCACTATTTGGCTTATTTGGTGACATCAAGTCATCTATACTTGATATTACATCCATAGCTCTATTAGTTGCTTTTTCAGCATTTTCCCCATATACTTTAAGCTCCACAATGGTACCTAATAGGTAATTTTCCCTTGTAACATAAGGTTCTTCCTTTGCTACTTTTTGACCACAAGAGGTCAATAATAAAAAACTTGACAGTATTATTCCTAAAACGCTTTTTTTATTCATTTGCTTCCCACCTTATGCAATATGTTGTATTATAAACCGTAAACATTACTATTATAACATAATATATAGTATATTAAATGTAAATGGATAGATTTTAATAAAATTTTTACTGGTCATTAAAGATAGTACATTATATAATGTTAATGTTAACCAAAGAATAAGGAGTGAAATACATGAGTGATAAAAAAATTGAACTTAAAGAATATGCAAAAATCATCAATGACAAATATAAAGTTAATATTGATGATAATAATTATGTGGATATCCTTTTAGGAGAATTGTCATATTCAACATATCTAAGCGAGTATTTTAAGGAGTATATAGATAAAAATAAAGAAAAATTGTCTTTAGAGTGGGCATATTTGATGTTTTTATTTATAAACAGTGTGAAAGAAAAAAATGCTACTTTTGTTGTAGAGTATTCTAAAAAGTTAAAAAGATATTCTGATAATTATTATGTAGAATACATATTGGCTGATATTAATTTAATGTTCTATGGAGATATTTTTAAAAGCAAGGATGGATTTAAAAAAGCTTTAGAATTAAGGGAGAATGATGCAAACTCCTATTATTCCTTAGGTTTTATATATAATCTTTTGGGTTTATTTGATAAATCATTAGATTATTATAATAAAGCTGTATATTATTGTAATAATTCTATAAATCCAAAAGATATTAAGCTTAATTCTTTATATAATATAGCAGTTTATTACATAACAGTGAACAAAGACATTGATAGAGGAGAAGAGGTATTAAACGCCTTATTAGAAGAAGAACCAAATCATGAAAAAGCTATAGAAACACTAAAGAGGATAAAAGGAGAAATATAAGATGATTATAAATAAAAAAGATAATAATGTGTGGTTTCCCACACAATTAGCGGCTGTAAAGCTGTTTTTGATTCAAATAGAGTGCTCTATAAATGAAAGTTATAAAGAGCTTGAAGGAAAGACTCTTTATGAATATACAATAATAAATAAAAATGAGTCTGGTGTGTTAAAAGTACTTCCAGGGTTAAGAAACTCACCTATACTAGAAGAGTATAAAAAAATGTTGCCACTGGATAATATGGAGTTTTTATATCAATCAGTTTATAAAAAAACTGGAGGACTATTAAATATACTACATGGTGAAATAAAAGAAACTATGGATAATCAATTAAAAAAATTAAAGAGTGATAAGGACATGAACAAGGCAATAAATGAATGGAAAAATATTGAATCGGAACTTTGGAGTGGATTGCCTCCTAAATTAGTTTGGGCAGGTGGAGGTAAAGTAGAAAGAGAATTGATATTTGATTTTTGTAATAAGCTTACTAATATTATGGGAAATCAAAAATTTTATTCTCAAGGAAGTGCGATAATTAAATCCATGGAATATTTAAGAGCTTGGCAATTAACGCAAAACCCAATTTGCAATGATACTCCAATGAATGCTATTATTAAAGAAAGAGAAGAAATATATGATAAAAAAGTTCAAATTTTAAAAGATATGAATATTGAATGTGACTTTTTTTAAAAGGACAATGGAGGGTTGATATGGAAGGTAAGCTATTATATGATGGATGGTTAAAGCTATTTAAAAGAAGAGTAGGGGAAAGAGAGTATGAAATAGTAAAAAACCATGATGCAGTATCAGCACTAGTGATAAATGAATTTGATGAAATACTTTTAGTGAAACAATTTAGACCTGCTATAATGAAGGAAACTTTAGAAATACCGGCAGGGATTATTGATGTAGAAGGAGAAAGTATAGAAGATTGTTTAATAAGGGAATTATGGGAAGAAGCTGCGCTAGTGGTAGAGAAAAATCATATATCTAAAATCATAAGCTATAAACCTATATTAGGCTTTAGTTCAAGTACTATGAATATGTTTAAAGTAAAAATAAACAAAGCTTCCTTTATACCCGAAAATATAAAAGATGAAGATGTATTAGGCGGTCAATGGATTAGTATTGATGACTTAGAAGATTTAATAGAGAAAGAATTAATAGTGGATGACAAAACCATAATGGCCTTTTATTATTTTAAGAGTTTAAATACTTAAGGAGGATTTCATGATTAAAGCTATATTATTTGATTTAGATGGGACCTTAATTAACACTAATGATTTAATTTTGGAGACCTTTAAATATGTGTTTAAAAACCATCTAAATATAGAAGTTGATGATAGTGAGATAATTAATACCTTTGGCGAACCTTTAATGGACGTATTACAAAGATATGGTAAAGATAAATCAGAGGAATTATTTCAAGCTTATATAGCTCATAATGAAGAAATACATGATGAGTTAGCAAAGTCTATAGAGGGAGTAGAGGATGGATTAAAGCTCCTTAAAGAGGCTGGATTGAAGATAGGGGTAGTTACATCTAAAAGAAGAAGAGGTGCTATTCGAGGATTAAGATTATTCGATTTAGAAAAATTTATGGAAGTCATAATAACTCCAGAGGATACTGAAAAACATAAACCGCATGGAGAACCTGTATTAAAGGCTTGTGAAATATTAGGTATTTCGCCTGAAAATGCCATAATGGTAGGAGATAGTCACAACGACATATTATGTGGACAAGATGCTGGTGCAAAAACTTGCTTGGTAAAATATACAGCTCTTTCTGTAGAGGATATTTTAAAGCACAGTCCTGATTATGTGGTGGATTCAGTAGTAGATATTTATAATATAGTTAAAGATAAAAAAATCTGTTGAGAAAACTCAACAGATTTTTTTAGTACTATTTTTTATATTCTTTCACATTTTCATAATCGACCTTTATAGGCTCATTTTCTTTCATAGATATATGTCCAGAAGAATATGGTTTATCATCTAAAGTAATTGTAGTTTTATCTACATTGTAGTAGTTTCCTAGCGTATTGGTTATGCATTTTAATAAAGCCATTTCATAACCGGAACCAGCGTTCATTTCCTTAACAAAGTTACTGGATAAGTCTATTTTAGCGGTATTTGTGTTGCTATCTAGATATATTTTATTAATTGAGACCTTATCTCCAATTAATTTGGTGATATTTGCATTTAAGTTTTCCTTAAACTCTTTCTCAAAAGCGGCTTTAACATCATCATTTGTATTAAACTTTAATGTTTTATTAATAAAATATATTTTATCTTCAGCGTAATCAGAGTAATAGAATTTTACTGTTTGAGTTACTGGAGCATTTTCTTCTATGGATTCTAAAGTTGTAATGACTTCTAAGTCCTTTGCTTTATATATACTTTTTATCAATCCTTTGTTTAATACATAGTAGTCATAAGAAGTATAATCTGCATTTTCTGTTGTAACTTCTAGTGCTTTAAACTTTCCGGCAGGGGTTTCTACTTCTTTTTCTATATCAGAAACAAATCTTTTACTTCCATTTGGCAGTGACCAAGTTGTTCCTTTTATTAAAGGTTCCTTTAATAAAATTTCATAATTTTTATTTTCTATATCAATTATACTATCTCTATGATAATATTCTTCCTTAGAAGTTATAAGTCTTAGTTCTCCATCTTTTATCTCCAAAACCTGGGCTGAAGTAGTGCCAGGATTAACTACTCTTAGCTGAACTTTATTGCCTCTTATATAGTCAGTAAATACTGTCTTTTCAGCAAATTCGCTTCCAATACCTTTATATTTTATTTTGATATTTTCTTTAAATGGGTAGTAGTCTTTAATAGTGTAAGCAATATTTCCTTTATCTGAGGTTTCAGGTTTTTTATTATCACCACTATTCTTCCCTTTACCACAGCCAACTAACAATAAAGCTGGTATTAAAAGAATGGCTAGAAATTTTTTCGCGTTTTTCATAGTAATTAACCTCCTTATATTAGATAGTACGATAATTTAGAAATATAGTTATATTTTATATTGGAAAGTAAATATGGACAGCTATACGGCTATCCATATTTACTTTATGATAATATACTTTTTAAACTATTTATTATATAATCTATATTTTCTCTTGAAATCCAGTAATGAACTACGAATCTCCATTCACCATTTTCTGTAGGATTTATCTTTATCCCTCTTTGGAGCATTTCACTGACAATAATATTATCATCCAAAGCTGTATCTATGGTAAAGAATACCATGTTTATATGAATATCGTCAAGCCTTACTTTTACTCCTGGTATCTTTGATAGTTCTTCACCTAAATATAGTGCATTTTCATGATCCTGTTTTAAATTTCCTATCATATGGTTTAAAGCAACTAATCCAGCTGAAGCTAATATACCTGATTGCCTTAAACCGCCTCCCATAAGTTTTCTCTTTTTTCGAGCCTTATCTATAAATTCTTTACTACCTGCCAATATAGAGCCCACTGGAGCACATAATCCTTTTGATAGAGCAAACATAACGGAATCACAATGTTTAGTGATTTCACAGGCTTCAACCTTTAAATATGTAGCTGCATTAAATAGTCTTGCGCCATCTAAATGTACAGGTATATTGTGAGTATTAGCTATATTATAAATTTCTTTCATATTTTCTAATGAAATTACATTGCCATTTGAATATGCATTTTCAACACATATTAGTCCTGTTTCAGGGAAATGAATATCTATTCCTCTAATTCTTTTTTCTATTTCCTTTGGATCTAATTGTCCTTTATCAGTTTTTATAGGTCTTAATTGTACTCCTGCAATGACAGAAGCGGCTCCTACCTCATGCATTATTATGTGACAATCCTCACCTAATATAACTTCATTTCCTCTTTGACAGTGAGTAAATAATGCCAACTGATTACCAAAAGTACCGCTAGGAACAAATAAAGCCGCTTCCTTTCCGGTAATTTTAGCAGATAATTTTTCTAACTGGTTTACTGTAGGGTCATCCCCATAAACATCATCCCCAACTTCTGCTTCAAACATTGCTTTTCGCATAGCTTCCGTTGGTTGAGTTACAGTATCGCTTCTTAAATCAATAAATTTCATAATAACATCCCCTTTATAAAACATGTTAATTTTATTATAATCCCAAATAGGTGTAAATTTAAAGGATAAAATTGATTTGTTCTAAATTATGTAAAAATATAATATAAATACAATAAAAATATAAGGGGATATTATGAACATCTATGGAGGTAAATATGAATTTTAAAGAGTTAATAGAAATAGATAGAAAAAAAAGAAGGACTGAAGATTTCCAGTGCGATTTTTTAGACTATCTAGAAATAGTAAAAAGTAATCCTGACATATGTAAGCTATCCCATAAAAGAATTTACGATATCATTCTAGAAGATGGATTTGAAATATTAGACACTGATGAGAATTTAAGATTAAAAAGAATCTATGGAAATGAAGTGGTGAAGAATTACAATTTTTTTAATAAGGATTTCTTTGGTATAAATAAAACATTGATGAAGATCATGAATTATTTTTACTCAGCCTCTATGAAAGGAGAAGAGTCAAGGCAAGTATTATATTTAGTAGGACCTGTAGGCTCTGGGAAATCCTCTATAGTTGAATGTATTAAAAAAGCTTTAGAAAAAAGTGAGGATGTTTATGTGCTAAAAGGATGTCCCATGAGAGAAGAACCCCTACATTTAATTCCTAAGCATTTAAGGGGAAAATTTGAGGAAATATTAGGGGTGAAAATAGAGGGAGACTTATGTCCGGTCTGTAGATATAGATTAAAAGAAGAATATAATGGGGAATACGAAAAATTTATAGTGGAAAAATCCAGTTTTTCTATTAGATCGAGAAAAGGTATAGGAGTGGTTCCACCTGTAGATCCAAATAATCAGGATGCATCTGTATTAGTAGGGGCTGTAGATATATCAAAAATGGATTTATATTCAGAAGATGATCCAAGAGTTCTTTCACTAAATGGAGCTTTCAATGTGAGCAATAGAGGATTAGTTGAATTTATAGAAGTCTTCAAAAATGATGTGGAATATCTTCATGCAATAATAACAGCTACTCAAGAAAAGTCTATTCCATCTCCAGGAAAAGTAGCAATGATATATTTTGATGGGGTAATTATGGCCCATTCTAATGAGGCGGAATGGAATAAATTTAAAGGAGATCATACCAATGAAGCTATATTAGATAGAATAGTAAAAATAGAAGTGCCCTATTGTTTAGAATTAAATGAAGAGAAAAAAATATATGAAAAAATATTAAATAGTAGCAATTTTAATGTTCATATAGCACCACATACTATAGATGTTGCAGCTATGTTTGCTATTTTAACTAGATTATCTCCATCTCTGAAAGTAGATTTATTAACTAAACTTAGAATATACAATGGGGAAGATATCATTGATAGGGGCGGAACAAAGAAAATTGATATTTTAGAATTAAAAGATGAAAGTGATATTAAAGAAGGAATGAGTGGAATATCCACAAGATTTATTATAAAAGCTATAGATAATGCTATATGCGAGTGTAAGAATAGTTGTATTAACCCTTTGAGTATTATGGAGAGTTTAATAAAGTCTATAAAAGATTTGGACATACCAGAGGAAGATAAGAAAAAATATCTTTCCTTTATACAAGATATAATTAGAAAAGAATATAACAGAATATTAGAGAATGAAATTAACATGGCTTTTATACAAGGGTTTAAGGAAGGGGCAGAAACACTTTTCAATAATTATCTAGATAATGCAGAAGCCTATGTAAATAATACTAAAATGAAAGATAGTATAACAGGAGAGGAATTGGAACTTGATGAAAAATTTATGAGAAGTATAGAAGAGAAAATTGGAATATCAGAAAGCTCTTCTAAAGGATTTAGAAGGGATGTAACTTCGTACATGCTATATTTGTTAAGAAAGGGAGGGAAAATAGATTACACTTGCTATGAGCCATTAAAAGAGGCAATAGAAAAGAAATTAACTTTTTCAGCAAGGGAAATTTCTAGGATAATAACCAAATCGAGAATCAGAGATAAAGAACAAAATGAAAAATATAATAATATGCTCAAGGAAATGGAGCAGAATGGATACTGTCCTCATTGTTGTGAAATGATATTGAATTATGCCGCTAATAATCTATGGAAGGATTGACTTTATGGCAGTAATTAGAGTGTATAATGGAATTCCTTATGATAGAGCTGAAGAGGACAGGAAAAGACATCAAAAGCTTATAGAGGAGAGTATAAAAAAAAATTTAGTGGATATTTTATCAGAGGAAAGTTTAATTGGTGACAGTTATAATAATAAAAAGATAAAAGTTCCTATTAAGGGTATTAAAGAATATGGTTTTGTATTTGGAAAGAACATTTCAACTATAGGTTGTGGCGATGGTGATGAATTAAAAGGTGAAAAAATCCCCCTAGAAAATAATGATAGCGCTAAAGGAAATAGTGGAGCCGGAAATAGGGAAGGGGAAGATATTTTTGAAACGGAAATAACTTTAGAAGAGGTTTTAGGATATGTATATGATCAGTTGAAGTTGCCATATCTTAAGAATAAAAAAAAATCCAAAATAATTGGACAGTCTCGTAAAAAGAAAAGTGGTTTTCAAAGGGAAGGAATTCCTCCAAGACTGTCAAAAAAAAGAACGGTAATTGAGAAGATAAAAAGAAAGCAAGCTATGAAGAGAGGATTAAAAGAGATTGGGAAATATAGTATAAATAGCACAATACCTAGATTTTCGTTTAAAAAGGAAGACTTAAGATATTTTAGAATCAAAAATGATAAAGGAAAAGAATATAATGCCGTTGTCATATGCATTATGGATACCTCAGCTTCTATGGATCAAACTAAAAAATATTTAGCCCGTTCTTTCTTTTATATGATTTACAATTTTATAAAAAGTAAATATGAAAGCGCTGATTTAGTATTTATATCCCATTCTACTACTGCTAAAATTGTGACAGAAGAAGAATTTTTTCATAAAGTTGAATCCGGTGGTACCTATATATCTAGTGGATATAAAAAGGCATTGGAATTGATTAGTCAAAAGTATCCTGAAGATAGTTATAATATATATGCTTTCCATGCCACAGATGGGGATAATTGGAGTGAGGATAATGAAAGAGCTGTACAGTCAGCAATAAAATTATGTGAGACTTGTAATTTATTTGGATATGCTGAAATCATGACTTATGGATATGCAAGTAGTATTAAAAAAAAGTATCTACACGAAATTAATAAAAAAAATTTTATTGCAGTATCCATGCAAAAAAAGGAGGACCTTTGGGAGGCACTTAAAGAGATGTTTAAAGTAGAGTTGAATATAGAAGAAGAGAGGGGATGAGGATATTGCAATATACAATGAAAGAGTTGGAATATTGGAACAATAAGATTGAGAGTAAGGTTGAAGAATTTGGACTTAATTGTTATCCTCAAGAATTTGAAATTGTAGACTATAATAATATGCTTTCATATCAAGTATATTTGGGCATGCCCTCCATGTATCCACATTGGAGTTTTGGGAAAAACTACGATAAGTTAAAAACCCTTTATAGGCATAACTTAATTGGATTACCGTATGAAATTGTTATAAATTCAAACCCTTGCACTTCTTATCTCTTAAGAGAAAATAGTTTATTAATGCAAATACTTACAATGGCACATGTTTATGGTCATAATGATTTTTTTAAAAACAATAGATTGTATATAGAAAATACAATATCTGAAGACACCTTTGAAATATTTAAAAGTCATAGAGATAAAATTAGAGGTTATATAGATGAGTTTGGCAAGGAAGAAGTTGAGAAAATATTAGATGCAGTTCATTCTATAAAGTTTCAAATAGATTTACTAAAATTTATTAAAGAAAATGGGGAAATGGATTCATGGCAAAGAGATATTTTATGTATTGTAATGGAACAAAGCAAATACTTTATTCCTCAAATAGAAACAAAAATAATGAATGAAGGATGGGCGAGCTTTTGGCATTATAAAATACTAAAAAATATGGAACTTCCTCAAGGTTTATATTTAGAGTTTCTAGATAGGCATAATGCAGTGGTGGCACCCAATAAAGAAAGAATAAATCCATATTATTTAGGTTTTGAAATATTTACTAAATTAGAAGAACAGTATGGAATGGATAAATTATTCGAAGTAAGAGCGGTTGAAAGGGATGAATCTTTTATAAGAAGGTATTTAAGTAAAGAACTATGCGCAGAGATGAATTTATTTCAATATACAATAGATGAAAAAACTTTTATAATAGAGGAAATATCAGATGAAGAAGGATATAAAACTATAAAAGATACCTTTTGTAAGTCTGTTGGAATGGGAAGTATACCTTTTATAGAATTAAAGGATATTAGAAATAAAACCTTGGTATTGGAACATAAGTATGATGGCAGGGAACTAGATTTAAATTATGCAGGAGAAACTTTAAAACATATAGTATCTCTTTGGAAGCATAAAGTAATATTAAAGACTAAATTAAATGAAAAGCCAATTGAAGTGATATGCAGTAAGGATAAGGAAATTAGTTATGTTTGATTGAATAAAAATGCCATACAATGCTTACTATGCTAGTTCGCTGCAATAAGAACTTCTAAAATTTATTTTATAAAAATTCCTAATGCTGACAAACTCCCTTTGGTCAAACATGTACAGCATCTTAACGGTATTTTAAAAAATAAATTAAGAATTTCTAGATTTTGCTCAAATGCATAGGGCGCATTATATAGCATTTTTAAGTTTTACACAATGCATCTCAGTTCCCATTTTAGCATACTAAATATATCTTTGTAAAAATTTATAAGTAAGAAACTAATTTGTTATTAACTAATTCTGAAAATATATTTGCAAAACATAAAAGAGCTAAGTATGTAGTGAAATAGCGACTTTTTATTGGAGCGGCTTCACTACGTACTTAGCTCTCTATTTCGTACAACAAATTATCTCTGTGGAAAATTACAATTGTGAAAATAATTTTCAATGCGTATTAATTCTACTAGTTTCTAATCTGTCCATCTCCATACACAATATATTTAAATGTAGTTAATTGCTCCACTCCCATTGGACCACGGGCATGTAACTTTTGTGTGCTTATTCCAATTTCAGCTCCAAACCCAAATTGAGAGCCATCAGTAAATCTTGTGGAAGCATTTATATATACTGCAGCGGCATCTACCTCATTTAAGAATTTCTCAGAGTTAAAATAATCTTTTGTTATTATAGATTCTGAATGTTTTGTTCCATGCAGGTAAATATGTTCAATTGCTTCTTCTGTGGAATGCACTACTTTAACTGCAAGAATATAGTTTGAATATTCCTCATCCCAGTCTTCTATTGTGGCATCTTTTATATAGTTAAAAATTTCTTTATCTTTTATGGTGTGTAGCAATATTTTCTTGCTATCCTCACAAACCCTTAGTTCTACTTTATGTTTATATAGCTCATTAGCTATATAAGGTAAAAACTTTTCTGCAATGTTTTGGTGAATTAATATGGTCTCTACTGCATTACATACTCCAGGTCTTTGGGTTTTTGCGTTAACTATAATATCCTTAGCCATAGTCATATCTGCTGTCTCATCTACGAAGATGTGACAATTTCCAATTCCAGTTTCAATTACAGGTACTGTGGCATTGGTCACCACTGTTTTAATTAATCCTTTGCCACCACGTGGAATTAGGACATCTATATATTCATTAAGTTTTAGCATAATATTTACCGCTTCTCTGTCTGTAGTTTCTATTAATTCAATGGTTCCTTCTGGAAGACCACATTGTATGCATGAATCTTTAAGAATTTGAGCTATACACTTGTTGGTATTTATAGCTTCAGATCCTCCTCTTAAAATAACTGCATTTCCTGATTTTAAGCATAGGCCTGCTGCATCTACAGTGACATTAGGTCTAGCTTCATAGATTATGCCTAAAACTCCAAGAGGTACCCTTTTTTGGCCTATTCTTATGCCATTAGGTCTTTTCCACATTTTAATAACCTCTCCAACTGGATCAGGTAAATCTGCTACTTCTCTAAGCCCTTGTGCCATATCTATGATTCTTTTTTCATTGATGAGAAGTCTATCTAAAAGAGCTTTGCTTAACCCTTTTTCCTTGCCTTTTTCCATATCTATTTTATTAGCCTCAATTATAGATTGAGAATTGTTAACCAAATTTTCCGCCATGTGAGTCAATGCTTTGTTTTTAGCATTTGAATCTAAAACTGAAAGAATCTTAGAAGCCTTTTTAGCATTTTTACCTTTGGCTACTATATAATCCATTAAACTTTCCATGTTTAAGCCTCCTATTATAAATTAGATTTAAACCAGGTACCTATATTTTTCCCATGGAGTACATCTCTTAGGTTTTTAGCATCTTCACCATTGATTATCACCATTGAGATACCTGATGTGGTAGCAATTTTTGCTGCATTAATTTTTGTGGCCATTCCTCCAGTACCTAAGTCGCTACCAGCGCCACCAGCACAAGCAACTACTTCCTCTGTTATTTCTTCTATAAAGTAAAGTATTTTTGCATCAGAATTTATTCTAGGATCACAATTATAAAGACCATCTATATCAGACATAAGAATTAAAAGTTCTGCATCTACTAATTGAGCGACATAAGCAGAAAGAGTATCATTATCTCCAACCTTTATTTCGTCCACTACAACCGCATCATTTTCATTTATTATTGGTATAACTCTTTGTTCTAATAAAGATGAAAATGTATTATGAGCATTATTTTTTCTAACATCATCAGTCATATCCTCTTTTGTTAAGAGTATCTGTCCAACGGTTTTTCCGTATTCAGAGAATAATTTTTCATACATGTGCATAAGTATTCCTTGCCCTACTGCAGCAGCAGCCTGCTTTTCAGGGATGGTTTTTGGTCTTTCCTGTAATCCTAGTTTTCCCATACCTGCACCAATAGCACCTGAAGTAACCAATACTACATTATATCCTATATTATGAAGATCAGATAATTGTCTTACTAGACCTTCCATATGATTTAAATTAAGAAGTCCATTGCTATAAGTAAGGGTGGATGATCCAACTTTAACAACTATAGTTTTTACTTTTTCAAGGTACTGCGATCTCTTGTTATTCAAGTTATCCATGTTATTAGCCCCCTCATAAAATAAATTTTATGTATATTATACTACAGATTAATGCATATAAAAATTCATTTTATTCTTTTTTGTATTATAATATAATTTATAAACACTTAATTTACATTGGAATGACTAGCAATGAGAGGAGAATTGTTTTGGGAAATAAGATTAAATTTATAGAGGCAAAGGGGAATCCTTATGAAAGAGGCTGGATTTCTGGAGTGGGATTAAAAGAGGCAATAAATAGCTCTATTAAAAATTATGTACATTTGCTTAATAATGAGGATTTAATGAAGAAATCTGCTTATATTAAAGAAATTACTAAGGAAAGATTTTCAGATTATATATTAGAAATAGAAGGAAGAGCAGAGGGTGCAGGGGTAGACAAAGATTTATATTTTTTAATGATGTGTGCCGAGCTTTTAAATGAAGGGGTAGGTTGCACAACTTTGGTTTGCAAAAGAAAAGATGGTACAATATTATTAGGGCATAATGAAGATGATAGCTATAATCCAGGGAATTCAGCATTAACAAAATGCTGGAATGATAAGGAATGGTTTGTAACCTATGATTATTGTAATATGCCTTTTGGAAATGCTTTTAGTTTTAATAACTATGGTATAATCAAGACAATAAACTACTGTTATAGCGAAGAGGTTTCCATAACAGGTATACCAAGATACTTTTTACAAAGATATATAAGCGAGGCAAAAAGTTTAGAGGACTTTGTTAATAGGTGCAATATTGAAAATAGAGGTTCTGGTTTTCATGCAGTAGCTTTAGATATAAATAAAAATCAATGTATATCTGTAGAGGTTACTCATAAGGATATAAGTGTAAAAGAGATTGATGATTATTATGTACATACAAATCATTATATACATCAATCAATATCCAATAGGGAAAAAATAACTGGAGAGGGAAGCACTTCCCCTTTTAGGCTTGAAAAAGGAAAAGAGCTACTAAAGAAAAAAATAAATGAGAAAGGCAATGAGATATTAAGTGAGGATTTTGTAAATATATTAGATTATAGGGGAAAAAATTATGAAGACTCTATACTAGGCATAGAAAATGAACCTAATTTTACTTGCTCCAGGATAGTTTTTGACACAAGGATAAGTGATAAAGTTTTACTGCAACTTTTCCATACCAAAGAAAAACATTATCAAAATTATGAAGACTTTAATATATAAGATTATTAGATAAAATTTAGGAGGTAAAAATGTTCGATTGTCATGTTCATACGGAATTTTCATCAGATTGTAAAATGAAAATAGAAGAAGTAATAAAGGAAACGCAAAATAATAATTTAGGAGTAATTTTAACTGAGCATTTAGATTTAAATTTCCCACAAGAAGGAGATTTTATATTTGATATAGATCAATATTTTAAAGAATATAGTAAATATAGGGGAGACAAACTATTACTCGGAGTAGAATTAGGGATGAGAATGGATTGCGTAATGGAGAATGAAGAGATAGCTAAAATCCATCCTTTTGATTATGTTATAGGGTCAGTTCATTTAGTTAAAGACGGAAGTGATTATTACGATATTTTTGGAAATGAATTATATGAAGGCAAAAAAAAGGAAGAGGTATATAGTAATTACCTCAATCATATGTATAATTGCATAAAGGAGCATACCTTTATAGATTCTCTTGGACATATTGATTTCATGTGTAGATATTCCCCTTATGAGGATAGAGAAATTTACTATGAAAATCATAGAGAAATCATAGATAATATCTTTAAACTATTAGTGGAAAGAGAAACGGCTCTAGAAATAAATACTAGAAGATTTGGAGATAAAAAAGCTGTAAAAAACTTAATGAATTTATATGGGAAATTTAGAGAATTAGGTGGTAAGTATGTTACTATAGGTTCTGACGCCCATGTAAACAAAAATATAGGTAATTATTTCTTAGATGCATTTGAGTTAGCGGAAAATTGTAAATTAAAGCCTATATATTTTAGGAATAGAAAAAAAGAATACATGAAATATTAAAGGGGAGGAATAAGCTGTGAAAGACTTTACTAGTGTAATGGGGAAGGCAATAGAGGTAATAAGAGATAAGGGAGCTTTTTTAACTGTAAAAGATGGTGACAAGGTTAACACAATGACTATAGGATGGGCTAATATAGGATATCAATGGAAAAAGCCAATATTAACTGTATTAGTAAGAAAGTCAAGATATAGTTATGAATTGATAGAAAACACTGAGGAATTTACAGTAAGCATGCCTTTGAATGTAGACTTAAAAAAAGAATTAACTATTTGCGGGAGTAAATCAGGAAGAGATATAGATAAGTTTAAGGAGTGCAATTTAGTTCTCGAAGAAGGAAAGAAAACTACTACACCAATTATAGGTAACTGTGACATGCATTTTGAATGTAAAATAGTATATAAACAAGAAATGGAACCCTCCTTACTTTGTGATGAAATCAAAGATGGAGCATATAAGAATGGAGATTACCATGTACTATATTATGGAGAAATATTAGATTGGTACATTGATTAAAAGGAAGTAGATGTTATGGGGTTGCTTAAGAAGGTAAATATAATAAATAAATTAGCTTATAGTAAAGCTAAAGAAAAGGTTAAATATGAATATCTATCTAGAAAAGCTAAAAAAAATAATGAAAAAATATCAAAAGAATTAATTCAAGCAGAAGAGAGAAATAAAAGAGAAGCTTACTTAAATGAGCTGAAAAATGAAATAACCACATCTAAAAAGAGTAGAGCTGAAAGTAATAAAAATCTATCAATAATAGAAAGAGCACAAAAAGAATTTAAAAGTATACCAGTAATATCAGTAGTTGATGATATGGTTGAGGGAGCATCGCAAATTGAAAAAATTAAAGATATGGTAGAAAATAACCCTAAGGATCCTTTATCTTGGTTAATATTAGCGGAATGTATTAAATATTATAAAAGAATGTACCTTTTTCTAAACTTAGCTAAGGCTCCCATAGACCCTTTAGGAACTGCAATGGATATAGGAATTGAGTTTGGCGGAGAAGTAGTTGAAAGTACATTAGATAAAAATAAATGGACATATAAAAGAGCACTTTTAAAGAGTATAAATATTGGGCTAAGAAGTGGATTGAAAGATGAGAAGACTTTAGTGTGCATAGGTAGAAGCGCTCAACTTATTGCTTTGTGGACAAAAGATCCTGCGGAAAGGGATAATTATTTAATACTTTCACAAAAATATTTAAGTGAAGCTTTAAAAATTGCATCCCCTAATTGTAAAAATGAAATATTATATTATTTAGGTTTATTGGACAAAAATAAAGTTAAAAGATTTAAGTATTCATATAAAAATAATAAAATTAAGGCAATTATAAATGGTGGATCCAATGTTGCCATAAGCCAAGGAAGTAAAATGGTTAATACCATTGAAAAACTACTTGATAATACCTTAGATAAGCTAATTAAGGAGAGGAAATTATAATTGAGTATAGCACCTTTAGCAGAGAGAATAAGGCCAACAGAACTAAATGAAGTAGTTGGCCAAAAACATATTTTAGGTGAAAATAAAATTTTAAATAGAATAGTAAACTCAGGAAGAATATCAAATATGATATTCTATGGACCACCTGGTGTTGGAAAGACTACAGTAGCAAACATAATAGCGAAAAAAACTAATAAAAGCTTTTACAAACTAAATGCTACCAATGCTTCATTAAGTGATGTAAAGGAAGTTATATCTAGTACAAATACCCTAATGGGGATGAATGGAGTGCTATTATATTTAGATGAAATACAAAATTTTAACAAGAAGCAACAACAGTCTTTATTGGAATATATTGAAAATGGCAAAATAACACTAATTGCTAGTACTACTGAAAATCCATATCACTATGTTTATAAAGCCATACTTAGCAGGTCTACTATTTTTGAGTTTAAAATGTTAGTTAAAGAAGATATAATACAGGGGTTAAGAAGGGGATTAGCTATAATAAAAGATGAAATAAAAAATCATGTTATAGTTAAGGATGAAGCATTAGATTACATGGGAGAAGTTAGTGGTGGTGATTTAAGAAAAGCATTAAATGGATTAGAAGTGGCAATTTATTCTACTCCACCTAATTCTTGCAGTGAAATTATTATTGATTTAAATACAGCGATGGATTCTACTCAAGGTAAAATATTAAACTATGATAAGTCAGGAGATAGCCATTATGATGTATTAAGTGCTTTTCAAAAATCTATAAGGGGAAGTGATGTGGATGCTTCCTTACACTATTTAGCTAGATTAGTTGAAAGTGGCGACTTAATCTCCATTTGCAGAAGATTATTAGTTATAGCTAGTGAAGACATAGGATTAGCTTATCCTAATGCTATCACTATCGTTAAAAGTTGTGTTGATTCTGCAATGCAATTGGGGCTACCAGAGGGAAGAATACCTTTAGCACAAGGGGTTATACTTCTTGCTACATCTCCCAAGTCTAATTCTGTTATATCTGCCATTGATAAAGCTATGAATGACTTAAAAACTAAAGAAATAGGAGATATTCCATCTCATATAAAAGATAGCCACTATTCTGGTGCGGAAAATTTAGGTAGAGGAATTGGTTATAAATACCCTCATAACTATAAGAACAATTATGTAAAACAGCAGTATTTGCCGGAAGATATTAAGGATACTGTATACTATAATCCTGGTAATAATAAGATGGAAGAACAATTTTCAAATTACATAAAAAGTCTAAAAAATTTAAAATAAAGAAAGAATAATTAATTTAATTATAAGGGGTAAAACCCCTTTATAATTTTTTGTGTTTATTTGTTTATAAATTAACAAATTTTATAGTAAAATTTACTGATTTATAGTTGACAGTTTTACTCTGATTTGATATTATAATCTTGAAATTATAGTAAAGCACTCAACATTAATTACTCAAAGGGGTGATTACATGAAATTATCTACAAAGGGTAGATATGGGGTAAAAGCTATGGTGGATTTAGCTATCAACTATGGTGATGAGCCCGTTTCTATAAAAACAATATCAGAAAGACAAAATATATCTGAGTACTACTTAGAACAACTTTTTGCTGTACTCAGAAAAGGAAAAGTAATAAAAAGTATTAGGGGAGCACAAGGGGGATATATTCTTAGTAGGGACCCAAGACATATAACAATTGGTGAAATTATAGAATTATTAGAGGGACCTGTATCTTTATCAGATTGTATTACCGAAGATAGTTGTGAAAACAGCAATTGTTGTCCAACGAGACTTCTTTGGGTAAGAATAAAAGAAAGTATAGAAAATGTAACAAGAACAACAACCTTACAAGATTTAGTAGACGACAATAATAGATTAAAAAGCTCTTCACGAAAGGAGAAATAATAAAATGGAAAGAAAAAATGTTTATATGGATTACGCAGCAACTACATATACGAAGCCTGAGGTGTTGGAGGAAATGCTCCCATATTTCACAGAGAAATTTGGAAACCCATCTTCAAAATTTTATTCTATTTCACAAGAGCCTATAGCTGCTATAGATGAAGCTAGAGAAAAAGTTGCTAAAGCTATTAACGCTAAGAAGGATGAGATATTCTTCACAGCTGGCGGAAGTGAAGCAGACAACTGGGCTATTAAAGGTGTGGCTTTTGCTAACAAGAATAAAGGCAATCATATAATAACTACTAATATTGAACATCATGCAGTATTATACACATGTCAATATTTGGAGAAGCAAGGTTTTGAAGTTACTTATTTACCTGTAGATGAACAGGGATTAATTAAAATAGAGGATTTTAAAAATGCAATAAAAGATACTACTATATTAACTACTATGATGCTTGCTAATAATGAAGTAGCATCAATACAACCTATAAAAGAAATAGGAAAAATTTGTAGAGAAAAGAAAATCATTTTCCATACAGATGCAGTTCAGGCCATTGGACATATACCTGTTGATGTAGAGGATATGAATGTTGACTTATTATCTATAGCTGCTCACAAATTCTATGGACCTAAAGGTGTTGGAGCCCTTTATATTAGAAAAGGAATTAAAATTGACAATTTAATACACGGCGGTGGTCAGGAAAAAGGAAGAAGAGCGAGCACTGAAAACGTACCAGGAATGATAGGTATGGGTAAAGCTATAGAGCTTGCAGTTTCTGAATTGAAGGAAGAGAGCGAAAGATTACTAAAACTAAGAGAGAAATTAATAAATGGTGTAATGGAAAGAATACCTCACACTAAGTTAAACGGTCCAACAGGGGAAAATAGACTTCCAGGTAGCGCTAACTTTAGCTTTATTGGAATAGAAGGGGAAGCATTACTACTTTCCTTAGATTTTGAAGGTATTTATGCTTCAACTGGTAGTGCATGTGCATCAGGCTCACTTGATCCTTCTCATGTATTACTAGCATTAGGATTACCACATGAACTAGCTCATGGTTCTTTAAGACTTTCAATGGGATCAGGAACTACTGAAGAAGAAGTAGATTATGTATTAGAAGTTTTACCTAAGATAGTGGAAAGACTTAGAAATATGTCACCATTATGGGAAGATTTCGTTAAGAAGGGAGAAAAATAATTATGGTATACAGTGAAATAGTTATGGATCATTTTAGAAACCCAAGAAATGTTGGTGAAATTCAAGACGCTAATGGTATTGGAGAAGTAGGAAATGCAAAATGTGGAGACATTATGAAGATATACTTAAAGGTTGAAAAGAATGTTATTCAAGATGTTAAATTTAAGACCTTTGGTTGTGGTTCAGCTATAGCTTCTTCAAGCATGGCAACTGAACTTATAAAGGGTAAGACAGTTGATGAAGCGTGGGAATTAACTAATAAAGCGGTGGCTGAAGCATTGGATGGACTTCCACCAGTAAAGATGCATTGCTCTGTTTTAGCTGAAGAAGCTATACATGATGCAATTAACGATTACAGGAAATCAGTAGGATTAGAACCTTGGGCAACAAAACATCATTCCGAACATATTCATGAAGAAGTACACGGAGAATAATTAAACGGAGAATAATTAATTAGTTGAGAGTAGAAAATTGAAAGTTGATTTTCAACTCTCAACTTTTATGTTTTAATTAATATATTAATGTAAAATTAATTGATATCAATTTAAATATTATGAAGAGTTAGGTGAAGTTATGAAAAAGAAAGTATTTGTAGGGATGAGTGGAGGAGTAGATAGCTCTGTTACAGCTCACCTTTTGAAAAAACAAGGATATGAAGTAGTTGGAATGACTATGAAGGTTTTCCCAGGAAATAAATGTAATAATGGATTGACTGAATCAGAGATGATAATAGAAAATGCTAGAAAAGTATGTGAGGATTTAAATATAGAATTTGTAGCTGTGGATTTAATTGAAGAATTTAATGATAAGGTAGTAAACTATTTCATGAATGAATATGTAAATGGAAGGACGCCAAATCCCTGTGTTCAATGCAATAAGTACATAAAATTTGATGTGTTTTTAAAAAAAGCTCTAGAATTAGGAGCTGATTATATTGCCACTGGACACTATAGTAAGGTTAAGAAAGTGGAGGATAGATATTTAATATATAAAGGGGATGACGAAAGAAAAGACCAAAGCTATATGTTTTATAATTTACAACAACATCAATTAAAGCATGTGTTAATGCCTTGTGGCGATTATACAAAGCCTCAAATAAGAGAGATTGCTAAAGAAATTGGATTAGAAGTGCATAATAAAAAAGATAGTGAAGAAATTTGTTTCATTCCAGATAATAATCATGGAAGATTTATAGTAGAAAATTATAAAGGAAATATACCGGAAGGAGAGTTTGTGGACAAGAATGGTAATGTTCTTGGAAAGCACAAGGGACTAATTCACTATACCATAGGTCAAAGAAAAGGATTAGGTATAGCCTTAGGTAAACCAGCATTCGTTATAGATATAATTCCCTCTAAAAATCAAGTAGTAATAGGAGAAGAAGAGGAAATATTTAAAAGAGAACTTATTGCCAAAGATTTTAACTTCATACCTTTTGATAAATTAGAAAATAAAATGAGGGTGGAAGCAAAGATAAGATATGCTGCAAAACCTTCACCAGCAACTATAGAAATATTTGATGGCAATAAACTAAAAGTTATTTTTGATGAACCACAAAGAGCCATTACTAAAGGCCAGTCTGTAGTTTTTTATTTAGAAAATCTTCTTCTAGGTGGAGGAATTATCGATAGTATATCTTAGTTAGATTAATAAATATAAGTGAAGTTACAATTAGTAGCTTCACTTTTTTATTTTTATAGACTAAATACGAGGGATATTTTTAAAATATAGGGTAAAAATAAGTATAATCTTAACAAAAAATGGAGTGATAAGGTGTATAGGAAAAAAGACTTTTTATTCATGGATGTCTTTGATATAAATGGAAAAAACATAGGATGCATAAAGGATTTATTAGTTGACTTTAATAATGGAGAAGTTTTAGGATTTTCTATTATTTCCTATAGGATTTTTCAATCCTCTCAATATATATTAAAAGAGGATATTATATCCTTTAATAAACATATGGTGGTATCAAAATGTAGGAAAGGATGTTTAACTCAATTAAGCCATATTAGATTAATGGATGTTATTGATCTGAATGGAAATATAATAGGAACATTAGAAGATTTAATTTTTGAAGGAAAGAATTTTATTATAAATGGTATAGTGCTATGGACAGGTTATTTGACAAGTTTAATTTATGGTAAAAAAATTTTGCTAGTTAAAGACATACTGCTAGGTGATGACTCAATACTTTATTTTGGTAATAAGGATACACTATCTTTTTCAAATATACCTAATACACTGGTATTTAAGGATATAAAATAATGAAGTTAAACATTATCAAATATAAAAATATAATTATTATATTGGGAATCATTGTATTCTTATTCCTATTTAAATTTAAAATTACTAAGCAAATATTTTTTGTACTATTTTTATCATTCATATGTTCTTATATATTAAGACCCTTATATCAAAAGTTAATTTCCATTGGAATTAATAAAAGTTTTGCAGCATTTTTGTTGATTATGGGGTTGATTTTAATACTAGTAATAAATATATTATTTTTAATTCCTATACTAATGAAAGAAACCTCAAGTATTGGGGACGCAATATATCAATTAGAAGAAGTAATAAATGGAGTTTACAATAAAATAAAGCCAATTAAAAATAATAGATTATTCTATAATGCATTGCAAAATTTATATTTAAAAGCAAATTTAACAGTAGATAATATATTTAATAATATATTTGAAAAAACTTTAAAATTGGGTGAGAGCTTTTTTACTTTCACATTAGTCCCCATATTAGCCTATTATTTTTTGGTGGATAGTAAAGATATATATAAAGTAGTTATAACATTATTTCCCTTAAAAAGTAGAAAAGTTTTAAAAAAAATACTAGAGGATATAGATAAAATTTTATGTAGATACATAGTAACTCAAGTAATATTATCAATAATAATTTGGATAATAACTTTTATTTTATTGGTTTTATTAAAAGTTCAATTCCCTTTTATGTTATCTTTTTTAAATGCTTTCTTTAATATAATACCTTATTTTGGACCGGTATTTGGAGCCTTACCAGCGATTATAGTTGCACTGTTAAAATCACCTTATACAGCGCTTTGGACTGCAATAAGCCTTTATTTATTACAGCAGCTGGAGGGAAATATAATATCTCCTAAAATTATAGGAGATAACATCAGTATTCACCCATTAGTAGTAATAATATTGCTCTTATTAGGAGGGAAGCTTTGGGGATTTTTAGGTATGATATTAGCAGTTCCTATAGGAGTGATAATTAAAGTGATATATGAAAACTTAAATTATTATATTTTTTAACAAAAAATGACCAAAAGTAAAGTTCAAGTATTGACATAAAAGAGTTTTTTATTTATAATCTTTATCAAAATGAATAATTTGGCTATGAAAAAAATGAGTAAATATTCTCTGCTATAAAGAGAGGAAGTGGATGGTGAAAACTTCTTAGTATAGATATTGAAGGCTATTTTGGAGCCATAGTAATTTAAAGAGATATGAGCATTAGCTTATATAAATAGGGTGGTACCGCGGATAGGCTTTCGTCCCTTGGATTCGAAGGCTTTTTTTGTTGCGTAAAATTTAATTAAGGTAAAATACATAAAATACGGAGGAGATATTTATGAAAAAAATGGGCTTAAATGAATTGAGAGAAGCGTATTTAGAATTTTTCAGAAGCAAAGAACATTTAACACTACCTAGCTTTCCATTAGTGCCTAAAAATGATAATAGTTTACTATTGATAAATGCTGGTATGGCTCCATTAAAGCCATACTTTACAGGAGTTCAAACTCCACCAAAGACTAGAATAGCCACTTGTCAAAAATGTATAAGAACTGGAGACATAGAAAATGTAGGAAAGACATCAAGACATGGTACTTTCTTTGAAATGTTAGGGAATTTTTCTTTTGGAGACTATTTTAAAGAGGAAGTAATTCCATGGGCTTGGGAGTTTGTAACAGAAGTTTTAAAATTACCTAAAGATAAGTTATACGTAACTATATACCTAGATGATGATGAAGCATTTGAAATATGGAAAAATAATACGAATATAGATTCAACTAGAATTTTTAGACTAGGCAAAGAGGATAATTTCTGGGAAATAGGTCAAGGGCCTTGTGGACCATGTTCTGAAATTCACTTCGATAGAGGAGAAGGAAAGATTACCACAGTAGAAGAATTTTTAAAAGCTGCAGATGAAGATAGGGTAGTTGAATTTTGGAATTTAGTATTCACCCAATTTGATAAAGATGAACTTGGCAACTATAATAAATTAGCTCATCCTAATATAGATACCGGAATGGGATTGGAAAGAATTGCAACAATAATGCAAGGGACAAATAGTATTTTTGAAGTAGATACAATAAAAGCTATATTAGAAGAAGTAAGTAAAGTATCAGGTGTGGAATATGGTAAAGATAGAAATAATGACATTTCTCTAAGAGTTATTACAGACCATATTAGAAGTGTTACCTTTATGATTGGAGATGGAATATTACCGTCCAACGAAGGTAGAGGATATGTTTTAAGAAGATTGCTTAGAAGAGCTGCAAGACATGGCAGACTTTTAGGAATAAATCATATTTTCCTTCACCAAATATGT
Source organism: uncultured Clostridium sp. (assembly GCF_963515715.1). Lineage (GTDB taxonomy): Bacteria > Bacillota > Clostridia > Clostridiales > Clostridiaceae > Clostridium_AW. Next base: position 25,158 of record NZ_CAUPZS010000011.1, read on the forward strand.
GAAATTGCTATTTCGAACTCTTATGGTGCATATCCAGAGTTAAAAGAAAAAGAGGATTATATTAAAAAAGTTATAAAATTAGAAGAAGAGAGATTTGGAGAAACCATAGATGCTGGAATACAAATATTAAATGATTATATTGGAGACATAAAGAATAGTAATGAAAAGATATTATCAGGAGAAAAAGCATTTAAGCTTTATGATACCTATGGATTTCCGTTAGAATTAACAGAGGAAATCTTAGAAGAAAAGGGAATTAAACTTGATATAGATGGATTTAATAAGGAAATGACTGAACAAAGAGAAAGAGCAAGAGCTGCAAGAGAAGAATCAAACTACATGGGAGCAGAAAATACTATATTAAATAAACTTCCAAAGGAATTAGAAACAGAATTTGTAGGATATGCTAAACTAGATATAGAATCAAAAATAACTTTTATGATTGTGAATGATGGAGCTGCTACTTCTATAATGGAAGGGGAAGAAGGAGTAATTATAACTGAAAAAACTCCTTTTTACGCTGAAATGGGAGGACAGATAGGAGATACAGGATTTATAATAGGGAAAGAAGGAAAGGCAGAAGTTTTAGATTGTAAGAAGAACTTAGCCGGAAAAACCCTTCATTTCGTAAAAGTTCTCCAAGGAAAGTTAGAAAAAGAAGAAGAGGTCAAATTAGCAGTTGATGATATGAGGAGAAATAATATAAGAAAAAATCATACAGCTACTCATATCCTTCATAAAGCACTTAAAGAAATATTAGGAGAACATGTACAACAAGCAGGTTCTTATGTTGATGAGGAAAGATTAAGATTTGATTTTAATCATTTTACAGCTTTAACAGAAGAGGAATTAAAGACTCTTGAAAAATTAGTTAACAATAAAGTAATGAGCGTATTGCCTGTAAAAACTAATATAATGACTATAGAAGAAGCTAAAGAAAAGGGTGCCATTGCATTATTTGATGATAAGTATAAGGAAGATGTAAGAGTTGTATCTGTAGGAGAATTTAGTAAAGAACTTTGTGGAGGAACTCATGTAGGAAATTCAGGAGAGATTGGATTATTTAAAATTATCTCTGAAACAGGAGTTGCAGCAGGAATTAGAAGAATAGAAGCTTTCACTGGAATAAATGCAATAAATTATATGGAAGAGAAAGAAAATGTAATAAAAAATCTTGCACATATATTAAAATGCGGAGAAAAGGATATAATAAATAAAGTAAATGCACAAACAGCCGAAATTAAAAATAAAGACAAAGAAATGAATGAATTAAAAAAACAATTAGCTAGTGGAGCTGAAGATGAACTTCTAAATAATTTAAAAGAAGTAAATGGAATCAAATTAATCTCAGGTGTAATAGATGATATAGATGGAGATGCACTAAGAGATTTAGGAGATAAACTAAGAGATAAAATAGTAGATGGGTTAGTTTTACTTGGTAGTATAAATGAAGGTAAAGTTCAATTTTTAGCTATGGCATCTAAAAGTGCAGTAGCAAAGGGTGTGCATTGTGGTAAGATAATAAAAGAAGTTGCAACTGTTGCTGGTGGCGGCGGTGGAGGAAGACCTGATATGGCGCAAGCAGGAGGAAAGTTGCCAGAGAAAGTTAAGGAAGCTATACAAAAAGGAGAAGAGTTGGTAGCTAATTTATCAAAATAGTATACATTTTTACAATAATACTATATAATATACTTAAGCTATTCACTTCTTACATATAGTAAGCGGGGTGAGATATGATGGTAAATGATCATACTATACAATTTGACGTAGTAAAAAATAAAGAAGATTTGACAAAACAAATACTTACAGAAGTTTATGCTTCATTAAAAGAAAAGGGATATAATCCAGTAAATCAAATGGTAGGATACTTAATATCTGGAGATCCAACTTATATTACAAATTATAATGGAGCAAGAACTTTGGTTAGAAAATTAGAAAGAGATGAGATTCTAGAAGAGGTGTTAAAAAGCTACTTAAATATTAAATAAAAATGCCTATTAAGGCATTTTTATTTTTAAATCGTACATAATAAAGGGAGATGGCTATGAGAATTTTAGGTCTTGACGTAGGAGACAAAACCATAGGAGTTGCTATAAGTGATCCATTAGGATTTACAGCTCAAGGAATTACCACTATCAAGAGGAAAGGAATTGAAAGAGACATAGAAGAGGTTAAATCAATATGTTCTCAATATGCTGTAGAAAAAATAGTAGCTGGGTTACCTAAAAATATGAATGGAACTTTGGGACCTCAAAGTGAAAAGGTAATGGAATTTTGTGATATTTTAAAAGAAAGTCTTTCACTAGAAATTATTATGTGGGATGAAAGACTTACTACTGTGGCAGCTCATAAGGCAATGCTGGAAGCAGACTTATCAAGAGCGAAAAGAAAAAAAATAGTAGATAAAATAGCGGCTACCTATATATTGCAAGGATATTTGGATAGCATATTTAAATAAATTTTAGAGGAGAATTATTATGGAGAATGATGTAACTACAATCGTATTGACGGATGAAGATGGAGAAGAAATTGAGTTTGAAGTACTTACAAAGCTAGATATAGAAGAAAATGAATATGTAATAGTTGTACCAGTAGGAGAAGAGACAGATGAAGCAGTAGCTTTAAAAGTTGAAAAAGACGAAGATGATAATGATATATTAATAACCATTGATGATGAAGATGAATTCGCTTTAGTAGCTGAAGCATATGATGCATTATTTTCAGAAGACGATAATGAACTAAATTAAAATAATAAAAAGCTATGTGAGCTCAACATAGCTTTTTATTATTTTATTAAATGATTATCAATTGACATTAATTATATTTAATAGTTATAATAGACTATGATATATTTTTATGAAATGGGGTATTAACATGGGAGAAAACTCTTATATTCAAATTGATAGATTAAAAGATACTTTAAAAGAGAAAGGTTATAAGTTGACACCTCAAAGAAGAGCAATCGTAGATATAATAATTAAAAGTCAAGGGGAACATTTAACCACGGAAGAATTATATAACCTTGTGAAAAAAGAATGCCCTGAAATAGGATTAGCTACTGTATATAGAACGGTACTGTTATTAGAAGAAATGGGCATAATAACTAAGTTGGACTTAAACGATGGTTGTAGTAGATATGAATTAGTAAATGAAGATGAAAATCATCATCACCACCATCTTATATGTACAGAATGTGGCAAGGTTATAGAAGTTGAAGGAGACCTTTTAGAAACTTTAGAGAATAAAATAGAATTAAAATATAAATTTCAAATAAAAGATCATAGCTTAAAATTCTATGGTTTATGCAGTGAGTGCTCAAAATAAAAAATAAAGGAGGGAAAAGATGAGGAAGGAAAAAGACAAAGTAAGGATTATTCCATTAGGAGGACTAAATGAAATAGGGAAAAATTTAACAGTAATAGAATATAAAAACGATCTAATTCTCATAGATTGTGGATTAAAATTTCCTGATGAAGAAATGCTAGGCATTGATTTAGTTATACCTGATATTAGTTATGTTGCAAGACATAGGGATAAAGTTAAAGGAATATTTTTAACCCATGGTCATGAAGATCATATAGGTGCACTTCCTTATATATTAAAAGAATTGAACGTTCCAGTGTATGGTACAAAGCTTACACTAGGCATTTTAGAAACAAAATTGAAAGAGCATAACCTATTGAGCAGTGTTAAACTCAACTGTATTAAACCTAGAGATTTCATAAAATTAGATGATATTTCCATAGAGTTTATAAGAACTAATCATAGCATTGCAGATTCAGTAGCAATTGCTATCCATACGCCTGTGGGAGTTATTCTTCATACTGGCGACTTTAAAATTGATTACACCCCAATTGATGGATGTGTAGCGGATTTAGCAAGATTTGCGGAACTTGGAAAAAAGGGTGTAACAGTTATGATGGCTGATAGTACAAATGTTGAAAGGCCGGGTTATACCATGTCAGAAAGCACCGTAGGGGAAGCTTTTGAAGACATATTCTCTACAGCCACAGGTAGAATTATAGTTGCTACCTTTGCCTCACACATACATAGAATTCAGCAAGTAATAAGCGCTGCTAATAAGTATGGTAGGAAAGTAGCTTTCTCAGGAAGAAGTATGGAAAACATAGTAGAAGTGGCAAAGGAATTAGGATATATTGATGAGGCTAATGAAATAATAATTGACATAGACCTAATAAATAAATATCCTAATAATAAAGTAGTTATTATTACCACAGGAAGTCAAGGAGAACCTATGTCAGCCCTTTCAAGAATGGCTGCTTCAGAGCATAGAAAGGTAAACATTATTCCAGGAGATATGGTAATAATCTCAGCTACTCCTATTCCCGGTAATGAAAAACTTGTATCCAAAGTGATTAATCAGCTTTTTAAAAAAGGTGCAGAGGTAATATACGAAACCTTAGCAGACGTCCACGTTTCGGGACACGCCTGCCAAGAGGAGTTAAAATTAATGCATACTTTGGTAAAACCTAGGTTTTTCATACCAGTTCATGGAGAATATAGACACTTAAAACAGCACATTGAATTAGCTACAAAATTGGGACTACGTACTAACAATGGAATAATAGCTGAAAATGGAGATGTAATAGAAGTTACTAGGGATTCAATAAGAAAAAATGGAACGGTATCTTCAGGTCATGTATTCGTAGATGGACTAGGAGTTGGAGATGTAGGAAATATAGTATTAAGGGATAGAAAACATTTATCACAAGATGGTATATTAACAGTAGTTGTAACCATAGAAAAAGAATCAGGTTCTGTAATTGCAGGTCCAGATATAATATCAAGAGGATTTGTTTATGTTAGAGAATCAGAATATTTAATGGAAGAGGCAAGGAATATAGTAAGAGATGCCCTAAGAGAATGTGAAGAAAAACATATTACAGAATGGGCAACCATAAAATCAAATATAAAAGAATGTCTTAGAGTATTTTTATACGAAAAAACTAAGAGAAAGCCAATGATATTGCCAATAATAATGGAAATTTAATTTTATGGGAGGGTTACTATGAATATTTATGATAAAGCTCATGAATTTGCTAAAGTTTTAAAAGTTTGTCCAGAAGTTGTTGAATTAAGAAATGCAGGTAAAAAAATTGAAATTAATGAAACAAACAAAAAAATGTTGAATGACTTCAGAAAATTGCAATATGAAGCTTATTCAGAGCAAGTAAAAAATGGTAAACTATCTTCAGAAACCGAAAGTAAATTAAATAGTCTAGGGTCAATAATATCAATGAATCCAGACCTTGCTGCCTATATCCAAGCAGAAGCAAAATTTGGGGTTATATGGGAAGATATTATGAAAATATTGCATGAAGCAATAGAAGTTGATTTAACTTTTGGAATAGGAAAATAATTTCCGGAAAGTTGACTTTTTTTCTATAAAATATTAGAATGAATAGTAGCGACAAAATTCAATTGGATACTTAGGAGTATCCAATTTTTTTGAGAAATTTTGCAAAAAAATGGAGGAACTAAAAATGAATTTATACACAAGAGATGATATAAGGAATATAGCAATAATTGCCCACGTTGATCACGGAAAAACTACCTTGGTAGATGCACTATTAAGACAAAGTCATGTCTTTAGATCAAATGAAAAAGTAGAAGAAAGAGTAATGGACTCAAACGACTTAGAAAAGGAAAGAGGAATTACTATTCTTTCTAAAAATACTTCTGTTTTACACAAAGGAGTTAAGATAAATATAATAGATACTCCAGGACACGCAGATTTTGGCGGAGAAGTAGAAAGAGTCCTAAAAATGGTAGATAGTGTTGTACTAGTAGTAGATTCTTACGAAGGACCGATGCCACAAACTAAATTTGTATTAAAAAAGGCATTAGAACTAAACTTAAGACCTATTGTTGTAATAAACAAAATTGATAGACCAGATGAAAGAGCTGCAGAAGTATTAGATGAAGTTTTTGATTTATTTGTAGAATTAGGAGCATCAGATGAGCAGCTAGATTTCCCAGTGGCTTATTGTTCTGCAAAAAAAGGTATAGCAAAAGCAGAATTAGATGAAGAAAGTGATAACATGGACCCATTATTTGATGTTATAATTAATAATGTAAAGGCACCAGAGGGTTATGTAGATAAGCCGCTACAAATGTTGATTTCTAATATAGACTCAAATGAATACGTAGGAAGAATAGCTATAGGTAGGATTGAAAGAGGGACTATAAAAAAGAATCAGCAAATAGCTTTAATCAGAAAAGATGGAAAAACAGATAATTTAAAAATAAGTAATTTATATGTGTTTAATGGACTTAAGAGAGAAGAAGCAGAAGAAGCTAAGTTTGGTGATATAGTTGCAGTTTCAGGTATATCAGATATTAACATTGGTGAAACTTTAGCAGATAAGGATGAACCTGAAGCACTTCCATTTATACAAATTGATGAACCTACTTTAAGTATGTATTTTTTAGTTAATGATTCACCTTTTGCAGGAAAAGAAGGAGAATATGTAACTTCAAGACATTTAAGAGATAGATTGCTTAAAGAAGTGGAAACCAATGTTAGTTTAAAAGTTGAAGAAACAGAAACAGCAGATACTTTTAAAGTAAGTGGAAGAGGAGAATTACATCTTTCAGTTCTTATTGAAACCATGAGAAGAGAAGGTTATGAATTCCAAGTTTCAAAACCAACAGTAATTTATAAAGAAGTAGATGGTAAACTCCATGAACCTATAGAAAACTTAACTATAGATGTACCAGAAGAGTTTATGGGAGTGGTTATGGAGAAGCTAGGACCAAGAAAAGCGGAAATGGTTAATATGACTTCTGCTGTAAATGGATATACAAGGCTTGAATTCAAAGTACCAGCTAGAGGGCTTATAGGCTTTAGAGGAGAGTTTATGACTGATACTAAAGGAAACGGTATAATGAACCATGTATTTAGTGATCATGAACCATTTAAAGGAGAGATACCTGATAGAAGTAGAGGATCTTTAGTGGTATTTGAAACTGGAACTTCTATAACTTATGGACTATATAATGCACAGGAAAGAGGTATTTTATTTATAGAGCCAGGAACTGAAGTTTATCAAGGTATGATAGCAGGGGAATGTTCAAGAGGAGAAGATATTGAAGTTAATGTTTGTAAAAAGAAGCATTTGAGTAATACGAGATCCTCAGGATCAGATGACGCTTTAAAATTAACGCCTGTAAATCCTATGTCACTAGAAAATTGTTTAGAATTTATAACTTCTGATGAGCTTGTAGAAGTAACTCCAAAAAGTATAAGAATGAGAAAAAAAATTCTTAATCCTGAGTTAAGAAAGAGGGCTAGTAGGAAGAAATAAAATATGGAGGTAATATGAAAAGAAAGGGTTTTATAATCTCTATAATTTTACTTTTATCAATAGCTTTTCTAGGTTATTTTTATTATAATTCTATTATTAAACATCCTTTTAAAGGACAGGGTAAGGAAGTAGAAATACTTGTTAACAAAGGTAATAGCTTATATAAAGTATTAGATACACTAAAAGATGAGGGAGAAATAAAAAACCTACTATTTATTAAAGCTTACATTAAACAAAACAAATTAGACACTAATATAAAACCAGGAGATTACGTTATTAATTCAGATGTTACTCTAGAAACTTTAATTTCAAGCTTAAATAAGGGGATTTATAATAAGAGTTTAGTAAATGTAACTATACCGGAAGGATATGACATAAGTAAAATTGGGGATGTATTAGAAGAAAAAGGAATAATAACCAAAGAAGAATTTATAAAGGGAATAGAGGTATATCCTTTGCCTAGTTATATTAAAGAAAAAGGCAGTAGAAAGTATGCTATGGAAGGGTATCTATTCCCAGATACCTATATGTTGGCTAAAGATATGAAGGCAGAAGACATAATAGATATTATGCATAATAGATTTAATAAAGCATTAAATGAGTTAAGAAAAAACTATGGAATAGATGATGATAAAATAGATACAATAATAACAGTAGCCTCTATGGTGGAGAAGGAAGCTGAAGTGGACAGTGAAAGAGGAAAAGTGGCTTCTGTATTTTATAATAGAATGAAGAAGGATATGAAAATGCAATCTTGTGCTACAGTTTTATATGCATTAGGTGAGCATAGGGAGAAATTATATAATAAGGATTTAGAGGTTAAATCACCCTATAATACTTATATTATAAAAGGTTTTCCACCAGGACCTATAGCAAGTCCAGGTATGTCTTCTATAGAAGCTGCTTTAAAACCTGAAGAAACTAATTATTTGTTTTTTGTATCCTACAATGACGGAACACATTTTTTTACTAAGGATTATAATGAATTTTTAAAAGTAAAAGAAAAAACTCAAGGAAATTAGAAAGCCACCAGGAGGATAATATGAGCGGTATTACTTATGACTACATGGAAGAATATTTAAGGGGACTGATAACTGAAAATAGGGCTCCCTTATTAGAGCTAGAGAAATATGCTTTAGAAAATAATGTTCCTATAATTCAAAAAGAAGTAGGGAAATTTTTAGAGGTAATGTTAAATATAAAAAAACCGAAGAAAATTCTAGAACTGGGAACTGCTATAGGGTATTCCTCTATTCTCATGGCAATGGCTTGTAAAGAAAAGTGCCAAATAACTACCATAGATAGAGATGAAACTATGTTAGAGCTTGCCAAAAGAAATATTGAAAGATATGGTTACAATGAAGATATAACTATAATTCAAGGTGAATGTTTAGAAGTTTTAGAAGAATTAGATGATAAATTTGACTTTATATTTATGGATGCTGGGAAAGGTCACTATAATCACTTTCTTCCTCATTGTTTAAGGATGTTAAATGAAGACGGAATTATTGTAGCAGATAATGTATTGTTTAGAGGAATGATAGCCTCAAATGATTTAGTAAAAAGAAGAAAAATTACTATAGTAAAGAGGATGAGAAAGTTTTTAGAAGAGGTTTCGGGAGATGATTTCCTAACTTCTATAATTCCTATGGGAGATGGAATAGCAGTTATAACAAGGAGGAGTAGCTATGAATAAACCTGAAATATTAGCTCCGGCAGGCAACTTAGAGAAATTAAAGACAGCTATTTTATTTGGAGCAGATGCAGTATATTTAGGGGGAAGCAAACTAAACTTAAGAGCTTTTGCTGATAATTTTTCTGATGAAGAATTAAAAGAAGGAATAGAGTTCGCACACAGCAGAGGAAAAAGAGTATATGTAACAATAAATGTATTCCCTCATAATGAAGATTTGGAAGGCTTGGAAGAATACTTAATTCAATTACAAAGTTTAAATGTAGATGCTATATTAGTATCTGACCCAGGAATAATAATGACAGCTAGAGAAGTAGTACCAAACCTAGAAATACATTTAAGTACTCAGGCCAATAATGTCAATTGGAAATCAGGGTTATTTTGGCACAAGCAAGGGGTTAAAAGAATAGTTCTAGCTAGAGAATTATCCATAGAAGAAATAAAAGGAATTAGAGCTAAACTACCTAAGGATTGCGAATTAGAAGCTTTTGTCCATGGCTCTATGTGTATGTCTTACTCAGGAAGATGTGTTATTTCAAATTATATGACTGGAAGAGATGCCAATAGAGGACAATGTGCACAGCCTTGTAGATACAAGTACTATGTGGTTGAGGAGAAAAGACCAAATCAATATTTCCCTGTAATTGAAGATGATAGAGGAACATATCTTTTTAATTCAAAGGATTTATGTATGATTAAGCATATACCAGAATTGGTTGAGTTAGGAATAGATTCTCTCAAAATAGAGGGAAGAATGAAAAGTGCTTATTATGCTGCCTCGGTGGTAAAATCTTATAGAGAGGCTCTAGATAATTACTTTGAGAATCCAGAAGGATACACATTTAAAGAAGAGTGGATGGATAATCTTTTAAAGACTAGCCATAGAGAGTACTATACAGGATTTTATTTTGGTGATAAAGACAATACTATATATGAAAGTTCATCTTATATAAGAGATTATGATATAGTTGGTATAGTAAGAGGATATGATGAGGTTACAGGAGATGCTATAATAGAACAAAGAAATAAGTTGTTCGAAGGAGATACTGTTGAAGTATTAAGGCCCACTGGAGAAAATTATGAGATTAAACTTCAAAACTTAAGAGATGAAAAGGGAAATAAAATAGATGCTACCCCAGTAGCTCAAATGATATACAAGGCAAATGTAGATAAATCACTAGAAGAAAATTACATGCTTATTAAAGCTAAGGATGAATAAGCATAATTCAAGGGGGAGAAGTTTTACGACATGAGAAAGCCAGTTTTAATAGGTATAACAGGTGGAACGGGTTCAGGTAAAAGTACAATTGCTAAGGAAATTTATAAAAGGTTCAATGAGAACTGCATAGCTATGATTGAGCAGGATAGCTACTATAAAGACCAAAGTCATCTTACTCTTGAAGAAAGGATGAAAACTAACTATGATCATCCTGATGCTTTTGATAATGAGTTATTAGTAAAGCATTTAAAACAGTTATTAAGAAATGAAGTAATAAATAAGCCAATATATGACTTCGAGAAACACAATAGAAAAGAAGAAACTGTAAATGTTTATTCAAAGGATATTATAATTGTTGAAGGCATATTGGTCTTAGAAGATAAGGCATTAAGAGACATGCTTGATATTAAAATATTTGTGGATACAGATGCAGATGTAAGAATAATAAGGAGACTTCTAAGAGATATGAAGGAAAGAGGAAGAACAGTAGATTCAGTTATAAATCAATATCTTGATGTAGTTAGACCTATGCATATGCAATTTGTTGACCCAAGTAAAAGATATGCAGATATAATTATTCCAGAAGGCGGACACAACAAAGTTGCTATAGATGTAATTGTGGGTAATATAAAACAATTATTACAATACGGTAAATAAAATAAAAGAATATAATACCTCATTTTGGCTATAATCATAGTTGAAAGTGAGGTATTTTTTTATGCGTAGGGATAGAGTGAAGTACGTATTTCTGTTTTTTATAATTTGCTTTATCTATTTATTTACAAGGATATTTAATTTGCAGTATAAAAAAGCTGATGAATTAGTTGTTATAGCGGATTCTCAATATAATCAAAAAGAATGGATAGAGGAGCTTAATTATAGATTATTAGATTATAGTGGAAAAGATCTTTTAGAATATAATACAAAGTATAATGCCGTTATACTTCCGAGTATATTTATAAAAAACAATACAGAGTCAGAAAATGAAGAGATATTTAAATTACTATATATATTAAAAAATTACGATGAAGAATATGACTTAACAGATGGAAAAATAAATAGTGGAAGTCAAAAGTTATATTTCCCTGTGGATAAAATAACTTTTGAAAAACTTAAAAGAATTAAAGGGGTAAAGGGATTTTATGTGTATTCCTATAATGAAGTTGATAGGAATGAAGGATGGAAAATAGAGAATTTAATAACTAATACTAGAAATATAGTGGATAATTCATTAAAAAAAGAAAATAGCTTAGAAATGTTTATAAATAGCAAAGTAAAGGACAATAAAAGACCCTATATAGAGTTCGCATTAGACATGGATGGCAATATAAACAATAAAGAAAATGAAAAAGATTATTTAAATAATAAAAACATTATGCTCACTTTAGATAGAGATTTTCAAGATAAAATAAAGGAACTTTTAAATAATAAATATAATAAACATGAGCAAATTGGTGTGATGGTAATGGAGAGTGAAACAGGCAACATAAAAGCAATGGTTCAAAAGAACGACAAATTGCCTAATGTAAATATAGGTGCTGAAACATTGAACGGTTTCTTTCCAGGATCCATTTTTAAGACTATAATACTAGAGGGAATACTAGAAGAGGGAGAGATATCTCTAGATGATAAGATGACCTGTAAAGGGCTTTATGAGGGTGGTAAAGACAAAAAAAATTCTGGGCATGGAACCTTAAGCGTTGAGGATGCTTTTGTAATTTCTTGTAATGATATATACTCTCAATTAGGCAATAAATTAGGTGGAGAAAAAATATTAGAATTAATAGAAAAACAAAATATATTTTCTAAGGTGTTAGGTTTTGAAAGAGAACAAGGTGGCGCATTAGAAAAGAAAGAACTGAAAATTGAAGATGGAAGTTTAGGTATTACAGCCATAGGGCAAAACATAAGAATAACACCAGTTCAAGCCATGGAAATAGTAAATACAATAGTAAATGATGGGGTATATATAAAGCCTAGACTTGTAGAAGGATTAGTAGATAAGAATGGAGAAGTAGATGAAAAGATAGAGAGTAGTAAATGGCAGGCTTTTTCAAAGGATACAGCTAATAAAGTGAAGAGAGCAATGAAAAGAGTTGTAAATGAGGGTACTGGAAGAAGTGCCAAAGTAGAGGGAATAGAAATCGGTGGAAAAACTGGTTCTACAGAAAGAATAGAAAATGGTGAAAAATATTCTGATGGATGGTTTATTGGATATTTTAATAAAGATGACAAATATTATTCCGTGGTTGTATTTGTTAAGGGAATAGATAAAGATAATGAAAGCGGAGGTAATACTGCATCACCAATATTCAGCGATATTGTAAAAATAAAATAAAACATTTGTATTTTACTATAATACCTCCTATAAATTAAAAACTAATTCTCTCCTATGTATAATGGAGGGAATTTTTATTTTTTAGGAAACCATCCTTTTCTTACTCTTTCGCGTTGTTGTATAAGCTCGTGGATTCCCCATAAAAAAGTCACGCCAATGATTCCAAGGGATCCTGATAGTAAATCATTTTTAACTATGAAAGATGAAAGGCTGCAAAAGATACCTACTATAAGAAATAATGGCCACAATTTAACTCCGAAATGATACTCGCCTTTAATAACAATAATGTGTCCTAGACCAGTTGAAATTAACATAACTAGCCCGATAATTAAACCATAAAAATTTAAAACCATTGATATTTCACCTCAATTCAAAGAATGCATACTATACTTATTATACATCGAATAAGTTGGTATTAAAACTTGTTTATGGCAAACTTTACTATAAATTTTGCCATATTTAAAAATCAAACATAACAAATTTTAGAAAATACGTATCTGAATAATCTTAAAATATGGTATACTTTAATTAGACAATTTTTTTAAAAAGGAGCAAGCTTATGAATGGTGATATGACAAGAGGAAACACATCAAAACTGCTGATATCTTTTGCAGTTCCTATGATGCTTGGGAATATATTTCAACAACTATATAACACAGTTGACTCTATTATAGTAGGGAAATTTGTAGGAAAAGAAGCATTGGCAGCTGTAGGCGTTGCAAATCCAATTATGTCAATTGTAATTTTCTTTATTGTAGGAATTTGTATGGGTGCTTTGGTGCTTATGGCAGAATTTTTCGGTGCAGAGGAAAAGGATAAGTTAAAGAGAGAAATATCTACATCGCTAATTATTGGAACAGTATTTACTTTAGTGTTATCCATAGTGAGCATAATGCTATCAAGAGGTATTCTTATATTAACTCAAACACCTGATAATATAATCAATGATGCGGATGCATATTTAAAAGTAATATTTATAGGACTTATATTTTCTTTCTTATACAACTTTTACTCTTCAGCTTTGAGAGCAACTGGAGATTCAAGAACTCCTGTACTTTTTTTGATTATTTCAGCAATAATTAATGTTATTTTAGACATTGTATTTGTTGCCTTTTTTAATTGGGGTGTAGTTGGTGCTGCAGCTGCAACTGTCTTAGCTCAGGCAATATCAGCGGTGCTTTGTATACTATATATTTATTTTAAAATACCAATATTGCGTCTTACAAAGGATGAATTAGTTGTTGATAAAGTGCTTTTAAAAGCAACTATAAATTATAGTTGGGTTTCTGCTACACAACAAACCTGCTTATATGTAGGTAAATTATTAGTACAAGGGGTAGTTAACTCCTTTGGAACAAATGCAATTGCTGCATTTAGCGCTGTTACAAGGGTAGATGCCTTTGCATTGGCCCCAGGAGGTAGTATTGCCGATGCCGTCACCACATATACAGCTCAAAATAATGGTGCAGGAAGACAAGATAGGATAAAGGAAGGGTATAAACAAGGAAATATAATTATTGCTGTATACTGCCTTATGGTAACTGCCATCGTTTTCTTTGGAGCTGATTTAATCATGAAGTTTTTTGTGGCTGAATCTGAAAGAGAAGTTATTTTAATCGGTGTGGATTATTTAAAAACAATGTCATTATTTTATATACTTTCGTCATTTTGCAACGTATTTCAGGGACTATTCCGTGGAGTTGGAGAGTTACGTGTAACTTTGTTTGCAACTCTTTTTCAGATATCTATTAGGGTTATTCTATCCTATATGCTTGCACCTTATTTAGGAGTAAAAAGTGTCTGCTATGCAGTTATTGGTGGATGGATATTTATGATATGCTATGAAGGAATAGAATACAGAAAATATATGAATAAAATTAATCAAGTTTCTTTAAAAGGATAACTCTATAAACATTTACATTAGGAGAATAGATTTAAATAAAAAACCCTGAAATTAATCGGGGTTTCTGCTTGTTGTATTGATTTAACTAACTTGTAAAAAAATATATTTAAATAAGAACTAAATTCAATATTAGTGAATATTATAATAATAAGCACTATTTGGAGGAACAAATGTGTTATTCATTAATAATTTACTAAACCTATTAAGTGACAGTATTCTGTTAACTGCCTATGTAAGTGGAAGAAATTCCTTTCCTCAACCCTTAGATGAAAAAGAAGAAGAATATTATTTAACTAAATTAAAAGAAGAGGGAGACATTGATGCAAAAAATATATTAATTGAAAGAAACCTAAGATTAGTTGCTCATATAGTGAAAAAATATTCTTATCCAGGAAAAGACATGGATGACTTGATTTCTATCGGGACTGTAGGTTTAATTAAGGCCATCGATTCATTCAATACTAATAAAGGAACAAGACTTGCTACTTATGCCGCTAAGTGTATTGAAAATGAAATATTAATGTTAATTAGAAATAATAAGAAAACCAAGGGAGAAGTTTATCTTCAAGACCCTATAGGCGTTGATAAGGAAGGCAATGAAATATCTCTTATGGATGTGCTTAGCTATGAAGAAGACTCTATAGTGGAAATGGTAGAGCATAAAATACAGGTAAAAAAATTGTATAATAAAATATGCAATTGTCTCTTAGAAAGAGAAAGAGCTGTTATTGAAATGAGATATGGACTTGTGGATGGCAAACCCAAGACCCAAAGAGAAATAGCGGTAATACTAGGTATATCAAGATCTTATGTATCTAGAATTGAAAAAAGAGCATTAAAAAAACTTTATAAAGAATTAAACAATAAGGCATAAATAATGCATTATACACTAGTAATTCTTGTATTTTTATTATAAAATTAAAGTGGTAATAAAATATAATTGATGAATAATGTACCATAGGAGAAAAATATGAAGTATACTGGACTTTTAGGAAAAAATATAGGGTATTCTCACTCTCCTCAAATTCATAATAATTATTATAAGATCAATAGTATTCCCTTGTATTATAAAATCTTTGATATTGATGAGAAAGATATATCAAATTTTATAAATAATCTCAAGAGAAATGATATACTGGGTTTTAATGTAACTATACCCTATAAGAGAGTAATATTGAATTACTTAAAAAAAATAGAATATCCTGCGGACAAAATAGGAGCTGTTAATACAGTGGCTTTAACGGAAGAGGGATTAGTAGGATACAATACAGATTATTATGGCTTTTTAGAAAGCTTAAAAATAAATAAAATAAATTTATATAAGAAGAAAGCTCTTATAATTGGCAGTGGAGGGGCCGCGAAATGTGTTTATGAAGCACTTAAGACTTTAAAGTTAGATAGTATAGACATGGTGAGTAGAAGTATTATTAAAGATAAGGATGAATTTAAGAATATTCATAAGTTTTTAATTTTAGCAGAAGAAAATGATTATTCACCTTACCATATAATAATAAATTGTACGCCAGTGGGTGGAGAAAATTATAAAGATATTTCACCAATAAATCTTGGTGAAATTAATAAAGATTTAATAATTTATGATTTGAATTACTCGCCAAGTAAAACTAAGCTATTAAAAAGTGGAGAACTTTTAGGTGCTAAAGTAATTAACGGAGAACTTATGCTTAAATTACAAGCATACAAAGCAATAGAAATTTGGAAACAACATAGGTTAGAGAGGAGATAATTAACTTGGTATCTTTAAATAGTTTGTTAGAAACTACAATCAAAGAAAAGGCATCTGATTTACATATAACTGTTGGTGTATCACCGGTGATTAGAGTAAATGGTGCTTTAAAGAACATAGGGGAGGATAAACTGACTCCAATAGAAACTGAAAAATATGTTAGGGAAATTTTAGGAGATTTATATGAAGAGTATATATCAAAAGGTGAAATTGATACATCCTTTTCAGTAGCTGGATTAGGACGATTTAGAGTGAATGTTTTTAAGCAACGAGGTAGTGATGCTGCTGCAATAAGGGTAGTAGGACTTAAAATTCCAACCATAGGAGAATTAAATTTACCACCAGTAATAAGTGATTTAACTAATAAACAAAGGGGATTAGTGTTGGTAACTGGCCCTACTGGCAGTGGTAAAAGTACAACTTTAGCAGCTATGATTAATGAAATTAACTCAAGCAGAGCAGCTCATATAGTTACACTAGAAGACCCAATAGAATATTTACATAAGCATAACAAATCCATAATCAATCAAAGGGAAATAGGTAAGGATAGTAAAAGTTATGCTAATGCATTAAAATCTGTTTTAAGAGAGGATCCAGATGTTATACTAGTAGGAGAAATGAGAGATCTTGAAACTATATCTATTGCCTTAACAGCTGCCGAAACTGGCCATTTGGTATTCTCAACCCTTCACACTATAGGAGCAGCTAAGACCATAGATAGGATTATAGATGTTTTTCCTCCTTATCAACAACAGCAAATAAAAATACAACTTTCTGCAGTGTTAAAAGGAGTAATATCTCAGCAACTAATACCAAGAGCTGATGGTAATGGAAGAATTGCTGCCTTTGAAGTTATGGTTTCTACTCATGGGATACAAAACTTAATAAGAGAAGGTAAGACCCATCAAATAGAGTCTTCAATACAAACAGGTGGCAAATATGGTATGAAAACTATGGATATGTCCATATCTGAAATAATAAAAAAAGGACTTATAAGTAAAGAAGAAGCTATTGCATACTCTGTAGACAGAGAAATGTTAAGTAGGCTAATTAGTTTGTAATAAATAAAAAAAGAGAGGTAGTTAAACTATCTCTCTTTTTTATTGGTTAAAATACGGTATAATCTTGCATTTTTAAACAGTATTGGCTATATAGCTTGTTTGTTTTTTGATTGTATAAATATCTTCTTACTTTTTTATTATTAAACATTTTTATATCTTTTTTACTATACTTTCTCATAATTATTCCTCCTAATTTCTGAATATAAAGAAATATGAAGGACTTACAAGAAAGATTCATCCTTTTTATGCAATTTTCTTAAATCTAAAAAATATATAGAATGAGAGTTTATCATTATTTCAGCCCCCTTTAATGGTGCTATGGAATGGATATTTACTTATATATATGATATCATATATAATTGAGAAATTCAAAGTTGCTAATATTGTATAATATGCTTCTTATAACATCTATTTTTTATATATTTAAATGATTATTATTTTTTTCAATCTTCCTATTAAATCCTTAATTTTAGCTATATATTCGATAATTATTTAATTAATTGTAAATAATTATTGCAACTGTATAGTAATTATGAAATTTTTGTGCTAAAATAACTGTGAATTAGGGGGGAATATTAAATGGAAATTATAAATAGCTTAATTCTCGAAGTATCAAAAGTAGCAACCTATATAGTATACGTAATTTCTATGTACTATTTGTTTATTTCCTTTTTCGGATTGCGGAGAAGAAAAGATGAAGAGGAAATTCCGCCGAAGAAGAGCTTCGCCTTAATAATCGCAGCTCATAATGAAGAAATAGTTATAGGCAACACCGTTCAAAGTTTATTAGACATAGATTATCCACGAGAGCTATATGATATATATGTCATAGCAGATAATTGTACAGACAGAACAGCTCATAGAGCTAGAGAAAAAGGTGCTCTTGTCTATGAAAGGCATAATATTAAAAAAGTGGGTAAAGGATATGCTTTGGAATGGATGTTTGATAAATTATTCAAGATGGATAAAAAATATGATGCTGTAGCTATTTTCGACGCTGATAACTTAGTACATAAGAATTTTTTAAGAGAAGTTAATAAAAAGATGTGCAAAAATTATAAGGTGGTTCAAGGCTACCTTGATAGTAAGAATCCTGTAGACACCTGGATTACTGGCAGCTATTCAATTGCATTCTGGACATCAAATAGAATGTTCCAACTTTCAAGAAGCAATTTAGGATTGTCAAATCAGTTAGGGGGTACAGGATTTTGTATCGACATAGACATACTTAAAGAACTAGGGTGGGGAGCTACTTGTTTAACAGAAGACTTGGAGTTTACTTGTAAACTAGTACTAAATGGTTATAAAGTAGGATGGGCTCATGACGCAATAATATATGATGAAAAACCGTTAACATTAAAACATTCATGGTCTCAAAGAAGAAGGTGGATGCAAGGTTTTGCTGATGTATCACATAGATACTTTTTTAAATTAATGAAAAGAGCAGTAACAAAATTTGATTTTAAAGCATTAGATTGTGCATTATATACTATTCAACCAATAGTTATAATATTAACTGGCTTTTCAATGGCGGCATCAATCTTTAATTATTTAGTAAAAGCTTATAATATAATGATTAATTTTAATACACATATAAATATTTATTCTATGAACTTTAAATTAGTGGCGTTACTTGGTATATTGGTATCAATTGTACAATTTATTTATACACCTTTCATATTGCTATTGGATAAAAAATTAAGCCCTAAAATATTTTGGTACTATTTAATTTATCCTATATATACAATAACTTGGTTACCAATATCAATTCAAGGTATTTTAAGGAAGAATGATAAGGTGTGGAGTCATACTCCTCATACGAGGGATGTACACATTAATGAACTGGAGAAGGCCAATTAAGAGAAAGATTTCATAATCTTTCTTTTTTTATTAAAGATATGTATATTAATGTATATATTTTTTAAATAAGGCTGAAATATTGGTTAAATTTTTTTCCGCGTTTAGAGGAAAAAACTCTTTTTTGTTGAATATATAACATAACGGTTCTCTTTAAGGAGGTTGTGGATAACATGAACGAATATGTAGTAGGAATCGATATAGGGTCTTCAAAAGTGTGCGCAGCAGCAGGTAGATTAGATAGAAACAATAAAATTCAAATTATTGGTATTGCTTCAACTCCTTGTAGTGGTTTAAAGAGAGGTATAGTAGTTGACATAGATAGTACCGCTGAAGGGATAATAAAAGCTTTAGAACAACTTGAAAGAATGATTGATTCTAAAATTAAAGACATTTATATTTCCATTCCAGGAGAAATTTGCGAAATCACTTCTAATAGGGGAGTGGTAGCAGTTTCAGCTGAGGATAGAGAAATAACCAAAAATGACGTTGATAGAGTATTAAAAGCAGCTAAAATTATTTCAGTTCCATCCGATAAAGAGATTGTAGGTGTAGTACCTGAGCAATTTGTTGTAGATGGATATGATAATATTACAGATCCAGTTGGTATGTGTGGAATGAGGCTAGAGGTAGATTCGCAAATAATAATGTGTCAATCTACTATAATTAGCAATTTGTTTAAGAGCATCAATAAAGCTGGATTTCAAAGTAAAGGAATGGTTTTTCAGCCAATAGCAACTGCTTTATCTGTTATAAAGAGTGAGGAAATGAAAATAGGAACTCTTTTATTAGATATTGGGGCTGAAACAACAAATATATCAGTGTTTAAGGATAATAGATTAGTATTCAATGATAAATTACCTTTAGGCGGAAACACTATAACAAATGATATATCGCTTTGTTTAAAGCTTCCTCAATCAGAGGCAGAAAAAGTTAAAATTAAATATGGTAACATTGCTGATTCTTTCGATAATGAGGACTTTAAAATTAGAATTAATGCTAACTACGATAGTATTGTAGAAGTTAGCAATAATTTATTAAATGATATAATTGCTGCAAGAATTGAAGAGATTATGTATTTATTAAAAAAGAACTTGGACTTACATGGTTATTTAGAAGAAATTTCAGGTATAGTCGTAGTAGGAGGAGGTATAAGTTTAGTAAAAGGTAGCATTGATATTTGTAGAGAAATTTTAGGAAAACCTGTTAGAATAGGAATTCCAGAGTACATTGGTGCAGAAGACACAATGTATTCATCTGCTATTGGAGTTGTAAAAGACGTAATAAGTTCAGGGAAAGTAGATTTCAAAGAAGAAAAAGTAACTAAGGAAAAAAAGAAAAGTGATGTTAAATCTATTTGGAATGATGAAGATGATGAGGATAATGATGAAGATGATGACGGATTCTTCTCTAAAATAAAAGGCTTTTTCACAGACTTTTTTTAATATGAATTAAGGGAGGTATTATTGTGCTAGATTTCGATATAGATGTAAAACAATTTGCGCAAATAAAGGTAATTGGTTGCGGCGGTGGAGGAAATAATGCTGTAAATAGAATGATTAAAGAAGGACTTAGAAATGTTGAATTTATAGCGGTTAATACAGATAAACAAGCATTAATGTTATCACAAGCTTCACAAAAAATTCAAATTGGAGATAAATTAACAAAAGGACTTGGAGCAGGCGCTAATCCAGAAATTGGTCAAAAAGCAGCTGAAGAAAGTAAAGAGGAAATTTCTCAGGCTATAAAAGGCGCAGATATGGTATTTATAACAGCTGGTATGGGAGGAGGAACTGGTACTGGTGCAGCACCAGTAATTGCAGGAATTGCAAAATCCATGGGAATACTTACAGTAGGAGTTGTTACAAAACCTTTCCCATTTGAAGGAAGAAAAAGAATGCTCCATGCTGAATTGGGAGTTAATAATCTAAAGGACAGTGTAGATACTTTAGTCACAATACCAAATGAAAGATTGCTAACTATAGTAGACAA
This sequence comes from uncultured Clostridium sp., assembly GCF_963515715.1. Lineage (GTDB taxonomy): Bacteria > Bacillota > Clostridia > Clostridiales > Clostridiaceae > Clostridium_AW. The sequence goes on from NZ_CAUPZS010000011.1 coordinate 46,293, forward strand.
GAAAACTACATTAATGGATTCTTTTAGATATGCTGATGATGTATTAAAACAAGGTGTACAAGGTATATCAGACTTAATTACCATACCTGGATTGGTTAATCTGGATTTTGCTGACGTAAGAACTATTATGACAGATAGAGGACTTGCTCATATGGGTGTTGGAAATTCTACAGGTGATAATAGAGCTCAAGAAGCTGCTAAACAAGCTATATCAAGTCCACTTCTAGAAACATCAATTGTTGGTGCTACTGGAGTATTATTAAATATAACTGGTGGAGCTGATTTAGGATTATTAGAAATAAATGAAGCAGCTGAAATTGTACAGCAAGCTGCAGATCCAGATGCAAATATTATATTTGGTGCGGTTATAGATGAAAGTTTAAAAGATGAGATAAGAATTACTGTTATAGCAACAGGATTTGAACAAGAAAAATTAATTGCAAAAGAAAAAGGTGGATCAACCATTAATACGAAAATAAATACAGGAAAAGCTAACTCAGAAACGGCTGCAACTGTAGAAGATAATTTTGACAATTATAGCCCAGAAGATTTAGAAATTCCAACTTTTTTACGTAGACAAAGACGATAAACAACATATTATATTAAAAAAGTCTAATCATTTAACAAAATGGTTAGATTTTTTTTGTTTTATGGAGAAATATAAAAAATAAAAATAGGAATAATTAATAAAATATGACAAAATTTTGAAATAAATAGTTATATAATTATCTATAGAGGTGAAGGGGAGTGGTTATTTATTTAGATGTATTCCTTTTAGAAAATTTTATTGTAAACACCTTTTTAATTTTTTTAACATCAGATACGTTAAAAATAAGAGCAAAGAAATTAAATGTATTAATAGGTGCCTTAGTAGGAACTCTGTATACTATAACTTTATTTTTAAAAAGTTTGAATTTATTTATCAATGTACCAGTTAAGATTATTATGGCACTTATAATGATTTTAATTTCCTTTAGGAAAAAAAATATACTGTTTAATTTAAAAGCAACTGCCATATTTATTTTATATTCTATGCTGCTGGCTGGTTTATGCGTTTTTATAGAATTTAATAAAAGTGGTGGGAGATTAGGTTACGGTATAATAATTAATTTTTCTTATAAAAAACTTATGATAGCTCTAATGCTAATATACTTAATTCTAAGAAGAGTAGTATTCTTTATAAAAGATAGAAAAGTATTGAATAGCTACATTTACGGAGTTGAAATAGTATTAGATAGCTCCGTAAAAAAGATAAGAGCATTTTTAGATACAGGTAATGAACTTGTAGAGCCTGTAACCAATTTACCGGTAATTATTGTAGAAGAGAATTTATTTACGAAAGAAGAGATCAAAAATTATAAATATTATTATATACCTTACAATGTTATAAATGGTAGCCATGGCAGATTAGAAGCAATTAAACCAGAGAAAATTATAATATATAAAGAAGATTCTGTAGAAGAAAAGGAAGCACTTATAGCTTTTTGCCACAATAAATTAAGTGGTGAAGACGATTACCAAGGTTTATTATCTAGGGGAATATTATAGGGAGGTTAGAATATGATAAACATAAAATTATTTCTAAACAATATAATTAGCAAACTAAAGATATTTGCTAGAAAGGTCTATTATATTGGAGGGAATGACGCTCTTCCCCCGCCCTTGACAAAAGAAGAGGAGGAAAATTTAGTACAAAGATTAATTTATGGAGATGAAAGTGTAAGATCTATTTTAATAGAAAGAAATTTAAGATTAGTTGTTTATATAGCTAGGAAGTTTGAAAACACTGGGGTTAATGTTGAGGATTTAGTATCAGTGGGAACCATAGGTCTTATTAAAGCAGTTAATACCTTTGATCCTGATAAAAAAATAAAACTTGCTACATATGCATCAAGATGTATAGAAAATGAGATACTAATGTATTTAAGACGAAACAGCAAAGTTAAAGCAGAAATATCCTTTTATGAACCATTAAATGTAGATTGGGATGGAAATGAACTTTTACTATCAGATATATTAGGAACAGAAAATGATGTGGTTTATAATTTGATTGAAGATGAGGTTGATAAACAATTACTTTTTATAGCTATGGGAAAACTAACTAATAGAGAAAAAGAAATAGTGAATCTAAGATTTGGATTAGGTGGAAAGAACGAGAGAACTCAAAAAGAAGTAGCAGATATGTTAGGGATATCTCAATCTTATATTTCAAGATTAGAAAAAAGAATTATAAAAAGACTTAAAAAAGAAATTAATAAAATGTTATAAAGCTTGTACGTGTATAAAAATCAGCTTCGAAGGAGATAATTAAAATGCAACAATATAGAAGGGGCTGATTACATATGATGATAAACAAAGTTGAGATTTGTGGAGTAAATACATCTAAATTACCGGTTTTAAAAGAAAAAGAAATGGTTAAATTAATGAAACAAATGCGTGAGACTGGAGATAATGAGGCTAGAGAAACCTTTATTAAGAGTAATTTAAGATTAGTTTTAAGTGTGATACAAAGATTTAACAACAGAGGAGAGAATGTTGACGATTTATTCCAAGTAGGCTGTATCGGGCTTATTAAAGCCATAGATAACTTTGATTTAAGTCAGAATGTAAAATTCTCAACATATGCTGTTCCTATGATTATAGGTGAAATACGAAGGTATTTAAGGGATAATAATTCTATTAGGGTTAGTAGATCCCTTAGAGATATCGCTTATAAAGCTTTACAGGTTAGGGATAGATTGATTAGCGAAAATAACAAAGAGCCTACGGTATCAGAAATTGCCAAAGAGCTAGACATTCCAAGAGAAGAAGTGGTATTTGCATTAGATGCCATACAAGATCCTGTGTCTCTTTTTGAGCCCATTTATAATGATGGAGGAGATGCAATTTTTGTTATGGATCAAATAAGCGATAATAAAAACTTAGATGATAGTTGGCTTGAGAATATAGCTATTAAAGAAGCCATGAAAAAATTAAATGATAGGGAAAAATTAATATTAACTTTAAGATTTTTTGATGGTAGAACTCAAATGGAAGTAGCAGAAGAAATAGGGATATCCCAAGCACAGGTATCTAGATTGGAAAAAACGGCTTTAAAGCATATGAAAAAATACGTATAAAAATTTAATAGGTAAAACTAAAAAAGAGACTAATTCAAAGATGGATTTAATCTATATTTGTAGTCTCTTCTTTTGTTTTATAAATTTAGTTATATAATATTCTAAAAAACATAAAATATAGTATAAAATAAAAGGGGGATGAAAAATGGAGTTAACATATCATTCTATTAATAATATAAGAACTATGGAGATTATAGATATTAATTCAGGGACAAAATTAGGATATATGAAAGACTTTAAAATAGATGTAATGAATAGTAAAGTAATATCAATTATAATTCCATCTCAAAAAATATCTTGGTTTGGGAAAAGTAATGATATTGAAATACCTTGGGAAAAAATAAAGAAAATAGGTGTGGATGTAATATTAGTAGATGGGGAAGAATATTTTATTGATAAACCTTAGTGAAAATATAAGAAAAAAGCTGTATAATATACTATATAACTAATAAGTAAAAAGGCGGGGGGATATATGAAATGTCCATTTTGTGGATATACTGAAAGTAAAGTTGTAGATTCAAGAGCTACTGAAGAGAATGCATCAATAAGGAGAAGAAGAGAATGTTTAAAATGTAATAAAAGATATACAACCTATGAACAGATAGAAAATATACCAGTGTTAGTTATCAAAAAGAATATGAGTAGAGAATATTTTGATAGAACAAAGATTATTAATGGAATTATTAAAGCTTGTGAAAAGAGATCAGTTTCAAGGAATCAAATTGAAAATATAGCTGATGAGGTAGAAAAGAACATTAGTAATCAAATGTTAACGGAGATAAATTCTGAGTACATAGGGGAAATGATAATGGACAATTTAAAAAAAATTGACGAAGTATCTTATGTTAGATTTGCCTCGGTTTATAGACAATTTACCGATGTGAATACTTTTATAGATGAAATTAAAAGATTAATTTCCAATAAATAATGAATTGAAATGGTTTTATGATAGTCGTAAAACCATTTTTATGTTAAATATACATTAAACAATGTTAAATATATGGAATTTAAATTAACTTTATTTAAAAAGATGTTACAATATAGTTAGAAGAGCCATTAGCTATAATTATTTTGGAGGTTTATTATGTCTGATGAGAAAATTTTAATTGTAGATGATGAAGAAAATATAAGAGAATTACTTAAATTTAATTTAGAAAATCTAGGATACAATGTTATATGCTCAGATAATGGTAAGGATGCTTATAATGTTGCAAAGGCTGAAAAACCTAACTTAATATTACTAGATGTAATGTTACCAGGCATGGATGGATATGATGTATGCAAATCAATAAGAATGAATAATACAATATCAACTACTCCCATAATAATGATTACTGCAAAGGGAGAAGAATTAGATAAGGTATTAGGATTGGAATTAGGTGCTGATGATTACATAACTAAGCCTTTTTCCATAAGGGAATTATTAGCAAGAGTAAAAGCACTGCTAAGAAGAACGGGTATATCATCAATAGAAAATAATAATTTTAGTTTTGGCAATATAATAATAGATTTTGAAAAGCATGAGGTTTTAAAAGAAGAAGAGAAAATAGATTTAACATTGAAAGAATATGAATTGTTAGAGACTTTTATAAAAAATAGAGGTAGAGTTTTAACCAGAGATTTTTTGTTGGATAAAATATGGGGCTATGAATACATTGGAGAAACTAGGACCGTTGATGTTCATATAAGGCATTTAAGACAAAAAATCGAAGAGAATGATAAAAGTCCTAGATATATCGAAACTATAAGAGGAGTAGGCTATAGATTTAATTATTCAGAATAGCTTACGGGGTGATGAAATGAAGAAGAAATTGATGGTATATATGTTTTCGACCCTGCTTTTCAGTCTAACCCTTGTTGTAACTTTTTTTATAATAATTGTCAATTATCAAAATACTGAAAATACTAAAAAGACCTTAAAAGTGAATAATCAATTAGTTACAAATATATTGATGCATGTGGAAAAAGAGGAGTTAGACAGTGTTATTAAAAAAAGTTTTAGTGGGAATGAAATAAGAGTTACTATAATAGATAAAAATGGTGTAGTTGTTGGAGACTCTAAAATGAATCTAAATACTATGGAGAATCACAATAATAGAGAAGAAATAATTTCTGCAAGAGCTAATGGGAGTGGGTATGCAATAAGGCACAGTGATTCTATTAAAATAGATAGTATGTATTTTACTACTTTATTTAATGATGGATATATAATAAGAAGTGCTATAGAAATGAAAATAGTATCTGGTCTTGAAAAAGAGTATGGACAATACTACATAATGGTAATAGTAATATCTACTATTATTTCCTTGGTTTTTTCCTCAAAATTTTCAATGGGTTTTGTAAAACCTATAAAGGATTTAGAGTTTATAACTTCAAGAATAGCTGCTGGAGAATTGGATAGAAGAGTTAATATATATTCAAGAGATGAAATAGGACAGCTATCTAAGACTTTTAATAATATGGCTAATAAGTTACAGGTAACTATAAATGATGTAATTGATAAACAAAATAAATTAGAGGCAATATTAACTAGTATGGACAGCGGGGTTATTGCTGTAGACAAGAACTTTAGAGTGATAATGATAAATCCTTATGCAAATAAAATATTCGGTATAGATAAAGATATAATAGGGTGTAATTTATTAGATCATATAAGAAGCTTTGAGCTAGAGGATATTTTGAAAAATACCGTAGATGAGTATAGGGAAATAAAAATCCTAAGCCCCAAAGAGAGGGATTTAAGAATAAAGACAGCGGATATTAATAATGGTAGACAATTAATAGGAATTGTTGCAGTTGTTCAGGACGTAACAGATATAAAAAGATTGGAAAACATGAGATCTCAATTTGTTGCCAATGTATCTCATGAATTAAAAACTCCGCTGACGTCTATAAAGGGCTTTGCAGAGACCTTAAGATATGTTGAGGATTCAGCAAATAAAGAGAAATTTTTAAATATTATTAATGATGAAGCTGAAAGACTAACTAGGTTAATAAATGATATTTTAACTCTATCTCACATTGAAAATAGCAGAGATGTTAAAAAAGAATTGATTGATATCGATAAGGTAGTAGATGATGTAGGCCATTTAGTAGGCAATTATGCAGAAAAGAAAAACATATCTTTAAATATAGAGGGAGATAAGTGCCTAAAAATTTATGGAGATAAGGATAGGTTTAAACAAATGGTATTAAATCTAGTAGATAATGGCATAAAATATACGGAGGATAATGGAGAAGTTTCAATTAAAAAAGAATCAAAAGATAAGAATGTAGTAATAACTATAAGAGATACTGGAGTAGGCATGCCTAAAGACCATATAGGAAGAATATTTGAAAGGTTTTATAGAGTGGATAAAGCTCGTAGTAGAGCAGAAGGTGGCACGGGTCTAGGATTAGCCATTGTAAAACATATAGTTCTTTCCTTTAATGGAAGAATAGATGTAGAAAGTGAAGTTGGAAAGGGAAGTAAGTTTATAGTTACAATTCCCATATCAAAGTCTTAAAAGTGAATATAAATGATTTTAAAAAGGAGTTTTGGGTAACCAAAATTCTTTTTTTTATTCATGTAAATTAAAATTAACATACCTATAATATTTGTTTAACTTCCATATAATATGATAAATACGACAAGACAAATAAATAGTTTTAAATGGAGGTTACTTAAATGAATAAAAAATCATTAAGAACTTTAGCAGCAGCATTGTCATTAACTTTAATGACAGGGGCATTAGCAGCATGTGGTGGAGGAGAAAAGAAAAATGAAAATGCGCTATCAGACATCATAACAGCCGTAGGTTCAACAGCACTTCAACCATTAGTGTCAGAGTCGGCGAAAAACTTTAGAGCAAAAAATCCTGCTTCTATAATAAATGTTCAAGGTGGAGGAAGCGGTACAGGTATAAATCAGGTATTAGAAGGTTCAGTAGAAATAGGAAATTCTGATGTAACTGCAGAATCAAAAATAAAAGACAAGGAAAGATTAAAGGAATTAGTTGATCATAAAGTTTGTGTTATAGGATTTTCCATAGTAGTTAACAAAGAGGTAAAAGTGGATTCTTTATCAAAGGAACAGCTTCAAAAGATATTTACAGGGGAAATTACAAATTGGAAGGATGTTGGAGGACAAGATTTAGCAATCAATGTGGTAAATAGACCGGCTTCATCAGGTACAAGAGCTACATTTATAGATACTATTATGAATAGTAAGAGTGAAAAAGAAGGATTAGGTACAATTCAAGATTCTAGTGGTAGTGTAGAAAAGACAATAACAAATACTCCAGGATCAATAAGTTATCTTGCATTATCATATTTAACAGAAGAAAAGAGAAGCGATTTAAAATTATTAAAAATTGATGGCGTAGAAGCTTCAAAAGAAAATATTGTAAGTAAAGAATATCCTTTCTGGTCATATGAACATATGTATACAAAAGGAGAACCAAGTGGTTTAACTAAAGCATTTATAGAGTATGTTATGAGTGATGAAAATAAAGCTTTAGTGGAAAAATTAGGATATATTCCAATAGGAGATTTCAAATAATTATACTCTAAAGAGCTGGCTAAACCAGTGTCAGCCTTAATACAATAATGAAGAAGGAAGATAATATGAATAAAAAATTTTGGAAGAATATGAAAAACGAATATTTGGGAAGAGGATTTTCTATACTATGTGGTATTTTAATTGTAGTACTTACTTTAACTATAATAGGATTTATTGTATGGAAAGGCATTAATACATTTACTAAATGGAACTATCCAATAACTAAATTTATTTTTTCATCAAATTGGTCACCAGAAGCAGATACTCCACAGTTTGGTACATTCATATTTATAGTAGGTTCAACCTTAGTATCAATTGGAGCGGTAATAATAAGTGCACCTATAAGCATAGCTTTGGCAGTATTTATAAATTATATATCCCCAAGACTTGGTGAAAATGTGTTGAAACCAGCATTGGAATTGTTTGTAGGAATACCTTCAGTTGTATATGGATGGTTAGGAATAACGGTGCTATTGCCATTTTTAAAAAACGCATTTGGTGGAATAGGATTTAGCTTACTGGCAGGTGTTTTAGTACTAAGTATAATGATATTGCCTACAATAGCTAGCTTATCTGTAGATGCACTTAAATCAATTCCTAAGGATTATTTAGAAGCTTCCTATGGATTAGGAGCAACTAGATGGCAGACAGTAAGTAGAGTTGCTATACCTTCAGCTAAGGGAGGTATATTGACAGCAATAGTATTAGGAATAGCAAGAGCTTTTGGGGAAGCATTAGCAGTGCAAATGGTTATAGGTAACACAATAAAGCTTCCAAATAGCTTGTTAAGTCCTACTACTACATTAACTTCAGTATTGACTATGGATATGGCAAACACCATATCAGGAACACAGTGGAATGACGCGCTATGGTCTCTAGCATTAGTTCTTTTAATTGTTTCATTCATATTCATTTTAATAATAAGGGGCATAGGTTTAAGAGGTGAGATTAAATAATGACTGAAAGAAAAAAAGATAGAGTTTTTACAATTATAACTTATATAATATCCTCATTAGTACTACTTTTACTAGTCCTATTAATTGGCTATATAATATTTAGAGGAGTAGGACATTTAACTCCAAGTTTTTTATTTGGCGATCCTAAAGTTGGAGAAGCAGGAGGAGGAATAGGTCCTCAATTGTTTAACTCTTTTTATATGTTAATTGTGTCTTTGATAATTACCATACCTTTCGGAGTGGGAGCAGGTATTTATTTAGCTGAATATGCAAAGGAAGGGAAGTTCCTTAATATAATTAGATTAAGCATAGAAACTATGGCATCATTGCCCTCCATTGTTGTAGGTCTATTTGGATTATTAGTTTTTGTAAAATTAACAGGATGGGGATTCACCCTATTATCAGGTGCTCTAGCTCTAAGTATAATTAACTTACCATCTCTAACTAGAGTATGTGAAAATGCAGTAAAGGAAGCTTCAAAAGGAATAAAAGAAGCTAGTTTAGGATTGGGAGCTACAAGATGGCAGACCATATGGAAGGTTGTATTACCAACAGCTATGCCACAAATTTTAACAGGAGTAATATTGGCTGGAGGAAGAGTATTTGGAGAAGCAGCAGCACTCTTATATACCGCTGGTATGAGTGCACCACCATTATACTTTGCTCCAAGTAATTTGCTTTCAAAGTCATCACCATTTAGCTTACTAAGGCCAGCTGAAACTTTGTCAGTATATATATGGCAAGTAAACTCTGAAGGAATGATACCTGATGCAACTATAGTTGCAGATGCTTCTTCAGCAGTATTAATAATAATGGTATTAGCATTTAATATATTGGCAAGGATAATAGGAAATATAATATATAAACGATATACAGGAAGCAGATAAGGAGATGGAAAGGATGTCTATAATAAAAGTTAAGGATTTAGATTTATATTATGGTAATGTTCAAGCATTAAAGAAAATAAACTTAAATATAGAAAAAAACACAGTTACGGCTCTTATTGGCCCTTCAGGTTGTGGTAAATCAACTTTTTTAAGGACTATAAATAGAATGAATGATTTAATTAAAGGAGTAAGAATTGAAGGGGATGTGCTCTTTAATGGCAAGGATGTCTATAAAGAATTTGATGAAATTGAATTAAGAAAAATCATAGGAATAGTATTTCAAAAAGCTAATCCATTTCCTATGTCTATTTATGATAACGTAGCCTATGGTCCAAGGGTACACGGTATAACAAACAAAGCTACGTTAGATGAAATAGTAGAAAAAAGTTTGAAGGGTGCAGCTCTTTGGGATGAAGTTAAAGATAGATTAGAGAAAAGTGCCCTAGGACTTTCAGGAGGCCAACAACAAAGATTATGCATAGGGAGAACATTGGCAGTAGAGCCAGAAATATTGTTAATGGATGAACCTACTTCAGCCTTAGACCCTATCTCTACGTCAAAAGTAGAGGAGTTAATGAGTAGTTTGAAAGAAAAATACACAGTTATTGTTGTAACTCATAATATGCAACAGGCAGGAAGAGTATCAGATTACACAGCTTTCTTTTTAAATGGAGAAGTAGTGGAGTTTGGAAAAACAGAAGATATATTCTATAAACCGAAGGACAAAAGAACAGAGGATTATATAACAGGAAGATTTGGATAATAGAAAGACTTGAATAATAATAAAAAGAGGTGTTTGAGTTGGTAAGAGGTAATTTTGATCTTCATCTTCAAGAATTACACAATTATATTTTAAGGATGGGAAGCATTGTTGAAAAACAAATTCATGGATGCATTGAAGCTCTAACAGAACAAAAATATGAGCTAGCAGAGCAAATAATAAAAAATGATGATATAGTAGATAATTTAGAAAAGGAAATAGAAGATAAATGTATAAAATTAATAGCAACAGAACAACCATTAGCAAAGGATCTAAGGATGATATTTACAGCCACTAAAATTGTGACGGACTTAGAAAGAATGGCAGATCATGCTGTGGACATTGCTAAAATTGCTATAAAGTTAAGAGATGAAAAGTTTATAAAGCCGTTAGTTGATATACCTAAAATGGCAGATATAGCAAAGGAAATGATTAAAGAAGCTTTAGATGCATATGTGGAAGGGAATGTGGAAAAATCCTATTTAATTTGCAAAAAGGATGATGAAATAGATAAAATATATAGAAATGTATTTAATGAAATGATTCCTATAATGACAAAAGACAATAGTACTATAAGTCAAGCTACACACTTTTTATTTGTATGCAAATATTTAGAGAGAATAGCAGATCATGTAACAAACATTTGCGAATGGACTATATACCTAATTACAGGTGAATTAAAAGATTTAAATGAATAGTTTATAGGAGACTGTACATATTAATAGACAGTCTCTTTTTGGTCATAAGAATTGACTAAATAAGAAGATTAATGTAATATTACTAGTGTTATATATAGGGCATCCTCAAAAAAGATGCTTAAAGCAAAGGCAGGGTTAGGTAAATGAAAAATAAAATATGTGAAGTACTACCGAATAGTATAGGAGAAGAAGTAGGAATTGAGCCAGGAGATGTGTTGATTAGCATTAATGGGAATGCTGTTAATGATATTATAGATTATAAGTTTTTAATGGCAGATGAATACATCTTAGTAGAAGTAGAAAAAAGTTGCGGGGAAATTTGGGAAATAGAAATTGATAAGGAATATCATGAAGATTTAGGTGTGGAGTTTGAAAAATCCATAATGGATGAGGCAAAGAGTTGCCAAAACAAATGTATTTTTTGCTTCATAGATCAATTACCTAAAGGTATGAGGGAATCTTTATATTTTAAAGATGATGATTCAAGACTTTCATTTTTACAAGGTAATTTTGTTACATTGACTAATATGAAAGATGAAGATATTGATAGAATAATAAAGTATAGAATAAGTCCTATAAATGTTTCTGTGCATACAACTAATCCTGAATTAAGGCAAAAGATGCTTCACAATAGGTTTGCGGGTAATATTTATGAAAGACTTAAAAAACTTGGTAGCGCTGGTATAATAATAAATTGCCAAATAGTACTTTGTCCAGGAGTAAATGATGGTGAAGAATTAGTAAAAACCTTGGAGGATTTGTATAAACTCTATCCAAGTGTACAAAACGTAGCAGTAGTTCCAGTAGGAGTAACTAAGTACAGAGAAGGGCTCTTCAATATGACCTTATTTAATAAAGAAAGAGCATTAAAAGAAATAAATGAAGTGAAAAAGCTCCAGGATAAATATATTAAGGAAATCAATAGTCCCTTTGTAAGATTATCTGATGAATTCTATGTTTTATCAGAGTTAGATTTGCCTAAAAGTGATTTTTATGAGGGGTATGAACAGTTAGAAGATGGAGTAGGTATGATAAGAATATTTAGAGATAATATAGAGGATAACCTAGCAAGTTTGAGGAAAAATATAAAAGGAAAGTTCACTTTTATAACTGGAACATTGGCCTATAATGAACTTGAAAAATGTAAAGATAAAATTGAAGAAAACAATAGTAATATAAAAATAGATGTAATTAAAGTTAAAAATAACTTCTTTGGTGAAACTATAACTGTAGCCGGTTTAATTACTGGCAAGGACATAATGGAAGCCTTAGATAAAAACCAGGTAGGGGATTACATATTCATACCTAGAAATATGTTAAGAACAGGTGATGATGTGTTTTTAGACGATATTACATTAAAGGATTTAGAAAGCTACTACGGTAGAAAAGTTATTGTATGCGAATATACAGGAGAAGATTTAATAGAAAATCTAAATGAGTACGGTAAGGAGGAGTAATAATGGCAAAACCTATAGTTGCTATAGTTGGTAGACCAAATGTAGGAAAATCTACATTATTTAATAAGTTAGCAGGAAAGAGAATATCAATAGTTGAAGACACTCCAGGTGTAACTAGAGATAGAATTTACGCAGAAGCGGAATGGTTAAAGTATAATTTTACTATGATTGATACAGGTGGAATTGAGCCTAGTAGTGATGATATCATACTAGCACAGATGAGAAGACAGGCGCAAATAGCCATAGAAACAGCTGACGTAATAATGTTCTTAGTGGATGGAAAAAATGGTTTAGCACCAGCAGATTATGAAGTAGCTCAAATGTTAAGAAAAAGCGATAAGCCTATAGTTTTGGTTGTAAACAAAGTAGATAGGTTATCAGAAGAAGATAATGCTTATGAATTTTACAATTTAGGTATAGGCGATCCAATAACTATATCTGCCTCTCAAGGATTAGGACTTGGAGATATGCTAGATAGAGTAGTGGAACATTTCGATCAGATAATTGAAGAGGACGAAAATGATGAGTATGTAAGAATAGCCTTCGTTGGAAGACCTAATGTAGGAAAATCTTCTTTAATAAATAAATTGCTTGGAGAAGATAGAAATATAGTAAGTGACATTCCAGGAACTACAAGAGATGCTATAGATAGTTATTTGGAAACAGATGAAGGAAAGTTCATACTTATAGATACAGCAGGTATTAGAAGAAGAAGCAAAGTTAAAGATGAAATAGAAAGATACAGCGTTATTAGAACATATACAGCTATTGAAAGAGCAGACGTATGTATACTAATCATAGATGCAGAAGAAGGTATCAGCGAGCAAGATAAAAAAATAATAGGATATGCTCACGAGATGAGTAAGGCTATTATGGTATTGGTAAACAAGTGGGACTTGATTGAAAAAGAAACTAACACCATGATTGAATTCAAAAAAGATTTACAATCAGAGTTGAAATTTATGAGTTATGCTCCATACCTATTTATATCAGCTCTAAGTGGTCAAAGGGTGCATAAAGTATTAGAATTAGCAAAAAAATGCTATGACAACTATAATAAGAGAATAAAAACTGGTGTATTAAATGATGTAATAGGTAAGGCAATAATGATGAAGGAACCACCGGTGGTAGGTATTACAAGATTAAAGATATTTTATGTAACACAAATCGGTGTAAAGGCGCCAACCTTTGTTTTCTTCGTAAATAACCCAAATGCATTACATTTTTCTTATGAAAGATACTTAGAAAATCAGTTAAGAGACAGTTTTGATTTTGAAGGAACTGGCATTAAAATGGAGTTTAGAGAAAGGAAAGAATAGCTATGAGTTGTAGTATTACTTTCATCGGTGGTGGAAGCTTCGGTACAGCTTTAGGTGTTATGTTGGGTAAGAAAGGCCTAGATGTAAAAATATATGATAGAAACAATAATGTAATAGAAGATATAAATGTTAAAAGAGAAAATATGAAGTATTTGCCTCATGTTATAATTCCTTCCAATGTAATAGCTTATAATAATATGGAAGAGGCCATAAATGGTAGCAAATATGTAGTCTTATCTGTACCATCTAATGCAATTAGAGAAGTTAGTAAAAGTTTAAAATCCTACATAAATGAAGATGTAATAATTATAAACGTATCTAAAGGGATTGAAGAACATACTGGAAAAAGATTATCTCAAGTTATACAAGAAGAGCTACCTGAAAATCATGTGGTAATCCTATCAGGACCGAGCCATGCGGAAGAAGTGGGTCTAGATATCCCTACAACAGTGGTAGTTTCCTCAGAGGATATGAAGTATGCAAAAGAAGTACAAGAAATATTTATGACTAGTAAATTTAGAGTATATACTAATGAAGATTTAATTGGTGTTGAAGTTGGAGGGGCTGTAAAAAATATTATAGCCCTGGCAGCAGGAATTTCAGACGGTATAGGCTATGGTGATAATACAAAGGCAGCTTTAATGACTAGAGGTATGAGTGAGATTATAAGAATAGGAGAAAAACTAGGGGGCAAAAGAGAAACATTTTCTGGGCTAACAGGTATGGGAGATTTAATTGTTACTTGTACAAGTATGCACAGTAGAAATAGAAGAGCCGGAATACTAATTGGTAAGGGCTACTCCATGGAAGAAGCCATAGAAGAAGTAGGCATGGTAGTAGAAGGAATAAAAGCTTGTAAGGCTTTCTATGAGCAGAAGGAAGAATTAGGAGTATCTATGCCCATAACTGATGTTTTATATAAAGTTTTATTCGAAGGAAAAGACCCTAAATATGGTGTATATGAATTGATGACTAGAGATAAAAAGAGTGAAATTCACTAATTACTCTAGTGAAAGTTGAAAAGTAAAAAAATATAAGAGGAGTTTGTTCTTTTTTAGAGCAAACTTTTTTTATTTAAATCAAAGAAAATTCCAACTCCTAACTGTATAAAAATACTTGGGATTTTTATTTAAATAGTTATATTTGTAAGGCCTTATCAATATATATATAGTGTTAATATTATATTATGGGAGGGTATAATAGCTTGGAAAATTTTGATATATACAAAGATATAGCAGAAAGAACCCAAGGGGACATTTATGTCGGCGTAGTGGGTCCTGTTAGAACTGGTAAATCTACATTTATTAAAAAATTCATGGAGCTTATGGTATTACCAAATATGGATAATGAATTTAAAAAGAAAAGAGCCCAAGATGAGTTACCACAAAGTTCATCAGGGAAATCCATACACACTACAGAACCTAAATTTGTGCCAAATGAAGCTGTTGAAATAAAGCTCAAAGAGGGAGCAAAATTTAAGGTTAGGATGGTAGACTGTGTAGGGTATGTAGTTAAAGGAGCTTCTGGTCACATGGATGGGGAAAAAGCTAAAATGGTTTCAACACCATGGTATGATTATGAAATTCCCTTTGAAGAGGCAGCAGAGATAGGTACTAAAAAAGTTATAAATGAACATTCAACCATAGGGCTACTTGTAACCACTGATGGTTCAATAACAGACATTTCAAGGGAAGACTACCTAGAGTCAGAAGAAAGAGTAGTCAATGAACTTAAAGCGATAAACAAGCCGTTTATAATGGTTTTAAACACTAGACATGCATATGAGCCTGAAACAATAGAGCTAAGAAAGGAATTAGAAGCTAAGTACGACGTTCCAGTTCAAATAATGGATATATTAAATATGAAGGCAGAAGATGTAACTCATGTGTTTAACAGAGTACTTAAAGAATTCCCTGTTAAAGAAATTAACATAGATATGCCAGAATGGATAGAAAAATTAAAAGGAGAGCATTGGCTAAAAATTAATTTTATGAATCTCGTTAAAGACATGTGCAAAAACATATATAAAGTTAGGGATATTGGTAAAACTCTAGATGGATTTAAGGAGTTTGAATTCCTAGGAGCTTCAGAGCTAAGTGAAGTTAACATGGGTGAAGGAACAGCAAGAGTTAACTTGGCACCAAAATCAGGTTTGTTTTATAAGATTTTAGGAGAGCTTTGTAACAGAGAAATTAATAATGAAAATGAGTTAATGTCAATAATGGACGAGATGCATAGGGCTAAAGTTGAATTTGATAAGATATCTCAAGCTCTACAGGATGTAAAGGATACTGGTTATGGATTAGTAGCTCCTCAGCTTACTGAGATGAGATTAGAAGAGCCAGAAATAGTTAAGCATGGAAGTAGATATGGTGTAAAATTAAAGGCCAGCGCTCCATCATTACACTTCATAAAGGCAGATATACAAACAGAAATATCGCCTATAATGGGGACTGAAAGGGAAACTGAAGAGTTGGTAAAATCCTTATTAGAACAATTTGAAAATGACCCTTCACAGCTATGGCAAAGTAACATATTTGGTAAATCTTTAGAAGTATTAGTTAGAGAAGGACTTCAAAATAAATTATATAAGATGCCAGAAGATGTTCAAACAAAGATACAAAGAACTCTTCAGAAGATCATAAATGAAGGCAGTGGCGGACTAATTTGCATTATCCTTTAGGGGTGTCTCTTTATAGTGTTTTACAGTAAAATATTTATGAGTGGAGAACCAAGGTTAAAAGTAATAATAAATTACTATAAACTGAAAGGTTTCCACTCTTAATTATCATTGAAACCATCTATAACTAAAATGCAGATATATTGATTTATTGTATAATTATGTTATAATATTAGTATTATCTGGGTATGGCGCAGATGGTAGCGCGCATGTATGGGGTGCATGAGGTCGCTGGTTCAAGTCCAGTTACCCAGACCAGTGAATTCAAGGACTGTATAAATACAGTCCTTTTATTTTTGCTTTTATTTGACATACCTTGATTATCTAAGTATAATTATACTTAGATAATCAAGGTATAATTATTGGAGGTATTCATATGAAAATTGATAAAGGTCTAATAGGCGGAAGTACTATTTTGCTATTGCTGTCTTTACTAGAAGAAACCGATAGATATGGGTATGAGATAATAAAGGAACTTGAATTACGTTCTGATAAAGCTTTCCAATTCAAAGAAGGTTCGCTGTATCCAGTTTTACATAAACTTGAAAATAGCGGCTATGTAAAATCTTATATAGCTAAAGGCGATACAGGAAAAGAGAGAAGATATTATCAGATAACTAAAAACGGGAAAAAACAGCTTGTAGAGGAAAAGAAAAAATGGGAAGTGTTTTCAAGGTCTGTTAATAAAGTTATAGGTGGTGAATCAAATGCCTTCGCCTAAAAAAGAAAAGTTTTTAGAAGAGGTCTTGTCCTATATTAAATTTCCTTTTGATAGAGGTGATATCAAATTCGAGCTTGAGTGCCACATATTAGAGAAAATAGATTATTATACTGAACAGGGATATGATAAAGAAACAGCGGAACAGCTATCTATAGATGATATGGGAGATGCTAAGGATATTGGAATTGAACTTAATAAACAGCATAATCCATTTCTTGGTTGGATATGGAAGATAACTAATGTAATAGTTACCTTATTTGTAATATTTAATGTCTATATTATAGGAGCTCACTTTGTAATTACTTTATTTAATAATAATTCTATTAATGACATTCCAAAGTCAAATATAGTCTATAAAATTGATGTAGATAAAAAAGTTAAACTAGATGATAGGATTATTCATTTTACAAATGTTGCTTATGACAAAAATGGAAATATGAATATTTTTTACGAGTATTACAATACCAAGTTTTGGAGAACCGGATGGAGCCTTGGCACAATTGGGGATATAACTGATAATTTAGGAAACAAGTATGTCACTGGTTCAGGCCGAGGTGGTGGTGGAGTAAAATCCAAATGCATATGGACAGCTGCCAACTTTTCAAAGGAAGCAGACACATTAATTATAAGCTATGACAGCTATAATAGAAAATACAAAGTAGAAATCCCTCTACAAGTAGGTGATAACAATGAGTAGATCTAAAAAAGTTGTGAGAAATATTATTCTTTTAACAATATTATTCTTTTTATTTCTTATGGGGTCAGGCCTTTATTTGAGTCCATTATCAGCTCATGAACATTCTGAACGTAGTATACATTACGGTCCATCAGAAGTGGTACATGTAGAAGATTTTGGTGAAGGCAAATATATACTTGGCAAATATGACAAATGGGTCTCATGCAATACAGTGAATAGAAAATTGTTTTTTCTTTGGGGATTTGGTAATCAGGTAACTGGATTTGAAAATGATAAGACTAAAGCTGTGGATTATACTTGGGGCATGTCTAGACCGTATTATAATCTTTACGGTATTATAAATGATGATAAGGCGAAAAAAATCGAAATTACTTTAGATAATGGAAAGATTTTTACACAAACAGAGTTTTATGATGATTTGTTTTTGTTTACTTGGAGGTCAGATAATAACGAAGGCTGGAATTTTAAGAGTATTAAGGTATATGACTCTGATAACAATATAATTTTTGAAGATAAATATTAACATAAAATATAAAAAAGTATGCTAATAAAAGTTTTAGCATACTTTTGCAGTTATCATTAATGTGATTTAGAATTTTACCATAAAACCACTATTTTTCTTTCTACATAATAACTCTATAAATTCATATATTTCAATCTTCATATCCTCACACCTCTTGTATTTCTTTTAGCTATTTATAGAGTGTCAAAACCTTATTTATTGAATATTAATAATATATAAGGAGGTGTTGTCATGTCTAATGAGAACTTAAAATCTCAAAATTGTAATTGTAATGATCCTAGTAGTGATACTCAAACTCACGTTCATGAATTTGAAGGAAGTACAAGGTTAGCTGAACAAGGTGATGAAAGACACAACCATCGTTTTGCTGGTGTTACAAGTGAAGTTATTCCTAGGGGGAACTCTCACGTTCACGCTATTCTTACTAATACTGACTTTTTTGATCATCATCACGAAGTAGGTGTAACTACAGGACTAGCTATTGATGTTGGCAATGGAAAGCATGTTCACTTGGCAACAGGTGTTACTACAATAGATGACGGTCATAGTCATTCTTTTATTTTCGCAACCCTTATCCAAAGTCCATTAACTTAATAATATATTAGGTTATTACCTATTTAAAATATACGTAGCACTTGGATTATTTCCAAGTGCTACAAGTTTAGGTTTCATATATGAGAAAGAATTCATTACAAGAATATTATATAGTTTTTCTATTAAAAGAAATCTTAAAACTACTGTGTAAAACTATTTGGGAATTGCTTAACAATTCCTTGCGTCATCATATCAGCCATTTCCAAAGCTTGCTTCTCAATTTTATCAAATAGCTTGATACCCTCCGCATAGTTCTTTGTAATCATGGCAACAGCTTCAGATTTGGTCAGTGCTAAGTGCTCATGTAACATCTTTTTCCAATCTTCCTCTGACCAATATGGGTTGATACTAGCAAGGAAAGCTGCGATTTCATCTGCGTTAGCATACCATCTTTTTTCAGCATCCGCTGCTGTCTTGTTATCACCTGCATTAGCTGCCTTGACAAGTTCTGCAGCAATGACAAGATGCTGAGTAAATAAATCAGCAAATTTGGAGGCATTTTTATCTCCATAAAAAGGTCTCAAGGCTGCCTCGAAATCTTTAGGATTTCTGAGGAGACGATTGGTAACAAGCTCTACATCTGGCAAATTAAAAACCATGCTGAGTATAGTTAACCTGGTCCAGACAACGTGTTGCTCCCAAAGCATACGTAGATGATTGCTTAAAGTTGCTTCTGCTTTGCTGATTCCTTTAGGAACAGGATTAAAATTTTGACAGTAATATCTATATCCAGGGCATATATAAATAACTTGGCCAATATAAAGATTGTTTAAATCTATCCCTGGATTAAGGGAAGCAATTGCATAAACGGTAGTATAATATCTTTGAGCTAATAACCATAATGTATCATTTGGTTTAATAGTATAAGGGAATATTCTTGTAGGACATTGAAACATAATTAATCACCACTTTAATAATCTTTATACATTACTGTATGATTATGGAAATAAAAAGGTGTCATATATTTTGTAATATATTTGAGTTTATACAAGAATTGGATAATTTCAAATTTTTCTAATTATATGTTATAATTATGTATGCAAATATTGATTTATATTATATATTACATTCCTGAGGAGAGAGTAATGAGTAGCGATAATATTTCAATAAATAATTTACCAGAAGAATCTTCTGATAACAAATCTATCGATGAATCCCATGATATTAATCCATCAGTTAAACCTTCTGATGATAAGGCGAAAAATGAAAGTAAGAAGCCAATAAATCAAAATCTTTCTAGTTTGCTTTCAGATATTGAAAATTCAAAGAATTTAAACAATATATTAACTAAAAGTAATGTAGCTGAAAATCCATGTGCTGATTTGTCGATAAATACTACTATTAGTCAAACAGCAGATACATTAAAAAATATAAATTCTATCAAGGATGAATTATGCAAATTGCCTTTGGATCCATGTGAAAGTGAATATATTGCTAATAGTGTTTTTCCATTAGCAAATATACTATATTTGGTTTCAACAGCATCTTTAAATTTATCAACTTCAGTTAATGTTTTAACTACATCCTCTATAGTTCATCCTAAGAAATCGGACATTAAAGATACAATTGGTTTGATATATGATATTAATGAAGAGTGTGAGGATTTATTTAAGGTAATAAAAAAAAGATTAAAAATATTATTAAATGACTAAGAACAAAAATAGCACTTAAGATATCAAATTAAAATTGGCGTCATGGATGGGGTTAATACCTAGTCGATGGCCTTTTTATTTTATAAGCAAAGACAAATTTGGAAAGAGTTAAACAAGAATCGCTTATGCGATTTTTTAAATTTTTAAAGTGGTAGAATAAAAAAATTATAAAAGAACACTCTAAAATTAAAAGAGGAGGAATGTATATGGTTAATAAACGTAAAGTTACCAAGAAGCAAATGCTTTCGCTGGGGTTAAGAAAAACTGAAAACGGTGATTATGATTATATTGATTCAGGAGAAAAGGAAAGATCAAAATATAAGCCTATAAGAAAAGAGTCTAAATAATACTCTTTTTAATTGGAAAGTATAGTATGTCCCTTCATTATATGAATAAACAAATACATATAGAAATGATATAGTGGTATAATATAACAAAGAGGTGATTAACTTGGGACGTAAAAATAACAGAGGAAAAGGTAAAACACCCACTGACTTTAGCCATTTAATTGACAAAGTCGAGGAAAAAGAAAATACTAAAGAAATAAAAAGTGAAAAAGAAGAGTAATAACCTTCTTTTTTATTTTAGAGAAAAAGGGAATATGGTTAAGAAATATATTATTTGATATATGATTTTTAAATGATAGGAACATTATGTTGATGTTAATAATATATTAGTTAATAAGAAAGAACCTAAGCTTAAAGCAGTTACTGTGATTAAATATCCAGAATTGACTCCATAAGTAAAGGTTCTTTTTATATAAAATAGAAAGAATAATAAACATTTATTATGGATAGCCTAATACTAAAAGAGGTGAAGGCTATGGCAGATAAAAAGGTAGGAGATTTAGATAATCTTGAAAATGTTGCGGAAAACACCATTGCTTCCTTAGCTAATATGGGAGTATTTAATCAAGCGATATCAGGAATATCACCAATTACAGTATTAACTCCACCACCACCGTATTTTAGGCCAAATGAAAATAATAGTAGAGATAGTGAAGAAATTAATCCAGAAAAAGATACTTTTAAAGAATAATATATAAATAGATAAAAGAGGCAGTAAATGCCTCTTTTTCGCTTTAAAATAGATGTATACAATAGTTGAGTTAATTGTAGTAAAATTCATGCATATGAATAAAAAGGAAAATAACTTCTTATATAGAAATATATAAAGTGTAGAATATTATTTGAATAATTAATTAGAAGGTGAAAACCCTGTAAGAAAAGATTACAGGGTTTTGATTTTGTGCAAATAGCAAAAAATATTAATGATTTTTTATTAGATAAAAGTTAAAATAATTTTTGATTCAGTGTTCAATAAATCTAGGTGCTAAAATTTTTATATTCATACATACATTGAACAACCATAATATCCTGATTTTGATAGTATCAAATAAGAAAGGAGGGATATTATGGAAGTTAAAAAACTTATGAAAAAAATTGATGCACTTAGGAAGTATATGTACGAATTAATCGAAGAAAAATCAGACCTAGTAGACCCGGAAGTAGTTGAAGCAAGTCAAATGTTAGACTCGGCTCTTTATGAGTACTACAAAATTCTTGAAAAGAAAAGGAATACGTAGTAACTAGCAACTAGAAAAAAAAGGGGAGAGGTTACTGAATACCTCTCCTCCTCTAAATTATATTTTAATTAATTAGTAACTACATTTAGTATATAAAAGGTATTTATTTGGAAAACTAGCATTAGGAGGTGACTCAATTGTCAGAAATAGAAAATTTATTGAAGGATGTTAATATTCTAAGGGATAAATTAGAATATTTAATAGATAAAAAAAATGGTAATCTTATTGATCCAGAGGTGGTAGCAGCTAGCAAAGTATTAAATGCTGCATTAAACAAATATAATGGACTTATAGAAGGAAAGACTAAAAAGTAGCCTAAAGGCTATTTTTTATGTTTTGAGAATAATATCAAATGCATATTATGAATCCTCTTGTCTGGTTAATACAAAAGGCCAAAAATATAGTTGCTTTATTCACTAATATTTAACAAAGGGGAAGGTTATAATTATTTTATACTAATAAATTAATATAAAAAGTGTGAGGTGAATTATGGGACAATTTTTAGAGGACTTGAAAAATAATATTACTAAAACCTATGGAATAAGGTTTTTTCCTAAGCAAAAGAAAAGATTTTTAAAATATGTAGGAGATGAACTTAAAAAATTAGGACTTGAATATACTGTAATAAAAGGAAATTTGGTAGTTGGAAATGTGGATGGGGCAGAAACTATATTTACAGCACATTATGATACTCCGGGAATTATGCCTCATTGGATAAATTATATTATGAAACTATCAGGCCATACTAGGCAGATTAGCATGGTAATATTGATTTTTGTAATAATTTCAATTCTAAACTATTTTAATCTCAATTTTATAAATAATATATTATTTTTGTGGTTTATAACTATTTTAATTCCAAATAGAAATAACTATAATGATAATTCATCAGGAATAGTGACTTTGCTTAATATAGCTAATGAAATTTGCAATAATGATGATTATAAACATAAGAAGCATAAAATAGCGTTGGTGCTTTTTAATAACGAAGAGTGGGGATTGCTAGGGTCGGCATACATGAAAAAATATTGGACAAGTAACGAAGTTTTATTAGAAAATAAAAAAAATATAAATATAGATTGCATAGGAACAGGAGATAATGTTATGATTACCCATGGAAAGAATGAGGAATTAGCAGGAAGTATAGAAAGGGCTTTAATAGAATCTGGCAAAGGAAAAGAAGTTATAAAGTATAAATATAAACTAATACCTCTATCTGATGAATATAACTTTAGAAGGTATAATATATCAGGAATAATATTCTGCAATAAGGCATTAATTCCTGGGGGATATTATATTCCACTAGTACACTCATATAAAGATAAGGTATTAGATTTAGAAAATGTAGTGTGGCTTACGGAAGAATTATTAAAGGTGGTTTAATATTAACCACTAATATTTAGAATATGTAGCATTGAGTATGATAATAATAAACAATAACTAAGATTAATAAAAACACTAATGATAAGAGGTAGAATTAATGAAAGAATTAAATTTTAAAGATTTCCATATAAGCGAAGAAATATCAAAAGCTTTAGCTAAATTAGGTTATGAAGAACCTACAAAGGTGCAAAAGGAAGTTATTCCAGAGGCATTGAAGGAAAGAGATATAATAGTTAAATCAAAAACAGGAAGCGGTAAAACTGCCTCCTTTGGTATTCCCATATGTGAAAAGGTAGAGTTGGAAAAGGGAAATCCTCAAGTACTGGTACTTACTCCAACTAGGGAATTGTGTATTCAAGTAAAAGAAGATATATCTAATATTGGAAGGTTTAAAAAAATAAGAGCTACAGCAGTTTTTGGAAAGCAACCATTTAGCGTTCAGTCAAGGGAATTAAAACAAAGAACTCATGTGGTAGTAGGAACCCCTGGAAGAACTTTAGATCATATTGAGAGAGGGACTTTACAATTAGATGAGATTAAATATCTGATTATTGACGAAGGAGATGAAATGCTCAATATGGGATTTATTGAGCAGGTAGAATCAATTATTAATAAGCTACCTTCAAGCCGGGTGACCATGCTATTTTCTGCAACAATACCAGAAGAATTAGAAAAACTATGTAAAAAGTATATGAAAAACCCCATTACAATAGAGGTTACTCCAGAGGAAGTCACAGAAGGAAATATAGAACATATACTTTATGAAGTTCAGGATAAATATAAACCTAAAGTTTTAAATAAGGTAATAATCACTGAAAATCCAGACAGTTGTATTATATTTTGCAGAACCAAGGAGAACGTCGACAATGTATACAATGGTCTTAAAAATAAAAACTATCCCTGTGGTAAAATTCATGGAGGAATGATGCAAGATGAGAGATTAGAAGCCATGAAAAGATTTAAAAGAGGAGAGTTTATATATTTAGTAGCCACAGATGTAGCGGCTAGAGGCATTGACGTAGAAGAGGTAACCCATATCATTAATTATGATTTACCTATGGAGAAGGAAAGCTATGTCCATAGAACAGGAAGAACAGCTCGTGCTGGCAAAGAAGGGAAGGCCATAACCTTTGTAACACCATATGAAAATAGATTTTTAAAAGATATAGAAGAGTACATAGGATTTTCTATACCTAAAAGAGAGGAACCTATGGAGTATGAGGTTGATAATGCAAGAGAAGCTTTTCTAGAAAAAATAAAGGCTGCACCAAAATTAAAAAAGGATAAGAGTAGAGAATTGAACAAAGATATCATGAAAATATACATAAATGCTGGTAAAAAGAAAAAGATAAGACCAGGAGATATTGTAGGAGGTATTACAAGTATTCCAGGGATCACCGCTGATAATATTGGAATAATAGATATACAAGATAATATTTCCTATATAGATATATTAGAAGGAAAAGGAAAAGTTGTATTAGAAGGATTAAAATCTGTAACCATAAAAGGTAAGGTTTTAAAAGCAGAAAGAGCAAGAAAGTAAGGTAGATAAAATAACTAAGTAAAATAAATAGCCATCGGAGAATAGTAAAGTCTCAGATGGTTATTTTTTAATGGGAAAATTTTCAATCAATATAAGTTTTTCATTTCTTCTAAATTGCTTAATTTCATACTCTCTCTTTTGGGCAGATATCTTGTCCTCAAATTCCTCAAAATAAACAAGCTCTACAGGCAGTCGACAGCGAGTATACTTAGCTCCTTTACCACTAGAGTGAGTTTTTATTCTTTTGTTCAAATCATTAGTCCATCCAGTATACAAAGTATTATCTGAACACTGAAGTATATATACATAACACATACTTAATCACCAAGGTTATTATATCACAGTATATAACTCTTTATCTATTAGCATATTTCAGTTTTAAACAATAGAAATATCTATTTATATAAAATACATCAATAGATAACCATTAACACAATGATTTTACTTGCAGAAATTCAACAAAACAACCATACTATATATAAGTATATAATTAAAATCACTAAGAACTTATTTGCCCTATGCATAGAAGGTTAGTAGATAAGGCATTATAGGTGCTTTGGATTTGGGAATAAATGAAATAAAGGTATAGGGAGGTGCACTAAAATATGAGTACTATTTTTGATAGACCAATAACTGAAATTATAAAGATGCGACACTCGGTAAGAAGTTATGAAAATAAAAATATTCCAGAAGAAATTATTAAAGACATTGAAGGCTATATTAGTACTTTAGATAATCCATTCAATATTAAAATAAGAGTTAAGTTAATGAAGAATGAAGATTTAAATGGAAAATTAAAGCTTGGAACTTATGGCGTAATAAAAGGGGCTAGGTATTTCCTTGCTGTTAGTTGCGAGAAAGAAGAGTTTGCTTTGCAGGCACTTGGGTATACTTTCGAAAAGCTTGTTTTATACTGCACATCTTTAGGATTTGGAACAGTATGGCTTGGTGGAACTTTTACTAAAGGGACATTTGCAAAAGCTATGAATCTAAAAGAAAATGAGGTGCTACCAATTGTTTCTCCTTTAGGATATGAAAGTGGAGAACTTTCATTTTTAGCTAAACAATTTAATAAAAACACAAATAAACGTAAAGATTACTCAGAAGTATTCTTTAATGAGGAGTTTAGTTGTGGTCTTACAAAGGAAGAGGCAAAAGAATATGCAGAAGTTTTAGAAATGGTAAGGCTAGCACCGTCAGCTATTAACAAACAGCCTTGGAGAATATTAAAACAAGGAAATACATTTCATTTTTACCTAGAGGGATCTATAAAGTTAAAAAAAATTGATATAGGAATTGCTCTTTGTCATTTTCATTTAACAGCATTAGAAAAAGGTCTAAATGGAGAGTTTAAAATTGAAGAACCTAAGATAAATACTAAATTTAACTATGTTATTTCTTGGATAGAATTATAATATAAGAAATAGTAGCATCCAATTGCGACATGGGGCTACTATTTTCTGTGGAATTTTATAAGATTATAAAGCCTAAATTCACTATATCACTATAAAGGGACTATCATAATCCCTTTATTAATTTATATCTATTTTTCAAGTATATATTTAAGCTCCATCAAATTAGAAATTTCATAAGTAGGTTTTATTCCAGTTTTATTTACAATTTTATTAGAATTAAGCCAGCAGGTATCTATACCGAAATTTATCCCGCCTTGTACATCAGAGGTTAGGCTATCTCCTACCATCAATACCTTGCTCTTGTCAGTATACTGCATATTGTCTAAAGCTAGCTCAAATATTTTAGGATCTGGCTTTGATACCTGAGCCTCCTCGGATATTATTATATCTTCAAAATATTTTGCTATAATAGATTTTCTTATTCTATTATTTTGAACATCCTTAAGTCCATTAGTAATTATAGAAAGTCTATAATCTTTATGCAGACTTTCTATAAGATCTATACTATCATCATATAAAAAGGATGCGAAAGACAAATGCTTCATATATGATTTTGCAAATTCAACCTCATCAAATCCAGCATTTAATTTATCTGATAATCTTTTAAATCTTTCAACTTTTAATTTTTTCTGAGTAATGAGTCCATCTTCAAGCTCTTTCCATATAGCAGTATTTATTTCTTTGTATACTTTTAAATGATGATTTTCATCGTATTCTATATTAAATTCAAGCATAGTATTTTTAAGAGCATCTCTTTCGGATTTTTTAAAATCAAATAAAGTTTCATCTGCATCAAATATTATAATCTCGTACTTCATAATAATTCTCCTCCATATAGTTAGTTTTTCTAATTATACCATACTGCACTTTACAATCCTTTATAAATAAATTACAATATTCATATGAATTTTCACATGACATATGTCATGTTTAGGAGGGTTTATGAGAAGAATTTGGGATGATAAACTTTTAGAGCATTATATTGTTAAGCATAATATAGAAAATATATTTGATAAAGATATACTAAAGCATGCACAGCTTCATTTTTATGGAAAAGATGAGTATATATTAGAAGTAGAGTCTAATCTTGAATATTACTATCTACTTGTAGATGGAAAAATTAAAATTTCTTATCCTTTTGAAAACGGTAAATCAATGTTTTTAAAGTTTTATAAAGAATTTAATACAATAGGAGATTTAGAACTTTTAAAAAACATTCCTATACTCTGTAGCATTGATGCAATAGAAGATACTTATTTGATAGCAATACCTTCAGATATACTTAGAAAAAAGTATTTAAATAACCTAAAGTTTTTACACCATTTAATAGACTCTTTAAGCGAAAAACTTTATGCAACCATTAATAATAGTTCATACAACTTTGTATATCCCCTTATAAATAGATTATCTAGCTATTTAGTTGAGCATATAACAGATAAAAACTATGTAATTTTGAATTCGTCATTCATAGAGATTGCTCAGTTCTTAGGTACAACTTACAGGCACTTAAATAGAACCTTTAAAGAACTTGAATCAAAATCAATTATAAAATGTGAGGATAAAAAAATATATATATTAGATGAGGATAGACTTCGAGAATTATCTAAAAACTTATATATAAAATCTCTCTAAATATATTATAATTGCAATAGTATATTAAGATTGAAAAAATTCAGAAAACAATATTGAATTTAGAAAATATCTTTGAATATAGTGTAACTGTATTTAAAGGTATTTTTTATAAAATTATAATGTAAAATTATAGATACAAATGAAAGTGTAGTATAATAAATTAAAAGACTTACATATGAAGTAGGAAGGGAGCTTTTAAATGAGATTTGATGATGATGCTAAGAGTTGGGATACTGAGGAAAGGATTAATAGAGCAAAAATAATAGCAGATGAAATAAGTAAATCCATTGATATCAATGAAAATTATTCTGCTATGGAGTTTGGGTGTGGAACTGGTCTTATAAGCTTTAATCTTTATGATAGATTTAAAAGTATTACTCTCATTGATTCCTCAAAAGGAATGATAGACATATTAAACTCTAAAATTAATAAATACAGTGTAGAAAACATGTTTCCCTATCATATAGATATCTTTAATGAAAATACATTAAATAAGAAGTTTGATGTTATTTATAATTCCATGGTGCTCCACCATATTCATGACACTGAATCTACAATAAAAAAACTTTATGAATTACTTAATGAAGATGGCCAATTATGTATAGTAGATTTAGATGGAGAAGATGGCAGCTTTCACAAAGAACATAAGAATTTTGATGGACATAATGGTTTTAATCAAAAGGATTTGAAAAGTATTTTAATTGCTTCTGGATTTAAGGATATAGAGTCAAATACCTTTTTTTATGGTGAAAAAATTATAGGAGAAGAAAAGGCTAAATATTCATTGTTTTTAATGAAGGGAAGAAAGTAATTTAGAGGTGGAAATTATGAAAGGTGTATTACATCATGTTGAAATTTATGTAAGAGATTTAAATATAAGCAATGAATTTTGGGGATGGCTATTACAGGAATTAGGATATAGAGAATATCAAAAATGGGAGAAAGGCATAAGCTATATTTTAAAGGACACATATATTGTATTTGTACAAGCTGAGGAGAGGTTTTTAGATACACCTTATCATAGATGTAGAGTAGGATTAAATCATCTTGCTTTCCATGGGGAAAGTCGTGAGTTTGTAGATAGTATAACAGAAAAATTAAAAGAAAAAGGCGTAAAAATATTGTATGAAGATAGGCACCCCTATGCAGGAGGGTCAAATTATTATGCTGTATACTTTGAGGACCCAGATAGGATGAAAGTTGAAATAACTGCTAATTAAAAATACGCTAAAATGTGAAGTGAAAATTATTTATATTAGATTGGGGAATTGAAATGAAAAAGCATAAATTTTTATTTCTGTCCATGATTGTCATAGGAGCAATTATTCTTTCTATCTCATTAGCAAATATGGTTGGAGGAAAAGGATTTTATATATTTTATAATCTGATCTATGGATTATTGTTAAGCACAATTTTACCTGTATATTTTACATATAAAAGCAATGAGTATGAAATATTTTATGATCTTGGTGTTAGAAAAATTGGCATAAGGCAAATTGTTGTTTTAGTTGCCTTTGTGATTTTTTCCATAGGTGGTCAATGTATTCCCTTAATTATAAATTCTATTTCTATTCCATTTGAACTGCTTTCCCTTTGTATAGTGCCACTTATTATGACTACATTTTTTGAGGAATTTCTTTTTAGAGGATTTATGCAGACCAGACTTGAGAAGCAATACGGATGGTTACCGGCAATACTGATATCCGGTTTTTTCTTTTCCATCTATCATTTAGGATATCCAGGTTTTAGAACTATAAGTGATTTGCTGCTCTTGCTCGCTGTTGGTATAGGGTTCGCAGTGGCTTTTAAACTATCAAATAACAATGTTATTGTTTCATATTTTGTAAATTTGCCCAATGCAATTTTAACGTATTTATTAAAAAGAGATCAGTTTCCTGTCTTTGATAATTTCTCTACTATAATTGCAGGAGGGACAATTTTATTGATTATCTTAATTTTTATTTTTTCATACGAAAAGATAAGAAACAGGACTACGTAAAATGAGTATATATAAAAATATTGCAAGGAGGCTTATAACCTATGAAGACTATTATTGATAACAAAGAGTATACTATTGAATTTAAGCATGTAATTAGACAAGATATGATAAAACAAGTTAGGCAACTTTTCTTAGAATATACCCAATCATTAAAAATAGATCTTTCTTTTCAAAACTTCGAATCAGAGGTTGAGACACTGCCAGGAAAATATGGACCACCTGATGGAGATTTAATATTAGCATTAGTTGATGGTGAAGTAGCTGGGTGCATTGCTCTACGCAAGATCTCTGAAGGAATATGTGAAATGAAAAGATTATATGTTCGTGATAATTATAGAGGAATAGGAATCGGTAAAATGCTTATCGATATGATAATTAAAGAAGCCTCAAAGTTTAATTATCATTATATTAGGCTTGATACTCTTCCAATGATGGGAAAAGCGCAGGATTTGTATATATCATTTGGATTCTATGATATTGAGCCCTATGTATATAATCCGATAAAAGGAGCAAGATTTATGGAGTTAAAGTTAACACAACCCTGTTAATGAAATCAAAAGATGTATGAGAATATGCTCATGCTATTAAACAAAGGTTACATATTTAAAATTATATTATGGAGGCATTAAAAATATGTGGAAGTTATTTGCAATATTATCAGCAGTGTTTGCTGCGTTGACATCAATTCTTGCTAAAATTGGTATAAAGGGTGTGGATTCTAACCTTGCTACAGCAATTCGTACAATTGTTATTATATTTTTATCATGGGGTATTGTATTTGCAACCGGTGCACAGCATGGAATTAAAGGTCTAACAAAACAGAACTGGACATTTTTAATTCTATCTGGATTGGCAACAGGTTTATCATGGGTATTTTATTATAAAGCGATATCTCTTGGTAATGTATCACAGGTTGCACCAATTGATAAATCCAGCATTGTTCTTACACTAATATTATCTTTCTTCGTCTTAGGAGAGCAATTTACTGTAAAAACTTTAATTGCAGGTATACTCATTACTGCAGGTACATTTGTAATGCTATGGAAATAGATTATTTAAGATAAAATTGCGTCACAATTATTAAATATTGTTTATTAAAATCAAGGTTTAACTTTATTTGAAAGAGAGTTGATTATTTTGCAATATAGATTACTTGAAAGATCAGAACTTACACTACTAGGTGAAATTGATAGGAAAGAAATTGTAAATGAAGTTTATTATTTTAGAAGTAATAAGCTTGAAATAGTAGATGAATTTTATAATATTGAGGGCTGGATCTTGAAAGAACTCCATGAATATATTGATAGATTACAAGACATATATGATAGAAATGGAACTATATATGGGGCCTTTGACAATAAAACAATTGTAGGTTTAGGGGCTTTAGAAAGCAAATTTATTGGAAGAAATAATGACCAACTTAAACTTGATATGTTATATATAAGTAATAGTTATCGTAAAAAAGGTATAGGTAAAAATCTAGTGAATTTGCTTTCTAAAAAAGCAAAAGAATTAAATGCTAAAAGTCTATATATATCCGCTACACCTTTTAAAAATACAGTAGATTTTTATTTTGCTATGGGTGCAAAAGTGACAAATGAGATAAATAAAGACTTATATGAATTGGAACCATATGATATACATATGGTCTTGCAATTATAATAAATACCATGTTGATATTTTCACTCAATGTAATAATGAAACCTTCTATAGTAAAAGTATAATTATAGAAAATGTTACTTTATATAATGGGGTTTTATAAATGTAATACAAATAAAATATACCGCTTTGATTGATTATATTAAGAGTAGTAGAAAATGGGGTGTATTAATAATGTTAAACAAAATTGATTCAGAAACCATTAGGACGGAAAATGATGTATTTATTATGCTGGACAATCTATTGGACAGAAGAGAAAGTGAATGGTGGGATAAGTTTTATTCTGATAGAGATAAACCGATTCCATTTTTTAAAAACGCTCCCGATGAAAATCTTGTTTCATATGTAGAGACAGGGCTATTTAAACAAGGAAAAGTACTTGATATTGGTTGTGGATATGGTAGAAACTCTTTTTATCTTGCAAAAGAGGGGGTTGAAGCTCATGGAATAGATATTTCAATGACTTCTATAGAATGGGGAAAACAAATAGCAAAAGAGCAATCTATAAAAGTAAATTTATTATGTGAATCTATATTTAATTTTGAAGCTGAAAAGGAGAGTTTTGATTATATCTATGATAGTGGTTGTCTCCATCATATAAAACCTCATAGAAGAAACCTGTATCTAAAAACCATTTTAAAGTATTTAAAGCCAGAAGGATATTTTGGTATGACATGTTTTAATTTAAAAGGTGGAGCAAACATCTCTGATTACGATGTTTATAGAGAATATTCAATGCATGGAGGTATTGGATTTTCTGAATATAAAATAAAAAGTATTTTAGAGACTTATTTTGAAATAGTTGAATTTAGAGAAATGAAAGAAAGTATTGATGATAATATATTTGGAAAAAGTTTTCTTTGGACAGTATTAATGAAAAAGAAATAAAAGGTTTAAATCTATAAGAGAGATAAAAGACATTCTCATTGGGTATAAAAAAATGGGGAGAGGACATATGCTAAGACATTTAGGCACAAAGGTCTTAGAAACCGAAAGGCTTATATTAAGACCATTTAGGAAGGAGGACGCTAGAGATGCATATGATAATTGGACATCTGATCCAGAGGTCACTAAATATTTAACATGGACAACTCATGAAAATGCAGAAGTAACAAGAAAAATATTTGAAATATGGGTTAGTGAATATAATATTTATGAAAACTATAATTGGGCAATAGAGTTAAAAGATAGGGAAAGTGTAATAGGTTTAATTTGCCTTATGAATATTAATGATTATAAAGAAAATTGTGAAATTGGCTATTGCGTAAGTAAAGATTATTGGAATAGAGGTATAACAACTGAAGCTTTTTCAAGAGTAATTAAATTTGCATTTGAAGAAGTTGGATTTGAGCGTATAACTGGTAGACATCATATAAACAATTTAGCCTCAGGGAAAGTTATGGAGAAATGTGGTTTAAAATATGAAGGAACTTTGAGAAAAATTACTAAAACCAATACAGGATTATTAGTTGATTGTAAATATTATTCTATACTAAAGGAAGAATTCTGATCATCAAAAGAATACACAACAAAGGAGATAATTACAACCCAACCTTGTTGTGTATTTTTAAAGATAGCCGCTTTCTGTTTTATTTGGTGTTTTTAATAGTCATTTTACCGCCGTCTTCGGAGATTTGGAATCCATCGGGCGCATTTTCACTCCAGGTTTTGCCACCATCCGTGGAATAGCTCATGATGCCGTTTTTATTATTTACCATCAAGCCCTGGCCTTCACCTTCAGCGGGCGGAGTGTTGTGTGTGATGAGAGATTTTTCTCCACTGCCTTCAGATGGTAAACCCTCATTCCATGTTTTACCTTCGTCCAGAGAATAGCGTGTATCGCTGTTTGACGGAAGACCCTCATTCCATGTTACACCATCATCAGTGGAGTAGCGTGCAACACCATTTTCTATTTTCACCATATTCTTTTCATTGGCGACTGCTTTCTTGTCATTTGCATTCGCACTTGCGGCGAAGGCCGTAGTGGCTCCCACTGCGAGAATAAGTGTGCTGCATAAGATAGCGGTACTCAATTTCTTTTTTACCGGGGGCATGTTTGCAAATAGTTTTTTCATATTGATTACCTCCATTATTTTGTATAAGCAGCTGTCTTATAAGTATTAGTATAACTTCCTTAGCTTTAATGAACCTTAAAAATGAAGAACTAACCAAAGTATAATGTAGCTAATTACGTAATAGATTAATTTATGGAGACTATACTAATTGTAAATATCATTTTATACTAAAGGAAGAATTTTCATTATGAAAAGAGGAGTATTTTAACATGAATATAACCATAAGACAGGAAACCGAAAAGGATTATAAATTATCGGAATATACTATAGAAAAAGCTTTTGAAAACGCAGAGTATAGCGATCATAAGGAACAGTTTTTAGTTGAGAGATTGAGAAAAAGTGAAGTGTTCGTACCAGAGCTTTCTCTTGTTGCAGAGTTTGATGGAGAAATTGTAGGTCATATTATGCTTACAAAACTTATTATTAAAAATGGTGTAAGGGAATATGAATCATTAGCATTAGCTCCTGTTTCAGTCCTGCCCCAACATCAAAATAAGAGTATCGGTAGTATGCTAATCATTGAAAGCCTGAAAATTGCAAAAGAACTTGGCTTTAAGTCAGTAATTGTTCTAGGGCATGATAAATATTATCCTCGATTTGGATTTAAGCCTGCAGACTTGTGGGATATAAAAGCCCCCTTTGATGTACCAAAGGAATTCTTTATGGCATTAGAACTTGAAAGTGGTAGGCTTGCTGATGTGTCAGGAGTTGTAGTTTATCCTAAAGAATTCTTTTAACTTAGCTTTAGGATGTGCTATAGAGAAATAATAACCACATAAAAATACCGTAAAATTTGTTTCAGAGTTTTACGGCATTTCTATAAAATAGTTTATTCCTCAATAAAGTTCATCAATTCCATGTTAAACTTATCACGCTCTTCCCAGAACAATCCGTGACCACTATATTTAAACGGTACTAGCTTAGAGTTTCTAATTCCTTTATTTTGTGCAATAGCCAATGGAAATAGGGAAACTTTATCATGAATACCATGAAGAATTAAAGTGGGAACGTGAATTTTTCCTAGATCAGAAAATAAGCTTTCATCTCTAAGTGTGGTAGCAAGCGCAGCAGTTGACCAACCTGCTCCCTGTAGTCCTAATTGGAAGAACCAGTCTGAGAAAGGCCCTGTTGTATATTGAAAGAAAAATATGTCTCCAAATCCCTGCAGCATTTTAGGACGGTCACTATATGTTCCCTGAATAAGTTTAGTTACTTCCTCCTTTGGTAATCCATATGGAAAATTTGGCCGCCTAGTGAAACTAGGAGCGGCAGCAGCGAAAAGGGCAAGTTTGGATACTCCATATCCATTGTGGCGAGCCATATATCGAATTGCAATTGCTCCACCAACGGAATGGCCTGCCAGTGTGAAATCTTTTAATTTTAGTGCTTCAACCACACATCGAACATCGTCAGCCAATCTATTGTAGTCATATCCTCCCCAAGGCTTATCTGAATTACCGAATCCTCTAATGTCCATTCCGATGCATCGATATCCCATTTTAGGAAGCTCATTAAATTGATATTCAAATAAATTATGATTTGCTGGCCAACCGTGTATAAACAAGATTGTTTTGCTTCCATTAGGGTTAACATCTTCTACATAAATTTTTACATCAGGTTCTACTTTAATATAGTATCCCATATAAATTTCTCCTCCATTAATAGAATGATATTCAATAATATGTTATGTGCAAGCACATAAGAATGTGATTTGTAATATTTTTGAAATTAGTTTTAATCTTAGTTATATATTTTAGACTACCCAGAAAAATATGGAATAATAGCTAGAGGAAAATAAATTGGCAATGTTTACATTACATTTATATAATGTAATGTAGCCAATGCACTTCCGTTTATTTTAGGGGATAGGGCTATGTTTTTTGAAAATTATAATGTAAAATTATAGATATATAGGATTAAAATAGAACATAAATATAAAAATCATATATTATGTAAGGAGTTGGTAGGAAATGAAAAAAGTATGGAATTAATTAAACCTCGTAATAATTTTGCACATAATAATTTAAACAAAGCAAGATTATGGGTTCTTCCTTTGATGGTACTTGCTATACTGTTTCCACTAAGTTTTACTCAAACAGGTGAACTAATATAGGATTTTAGTATTAAAAATATAATGTTGAATGAATCAGCAACAGCCTATTGCCTTGTAACACCTACAATATTAGGAATACTTATTTTATTTTCCCAAATATAAATATAGAATTATTTAGGATTTCATCCTTTGTAGGACTTATTTTTGGTATATTGAACTGTATTATATGGTTTGTATTCTATCCAGAGTTGTATCTAATGGGAATACTTCATTTGCCATTACTAATATTATCTTTATATGGATGTGGTTTAAGCCTTACGTATAATAGAAATAAGAAACTATTATCAGCTGAAAAAATTTATTAAATATATTACAGGAGAAAAATTTATGAGCAAATTTAATTTTATAGCTTCTGATATTGAATTATCAAAGCTTACAGAAGATGATTTGATGGAAATAAGTACAAAAGAAATTTGCATTTGTGTTATAGCAAAATAGAATGATTATATAAAATCAATGAATTCAACTTGGCATTAAAAATTAGAACTTTATGGATTTATCATGATGATGACAAATTTATAGTAAAAGAAGAAAATAAGAACCTTAATATACTCAATTTATAATAAATATATAGAGGGGATGGAAGGTTACATGAGATACGGATGGCTTGATGAATACTGCTTTTCTAAAAAAGGAGCAGAAAAAGACTTTAAGGTAGAATGGGACGCAACAAGATATCTTATCCGAGGAAAAATGTTCGCTATGCAAGGTGGCGATAAAAATAAAAAAGCTATTATTACATTGAAATGCAAGCCAATGTTTGGCCAGCTTTTAAGAGAGAAATATGAACATATTATTCCCGGATATTATATGAATAAGGAACATTGGAATTCTGTATATTTAGAGGGAGATGTACCTGATGATGTTTTAAAACAAATGATAGATATGTCATATGAATTAGTATTAAATTCTCTAAGTAAGAAAAAGATACGAGAAATTTATGAACACACTAATGATTGACTCAAATAAAGAAGGAAAATACAGAATAGGTTGAGTTTAATTCGTTAAGGAAGTAGAAGTGGAGAGAAAATATGAATTGGATTGAACAAATAAAAGAATATAAGTCTTACAATGAACAAGAGAAAAAGGATAAAGAAATAATTTTGCATTCCATAGATACTTTAGATAATATTCTAACTAGGGATAACGAGATTGCACATATAACAAGTTCAGCCTTTGTAGTAAATAAAACAAAAGATAAGGTATTGATGATACACCATAATATATATAATTCATGGTCATGGACAGGGGGCCATGCAGACGGTGAAGAAGATTTATTAGAGGTTGCAATCAGAGAGGTAAAAGAAGAAACGGGAGTGAGTTGTGTTCATCCTGTTAAAACTGATATGTTTTCATTGGACATACTACCTGTATTAGGGCATATAAAAAGAGGAAAATATGTATCTTCACATTTACATTTATCCGTTGCTTACTTACTTGAGGGGGATGAGAGTGAATTGTTAATTGTAAAAGCAGATGAAAATAGTGATGTTAAATGGATACCTATAGAGGAAGTGAATTCGTATTCTAATGAACCTCATATGATAAAGTTATATAATAAATTAATATCAAAAATTAAATATTTATAAAATTAAATTTGCCAAACGCTTTAAGGAGAGAAGAAGATGGAAAAAATAATATACCAAGCAGATGCCTTTACAGAGGTTTTGTATGGAGGCAATCCTGCAGCTGTTGTACTAGATGCCAGAGGATTAAATGAAGAAGAAATGTTGAAGATTGCAAAAGAAATGAATTTATCAGAAACAGCATTTGTTTTTCCTTCGGATAATGATACTACAGAATATACATTAAGATTTTTTACTACAACTGGAGAAGTAGATTTATGTGGACATGCTACTATCGCTTCTTTTTTTCTATTAGGTACAAAGGGATTAATACAAGGTAATAACAATGTAAAAGTTGTTAGACAAAAAACAAAGGCAGGTATATTACCTGTTGAATTGTTTTTTAATAATAATAGAGTTGAAAGAGTGTTAATGACTCAAAGGAAACCTGAATTTGTTTCAAAGATTAAAGAGAAGGATATTTTGGCTGAAATTATGGGGATGAGCATTAAGGACATTGGTATAGAAAATTTTGATGTTGTTCCAGAGATAGTTTCTACAGGATTAAAAGATATTATGTTACCAGTGAAAAGTTTGAAAGCATTAAAATCAATTTCTCCTAATAATCAAAAGCTAAAAGAGCATTGTGAAAATTTAGATGTAATAGGAGTACATGCTTTTACACTTGAAACGGAAGAGAAAGACTCAACAGTATCATGTAGAAATTTTGCTCCTTTAGTTGGAATTGATGAAGAATCAGCTACTGGAACATCAAATGGTGCAATGGGTGCATATCTTGTAAAAAATAATATTCTTAAATATGAAAATGACATAACTATAGTATCAGAACAAGGACATTATATGGGCAGACCAAGTAAAATAATTATTAAAATAGAAGGGCCAAAAGAAAATTGTATTGTTAAAGTAGGAGGAGCAGCCGTAATAACAATTGAAGGAAAGATTATATTGTGAAAGAATATTGAAACTCAATATTAATTTTAGAAGATTTGGAGAGTGATATTTATCAAAAGAATATATTTTACTAGTATAGTTTTGCTTGCTTTTATAGCGTGCATGATAAGTAAGAGCTCCTATGTAATATTTATAGTTTTATGCTTAATAACTGATGCAGTTTCTTTTTTTAATCCTTACCACAAAAAGGATTTATATTATAGTAGACCAATGCATATAAAGGCAATATTAATTGGTATATTAATAGCTTTTGTGATAGAACATAGCGGAGAGCTTATAAAATATTTTATTTAATTTTTATAAAGACTTGTGCAGTTGCATTAGTAGATGCATTTAGCGGGGAATAAACTCGTAGGGATATTTAATATAGTTATATATTCTATTGGATGTATGTCAGCAACAATTATATTCTTATGTATAACTAGTTTTTTGAGTAAGTATATTAAAAAATTTATAAATGTTAAAGTTTTAAAATTAATTGACTATGCAGTGGGAATAATTTCAATTTGTTTTGCTATAAGGGTTGCTTTAGGGTAGCAAAACATAAAGATGTTCATATGGAGGGTTAGCATGAAGATAAGAATACTACATACCAATGATATTCACAGTAGATTTGAAAATTTTGCAAAAATAGTTAGTAAAATCAGAGAGCTAAAGGATGAAAATACTTTAATTCTGGACGCAGGGGATTTTAATGATTTTATGAGAATGGAGCTTCAGGGGACAAGAGGTAAAGCAGGATGTAGTTTATTAAGTGTTGCAGAATATGATGCTATCGCTGTAGGAAATAATGAAGGTTTTGCTGGATTAGAAGCTCTTGAAACCATGACATCAGCAAAAATAATTCCTTTTCTATCTTGTAATTTATATAAAGATAATATGAATAAAATTAAGGGATTAAAAAGAAGCATTATTATAAAAAGAGGGGGAGTGAAGTTTCTTATTATAGGAATAACCCCTCCTTATAATGAGTTTTTTTCGTTACTTAATATGTATGCTTCTGATCCTACTGAAGAAATTAATAATGAACTTAAAGAAAATAAGGGTAAATATGATATATGTATACTCCTAAGCCACTCTGGTTTGGAAAATGATTTATTATTAGCTAAAAAGGTAAAAGGAATTGATATAATAATAGGTGGTCATAGTCATACTCTTATGGAAAATGCTAAAGTAATAAATGGAACAATAATTCATCAATCAGGAAATTACGGAGAGTATCTAGGACTTCTCGATATTGAAATTAATGATGGAAAAATTATGAGTTTTAGCGAAGAAAATTTAGAGGTTGAGGATATAACTCCAGATAGTGAGATTATTAAAGAACTCTCAAAACAAAAGGAAATTGCAGTTGAAGTTTTAAGCCAACCTCTATATAAATTAGAACGTCATATATGGCATGATGTTGTTGAAGAAAATCCAATGACTAATCTTATAGCAGATGCATTAAGGGATGTGATACCTTGCAATCTAAGTATAATTAACAGCGGTATAGTAAGTGGTGGTATAAGAAAAGGTGACGTTTCTAATAAAAAGCTTCTTGAGATAGGGCCTTCTCCTTTGAACCCTACATACATGGAGATTAAAGGGAAATATATAAGAGAGGCATTGGAGTTATCTCTTAAGGCTGAAGTATGTTTACAGGATGGGAAAGGAGCAGGATTTAGGGGAAGGTATCTTGGAAGACTTCATGTGTCCAATGCCACTATTGAACATGATGGTAAGAATATACTAAGGGTGAAGCTTGAAAATGGTGAACTTGAAGAAGAAAAGATGTATAAAGTAGCAACTTCTGATTATCTTCAGAGAGGTACAGGTTATCCTAGCCTAGCAAATAATAAGAATGAAAGATATAATCCAGAATATATAAGAGATATTTTAAGAGATTACTTAAGTAGGAAAGAATTTGTAGAAAAATCCTTTATAGATAGATGGGTATATGCGGAGTAGTGCTTAAAAGAGAATAGGTTGAAATTCTTAATGAACTCTCAACCTATTTTTATATAAAATGCTAATTGA
Organism: uncultured Clostridium sp.; assembly: GCF_963515715.1. GTDB lineage: Bacteria > Bacillota > Clostridia > Clostridiales > Clostridiaceae > Clostridium_AW. The sequence continues at coordinate 86,856 of NZ_CAUPZS010000011.1, forward strand.
TCTAGAATTTTATAATATTTAATGAACTTAAAAATACTATTATTAATAATACTGGAGTTATTCCCATCAATATATAGCGGTATAATTTGATTATGAACATATTTTTAAGATTTTCATTGTTACTTAATTCATTAATCAGGTATTGCTTTTTAACAAAGTAACCTATTAATATAGCGATTAAGAATCCTCCTACAGGCAATAATATATTGGATGATATAAAGTCAAATGTATCAAAGAAACCTCTGCCTAAGAATACTGGTACATTTCCTAAAAGGCTTGCTTTATCAGCAGATAATGTTGCCAGAGAACCGATTGATAATATTATAATGGCATTAATTATTACAGCTTTGCTTCTCTTCATGCCTTTTTCTTCAGTAAGGTAAGCAATTACTACTTCCACTATGGAAATCATGGCTGTAGTAGCTGCAATTGCAGTTAAGAAAAAGAAAGCTACTAAAAGAAGATTGCCAAAAGGAAGTTTTGAAAATACTAGTGGTATAGTCATGAATAATAATCCTGGTCCCGCTTCAGGTTTCATACCAAAAGAGAATACCGCAGGGAATATAGCTATTCCTGCAAGTAGAGATACTATTGTATCAGCAATAGCTACTTTAGCTGATGTGGTGAATAAGTTGGTATCTTTTGTAAAATAACTACCATAAGTAATCATAGCTCCCATGCCTAAAGAAAGCTTAAAGAAGGCTAACCCCATTGCAGATAATACTACTCCAGGAGTAATTTTTGAAAACTCAACTTTAAATAAGAAGCTTAATCCTTCATAAGCGCCAGGAAGAGTCAATGATCTAACACCACAAACAATTATTAATATAAATAATAACGGAATAAGAGTTTTAGTAACTCTTTCGATACCTTTTTCTACACCTTTAATTAGAATTAATGAAACCACCGTTATAGCAATAAACTGCCATACTAATGGAGGTAATGGACCTACTACTGTTTTATTGAAAAGTGCACTGACAGAATCGGAAGTTACATTTGAAAAGTCTCCTCTTAAGGCTTTAAATACATAGGAATAAACCCAGCCAGCAACAGAGGAATAAAAGAACATAATAAAATATGCAGAAATTATACTAAAAATGCCTATACTTTTCCAAAATGGATTAGGAGATAATTGCTTCACAGCGCCCATAACATTCTTATGAGTTTTTCTACCTATATAAAATTCGCTTACCATAACAGGAATACCAATGAAGATTATACATATAAGATAAACTAATAGAAATGCCCCGCCTCCATTTTGACCTACTACATAAGGAAATTTCCATATGTTTCCTAAGCCTACAGCAGAACCAAGAGTAGCGAAGAAAACAGCAATTGTACCAGAAAAACTTTCTCTTTTAATTTTTTTATTTTCCATTCTATCGAACCACCTCCATGTAATAGAAATAATTTATCATACATTAAATGACAAATCAATATTTTTACGACATATAATTATAATAAATTCATTTTTTAGACATTATCAGACAAATAAAGCCATTGCACTTCTATAATTATCTAAAAATAGAATATTTACTCATAAGGTATATCAATATTTTTAAAAATTAAGATTCCGTATTGGTAATTTTAGATTTATCTCATAAACAAGAAAAATATTTTAAAATTATACTATGCAGATGGCTTAAAAATATTTCTATATCAGGCAAGTAAAAAGGAGAAATTTTTTAATTTGAAATATAACGTAAAAATACCGTAAAATTCATTCCTGAATAATACGGTATTCAAAAGAGACTTAACTCTAACATAATGATATAGAATTAAAACTTACATATGCGCTTGTTCTTTTGTAATAAATGTTGCACAATCCGTTTCTTGTGTATTAGCTGCATTCTTAGGTTGAACTTCTATCTTTTCTGCTGTGCAATGGTCACCGGACATATAATAATGGCAAGTGTTAACAACACATTTAATTCCTTCATTAGGACGGCTCATTTTTTCTGGTATCATTCTTCCCACCTCCTGTATAAAAGTATTGAGTACATATGATATTATCTGTAAAATTAAAATTTTTATGCATGACGATAATCTCAAAACAATTAACAATTTGCCCTTAATTTATTGCTTTTATAAGATAATCATTATTCTTAATAATCAGCTTTTGAATTAATAAGCTATTTTTTTATATGTAATTATTCTATATTATGGATTATAATGTAATTAAAGCTTGCGGCATTAAAAGGAGAGGGAATATTAATTTAATGTTGTTGCATACATGTGTGCTAAATCTATAGTAGGAGGTGATATTGTGCTAAGTAAAATAGCCAAGGTATTATTGGTTTCTACATCTTTTTCTCCAGTTTTATTAACATATTCATTTGTATTATGGTTGGAAAATAAGCCCTGGATGAATATCATATCACCATTAATTATTACTATTGGATTGCTAGTAATATGTATGTGCTTATTAAAATTTGCTGGAGAAAATATTCAAATTATTGATTTCAATATTAATTCTATTAAAACTGCTGACGGTGAAGTAGTTGGATTTTTAGTAGCATATCTCTTACCCTTTGTCAATTTTGCCTCAAATGAAATAAACAAAAAAGTTTTAATATTCATTTTCATATTATTTTTTATTGTTGTATGGGGTACAAATTCATATCACATTAACCCTTTGATCACTTTACTGGGATATCATTTTTATGAGGTAACAACATCAAATAATATCACTTTTTTATTATTAACAAAAAAAGATTTAAGAAACACCACCAGTATTAAAAAAGTAGTTCAATTAACAGAGTATATGGTATTAGATACTAGGAGGTAAGGGAATATGTTTATTAATACAACATTTTTTATAATAATAAAAGAAGAAAGTGGAGAATTAATCATAAAACGATTAAATGTGAATAGAGAAGGACAAAACAGCTTATGCCATTTATTTTCACAGGCAGTAAATACTGTTTTAGAAGAAAATACTGAAGTTATCGACTTTGAGGTTGGCTATAATGCAGATATATATCAAATTCAACAAATTGTTGATTACAAAATCGATGACTTCATTTTAAATGCATTAAAGGAACCTACCAGCGTTGATATATTTGTTCCTGTAGACAATGAATACCCAGATATAAAATGTATATTTACTGGCACAATTGAAACTGAAACATTAATAGCCTTTCAAAGATTTAATAAAAGTCAATACATAACAAGTAAAGGATTGAGCTTTTTACATATAAATGGCACTCTCAAAAAAGTTAATTCCTTTGGAATAAGCATAAATACACAAATAGATTGTATCTATAGAAATAATAATCTATTATTTAAGTCTTATTACAATGCTAGACAAGTTTTCGATTTATCTATGTATTATAGAAGTGCAACAGATAAGGACTTAAGAACTTTTATAAATAATGATAAATTTTTTGTAATGGATAAAGATAATTTTAAGGAAAATGCAGATTCATGGGTTAGAAAAAAAGTGGCGCTAATTCAAGATTCTCAAGTTTTGCAAAAGAATGAAGTTAGTGAAATTGTAGAAGTAGCAAAAAAGTTTAATGTACCTTTAAATGTAGTAAATAGAGAAGGAACGGAAAGAATTCTTCTTCCAAATGAGAAGAAGGAAATGAAGGCAGTATTAAAGTTCTTAGATGAAGACATCTATAAGGGAGTATTTTCAGATATTACATTTGAAACAAATTCAAAAAGAAGATTTAGAAAATAATAAATACTAAAAAATTTTTAATATATATTATAGATAAATATGGATTTATTAACTACAGGAGAAATTGAAAGTGTTAATTTAACTGAATGGTTAGCAGTTGATCATGAAATTCTTCTAGGTAATACACTACAAGAAATTAATCTGCAAGCTTATTTAGAAGATATGCTAACTGAAATTAGGAACTTTGGAATAAATAAAGGCTTAAAAGCCATCCGATTTATTGGAGCAAACATATAGATATATTGAAAGAATAACCTGAATTAGCATTGGCTTAATTGAGCCCGTTAAATCTGATAAGTCTAAATATGTTCAAGATTCTGCTGGGAACTGATTAAATGATGCCAGCAAATCAAAATCTGAATGAGTTTTAAAGATTTGTAACGAATAGCTAGAAGAATCTAATATAAAAAACAAAAAGAATTGTTACAAGGGCAAGAAGAACTATAATAAAGAGGGAAAATCATAATAATTAGTAATTGTATATTTTTAAAAATTACAATGCTAAATCATGGATTTATAAGGAAATATAGTATAATGGATCTAATGACACTTAATTTTTATAATTTAGAAATTTAAAAAAGATTAATAATAAAAGGAGAAAAAATATGAAAAAGCTGTTGATAAGTATTTTGATTATTATGTCATTAATATCTATAATTGGATGTTCAAGAAAAGAAATTTCTAATCAAAATGAAGCAAAAGACTATAAAACTGAAGCTGAAGTAATTGTAAAATCAGATGAATTTAAAAGTCGTAATTTAGGTTTTTCACTTGTCTTCCCTGAAAGTTGGAAGAATAAGTATAAAATTGTAGAAGATGATACAAGCATTACCGTTTACTTTAAGCCAAAGGAAAAAGTAGAGGATGGTATGGGAATGTTTTTTACTATAATTAAAAAAACAGATGACTTAGATGAAAATATGTATGACTCAATTTATGGTTGTGAGAAATATTATGAAATAAATGGTGTAACCTATTTTTTAGGTGGAACAACAGACTTAGGGTTTTATGAAAACCATCCTGAAATAAATACTTTTCTAAATATGAAATCAGAAGTATCTGAAATTATAAAGACACTTAACTATTAAAGAATTATTAGTAACAAGTTTAATTTTATATTTTGGAATATTAATTGAATCATTAATAAAGTATTTTTGTACTAATGAATACAAAGTATAACTTTATATATGAAATTTATTAATACTTTAATATTAAGTTGCAAAAAGACATTAGAGAAAAGCGGAGGGAATATTGGAAAGAGTAAAATTTAAAAATTCGAGAAATTTAACTTTGGTAGGAAATCTTTATCCATCTGTTTCTAGTTCAATAATTATAATGTGTCATGGATTTTTGTCTGATAAATATTCAAAAGGAAGATTTGAGAGATTAGCAAAGGCGTTCAATGAATCTAAATATAGTGTTGTAACCTTTGATTTTAGCGGTTGTGGAGAGAGTGACGATGATAGTTTAACCGTAGATAAAAGGGTTGATGATTTGAATTCAGCAATTGCATTTGCAAAGTCAAAAGGGTATAAAAAGATTACTTTATATGGTCATAGCTTGGGTAGTCTTATTTGTCTAAAGTGTTATACTCCAGAAATCATAACAATGGTGTTATCGGGAGCCTTAACTGATTCAATGAAGTATGATTGGTATGAATTTTTTACAAAAGAACAAATGAAAGAATTAAAAGAAAAAGGATATATAACAGAATACTTGTCTGAAGGAGTAAGAAAAGAAATTATAATTGATAAGCAAATGCTTATAGATTTTGAATTAATCAATCAAAAAGAGCTTTTAAAAGATATTAACTGCCCTATTTTAATAATTCATGGTAATAATGATGAAGAAGAAAATCTTCTTTGTAAGAGATCTCGAAGCGGCATGTCATTGCTCTCTAAGGATTCTAGATTAGAGGTTATCCATGGTGCTGATCATAGTTTTCTTGAACATTATGATACTTTGATTCATCTAGTTAATAGGTGGTTTTTAAAGCAAAATTTATAAGGAGAAAAAACGAAAAAGATATATAGATTAATGATATTTTGTAAAGGAGAAATTCATGAAAATAATTACACTTATAGAAAATATAAATAATGATTCAAAGGATTTAATTAATGAGCATGGATTATGTCTTTATGTGGAAAAAGACAACAAACGTATACTCTTTGATACAGGTAGAACTGATGCATTTATTACTAACGCAAGGAAATTAGGAGTCTCCTTAGAAGATATTGACGTTGTAGTAATTTCTCATGGCCATTGTGATCATGGAGGAGGGCTTTTATCATTTTTAAAAATAAATAGTAAGGCAAAAGTATATATGAAAAGAGAAGCTTCAAAAGACTATTATTTTCATTATATGTTTTTTAATAAAAGCGTTGGAATTGATAAGAAGGTCTTTGAGGAATACTCCAATAGAATTAATTATATTGATAGTTTTAGTGAAATAGCTGAAGATGTTTATATTATTACAGATATAGATAAATCCTATAAGATTCCTAAGGGCAATAACTATTTATACTCGAGAGAAGAAGATAAACTAACTAAAGATAAATTTAAGCATGAGTTAATTATGGTTATAAGGGAGCAGGACGGGATATGCATATTTACAGGATGTTCGCACAATGGTGCTGCAAATATGATACAAGCATCCAAGAATGCTTTTCCTGATATAAATATTAAAGCTATCATAGGTGGTTTTCATCTAGTTAAATTGCCAATAATAAAGTCATCAAGTGCTTCACAAGATGAGATTAACATAATTACAGAAAAGATTATTTCTGAGAATATAGAAAAAGTATATACAGGACATTGTACTGGAGAAAAAGCATACAAAACATTGAAGGGTATTTTAGGAGACAGGATAGAGTATATTAAAACAGGGACAAGAATAAATATTTAATAACCATAGATTTACAGATAATTATAAGGTATTGGAGAATAACTATCGATAATAGTGATATGTAAATATAATATATAAATTTCTAAAATAAACTTTTAACATATGATTTAAGGAGAGTAATTATTATGCTTTTTAAAGATAATAAAAATATAAAAGAAGAGGAAATAGAAATAGGTGATGAGAATAACTCCATTCAAAATGAAATCAGGATTAAGCAACCACCGGTTTTATTTCAAGAAACTCAACATTTAATATCCAAAATTGAAGATATGTTGGGGCATAAGATGATCGTCTATTGGACATCAGAAAGAGGAGGAGTTTGCCAAAATGACGTATTAGCCCTCTATGAAATATTTAGGCAAATAGGAAAAAATGAGAAAATATCAATTTTTATTAAATCCGATGGAGGAGATGTGGAAGCAGCTCTAAGGATAGTAAATCTCATAAGGACTTATAGTAATAATGTTACGGCACTTATTCCATTAGAATGTGCTTCATCAGCTACAATGATTGCATTGGGTGCTAATGAAATTTCCATGGGACCTTTATCCTTTCTTACAGCAATAGATTCATCTATAATGCATAATTTATCTCCTATAGATGAGCGTGACAATAGAAGAGTGAGAGTAAGTCAAGATGAGCTTTATAGAATTGTTAAACTTTGGGACAATAATTCAAAAGAACATCATGGAAATCCTTATTCAGATATATTTAAATATGTTCACCCTCTTGTTATTGGAGCATTAGATAGATCTAGCTCTCTTTCTATTAAAATATGTAAGGAAATTTTGTCATATCACATGAATGATAATGAAGAGTGTGACAGAATAAGCAATCATTTAAATGGAGATTACCCATCTCATGGTTATCCTATAACATCAAGAGAGGCAAAGTCTATAGGATTAAATATAACAAATCTTAGAGAGGATATTAATAATCTTTTATTGGAGTTAAATAAATGCTATTCTGAAATGGCTCAAAGAGCTTTAACAGATTATGATGAGTACAATTATCATGATAATGAGATATTAAATATTCTAGAAGCATCAGACATTCAAGTATTCTATCAAAATGATAAAGACTGGAATTATATAAAAGATGAAAGAAGATGGCAAGTTCTCAATGATGAGAGCTCATGGCGTAAAAGTGAAGTGGTAGATGGGAAAGTTATTCACGATATATTTTACATAGCTTAAAAATACTATACAGAGTATATCTCAAATTATATAAAGTTTATAAAATTAATAGACGTTGGTATAAAAATTAAAAATAAAGTTTTAATAAGAAAGAGAATTAAATTCATCACTGGAAGGCAAAATAAAAGAAATGAAATTAATAAGATAGTAAAAGGTAATTTAAAAAAATCTAAGGAGGCGGCAGTCCAGTGAAAAGTGAGAGTAGTATAAAAATCATTCCTTTAGGGGGACTTGGAGAAATTGGCAAAAATATAACGGCTATTGAGTATAAAGATGAGATTATTGTTATAGATTGTGGAATATCATTTCCAGATGAAGAGATGTATGGCGTAGATTTAGTAATTCCTGATATATCCTATCTACTAGAAAACTCAAATAAAGTTAAAGGCATTTTTTTAACTCACGGTCATGAAGACCATGTAGGATCTTTACCATATATTTTGAAGCAGCTTAATGTACCTGTTTATGGTACAAGATTGACATTAGGTATAGTTGAAAACAAACTAAAGGAACACGGTATAGATTCAGATTGTGAGCTTAACACAGTAAAGGTTGGAGATACAATAAAAGCAGGAGAGCTAGATATAGAATTTATAAGAGTTACTCATAGTATAGCAGACTCATGTGCTATGGCAATTCACACACCAGTAGGTATAATATTGCATACCGGTGATTTTAAAATAGATTATACACCTATCGATGGAGCAGTTATGGATTTAGAGCGAATTTCAAGTTTAGGCAAAGAGGGTATACTATTGCTTATGGCTGATAGTACCAATGTAGAACGTCCAGGACATACAATTTCAGAAAAAGCTATAGGAGAAACTTTAACTAGAATATTTTCTAATGCTATAGGAAGAGTTATTGTGGCTACCTTTGCATCTAACATTCATAGAATGCAACAGATAATAGATGCATCTTTAAAGTATGGAAGAAAGGTAACTTTTAGCGGAAGGAGCATGGAAAATATATCACAGTTAGCTATGGAATTAGGTTACCTTCATATACCTGAAGGCCATATTATAACTGTAGATGAAATAAACAATTATCCTAACGAACAGATAACAATAATAACTACAGGAAGTCAGGGTGAACCTATGTCAGCTCTTGCAAGGATAGCTTTTTCTACCCATAGAAAAATTGCCATTGAACCAAAAGATTTGTTTATTATTTCAGCATCGCCAATTCCAGGAAACGAGAAATTAATATCTAGAGTAGTTAATCAGTTATATAAAAAAGGTGCAGACGTAATTTATGAAGATTTAGAAGAAGTGCATGTATCAGGTCATGCTTATCAAGAAGAGTTGAAATTAATTCATACATTAGTTCATCCTAAATTTTTCATGCCTGTTCATGGTGAATATAGGCATTTGAGACATCATGCTAATTTAGCTAAAAAACTAGGTATGGAAGAATCAGATGTATTTATTTTAGAAACAGGTGAAGTTTTAGAGTTATCTAGTGAAGAAGCTCAAATATCAGGAAGAGTTCCTACAGGGGCTGTATTTGTAGATGGACTTGGAGTAGGCGATGTGGGAAATATAGTACTTAGGGATAGAAAACATCTAGCTCAGGACGGCATGATTACTATAGTTGCGACCATAGAAAGAGAATCCTATAACATTATAGCAGGTCCAGACATAATCACTAGAGGATTTGTGTATGCAAAAGAATCAGAAGATTTAATTAATGAATCAAAAGAAATTGTTAGAAGAGAGTTGGAGAACTGTTTAGACAATAGAATTATTGAATGGTATGTATTAAAAGCAAATATGAAAAAATCTCTAGAAAAATTTCTGTATGAAAAGACAAAAAGAAGACCAATTATACTTCCCATTATTATGGAAGTTTAAAGTAATATTAGCTAATTTAGTTTACCCTTATATTAGTCGCCATGGAGTGTTAGACCATAGGCGACTTTTTCTATTGACAAATGCATAGAGGTTATATATTAACTAGATATAGTTTTCCTGTAGATTTTTAAAGTATTTTTAAGAATATATTTGCAGTATTCTTAAAATAGTAGCCTTAATTATGGTATACTTTATTATTATAAAAAGGAAGAGGAGGATATTACATATGAATACAGATAAAATATTATTTATATTAGTAGTTATACTTGCTATAAGTATTGTGGTATGCCTAATTAAAAAGGTAGCCAAGTTTATTATATTTGTTTTAGTAGCACTGTTTGCTTTTATTGTAATAAAAGGAGTTATCGATGGGAAAAGTCCAATGGATATATTTAATTCAACAAAAGCTAATGCTATTTATACAAAACAGCTCTATGATTACACAGGAAAGATAAAGAAATCAATCGATAATAGCTTAGATGCTATAGATAATAAATCCTTTGAAAAGTTTAAAGAGGAGAATAAGAAACTCAATGAATACTTAGAAGAAGTTCTAAAATTACCTCATGAGGAAGAATTAAATTCTATTCATGAAAAATACTGTGATTATCTGAAAGACATAGTAAAATCTTCAAATGCTTTAGTGGCCTCAGGAAAATTTACGGAGGATACTTTAAAGGACATGGAGCAGGTTAAGTTAAGTTTAAATGAGTATTTAAAAGGCTTAATGAGTGTTGAAAAAAAAGTTAAATAATTAAGGCACATCATGCACAAAATAAAGGGAGTAAAAATCTTTATTATGGCATGGTGATAAAAATGGAAAGCATAAGTTATAAGAAAGTAGTTCTTAAAATTTTATTAGTATTAGTGTGCATATTATATTTTTTATTTCTATATATGGATTGTTTCAATGTGAAGATGTTTATATCATCTGATGGAATTAAATATATATGTACAATACTTTGTTTTATAATATCCCTTATGATAGGTGAGGATTCTTTTAATAAGAGAGATTTATTTTTGCTTCAAGGAGGGCTTTTTTTTACTGTTATTGCAGATTTATGTCTTCTTATTCTAAATTATTTTACTTTAGGAGTAGGCTCTTTTTGCATAGTTCAAATACTTTACTCTATTAGATATGAACTTACTAAAGCTAAATTCACAATCTTAAGTTTTGTAATGGTATCTTGTACTATAACAATTCTCTATAGGATAATTAATTTTTGGGTTGTAAAGCTTGATATATTACTTGTAGTAGCATTCTTTTATTTATTATGTTTAATTACAAGTATTGCAAGAGCTATAAAGGTTTATAAAAACAACCTATATCCATCTCCAAATCAATATATGATAGTATTAGCTATGCTACTTTTTCTTTTAGGAGATATAAACGTAGGTTTATATAACATAACCAGATTAATAGATTTATCTGGAGAATTGTCTACACTATTACATAGAACCTCAGGACTATTAATATGGATTTTTTATCTTCCTTCTCAAGTATTGCTTTCATTAAGTGGATACAGCTTTTCTTCGACTAGATAATTAGATAAAAGCTTATATCAAATTTGATATAAGCTAAAATTGTTACTAGGGATTATAATAGTTTTATTGTAAGGTGCTTGGATTTAAATTTAGACTTTTTATAAGTGTATCTGTATCTCCTTGAAAGGTGAAAAAAATCATTCTATCTTTATCATCAAAGACCATTAAATATGGTTCTTCTCCTTTGGGGAATATTATAATTACCACATCAACAAAAGTATTTATAAATTCATTCTGTACCATTGCTGGATTTTCTAAAGGAATTTTAATCATGTATCCTTTATCAGGGATAGGATTGAATTTACAATACATACTCTTTATTCCTTCGAGATAATTTTCAACTTCTTTTTGCATTGTGGGATTTGAAGGAACGTTCATTATAACTTTTTCTTTACTTATATCAAAAATTTCAATATCTATATTTGTTTTAGCAGAAACATTTGATGATATTAATATGAATGTAATTAAAAGGACGGTCACTTTTTTAAACATGGAGAATCACCTCATCTTAATGTTCCCTAAAATAGCGTAAGTTATTTTAAAATAAATTGTAACTATAAATTAAGTGATTATGAAAAAATAATTATATTAGAATAATTGTTTATTGTATATGAGAATATTATAAGAGATATATTTATAATTTTAGAAATAAATGATATAATAATTATTATTCGATAATAGTGATTATTGAATTTACAGGAGGTAAATATATGGAAAACAATACAAATGAAGCAATAATGGATAAATTGAAGAAAGTATGTGTATGTAAAAACGTAAATAGAGCCACTATTAAAAGTGTTATAAAATCAGGTGCAAGAACATTAGAAGATGTTAAAACTGCTACAGGTGCGGGTACTGGTGCTTGTAAAGGAAGAAGATGTTTACATGTAATTGAAGAATTATTAGAGGAGTACCACAAATCAAAATAAATAAGTAAAAAGCTCTCAGTTTTTTAAACTGGGAGTTTATTATTTTTAGCATATTATTAAGATTAAAAAATTGTAACACTAGATAAATTATTATACAATAATAGTAAATGGTAAAATTTTAATACGCAATTTATTATATATATATATAGGAGGACAAGATGATTAAGACTATAATCTTTGATTTAGGAAACGTATTATTAAATTTTAAGCCTATAGAATATTTAAGAAGTAAGTTATCTGATGAGATTAAAGTTCAAGAAGTATACAAAGAAATATTTTTAAGTGAAGAGTGGATTTTACTTGATAAAGGAGATATAACAGAAGAGGAGGCTGTAAACAGAATATGTAATAGAAGTTTCAATAATAAAGAATTAATAAAGCTTTGCATGGAGAACTGGTATGAATTGCTTACTCCTATAGAAGAGTCAGTGAAAATTTTAGAAGAGGTTAAATTAAAAGGCTATAAAACATTAGCTCTATCTAATTTTCATTTGCTTGCATACAAAAATGTAATAGAAAGATATGATTTTTTTAATTATTTTGATGGAGGTATAATTTCCTTTAAAGAAAAGTTACTTAAGCCAGAAAATGAAATTTATGAAAAACTCATTATGACATATGAAATCAATCCAAAGGAAACTATATTTATAGATGATACAAAAAGTAATATAGAAAGTGCTAAAAAACTAGGATTTAAAACTATACTTTTTGATAACTCCGTAAATTTAAGAAATGAGTTAATAGAATATAAGGTTTTAAATGATTATTAATTGAGGTGTACTTAAGTATATGCTTCATAAAATTTGTGGGGAAATACAATTATAATATAATTATTTTGATGCAAGAATAAAACAAGATGCATTTTTGCATCATTTGAAAAATATTCTTGTAATAGGGGCTTGTAATTATAATTATGATATAACTTAATTTAAATGGTTAGTATTTGTTGCAATTTTGCAACAAATACTAACCATTTTGTGTCTTTAAGCGTTGGTATGATATTTGCTATATTTTAAGTATAGATAAAAATATATATGGTAGGAGGGCTTTTTATGAACAATTTAGAAAAACTTAATGAAATATTATGTGATGTTTTTAATATTAAAGATGAATCCTATACAAATGATAAATTAGGACCAGATGAAATTGAAGGATGGGATTCCTTAGCACATGTAGATTTAACAAATAATTTAGAAGAATACTTTAATATTTCAATAAATGTTGTGGATATATCTAGAATGTATACAATAGGAGATATAAAAACTATTCTTAAAAAATATGGCGTGGAAATATGACCTTTACAGATTATATTTTTGAAACATCAAGATTTTATGATAAAGTTGCTGTAATAGATAAGGAAGGATATTCCTATAAACACATACATTTTAAAGTAAATAGTATTTCCAATTGCTTAAAAAACAAAGGGATAGAAAAAGGGAATCCAATCCTTTTAATGGCAGAAAACTCTCTTTTTTTTATTGAAGCTTATTTTGGGATAATAAAAAGTGGGGCAGTTTGTGTTCCTATAAATCCTAGTTTATCTATGGACCATATAGAATATATATTAAAATCCTTAAATATAAAATATGTCTTTATTCAAAAGAAGCTAATGAATAAAATAGAAAATCTTATATCACATGATATGGAGATATATACAGAAGAAGATATGGATAAATTAGATATTTATAAAGAAGATATAGATAACAATGTAAAGATCCATGATGTTGCATTAATTTTGTTTACTTCTGGTTCTACAGCAAAACCTAAAGGAGTAGTTTTAACCCACAGCAATTTGATTTATAATACTAATTCAATTATAGAATATTTAAGATTAAGTGAAAAAGATAGAATAGAAGTAGTGTTACCATTTTATTATTGTTATGGAACTTCACTTCTACATACACATTTTAGAGTTGGAGGGAGCTTAGTTATAAATAATAAATTTATGTTCCCACAGACAGTATTAGATGACATAAACAAATATGAATGTACAGGTTTTGCAGGTGTACCAAGTACTTTTCAAATATTATTGAAAAACAGCGATATAAAAAATACAAAATTTCATTCATTAAGATATATAACTCAAGCAGGTGGGAGGATGGCTAATATTTTTATAGAGGAATTAATGAATATCCTTAAAGGTGTGGATATTTATATAATGTATGGACAAACAGAAGCAACTTCAAGATTATCATATCTTCCACCAAATTTATTAAAAGAAAAGTTAGGTTCCATAGGTAAAGGAATTCCAGGAACTAAATTGAAAGTAATCAATGAACATGGAACATCAGTAAAACCTGGAAGAGTTGGAGAAATAGTAGCTATGG
>NZ_CAUPZS010000012.1:0-101249 GCF_963515715.1 uncultured Clostridium sp.
TAAGTGCATAATATTTTAATTAAATAATCTGTCTACTTGACAAGGGTCAGTTCAATTTGCGCGGCTCAGTTAATTAATTTATTATGCTGTACATATTTCCCCATTTGACTTCACATAAAATTGCAATGGCAGAGGATGGCTTGCAAACAATACTGGTGTCAATGAATAGGAGTAACTTCCAGCTTTTGATACTACTAATATATCACCAATATCAGCCTTTGGCAGCATTATATCTTTCACCATTATATCAGCTGATGTACACAAATTTCCCACAATGCTTACCTTTTCAAGAAAGGACTTTTCTCTTTTAAGAATAGTAAATTCAAAGGCATCTTTAGTTGTAAATAATGGTTCACACCCCTGCAATTTACTTCCTTCAGGTGTATAAGCAGTTAAAAGTTCTGCAATAGAAGGTCTTAGAAAACCATTAAGTCCATTTTCTACTACTAAGTATTTTGTTCCTCTAGATTCTTTTATATCTACAATATGAGTAACATATTTACCGGCTTCACACACTACAAACCTACCTGTTTCTATAATAAGTCTTGCATCAATTTTATGCCTAAATTTTTGAAATAATTTTTCACATCCATCACTAAGTAACCCAATATCAAGAGGGCTATCATTTAATAATGAATATACTATACCTAGACCTCCCCCAAAATTAATAAATTCCAGTTCCCAGCCCATAGTCTCTTTGCAAAATAAGGATAATTCAAAGATTTTCTCATAATATCCATAGAGTATATTGTGATCAAGAACCTGGGAGCGCAGATGGACGTGAATACCAATGATTCTTATATTAGTCAAACTATCAAAAAAATCTTTTTGCTCAATAAGCGTTTCTTCATCAACACCAAATTTACTGCTTCCTCCCTTTCCACTATCCATAGTATAATCAGGATTTATTCTCAATCCTACCTTAACATGTAGTTTTTTCTGTTTTGCAACCTCATTAATCAAGATTAATTCATTATAACTATCCGCTATTATAATCGACTTATCCAAAGCTTTTTCAATATCTTTGCGTGTTTTTCCTGGACATGAGTATAATATTTTCTCATTGGATAAACCTGCTTTCTGTGCTATAGTTACCTCCTCTTCAGAAGCTGCATCTGCACCAAATCCCTTTGATACAATAAAATCTACCATAGGCTTATATGGATTAGTCTTTATTGAATATAAAAACTCAAACTGTGGAAATTTTTCTAAAAGAATTTCAATTTTATTAGAAATAATACTTTCCTCGTATATATAAAAGGGTCTGTCATATTCCCTCATTAATTTTTCAATGACACTTGAATTACTCTCCATTAAATAACTCCTCCTATATTAATAATTTAAAATTTTTCTATTTTTAATCTTCTTAAATTAATATAGTTTCTTATTTATGCTTTAGTCTACTCTTCTACAGTGAACTTAAATACATCTGGTCTTGAATAATGACCCACTACGTCAAAATCTATTCTACTTTGTATAATTTGGTCTAATTCCAAATCAGCAATTAAAATTTCTTCCTTATTAAAAACTGGTTCAACAACATATTTTCCAAAAGGGTCCACTATGCAACTACCGCCGGGGCACATGATTTCCGGTTGAGATTCCAGTTCATAATAATAATTAAGATCTGCAGGATACATACTTTTTTCAACATATTGATTGCATCCAATCACAAAACATCTTCCTTCTAATGCAATATGTCTCATAGTACATTGCCATTCTTCCCTAGAGTCTGCCGTAGGAGCTATATATATCTTTACTCCTTTTGCATACATAGCCATACGCGCCAATGGCATATAGTTTTCCCAACATATTAGCGAACCCATCTTGCCATAAGGAGTATCTACTACAGTAAGGGTACTTCCATCACCTTCTCCCCAAATGCAACGTTCTGTACCAGTGGGTTTTAACTTTCTATGTTTACCTAATAGTTGTCCATTAGGACCAAAGAATAAATTTGTGCAATAAAGTGTAGTATTTAATTCCCTATCATCTTTTTCTGTAACTCCTATGGACAAGTATATTTGAGCTTCTTCAGCCGCTTTTCCTAAAATATCTGTTATGGTACTTGGTACTGCTACAGAATTTTCGTAGTATCGCTGCCAATCTTTACGCCCTTCCATTGTTCTGCTTCCAACGACAAATCCAAAGGAAAGTCCCCTTGGGTAAGCAGGAATAAAAGATTCAGGAAAAACAACTATATTAGCTCCCATTTTCTTAGCTTTCTTAATTAGAATTAATGTTTTCTCAACAGTAGCATTAAGATCCATAATCACAGGGGATGCTTGAACTACTGCTACCCTTACAGTTTTAATTGTATCAGTCATATTAACAACTCCTCATTTCAAATAAAAATTGATTATACCTTCATAGTATTATAGTATTATTTAGATATCAAGTGAAAAATAGCCATTTAACCTGGTATAAAATTAAAATGATTTATTCATAGATAACAAATTAATATATTAATGAAGAAGCCTGCATCATAAGTAGATACAGGCTCTTTTCTATACAATACTAAATTTCTTATTACATTAGTTTATCTGGTGCGTCTGTTTGAATCATTGTTAACTGACCACCTGGATATATTCCATTGTTGGTAACTTTGTAGTCGTCATGATTGTGCATTGGATAAAATTGTGGGAAGAACTGGTCATTTGGATCACCACAAGGCTGATTACAAATTTCTACATAGTTTACCAGTTGTGGATTAGTACAGTGTACTGGTTCCGTTGGAATATCAAAGATGGCAGTAGGATCAATTTTCTGTATTTCTTTAATTTGCTTACAAAGAGAAGGAAAACCATCCTGCCCCATTACAATATACTTTCTGTACAATCCTCTCTTATCATCTGCAGTAATAATTAAATCGTAGGTTTCTCCAGATCCAATAGTTTCTGTAAATCCCATTTCTGTAAGTTCATGATCAAGGCATCCACAATCTTCAGCAATCTTCAAGAAAGGACTTAGATGACTATCTTTTCCCACCACCATAAAGTGCCAACCGTGAATGTGCCACGGAACTACTTGATAGCCCATATTAATCATTCGAAGTAGGAATCTTTCATTAGTCTTTACATGAACATAGGATTCGTAGTTAATTTGAGTAAGATTTGGATCACTACCCTCTATTGGAGTTAAATGATGTGGAAGAAGGGTATCTGGAAATGCTCTTCCATTCACTAGCCAAAAGTCTGGTTTAAAATTTACTGCGTTAAAAGGAATATTTTCACGAACGCTTTCATGCCACGTTGAATCAATATCGGATAAAAGCATTACATATTCTTTATCAAAATAACTGTGGATATTATTATAAGCAAAATTTCTATTTGTAGCAGTTTTAGGAATATGATGTTGTATTCTATCATTTAACTTCCAACATCCACATTTATTACATTTTGTAATTCCGTTTTCAGCTAAACTTTTCATAGAAGGATATATAACCAATGCTCCATACATGCCCATTTGAACATGTTCAGAAGCTTCTACATGGCAATGGTATATTAGTGTTCCGGGATTTTCCGGATGAAAGAAATAGGTTGCATTAGGTGGTGGAGTAAGTGGATTGGTTTCCTCCCACATTGGAACACCAAAAGAACTTTCAGGGAAGCCATCTAACTGCGTGGCAACGTGAGCACCATGCATGTGCACAGTATGAAAGTCCATCAAATCTGGGCGATACTTCATACCAATATTAATAAGTGTGACATATATATGGTCACCTACTTCTCCCCAAATCATAGGAGAAGGAATAGTAGCTGTACCTTTTTTACTTAAGAGTATCTCCCAATTATTTGGGTTTTTATAATCTAAATATTCATTTCCTTTTATTTTCACTCCATCTACTTCTAAAAGTCCACCTGTAAATCCGAAAATATAAACCTCTTTTCTGTTTTCAGTACATAAATCTCCATCTAAAGGTAATTTAATCAATCCATCTGTAGCTAATAAAACATAATGTCTGTTACTCATTTTATCACCCCCTATTTTGTTTGGTACTTCATTATATGATGCAGAAAATAAAATGCAATATTGCTACATAAATAAATGATAGATTTGTAGTTTATTCATTCCATGTTTTTACATCATTTAAATAATTGTAAATTTTATTATCAATTGATACAATGTGTTTAGTAATTTTATTTAACATGCTGATTCAATGGTGTCATAGCTTTTATATACCATGAAATTTATCTGATTAGGAGGAGCTAATTTGAAAAGAAAATCAAAAAAAATCCTTTCAACAATTGCTATATTTTTATGTATTTTAGTGGTAGTCCCAGTTATAATTGTGAATATAACACCAAATTTTACAGCTCTAATTGTTAGAAAAATGTTCGAAACCCCAATTGCTACAAAACCCGCAAATTATGAGGAATACAAAGGTAAAGTTTCAACAGTTAAAGATTTGACCTATGAATCAGAATATAATCTAAACAAATATGATATTTATATTCCTAATGATGGTAAAAAAGATAAATATCCAACAATCATATGGGTTCATGGCGGTGCATTTGTTGGTGGTGACAAAGATCAGATTGAGATATATTCCACAACACTTGCAAGCAAAGGTTATCTGGTTCTTTCAATAAACTATGGTTTAGCTCCTGAAGCAAAATATCCTGTTCCACTAACTCAATTAGGAGAATTTTGTAAACACCTTTCTACGATTAAGGATAAGTATCCAATTGACGAAACGCAATTATTTTTTGCAGGTGATTCTGCTGGAGCGCAGATAGTTAGTCAATTTGTTATAACTCAAACAAATGAAAATTTTGCGAAGAAAATGAACACACAGCAAATAATTCCTAAAGAGTCCATAAAGGGAGCTTTATTATATTGTGGCCCTTATAATTTTAGTGAAGAAAATTTATCCATTATTAGTTTTCCTATGAGATTTATTCTATCTCAAGTAGCTTGGAGTTATATGGGAAGTAGAGATTTTAAAAACAATGAAGCACTAACCGATATGACTATTATAAATAATTTAACGAAAGATTTTCCACCTTGTTTCATAACAGATGGAAATACCGGTTCTTTTGAAAGTCATGGAAGAGAACTGTCTGAAAAATTAAATGAAAAAAATGTTAAAAACACTACTCTATTTTTCTCTAAAGAAGATTTTATAACAGAACATGAATATCAATTTAAAATGGATACTGAACCAGGTAGACAAGCTTGGAATGAAACAATTAAGTTTTTAAGTGAACATACTGATTAAAAGCTTATATTTTTATAGAAAAAGCAAAAAGACCCCGGACTTAAGAGGTCATTTTGAACTTATAAACTTATGAATTCAAAAGGGGTCTTTTCAACTATTTTAATATATAAACTAAATGATTTAGATATTTTCAAAATTAATACTACTATTTATATATATCATAATCTATTTCATTTTCGCTCTTTGCAACTATTAACGCGGTTAAGGTATCTGAATCAACATTTAAAATTGTTCTTAACATTCCAACAAACCATTCAACGCCTGCAAATAAAGCTATTGACTCTATTGGCAATCCCATTTGCGGAACAATTATTGCAAGTGAAACTAGGCCTGCTCCTGGAACAACTGCGTTTGCTAAAGATACTAAGGTTGCAAGTATTCCTATATAAAGATATTGCCTTGGTGAATACATAACACCATAGATTTGTGATATTGTAATAATAGTAAGTGCCATATGCATTGCTGATCCATTGCTATTTAAAGACATTCCAAGTGGTAAAACTAGCTTATTAATCTTTTCACTAATTCCTAATTTTTCTTTTGCATCCTTCATTTCTACTGGTAAAGTTACTGCCGATGATGTGGTTGCTAGTGCCATTACTGACATGCCAACCATCCCCCTAATAAGTTTAAAAATATTGATTCTACAGTAAGAAGCGCTTATACTTAAAAATATTAATAGATATATTATTGTTGCTAATGCATAAACTCCTATATATTTTGAAAGAGGTAATATTACTTCTATTCCACTTTTCCCAACTGTAGATGCAATTAATGAAAAAATTCCTATTGGAGCAACTTTCATTATAATTGAAATCATTTTTAATATTACTTTATTAAATTCTGATATTACTGCGATTAATTTACTATCTTTATTCTCAGTTCTATAACAGCTTAATGCTAAACCGAATAATAATGAAAACACTATAACTTGCACAATAATCCCATCAGCCATAGATTTTATTATGTTACTTGAAAAAAATCCAAGAAGCACCTCTGAAAGTGTTCCAATGTTAGCTTTTTCTACTATTTCTCCAGCTGTTATTGAACTTAATTGTAACCCTATGCCTGGTTTAAAAATTATTCCAAAGACTATTCCTACCATTGCTGCTAAAAATGAGGTTATAAAAAAAATTCCTATTACCTTTACTCCTTGTTTCCCTAATTCCTTAGGATTTAACTCTCCCACAGCTTCTATTATTTGTCCCATCACTAAGAATATAATTGACATTTGTATCAATCTTAAAAAAACATCACCTATTACTTTTATTCCATCTACATTTTCTTTACCTATTGCTCCAACTATTACTCCTAGTATCATAGCAATCATTACTTGGGTAGTCATATTTACTTTTTTTAATTTCATAATCATTCCTCCTTATGAAATTTAGATATGGGATTATAAAAACCCCATATCATTGTAAATCATGAGATATTTAGTCTCTTGTTATAACAGTTCCTGCCCCTTCATTAATTTCTCCTAATTTATCAAGAGATGTTATTATTGCAACTCCTGATTTAGAGCTTTCTACAAAAGCTATTGCAGCTTCAATCTTAGGAAGCATACTTCCTTTTGGAAATTGCCCTTCTTCTATATATTCTTTTAATTTACTTACAGTAATCTTTGTAAGTTTTTCTTCATTTTCTTTATTATAATTTATATATACATTATCAACGCCTGTTAATATAATTAGTTCATCTGCATCAACTAATTCTGCAAGCTTTTCTGAGGCTAAATCCTTATCTATAACAGCTTCTACACCAGTGTATCCATTCTTATCTAATACAACAGGTACACCACCCCCACCACAGGATATTATAATATTACCATTTTCTATAAGTTTTATAATTGATTCATATTCAACTATTCCAATTGGTTTTGGAGATGGTACTACCTTTCTATATCCACGACCTGAATCTTCCTTGTATATACAAGAATCCTTTTTACTTGCTATTTCTCCTTCTTCCTTAGTTAAAAATGGTCCTATTGGTTTAGTTGGATTTTTAAAAGCTTCATCTTTTTCATCTACATAAACTTGAGTTATAATAGAAACTACTTGTCTTTTTATTCCTTTTTCATATAAAGCATTACTCATTTCATTTTGCATCCAATATCCAATACTTCCTTGAGTCATAGCAACACAAGTATCTAAAGGCATTGCTGGATTTTTCTCATTATTAGCTGCTTCTTGTTGTAAAAGTAAATTTCCAACTTGAGGACCATTTCCATGAGATATAATTAATTCATTCCCTTCTGACGTTAACTTTATAAGTTTTTCACAAGTTGATTTAATTGCCCTTCTTTGCGCTTTTTCTGAAGGGTCATCTGATAAAATTGCATTTCCTCCAAGGGCAACTACTATTCTTTTCTTTTTCATTTCTAACACCCCATCTATACTGTTATTTCTTCTTTATTTTCTTTTGTAAAGCTGAATACTATCATACCAACTAATAGTAAAGCTGCTGCTAGGTAGAATCCTATCTTCATTGATCCTAATGTATCTGCTATCCATCCAGTTATATAAGGCGCAATTATTGAACCTGACATTCCAATAAAGTTATATACACTTAATGTTGTTGATAGAGATGCTTTAGGGGCATTTTTAGTTACAAATGCAACTAATATTGGATCTAAAGCTAATTTTCCTGTTAGTCCATATATTATTAAAAAGGCTATTAGTAATGATTTATTAGTAATAAAAGCTATTCCAAATACAGATATTAATGATACTGGCACAAGGAAAAATACGAATTTTTTTGTAACCTTAAATTTATCAGATAAATTTGCAAATAGTAACGCTCCAGGAATTGATGCCCATGGAACTAAAGATGCAATAAATCCAACACTAGTACCTTCAAACCCTCTTTCTACTTGAAGGAATCTTGGAAGCCAAGTGATAATTACAAAGTTCGCATAAATTGAGAAGAAACATAAAATAAATGTGCATACTAAATTTTTATTTGAGAATATTGATTTTAAAGAAACCTTTTGCTTTTCTTTTGCTTCTTTAGTTACTTCTTTACCTACTACTTGATCTTCTGGTCTAATAACTCTTTCTTTTAATAGAACAAAAATCAAAATCCCTATAACAACAGTTGGAATAGACATTATTAGAAAAGGTTTACTCCAATGCTCACCATTTTCAAGAACTAATTTACTTGATAATAAATATCCGCCTGAAATACCAAATGCCATACCGCTATTTATTATTGCAGTTCCCAAAGTTAATTTTTTTGTTGGTATTGATTCAGTTGCCATAGCATAAGCTGGTCCATAGTAAGCTCCTTCTCCAGCTCCTGTTAAAGCTCTATAAATCATAAATACTCCAAAAGCTGAGGCTACACCACTTAAATAAGTTGTTATACCAAAAATAACGAACCCTACTGCTATAATCATCTTTCTTCCATACTTATCTCCTACAATACCAAATGGTATTTGAGTAATTGCATAAGTTAAAAAGAATATGCTGTTAACTAAACCTAATTGAGAATTACTTAAATTAAATTCTTCTGCTATTTGTCCCATTACAGGGTTTAAAATAGTTCTGTCTGCATACATTAAAATCCATCCAAAGAAGAATAGTGCTACTACCTTCCACCAATATTTTTCAGATACAGGCATCGCTTTATATTTTTCACTTATTGTAGCTCTTTTTTTATTTTCCATTATAACCCTCCTAATTCTTTACTAAAAATTTTAATCCCAAGAAAAATCCAAATAAAGTATCATTTCCGGAAGTATGACCAAAGGTTTGAACCTTTTTCACTGTTTCATAAATAATCTTATTTTCTTTACAGTCCATAGATTTTATTAGTTCTATAAAATGTTCACTTAAATATCCTTTAGTTAAGGCTTTAAGATAAGATACACTTATAATGGTGGTTAAATTTTCATTCATCATGATATTAATATCTTTTATCCAATTATTAAGATCGCCATTATTATCAAAAGTCATTAAGGCCATTGTGAATCCTATTAAAATATCATCCCCACTTGGTGTCAATCCTTTACCTCTTCCAATAAAAAATTTAATTATCTTTTTGTTTATATCTGGATTTGTTTTATCCGAATTTAAAAGCAAATCCACATATTCATAAGTTTTATCATCTAAATCAATTCCGATTAAATTTTCAAATTCATATTCTTCTAAAAAATTGTATAAAGCATTAGTTGTAATTTGTTTTTTATCACACTTTATTCTAGGAAGTTTTAAATTGAGTTTTGTTATATTTTTTAATGAAACAATTGTATTTTCATAAATACTATAAAAAATTAATTTGTTATCTTTGAAGACAACAGTATCATCTATACTTACACTATTAATAATTTTTAATAGCTTTTCTTTTTCAACATTTATTCCAAATGCTGATAATGGAGCTCCTACATAACTTATATAAACTAAAACATCTTCAAATTGAATATTTATTCCACTTTTGAACTTACTATGAACCTTTCCTAATCTTTTGTTTTTTAAGTAGAGAGGTAGTAGATTACTCTCTACCTCTCTACTTTTATTTAAATACATTTTTCTTAAACTTCTATTCCTAATTTTTTTGCATAAGCAATTATTGCTTTTTCAAAGCAAGCAAGTGGAGCTCTTACTGTACCTGCACCAACTTGTCCTACACCAGCTTTTTTATGAGCTATTCCTGTATTAATAAGTGGTGTTATACCAGTAGCTACTACCTTCCTGGCATCTATTCCAAGGCAAGCTCCTTTAAAGTCCCAAGTTGGAATACTCCAATTTGAATTGTTTGAAATTGAAATTTCATTCATTTCATTTGATACTCTAAGAGCATCATCAAACCCACCGGCTCCTACAAATCTTGTAACCCCAGGTGCTGCTACCATTGCCATTCCACCAACACCTACTGTTTCTGTTATTGCACTATCACCAATGTCAGGGTTTGCATCATCTTCAGAGAACCCTGTGAAATATAATCCATTTGGAGTGTTAACTGGAGCTGTAAACCATTCATCTCCCATTCCACTTATTCTAACTCCAAAATCACGGCCATTTCTTGTCATTGTTGTAACTACTGTTCCACTAGTTACTTTTCTTGCACACTCTACTATTGATTTTCCTGTTGCCATCATTATATTTAAGAAGAATTGGTCAGTATCTGCTAAGAATTTAATAACACTATATTTTTCTTTTTCATCTATATCCAGTTCTACTATTAAAGGTGTAATTTCCTTTAAGAAGTTAAGTGAAGCTGCTATATTTCTTTGGTGGAATTCATCACCCATTGTAATAGCTTTTGCAATTATAACATTTAAGTTTAATCCACCATCTTTTAATTTTAATGCTTTAGATAATACTGGACCTAAAACATCTCTCATCCATCTTAATCTATTTACAACCTCTTCAGAGTAAGCTCCAAATCTTAATACCTTACCAATTCCTTCATTCATTATGCAATATGCAACTGACCCATCTAATTTATTTTCAACAACAAGCACTGGCATATTTCCTGATGTAATTCCTCCCATTGGTCCAACTGCATTCACATGATGGCATGGTGAGAATTTTACTTCTCCATTTTCAAGTAAAGCTTTTGCTCCTTCTTCATCCTCTGCCCATCCTTCAAATAATACAGCTCCTATACATGAACCTTGCATTGGGCCTGTCATATTTTTATATTCTATTGGTGGTCCTGCATGAAGTAAAACTTTATCATTTAATATATCTATTACTGATTTTGCAGGTACAACATCCATTAAGAATGGTTGAGAAGATTTCATCTTATCAATTACTTCATTATTAGCTTTTTCAATTTCTTCTATTTTTGATAAAGCATTTAGTATTCTTATAAGCTTTTTATTTCCTCCAGCTACTGGTTTCCAATTATATTGAACTGCTTTTCCACCATATTCAACAATTGATTCAGTAAAGCTTTCAACACCTATATTAATTATGCGTGGCTTTGAATTTAATAGTTCTTTTATACTTTCACTAACCTGTGGTAAAGCTCTTTTAGTAACATTTGTTTCAACTACTTTTTTATCAACCTCTTCAAATTCTATTTCTTTTAATTTAAGAGCAAGTCTTACAGCTTTAGCATTGCTGTCTTCTACTAAAACTCCAGCCTCCTTTAGTGTTCTTACTGATTCATCATAACTTTGAGGATCTTGATCTGTACCACAAACTGTTCCAACAAAATATAAATCCCTTCCATTATCCTTTGCCTTTTCAATTGAATCTTTTATTACATCCTTTAATGCTCCAGCCATATCTTTATGTGATCCATATCCTAAAACACAGTCTAATAGAATAACACCTGTATTTTCATCCTCTGCATATTCTTTTATTTTATTAATTCTAACTTCAGGATCTATCATTGGATGAGGTTTTCCTTGAGTGTACATATCATCCCCTAAATCGATTACTTCATATCCATGTGATTTTAAGATATAACCTTCTTTTTTAATTAATTCACCTAATCCTAAAGCTTCAGAAATTAACATTCCAGCTTCTGCTGCAAGAGTTCCTCCTGAATAAAGTCCTTTTACAGTTTTTTCTTGAGATAAAGGAGTTTTAACATCATAATCTATTTCTTCTAAATAGTTTTCTCTTACAGGTAAGTTATTTGCAAGATCAACTGCTATTCTAGCTGTTTCTTCAAGGGTATGAGCTAAGTAAACATTACCTTCATGATGATCTGGCTTTTCTCCTAAGAAAATTGCAACTACTGGTTTAGATACATTTTGTAATAATTCTACTATTTCATCTCTAACTCTTTTAGCTGGTGGTTTTGAAATTACTACAATGACATCTGTTGGGTCATGGTTTTCGAGACCTAAAATAGCATCTCTTACAGTTATTGCATTAACAGCTTCATTTAAATCTCTTCCACCGGTTCCTATAGCATGTACAACTCCTCCACCAAGTCTATTTATTATAGTTGTTACCTCTTGTATCCCAGTACCTGAAGCTCCTACAATACCGATATTCCCTGGTCTTACTACATTAGTAAATGCTAAAGGAATACTTGATATAATTCCAGTACCACAGTCAGGTCCCATTAATAAAAGTCCTTTTTCATGTGCTTTCTTCTTAAGTCTAACCTCATCTTCAAGAGAGATATTATCGCTAAATGAAAAAACATTTAAATTTTTATCTAAAGCTTTTTCTATTTCATCAGCTGCATACTCTCCTGGTATTGAGAATAAAGCTAAGTTTGCATCAGGCATTTCTTCTAATGCTTCATCTAATGTGTTTACGTTTTCTGTGTTGTTTTTAGTTTTTTTAACAGCTAAATCACTTAAGAATTTATCTGCTTCCACTAAGACTTTTTCTATAATCTTTTCATCTTCTGTTTCAACAACAATTATCATATCACTTGCCGCTGCCGCCTCTGCTTCCTTTGTAAGAAGGCCACTATTTCTAAATATATCCTTATTAGCTTCAGTTCCCATCATTATAGAACACTTTGTAACACCATCTAATGTATTAATTGAATTAGTTAGCAACATAAGATTTATAGAATCTTGATAGCTATTCTTTTTAATTACTGTGTATAACATTTAAATTTCCTCCCTTATCTTCTTAATCTATAAAATATAAATCATCTTGAAATATGAATTAAAACTAGCTAAATATTATTTCTAGTTAAGCAATAAATTTTTCACTTCTTTTATCTAAAGAATGCTTGCTTGAAATATTTATTTCTTATGTTAATATAAATATATCACTGTTTGTTTTCGTTTTCATTTACATAAAGTTCTATATTATAGGGAAATTTTTATCCCTAAAGGATAAAGGAGTGATATTTTGAATATAGAAGAAATGCTTAAGATACCATCACTAAAAAGCTCAATTTTATTAGCAGGTAAAAATGGAATAGATAATCCTATTAATAGCGTAAATGTCTTAGAAGCCCTTGACATTGAAAATTGGGGACGCTTTGGCGAGGTTATATTAACCAGCTTTTTTGCATTACAAAACTTAAAGGATGATGAGCTAGATTTATTTTTTAATAAACTTAAAAACATAGGAATTAGTGCACTTATAATTAAAATTGATAGACTTGTTACAAAAATTCCTGAAAAAATAATTTTACTTTGTGATAAACATTCAATACCATTAGTTAAGATAAGTAAAGATGTAAAATATGAATCAATAATATTAGAAATCTTAGGTCCAATTATAAATAGAAATGTATATTTACTAAACAAATATTATGATGTTCATGGTGAACTTACAAATCTTGCTATGACTGTTCCTTCAATTGAAGGCATACTTCTTAAATTTAAAAATATGATAAATCGTGATGTAAGCCTTATTAATACTGCAAGAAACACTGAAGTTACTACAAATTCTAAGCTTTCAGATATTACTATACTTAATACAAAAGAAGTGTTAAATGAAACTTACATGTATTTTAAATATGAGCGTAAGAAAGTTATATATAATTTAACAAACCCTAAGATTACTGGAAGCCAAATAAGAGTACCTATTCCTCACCTTGGATTTAATGAATATGAATTGATTATTCATGAACTGGAACGAGAAATAAACTCTGAAGATTTTATGGTTTTAGAAAATGCAGTAAAATTTTTACAAATGGAGCTTTTAAAAAAATACTCCATATCTCAAAGCCTTTTTCAACAAAAGAATAATATAATAGGTGATTTGTTGAATAATAGGATATATGAAAGAAAAGATATAGATGAGGTTTTAGAGTCTTTTAACCTAGATAAATATAATAATTATGAAATTGTTCTAATTAAGTTATATCAAAAGGATAAAAGTAATAACTTAAATAAAAATCTTATGCTTCCAATTCTTATGCAAATAAGAAATAGATTCAAATTAGCCTTTGATCCAATAGCTTTTCTTGAAAGATCTGATAGAATTGTTTTTATATTTAACTTTAATAATAATCAAAATGGAATTAATTTAAAACATATAGAAAAGATTATGGATTCTCTTGTAGTTAATAATGTTCTTAAGGATTTTTATTATAGAATAAGCATTAGTTCTAAAGTTGAAAAATATGATATTCCAAAAGCTAATAAAGAAGTTTTAGATGTTCAAAAGGTTTTAAATTTATTCCATAATTCTAACAAAATCTTACCTTATGAAGAGCTTGGAATATATAAGATGTTTTTAGAAACTGATAATTTAGGAAATCTCGAAAAATTTATATCTCCAAGAATTAATAAATTTAGACAGGATTATCCTCAGTTATTTGAAACCCTTGAGGTTTTCTTAAACTCAAATCAAAGCTATATAGCTACATCTGAAAAACTTTTTCTTCATCCTAAAACCGTTAGATATAGAATTGATAAGATAAAAGATATATTAAACACAGAACTAACAGATCAAGAAGAAATCTTACAAATTCAAGTTTCTTCTAGATTATTTAAACTAAAAGATCAGGAGGAAATTAAATGATTGAAGAAAAAATTATATCATTTAAAACAACAAATCAAATAGGTCTTAATATGAACTTATATAAATCAAATATAAACAAAAAAGATATTACAATACTTTACCTCCATGGCGGCGGATTATTATATGGGGTTAGAGATGACCTACCTAGAATTTATATAGATAAATTTTTAGATGCAGGTTATGATATTTTAGCTTTAGATTATCCGCTAGCTCCAGAATCAAAGTTAGACACAATTTTATCTTCAACTTATGAAGGGATTACTTATTACTTAAATAATTATAAACAAGTATTTAACTTAAATAGCAATAAATTTATCTTGTTTGGAAGATCCGCTGGCTCTTACTTAGCATTTATGATGTGCAATATGTTAATTAAAAATAATAACCTATTACCACTTTCAATAATAAGCTTATATGGATATACAAGGCTTGATGAGGTTGAATTTAATACTCCAAGTAAATATTATAATAAGCTACCAAAAGTTACAGATGAAAGTATAAATAGAATTATATCAAATGAACCAGTTACATATGGTCCAATGAATGAAAGATTTTCACTATATATTAAAGCAAGACAAGAAGGAAATTGGATAGAAGCTCTTTGCAACAAGGAAAATATTCTGAATTACTCAATAGATGATGAAGCTTTAAAAAGCTTTCCACCAACAATTTTAGCTGCTGCTACTTCTGACCCTGATGTTCCTTATAGAATCTCAAAAAAGATAAGTAGGATAATTCCCAATTCAACACTTATAACTATTTACGAAGAAGAACATGACTTTGATAGAGATATAAAAAATAACTCTGGTAAAGAAGCATATGATAAAATAATTAGCTGGTTAAACTCAAAAATAATTAAATAAAAATAGTTAAGGAACAGAGCTGTCTGTATTCCATTGATAACAGGCAGCTCTGTTCCTCTTGACAGTATATGTTTTGCTTAATTTCACTAGTATTCTTTCTACTTTTTATTAGATTCTTTTAATGAAGATAAGTGAATCAGATTACCTAAAACTACTGCAGCTCCAAATCCAGTAACCCATTTATACTTTGTTACAACTCCTGTCCCAACAATACCCAATCCTAGCAAACCGCTGATAATTGTGTTAACACGGAGAGCTTCTTTGCTTGGATTTGGGAGTTTAATGGATACCCCCAAACGCTTATTTACTTGTTCACAAACTTTGTTCATTTGTTCTACCATAATTTCTTCCTCCTTATGAAACTATTCTTATTATAATTTGGACAATATGATTGATAATTATTAATGCACCTATACTTATGCAAACCCATGCCACTTTACTTTTTCCTGATGTTTTTCTCCCTTTAATTAAGCCATATATAATAAGACACAATCCAATAACAATAGCAACAATGGATGTGATAAACAATAAGTTAGGATTTAGTATAGGAACGGGTAAAAATTTATTAAATAATGTAATAGACATATTTTCCTCCTTAAAATTAAATTGACAAATATAACTTACAAATCGCTTGTAGTAATATTCTTAATAGCTATTCCTGCAAAGATTAACCCTATTAAACCAAAAACAACTGCCACAATCGGTATGGAAATAAGACCAGCCGTACTTCCTTGTGAATTTGCAGCTATAGTTACAACAGCTAATGAAGATAGTATGGTTGCAATAGTAGATTTGCGTATCATACCGATATACATTGGCAGCAGCCCAAGTAAAATAGCAGATATTACTGTAATTGTCACATTGAATAAATCAGCATAGTAAAAATGGAAAGTGACAATAGAAAAAATTCGACTTAAAATATATATACTAATGTACTGAAAAATCTCGGAAAAAATAATGAATGCCAATGTAACACTACAAATCAAGAATAATTTTGTAGCAATTAATTCTTTCCGATTCACAGGGTAGGTGTAAAGTAAAGAAATTGTTTTGCTGCGAAATTCTTCTATTATAATTATCGCTATCAATACAGCCTCCCAAACAATAAATGTTGCTATTACCAGCATTTTAGCAATGTCGATTGTTTCTAGCCTAAAAGAAGGTAGTCCCGGTACAACAAGCTGGGATGATGAAAAAGAGGTTGTAACACTCAACGCCAGTATAATAAAATTCGCGATAACAACACCCTGTACATGGGACCGCAAAGAAAAACGTTTTAATTCTAGTCGAATTAAATTAGACATTACACTCTCACCCCCTCTAGTAGTTTTAAATAATATGCCTCTAAGTCTATACCTTTTTCTAAAATTTCTGTCATGGATACTTCTGCTAGCAAAACACCTTTATCGATAATTCCGATTGTATCTGCCATTTTGGCAATTTCACTTAAAATATGGCTAGAAATAAAAATTGTTGTACCATTCTCTTGATTTATTTTCAAAAGCATTTCTCGAATTTCCATTATACCTTTTGGATCTAGCCCATTAATTGGTTCATCTAAAATCAAAATTTCTGGTTCAGTAAGAATTGCACGTGCCAATGCAAGACGCTGTTTCATACCAAGTGAGAAGTTTTTTACAGGTTTTTCGCCTGTATCACCTATACCTGTCAATGCCAAAACTTTTTCAATATTTTTCTTGTATTGTGTTCCCATATAGTCACAGTGTAATTCTAGATTTTTATAAGCAGAAAACTTTTCATAAAAAATAGGTGTTTCAATAATACTTCCCATTTTTTTAAAAACACTATACTCATTATTAGATATTTCTTTGCCCAAAATTATAATGGAGCCAGAATCTGGATTAAGCATTCTATACAAGGCTTTCATCAAAGTTGTTTTCCCTGCACCATTTGCCCCTAGAAAACCGTAAATCTCACCTTTTTTTACTCCCAGCGTAACTTTTGAAAGTATGGTGTGTCCATCAATTATTTTAGTCAGATTTTCTACTTCAATTGCATAGTCATTTTTCATTTTTCTCACACCTTTGCAACACATTTTTCTAAACGGCTAATATACTACAGCTATGTAGCTTTCTCCTTATTCAAACAAATCATCCATAATTCCATCTATGATAAAATCAAAGACTTCTGCATGGTCATATCGCAAATTTTCTTTTGCACTTACGGTGTATAATAAGGCGCTGAATACTGCATATGCTTTTTCTTCTTCAACCTTTAAAATGAGTTTAGCGTAACAGATAGCGTCATTAAAAAAACCTAAATTATCAAATTCTAACTTTTCAACTTTATCTCTTGGTAATTTATTAATAAAAGATAAAAAGTCAGGGTTACTCACATCATACAAAAATGGTGTACTATCATACTCCCTAAAAAGGCTTTTTAGCGATAGCGCAAACCCCTCTTTTGTTGGATTTTTCCTAATAATTCCATTCATCATATCCCTTAGTCTACATTGCACTCTTTCTAAAGTTTCGCAAAACAAATCTTCTTTTGATGAATATAAAAGATAAAATGCACCTGTGGATATTCCTATCTTAGATGCCATTTCTCCAACACTGGTTTTTTTGTACCCATGCAATGCCCAGCTTCGCTCACACTCTGTGCAGAGTTTATTTCGTAATTCCTGCTTCTCCTCATTTGAAAAGCCTTTTGGTCCTTTTACCATTCCCGTCGCCTCCATATACTATGAATATTTTTATTATTCTATTCATAGTATAATCATATCTTACTTATATAGTCTTGTCAAGATAACTTGACGTAAATCCATATGCTTATTACTACCAATGGCGAGACTATGTAAAAGGGTGGCTTTTGAAAACAAAGCCACCCTTGATAATTATTTTTATTATTGGTGATTATTCTTAAACCACTCCTCAAAACTTTCCTCATTGGCCCCCTCTTCCAATGTTCTTTGCGAACTATGTTTGAAATTAGTTACGTAATTATTAGTCTCTGCAATCTTTTAATGTTATCTCGCCTTCCTAAATTGCAAGATTCCATCAAAGCACAATATTTATCTATAAACACAATAATATAAGATTCTTTATATAGAGGCAGGCTAAGGGTCAAAGGCCACATATGCTTATAGATAATGTCCTGTTCAATATCATTTATATTAAAATAGCTTTTGGCATTGCATAAAGCTATTTTAGGATGTGTAAAACCATGCCACCTCTTTCTATTTTCTCTGTCTTTTTTATGCCAGTCATATAGAAAAAAGTCATGCAATAGTCCACCTCTAGCTGCAGCCCTCCAGTCAAATCCGAACTTTTTGCAGATAAGGTAACTATAATAAGATACATACAGACAATGTTCTAAACAATCAGTTTGCTTATGCTGTATATAATTTTTCATAGATATAACTTCTTCATTGGCAACAAGGTCACGAATACATTCTAAATACTCTAGTTCTATTTGTGAGTTATGTTTAACTTCTAATTTTTCAATAATCCAATTTATCATTTTTTGCGCCTCCGAATTAAATTTTACACTAATATTAGGTTTACTACGTAATCAACTGAGTATGAATACATTATTTTATCTAAGACCGAAGGTTTCTAACTGCCATTATAATAAGAGAATGTATCGTATGCAAAACAAAACTCCTAGTTTCTTCATCAATACTGCGAATGGCGTGCAATGCCGCGAGAGCTTTATCCCACCAATCCTCTGTAAGATCATAAAAGGTTTTTGCCCCAGTTGCTTTAATGATACTATATAAGGTATCAACGAATAGTTCTCGCTTTTCATCATCCAAAGATTCTAACCATGTTTGAATTGTTTTATTTGCAAATACCGCCATATCATCTATATCTTCTTGATATTGAAAATCATCGCCTTCTACCAGCCATGAAAATGGATCATGCTGCATAACACCTATACGTTTGCTCTTCACTACAACGTACTTCTCATGATGCTCTAGAAGCATTCCAATAAGTGCAGACTGAGGCATGAATTGATGTATACGATCTTTTATACGCTGGTATTCCATACTTGAGAATACTTCTTCTCTAAAGCCCGGACCATCATGGCTAAAAATATCAGTAATCCGATTCTGTATATGTGGCTTACATTTCATTGCAGCGTAAACAGCAAGATTACCTCCTTTAGAATGTCCACCTATCTTTAAATCCCCAGATGCCAATTTACCTACCTCATCAAGATAAATAACACTTTCCTCCTGAGAAGGAATAGTAGTAGAAAATGCCATATTGAAATCCTCTTTCCATCCCACAAAAGTAGAATCAGTGCCCCTAAAAGCAATGTAAGTGGTTGCGTCACTTAAGTGAAAAGTTACAGCAGAAAATTGTTTTTCCTTAGCATAATCCAATTTATTTACATAATAATTTATCCCAATTTCACGAAATCTTGGGCTATCCATAAGACTCATTAGAAGTTTTTTCTTCTTTAGTTTATCTACAGTATAATTATACAATTCTTCAGTATCTACTTTTGATGCCATATCTGCTACGGTAACAGGAGCAGCTCTGTCAGCTATATTCGGGACAAATCCATCAAAATATAGGTAAGAAAGCTGTGACAATACTAAACTATCTATGCCACGAAATGCTTTGTTTGAAAAAGATGCCTTTTCCTCTTTTACATAATCAATAATATTTTTCATGTTGTTTCCTCCAGAATCAACTGAATAGTATTTATTGGTCAATTTATTTTTCTGTCATATTAATTGAATTTATTTTCTCCATATTTTTGCTTGTATATTTTATTCTTTCTTTTAATTTTTCCTTATATTATAATAATATAAAAAACAATATTTGGCAAAAGTATGTACAATTAGTTTAAAATTTATCCATTTTAAATAATTGTAATAAATTAAGATATGGAGGTGTGTTATGCCAAATTTAAGAATTGACGATTCCGTAAGGTTAATAGGTAAATTAAGACTTGGAAACAATGTTTATATTGCACAAGGTTCAGTTCTTCGTTCAATTGATGACTCCATAACTATTGAAAATTCATCTTGGGTTCTTGAAAATTCTGTCCTTATTGGAACGCCTGAACACCCATTAAAAGTTGGTAGCAAAACTATTTTTGGTCACAAATGTATTGCCATTGGAGCAGAAATAGGTGATTTATGCGAAATAGGAAATGGTGTTATTTTTCTTCCAGGCTCAAAAATAGGAAATATGTGCATATTTGGGGAAGGAACAATAATTCCTGAAGGGCGCGTTATTCCTGATGGATCTGTGGTTGTAGGAAGACCAGGTAGAATAATAAGAAAGCTGACCACAGAAGATAAAAATATGATAACAAGAATGAGAGGCAACGATATTTCATTGAGCTCATATGTAGAAAATATAATCGATAATGAACCAAAGGAAGGTGAAAAAATGGGAAAATTATATGAATATGGTGTTAAGTATCCTGTGGTTGCTGAATCTGCTTTTATATACGATTCAGTTGAAATTACAGGTGATGTTACAATAGGAAACAATTCAGTAATCGGTTCAGGTGTAAGAATAGTAGGAAATTCACACGGTCCTGTAAAAATCGGTAACAACGTTCAAATACTAGAAAACTCCGTATTACATTTATTGCCTGACAATGAACTTGTTATTGATGACAATGTAATTATTGGTCCTAGCTGTATAATTCATGGCACAAATATTGGCTCAAACACCATAATAGAATCCGGTTCAATAGTTTGTGATTACAGCAAATTAGGTAAAAATACTTTAGTTAAATCCGGCAGCTTAGTTAAACAAAGAAGTGTTTTTGAGGATAACCAAATCGTAGAAGGCTTCCCTGCTAAGATTGTGGGCGAAAATACAGAAATACAGAAAAAACCTGCCTGGGCATTATAATATATACAGCATTTTATCATTGGTACATAATATTTCTGCACTATATAGTTTATTTTAAAGCAGTAATATGAGCATGTAAATAATTTTATGTAAAGCTATTTATTTATATTTGGGATTGTAGCTAGATAAGTTACAATCCTATTTTATATTTTATTCTCTCTTATCCCCGAAAAAGAAAAGTGCTACCGTTCCAGGTCCCGTATGGGAACCAATTACAGTCCCAATATTATTTATCATCACAGGGCCATTTAGTAAAGTAAATTTTTTCTCGATTAAATCCGCTACCTTACGTGCATCCTCATAGCATGCTGAATTAGATATAAAGCATTTCCCAGAATAATTTACACCAGCCTCCCCATGAGATTCCATCATATGTACAATCTCCTCCATTACACGTTTTTTACCGCGAATCTTTTTACATGGAGTAAGCTTTCCATCATGATTAACATTTAATAACGGACAAATATTAAGGAGACTTCCCACAGTGGCAGATGTAGCTGAAATACGTCCACCTCGTTTATAGTGGGTAAGATCCGTAGAGAAAAACCAATGATGTATATTAAGTTTCTTCTCCTCTATGAAAGTATATACCTCTTCGATGTTATCTCCGTTATCTCGCATATCCGCTGCCATATCTACAAGTAATCCATAGCCTAAAGATGCTCCCAATGAATCTACTATGAAGATTTTTCTATCTGGGTACTTTGATAAAAGTTCCTCTCTTGCAATAGTGGCAGAATTATAAGTTCCTGATAAACCAGAAGAAAAAGAAATATGGAGAATATCTTTTTTCTCTTTTAAAAATGGTTCAAAAAAGTCTATATACTGTCCCACATTCACCTGCGAAGTTGTAGGCATTGCTCCTGCTGCAATTCTACTATAAAATTCTTCAAAAGACATGGTTTGCCCCAGGTCATCCAGGTATTCTTTTCCATCTAAAATATAATGGAAGGAAACAAATGGAATATCCCTTTTACTAAAATAGTCATAGGGCATATCTGCTGTTGAACAACAAGTTAGAACATAATTAAGCATATTCAATCCTCCCTTACACTCTGTTAATTTATTTATATTACTCAAAATTCTATTATATAATATGATTATTGCCAATTATTTAGAAATTACGCACACTTGAAATCCAATAAATAGCTAAAACTTGTATTTTTATTTAAAAAGGCGGCTTTTGAAAACAAAGCCGCCCTTGATAATTATTTTTATTATTGGTTATTATTCTTAAACCACTCCTCAAAACCTTCCTCAAAATTTTCCTCATTTGCCCCCTCTTCCAACGTATGAACAGATGCATGAACAGGTGAAGGTAATTGATTATCCGTCTGCTGCTCTCTTTTAAAACAGAATAGATTTTTTTGTATTATCCACCCTAATGTAAATATTATAATGGCAAACAATACATACTGAGAGCAATTGGACATATAGAAATTTACAATATCATATTCATTTCCAGCAAATGTCAGCTGCTGTGCTGCCATCATTTGAGAAATATACTCATAGCAATTTATGATTACCCAAATGGAATACACTGCAAGCAAACCGGCAAGTGCATATAAAATAATACTAAAAATATGAATTTTTTTCTTCACGCTTAATTTCCCTGCCTTTCTATATTACTATTAACCTGTATCAACTTGCCCTCACTTATACCAAAAACCACATCGGCAACAGAAGTGACCTTTTTGGAGTGGGTAACGATGATAACACATTTATTGGTCTCATGAGCAAGGGATGTAAAAATTTTGAGGATTTCTATTTCCGTATCCTTATCCAAGTTACCAGTGGGTTCGTCCGCAATGATAATATCAGGGTTATGAGACAAAGCTCTTGCTATACCCACACGCTGTTGTTCTCCTCCCGAAAGTCGCAATATTTTTCGGTCTGCAGTATCCCTGTCAATGCCCACCTTTTCTAAAAGCTCATAGGCAAAGGTCTCTTTATTCTTTTCTGTACTGCCGCTGATATTCATGGACAAGACAATATTTTCTACGGCGGTCGCATTTGTTAAAAGGTTGAAACTCTGGAACACTACACCGATATCCTTTGCCCTGTATTTGTCGCGATCAAGGGCTTTAAGGTCCTTTTGTCCATGCAGTATCTCGCCGTCAGTGCAGACGTCAAGCCCTGATATAAGGGATAACATAGTGGATTTACCTGATCCAGATCTTCCTACAATAGTATAAACTTTTCCTGCTTCAAATTCAGCGCTTACACCCTTTAAAACCGTCTTTTTCGCGCCTTCATATTTATAGGTTACATTTTTCAATGTCAATACACTCATATCTTTCACCTAATTCCTTTCCATAAGTATTTTGATAGGTTCGTATTTTGTAATTTTACCGATGGAAACAATACCTGATACGGAAGCAAGAAGTAAGGAAATAGCGATAATTTGCCCTATTGTATCAATTCCAAGAGAAACCTCTATATTATCAAGTGGCTTCACATTTGTAGTTCCCGACGGTTTTCCACCTACTATGACCATTTTAGGTCCTCCTGTGTTTGCATTGGCTTCTGCTTCCTCTGCCGCCACAATTTGATCACTAAGAAGTACGTTGGCTACAGGTTGTGCTACAAGTGTGCCTGAGCCTATTCCAACTACTAAGCAAAGGCAGGTGATAATAAGCATTTCCGCCCAAAGTCCCAAAGCTACTTTTCCTTTTTTCATACCCATAGCTCTTAAAACTCCAATCTCATATTTCCTTTCACGAATGGAAATTGAAGAAAGAAGTGCAAGAATGATACCACCAAGAACCAAAACAATAATCATAAAGGTAAGAGAAATACTCTTTAAGCCTTCAACAGGGCCCACAATTTTATTGTAGCTTGCTTCATCTGTTGTAACATCATATACTTCGTTTAATCCCTTTGCGTATACTTCCTCTCTGAAATCTGCAAGCATATCAGGGTTTTTCAAAGAATAGGTAGCGGTAATCTCAATACCTCTTTGTCCTGACTCCATTGGATCTAAAACCGTATCAAAATCAGCTAAAATTTCATTACGTCTGTTCATATAAGGATTTTTGAACATTGAGTTAGAATATTCTTCTGTTGTATCATAAAAAATACCTACAACAGTCAATTCATATGTAGTATCCTGGGTATTCTCCTCTTCGTCGCTAAGCATACCCTCTAAAGTAATTTTATCTCCCACAGAAATATCATTAAGCTCGGCAAGGTCGGTGCTTATAATACATTCCTCTTTATTTTCTACCATCCTACCCTCTGCAATTTCACGATTTCCATCATTAAAATCATCCCAAAAGTTTCCGTAAAGGCGCATCTCCGGTTGAAAGTTACCTATTCCTCCCTGTTTTATCATAGTAGACCCGCCTGTCTCAGCCCCTTCATCTATAGGGGTAATATTTTCGCTTGTAACACCGGCAGCCGCCGTATAAGCACTGTTTAAAATATATTCTGAATCTCCGAAGTCAAGATATTGCTCCGGTGATATAGGTGGACGCTGCATTCTAATAGCGGTCTTGCCGTCTTCCATCTGGGTTTGCGCCTGCTCCCTCATCTTTTCCATATTCGGAGTAATGGTAACCTCCGAGCCGAAACGAGATTTATAATCGTCAATAATTCCGCTGGCGGTATTGTTAATAATCAATGCAACTACTGTTGTAACAATAATGGCAAAAATAATAATACCCATCAAAATATTTCTGCCACGATTTCTCACTATGTTTTTCAGTGAGTTTTGAAAAATATACATACTGATTTTTCCTCCTTTTAACTCCTTGTATTTGCAAATAACTAATCTACATTTACCATTATAATTACTCAACCTTTAACGAACCTTAAACATAAGTGTAACTTTAAAACATGAAAAAAACCCTCCGATAGTGAAATAACTATCGAAAGGTTATGATCAACTTTAACAGGTTATATTGATTACATTATAATCCAAGTGTGAAAGTAAATGTGGTGCCCTCATTCTCCTGGCTGTGAGCGTAAATTTTACCGTGGAGTCTGTCTATAATAGCTTTGGCTATAGGCAACCCCAAGCCATAGCCACCGTTCTCCTGTGTTCTTGCAGGGTCAGCCCTGTAAAAACGGTCAAACAACTTTGGCAAATTTTCCTTTGGTATACCTTTGCCGCTGTTTTTTATTGAAAAGACAAGCTGGTTCCTTGTTTTTTTCAGTGTAATATCTATACGACCTTTTTCATCCGTATACTTTATCGCATTATCCAACAGGATAGTAATCACTTGTTTGATTTTTTCACAATCGCTTTTTATAATGATATTCGCTTCCACCTCTTGCAAAAGTGTAATGTCCTTTTCAAAGGTCACAGCCTCCATTGATAATATAACGTCACTGACCACCTCGCTGATATCAAAAGGGACATAAAACATTTTACTATTTGTATCCTCTGCCTTAGCCAAATATAGAAGATCGTTTACAAGCTTTCCCATTCTGTCCGTTTGGCTTTTTATATAATCAACCCACTTTTTCTGGCTTTTGATGGTTTCTTCCTGGTTCACAAGAAGAGCGTCAGAATTAGCATTTATAATGGCAAGGGGTGTTTTTAGTTCATGTGAAGCATCAGCAATGAATTGTTTTTGCTTCTCCCAAGCCTCGGCAATAGGCTCAATGGACCGACTAGCAAAGAAAAGACTAATTGCAAATATTACGCAAAGCATAATAATTCCTACAAAAAATAATGTAGTAAAAAGCTCCATCAATGTTTTGTTAGAATCCGTAACATCTAAAAAAGTAATCTGATAATTGTCTCCACTGGAATTTATTATGTTAGGTCTTGGGCCTTCACGAATAACAATAGTGCCATTGACAGGCAAAATTTTGTATTGCCACTGCTTATTTTCAAGGGATATGACGCTATTCTCCTTCTTCCTACTCAAGGCAATCTCCGCTGCTTTAAAATATGTTTCCTCCGGCACATCAATATGTGAGGTTATTTTAAGAACCTTGCCATCTGAATTCACAAGTACATTGAAAGAAAGGGAAGAGTCCGAAGGGGGCATGCTAATGATTATCTTCTCCATCCTTGTATCATATGGTAAGCCAATGGAAGTTACATTTGGTTTTGAAGACAATAACTCCAATTGGTTCTGGTTTTTCGTTTGTATGTTGTTGTATGTTGTAAGATAAATAACGGCAAAGGCAGTAATCATCACCACAGAAATAATTGACATATTCAGTATAAGAAATTGGTTGCGTAGTTGTTTAAACATAGAATTCTCCGTCCTTTGTGGTTTTTAATACATAACCTGCACCTCTCACTGTTTGAATGCTAACTGCGGACTTTATACGACTTAATTTTTTGCGAAGGAAGGATATATATACCTCCACATGATTATCCTCTGCATCGGTTTCGTAGCCCCAAAGCTTTTCAATGATGGAATCCTTGGAAATAATCATACCTTTTCGCTTGATTAAAACTTCTAACAGTTGACATTCCTTTAATGTGAGTTTAAACTCTTTGTTCCTACAGTTGAGATTTAAAGTGAGCTGATTGAGTTCAATGTCTCCGTATTGTAAAATGTTATCGTTTATCAATTCATTTTTTCTACGCCCCAATGCACGCAATCGAGCCATCAATTCCTCTGTGTGAAATGGCTTTGATAAATAATCATCCGCTCCGCTATCAAGACC
Organism: uncultured Clostridium sp.; assembly: GCF_963515715.1. Lineage (GTDB taxonomy): Bacteria > Bacillota > Clostridia > Clostridiales > Clostridiaceae > Clostridium_AW. The sequence continues at coordinate 26,963 of NZ_CAUPZS010000012.1, forward strand.
TTTTACCTTATCTTCAATTTCACCCTTTGCCGTGAGAAGTATCACCGGGGTTTCAATGCCATTTTTGCGCAATTCTTTTAGTACGCTGATGCCGTTCATTTTAGGAAGCATAATGTCGAGAACAATAATGTCATAAATACCAGAAAGTCCACAGTCTAAGCCATATTCACCATCAAAGGCTAAATCAACACTGTAATTATTTTTCTTTAGGACTTGCTCTATGGCTTCTGCCATATATTTTTCATCTTCAACCATTAAAATTCTCATACACCTATACCTCCTTTTTATTATATTATAACAGCATACATTCATTTAATTTTTTGTAGATAGCTCCCTTATGACTCTATTGTAACAATCATACCTTTAATGAATCTTAAATAAATTTTTTTTATGTTGTCATATCATATAAAATTTTCAAAGCGATTAATCGTTCTTTTTTTAATATAAAATTATATCATTATTTAAAAAAGTATTCAATCATGGTGGATAGAGTCCCATATATTTCATCCAAGACCATTTAGCAATGTCCACATGTAAGCCTTCCAGAGAAAAAGAATAGAGGACAGTAAGCATTAACTCACCCTCCCCTATTGAAATTTAATTTTAGTTCCTCTTATTATATCATATATTTTTAGAAGTTATATTCCAAATTTCTTTTGCATATTCCTCTATGGTCCTATCACTGCTAAACTTTCCCGCATTTGCAATATTCATTAGAGCTTTTTTAGCCCAGCCAAATCTATCTCTATAAACTTCATCTACTCTACTTTGTGCTTCTACATAATCTTTAAAGTCTCTAAGTATGAAATAATTATCTGCTTTATGCCAGCTGGCACCTTCAAGTAAAGCTCTGTGTAATTCTTCAAAGCTACCATTTCCTCCATCGTCAAAAGTACCATCAATTAAGCTATCTACAACTTTCTTTAATCCTGGAACAGTTTCATAATATTCCTTAGGATTATAAGTATCCTTAATTTTTTCAATTTCCTCCACTGTAGCTCCAAAAATAAAGTTATTTTCTTCTCCTGCTTCTTGAACTATCTCCACATTAGCACCATCGTAAGTTCCAATGGTTGGAGTGCCATTTAGCATAAATTTCATATTGCCAGTTCCTGAAGCTTCCTTTCCCGCTGTAGATATTTGTTCAGAAATATCAGCTGCTGGAAATAATTTTTCAGCATAAGAAACTCTATAATTCTCAACGAATACAACTTTTATTTTATCGCCTATTTCAGAATCATTATTTACAAGTTTTGCGATTTCATTAATAAATTTTATTATAGCCTTTGCTCTAACATATCCCGGTGCAGCCTTTGCTCCAAATATAAAAGTCCTTGGAATAATGTCTATATTAGGATTTTCTTTTAATTTAAAATATAAATCTAATATACCAAAAGCATTAAGAAGTTGTCTTTTGTATTCGTGTAACCTTTTAATTTGTATATCAAATAATGAGTCTGGATTTATACTAATCCCTTCTTGTTCTTTAATATATTTTGCTAATCGCTCTTTATTAGCCTTTTTTATTTCTAATAATTTATCTAGTACTGATGTATCCTCTATATACTGCTCCAGCTTTTTTAATTCATGAAGGTTAGTAATCCAATCAGTATTTCCTAGGAGCTCTGTTATTAACTTTGATAGCTCCTTATTTGTTAAAAGTAGCCATCTTCTAGGAGTGATGCCATTAGTCTTATTTTGAAATCTATTTGGATAAAGCTCATGCCAATCTTTTAACTCTTGATACTTTAATATATCCGTATGAAGCTTAGCTACACCATTTGTAACATGAGTCCCATGAATTGCAAGATAAGCCATTCTAATCTTGTCCTCATTTATTATCCTCATAGAATCTATTTTTTCCTTTGAATACTTCTTTTCCATAAGTTCTTCATTAAATATTTTATCTATATCCTTAATTATCTCATAAATTCGAGGAAGTAACTTTTCGTAAAGCTCCACATTCCACTCCTCAAGAGCCTCCTTTAATATAGTGTGATTTGTATAGGAGAAAGTATCAACTACAACATTCCAAGCATCTTCCCATAACAAACCTTCTTTATTTATTAATATTCTCATAAGCTCTGGTATGGCTACAACTGGATGGGTATCATTAAGCTGTACTGCATTATATTTAGCAAATTCTTCAAAATTATTTCCATGTACTTTTTTAAACTTTTTAACTATATCATTCAATCCTGCAGAAACAAAGAAATATTGTTGTTTCAATCTAAGAATTTTTCCTTCTTCCGTAGAATCATTTGGATACAATACCCTAGAAATATCTTCAGCCCTATTTTTTCCCTTTACCGCCTCATCATATTTTTGAGAATTAAATAATTTAAAATCAAAATCCGTCAAAGGTTCTGCTTTAAAGAGTCTGAGCTTATTTATATTTTTTGTCCCATAACCTATAATGGGCGTATCATATGGTACAGCCTTAACTTTGCCATCAGCAAACTCTACAATAACAGTATCTTCTTCTCGTCTAATAGACCATGGATCACCATATTTTAACCAATTATCTTCTTCCTCTGCTTGAAAACCATCTATAAAACTTTGCTTAAATAATCCGTAACTATACCTAATTCCATAGCCCGTTAGTGGTAAATTTTTTGTAGCTGCTGACTCCATAAAACAAGCTGCTAGTCTTCCAAGTCCTCCATTTCCAAGCCCTGCATCTTCTTCTACCTCTTCTATTTCATTAATATCTATATCTAATTCTTTTAAAACTTTTTCTACTTCATCATAAATTCCTAAATTCATTAAATTATTTCCTAGAGCTCTCCCCATCAAAAACTCTGCTGATAAATAGTAGGCTTGTTTTCCTTTATCATAAGCATTTTCAGTCTCTTCCCAGTTAACAATTATAGTACCCATAATAGCTTTTGAAAGTGCATTGTACTTTTCATAATTTTTTGCTTTAGCCAAAGATTTGCCATAATCTATTTTAATAATTCTTTCTATAGCTATCTTAAGTTCCTCAGTATTAACCATATTATTCCTACCTTCCATATAGTTTTGTAATATCATAAATATTTTTAACTAATTCCTCTGTCAAATTCTCTTTTTTAACTCTCCACTGCCAATTACCACCTATAGTTGATGGAATATTCATTCTAGCTTCAGTTGAAAGTCCTAAATAATCCTGCATCTGTATTACCGCAAGATCTGCAACCGAACTTAATACTCCTCTTATGAATCCCCAATTACAGCCTTCTTCTTCAGTTAATTTTAGATATTTTATAGCAAACTCCACATCTTTTTCATTTGTATTTTCAAGCCATCCATTAACGGTATCATTATCGTGAGTTCCAGTGTATACCACACAATTTTTATCATAATTATGCGGTAGATAATCGCTTTCTTCTCTAGTATCAAAAGCAAATTCTAAGATTTTCATTCCAGGATATCCAGAGGCAATTCTAAAATCAATAACTTCTTTAGTCAGAAACCCTAAGTCTTCAGCTATTATTTCAATTTCTCCTAATTCTTCTTTTATCTTATTAAATAATTTCATTCCCGGTCCCTTAACCCATTTTCCATTTATTGCAGTGTTTTCTTTTGCTGGTACTTCCCAATAAGATTCAAATCCTCTGAAATGATCTATTCTTGTGATATCATATATTTTGCTACTTGCTTTAATTCTTTCTACCCACCAAGCATATCCTATGCTATCTAGGTAGTCCCATCTATATATAGGATTCCCCCATAATTGTCCTGTAGATGAAAAAGCATCCGGCGGGCATCCTGAGACAACAGTAGGATTTTTATTTTCATCTAAAACAAACACCTCACTGTTTGCCCAAGTATCAGCACTATCTGTTGCTACATAAATTGGTATATCCCCTATAATTTTTATTCCTTTGTGGTTTGCATAGTTTTTTAATTCCATCCATTGCTTGAAAAATATATATTGTAAAAACATCCAGTAATCTATTTCTTCTTTTAATTCTTCTCTATATTTTTTTAAAACTTCTTCATCTCTTAACTTAATCTTTTCATCCCATTCCTGCCAAGGCTTTAAGTTAAATCTTTCTTTTATACTCATATATAAAACATAATCTTCTATCCACAGTTTATTTTCTTCTCTAAATCTTTTTATCTCATTTTCATATTTGCCCTTACTATTTTTGAAAGCTTTTTTCAAAATAGGCATCTTGTTTTTAAATATTTTATTATAATCTACCTTGGTACAATCCTTACTAAAATCTATATTTTCATAATCCCCACTTTTTAATAATCCCATTTCTGTAAGCAATGGCAAATCTATAAGATATGGATTGCCTGCAAAAGCTGAATAGGATTGATAAGGAGAATCACCATAGCCTGTGGGTCCAATAGGTAATATTTGCCAATGCCTTTGTCCTGCTTTATATAAAAAATCTACAAAATCATATGCTTCTTTTCCAAAGGTCCCAATACCATAGGGACTTGGTAGTGATGTAATATGCATTAAAATACCACTGCTTCTTGTAATCATCAACTTTCTCCTTTATCCTTATAAATAGATTATTTTTTTAATAATATTTCCATCTACATCTACTATGTCAAAGCTTATTTTCTTCACTAATTTGTTCCCTTTATTTTCAACTTCTATTTCGTAATCCTCATTATTTTTTCTAATGCATATAATTATTTCTGAATATTTACCCTCTTTAAAGTCGTAGCTATTTCCATCATCATCATAATATATATAATTTGCCTCGCTTTCTACAAAGGCTATTACATTTAATTCCGTGCTATCTAAGCTTTCTACATTGTGAGAAGACTTACCTAAAATTAAAATTTTATTTTTTCTAATAAACAATGGAATTTCATCAAAGTCAACATCCAAATAAGTATGTCCTTTTTTAATAACCTCATATTGCCTATTCCTATAGTTCCTTACTTTCCATAAAAGTATATCCTCTGGAAGATAGACATACCTTCCCACTGCATTTTCTTCATAAATAGGAGCGATCATTAAACTTTCTCCTAGTAAAAGTTGACTCTCTATTCTTCTTGACATTTCATCATTATATTCAAAGGAAATTGGCATGAAATACATATTTCTACTATTAATTGCTTTCATATATTCTGAATAAATATAAGGGATTAATGCATATCTAAATTCTATTGCTTTTTTAATAATTTCTTTAGTATCTTCGCCAAATGAATATGGTTCTTGGTACCTAGTTCCCATTGCTGAATGATTTCTAAATAAAGGTGTAAATATACTAAATTGATTCCACCTTATAACTAATTGCTCATTAGCATCGCCACCAAAACCACCTGTGTCTGCTCCAATATAGAAGAAGCCACACATATTTAAAGAAGGCATCATTTTTATATTTAATAAAATGTGCTCCCACCAAGAGTGGTTATCCCCTGTCCATATGCCGCCATATCTATGCATTCCTATATATGAAGCTCGTGAAAACAGTAAAAATCTTTTATTAGGATTAATTTTTCTAAAAGCTTCTCCAGCACTTCTTGTCATGTTGTAACCATAAAGATTATGGACCTTATAATGATTAACAACATCTCCGTCCATATTATGGTAGAAGCTTTTGTAATCCGTTATATTGTTGGGCATCTTTGAAAATGCATCTTGTAATGCGAAGAAGGAGTGTATATCTAAATTTTCTTTTTCAGAAGTCTTTGCAGCTTCAACAGCTTCTTTTAAACCTCTAGGAGTATAAAATATAGCTGGTTCATTCATGTCATTCCAAAAGCCTTCAATTCCCAAGTCCGTTAGAGATTTATATTTTAGTCCAAACCATTCTCTAGCTTTACTATTTAAAAAATCTGGGAAATGGCATACTCCTGGCCAAACTGCTGCTATAAATGGCTCTCCTTTATCATCAACACAAAAACATTTATTTTCTATGCCTTCTTCATAAATTTCGTATCCCTTTTCTATCTTAACTCCTGCATCAATTATAGGTATAAGCCTAAAACCTTTTTCTTTTATCTCCTTTACAAAACCTTTAAAATTTGGAAAAGCATCCTTGTCTATAGTGAAATCTTTAAATCTCTCCATATAATCTATATCCAGGCAAATTGCATCACAAGGAATTTTATTCTCAATAAATTTGTCTGCAATCTCTGCAATCTCTTTTGAATCCTTATAACCCCATCTTGACTGTTGATATCCAAAAGCCCATTTAGGAGGGACATAGCTCTCTCCTATAATACCTAGAAATTCTCTTACAATATCTTTCGAAGATTTTCCTTTAATTATATAAACATCTACGTTACTTTCTTCTATAGTAATTTTTAACTTATTTTTGTTTGAAAAGCCTATATCAAATGTTACCTTTCCTGGGTAGTCTATAAAAACACCAAACTTATTATCTCCATCTATTACTATAAAATTGTGAGCTCCATATAAAGATTTTTTATCTGGAGTATGCCTTGGATCATCACTACAGAATGCTTCATATATACCACCCTTTTTATTCATTCCCCTTTGGTTTTCTCCAAGACCCCATACCACATCTTGTACATTCATATCATAATCAAGTTCTAGCTCTTGATTATACTTCACTTTTAAAAATTCTAAAGAGTTTTCAACGCATTCTTCTCCACTTAAACCTATAGCTTCTGTATCTATAGGTTTTCCAAAGGTATACCTAGCTACATTCTCAGTTATTTTAAATACTTTCATTTCTTCACCCCATCTATTGTTCAATTAATTAAATATGATTATCAGTATCACCACATTGCTTAACAAATATATATTAAATGTAATTTTACTTAATAGATCCTTGTGTAACACCTTTTACAATGTGTTTTTGAGCAAATAAATAGAATATAATTATAGGAATCATACCTAGCACAAGCCCCGCTAATGCTAAATTCCACTGTTTTGAATATTGACCGAAAAAGTAAAACATTTTTAAGGGAAGGGTATGCCATTTAGGCCTGTTTATAACTAATTGAGGTAATAAAAAGTCGTTCCATATCCACATAGCATTTAAAATACTTATTGTAACAGTTATTGGTTTTAATAATGGAAAAACAATTAGCCAAAATATTTGAAACTTGTTACATCCATCTATTGTAGCTGCCTCTTCTAACTCTACTGGTATATTTTTTATAAATCCATGATACATTATTATAGACAAACTTGATCCAAACCCTAAATACATAAATACTAATCCTACTGGATTTAATAAGTGTAGTTTCCCCATTAAGTTAATGAGAGGTAACATTACTGACTGAAAAGGTATTAGCATAGCTCCTGCAAATAAAAAAAATAAAAATTTACTTATTTTTGTTTTTGACCTAACTAACATCCAAGCTGCCATTGAAGCAAATATAACTATAATTACAGTACTCACTACTGTAATTAGTAAAGAATTCATGAAGGAATGAAGAAAGTCTAGGTCTTTAAAGGCCTGAAGATAATTATTTAAAGTAAAGGTACCTTCCGAAGGTAAACCTATAACATTATCATAAATACCCTTTTGAGTTTTAAAAGAGTTTATAAAGGCAATATATAGTGGTGCTAAAAATATAAGACCTGTAAATATTGCTAATATACTCCACCCTACTTTTTTTGAAGTGGTTTCTCTCGTCACATTTCTACCTCCTTTTTCTTACTGAAATTTAATTGAGTTAAAGATATGGCTGCTACAGTAATTAAGAATATTACTGCCTTAGCCTGAGCTATACCAAACTCGTTATATACAAAGGCTGAATTATAAATATTAAGAGCTAACATTTGTGTAGAATTGTATGGCCCTCCGGCTGTAAGTGATAAGTTTTGATCAAACAATTTAAAAGAATTGGATAATGTTAAAAAGAGTCCAACAGTAAAAGCTGGTGCAACTAAAGGTATGGTTATATTAATAAGTTTTTGAAATCCATTAGCTCCATCTATTTCTGCTGCTTCTTTTAAGCTTTCAGGAATACCTTCTAGAGCTGCTATATAAACTACCATCATGTATCCTGACATTTGCCAAGACATTAATATAACAAGTCCCCAAAAACCAGTTCCTGTAGTAGAAAGCCATCCTCTTAGAAATTCCCATCCAAGCTTAACACCGATAGAATCAAAAGCCTTTGTAAATATAAACTGCCATATAAATCCTAATATAAGTCCCCCCACCATATTAGGCATGAAAAATATGCTTCTTAAAATGTTACTTGTTTTCATCCCTCTAGTAACTAATAGTGCTAATCCAAAACCAATTAGATTAATTGCGATAACAGATACCGCAGCAAAGACTGCTGTAAATACAAAGGCTTGTATAAATCCATTTCCTTTTTTAAATATCTCTATATAATTTGAAAGTCCAACAAAAGTGGCCTTATTCTCTATGCCATTCCAATCTGTAAAAGAATAATATATTCCTGTTATAGCTGGTATGACTACAACCAGTAAAAATGCAATTAGTATAGGTCCAACAAAGAAACTAAACCATAATTTTGATTTTTTCATAGTGACCTCCTCATGTCGATTTCTATATAATTTGAGGAAGGAAATAATCCCTTCCCCTAATTAATTTATTTGCTTTTTTCCATTCTCGCTTTCTCCCACTTAGCTTGAGCTGTCTTTATAGCCTCATCCCATTGAACTTCTCCAGCTAAGTATTTTTGAACTTCTTGTCCAAGAACATCCATTCCCCAGCCAGTTGGATACCCCATGAATACCCATGGTGATGTTTTTCCTTCCTGAGCATATCTATTTACAGCTGCACCTAAAGAATCCTTAGGTTGAAAGTTTTCATAACCTTTAAATGGAGGTATGAAGAAAAATTTGTTAACGACATAATCTTTACCTTTTTCAGAAGTATATAACCAATTTAAAAAGTCTTTAGCAGCAACTTGTTGTTCTGGTGAAACCTTGTTATTAACTGCCCAGTACATAGGAACTCCTACTGGTATTGAATCTTCTTTTGCTCCTTTAACTGGTATTGGTAAAATATCTAATTGTTCTGCAACCTTTTCATCTATCTTTTGAATATCGTTATAAACCCAGTTACCTTGTTGTATGATAGCAACACGTTCTATAGCTAAACCTTGACCAACCTGACTTGCATAGTCTACTGCATTTAATTTTCCTTTAGATTTGGCATTTGGTGAATAATTAGCTTGTAAGTCGTATAATGCTTTTAATGCATCACCATATTTAAAATCTACTTTTTTAGCCGTAAAAGCATCAAGAGCACTATTAAACTCTTGAGATAAAACTGCATTTGATGTATGAAGTCCAGTTACCCAAGTTTCCTTAGCAGGCATTTCAAATACTGCTTCTAATTTAGGATATTTGTCTTTTAATTCCTTAGCTTTTATCTTATCATCAAGTTTTTTAACCGCTGCTTCTAAACTTGCATAATCTTTAATAGCCTTTGTATCAATTCCAGCAGCTTCAAATATGCCTTTATTATATATGAAACCATATCCTTCAACTGAAAATGGCATTCCATAAACTTTGTTGTCTACAGTTACTCCTGGCAATACTCCGTCAACAGCTTGACTTACCCAAGGTTCTCCAGATAAATCTACAAGCCTTGCTTGCCAGTCTTTAACGTCTTGTGGTCCACCTATATTAAATATTGCTGGCTCTTCACCTGATTGCATTTTAGCTCTAAGAGCAGCACCGTAATCATCTCCTCCACCCACAGTTTGAATATTTATTTTAACCTCTGGATGTTCTGTAGAATAAGTTTTTGCAGCTTCTTCAAGTTCTTTGGCCATCTCAACTTTAAATTGGAACATATTTAATGTTACTTCCTTTTTATTGTCTCCTGCTGGTTTTTGTCCAGAATTATCTGCTGGTTTTGATGAGCATCCTCCTAATAATAGGGCCGAAATAACCAATGTTGAAGAAAGAGCTAATGCAACAATTTTCTTAATTTTTTTCATAAATATTCCCCTCCCAAATTATTTTAAACACCTATATTTTCTTCACTGTCAAAATCAAAAATATGACAGTTATCCATGTGAAGCACAAAAGTTTCTTCTTGTCCAATATTTATTAAATTAGCTTTTAAAGAATCTACTTTCCCAATGAATTGAGTTCCAAGGAAATCAAAATATACAAATGCTTCATTCCCCATATTTTCAATGACATCAACTCTCCCCTTAATCTTCACAGTAGATTCTCCTTTTTCTAAGTTAATATGTTCAGGTCTTATGCCAAAGTAAACTTTTTTGCCTACATGATTTTTAAATTTATCAGCCTTGCTTTGCGGTAACTGTAACTCTACACCTCCTATTTTTATAGCTATAAATCCATTATTAATTAACTCTCCTTCTATAATGTTCATAGCAGGAGAACCAATAAACCCAGCTACAAATTTATTTGCAGGATACTTGTACAAGTTAAGTGGTGTATCAACCTGCATGACTCTACCTAAATTCATTACACATATTCTGTCCCCCATAGTCATTGCTTCCACTTGGTCGTGAGTAACATATATCATTGTAGTTTTTAACTTGCTATGAAGTTTCGAAAGTTGAACCCTCATGTGAACTCTTAGTTTTGCATCTAGGTTAGATAAAGGTTCATCAAATAGAAACACATCTGGATCCCTTACTATTGCTCTTCCTACGGCAACCCTTTGTCTTTGTCCTCCTGATAATTCTTTGGGTTTTCTTTTTAAAACTTCTTCTAGGTCTAAAATTCTTGCAGCTTCTTTAACTTTTTTATCTATAACATCTTTTGGAGTCTTCTTTATTTTTAAAGAAAAAGCCATATTATCATAAACAGTCATATGTGGATATAATGCATAGTTCTGAAAAACCATTGCAATTCCCCTATCTTTCGCTGGTATATCGTTTACTAATTTATCCCCAATATAAATTTTTCCTTCTGATATTTCTTCAAGGCCAGCTACCATTCTTAAAGTAGTAGACTTTGCACATCCTGATGGCCCAACAAATACCATAAACTCTCCATCATTTACTTCTAAATCAATTCCGTGTACAGCTTTAAATCCATTAGGATAAACTTTTTCAACTTTTTCTAAAATCACTTTAGCCATGGTTTACCTCCTTAATATTTTTTTGCAAGACTCTCTTTCCAATAGTTTTGTCTCAAATACCACATGATTATATTTTTCTTTTTTATTTATTAAATCAAACAAAATTTCTATGCTCTTTTTTCCCATTTCTTCTACAGGTTGTTCGATGGTAGTTAATGAGGGATGAAAATATTGAGAATAATCTATTCCATCAAATCCCACTATAGAAATATCTTCTGGTATTCTAAGTCCTCTACTTAATATTGCTTTTGAGGCTCCTATAGCCATAATATCAGCGGTAACAAACACAGCTGTTATATCTAAATTTTTGTCCATTAGTCTATTCATGGCGTCAAAACCTGTCTGAAAAGTATATTCCCCTATTTCTACCATCCTTGAATCATAAGCTACATTGTTTTTTAAAAGCGCTTCCTTATAACCTTGAAACCTTAGTTTTCCCACACCTTTATCTTCTTCTCCGGTAGTTATAATTCCAATGTTTTTATGTCCTAGTTTACATATGTAATCTACTGCTTTAAACGCCGCCTTATCATTTTCTATAATTACACTAGAAAAATATTTTTTATTTAAATTTTCTATAATACTTGTAGATGTTAAAACTAGTGGAGTTTTTAAATCCAACAACTTTTGTTCATCTAAATTATCAAAGTAACCTCCAAGACAAATTAATCCTTTTAGTTTTTTTTCCTTTATAAGTTCAATAGCTGCATCAAAATCGTTAGGATTACTTTCATTATAATGAAGAATCATAGCGTATCCATTTTCATCTATTTTTTCTTCTATAGATTTTATCATTTTTGAAAAGAATGGATTGTGAATACCTTTAACCAGAACTCCAATATTGTTTGAAGTATTCCTCTTTAAATTTCTTGCACTATTATTGGGTATATAGTTAAGTTCTTCAATTACCTTTAAAACTTTTGCTCTAGTTTCACCCTTCACATCAGGATGATTATTTAATACTCTAGATACTGTACTTACCCCTACTCCTGCGATTCGAGATATATCCTTAATCGTTAGATTATCCATAGTAAACCCTACCTCCAAAGTATGACAAACATTTTAGTAAACCTTATCATGCAGGTTATAAAATTACATTTTGGTAACGTTATTGGTAACGTTACCAGGATGTAATTCCATTATAACACATTTTTTATATTTAAAAACCATTTTTACGTTTTTTTGATCATTTTTTTAATAAATGCTTTTATTTTACAGTTTGCATTTTCATGATTTATGCATTACTTTTTCGTGCAAATTTATATCATGTTATGTCTCTAATATAGTATATATACGGTTATATCCATATATCTCCATATATCTATTGATAATAGCAAGATTAACTTTTAGTATAAAAACAAGGATACTTGTGATATTATACACAGTACCCTTGTTTTTATTATTATCTTTATTTACTCTTTTAAATCTCTTAACTATTATTTCTTTTTGCAAACCGGAATCCATATCTCGCTTCTAAAAGTTGGTGAAGTTATATCTTTATGCTCATTCCATAAAATTTCAGGTCCTTCTACTTGTTCATAGTTTGATGAGGGAAACCATTCGGAATAGATGCGTCCCCAGATATCTTGAAGGGTATCAGGGAATGGCCCCACTGCTTCAAATACTGCCCATGTTAAAGGCGGAATCTCAAGTTGTGTTAGGTTCTCTGGGCAATCTCTAGTGGTTGCCACACCTATATAATGATCTAACTCCCCTTTTTCCTCCATTCGCTCTTCAGAAAAGTTTATTGATGCGCTAAGTATTCCTAAAGGCTTCACATTAGAAAGTTCTTTAAGCTTATTAATTGTCTCTCCATCTAAACTTTGCCACATGGCTGCAATCTTTGGATTCACTCCATGGAATATTATAGGAACCCTTTCCATAATCCCAATTATACTAAACGCCTCTTTCTCTTCAATTCTATAGTTCATTTCGTCTCCTCCTTTAATTGATAATTGAAAGGTCATTCTTGGATAAGCTTTTAGCGATTGACCATTGTTTCTAGCTTCCGAAGGTGTTACCCCATGCAAACTTTGAAAAGCTCTTGTAAAAGAGTCTGGTGAGCTATATCCATATTTAATGGCAATGTCCATTATCTTCATGTTACTATTAATAATCTCAAAAGCCGCAACAGTAAGCCGTCTGCGACGAATATACTCCCCCAGTGTAACACCTGTAAGAAAAGAAAACATCCTTTGAAAATGGTATTCCGAGCACAAAGCCAATCTAGCAATTTCTTTAAAATTAATGTCATTTGTAAGATTTTCTTCAATATAATCTAATGCTTCATTCATCTTTTTCAGCGAATCCATTTGTATAACCTCCCTTCATTAATAGAATATCAGAAATTCAATGTATTTATCCGACATTTCCTGTACAGGTTATGTGGGGTTAATTTTGCTTTGAAACAAGGCTTTAGTTCTACTTTTTCTTTATACCAATTATTAAGGCTAAATCTAAGGTTATAGAAGAAATATTTTTTTTAAATATATAATTTAATCTTTCAGTACTTTTTCCCCAAGTTAATGGTGTCATTTTAATGAAATGTGGTAAAAGTTCTTCATCAACAGCAAATTGATAGTTGATATCTTGAATATCTATAACATCTAACCTATGGCTAAAATAGTCTATTACTTTATTATTAGAATAATCAATGGTTTTCTTATCATTATAAATTGTTTCACGTAATTCTTTAAGATATTGGGATCCTGGAACCACTTTTATAACAATTCCTTTGTCACTTAATATCCTATCGAACTCACCATAATTAGCTGGAGAAAGCATGTTTAAAACAACATCAAAATTCCTATTTTGAAAAGGTAATCTCGCTAAATCTGCTACGCACCAAATAATATCAGCATGGTTACTTGCAGCCATATTAATGCTATCTTTTGAAATATCTCCCCCCACAAAAGTGTCATTTAGATTTCCTTTACTCTTTTTAAAAATATCGTAGATGTGTGACCCTTCACCACATCCTGCATCTAAAATAGCTATATGTTTTTTAGAAATGGAATTTTTATATTCACCGATTATTTTGGCTAACATATCAATTAATGGATTATAGAATCCAGCTGTACAAACCTTATGCCTGGCTTCAAATAATTCTTTAGAATATACAGGAAGATTACTTGATGTTAATAAATTCAAATAACCTTTCTTAGATAAATCGAAGCTGTGCTTAGAATTACAAGTTAAAATATTAAAGTCATTCATAAACATTTTGCCACTACATACAGGACATTTAAAAAGTCTTTGATTTTTCTTCACTAATTCTCTAGCTCTATCTTTTTTCTTAATACTTTTTATACACATGTTCTCAAATTCACCTCATTTAATAATCTGATGTGAATTCTTGAAAATGACCATTCTCAATTAACAAATAAGGGCTGCAAATGAACATAATTCACCTGCAACCCTTATACACTCTTATAAAATATAGGACATCAAAAACTGCATTAAGGCAGCCTATGCCTAATGTCTATAATAAGGTACTCATTAAAAATGTACGAATGTTCATTGCAAGAATCCTCAAGCAAGGCAGCACAAAAAAGCCTGTACTAATAGGCATTTTAACCTTACTTTTATTTAGTTATTTTTATTAAACTAAATAACGAAGTCTCATCTTCACAATGTACATTCTTACACCCCTTTTCTAAATATTGCTCTTATTTTATCACATATAAAATTCATTATCAATATGTTCTAAAATTTGAACTGATCATCCTTTACATACTAAATATTTTAATCTATATCCATATTATAAATTCTTAAAGAGTCTATATATATTGAAATATAAAAAAACCTTTCATCCTAAAAAATAGGACGAAAGGTTTAATTCCCATGGTAAATTATTTAATAACAGTCATTCCGCCCATGTATGGTTGCAATGCAACTGGAATATTGACAGAACCATCTGCATTTAAGTTGTTTTCTAAAAAAGCAATTAGCATTCTTGGAGGTGCAACTACGGTATTATTTAATGTATGAGCAAAGTATTTGCCGTCCTCACCAGCTACACGAATTTTAAGACGACGTGCTTGTGCGTCACCTAAGTTAGAACAGCTTCCTACTTCGAAGTATTTTTTCTGTCTAGGAGACCACGCTTCCACATCCACTGATTTTACCTTTAAGTCTGCTAGGTCACCAGAACAACATTCCAAAGTTCTTACCGGTATATCCAAAGAACGGAAAAAATCCACTGTGTTCTGCCATAGCTTATCATACCACATCATACTATCTTCTGGCTTACATACAACAACCATTTCTTGTTTCTCAAATTGATGAATTCGGTATACTCCTCTTTCTTCAATACCGTGAGCTCCTTTTTCCTTTCTAAAGCAAGGTGAATAACTAGTTAATGTTTGAGGCAAAGAAGTCTCTGGTAGTATAGTATTAATAAATTTACCGATCATAGAATGTTCGCTGGTTCCGATTAAGTATAAATCTTCACCTTCGATTTTGTACATCATAGCATCCATTTCTGCAAAGCTCATAACACCAGTTACCACTTCACTACGAATCATAAAAGGTGGAATGCAATATGTAAATCCGCGGTTAATCATAAAGTCTCTAGCATAAGAAATTACTGCAGAATGGAGTCTTGCAATATCTCCCATCAAATAATAAAAACCATTACCAGCAACTTTTCTAGCACTATCTAAATCAAGTCCACTAAATTTCTCCATAATTTCAGCATGATATGGAATTTCAAAATCTGGTACAACCGGTTCTCCATAACGTTGAATTTCCACATTTTCACTGTCATCTTTACCAATTGGAACACTTGGGTCAATGATATTTGGAATAGCCATCATAATGCCTTTTATTTTCTCTTCCAGTTCGCCTTCTTTTTTTTCTAACTCAGCTAAATGATCTGAAGCTTCTGTAACCTGTTTCTTCATTTCTTCTGCTTCTTCTTTTTTTCCTTGAGCCATTAATCCACCAATTTGTTTTGAAATCTTATTTCTTTTAGCTCTTAAAGTATCTGCTTCTGGCTTTATATTTCTGAGTTCAATATCCAGAGAGATTACTTCATCTACTAATTCCAGCTTATTATGCTGAAATTTTTTCCTCATGTTTTCCTTAATAACTTCAGGATTTTCTCTTACAAATTTTAAATCTAACATAATTTTTCCTCCTATATAAATATAAATAATATAATAATTTTGAAGCCATAAAATCAAAAAACCTTCCATCTCATATGTAAATATGGGACGGAAGGATCCGCGTTGCCACCCAAATTGCCAGTTCACTATAAGAACCAGCCACTCGATAGTAGTATGATAAAGGATACTAGCCTTTCAGTTTATCACCAACAGCTCCAAAAGTGGAAAGATTTAACCTTTCACCGATTCTCACCAACCATCGGCTCTCTAAAGAAATTTATAAATCGTAGCTTTTATCAACACTGGTTTTTCCAATCTTTATAAATTATATCTCCTTCTGTATTAATTTGCAAGTGAAAACTTATTTTGAATTATACTTTTTTTCTTATAATAGTATTATTTATTATTCCTTCACCAATATACCCATCATTTTTCTATTTTCTAAATCTTTCAATGAATTATCTTTATTAGATAATATTAATAAAATTTTTATTCTAAATAATAACACAAATTCTTAGTAATTCATAATATGTATAGATATAGAAGTTAAAATAGGAGTGGAAGATTAAAAATGGCAAATTTCAAATCCTTTCATGGTACTATTACCATGATTAATGATTTTCAGACAACTGTAACTGGAGAAGGATTAGGCTGTTATAAATTAATGTCTGTAGAAAACGAAAATGGAAATTTAGTAAATTTCGTTGTGGAACCATCTACTTACTTTGTGAATCATGTAATGGTGGCAGTAGGAGATAGGGTAACTGGATTTTATGATGCAAATGCACCTGCTCCCCTAATTTTTCCACCGCAATTTCGAGCAATTGTTATGGCAAGAGATACACAAAACCGAAACGTGAAAGTTGATCATTTTAATAGTGAGTTGGTAAGTAGTGACAACTATTTAAAATTAAATATTGGGCCATATACTAGGATAGTATTAGAAAACGGACAACTATTTACTAGAAACCCTGCAAATCGAGACCTAATTGTTGTCTATGGCGCTACCACAAGGAGTATACCAGCTCAAACCACACCATATGAAATTATTGTCATGTGCCGATAGTTCGAAAGAAGAAGTTTACTTTTGCGCGAAATACTCAATTATTTCGCGCATTTGTTAATTGAATGCTTTACCGTTTTGCCGAAACAATATTAATACTTTGCAATCTGCTCTTTAATACCAGCTTACGTAAAAAAGTATTATACATAAACGGACATTTCAGTAGTTTTAAAGAGATTTTTAAACGAATATTAAAAGTTTTTAATCTGTATTTTTTGTTCGCATTTTTACTATGAGCATTTAGTACTTCACTCAAAATTCGTGCGCTGTTGATAGCTGAACTGATTCCCTCCAGTGAACTGGGGCTGATAAATCCCGCAGCTTCCCCAATCAAAAAAGCGTTGTCCTTACCGCAGCAAAAATCATGGAATGTGGATGGTCGCAGTACAATGCAGGCCTCGGTTTTCATAGGCTCTCCGAACTGAAATCCAATTTTCTCTAGATTTTTTTTCTGATTTTCAAATCGTTTCCGGGAATTATCCATTGGAAATGCGCCACCAAAAATAAACTGATTGTCCTTAGAGATGGACCAAGAACAGCAGTCGGTATTTTCCGGGTCGAAAATACAGGAATAAAACGGATTGGGGTGTGTTTCAGGAAACCATTGCTGTATTGACATATAAGTCCGTATTTTCTTTTTTGGGTAAAGGGTGCGGCGTACCAAGGAATTAGCACCGTCTGCCCCTACCAGATATTTGGCAATGATGACATGCTCTGTACCATTTTCATGAAAAGTTACCCGATAACCTTCTGGTATTTTTTCAATAGCAGAACAACGAGAATTGCTGTGGACCTCCACATGATCCCGAATAAGTGATTTCATCCATAAATCAAATTTATGGCGATTAAGATTAATGTAAAACCGTTGATAATGGCGGATGAGATTATTTTTCAAATCTATGGTTTTAACAGCAAAAATCTGAGGGTCTACCATTACATCCTTTGGAATGGTCATATCTAACTTTGCCAATGCTTTCTGTGCGTCGGAAGAGAGCAATCCGCCGCAAGGTTTGTGAAATCCATTTTCGCTAGAATCTTTTTTATCGATGGCGATAATTTTATATTCTTTAGAAAGCAGTCGTGCCAGTGTAGATCCAGAAGGCCCCAACCCGATAATTGCAATATCATATGTCATAATCATTATCTTTTTCATCTTTATTTTCCATTCTCTAAATCATTGTCTTCTCTGTACTCTAAAATATCTCCCGGTTGACATTGGAGTATTCTGCACAAAGCATCAAGAGTAGTGAATCGAAAAGCCTTTGCCCTCTGATTTTTAAAATTTGATACATTTGCCATTGTCATTCCTAATTGTTCTGATAACTCCGTCAAAGATATTTTACGTTTTGCCATCATAACATCCAAGTTAACTATAATCATATTTGATTTCCCCCTTTTTAGAATGTCAAATCATTTTCTTCTTTAATTTCAGCAGCTCTTTTAAATATGCCAGACATTACTAAGCACAAGAATCCAGCTGTTACACCAATAAAAGGTATAATTATTAAAGGTATTACAGTCATCGCATATAGATAAAAATCAAATACTACGTATAAAAATAGGTTGCTTAGAATATAAATAACCACTTCTGCAAATGCACAAATGGCAATCACTTGAAACTCTTTTGATATAATTGATGAAAAGGAATTTTCATCTGTAAGCAATTTACAAATTCTTTTAAATTTAAATAATGCTATCAAGTAAGGAACTGCGCACACATAAATACATGCTGTCAATATCCAATTCATATTTGGAACTGATATTTCCATCCTTGAGATTTTTAAAAGTGCTGTCAACGTAAGTGGAGTGCCTATAAGTGCAAGAATTGTTAAAATGATTCCTGCAATAACTAATCCATTTAATACTTTTGAACTTGTTCTCTCTTTCATAAAATTACCTCTCTTTAAAATAGTTTTTATTCATTATTTACATCCTTATTATATATCAACATTTTAACAATTACAATAATTATTTATCGTTATTCTTTATATTTTTATCGTTTTAGTTAATGCAAGCAAATTTTTAAACTCAATCGTAACACAAGAACTCAATAGTAACACAAGATGCCACTTTGTAAATTGAAAAGCAATCTTTGTAATTGACAACTGAATATTTGTAAACGCAACGCCACTTTTGTATCCGAAATGCATGTTTTGTAAATGAGATGCAGTTTTTGTAACCAAAATTCAGTTTGATTTTTCACATTTATTAGAGCAAATTTTTAATGCTAGAAACAATATTTAAAAATTAGAAAAGACCATGAAGTTACTTAAGCGTAAAAGCTTTCTTCATAGCCTTTTTCAACTTTATATTAAATTTATAATCGCATCTCTACCCATACCATATCAAATTGCTACTCTTACCTTATATAAAATTATTGTTATGCATTAATATTGTTTAAACTAAGAACTAGGTGATTAATTTAATTCACAAGAAACTTTTGTAAATTTACTTTCATCTTCAGAAATTAAGTATAAACTAAACTCATTTAAATTTTCTATTTCTGAAGTTGGTATAGAAAATTCAATGTTTTGCTTTCCATCCACTTCTCTTATTCTACAATCTAATATTCTATTTGAAATATCAGTATAAGCATAGGACGCCTTTTCCCCTTCTATAGGAATGGAGAAGTTGGTCAAATTAGTATCTGATTTTTCAAAAGTATCATCTTTTGTATATGCAAACTTGCTTTCTACAAGATTAGAATAATCTTTAAAATTCTTATTATAAGTGGAATTTTTCATTTTATCTACAGGAAAATAGTTATTTGAATGAGTATATTCTGTAGACTCAAACAAAACTATATCTGGATTAAAAATATTTATATAATAATCATAGTCGACTACATTATGATAATTGTGTATTCTAATTAACTCTGAAAAATTCTCCGTAAGAAATTTATCTCTCCCTTGAAAGTAACTTCCAGCAAAAATAAGTATCTTAGGTGCATCTTTATTATTAGGGTTTTTATAATGAGCAAAGTTTGTAAACTGCTCAGATATCTTAATCTCATTATCAAAATCAGTGACGGATACAGAATTATCTTTTTTTAAATTATAATGTGTAGTTTTTTCATTTATAGAAAAATATGAAGCTGGAAGAGTTGTATTAGTATACTCTACCTCTTCAAATTTACTGATATCAAATTTATCCACTCTTGAATCTAAATCATGTAATTCATCTAATATAGATGAAATTCCAACAATAGCTCCAGTTTCATTCCAATGATTAGCATCATATTCTTTATCAAAAACTTGTTTGGAATCTTTAGCATCTATCAACGCTTGTCCAGTATATAAATAATTAATATTTTTGTCTTTAAGAAGACTTAAAAAATAATTAAGATTTTCATTGTCATAATTATACCCCTCTGGCAAAAATTCAGAGTATACAGTTGCTTTACCAGGTTCAACAGCATATAAAAATTTTATATCTCTATCTGTGCAGTAATTTTGAAAATTTAAGATAAAATCAGAATAAATTTCTTGAAACTCTTTATCTAGTTTATTTTCTTTTAATTTCGGAAAAATATAGCCATCTTTTCCGTACTGATAACTTGGATGTATCATTTCATCAAATAGCAAATCCATGCCTTTAGTATATGTGTTAACAATTTCAGTTCTAAATCCTATACGATCCTCTAGGTAACTTTCTACATTTTCAGTAATATTGCCTTGTGCAAATACCTCTGTAGAATCCATAAGCTTTCTATTATCTATATTGGAAACTTGATTAGGTTTTAAATTTATGGTAAATATCGGTAATGAAATAATAAAAAGAAATAAACCTATTCTAAAAAAATGTATTTTTTTCATGCACAACACCTCCTTTAAAATTGAAAGTAAATAAATGGACTATATGTGGAATTAACTATAAATATTATTGCAATAATTAATAACATTCCAATAAATATCGTTTTTACTACTTGAAATATTTCCTTATCTTGATGTGATTTTAATATATTACCGATAATAGGAGTGCACCCTATAATTGACATAAGTATCCAAAAAACTAATTCCTTATTAATAAAGTAACTAAATTGATATGTGACTGTTGTAGCTTTATTTACTCCAAACATTATTGATAAATAACTTATTGCATCTCTTAAACCATTGGCTCTAAATAACACCCATCCTAATATAACAATAAACATAGTAATTGTTGTTTTTATAAAAGAGGGAATTTTTACATACCATCTTTTTTTATTTATAAGTTTTTCAATAATTATAAATACACCATGCCATATCCCCCATATAATAAAGTTCCATGAAGCTCCATGCCATACACCTGTAACTAAAAAAACAATAAAAAGATTTAAATAAGTATTGCCTGTCCTATTTCCGCCCAATGGTATATAAAGATATTCTCTAAACCAAGTAGATAAAGATATATGCCATCTTCTCCAAAATTCAGTTATAGATTTTGATATATATGGATAATTAAAGTTTTCCATAAATTTAAAGCCAAATAAATAGCCTAACCCAATAGCCATATCGGAATATCCTGAAAAATCAAAGTATATTTGAAAAGTATAGCAGATGGCTCCTAACCATGCTGTAGGAAGATCAATTCCCTTACCTGAAAGTGCAAATATTGTATCAGCTATCCCAGCTAAAACATCAGCAATAATTACTTTTTTTGATAATCCTATAACAAATCTTTCAATACCATAACTAAAATATTCAATAGTTTCTTTTCTTTCTCTTATTTGATTATCTATATCTTTATATTTTACAATAGGACCTGCTATTAGTTGAGGGAAAAATGATATATATAATGCAACAGAAAAAATATTTTTATTAACTTTTGCATCATTTCTATATATGTCAATTATGTATGACATACCCTGAAATGTAAAAAACGAAATACCTATAGGCAATATAATTTCCTTATATTGAAAACTAGTATTAAAAATGCTATTAATATTTACTATTGCAAATCCATAATATTTATAATAAAAAAGCAAACTTAAATTTAGTATTATTCCTACTAATAGAACAATGTTTTTTAATCTTTTTTGTTCTTTTAACTTGTCAATAAGTAGACCAAATGTATAATTTATCAAAATACAAGTACCTAATAATGGTAAGTTTTTTATTCCTCCCCAGACATAAAATAATAAACTTGCAAAAAGAGCTATATAATTTTTAAAAACATTCCCGGGAAAAAGATTCCCTAAGGTATAATAAATCAACAAAGTTACTGGCAAAAATATAAAAATGAATATTTGAGAACTAAATACCATATTTCTTCCTCCTTATACTAAAATAATATAGTTTATTAATATAACTCTAAATGCTTATTATATCATAACTTTAAGAAATTTTTTTCATTTTTGGGCCTGTAAACAGATATTTAACAGAAAATTTATAAAAATTTCTTTAATAAAATTATATAAAAAATGAAATTTCAAAAGCACCGAAAACCTGCTATCTATACAATAAGGAATGGAAAATCGCCTGCCGTAACTGTGGTTTTTTTACCATAGGCAGTCGATTTTGATATTTAGCTTATATACATAATGTGAAAATTATTGTATCATTTCTCTTTTAAGTCTTCGAATTGCCAAGGTAAAGCTGCCACAGCAAAGTAACAGGAACAATCCTATTACAAATAATAAGTAATGCCATTCAATTGTACTTCCTAAAACTAAACTTCGTATACAATTTATAACCTGCGTAAACGGATTTATAATTACTGCTATTTTTAAACCACCTGACATATTATCCACTGAAAATAATGCCGTACTGGTAAAGAAAATAGAAAGTACGATGAGATTCATAATGGTTTCATAAATAACTTCATTTGGCAAGCGCAAGCTAATAGCATAGGATAGTCCAGACATAAAAAATGCCGATATGAAAATAAGAACTATAATTAGAAGAACTCCTGTAAATCCTGTACCTATACGAACAGATAGAAACATAGACACTACAAGAAGAATGCTCACCTCAACTAATGAAAGTAAAACAGCTTCTAACATTTGCCCCAGCACAATAGAACTTCTGCTAACTGGTGCTATTAACATCCTGTAGAAACTTCCTTTTGATTTCATAATAAAGTTAAGATAGCCGCCACTACTACAGCAAGCAAGTGTAACAAGCATCATAATACCCGGAAGGATAAAGGCAGTATAATTACCTCCAGATAAATTTTGCATAGACTGTTCTGCAATGGCACCATATAATAAAAGCCATATGAGAGGCTGTATTATAGTAAGCATAATAGAAATAGGATTTTCAAATCGCCACTTAATATTACGCCATAAAATATTAATCGTTTCCACCTATTTATCTCCTTTCCGTTTCTGTTAACTTCAAGAATATATCTTCAAGACTTGGCTGTACAATCTCAATGGCCTCAAAAGGAATATTGTTTTCCAGAAGCCACTTATTAGTATTCTCAAAAATAGTTCTATCATCATCCACATTAATAAAAACTGAATTTTCACGAATGCTTATGGAAGAAAACATATTTGCTTTTGTAAGTAATGTAGCACATTTTTTTGTTTTATCTATATTAGAAAAGCCAATTCGTAAGATATTTTGACGTGTATATTGACGTAAATCACTGGGCTTTCCCTGTACCAGCTCACGACCTTCTTTCATAATGCAAATTGTGTCACTAAGTTGATCAGCTTCTTCAAGATAGTGCGTAGTCAAAAAAATAGTTGTGTTAAAATCATCTCGTATTTTCCCAATAATTTCCCACATAGCTTTTCGGGAACCAATATCCATACCAACTGTTGGCTCGTCTAAAAATAGTATTTGAGGATAAGAAACCATATTCATCGCAATATCCAAGCGTCGTTTCACGCCTCCAGAATAGGAGGCAACGGGATATTTTAAATACTGTGACAATCCAAAACTATCAATTAAATCACTGATTCTACTTTTGGCAGTAGTATTATCAACTTTGTATAATCGACTTTGAAATATCATATTTTCCATGAGCGACAGATGTTCATCAATAGAAATTCGTTGTGCAACACAAGCAATCTGTGTACGAACCCATGCAGGATTTTTACATAAATCTTTTCCTAACATGGTCACATTTCCAGAAGTAGGTTTATAAAATGTTGTAAGAATGTTGATAAGTGAAGATTTACCTGCACCATTCGGACCAAGCAAAGAGAAAATTTCACCACAGTTTACTTTTAAATTTAATTCATCCAAGGCTTTTACGCCATTCTTATATTCTTTAACCAATTTATTAACTTCCATTGCCAGCATTTTATTCCCCCTCTTTTATTGGAAACAGAATTTCTGTAATATACTTGTTGGGATTGCCTTTTAAAAACATTCCCGGGCCTTTAATAAACACTTCCCTGAATGGCGGTTGTAATATCAAATTATGTTCTTCTGCATATTGATCAATGGCTATATATGCGTTCTGCATCGTTTCATAAGAGCCTATATGGGTAGCACAAACTACTTTGATACGGGAAATTTCCTTTACTTCAACACCACTTACTGTCGGTATTTCAGCAGTAGGAACACACAGTTCCAATTCACCAATTTTGGTTTGAGGATCTATAGCATAATAGTTGAAAAAAGGTGACCCGTTTGCTTTGCCTTGAATGGACTTAAATACATTTGGAAATACTTTATTTGCCTCAGTGACAATACCTTTATATCGCATAAATGCCACCCTTATAGGCTCAATATCTCTAATTTCAATTTGATAATTCACTTCTATTCCTCCTCGTTTTCTTTTTTTACTGCAATCCAAACTTCCGCATGACCACTCTTAGATTGCTGATTGTTAATCGGGTAAACCTCTATATCTGGTAGTTCAGCATATTTATACCCTGAGAAAGGAAGCCATTCCATAATAAATCGATTGAAGATAGTCTGAACAGATTCCTTAAAGTATCCGTTACACTCAAATATTACCCATGTGGCTTGCGGTATTTCAAGTTCATACATTCCATCAGGTACAGGTCTATCTGTTTCCGTTGCAATGTAGTAATAGATGTTTTGTGGATTTGTATAGGCAGTAATACCGAAAATACTATTTTTAGATGGATTTCCCAGTTTACAAATTTCAGAAAGCATTGTGCTTCCTAGCATCTTATTCCAGAACTTCGGCACAGTTTTCTGGTTTTTTTCCATATCTTCTTGCAATATAGTCTTTGCACCAACTACTCTAAAAGCTTCTTTTTTTTCAATTCTATATTTCATACTTTCACCTCCTGTAACAGTAATCTTAAAACTGATTGGTGGATAAGACTGCAATAAAGTCCCCTCTGTACGTGCTGCTGTTGGAGAGATACCATGAACACTTTGAAAAGCACGATTAAATGATGTTGGTGAAACATAGCCATATTTCATGCCAATATCAATTATTTTTGTCTCGCTTGATTGTATCTCGAAAGCTGCCTGTGTCATCCTCCTGCGGCGAATATAATCCGATAGAGTTACACCCGATATATATGAAAACATCCGCTGAAAATAATAGGTTGAGCAACAAGCAATTTTTGCAGCTTCATCGTAGGAAATTTCACTGGTTAAATTGCTTTCTATATAATCAATAGCTTTGCTTATTTGTCTGAGCCATTCCATATTCCTCACCTCCTAATGAAAGAATATCATAATAAAAATTTTAATTCTTCTCTTTTACTGTCCAATTTTGTAAAGTTTAAAATCAGAAAATACAAAAGAGGCTATGTTTTTCAGTAACGAAGAACATAGCCTCTTAAATTTCGCCTAATGGCAGATTTATTAAATTGTATTTTAGGTTTATATAAAAACAAAGGCATCAAGATTTTCATCTCAGTGCCTTTAGATTTTCTAATTCAATTTATTGCATATTCTTTATAAAAACCTTCATGTTTTTTCATTTTCAGTTTCCATAATATTCTGAATATTATTATGTTCAACTTCTTAAAAATCTACATATGCCTCTCCATCTTTTTTTTGATTATTTGTAATCTTGCCTTCACTTTCTTTTATAAACCCATCGTAGTCCCAAACGGGTTCTTTAATTCCAGCATTCTTCTGCTTTCTATAATCTAGGTAAACTCTTTTTACATGCTTTGCTAATCCAATCATTGCAATTGAATTAAAAAATACCATAAATGCTCCGAAAAAATCAGCCATCTCCCAGAGAAATGTAACAGGTGCTACAGCTCCCACAATAATAATACCCATGCAGAGTATTTTATAAATCATTATCACCCTATCATTATTAGGTAAGAAGTACTTTATATTTACTTCACCATAATAGATATCTGCTAACAGTGTAGTAAACCCAAATAATAACATAGCAGCAACTACAACCCAATTTCCAAATGAAATCCCTTTTTGGAATGCGACTTGCGTTAGAGCAATTCCAGTCTCACCAGAATCCAATGCTCCAGTAAATAAAATAATGAATGCTGTACAACTGCAAACAATCATTGTTGTAATAAATACTCCTAGCATAGCAGCAAATCCTTGATTTACAGGATGTTTTACATTAGCTGATGCATGCATGCTTGGTGTTGTACCATTTCCAGCATCATTTGAAAATAGTCCCCTTGCTACTCCAAATCGAAAGGCCTCTTTTATGGTATACCCGGTAACTCCACCAACTGCAGCATTAAAGTTAAAAGCTGATTTAAAGATTAGAGAAAAAACCGCTGGAAGAATACTGATATTGCTTAGAATAACGTATAAAGCAATTAAAATATAAGCTGCGGCCATAAATGGAACAATAACACTTGAAAAATCGGCAAGTCGTTTAATACCCCCAAATACCACTAATGCAACAAGGATTAGCAATCCTATTCCGGCATATAGAGGTTTTATGTCTATAACTCCTGTTACTGCATTAGAAATTGAATTGCTTTGTATCATTGCATAATTAAATCCAATTCCAACGATAACTGTAATTGAAAATAAACTTGCTAATAATTTGCTATTTAACCCCTTTTCCATGTAATAGGCTGGACCGCCATAAAAAGTTCCATCTTTATTTTTACGACGATATATTTGTCCTAAAACAGCCTCACCAAAGTTTATTGGCATTCCTAAAATCGCAGTCACCCACATCCAGAATATGGCTCCAGGTCCCCCTGATGCCAGTGCCGTTGCAACACCTACCAAACTCCCCGTTCCAACTTGTCCACCTACCGCTGCACATAGAGCACCGAACCCAGAGACTCCATCTTTCTTTTTCATTCCAGCAATAATGTTTGTAAAAAGTTGCTTAAAGTGTCTTACTTGAGGAAATTTAAGTAAAATTGTATAAAAGACACCTATACTTAACAATAACCCAGCAATTAACCAACCCCAAAATATACCGTTTAAGGTTTTAATAATCCCCATGTTTTAACCTCCCATTGGTTTTTAGTAAATGCTAGCCAAAAGTTAAATAAAAATACCAGTATATTTTAACTTATAATTTTTGAATTAATCTTACATAAAAACTACATGCATCAGCATATTTGCTTATTTGGCAGTTTTCGTTTCTCATATGGGCCAACTTATATTCTCCGGGACCAAAACCAATTGTAGGTATTCCCATACTAACAGGTGTTACTGCATTAGTACTAAAATCCCAATAATCGTACTCTGGAGCACTTCTAAAATTCTCATTGTATGATTCAATACATGCTTTTGCAAGTTCATGGTTCAAGTCAATTTCCCATGCTAAGTGAAAAGGTTCATACTTAATATCCATTCCAGTCCAACTCTTCCTATGGACTGTTCCTAATTTCCATTCTGCATTTTTGCCCTGTATTATTTTATTCATTTCTTTTTTAATGGTTTCTTCTGTTTCTCCAACTACTATTCTTCTATCCAAATATACTTCGCATTCAGATGGAACAGCATTTAAAGATGCACTTACGCATGAAATATCAGACATAACAAGAGTTCCTCTTGGAGCATCTTTTTCCATAAGTTCTTCATTAGCCTTTTCAACGCGCTTTATTATATCAGCCATTTCATAAATTGCATTAACACCTTTTTCCGGTGCTGACCCATGGGCTGAAACACCATTTGTTTTAATTATAATTTGTGCTTTACCCTTATGACCAGTAACAATTTTATTATCAGATGGTTCGCAAGTAATAAAGTAGTCTGGCTTAATCTTGCATTCTTTAAATAAATGTTTCAGATTTTCCCCATCACAATCTTCCTCAAATACAGTGCAAGAAACGTAAATAGTCTTTTCAGAATCTAATCCTAATCTCTTTGCAATAGCGCCTGCATATATTGAAGCAGCAGCTCCACCTTTCATATCTACAGAACCTCTACCATAAAGTCTTCCATTTACAATTTCGCCGCTAAAAGGTGCAACCTCCCACTTATCTTCATCAGTTACCTTAACAGTATCTATATGTGAATCAAACATAACTATTTTTTCACCATTTCCAATTCTTCCAAGAACGTTTCCCATTGAATCAATAATTACTTCATCATATTCAAGAAACTTCATTTTTCTTTCTATAAAGTTAATAAGCTTCTCTTCCTGTCCAGAATAACTTTTTATTCTTACCAAGTCCTGCGTGAATTCAATAAGATCCTTTTTTACCTCTTCCATAATCACATCTAAATTTTTCATTATAAAAAACCTCCCCATATTTTATTATTTTTATATTTAAATGAATATGATTTTCATTTCATCTAAATTTTAACTAACTTACATTGAAGTATTGTCTCCATCCCATACTATATCTCTATATTTCTTCGAGTCTGTATCTCCTTCTGTGCTTATTAAAAGTATATTTGAATCTTCATTTAGCCCTATCTTTGCCATAACGTTTTCAAAAGATTGCTTTGCTTGTCCTTATATATCACTTAGCTTTTCTCCAGTGCTCTTTCTAATAAATATTTAATGCACTATAATTATATTATTATTATAGTGTTCATTAATTGAATTTTCTATCAACTTATTACCAGTTAATATCGTAATATTGATTTAAAGGAGGAAAATCCATTGCAGATATTTGACATCCCAATTACCAGTGACTTACAGGAAATGACTATGCACGGAAATGCATTATTTCCAATAGGAGTGTACAAAACTCTGATAAGTAGAAACATACGTGGATATATACCCTTTCATTGGCATGATGAAATACAATTCGTTCTTGTAGTAAGAGGCTGTGTAAGTTTTACTATTAATCAATCAACATATAATATTGAAGAGAACAATGGTATTTTTATTAATTCCAGTTGCCTTCACTCTGCAAAATCATACAATTCTAAAGATAGCGAATATATTTGCTTCGATATAGCCCCAAGTTTTCTTGCTCCTTCTTCAGAAAGCATTATTTATCAAAAATATGTAGAACCTTTTTTAAAATCAAAATTAAATTCAGCTATTACACTAAATACTTCGATTCCTTGGCAAAAAGAAATTTTAGATGCTCTAACTAACTTATTTGAACTTTATATAAAAAATGAATTTGGATTTGAATTAAATATGTACTCTATATTATTAAGTGTGTGGCATTTAATAATTATCAATACACCTGACTATATAAATGAAGTTAACACGAATGCTTTTGCTGAAGACCAAAGAATTAAAGAAATGTTATCTTATATTCATGAAAACTATAAAGAAAAGATTACACTAGAGGATATGGCAAAAGCTGTAAATATCAGCCGCTCTGAATGTTGTAGATTTTTTAAACGAATGATCAAATTAACGCCATTCGAATATCTAATTTCTTACCGTATCAGTCAAAGTATACTACTATTAAAAAAGAGTAATTTATCTATTACAGAAATTGCCTATGAAGTTGGATTTGGGAGTGTGAGTTATTATATTGAAAAATTTCGAAAACATACAGATTATACCCCAAAAGAATTTCGAAGTTATTGTATTACATTACCTGAATAGATCCATTAGAAGCTGTCTCAAATAATTAAAAAATCATTAATCATGGCACTATTACCATGATTAATGATTTTTGGATAATTGAAAATTCTAGTCCATAAAAGTGGTAAATTTTAAACTCAAAATGGTACAATCTAATTAATACGAGTGATAAATCACTTAATTAGATATTTATAAGTAAACTCTTTATTGTAATAATCCTTTAAATCGCCAGATGGCAATCTTTGGGTCAATTCGTCAACAATATCTTCCCAAGTATATAAAATAAAATGATCTGTAAATTTGTGTTCCAATATATATTCCCCTGCTTTTAAAGCTTGTTTTCTTATACCATAATTTTCTTTAGGATATAAGAATACAACATAACTATCTTTGCTAATGTGAACTATGTTTCTCATAATTTGATAATTATTTAAAAAGTATTCTTCAGTTTTAAAAATTTCCTTTATAGCTTCGTTATTATATAACAATGGCTTATATACTTCTCTAAATTTATCTTTATGTGCCTCATCATTTTGAGCTTTTCCAAACTCATTTTCAGTATACTTAATCTCAAAATATATTTTTATACCAGATTTTAATTTAATATAAAAATCAAAATTAGTTTTCCTCCCTTGTCCTTCTTCTAATTCTGATTTTTTCTCAAAGCTTATATCCTGGATTTCATAATTACCCTCTCTTTTTATTCCTATAATATCTAATATTAATTCTATATATTTTTCTTTAATCAAAGGATAGAAAAAATTAATGCACATGGCTTGAGATGAATTTAAATGATGAAAATATTTATGAAACTCAATTTTACTATACTCTGATTTATAGAAACCGTCTCTATAATTTTCAATTATGTTTAATTCTTTCTTATCTTCCGGTAAAATGTGCTTATATAAAAGTTCTTTACCTTTATAAATAAATTTGCCATCCTCTTTAGTTTTTAATTTATTAATTTTATATTCTCCCATATGTTCTTTAACACGTGTTTGAAAATCTCTTAAGTCAAGAATAGCAGCTTTATCATTCCAGCGAGAACTGATAGATGCAAGCCTTTCTATTGGAAAACTGTCTTCTGCTATAAAAACATAAGCTGAACCATATGGCAATTTATCCTTAGGCAAATTTATAATATCATCATAGCAACAATCAATATCTGCCATATACATAAAGGTCCTAACCACTTCTAAATCTGTACTTTCATCAAGATTATCAACAATTATCATTTGTTTGTTTTTAGAGATATAGTAGGGATTTTTTCTATCTGAGTAAGGCATTTCTTCAATATTATTTGAATTTAAGGTTCTGGCATCCAATTTACAAACTTCTAAACTTCTTTTTTTAGAATACCTTTCAAGCTCTTTAATGATTTTATTTTTGCTACCATTAACTTTTATTATAATTAATGGTTTTTTACCAAATAAATCATCTAAAAACATATTTAATTCATCTGGTAAATGTAAATCTGCTCCTTGATCACCTATTTTTATATTGCGCAATAAACTCATCTCCTATTTCCCTATTTTTATAAAGTACTTTCATATTCAACTAATGATAATATTTTGATTATATAATTTATCCATTCTATAAAATTCCAAATATTCCTTCTTAATTTCCATATATATTCTATTAAATATTTATTTTTCTTCAATAAGATATTATTAACATCATATTCACATTTCTCCGTCAATTCTAATAAACATCGTACAAAAAAAGAGCCGAGATTTTACTCTCGGCTCTAGGTCTTTTTCTTGATTTTTTGTTTAGTTTCTGATAATGAAAATATGTTAATCACTATTGCAAAATGGTGCTCTCAAATAACTTATTGATCAACATCCAATCAGAGACTGCAACAAAACACATATGCAGGTGGTATGTTCCTCACTTCTCTTTTTATACCTACCTCTTTAAAGTATTGCCCAATAAAATCTTTTTTCAATAAAGTGTACTGAAAAGTAATAAATTTACCATCTTCCTTCAAATGATTTTGTGTCTGCTTTAAAATATTTGAGGATACATTATGTGGCAAACTCGCAAAGGGAAGTCCTGAAACAATATAATCTATCCACGGAATATCATACCTTATTATGTATTTCTCAATATATTCGGCAGAATCGTTAATAATATAAAGGTTTGGTTCATTTTTATATTTCTCTTTCAGCAGGTTGCAAAACTCTTTGTTGCTTTCAAAAAGCAAAATTATGGTGTCTCTCTTTCTTTTTTTTATCATTTTTTCAGTAAATACCCCTGTGCCTGGTCCATATTCCACAATATAGCTGGCACAGTTAAAATCAATATTTTCAATCATTTTGTTTGCAAGATATTTTGAGCTTGGAAGTATAGCTCCTACAGTTCTTGTTTTTGTAATATATTGTTTTACAAATGATAATCTTTCCATTTCAACCCCCTTTTATGTTGCAATACCAAATCTTTGATTTATTATCCAAGTCTATACAAAAAACATTCATAAAATAAGATTTGAATACCGGATGTCCATTATAAATATGCTTTAACCAATATGGAAAGAGATCGGTGTCAAATTAGAATTAATAAACTTTTCGTATTAAACTGATTTGCTCATTATATCAACCTCCATACTAGTATCACTTAAATTCTAAACTATAAAGTTACTTTACAGTCAAGTATTTTTATAGTATTTTTATGTACAGCTATATGCAACTGGACATTGAATTTTCCCCATACTTCCCAAAGTGTTTGCTATTCTTATTCTTCATGCTGCCCTAACACTACATTTAATTTAGCCATAGTTCAATTCTACTAAAATTTATAAATTTTTATAAATACACCTGTCAAAGTAAAAAGCAAAGGCCGCCAGCAATATAAAAGAGGCTGCTTTTCCAATCAGTTCCGGAGCGGTTACATGAACATTCGTCATAAGTTGAAACGCAGACTGTATCATCACCATAACAGCGATAATCTCGCATAAGCGAATCATAGTGGCGAATATCACATCACCCAAACCATTTCCTTTTCTAAGCAGATATAGACAGATAAACATCAGCGGGCTCAAAATACCTATATCCAATACATTTGTAATCTCCGTTGTATAAACTTCAATCCTCGAAAGAGAATGATTGTTGATAAGGGAAATAACTACATCAGGCAGCCAAGCTACCATTAAAGCAATGCCAGAACAAATCAGAAAAATCTCTACTCCCTTTGTTGGCTTATTCCACGCCTGTTGTTTCTTCAATTCCGAAAAATTTACATCTTTAATCAGAGCAATCAAAATAAATAATGATAAACCGAACAATGAAATATATAACAAGTGTAGCTGATTATAAGTAACACCAAATGCAATGCTCGTAGCGTAGTAAAATACTACACCCATATAAGAAATTAAGCTAAGCTGTGTTTTCAATGTTCTATGCTTGATTTCTCTAATCAGAGAAGCAATCATAAAGGGAATTACAATAATAAGCATTGTAATATCGCTGCCAATGAAGATTGGCGCACGAAAGTAGGAGTCATGAGCATAAACTCCACTGCCCCATAGCTTTACGGTATCCCCATATTGGTTTACCACTTCGTATGTCTGACTAGTAGAAAAGGAACAGGCTCCTGTTATAGTTATGACAAAAAGAAGCAATAAACAAATTCCAATAGAAATATGAATACCATTCCATTTTGTGTGTGGACTATTTTTCATTGGTTTGTACCTCACTTTGAAACTTTTCGATATTTTCGTTCATCTTTTTAATAACTTCAACGACAGCATCCAGTTCTGTTTCTGTGATATTCTCAAATACCCTTGCAATGTTGTTTAGACTGTATTGTTCTATTTCATTCAAAACGTCCTGTGCTTGTGGTGTAAGTGATACACTCAAAGCTCTGGCATCTATATTCGATTTTTTGATAGATACAAAACCTTTCTTTTCTAACGATAAAAGCATTTTCTTAATGTTTTGCCTGCTGCTTCCCATATATTTCGCAATCTCGTTGACGGTTGCATCATCTTCTTCCATCTTTGTCATAACGATAAGCAGAAACCATTGTTTCAGTGTCAACTCTGGTAAGACTTGATCCCCCAAAGTCTGTAATTTGTTAGAGAGCAGCAAGATGCTTCCAAAAATTATTTCTTGTTTTTCTGTTTTACCCATTATTTACACCTCCATTATGCAACAGGTTGCCTTTATTTTATTATAAGCAACCTATTGCATAAATTCAAGGTATTTTTTAGATTTTCTATAGTTTCAAGCCTAATGTGAGTTGCATTTCTATTTCTATAGCAGCGAGAGGTGTATCCATCATAAATTATGTTTATATAAAAACAAAAGCATCAAAATCTTTCATCTCAATGCCTTTGGACTTTCCTCGTGTAATATTTGTGTAATATAAGGTGTGCTCATTAGATTTAGTTACTCAATTTTTGAATTTCAGGATATTGCGATAACAACTTCTCGTTTGCAATTTCAAGCTGTTTGTAATAATCCGAGTATGATGTACTTAGTTTTTTCATTGCTGGAATAAAAATATCGTAATAACCACTGATACTGTTAAACTCCTTAAGCATTTCTTGAATTTTGTAGGTAGGGGAATTTTTATACTCCTCCGACTGCTTATATTCAAGATACCAATCCAGTATTTCCTTGTTTTCAGATAAGAAATTTTCTGGATTTTCAATAGATTGCTTAATTTTTTCGTTCATCTCAATAATACTTTGTGTACTGAAATTCTTTGTGCATTCAATTAGAAATTCCTGTAGATCTTTTGGGAAGTTCAGCGTGGGAACGTTATCGAGAAAACTAACTATTTCTTCATAAGCTACTTGTTGTTCTTTCGTGGAAATCGGCTCATTTAAAAAACGTGAAAAATGAAGGGTAATAAATCGACCATAATAACCAGGAAAAGCATCTAATAGCTTTTCTGTTATTGTTTCGTTTTTTTCAATGGATTTAAGCTCCACACTTACTTCATCAAAACTTTTGCCCGTACTTAGTTTATCAAGTAGCGATTGTTTTGCTCTTTCTTGTTTAAGTCTTAACTCTTTTTGAATGGAAAGCTTTTGTAAAGTCTCTCCATTTTCATCTGATAGTGCAATTTTAATATCATCCGTTCCAAGCCCCAATTTACGCAAAATTGCTATTTTTTTCAGTTTTTCAATATCATCAGTGGAAAAATCTCTGTACCCGTTTTCCAAAACATCAGGAAAAATCAAGCTTTGTTCTATGTAATATTCAATTGCTTTTTTAGTCAGTTTTGTTGTTACACACACTTCTTTAATAAACATAATTGTCACCTCGAAACAATCATAAGCTAGCACCCAGGGTGATAGTCAAGTGGCTTTGCAAAGAAAATATAAATTAACTCACCTACAAGAGCTACTTCTCTTTTCTTTTACATACCATAATTTTAAGCTTTTGTCAAAGAGCCATGGACTAGGAGTTAACCTAACCCATGGCTTTAAATTTAATTTGGTACCTTTAACATTATTTCATTCTCTGCTACAATTTTTCCATCCTTGTTATATCCTTTAACCTTAATTTTATAGTAGACTCCTTTAGAAAAAGTGCCTCCTCCATTTCTTATATTTATAATTTTGCTAGTATTTTTAAATAGCTTTGTATAATTACCATTAGGTGGATTAATGTCAAAAGCCCAACTTGATCCCTTATCACTGTCCACCCAAACGAAAACTCTTGTAATATCGTCAGAATAATCTCGAATTATTAAGTTTATACCAGGAACTCCATTGTAATTTGCATAGCCCCCTCCGTCTAATTTTATATAAGACTTTATTTCCTTATCAGATAATATAGCTTTTCTGATCTCCTCTAAGGGATAATTAACTCCAGGGCAATTGGAAGCTCCTACTTCTCTATGACCATATATTTTATTAATCCCATATTTATTACATAAATATTTACATAAATCTATTATAGTCTTCTTTTGTACCTCTGGCATTGTTTCTTTCATATAGCTTCCTTCTGCGCATATTCCTAAACTGTTTTGATTAAATCCGCTCACATGGGATCCTACTGCATTTTCTGGTCGTCCTGTCCATATACTTCCGTCTTTTCTAACTAGATAATGGTATCCACAGCCAGCCCACCCATTATTTAAATGCCACCTATGAATATCTTCTATACTGCATTTTGAAGCTTCTGCATGATGCAGAACTATAGACTTTGGATTATTACCATAGGATAAATTTTTAAAACTTAGATTAGATTTATTTATCTTCATTATTTTCACCCTCTCCTTTCTGTTCTCTACTTTATTCGCTGATTAGCATATACAATTACTCCTGTAACCAATATGCCTTGTATAACTGCATTTATATTAAATTCCATTAAGGCTATAACTCCTATTGTTTCAAAGAATAATAATATCCATGGTATTAACCAATCCTTTATATTAGACTGCTTTAACATTAAACCTAAGGTATAAAGAACAGGTATTAAAATTAATGCCTGTTCTAAGATACACTACATTATATTCATTTTCTTTATCTCTTGTTATTTAAAATAGTAAAAGAACTTGACTCTCAAGTTCTTTTACTATTTTTTCAACTATTCTATTGTATATTTCTTTTTAATATTGTAGATAGTTTCGATAGTCTCTATAAATCTCTCTCCATCTTTCCATTCGCATTGTAGAAATAAAATTATAATATTTATTAGCTATTTGCTTAGCATTTAAACGCACTGCAAAGTCTAGTAAAAAAGCTGATCTTGTAGCTCCTCTTTTCCTATTCTTATTTAACGCTCTTATTATTCCATCAGCGGTTGTTATACCTATACCATGACCATAATAAGTTCCATCGCCTAAATTAATAACATTTTCTCCCTGCCATTCAGGCGTTACCGGATTTACATCAGGATTTCTAAAATATTGACAATCTCCAGGAAAGAATTCTGTTACACCTCTATAATTTTCCATATAAAGGTTTCTACTTATATATTGCCAATCTAATAAATATATACTCGGATACATTTCATTAAAAAGTTTTTCGGGAAGTATGTTAACAAGTGCCTTATAATAAACAATAACCATTGCAGTGGCACATTCAGTACCATATTTTGAACTATTAATAAAGATATCCTTTATGGCATCAGATGGTTTTATATATTTTTTTAATAAAAAACCACCTTCATTAGTACGCTGCCAGTAATCTGTATTACATTTTGATTTACGAAATGTTGTAAAACTCATATCACTTTCATCTAATTCCCTAGCTGCTCCAACAATATTTACTCGTAGTTTTATGTCAAAATTTAATTGATTTAGTGAGTCATATCTATAAATATCTTTACTTGATGCTAACTGCTCGGCAATCTGTCTTTCCAGGCTATTTGGTGGATACTCAGCAACAATTTTATCTCTGGTAACTATATTACCTGAAATTATAATCATCGTATTCCTCCTATTCTAGCAAATTTTATTTGTTCCTCTATTGGACACTCTAGCCAATCCTGCCACTTATATATGTTATTATGATGTAACATAACGGAAAACTCTGAAAGTAATATTTGAGTATTCTTATCTAACCTTTTAAATTCATCTATCAATTTACACTTTTTTGCGCTTAAAATCCTTAATATTTTTCCTGTATCAATTGATATTGGTTCACATAAATACTTTCCTTCCAAAACTACCCTATAAATTACGGGATTGCCGCTTTGTTGAAAGCATTCCTCTGTGAAGCGCAGAAACAGATTATTTTTTCCGAACCAATCAAGAAAAGATAGGTATTGTTCTTTGATATCTATGTTATCTCGTATACCTATGTCTGGCACAAAACTTAAAAGCTTCTGTGCCAATTCAATATCTTTCAACTCTTTAGATAGTAATCTTTCTGAAATAATGCTTAAACTTATAGGATCACGTGATTCAAAAAAAGCCCAAGCTAAATGATGTATTAGTAATCCTTGTTTATATCTCCTAAAAATCATTTCTGCTATTATGGGCAGTACCGTTTTATCTCTATATACTTTTGTTAGACATATTGCTGTTATATCTAAAACTTCATCATATTGATCATTCAATCCATCGTTAATGCACCCCGTTTCTAGCATCCACTTTAAGACAGAATGAACTGCTTGTATATAGTCAAATGAAAGATCTTCAACAGCTGAAATGTTTTCTTTACTTAACAATATTTCACTTGTGATTCTTAAGGCAATTCTATTTCGTATATTTAACTTCTGAAAAAGCTTTAGTTCCTCAATTTCAGGTTTAAGCACAAAAAGTGAAGCAAAATGCAAGTTTTCATCATTAATTAAATTTAGAGCTTCTTTCTCATTAGCTTTGGTTAGTTGATGAAAAAAGGGCCTAATACTATCTACTCCACTATCATCCATTCTTTTATCTAAGAGATTTATGGTGTTTAAATTATAGATATACACATATTCTCCTCCTTCATTTTTATAGCGCTAACCCATATTATTATTTATACTTGCTAAACTTGGTACAGCTCTAAAGGTTGTGCTATAGTTTGAATATCTAGGTTTAGGAATCTTATGTGCTCCATTTTTATTACATACATAAATATATATGCTACCATCTTTAAAAAAATCACTCTTTTATTTATTTTCAACAAATTTTACTAAATTAGGTGGAATAGTCCACCGCATTTTTACTTTTTTCTTAATATCTTTCTTTACTGCTACTCATGATTATAAACCTTCTGCATTATAGCCCATCTAGCTTCTCCAACAAAGTATCCCTTTAAGCGACTTTTTATCTTTTTTATATCCTCAAAACCAAATCGCCAATAAAGGTGTTTTGCAGGATTCCCCCCGGCAACTGCTAATGTATAGGATGTATATCCTCTATCTAATAATGCCTGTTCTCCGTGCTGAAGAAGTAACATGCCAATTCCTTTTCCACGACATGTTCCATCAACTGCAATATGTTCTATATAGCATTCTCCTTCATTTAGTTTGTGAGCTTCTAACAGTGCCATTTTGCTGTACATCATTATAATATTGTAGACACCATATTGTTTACATAAGGATATAATAGGAATGTTTTCATTTGTATTTTCTGTTTTTCTACAACGTATTAGAATTACGCCAACTACCTTTTTATTTTGTTTAGCTACAAAATGAAGATACGCGGGATCATCAGCTTCGAGATGCCAAGAAGCGTATAAAATATTTTCTATATCATTATTACTTAGCTTTTGGTGTTGGCAGAACTTGCTTTTAAAAGATTCTACTAATAAAGCAATTACATCTCTAAAATCAGTATTTTGATACTTCTCAATATAAATATTATCCATCAGCATATTGTCCCCTTTACAAATTAGATTTTTCCAGGTACTATACTTAAAATAAACCCTTGAGTTGCTCAAGAGTCAATGAATATTATTAAATTTTTTGAGGAGGATAAAATGCAGGGATTACTACGGATTGGGCAAGTAAGTAAATTGTATGGTATATCACTTGATACTTTACGTCACTACGACCGAAAAGGATTGTTAAAGCCAATTGTTGATTCTCAAAATGATTATCGTTACTATTCCTTAGAACATCTAGATATCTTAGAAATGATTTTGGTTGGAAAATATATAAACATCCCTCTAAATCAAATGAAAGAAAGAATAGATTCGGAAAGTATTGATGGATATTTATCAATGGTAAAAGAACAAAAGGAACGTATAAACGAAGAAAAAAGGTTGTTAAATCAACTTGATCAATATGCTGAGGATATGTTAGCGATACTTACGACTATTTCTAAATTTAAAAACGATTATACATTTTCTACTGCTTCAGTTTATAAAGAAATTGATATTACCATCTATAGAATAAATCTGGAAACATTACTGCAGGAAGACGCTAAATCACAGCAAACAGAAGGGATAGAATCTTTGGAGCAATGGGCTTTCTATCATAGTGAACCGGATGGAACAATAGTAGAGAATGACGAGGTAATTGGTTTTTCATTTCCTGGCAGTACGATAAATACAACTATACTTGAAAATCAATTTATATTTGCAGCTGAACATAACGTTGTGGCCCAACATCATGTAACGGGCTATTATGCCAATATTATGTTCTGGGGTGTAAAAAATGATTTAATCAAATATCTATATAAATTATGCCGTCATTTTCGCCTGCACGATTCTACCCTATTAGTAAAATACAAGTTTGCGCTACTTCATAAAAGTATGGAACACGAATATTTTGTAGAAATATACTTTCCCCAAAACCCAGTTTAAAAAACAATATTCGTGGCGTTGTAAAAATCTATTTATGACAACAAAAATGCGCCATAGGATGTTATTGTCCTATAGCGCATGCACTTTGTTTCAGTTATATGGTCTAAAAAACTATACTCCTATTTCCCGCATTTTCTCCGTGATTTTTTTCATCCTGTCATCAATATTTGTGCCACTGAATTTCGGAAGTCGCATTTCGCTCACGATTTTTCCGTCGCACATAAACATAATACGCTCCGTCCACGCTGCCACCTTTGCATCATGAGTTACAAGCATAACCGTAGTACCTTCCCCGTTGATTTCGGAAAAGATGCTCATAACCTCCTGTGCAGATTTTGAGTTAAGCGCTCCAGTTGGCTCGTCACCGAAAACAATTTTCGGATTGCTCATAAGTGCTCGGCATATTCCCACACGCTGAAGCTGTCCTCCCGAAACCTGTGTAATATCACGCTTTTCCAATTCCGAAATGCCCGTCTTTTTCATAAGCATTCTTGCTTTTTCAATAATTTTCGTAGCGTTTTTTCTGTTGTCGCGCATTGAGGGAAGAATGATATTGTCGAGAATATTCAGATTTTTAAGCATTGTAGGCTGCTGAAAAACAAATCCCATTTTTCTTCTGCGTATATCTGAAAGCTCATTTTCCTTGAGTGCCGATAAATCCCCACCGTCAAAAACAACCTTTCCGCCATCAACTCCGTCCATTCCACTCAGCGCAAACATCAGTGTGGATTTTCCTGAGCCTGAAGGTCCCATAACCGCAATAAACTCGCCTTCCTTTATTTCAACAGACACTCCGTCGAGAACATTGCGCTTTTCATCGCCCTCGCCGAATGATTTCACTATATTTTCACTGATAATAATCTTCTTCATAAGCTACTCCTTTATATTTTCGTATATTCTTATCTTCTCGATGCCTGATATGCCAATTATTGTTGCGATAAGTACTGAACATACCATCATCAGCGGACAAAGTATGTACGCTGAAAGCGGATTGACAGTAAATTTAAACGATGTCGCTCCAAAAAAGGAGATAGCCATGCCCGCAAGCATTTCTCCAAGCGTATTTGCCAAAAACGTACCAAAAATGATTCCCACAATTAAAACGAATACTGAACGAGAAACATACTGCACAGTAATATCCGAGTTTGTAAAACCGAAGGCTTTCATTACGGCAATGGAATATCTATCCTTTGCAACAAGCATTTTCATAAACAATAGGGTAACAAGTAACGTAATAATCAGTGAGACGCCAATTGCGGCAGAAGAAGCCTTTTTAATGGCGCTTAGTGTTGCGCCGAACATCTGAGTAATATATTCATCAATGCTCGAAACTTTTGAAAAACCAAATTTGCTCGCATATTCCGAAACCTTGCTATCAATCAGAGATTCATCCGCAAGCTCTGCGCCGATTACGTACCACATAATGTTCGCTGAATCGTCAGTAAAAGCAGCCTTTGCGGTTTTACCACCGTTGGTGATATCTGAATAAATTCCGCATACCGTGAAATTTTTCTCCTTCCCTTGAGCCACCAGTGTAATAACATCGCCAACCTTTTTGTCTAGTTCATTGGCGTTTATAACTGATAGCGCAATTTCGTCTTCTGCGGTGGGTGCTCTGCCCTTGGAATACGTTACAGGAAATACCGAATGGTTGCCCAGCTCAATTTTTATGCTTTCTTCCGAGCTATCCTTCATTTTCACCGTGAATGTTTTGGTTGTAAGCACGGCATACTTTGCAAAGTCACTGTCATTGTCCATCGCTGCCACAATTTCCGATGCTTTTTCAGAAATATTGTCGGTCTGCTGAATGTCGATGCGCATGTCGCAGTCTCCAATTCCCATATAGGTTATGAAGCCTTTTGAGGAAATAGTATTGTACATATTCTGGGGAATAATCATGATAAACGCTGAAATCACAAACACCACAACCATTGTTGCGTAAAGTCTTTTCCTTGTAAGAACATCTTTGATGCCGAGAAAAATATTTGTGTCAAACAACCTATTTTTGCTCAAAACAAAACTCTTTGCACCGGCGGATTTTTCCTGGGAAATGCCAAAGCGCATTGCTTCCGTGGCAGATATTTTCCGAAATCGTTTCAGCACTTTGCTTACATAGGCAATAATTGCAAGGAATACAATCAGTATGCCGATTATCCCGAAAAGCAAAGCGAAAGAAGCATTTTCGCTTTCGCCCATATAAAGCCGTATATTTTCAAGAAGCACGCCTCTGAATACAAACGAAAGTGCAAATCCGAGAATACAGCCAGCCAACCCAATCGCCGTGTATTTTGCAAGGTATATTTTTTTAATGTCGGAAACGCGCAACCCTATTGCTTTCATAACGCCTATTTCTCGGTAATCGTCCTCAATTTTAGCAAGAAGCGTGAATCGTATGCATAGAAACGCAATCGCAACCACAAGCACGCTTACAAGAAGAATAACTGCAATCATCAACCCGTCGGAAATCGCGTTCATCATTTTGAAAAGCGGATAGGTGACCGTCGGTCCGTTCGATTCTAGTCCAGCGGAGGTATATGCGGTTTCAAATGCACCAAGCGCCGACAAATCTTTTAATCTAAACTCAATCAGATACTCTATATTTCCAAAATCCTTTATTTTCACATAATCATTTTCACTGATAAGAAATCTCTTTGATGCGGCGAGAGTGGAATTCATCTGCGAATCACGGAGAAATCCCGCAACAATAAACTTCTTTCCATATATTACTGCTCTATCGCCGATCTTTGCAGTGCCGTCTTTCATATAACTTATCGGGACATAAACCTCTCCATCGAACACATTGATAATGTTTCCATCAAGGTCGAGGAGATAATCGAACTTTTCGCTCTGCGTGCAGAAGCCGTTGTCCTGAACAGTACCTGCAAGGGAGTTTCCGTTAATTACTATCTGCGTACCTTCAACATTTAGAAACTCAAGCACTTGAAATTCATCTACATTACTATTCTGCTCTGCGAAAATCGTAAGTCGTGCAGTATCTATTTCATCCGAATGCATCTGTAAAAAATGCGGAGTTTTTGCCTGCGTCATAAGCGTATCAATCGCGCCCGAAAGATTTACGATAAGTATCGCCGCCAACGAAACAAGCATAGCCGCTGCAGCGATAAATATCATTGTTGCCAGCGTTATTACTTTGCTTTTTAAAATGTCACCCTGGATTATTCTGCGATACATAAGTCACCTCCATTTTCAAGCCTTCTCACTGATTTTATGTGATACAGAATGACCGAAGTCACACATAACAGTATTCCAGCGATGAGGATAAGAAATCCTGCCCCTCTGCCGCTGCCTGTACCGATGATCTTTCCCACACTGTGAGCCAGCATTCCGCCATCTAGCAGCAAAGGAGTGAAAACATAATCCGCAAGCACACCCGAAAGCGCATAGGCGGCTATATATCCAAGCTGAGAAATCACACCAATAAGTCCCCATGCTCTGCCCTGAAGGTTATTTTCGATGTTGGTGCGGATAAGAAAATCCAAACTTGTATTTGCAAATGGGAGCATTGCAAAAAACAGAAATCCCGAAACGCAAAC
Source organism: uncultured Clostridium sp. (assembly GCF_963515715.1). Lineage (GTDB taxonomy): Bacteria > Bacillota > Clostridia > Clostridiales > Clostridiaceae > Clostridium_AW. The sequence goes on from NZ_CAUPZS010000012.1 coordinate 70,675, forward strand.
AATTACAATATTTTCCCGCAGACCAAACACTGCCATAAAGATACCAGCAAAAAACAGCGAAACCGAAAGTGTTTTTACATAGCCCTTTTTTATGGAGAAAATCCCTATCAGCACACTTGTCACAAGCATTCCCGAAGCGGAGATTGTTGAAGTTGTTCCTAATACAGAGCTGTTAGCGAAAGCAAGTACCATCGGCGTGGAAAGTGTTTGGATAAAGCCGAGAAAAAATGTTAAGACAGAACCAATTATTACAAGAGCAAGCACACCTCTATTTTCTGAAACAGCGCCCCAGCCGTCTTTAAATTCACGGATAAAGGATTTTGACTGTTCATATTTCTTTGAGTCAAGACCTTTTCTCACGGCAAGAGTTGAAGTAACGGTAACAAGAGGTGTGCAAATGTCAATCAACAGCAGCAGTTTGATATCTGAAACAGAGAGCAGAACCGCCGCAAGTAAGGGGGAGATTAGATATTTCGCCGAGCCCGCCACCTGAACAAAACCGCTTGCCTTTGTGTACTGCTCCTCAGTAAGTAAATCCGTAACCGTAGCTCTGTACGCAGGCTCAAGCAGCGATGAAAACACCGAACTGATCGTAACTCCCACGCAAATTTGCCATAGCTGTGCTTCTCCACGAAGCATGCAAATCAGAATAAACACAAGGCCCACCGCCGAAAGACTATCGCCCAACACTATTAAAAGCCTGCGGTCATAGCGGTCTGCAAGCACGCCCGCAACAGCGCTTAAAAGAAGCGACGGCAAAAATGCAAGCAGCATTACAAGTGCAGTTGCCGACGCTTTCCCTGTCTGCTCAAAAACATATACTCCAAGCCCAAATGATGTAAGCCCGCTTCCTATTGCCGAAACAAAATCTCCCGACCACAGAAGAAGAAATTTTCTGAATGATTTTCCTGAATTACTCATTGCTGCCTCCATTTCCGCCGCCAAACATCTGCATAATATTAAAGCTTCCACTTTCGGCGCCGAACAACCTTTCCGTATTGAAAGCAAACGCCTGTATGCGTGAAACGCGCTCCTCATCTGTCATCTCTACCATATCATCATCAAAAACAGTATTTGCGTATGCTACAGTCATTTCCACGCATTCATATGGGAACGGCGTGCTGAACAATCCCTGCTCGATGCCCTCGCGGATTATTCCCGTTAATATCGGCGTAACGCCGCTGATTATAACCTTTTGTATTTTCTGATGCATAAGCGCGTTTTGTGGCTTATGAATGTGATCCTTAATTTCCTTGCTGCTTCCACCACTTATCTTCAGTGCCATTACAGCACGAATAAGGCGCTCGTTTATAGGTATGCTCTTGTCAGCGGCAATTTCCTGAGCTGCACCTAAAATACGGACATTATACCGCTCAATCAACGCGTCCATAATATCCTCTTTCGACTTGAAGTGGTAATACAGCGTTCCCCGTGCAATTCCAACCTTTTCGAGAATATCATTTGTACTTGTGCGGTCAAATCCCTTCTGAGCAAAAAGCTCCTCCGCCGCGTCAAGTATCTCATTTTTGCGTTCTTCAGCTTCTTTTACAATCCTCATTTTTACATCCTCCTTTTATAGACCGACTGCCTGTCTAATACATTGTATTATACTTTTTTAAAGTTGGCAAGAGGGCGTATAAAATACATCATAACGGATAACATTACAACAAAAAAAGACTGGATAATAAAAATCCAATCTTTTTGGAATCTGCAATACAGCTCTTCATTCATCCATCATTTATTCTCGATTTTACTCTATAAATATCTATAGGGTTTGCTTTTCATTTTACAATATAAGAATGGTTTCACTAATATATTAGTTAACCAAAAATACTGTCGACTTTCTTTAATAATGGCATTCTAAAGTAATTTCATCAACAATCCATATCCCGGCTCTCCCAGTATTCCTTCCCCTTCAGGGTAAGTCTGCTTCCGCCTCTTCCTTTTCTGATTTTTACAAAACCCTTTTCCTCCATATCCTTTAAAATATCTCGAATTTCCTTTTGGGACAATAGAAGATGCTGCTGCTTCGCTCTCAGCATCAATTTATCCCTTCCGATAAACTCATTTCTCTCCGCTGCTATATAAAGCTGCTCCAGAACGAACCAGAATGGCGAAACCACCTCCTGAAGTCTCTCTTTCTTCTCCACATTCACTGGTCTGGATGTCCGTACATGGAAAATGGTGGGCGGTAAATCATCCATCTCAATCACCTGTTTCCCGGTATAAACAAAGTATTCCACTGTGTTATGCAGTTCTCGGATATTTCCCGGCCAGGAATACTGACGCAGAAAGTCTTTCACTTCCTCTGATAGCTTAAAGTCACCCTGGAGTTCCTCTTTAAACTCCTCCATCAAAAGAAAAACATCCTCTCCTCGTTCCCGTAAAGTTGGTACTACAACCGTCAAGGTATTCAGACGGTAATACAGGTCCTTTCGGAAGCTTCCTCCCTCCACTTTCTGATCCAGAGATTCATTGGTTGCCGCAACAATTCTGACATCAACGCTTATGATTCCGCTGCCGCCTACACGCATAACTTCACCTTCCTGCAGAACTCTCAAGAGCTTTATCTGCATGGCCTGACTCATGCCTTCTACTTCATCGAGGAATAAGGTACCGCCATGGGCAAATTCAAACAAACCGGGACGTCCTCCTTTTTTAGCACCGGTAAATGCCCCCTCTTCATAACCGAAAAGCTCACTTTCCAGAAGATTTTCCGGCATGGCTGCCACATTAATGGCGATAAAAGGGCCCTTGCTTCGCTTAGATGCACAATGCACTGCATGAGCCAAAAGTTCTTTTCCCGTTCCTGTTTCACCTACAATTAAAACCGGACTTTCGGTAGCTGCCATTCGTTTTAAAATCTCCCTCGTCCGGCAGATACAATCTGACTCTCCGATTACATCATCAAAGGTGTACTTGGCATAATGACCCTTTTTCAGCAGCTGGCTTCTTAACTCATTCTGTTTGGATTCCAGCTCACTAAATTCCTGTAGGGTAGCAAATGCACCGATGCATTCCTTCTGCCTCAAAACCGGTATAACTGCAATACTTACGTTTACGCCGCCCAACTTAATCACTTTAGGTGGAATTTCTTTCTTATCCTTCAAGGCGCTGTAAAAGGGAATATACGGAAATACTTTTTCCCCGCACCTGCCAAGGACAAGATTCTTCTCAATCTTTGCAATCTGGCAGGCTTTCTTGTTGCATGCAAAGATTTCACCCTTTTCATTAACGCCTACCAGTCCCTCATCTAATATTTCCATCAAAATATGGAATTGGCTTTCCAGTCTTCTAGAACGGGTGTATATCTGATTAAAGCTGTAATTATGCGTTACCATTTTTTGAAAATAATCTTGGAATTTTTTTGTCTCTAGCAGCTCTTCAAGTCCCAGACGTAGGGCGATCTCAATCATCATCCCTGAGGTACAGGAACGGTGTCCGATATTTAAAACATTCTTTACGCTCTGAGGCACATATCTCTCCTCATCGGGCGTTATAGCTATATCCACCGGCTCTTCCAAAACAGCACCTGGATAAAATGAAATAAAACGAATATGGTTTATTCCCAGCTGCTGCAGCTGTGCAATAGCCTCCCGGGCCATGGTATCCGTCAAATTTACAAAAAGCGCCCGAGTCCCCTTTGGTATCATACTGAGCTTTTGTAGCGTACTCCACCGGTAGGAAACCTCAATTCCCATGGTCAGGCTGTCTATAGGAACATGACGTGCCACCTCTTCTGCGGAGCCATATGCATCTGTTGAAATCACAAATAAATCTGCCTTGGGCAGCGTTCCCATGGCAGACCCGTCACTCACACTGTAGGATGCTATTTCCACATATTCCCCAAACAATTCATTAATTTCTTTTGCATAAGACTCTCCGGCTCTGGAATCAAAAGCCACTACAGATATCGTCCTTTTCATGTTTCCTCCATAATTTCCTCATATTAGTTACATATATTATAGCTTAAGTAATAAATGAATGCAATTTGTTCCTTATCCCAAACCTATCGGCGGTTCCGGCACCGCCGGCCACTCCTCCTATAATTATTACTTTCATCCCATTCTCTTTATGTGATAAAAGGATGCTGCAAACGCTGTTATACCAACATACGTTTTCATGCAGCATCCCCTTTCTTTTTATTTTATTTTTCTCTCATATCTTCTAGGTCTTTTTCTTAACCCTCTAGAACCTTTTTGATATCCATAGTCAGTTCATTGTTCTCTAAAACAAAGCATGGAATTCCTAGACGTTCTGTTCCTCTGATTTCATCGTAAAGAGCATTAGTATCTCTCAGTTTTAAATATTCCTTTAAATCTGCATGGCAGGATAGGATATCCTTAAAATCAATATCTGCTCCAGCATCAGAAAGCTTGTTTAATGCAGCTAAGGTATCTGGACAAAGATGGCTTCCAATTACAGTAATTTTCATATTATTTCCTCCTTATTTTACAGCTATTGCTTCAATTTCACATAGTACACCCTTTGGAAGGGCCTTTACTGCTATACAACTGCGGGCCGGATTTGATACGAAATATTTTGCATAAACCTCATTAAAAATTGCAAAATCCCCCATATCTGCTAAAAAGCAAGTAGTCTTAAATACTTTTTCAAATCCGGTGCCTGCCGCTTCTAGGATGGCACCTACATTTTCACAGCTTTGTTTTGCTTGTTCTGCAATTCCCTCCGCTATTTCCCCATTTTCTGGATTAACCGGAATCTGACCGGAAGTGTAAACTATTCCGTTTACCTCATATCCTTGAGAGTATGGCCCGATAGCTCCAGGAGCTTTTGTTGTTTCGATAATTTTCATGTGTTCTTCTTCCTTTCTTTTTCGATATGTGATTTTATAACTTTATCATAAACTACTAAGTTACTACAAACATTTTATATATTCCAGGTCTTTTTCTTAGCTCTCCATGGCCTTTTTGATGTCCATGGTCAGTTCATTGTTTTCTAAAACAAAACATGGAATTCCTAGACGTTCTGTTCCTCTAATTTCATCGTAAAGAGCATTAGTATCTCTTAGTTTTAAATATTCCTTTAAATCTGCATGGCAGGACAGGATATCCTTAAAATCAATATCTGCTCCAGCATCAGAAAGCTTGTTTAATGCAGCTAAGGTATCTGGACAAAGATGGCTTCCAATTACAGTAATTTTCATATTATTTCCTCCTTATTTTACATAGACTGCTTTAATTTCATATTAATGTGTTCTTCTTCATTTGATTTATTTTTTCCTCTCTTTAACATCCAATCCTTACCTTCCACTAAACGTGCGACGATCATGGATGCAATGGTATCACCTGAGGAATTGAGGCAGGTAGCTGCTGGGTCCACCAAAAATCCAATAGTAGCAATTAATGGGAATGCTTCTCCTGGAAAACCAAAGAGGCTGACAATCAGCATTTCTCCTACCAGACCGCCGCCTGGAACACCAGATAATACAAATGCACTTAAAATTGATACTAAGATAGCCATGGCATAGGTTCCCATCCCTGTAAACGGCATTTGGAACACACCAAACAGGAAAGCAATTTTCGTTATGGACGAAAGTACGGAACCGTCCATATGCATAGTAGCTCCCATAGGCAGAACTATGTTAGAGATATCCTCAGGTACTCCGATATTTTTACAGGATTCCATATTAACAGGTAATGTAGCTACAGAGCTTTGTGTGGCAAATGCAGTAACTGCAGGCTTGAAAATGTTCTGCACCATTTTCTTTACTCCCAGCTTTCCTCCAGCAAAATATGCATAAGCCGGGAAGAAAACCACTCCATAAACAATACACATAGGATAATAAATCAGCATTGTACGTCCATAATCCCCAATCAGCTGAGGACCAAACTCACCAACCAGGTTTGCAAAGTAAGCGCCCAATCCAATAGGAGCTAGCTTCATAATCATTTCCACAATCCTCATAATAACCCTATTCAGGTTTTCTAATAACTTACCTACAGCGCTTTCTTCCCCACCGCAGACAGATATAGCCATACCGGAGATGATAGCAAATACAATAATTGGCAGCATGTTTGCACGGCTCATAAGACCAGAAAAATCGTTAACCGTCAAAGAGCCTACAATCATGGAGCTGATGTTTGCAGTCTCCTGCATCTCTGCGCTTCCCATTGCAATTGCAGTATTTGCTGCCGGCGGCCAGATATTGACAACCGTCAAAACCAGAATTGCTGCGAAGCATCCCGTTATTATAAAGGTCATCACCATACTTCCTAGGATTTTACCCAAACGTTTCATGTTCAGCATACTTCCTACAGCAGTTGCTATTGAAACAAATACCATCGGAACTACGATAGTAAACATTAAATTAATAAAAATTTCTCCCAAAGGCGCAAATACTGTTGCCTTTTCCCCCAAAACAACACCCAGTATAGCTCCCGTAATAATCCCCCCAAGCAAAATGAGAGGAGATCGATAATGCTTCCATAGTTTCTTCTTATCCATATTTTCCCCCTTCTAGCATTTCACAAAAATGCTATCCCTTATATTTTATAACTTATCAACTGCTTCTTTTAACTGTTTCAATGCCTGTTCCAGTACAGAACGCGGACATGCTGCATTAAGTCTCATGTAGCCGGAAAGACTACGCCCGAAGCCACATCCTTCATTTAAGCCTAAACCAGCCTTATGAATCATAAAACCACGGAGCTCTTCATTGGTCATGCCTAATTCTCGGCAGTCCAACCAAACCAGATATGTAGCATCTGGAACATTTGGCTTGATTTTTGGAATATTTTCATCAAAATATTTCTTAATAAAATCAAAGTTTCCTGAGACATAATCAATCAGCTGTGCCAGCCACTCTTCACCTTCATTGTAGGCTGCTTCCATAGCTACTGAGCTAAAAGCATTGTTTCTATGTATTTCCATGTTAAGCCAAAAACGATCAAACTTCTGCTTCATCTCTTCATTTGGAAAGATAGTTGTAGAAGCCTGAAGACCTGCTAGGTTGAAAGTTTTAGTTGCAGATACACATGTAATAATTTTTTCTGCAATTTCTTTGGAAAGTGTTGCTGTAGCCGTATGTCTCTTTCCATGGAAAATCAAATCTGAGTGTATCTCGTCTGACACAAGAAGCACATCATTTGCAATGCATATCTCCGCCATCCTTTTTAATTCCTCCGGCTCCCATACAATGCCAAGAGGATTATGAGGGCTACACAAAAGAAAAATCTTACACTCTTTTGCCTTTTTTTCAAAGTCCTCAAAATCAATACACCATTTCCCATCTTTTTCTACAAGCTGGCTTTCTACTACTACTCGTTCCCAAGCCTCTGTCACATCATAAAACTCTGGATAAACCGGAGTCTGAATCAAAATTTTGTCGCCGGTGTTGCTAAAAATTTTAACAATAGCTGATAATGCAGGAACAACTCCTAAGCTCCAGCTCATCAGGGATACATCAACCTCCCATTGATTACGCCTTTTTTCCCATTCCTGTACAGCCTTAAAGTAGCCGTCCGGCCTGGAAGTATAACCCCAGATGCCTTCCTCGGCTTTCTTTTGGCAAGCATCGATGATTGGCTGAGCAGTTCTGAAATCCATATCCGCAACCCACAAAGGAATCACTTCATTTGTACCGAATTTTTTCACCCTCTCATCATACTTTGCAGCACGATTATTGCTGCGGTCAATGATTTCATCAAAATCATATTTCATAATAAATCTTCCTTTCCTTACTGTCCTTCTTGTTTGCAGTTGACATTAAATATAATGAGCAAAAACCATGCCAAAAATTTTTTTATTGAAATTTTAAAAAAATTTATATTTTTTCGTCTTTATAGTTTGTTTTAATTGGTCTATTTGGTTATATATATGGTTAATGTGTTCTATTCGACCATTTTAACCATATCCTTTGCTTATTTTATCTTTCTTTTCGATTCCAATCCCCTCTTTTTTCTCTGATTCAAAAATTGGCATGTTTTTTGCTTCATATAAAAAGTAAAAACCAAACCCTGAAAGGAGATTTTTTTCAATGCTAACAAAAGAAAATTTATTAACCTTATTAAAGCAAGAGGTTGTTCCTGCCCTCGGATGTACCGAACCTGTCTGTGTAGCTCTAGCTGCGTCAGACGCCTATCATGCCATAGGAGGCAAAATTGTTTCTATTAAAATAGAGGTAAACCCTGGAGTTTATAAAAACGGAATGTCTGTAGGCATCCCCGGCTTCGACCGCGTAGGCCTTAAATATGCGGCTTCACTGGGAGCAGTCATAGGAAATCCTGAAAAGAAGCTGGAGCTTTTAGAGGACATCACACCAGAGGTAAGCCAAAAAGCCATAAAAATTGTAGAAGATAGCCAGGTTGTAGTAGTGATTAAACATGAAGAAGCCCAGTTATACGTGCGTGCGGAAATCATCACCACTGCCGGAATCGGAATCAGTGAAATCCGTGGCACCCATTCCAATATCATTTTTACCAAACGAAATAATGATGTGCTTCTGCAGAAAGAATACTCTGCCGACTCTGACGATTCACTTCATCAGCAGCTGAAGCTTATGAGCATAGCTAAAATCCGTGAATTGATTGACCAGTGCAGTGAAGAAGAGCTTTCCTTCCTGTTGGACGGCGTTGATATGAATGAAAAGCTGGCAAACTATGGTCTGGAGCATTCTCTAGGAATCGGTATCGCTTCTGCCCTGCAGAAAAAAATGACCGCAGATATTATGGGGGATAATTTATTTAGCCGTGCTATGCTTCGCGTTGCTAGCAGTGCCGAAGGTCGTATGAGCGGCTGTCCCTACGCCGTAATGAGCAGTGCCGGTAGCGGAAATCACGGAATCACAGCCATTCTTCCCGTAGCGGAAATGGGCCGTCACTTAAATTCCTCCAAGGAGCAGCTGGTAAAAGCACTGGCATTTTCACACACTCTTAACGTTTATATCAAGCTTTTTACAGGAAAACTGTCTGCCACCTGTGGCTGCGGCGTATCCGCTGCTACAGCAGCATCAGCAGCTATGGTATGGCTCATGGGCGGAAATGACCGTCAGATTACCAGTGCCATTATCAACATGAGTGGAAATTTAACTGGTATGATTTGTGATGGCGGCAAAATCGGCTGTGCCTTAAAGCTGGCTACCGCAACAAATGCAGCATTAATGTCCGCTTATCTGGCTATGTCTGACGTAGCGTTGCAGCCATCAGACGGAATTTGCGATGTAACAGCGGAACAAGTTATCCGAAACATGGGACAAGTCAGCAATCCTGGCATGGTTGAAACAGACCGAACCATTCTCTCTATCATGATAGAGAAAGACCAGAGAGAGTAAACTGTACCCTGTAAGATAGACACAGAAAAGAGGCTGTGTTTGGAACTGTCAACAAAAATAGACACAAAGTTAAGTTGATTTTTCTCTTAACTTTGTGTCTACTTTATTTTACCATATCCCAAATTATTGGGTAAAAATAGACTGCATATTTTTTCCCACTGCTTTTAGCAATTCTTTTGGTAGTTCTTCTACTCCTTCGCCAATTATTACTCCATGTGGTTGTTTGTATCCTTCATTCCATACGAAGTTAAATATTTTTTCATTTGTTTCGCTATTTTTTCCTATTTGAAATGCATAGACTTCAACATTTTTAGATAACAATTCTTGTACAGCTTCTTTCGCTGATCCTGGAAAGCTTGATGCACCATCTGTAATTTCAAAGACTATCTTTATTTGTTTTCCTTTTTTAAGTTCCCTTTCCTGTATGGACGTAATTCTATCGGATATTTCTCTAAGGCAACTTGCATCGTCAGTTGCTCCATCTGTTGCATCTAGCTTTACGATTGAGCGAATTATATCACTTTTTTCTTTTTCCTTAACATTTTTATCGTTAAATTCTTTAACATTGTAATACTTACTGCCAAAAAACCAAGTTTCGCTTAAAACTTCTACTTTTTGATTCAACTGTTCTGCATTGCTTTTCAAATATTTATTAAAATCATCTATGGACAGCAAAGTCACTGCCAGAGCTTTTCTTGCCGCCTCAATTTTGGATGCATTCATTGATCCAGAATTATCTATTACAAAAGAAATCTCTATTCTTTCAGGCAATATGTCTGCTCTACTCTCTAGTAAGTATCTGTTAAAAATCGGAAGATTTTTATAATTCCCCTTTTTTTCAGCTTCTACAAAATCAGGATAAAAATTAATAAAGCTATTCACATCTAGCTTTCCCTTTATTTGACCATCTTTTTTTACACTTACTTCTTTTTTTGCATCACCTATCAACTTTTCCCAAAATTGACGCATTTGTTCTCTTTCCGATTTCATTTTATTTGAATAGAATTGAAACAATTCTTGGTCTGATTGACTAATCCCATAGGCCTCTAAATCTACCTTACCTTGCATGACATTTTGCATACTCGTACTTATTTGGTCTTGTTGATCCATCATTTCTTCTAAAATTTTTTCCACTTCCTCTTGAGTAGATTCTAGTGAATCTGGCATCTCGTCTGCTTCTGACTGTTCAAAAGGATTTTCACTTCCTTTAACTTGCTCTTCTTTCTGTCCTTTTGATTTATAAAACATCATTTCATCAATTTCTTGTTTCCATAATTGCTGAAAAGTTGGAAAGATGAAAGACCTAATGAGTGGATCTCTTTCTATAATTCCTTGATTATTATTTATCTGTCTAACTAATTGATAATGAATAAAATCAAAAAAATGCTGATTAAAAATTTTTCTATCAAAGGGGTTTTCAACACATTCTTGGATTTTAGGCTCTATTTTATACAATTCAATAATTAAAAAACTGTTTGCAAAAGCTCTATGTCTAGGCATTTGAGAAATTGACTCCATTGTCTTACCTGCTTGTTTCATATATGAAACAATTTTCTCGAAATTTTCTTCATCCCTGTATATAGGGCACATTTGTAAAACCCTAAGAAAAGATACTTGCTTATCCAATAGATATAGCAAATCAAGAATTTCTCTAGTTACATAATTCGAAATTATTTTAGACTGATATGCAGGATCTTTCTCCAACCCTTCTTTTTTTATCCTAGCTAAAATATAGCTTGTCATGTGATCAATTTCTCTCTGCCAGTCTTTTCTTCTATTCAAATATTTTTTAGTTTGTCTTTTCCAATCAGGATATAAAGCTAGCTCATAGTAGATATGCCACATAATTTGATTGTCATCTAACTTTCTATCCAAAAAACTTTCCAACGGCAAATACAAAACTCCTTTGGAAGGATCCAATAAAAATCTTTGCAATTTTGAATCAGGAATATACATCAAACTAGAATCTCCTGTAAATGTGGCTAATGAGCGTTGTTCTTTTTGTAGAAATTCTTCGCAATGTTTTTTAGCTTCTTCAATTAAAGTTTCTTCATCAAAGTCAAACATACTCATCCCTCCTATTGATACAGTGGCAGATTCCACAAGTCTTTTGGTGTGTCAATTCTGTCAACATACAACAGATTTAACTTACCTTCTATATCCATTAATAAATATTTTGAAGTATCTAATTTAAAGACATTGGTAAAAAAAGCGTCTTTAATCGTCGCATCTTCATTTAGATACCAATTTCCAAAGTTCTCTTCAAGTAAGTATATGATTCCATCTTCACTTAAAACTATTGTTGTGCCACTCTTAGATTGAACGTCAAACAAATTACCTTTTAAATCATTTAATTCTATTTTTATAGTTTTTGAATCTTCGCATAAAGAAAATATTTTAAACTGCCCTTTATTTCCTGTCACTATAAGAGAATTTTTATTACACCTTTCATCCTCTAAGCATCTAATTTTCCTTATTTCATCATGTGAAAAATCAATTTTTTCTGTAATAGTAAACTGTCCCTTTTCATATTTGATAAAATATAATTTTCCCATCCTTGTTCCAACTGCAAAATAGTCCTCATTTATTTTTTCTAACACCGTCCAATTTGGAATAGTGCAATATATATCTTTATGAAAAATCAAACGATATTCATCATTTTCTTTTATTATTTCAAATAAATTTAATTTTTCATCTCCATTTTCCACTACAAATAAGTTATCTCTAATCGCTAAACATCTTCCAAACCCATTAAAATCATGATCTGTTTGTATCCTTTTAACTTTAATCTGTCCGTTAACATTAGGCATTTCATCAAAATTATCGATTGAAAGTAGATAGCATCCCCCTCTAACTCCCAAAAGCAAAATTTCTTTGTCATTCAACTTATATATAAAGGAAATTGTTTCTTTTATTTCTTTAATAGGAGGGGTCCACTCTACTTCAATTTGATTATGATCAGAAAAATCCTCCCCAATATCTATATAAAAAAATTGAACTTTTCTATCTATACTACTTGTAATAAAAAGATTTTTATTAATTCTCAATACAGTTTGTAAAAAACTATCAAAACTAAAAGCTCCCAATTGTTTTATAGGATTTATCCCCATTGAAGTCTTTTTTATATTGTTTGCATAAACTCGGTAATAAGGAATTAAATCAGTCAATAATTCTTCTTCCATTTGTAGAAGTTTATCTAACTGTTCTTCGAAACCATCGCCTAAAATTCCATTTACTTGGCATTTATTCAGCTTTTCTCTTAGATCTTTAACTTGACTCTTAAAATCCTTCGAATCTACTGATAGATTTATCTTCATTTCTCTCCCCCATTATCTTCTAAGTATTCAAGTAGATCCTTTGAATGCTCTAAATGAGATAATTGTTGATCTAATTTTTGATATTTTTTCGCATCAACTTGTGCCAAATCATCAATAGCTGCTTCAAAAGTTTCTGTTAGTCCTTTTGGCAAGTTTTTTCTAGGAGTTCCTTTCCCAAATATCATATGAACTACATCTAAATAGCTTAAAGTTTCTGTTAATGGGCGAACATAATGATATGAACGAGTACGAATTTCATCATATGTTGTGGTTGCTTCTCCTATGCCTTTTGTCTCAATATTCCATCCTTCTCCTACAGGGAAAAATCCAAAACGTACCGCTTGTGAGAGAATATAGTTTTGGTCATCAGGATAAGTAATTGAACTAATAAAACCATCCCATAAAGCTCTGCTCAAGTCTTTTTCTTCGCCTCTATTCCAATTATTTAAAACGTGTAAAATATTACGAATTGATAATACAGATTCCCTCAGCTCTAATTCACCCATCTCAGAATCTTTTTGAGCCTCATCATCTTTCCATTTTCCCATAAAAACATTCTGAGTAATCTTGCACAATTGGGAAAATCTAAACAATTCTTCTAATGTTCTTTTAGAATCAGGAATATGGATATTTCCATTTTTATCAGCCAATTGTGCTATTATTATTCTAAAAAGTTCATTTCTTTCTGGAAACTCTTGATCTTCTAAGGAACCAATTGTCTTTTGAGGTACATAATTATATTCAATAGTTACGAAACGTGATTTAAAAGCTGGATTTAATTCATTTGTTCCTTCATAATTGACCATTTGACTTGACAAGTTTCCTGTACCAATAAACCCAAATCCAGGTTTAATCAAAACAGGACCAACTCCTGTAATATAAGCTGTATTTCCCGCATGACGCTGCAGTATATCATTTAAAGCAATTAAATTTTGCATGGCAATTGTATTTAATTCGTCTACGATTACAGGACGACCTTCTTTTACTGCAATCAAAATTTCTCTTTCTATTTTTTTAATTTCAGTACCAAATGCACTATTACTTGCTACCAATAAATCAGAAAAACTTTTCCATATTTGAATCTTAAGCTGTAACTGTTCTTCATCACTCATCTTCTCTAGTCTAGTTCTGTGCTCATCCATCCACTCATAAAAATCTCCTATAATCATATTCAGATAATCCGAATAAGATCCTTTAGAAAAACTGTGTTTGAGAGTCAAAGTTTTTTCCACAAACATATCTTCATAAGTTAAATTATGGGATCCAGATATAAACAGTGGCTGTAAAGATTCTATTTCTTCTTTACTTCCATTAGTTAAAATATTTTTATAGTAAAGTTTTCTTTCTTCATTAAATTCTCCAAATTTTTCAATTGCTTCTTTTTCTGTGGAATTTAGATTTTTAGAAAACCAATCCTCCATTTTATCTTCTAATTCTCTTTGTATTCTATTTTGAATAGTAAAATCTAGAGCTGCTTCAGTTGCTAATTGTGTTTTACCACTTCCCAAATGTCCTACAATATATACAGGAACACCCAAATTCAAGGAATCTATTACTTTTTGTTTTGCTTTAACTACATAAGGTACAGTTACCAAACGCTGTTGATGCTGGGTCTCTATATCGCTTATCAATTGGCGTTTATAATAAAATTCCCATGCTTCCGGAGAATTTTCTAAAATTGTCTCTAACTCTTTTTCCAACCTTTTTATGCGATCAACGCGATATCTTGTAGCTGAATTGCTGCTATAATGACTGTAATTATTACTCTCGCTATTGACTCTTCTTTCCCAACGAAGAAAAAACTTTTCATATTCAATTGAATTCTCAATTTCTTGTATCTTTTTACCTTGGTCTATCGTCTCTTCTTCCACATAAGCTTTATATTTTTCGTAATAAACATTATTTTTTTTAGGATCAAAAGGAGTTTTTTCATCCCTTTCTTCAAATCTTCGAAAAGCTTTAAAAAACGTTCCCTGTTCTTCTATTTTTTTATTATTCTCGTATTCAGATGATTTTATGGCTTCCCTTCGTAAATCATCTTCATACCAACTTTGCATTTCTTCTATAGCAGGAATATAAATTTGCTTAAGATCTGTTTTTTCTTTCACAGAGGTGCCCTCCTTCGTGCGACATTCTATTATATTATTAATATACCAAGTAGCAATATGAATAATAGCTACATATAAATTAAAATCCCGATTTTTTAAAATTCGGGATTTTAATCAAATTATCTAACTGTAATTGTCATTAAATAATTCCATATTCTTTTAATAACTTTTCAATATCTGTTCCTGATACTTGTTTTAAAATTTTACGTTTAGCCAGTGGTGGTAAATCAAGTTTTGGTTTTTCTCCATCTAATAAACATACACCTGCACTTAATAAATAGCGGATATCATATCTTGAACCAAATACCTCAGGAACTCCTTTTTCAACTCCAGTTAAAACATATACTGCTTCCATAGCTGTACGTCCTGAGTATTCTATAGTAAATACAGTATCACGACCTGGATCATCCAATGTTTCAGCAAATTGTCCAAGGAAAGCAAAGTTTACTCCATTCTTTGGTACAACATATGGACGGTCTCCAGCTGCACGAGGCATAAATTGAGATGTAATATATGGCATCATAACAGGAACTGCACTACAGGATCCTGCTAATTCTTCAATTTTATCTGTAGGAACACCTATATGATATAACCATTCTTTTGTGATTTCCTTACCAGTACAATCTCTCATAGGTTTTTTGATATAATCTCCTGGAACATCAGAGAATAAACCATATACCCAAACAACAACATCTTTTTCAGGTTGTCCATAGTATTGTTCTTGACGGTTTATTGTCCAACTCATCAACCATGAAGAGTCAAGAGCTGTAACTATTCCACCTGTTACAGTACGTCCGCCGTATGGTGAACGTTTTGTGATTTTTTCAATGTACTCAGGAACACGTTCATCATGACAAGTTACTGTACAAGATTCCCAATTAGATTTTTCTGTATCTGTACAGAATTTATCTGGTCTTCCAAATTCATCTGATTGAGCCGCTATATTTCTCCACAACTTCCAGCATCCTTCTATCTCCCTATTAAATGGTGCAGGAGTATTATCATCACCATATCCTGAACTTTCAGTCATAGAACCATTAGTGATAAACACTAAGTCGTTTTCTGTTAAATCAATAGAGATATCTTTTCCAGTTTTATCTCTTGCAACTATTTTCTTTGCAACCTTTTTATCAGCTGAAATTAAGAATTCAACGTTATCAACAGTAACTCCATATTCAAATTTAGCACCATGGTCTTCTAAATATTTAACCATAGGTTTTACAAATGAAGTGTATTGATCATGTCTTGAAAATTGTAGTGCAGAAAGACTTGGCAATCCGTCAACATGGTGAATGAAACGATTCATATATAATTTCATCTCTAAAGCACTATGCCAGTTTTCAAAAGCAAACATTGTTCTCCAATATGTCCAGAAATCAGTATTTAGAAGCTCTTCAGAAAAAACATCTTCCATGGTTTTATCTTCAAGTTCTTCGTCTGGCATATTCACAAAAGCAGCTAATTCTTTTGCTAAGTCTTGGCCCAAATTAAATTTTCCATTGTCATAGCGCTCACCTTGATTTTTAGTAATACGGCAATTGCTAAAGTTTGGATCATCGTAGTTTGTATAATAAAAATGATCTAAAACACTCATATTAGGATCTTCTGTAGATGGTAATGAACTAAATAAGCTCCATAAAACCTCAAAATGGTGACCCATTTCACGTCCGCCACGTGCTACATAATCCATATTTTGACGAACATTTCCGTCCAAAGATCCACCTGGAATGTCTAATTGTTCTAAGAAGGTAATCTTGCTGCCATCCATGTGAGCATCACGAATTAAAAAACAACCAGCAGCCAAAGCTCCAATTCCAGTGCCAATTAAATAAGCTTTTTTATCTTCAATTCCTTTAGGCTTTCTTGCATTTACTAAGGCATGGTAACTTCCATTTGTAAGGGTAAGTCTATCATCATGTGTCTTTAATTTCATTATTATCTACCTCTTTCTTAATTTTTTAATAGTTTTCTAAATCTTACTATTATATTTAGAGTTTCTATGTTCACTCTGCTAGTATGCCCATATGGTGTAATAAATAATAAGTTCTCCCTTAATTTTGTGGATACTTATTATCTGTAAGATTTCTATAAATCTATGATATAGCTTTTTTGTGTCTTTTTCATTAGATAAACAAACTGCGGTGTTCGAAATTCGAACACCGCAGTTTATTTGCTTAATTTTTAGGCATTTAGGTTAAAATGCCTAATACAAAAGGAATCTCCTATTATTTTTTACTAGACATCATTTAAACCAGCACTTCGCTTAAGTGATAACTCAATGTTTCCATCGAAGAGGTATCCGATCCGTCTAATGATAGTATCAGGGTCCCCCTTCATTCCAGAAGCAATCCAGCGTAGTACCATTTCAGTGAGGGCACACTGATAAAAGGAGGCAATCAGTTTTTTATCTCCTGAAGAGGCTGAGATACCATCTCTTACTTTTTCAACATACCGAATCATGACATTTCCTGATACATTGTATATATAGTTCACTAATTCTTCCCTCTGCATAGAGTTATATACATGATAAATGGCTTTTCTGTTTTCTAAAGCGAATTTAGCAGCCACAATAAAACTCTCCTCCCAGGAAAGTGTATCATTATATTCATCAATGACTGTCTGAAGTTCTCTTTGGAAGATCTCTGACAGAAGTGCATATATATCTGTGTAGTAATAATAAAAAGTATTTCTGTTTATCTCACATGCTGTAGCAATATCCTTAACTGTGATTTTGTTAAGTGGACGCTCATTCAGCATCTTTATGAATACCTCACGAATTATTTTTCTGGTATATTGTTGTGCCAAGCCGCCACCTCCTTAACGCTTTATCTATATTCAAAATTATAACATATAGTAAGTTATTTTTAAATAATCCATCATATTTAGCATCTGAAGAGAAAGATGAGTATGCATTCGTTAACTGTTGGTTTCCATGAATTTTTCCTATGCGATATAAAAAATGGCGTATGCAGTAACTAAACAGCTGCAACGCCTTTTGGGTTTATTAAAATTTCTGCAAGTTCTGAATTATGCGTCACCATGATTACAAGACGTTCCTTCTTGGAAATTCCCGATATCGTAAGCGCCAATTCCACATTAGATAATATAGTCTGATGAGGAATTAAGTTGTAACCTTGGAACGCAAATCCGATTATATGATTGCGGTATGAGTCCCATCCTCTATCTTTGCATTTTTGTGTGGATATATTATTAATTATCAAATCACCAGTAATATACTGTTTTAATATTTCTTTAATTGTAACATTATAATCTGTCCCTCCTATTTACGCCGCATCGAACTGACTATTATATAGGTCTGCATAGAATCCGCCTTGTTCCATTAATTCGTTATGATTTCCGCTCTCCATGATATCCCCATCTTTCATAACAAGAATCAAATCCGCATTTTTAATTGTTGATAGTCTATGGGCAATAATAAATGAAGTACGTCCTTTCATTAACTCATCCATGGCATTTTGAATAATTAACTCTGTACGAGTATCTACAGAACTTGTAGCTTCATCAAGAATTAACATTGGTCGGTCTGCAATCATGGCTCTCGCTATTGTAAGTTGTTGTTTTTGTCCTGCCGATAGATTCACTTGATCATTTAACACCGTATCATATCCATGTGGAAGCGTACGTATAAAATGATGCAACCCAACTGCTTTACATGCCTCTTCTAACGTTTGTTCAGAAACATTTTCTGTACAATATACTAGATTTTCACGTACCGTTCCTTCAAAAACCCACGTATCTTGAAGCACCATACAAAATTGTGCATGAACATCCTCACGTCGTAACTGATGAATTGGAATATTATCAATCTTAATTGTACCACTTTTTATTTCATTGAAACGCATTAAAAGATTTACAATCGTAGTTTTCCCTGCTCCAGTTGGGCCAACAATTGCAACCTTTTGACCTGGCTTTGTGGAAACCGAGAAATCATTAATAATTGTTTTATCTGATCCTTCATAACCAAAATGTACATGTTCAAAATCAACCTTACCTTGTACATTTTCAGGCTTTCTTGTCTTTGTTGACTCATCTCCCATTTCTTCCGCTTCAAGGAATTCAAACACACGCTCTCCTGCTGCTGCAGCCGATTGTAAAGACTGGGCAGCTTGCGCAAGCTGACTTAATGGCTGTGTAAAATATCTTACATATAATATAAATGCCACGATTACTCCAAAGGAAATCGTTTCATTCATTGCAAGAACGGCACCAACTACACAAACTGCAACATAACCTAAGTTACCAATAAATGACATCAAGGGCATCATTAACCCTGATAAACATTGGCCCATAAAAGTACTTTCTCGAAGTTCATTATTTAAATAAACAAATTTCTTTCGTGCTTCAGCTTCACCATTATAAGCTTTTACAATGGTATGCCCAGCATAAATTTCTTCAATATGTCCATTGATTTCACCTAGATGCTGTTGCTGACGTGCAAAGTATTTTTGTGATTTTCCCATTATAAGCATCATTAATACAAATCCAATACAAGTTGCAACAATTGCTGTAATTGTCATGATTACATTGGTCTTTAACATCATAATCAAAGATCCAACTAATAAAGTAATTGCAGAAACTAATGTCCCCACACTTTGATTTAAAGACTGCCCAATGGTATCTACGTCATTAGTCACACGAGATAGCACATCTCCTGTTGTTGTCTTATTATAAAACCACATCGGCAAACGATTAATCTTAGCAGAAATATCTCCACGTAACTGTTTAGATACATTTTGTGTAATAGTAGCCATCACCATACCTTGTATTAATGATAACAGAAAACTAAGTCCATAAAATATAACCAATATCCAACCAATTCTAGCAACACCATCTAAATCAATTCCAGTCACAATTCCCTTTGTAATCAAATCGGTAAGTTCTGATAGTTTGTCAGGACCAATTAAGGTTAACACAGTACCCATAACTGCACAAAGTAATGCAATTGACATAACTAACCAATATTTTTTACAATATTGAAGTAACTTTACCCATGTTTTCTTAAAGTCTTTGGCTTTCTCACCACCGCCGCCCATACCTGGTCCTGGTGGTCCCATTTGTTTTCTATGATTAGAATTAGATTGCCCTAATTTATATTCTTCTTTATGACTCATGCTAACTCCTCCTTCGATAATTGTGAATACGCAATTTGTTGATACACTTCACATGTTTTCATTAATTGTTCATGTGTATCAATTCCCACTACTCCCCCTTCATCAAGTACTACAATTTTGTCTGCATCACGAACAGTTCCAATACGTTGTGCTACAATCAGTTTGGTATCATCTGCACACTCAAGTTTTAATGCATCACGTAATTTACGGTCTGTCTTATAATCTAGCGCTGAGAAGGAATCATCAAAAATAAATATTTCTGGATGTCTACAAATCGCTCGGGCAATGGATACTCTTTGTTTTTGTCCACCAGATAAATTGGCACCACCTTGTGCTACAAAGCTATCATAGCTTTCTTCTTTTGCTTCTACAAATTCAGCTGCTTGGGCAGTACTAACTGCCTCTATAATATCAGTGGCAAGAAATCCTTCCTTCCCATTATCTCCAAAGGCAACATTCGATTTGATAGTTCCTCCAAATAACGTTGCTTTTTGGGATACATACCCGATTTTATTACGAAGTGCGTATTGGCTATATTCCTTCACATTAATTCCGTCTACTAAAACTTCTCCTTCTGTTACATCATAAAAACGTGGTACTAGATTCACTACCGTACTTTTACCGCATCCAGTGGAACCGATAAATGCCACCGTTTCCCCCTTTTTTGCAGTGAAACTTACATTACGTATTACATATTCCTCTGCATCTGGATACTTAAAACTTACATTTTTGAATTCCACTTCACCTTTACATTTTGTTTTTGAAGACGTAATCTGTCCATCTACGATAGTTGGTTTTGTATCTAATACTTCTAGAATACGTTTTGCAGAAACGGAAGCACGAGGTAACATAATAAAAATCATAATTAGCATCATAAATGCCATAACTACTTGCATTGCATAAGAGGAGAAAACTATCATATCTGAAAACAATGTCATTTTCTCCATCATACTAGCTTCTTGAATTAGAATCGCTCCCACCCAATAAATTGCTAAGGATAAACCACTCATTACTAACTGGATACTTGGTAGCATCATAGCCATTACACGGTTGGCAAATAAATTGGCTCCAGTTAATTCTGTATTTGCTTTTTCAAATTTACGACCTTGATATTCTTCTGCATTATATGCACGAACAACCCGAAGACCAGTAAGATTCTCTCTCGTTACTCGATTTAGATCATCCGTTAATTTTTGAAGTTGCTTAAACTTAGGCATTGCTAAAATTACACAACAACCAACAACAACTAATAGGAACAATACCGCAAGTGCTGTTGTTAATGTCCATTGCCAATTTTTACCATAAATTTTCATAATTGCCCATACTGCTAGAATAGGTGCTTTAATCATAACTTGTAAGCCCATTACAACAAGCATTTGCACTTGTGTAATATCGTTGGTGGATCTTGTAATCAAACTGGATGTAGAAAATCTATTGATTTCTTCCATCGTAAAGGACTGTACCTTATCAAATAGATGTCCTCTTAGTCTGGCACCGAAGTTGGAAGCAACTTTTGCGGCTAATACAGCAACAATGACGGAACCAACAAGACTTCCTAGTGCACATGTTAACATCTTTCCTCCCGCAGTTAAGATTTCACTCATTGTGCTTCCTTCAGTCTGCACCAACATTGTAATTTCACTCATATAATCTGGTAATTTTAGGTCCAACCATACCTGCGCTATAATAAACACAAGGCTGATTCCCACAAATAACCATTCTTTTTTCGTTAAATTTTTAAATAATTTAATCATATGACTCCCCTTTCTGTAAGTTGGGAATATCATATCGCATAAAGAGAAACTGAAACTAAACTCATCATATATTTATATTAATACATAAAAAAAGAGCAATTGCCCTAAGACAATTACTCTAATCAATATATTATTATACTCTATTTTGGTAAAATAACAGAAAATTTCGTTTGCTCCTTTGAGCTATATACATCAATTTTCCCTTTATGAAGTTCTATAATTCGTTTTGCAATGGATAAACCAATTCCTGTACCTTCCGAGGCATGAGAGGTATCCCCTTTCCAAAATCTATCATAAATACGCTTAACTTCCTCCAGACTCATCTCTGGCCCATGATTAATGATGGATACAATAATAAAATCATGTTCTTCTATCAATTTAATCTCAATATCACTATGAGTTGGTGAAAACTTAATGGAATTATCCAAAATATTAATCCACACTTGCTTTAATAATTCTTCACATGCTTCAATATAATACTCATTAAATTCCACAGTAATTGAGATTCCTTTTTGCATCCACTTATTCTCTAACATTAATACACTGTTTCGCAATTGTTCCGAGAGATTAAATTGAGAAATGTCCGTTAGAATGCTTTGATTCTCAACTTTAGTCAAATTAAGTACATTGGTTGCCATATCAGAAAGTCTAGTAGATTCCTCCACGATAATACTTAAATACTCCTTTTGCTTTTCTTTCGAAATCGTATCCTTTTGTAATAACTTAGCAAACCCACAGATTGACACAATTGGTGTTTTAAATTCATGGGAAAAATTATTGACAAAATCAGAACGAAGCATCTCTGTATTTTCCAATTCTTCTGCAAGTGTATTGAAACTATTGGATATGTCCATGGCAAGCGATACATGTCCTAAATCTATTCGTGTTTGATACTTTCCATTGGCTAATCGATTCATGCCATGAATGATTGTATTAATTGGCTTTAATGGTATACGACTAAAAATAATAGCAACCATAGTCCCGATTAATATACTAGCAATTGCAAAATAAATAGTTGGGATCCAAATATTTGGTGCGTTAAAGGTATCAATAATTTGTAGTTTATTTAACAATACGACAAAAGAACCTACAATCACCATAGTAATCCCCAATATTAAAAAAACCAAAATAGCAAATACTAACGTCAATATCACTGGTGGGGGATCTTTCGGCCTCTTATGCTTCCTTCTGAACTTTATCATACTAACTTCACCACCTTATACCCTAGCCCCCGTACCGATTCAATTTGAAATTCTGGCCAACCCTCAAATCTCCTACGTAACCGGCCAACGTGCACAGTTACAGTTTCCCAACCCGAGTCACTCTCTGTTCCCCAGATTTCATCCATAAGCTGAATCCTTGTAAATATCTTATCCGGATAAGATAATAATTTAAATAGAAGCTGAAACTCTTTTTGTGGAAGTACTTGTGTTTCTCCCTCTCGTGTTACCGATAAAGAGTCTGCATCAAGTACTACATTTCCAATCATTATTTTTCGTTCACTTGCAATTTTAGCACGACGTAACAGCGCTTTAATGCGTAGTACCATTTCCTCTGCATCCACTGGTTTTGTCATAAAATCATCGATTCCCACTTGAAATCCTTTTTTTCGATCAGCAGGAAGTTGTTTCGCCGAAACCATTAATATAGGAAGTTCGTTTTGTACGCTACGCAAAATCTCTGTAAATTCATAGCCATCCATCTTTGGCATCATAATATCTAACACGACTAAATCAATGTGAGTTGTATCTAAAATATCCAAAGCTTCCACTCCATTGGAAGCTATAAATACAATATACTGTTCTTCTTCTAACACTGCTTCCATAAATCTTCTCGTATTTTTGTCATCATCTACAACAAGAATATGAACCATGCTTCATCACCTCTGTTTTATTATAACACTTTTTCATAAACTCATTCTAAACCAATAAATATCATACTGTAGGCGTATTTATGCCGTTGCCTTTATCTCTATCCTTTCAACCGATACCCTGCCCATACCGTTTGAATATATCTTGGATTTGATGGTTCTTCCTCAATCTTCTCCCTTAATCAGTTGAAGCTGATACCTCAATGACCGCCTTAGATTTCTCCGATGGCGGTGCGGAAAATGGTGCAATGCATCATCAGATTCCCCTGCCTCAATTTAGTACTAATAGAACATTTCTAATCATATTCTTATAAAAGAAAAGAATATAGAGGAGTGTAAAGTTAGTTGTTAAAAAAAGTTAAAGTTAGTTTACGGCCCATTGCTGGTAAGATAAATATGCCTACTGTTTTGAAAACAGCTATACTTCCGGGTGACTCAATGGAAAGATTATTTATTGCAACCCAGGTAGGAGAGATCTTTTACATTGGAAACGGAGTTATAAAAACCTTTTTAGATATTCGCCCCCGAATCATAAAACTAGGTTTTGCTGGTGGTAAATATGACGAACGCGGATTGATAGGGCTAGCATTTCATCGCCACTTTTCTTATAACGGCCTGTTTTATCTTCATTATTCAGTAGCTGGAACACAAGGTCCAGGTGCTCTTCCAAGCTCAGAAGTTTCAAGACAAAGCCTTCCTGAATTTTTTAAGCCTAACCCATGTGACCCCAAAACCTTAAACCAAAAGTGGATAAATAGAGAAGTTAACTATGATCATATTGATACAGTTGAAGAATGGATTTTACAATTCAATGGTCAACCTCAAAAACGGCGGACATTACTTAATTTAAGAAGACCATTTTTTAATCATAATGGTGTCAATAGCTTAAACTTTTCACCTGAAACAGGAAAGCTTGTTTTAACAACTGGAGATGGTGGATCAGGTTATGATCCATTTAATTCAAGCCAGAATGATATGGAAATCGCCGGTAAAATAATTGAAATTGATGTAGCTAAGAATACATTTATCAATAATCCACCGGTAGTCACACGTTTTGATGAACTCCCCGTACCTATTCAGGAAACGCTTACGGTAATCGCCAAGGGGGTTCGCAATATACCTGGCATTACATTTCAAAGGTTATATAACCAGTATATCAAATATGTAGGAATTGTCGGACAGGATCTGGTAGAGTCAATTTTTTCATTCGTTAATTATAAACCAATACCGGTTACTCAGCTTGTTCAAGCCTATTTAATGAAATCTGAACCTGACCAAGAAGGATTCATTAACTTTGGCTGGCGAGGATGGGAAGGTGCTCTTCCTACTTCGATTATAAGGGACTGCTCTGCAAATCCAACTTTGGATGAGAAAATAATTGCTTATTACAATGATACAGTAAAAACTTCAGTGCAGCGTATTCAGCCTCTAACTAGTTACTTTCATAAAGATCCCCGACCGGATAAGTTTGGAGGAACTGCACTTACGGGAGTCCAGTCATATATGGGCAATAGAATTCCAGGCTTAACTGGAAGCGTTGTGTTTACTGATTTTGCCCGAAATGAAGAATCTCAACCTCCTATTAGAGGTGTTTTAGCTTATACCAGGGTAAGAAGAGATTGTAAACTAAGTGATTTTAGTGTCATTGAAACTGATTATAATTTTGGATCTCAATCAGCTTATTATGCTAGTTTGGGAACGAATCTGAATCAAACCAGACTATATTTAGGGGCTTATGGCTCTATGAATGTGACTGATTTTAACCAAGGTACTGTTTTTGAAATTGTTCCATGATTCATAACTATAAAATTCCACTTAATATCAGATAAATTCCTTTCTAGGATTTATTGAATCGAAATATAAAACAAACAAGAGAGAGCAATCATATTCCCTCATCAATTTTGAAATTGATTTGATGTAAATGATGAAAATCTTTACTGAAGGTATATTAAGAAGATATACCTTCAGTGCTTATACAGAAATATGCGCTGTATTAATTAGTATTCTAAATTAGCAGCTTGAATTCCCAGATTAGCACCTACCAACCCTTTAATCTTACTTGTCAATCCATTAGAAAAATTGATCCCTGCATTAAATGAATTATTTAGATTATCTTGGCTGTTTCTAACCCTATCCTGTTCTCTTATTAATCTCTGTAGTTCTGCTCCTACATTTTGCATTGCTCCTCTAGAAGCATTTAAATTATTAGTAACTCTTATATCCCTGTTGGCGGAATTATTCAAGCTATCCATAGCTGATATAGTTAAATTCAAAGCTTGCGTTACTTGTTGAAGAGGCCTTGTCATTTGGTCAAACATTCTCAAGGTTGTAGATACTATTGCTATAATTATCACCTCTTTTCACATAACAACAAAAAAGCACTTACTCAAATGTAAGTACTTTTTTTTAAGTTTTTTATTTTTTACCCGGTTGAAATTTATGACCACATCTTAAACATGTTAATTCAATTTTATTTTTCCCTATTCCTCCAGCTAATAATCCCATTGGACCTGCCAACATACCTCCTACAGCTGTTTTACCTACCCCAATCCCTTTTCTTTGAACATGCACTTGAGTGGAAGAGCATTTAGGACATCTAATTTGATCATCTTGAATATCTGTTTTTGTATTCATTTCTTTAACCGATTTCAAATTTTCTACTCCTAATAAACCTAATCTACCCATTATGGTGTTATATAAATTATTTAAATCATCTTCTTTTGCTACACTGAAAATAATCCTGTTCGTATTAATATCATCTTTTATATTAAACTCAATAGCACCGTTAGCTACATTTACAGAATCAATCTTATATATGGGTATAAATACTTTCTTCCCCATAATAATATCAAAAAGCAATCCATTGGATCTGACTTCTAATGTTCCTCCTGATTTTTTGTTTAACTCGTTTATTCCACTTAAAAGAGTTGCTACAACCATGCATTCAACCCCTTTTAATCCACCACTTTCTTTTTTTAGTTCTTTAAATTCTTCTTTACTTACTATCATAAACACTCAATCCCCCTAATACTTGTTTTCTACATTATACCAATTTATTACCTTTTTCGTCCACCTTTAAAATTATTCTTATTTACAACTTTCTTTTCATTTTCTATATGAAAGTCTATGCTAGCATAAATATAGTCTCTTTCTTTTCTATCCATATTCACTAATTACACAAACATCTTTAGTCTTGCATAAAAGTTCATCCATCTTAACCAAAAGTCCCTCAAATCTAAAGTCTGAGAGACATATAACACTCTTCAATATTTAATTAAAAATCTTTAAGATCTTTATTTTTAAGAAGCTTTGATTTTTCCTCAATCATGTTTTGTTGTCTAGCTTCTATATTTTTAGCACGCTTCATCATTTTTGCAGCTTTAGCTAAATATACGGGGATTACATGAACTCAATATCAATCTGAAGATTATCAAGCCTCCAATACAAAGTTGATTCTTTCGGGCAACAAATACCTAAAGTATTATTTTTTGGAAGCTGCGAATAAGGTACGCATGCACGATACCGAATTCAAACGTTACTATCAATCCAAGTTTAAAGAAGTCCCGAAATATCAACACAAACGTGCCCTCGCACTTACTGCAAGGAAATTAGTTCGATTGGTTTACTCGCTGCTGAGTACCAACCAACTATACATACCACCTACTAATAGATAGTAGATTCCTTTAACACCTTCAAAAATTTGCAGCTTTCTGAAGGCTTATTAAAGTGCGTCTTTTTTAGAAATACCATACATATTTCTTTCAATTTTTAACTATTTAGGTCTTGACATATTACGGCTAGACTTTCCTTCCGTTTTTGAGTATAAATTAAGAGGCTAAGTTTATAGATCATATAGGTTAATCTAGAACTTAGCCTCTTAATTTTTTAAAATATACTTCTAATAAGTAACCTTGCCAATGAGTAAATTAGAAAAATCATATAAATTGTCATAATGTAAAATTGTTATATCATCTGATTTTTCTTTTCCCTAACAATTGTATATGTCAATTTATTAAAGTCACCTCTTCTCCCAGCTATTATTATGATCGTCATGAAGATAATCAACGTATTACTGTGATGCCTCTCTTTTTTAATTTTACAACTAATAAATCGCTACTGGCCCATGAGGACCATCAATAATTTCTATTTTTGTTTCAAAAATATCCGTCAAAACTTCTGGGTCCATAACCTCTCCTGCTGTTCCAAAAGCAGCAATTTGTCCATTTTTCATAGCACAAATTCTATCAGAATATTTGGCCGCAAAATTTATATCATGCATAACAGTCAGAATCGTTCTTCCAAATTCATTAGCAGCATGCCTCAAATGCTCCATCATTTGAACAGAACGAGCAACATCAAGATTGTTCAGCGGCTCGTCCAAAAGTACATATTCAGTCTCTTGGCACAAGACCATTGCTACATATGCTCTTTGCCTTTGTCCACCAGAAAGCTCATCTAAATATCTATTTTCTAGATCAGTCAAGCCTAAAAAATCGATATATTTAGAAATAATAGTTTCATCCTCTTTCGTTAATCTTCCTTTTGAATAAGGAAACCGTCCAAATCCAGCTAATTGTCTAACAGTGAGCCTGGTTACAAAATGATTTTCTTGTCGCAAAATAGTCAAAATTTTTGCTAAGTCTTCTGATTTAGATTCAGAAACATCCATATTTGCTACCTTGATTTGACCTTCATCCATATCTAAAAGTCTTCCTATCATTAAAAGTGTCGTAGACTTTCCAGCACCATTTGGTCCAATTAAAGAAGTAAGACCAGCTTTTGGTATTTTAATATTCAAAGGTCCTATTTTTACCTCATCACTATACACCTTTTTAACATTATCAATCTTTATCATAAAGTCCCCTTCCTTAAAATCACAATTAAAAATGTTATGCCACCAAACATTTCGATAATAACTGAAACTACACCTTGGGCAGCGAATACATGATACATAAAAAAATATGCACCCGTTAGTATCAAAAATCCTATAGCAAGAGCCATTGGAAAAATATATCTATGATCATAAGTTGGCGCCACTTGATAACTCAAAGTTGCAACTAAAAATCCATAGAAAGTAAGTGGTCCAACCAAAGCCGTGGAAATTGACATCAAAACAGAAACTAATACAAGAGTATAGATTACACTAAATTGATGATTAACTCCCAAAGAAGCACAGACATCCTTTCCAAGTGACAATACATTTAACTTCTTAGAATAAGCAAGAATAAGTAATGCTGCAATTATTACAATTGGAATTGCAACAAAGAAATATTGAGAATCAGCATTATTGACAGAGCCAAACAATCTTGCCTGTAAAATATCAAACTCAGACGGCGCAAGAAGTCTTCTCATAAAAGATGACAAAGACTTCAACCCAGTTCCAATAATAACTCCAACCAAAAGCATAAGTTGTAAATTCCCATACTTTCCAGAAAGCAACCATCCATAAAGTATCAAACACATCAATACCATAACAACAACTTGAAATATAAATGATCCAACACCACTAAAATTTATAAATGTACTAGCACCAAAGAAAAATATTGTACTAGTATGAATTGTTGAGTAAAGTGCTTCAAAACCTAAAAGTGAAGGAGTTATAACCCTATTATTCGTAGTCGATTGAAACGCAACGGTTGACAAACTCTGGCAAATTGCAGAAATAATCATTGCAACAAGAGCTACCATCCTTCTTCTAACAACTGGGATAAAAGAAGGGGAATCTATTGGAACTGGATTGTTATAAACCAAAAGTCCATAGGAAGAAAGAGCGCCCAAAGCAATCAATGTTATCAGCAAAATCCAATAACGTTTTTCTTCTTTCTTAGAACGAAAAGCTCTAGCTGATCTATTTTCATTATGAAGGCTAGAGACGATTTCGACATTTTCATTATTACGATATTCTAATTCACTCATCTTAGCCTCCTTTTTCTCAATAAAATAACAATAAATACCACTGACCCCACTGTTCCAAGTATCAAAGAGACAGGTACTTCAAAAGGCATTATAATTGTTCGAGAAATTATGTCACAAACAGTTATCGTACCCATTCCTAGCACACATACCCAAGGCAAATTACTCCTAAGATCATCACCTCTATACATTGAAACAATATTTGGTACAATTAAACCTAAAAAAGGTAAGTTTCCAATAACAGCCGCAACAATTCCAACTGCAAAAGAAATAAGACCAGTACCCAAAAGAACTATCCTATTATAATTTACTCCAAGACTTGTTGTAACATCTTCCCCTAGTCCAGCTAAAGTCAATCTATCAGCATAGATAAAAATAAGAACAGTAATTATAACAATTATCCATAAATATTCATATCTTCCAATTTGAACCGATGCAAAAGAACCTACAAACCAATTTTCAATATTTTGCGTCATTTGAAAAACAAGTCCAATAAAAGTTGAAATTGCAGAAATAACTGCTCCGAGCATCATCCCAACAATAGGGACAATTAAAGACGAACGAAGTTTAATTTTTCTTAAAAACAGAAAGAAAATCATAGTCCCTATAAAAGAAAAAATGATTGCACCAGTCATTCGTTGAACTAAAGTTGGTGCAGGAAATAATAAATAAACAAAAATAAGCCCTAAACCTGCCCATTCAATAGTTCCTGTTGTGGTAGATTCAACTAAACGATTCTGTGTAATAAGTTGCATTACCAGTCCTGACATTGACATTGCAGCTCCAGTAAGCATTAGTGAAACTGTTCTTGGAACACGAGTTATGAAAAACATACTCATTCCATCCTCTTGTCCTAATATATCATAAACTCCAGTAAACAGTGATATAATACCTAGCATAATAACAACTATAATCGCTAATATAAAAGGTTTTGTCCATATTTTATTTTGATTATAATGTTGGAGCTGAGAGTTCTCAGCCCCATACATTTTTTGCATTGTATTTTTCGGCACTATATTATACTCCTTTATGTTACTTAGCTAAAGCGTTTGTAAGTCCTTCAAATAACTCTAGATAAGTTTGTATTGATTCATTTGTGTAAGTATCGTTTGGTGCATAAACGATCTTTCCTTTAGAAACAGCAGTTGTGTTTTGAAGAGCCGGTGAATTATCGATAACATCCTGAGCA
>NZ_CAUPZS010000013.1:0-99736 GCF_963515715.1 uncultured Clostridium sp.
GAACTCTTGAGCTTCAGCGATTTAGAGTTCTTATGCTGTGCATAACGGATGCTACGTCCCTGGATAAGTTCTTCCCCTAAAGGATAAGGATTTCTAAGAAGCAAAGCTTCTAAGAACTCTCTTAATAAGCTTCAGTTGGAGTAAGTATTCCTTTTAAGCAAACTCCAGCTGAAGCTAAGAATCACTTGATTAAGCTTATAAAATTATTATATATTTATTTTTATAAAATCCTTCCTAATAATGCTATAATAAAGATCCTTTCATATCAATAGTTAATTTAAATAAAAAAGGATACCCAACTTAAGGGTAACCTTTTAAAACTAAATTATCGTTATTTCATCTCCAGGTTTTATCCATCCAGGAGCAATTACCTTTGTGAAAATGCCCTCTCGTGGCATTACACAATCCCCTACCAAATCTCTTATAGCACAGCCATGGTGACACTCTTTACCGATTTGAGTAACTTCCATTTCCGCTTCACCGATCTTCATCCTAGTTCCTATTGGAAGCTTGTATAACTCTATTCCTTCTGTAGTTAGATTTTCTGCAAATTTTCCGGTGCAAAATCCTTCAACTCCAACAGCCATAACCTTATCTATACTCTCTTGACCTAAAAGACTTACTTGTCTATGCCATTTACCTGCATGAGCATCTCCAACAAGACCATGGTCTACTTCAAAATATCCTTTTTCAATAGATTCTTTAGGTACACCTTTTTCTTTACTTATGTTTACAGCTAATACCTTTCCCATAATCATATCTTCCTTTCATATAATCCTGATTTTCCGCCGCTCTTTTTCAAAAGCATTATATCTGCTATTATCATATCTTTATCAATCGCCTTACACATATCATAAATGGTTAAAGCAGCCACATTAACTGCCGTTAAAGCTTCCATCTCTACACCTGTTTGTCCAACATTTTTAACCACGGCTTTAATATCCACTTTGCTATTGTCAAAATCTAAATTAAAGCTTATATCACAGCCTGTTATCATTATAGGATGACACATAGGAATTATACTGGATGTATTTTTAGCACCCATTATTCCTCCAACTTGAGCCACTGATAGCACATCACCTTTTTTTATTGTCCCCTCTTTTATTCTATCCAAGGTTTCTTTTTTCATATATATGCTACCAGTTGCTACAGCTTCCCTTTTGGTTTCTGACTTTTCACTTACATCAACCATTTTAGCTCTGCCTTCTTCGTTTATATGCGTTAATTCCATTTTATCCTCCTATCTGATACATCATTTTTTTACTTCTGCTTACCTTTTCTTCCTGTAGATTATGTTCTAAAGGCTTATTTATTATTGCCTTTTTTAGAGCCCCAATTAACATACTCTCATCATTTAAATACTCTTTTATGCTCACTTCATTTTCAGAGTGGAGACAAGGCTTTATAGTCCCTATAGGTGTAAGCCTCACCCTGTTACATTGACTACAAAACTTGCAGCTTAAAGGATTAATTAATCCTATGGTTCCCTTTGAGTTTTCTAATTTATAAAGCTTTGCAGTGCTATCTATTTCATTGGTTAATGGAATAAGATCAGGAAAGTTATTTAATATAGTATCCGTACTTAATGATGAATTTTTATATAACTTTTCTCCTTCTCCAATAGGCATTAACTCAATAAATCTTATACTTACAGGCATAGACTTTGTAAGTTTTATAAAATCACCTATTTCTTCGTCGTTTATACCCTTCATTAAAACTGCATTAATTTTTACTGGATTTAGTCCAAGTGAAATGCATTTTTCAATAGAAGCTAATACCTTATTTAAATCTCCGCCTCTTGTTATAAGTTTATATTTTGAAGGGTTTAGGGTATCAAGACTTATATTTACCCTCTTTAGCCCTGCCTTTTTTAAATCTGAAAGCATATCATATAAAAGTAGTCCATTTGTAGTGATTGATATATCTTCAATTGTGGGCAATTGGGAGGTTTTATATATAAGTTCATCTATACCTTTTAAAATTAGAGGTTCTCCTCCTGTATACCTAATCTTTTTTATTCCTAACTTTGAGCTGGCCTTTACAATTTTAAATATATCTTCAAATCGCAATATATCATCATGACTTTTTTTAAAAATCCCTTCTTCTGGCATACAATAGATGCATCTTAAGTTACATCTATCTGTTAAAGATACCCTAAGATAATCTATGTTTCTTCCATAAGCGTCTAACATTTAATCAGCCCCTATCCTATAATAGTACCGATGTCACTATAATCATATCCTCCCAGTTTATCCAATTCACCTTTAAATTCTTCACTTTTTACAACTTTTAATAATTCTTTTATTATATCCATTTCTAAATATTCTTTAGGTATAGCTATGTCATAATCCTCGTTACATATTGGTATAAAGTCTAAATCCATCATAACTGCTGCTGAATAAACTCCAAGGCCTACATCTGCATTTCCTGAAGCCACAGCTGATGCAACGGATAGGTGGGTAAACTCTTCTCTATCATATCCTACAATCTCCCTTGGGTTTACACCTACTTTTTTTAGATTATAATCTAAAAGTAGTCTTGTTCCTGATCCCCTTTGTCTATTTATAAATTTAACTTTCTTATCTGCTAAATCTTTAAAATCTTTTATATCTAATGGGTTGCCCTTTTTTACCATGAAGCCCTGTATTCTTTTAACTCCTTTTATTAGAGCTATGTTTTTATCTTTAAGATACTTTTCAATATAAGATGCATTATATTTTCCTGTATCCATATCTAATAAATGTATTGGAGCTATATGTGTTTCTTCATTTTTTAATGACATTACCCCTCCCATGCTTCCTACATGAGCGGAGGATAAAAAGTATTTTTTATTTCCCATATGTATTAAATCAGAAAGTATATCTATAACAGGATCATGGCTTCCTATACATACTAAAGTATTTTTAATCTCTTCTTCAGATTTTAAAAGCTTTATTTCTACTTCGCTTCCCGCTTCAAGTCCTTCTACATTTTGTGAAACTTCTAATATTCCATCTGCCTTAACTAAGGACATAGTAGCTCCTGCCCCTCTACTTAAAGGAGTAGCTATAAGCTTTTTGCCGACATATCCTAACTTAACCCTTATAAATTCTAAATATTTTAAAGAAGACATGACTCTTCTTGATAATATAGCCTTTATAGATTTCAATTCATTTGACTCTAATCCTTGATAAAGGCCCATGAGTTTTTTCACTATTAATTCCATAATAAAATATGCTGAAACTGGATATCCTGGAATTCCTACTACTGGCTTTCCATCTATAATACCTAATATTACTGGTTTCCCTGGTTTGATCGCTACTCCATGGACAACTACTTCTCCTAATTCTTCAATAACATTAGATGTAAAGTCCTCACGTCCCGCTGAAGAACCAGCATTTATAAGCACTATATCGCATTCATCTACTGCATTTTTTAATTTTTCTTTTATTAAATTGTAATCATCTATTACAATTCCATATCTTTTAGCTTCTCCTCCCCATTGATTCACTTGGGAAGAAAAAACTCTTGAATTAAAATCAATTATATCTCCTACTTTAAGAGAAGTACCTGGCTCCACTAATTCCGTACCTGTAGGTATTACTCCAACTTTAGGTATCTTATAAACTTCAACTTCATTTACTCCACCAGCAAGCATAGCTCCTATATCCACAGGTCTTATTTTATGATTTGAAGATATAATCAATTGATTTTCAATAATATCCTCTCCAATTGGCCTTATATTTTGCCACGGTACCGCACTGCTATATATTTTAACCTTATTTTCTCCTGCTTTTATTAAATCCTCTACCATTATTACGCAATCATAGTCACTAGGGATTGGGTCTCCCGTATCAACAACAATATAATCCTTGCCCTCTTCTAGCTCTATTTGCTCTCTATCTGAGGCACCGAAAGTCTTTTCGCTAGAGGTTGCTATTCCATCCATAGCAGAAGAATTATAATGAGGAGATGACACTTTTGAAAAAATAGGTTTAGCCGTTACTCTATCACAGCTATCCCAGGTTTTTATAATCTCCTTTTGTAATTTTAATTCTCCCAATTTATCCATAAAAAGATCTACGGCGTCCTTCAATTCCATGTTAGATAAATAAATATTCTGTGCCATGTCCTACCTCCTAGAATTTAAAAGCATAGACTGCTTGTCCTTCTTTAAGCCCTTCTTCATTTTTATCTATCTTTATATACCCCCAAGCTTTAGAAAATCCAGTGATTAAACCTGATTTTCCAAAGACAGGGCTAGCTATAATTTCTCCTTCTCTCCACTCTAATGTTACTGGTAAATATTCCTCTCTTCCCTTTGCTTTATGATAATTAATAGCAAACTTGCAGAGGGTTGGGAATAAAACTTCTTTATAACCTAAAGCTCTATGAATATAGTGTTTTACCACTGTGTTGTATATAACAGCACAGGATAGTGGATGTCCTGGAAGCCCAAATATTATTTTATTCTCTACTTTTCCAATTATAGTTGGTTTACCAGGCTTTACTGCAATACCATGTACAAGCATCTTAGATTTTTCTAAAGACTCTATAATCTTATAAGTTTGATCCTTTTTACCGACAGAGCTTCCTCCTGAAATAAGGATTGCATCACATTCTCTTAATGCTTTTTCCATGGTGCTTTTAAGTAGTTCATAGTTATCTTTTATAACTCCATAACTTATCGACTCCCCTCCATCTGCCTTCACTGAAGCGTAAAGAAGATATGTGTTTATATCTCTAACCTCTCCTAGCTTTGGCTCCTCGTGAGGGTGTACAATTTCATCTCCAGTGGATATTATGGCAATTTTAGGCTTTCTATATACTGAAACTTTCATATATCCAAGGCTTGAAAGTACCCCTATTTCATAGGGTCTCAATTTAGCTCCTGCCTTAATAATAATCTCACCTTTTAATATGTCTTCACCTTTTTTTACTACATTCTGTCCTTGTGCTACAGAAGTATTAGCAAGTATTGTGTCATGATCTAGTTTATCTGTATACTCTATCATAACCATACTATCTGCTCCTTTAGGAAGCATCCCTCCTGTAGGAACATAGTAGCAATCTCCTGGGAATTCTAGTCCCCCTTCAGGCTCCTTTCCCATGTGAACCTCACCTTTTAGAGTTAACATGGAAGGCATAGATTCACTTGCACCGAATAAATCCTTGGAATAAACTGCATATCCATCTACTGTAGATCTATTGAATCCAGGTACATCTATATTTGCTACTATATCTTCATAAAGTATCCTTCCTAAAGCTTCCTCTAATTCAACTGTTTCATAGTGAGTTTCTAAATTTATATTTTCTTCAATAATTTTTTTAGTCTGGTCAATTGATACTACATTAAATAAATCCATAAAATTTTCTCCTTATCTTGCACATTCTCCATCCACACCTGTAAGAATATCAATTCCATGTGGCAATACAGGCATTATTACTTCTAAATTCTCTATGGAAGCCTTTGGGCTGCCAGGAAGATTCACAATTAAAGTTTCTCCTCTTATGCCTGATATAGCTCTTGAAAGCATAGCTTTGGGAGTTATCTTTAAAGATTCCATCCTCATTGCTTCACCGATTCCTGGTACATATCTTTCTATTATTGCCATTGTGGCCTCTGGGGTTACATCTCTTTTTGAAAAGCCTGTACCTCCATTAGTAAAGATTAGATTTAATTTTAAATTATCGCACATATGTATAAGTTCTTCTTTAATCTTTTCTAAATCATCGGGTATAACTTTATAGTACTCTATGCTATAACCATCCTCTTTTAGCTTATGCTCAATAGCAGGACCTGTTAAATCTTCTCTTTCTCCCTTTGATCCCTTATCGCTAATAGTTAAAATCCCAGTTTTTATCATATTATCACCTTCACTATATATTTAATATTAGCTTAACTAATTTATTTTCTGGATTACTCAATACCTTTTCTTTTTTACCCATTTCAATAATACATCCCTTATCCATAAATATAACAAAATCTGCAACTCTTTTAGCCTGTTGCAAATCATGAGTAATTATTATAATAGTTTTATCTTCATTTGAAATGTCTTTTAAAAGCTTCTCTGCTTTAAGAGTACTTTCTATATCCATACTAGCAGTAGGTTCATCAAAAAGAGTTAGCCCTGTCTCAAGAACCGCTGTTCTAAGCATAGCTACTTTTGCCCCTTCCCCTCCTGATAGCCTTTTTGCATTCTTATTTAATAAATGTTCAATCTCAAAATAAGGTAAATACTTATCTATTCTATTTTTTACAATTTCCTCTGAAAATCTTCTAAATTTCAATCCAAACTTTATATTATTAATAACAGAATCGTTAAAAAGATATGGTTTTTGACACATGATAGATATATTATTTTTAACCTTTTCAATCTGTAAATTATCATAGGTTATTTCTCCATCTGTTGGCTTAGTAAGCCCACCTACGCACTCTAATAAAGTTGTTTTGCCGCTGCCATTTAAGCCTATGATTGCATAAATAGACCCTTTTTTAAATTCTATATTATCAATCTCTAAAACTTTTCTATCTCCATAATTTTTATAGAGATCTTTTATGTATATATCCATTAATACTCCCTCCCTTGAAATCTATGAAGAATAGAATTCACAAGAAAGGAAATAAAAAGAAGTAGTAATCCTATAAAAACAGCTTCATTATAGTTGCCTTTATTTGTTTCAAGAGCTATATATGTAGTCATAACCCTTGTATATCCTCTTATATTTCCTCCAACCATCATTACTGCCCCAACTTCTGATATGGCTCTTCCAAATCCAGTAGTTATAGCAGTAAAAATATGCCCCTTGCTCTCTTTTATTACTGTAGTAAATGTATCGTATTTTCCAGCTCCTAAAGAGGTGCAAGTCTTTTTTATCTCCTCTGCGCTCTTAGAAACAGATGATACAATAAGCCCAAATACGATTGGGAAAACCAATAAACTCTGAGATATAATCATGGCCGTTGGAGTAAATAAAATCTCAAGCTTTCCAAGTGGCCCTCTTCTAGAAAGGGTCATATATACTAAAAGTCCCATTAAAACAGGAGGAAGGCTCATAAGAGTATTTGTAACTCTCATAATAGCCTTCTTCATTTTAAAATTATTTAAGGCAACAGGAATACCAAGGATACATGCTAAAATCGAAGCTATCCCTGTTGAAAATGTACTTATAAATAAAGATAAGAAAACAACTTGTGATATTTCCCCAAAATTATTATATAAACTATTTATAATTTCCGTCATAATATCTCACCTATTTTTTTGCATTAGGTATAAATAATGATTCTCTATACTGGTCTTTTCCAAACTCACCTATAAGATTCTGTCCCTTTTCCGAAGTTATCCATTTGATAAATTCATTTGCTTCATCTTTTTTAACGTGAGCATGTTTCTCAGTATTTACTGCTATTACACCATATTGGTTGTATAGCTTATCATTCTTCTCAGTAACGATTTGAAGTTGAAGCTTGTCTTTCATTGAAAGATATGTAGCTCTGTCAGTTAAAGTATATGCCTTTTTTTCGTCAGCCATTTGAAGCACCGCACCCATACCTTTTCCAGCTGAAATATACCAATCTCCTTTTGGTTCTATTTCACTTGCTTTCCATAGGTCTTTTTCTTTTACATGAGTTCCTGATTCGTCTCCTCTTGAAATAAAGTTTGCTTTATTTTCTTCTATGGTTTTTAATGCTTTAGCAGGATCTGTTGGTGCTTTTTCTTTTATTTTTGCAGGGTCTTCTTTTGGCCCAACCATTACAAAGTCATTATACATAACTTCAATTCTTTCCACGCCAAAACCTTCTTTTACAAATTGTTCTTCTTTAGCTTTAGCATGTACTAATAGACAATCTGCATCTCCTCTTTTCCCTGTTTCAATAGCTTGTCCAGTTCCTTGAGACACAACTTTTACATCTATTCCTGTATCTTTTTTAAATTCAGGTAAGATAGATTTTAGTAACCCTGAATCTTCTGTACTTGTGGTAGTTGCTAGAGTCATAACTCTCTCTTTTGTTTCTTTTCCTGCACTGCCATTGTCTGCAGGTTTTGAGTTATTTCCTGCTCCACATGCTGATAAAAACAAAGCGGCAGCTACAGAAAAAACTAATAGTCTTTTTTTCATCTCTGTGAAACTCCTTTCGTAAATACAATAACAATTTTTATTTTTACTTACTTACTTTTTACTTACTTACTTACTCTCTACTTACTTTCTTACTTTTGGCTTGTATTTGCACGAAAGGAGAAGGCTAATATAGCTTTCTCCTTTCCAACTGGGAGGCACAATCGTTTCCAATAATATACCCTAACGGCTGCAGATCCATAGATTTCTCTTTAGGAAAAACAGCTCGGAGAACTAATTAGTCTAACTCTTACCAATTAATGTATTGTTTTTAACAAACATTTTTAACAATAATAAACAATCATTCCTTATTATTGTAATATTCATTAATTAAAAGAGATATTTTCTATTTATTTTGTTAATATTATATCATCCATATTTGCCAATGTAAACCTTGTAATTACAAATGATTGAAATTTATTTTGAAAATTATTAATTATATTGTAAGTTATTAATAAACCTTTGAATATATATAAACTTTATGTTAATATATTTCTATATATTGATAATAATAAAACAATCTATTCAATATATAGAAATGAGCATAATTATTTATTCTCATTTATTCTTTTACTTACTTACAATTACTTTCTACTTACTAATATTTTTTTACTTACAATATAATACAATCAGTTATTTTCTATTTATTTTCTATTCATCTCATTACTGATACAAGGGAGGGTATCTTAATGTCAGAACAAGAAAAAAATAGCTTTTTAGAGAAAATGACTACCAGAAGAGAATTCTTAAAATTAAGTGGTAAATCCTTAGCTGGAGTTGCCGTATCTTATTCAATTTTAAGTTTATTTGGCTGTTCTGGAAAACCTGATGAAGTTAGCGGTTGGCCTGTGGCTGCTGGACTAGTTATCGCAGATAGAAGTCGTTGTACAGGCTGTCAACGTTGTGAACTTATGTGTACTATGAACAACGATGGCAAAGCTCATCCTTATATAGGTAGAATTAAGGTAAGCAGAAACTATAACTACGGTCCACATGGTCCTAAAATTGCTTATTGGGACGATAATGGTGAATTCGGTAATCTTTTAATGACACCTGAAACCTGTCAACAATGTGGAAAGCCATACTGCGCAGAAGCCTGCCCAGTAAAAGCTATCAAACCAGATCCAAAAACAAAGGCTAGAGTTATCGACACAAAAGTCTGTGTTGGATGTGGTGCTTGTACCGAAGCATGTCCTTGGCATATACCAACTGTAGATCCTGAAAACAAAAAATCTACAAAATGTTTCTTATGTAATGGTGATCCAAGCTGTGCTAAAAACTGTCCTACTGGCGCTATAAAATTAGTACCTTGGGAAAAGGTTCAAGCTACATTGAAACAAAATGGTTATAATTTTGGTTAAAACGACAAGGTTAGGAAGGTGATATTATGGCAAAAGTAACGGGTTGGGCCGGTAAAATATTAAGAGTAAATTTATCAACTGGAAAAATTAGTACTGAAGATACTTTAAAATATAAAGATTTTGTTGGTGGTGCAGGAATTGGTTATAAGGTAATGTTTGATGAAGTTCCTGTTGGCACAAAACCTTTTGACGAAGCTAATAAAGTTATATTTGGTGCTGGACCATTAACTGGAACAGGTATACCATGTACATCAAGAACAAATATAACTTCTTTACTACCAACAAACCCATATTATGCAGTAGCAGAAGGCCATATGGGTGGAAACTTCGCAGCTGTAATGAAATATGCTGGATGGGATGCTGTTATTATTGAAGGTAAATCAAAAAGCCCTGTATATTTATTAATTGAGGATGATAAAGTTTCAATTAAAGATGCATCATTTATATGGGGGCAAGGAATCTTCAACAGTAACGCTCAGCTTTCTGCAAGAGTTGGTAAGGAAGCATCACTAGCTCTTATTGGACAAGCAGGAGAAAATATGGTTCCTATGTCAGTAATCATGAATGGACGTTCCCACTCTGCTGGTGGCCAAGGCGGAATTATGGGTTCTAAAAAACTGAAGGCCATAGCTATAAAAGGAACGGGCGCTGTTCATATAGCTGGTGATAAAAAAGAATGGTTAGAGCTTGACAAACTTAACATGTCTGTTATAGGTGCTAACAATAACCATGTAGTTCCAAGCACTCCTCAGCCATGGGCTGAATTTAATAACAAAGGAAGTAGATGGAATGCAAGCAAAGGACTAACTTGGGGAGGATCAGAATCAAAAGTTGATACTGGAGAATGTAATCCTAAGGATATGAACAGCATAGGATTCAGAAGCCACAAAGGTGTATTCGACCTCGGTGCTGTAGCTGAAAAATATACTGTTAGAATGGGTGGATGTCAATCTTGTCCAATTAGATGTCATTCACAGCTTAAAATTCCACAGTTAGAAAAGAAATATGGCGTAACTCCATATGTTGCTAACACTTGTATGGGTTATTTCTCCCCTGGTGGAATTATGATAAAAGGTTTCTCTGAAGAGGGAGAAAAAGGCGAAGGTGCAATGATTGCAATGGGCTTAGGATCTGTTTTAGCTGACGATTACGGCGTATGGTGTAACTATGGACAAATAGGTAGAGACTTTAAATATGTTTATGAAAAAGGCATATTGAAGAAAGTTCTTCCTAAAGAAGAATACGATAGCATGCCTTGGGATAAATTAGAAGCTAAGGATCCTGAATTCTTAAAGGAATTCTATAGAAGAATTGCTTATAAAGAAGGTGAATTCAGCCATATTGGTGATGGAAGTTACTGGATGGCTAAGAGATGGAATTTAGGAGACGAATATACTCACGCTAAAGAAGTTGGACTTTGGTCTCCATTAGGATTCCCAAAACATCACAGCAGTGAGAATAATGCTCAAGTTGGAGCTCTAACATCCTGTATGTTTAACAGAGATGCTATGGTACATACTCTAATTAACTATACTGGAAGTGGATTGCCGCTTGAAATTCAAAAGGCAAGAGCTAAAGAATTATTCGGTTCTGAGGACGCATTAGATAATCCAGCTCATTACACAAAGATGAATCCTTATAAAGCTAAATTTACTAAATGGAGTATAGTACGTTCAATACTTCATAATTGCTTAACAGTATGTAACTATGTGTGGCCAATGACATTCTCTCCATTAAAGGAAAGAAACTATAAAGGAGACACTAGCTTAGAAGCAAAATACTATAGTTTAGCAACTGGTCATAAGTTGTCTGAAGAAGAACTTGACTTAGCTGGAGAAAGAATATTTACTTTATTCAGAGCTTTAACTGTTAAGAACATGAATACTATAGATATGCGTAACAAGCACGATTTAATGTGTAACTGGATATTTGATATGGATAAGGACAAAGCTCCATTTACACCTGGTACTATAAAAATGGATAGAAAAGATATGCAAGATGCCCTAACTATGTTCTATAAAGAAATGGGTTGGGATGAAAAAACTGGTGCTCCTACAAAGGATACATTAGTTAAACTAGGACTAGCTGATGTTGCAGCAGAACTTGAAAAGCTTAAATTGTTACCTTAATATAATTTAAGTAACTTATCATATAGTGGAGGTTATTTAAATCTCCCTCCACTATACTTTTAGAAAGGGGTGTAGTTAATTTGAATAAGGATAATAACATTGAAAAAGAGGAACTATTAGAAATTGTTAAACATATAAATACTTACTCTTCACAAGGTATTCTCATAAAGAAAGAAGACTTATTAGAAGAGCCCTTTTCTTTTACTGAAGAAAAAGCAGATAATACAATAGAGGAATTAAAAAATGCAGAAGAATATCCTCAAATTAAATTTATAAAAGGTTCTGCTAATACTTATATATATTCATCAGAGAAAATGACAGATAACTATGCAATACTGGCTATGAGAATTGAAGATAAGGATATGGTAAGAACTATTGTAGAAACCGTTCGTGATGAGTCTAAAACCTATCCTAGGCCGACAGATTCTCAACTGTTTTTAAATAGACCCTTTAATTTTAATAAAGAAGATTTTTCAAATGCGTTAAAGAGAATTTTTAATGATTCAAATTATACTGATATAAAGAAAACACAAGCATCCAATGGAGCAATTTATCTATATTCAGATAGATTTCTTCACAAAGACTCAGCTCAATCTTTAACAGAGTGGATTGAAGTCCTTCAGTTTCAGAATCCATAATATATGGAGGAAATATTCAATGACAGAAATTTTAAAAACAAAAAAATTAAATGTATGTGAGGAGTCTGCTGTAGATTTAGTCTTGAACGGTAAAAAACTAGTTACCTTTATGTGCACCCCTGAAAATTTAAATGAACTTGCAATGGGACATTTATACAATAGAGGTCTAGTTAAGGCTATAGATGATGTTTACGTACTTTCTGCCTGTGATGAAATGAGAGAGATTTATGTAACTACATCAGATAATTATAGTGAAGATGATTATAGTCTAGCAGGTGTTCTTGCAAGTGGTTGCGGAAGCGGTTCAGTATTTAAAGAAGAATTTTTAAATAGAGAGAAAAATTCCTCTGATTTAAAAATTTCTCTTAATGAATTAAAAGAACTCTCCATAGAGATGTTCTCTAATGCAACTAAATATAAAGAAACCGGCGGAATGCATTGCGCTTCTCTAGTTTATGATGATAAACTTTTGGTTTTAAGAGAAGATGTAGGCAGGCATAATGCAATTGATAAAGTAATCGGTAAAGGTGTTTTTTTGGGGTTAAATTTAAATAATGCTATTCTTATGACTACAGGAAGAATATCTTCTGATATGATACTAAAGGCTATTGGAGCTGATATACCAATAGTAGTATCAAGAAGTATCCCTAGTAGTTTAGCCTTAGAAATAGCTGAAAAATTAGGAATAACAGTGGTGGGTCGTATTGTTTCAAAGGAACCTATAGTATATACCCACAGTAAAAGGATAATTTAATTTATTATTTAAATAAGAGGAGGTAAAATTATGTTTGGTAGAATCGGAATGGGTGAATTAGTTTTAATACTAGCTATTGCCCTTATTATTTTTGGGCCATCAAAGTTGCCTGAGGTAGGTAAATCTTTAGGTAAAGCTATTAATGAATTTAAAAATCATGCTAATAAAATATCTGAGGACGTAAAGGTAGACATTGATTCTGATAACAAGTAGAGGATGAAGTAATAGTGGACAACGATAAGCTAACATTAATAGATCATTTAGGAGAACTAAGAAAAAGAATTTTTATAATGATATTTGCTGTAGTAATAACCAGCGGTGTAAGTTATTACTTTGTTGAGGGATTGGTTAAGGAGTTAGTTAAGTATACTGATTACTTAGATTTTGTATATTTAACTCCTTCTGAACTTTTTCTTACCTGTGTTAAAATATCTGTAATCATGGGTATTGTATTATCATCCCCAATTTTATTGAGGCAAATTTGGCTTTTTCTTAAACCAGGTTTAACTAAAAGAGAACGAAGATATATAACTGTGTCCTTATTTGGAGGGATATTATTCTTTGCAGCAGGGGTAGTATTCGCCTATTTCATGGTTATACCAATAACCATGAGATTTTTTACAGGCTTTAATTTAGATGGCATAACACCTACTATTTCCTTTAGAAGTTATGTAGATTTTATATGCTCTCTACTTTTAGCCTTTGGTATTGTATTTGAAATGCCTATACTATCTATATTGTTAACTAGATTTGGCTTAATAAATTCAAAATTATTAACAAAAAATAGAAAAATTGTAATTTTAGTCATATTCATAGTAGCTGCTATTATAACTCCGCCTGATGTAATATCTCAATTGCTTCTAGCTATTCCAATGGTAATATTATTTGAAATAAGCATATGGTTATCTGCAATTGCAGGTAGAAAACGCAAAGAATAGTTTAATCTACTTATTAATTAAACTAATAAAATACTTCATAATTACATAACATAACTTTAGAATTTTTAATTTAAAGGAGTGTTATATATGAGTGCTAAATCCTATTCTTTTAAGGATGAAAATGGTAATTCAGTAAAGTATAATGTAAAAGAATTTCTTTCAGTAGATAAAAAAGAATATGTGGTAATGTCTCCTGAAGATAATGCTGCTAATTTAGAAGTTTATAAATTTAGCATGCAAGATGGAAATGAATGTTTAGAATTAGTAGAAAATGAGCAGGAATTATCTCAAGTAAAGTCTGCTTCAAAGCTTATATAAG
This sequence comes from uncultured Clostridium sp., assembly GCF_963515715.1. Taxonomy (GTDB): domain Bacteria; phylum Bacillota; class Clostridia; order Clostridiales; family Clostridiaceae; genus Clostridium_AW. Next base: position 14,237 of record NZ_CAUPZS010000013.1, read on the forward strand.
AAAAAATTCGAGAAAAACAAATGGAAGTGTATAAAGATGAATTTTGATACACTTCCATTTATTATTTTATTATTTTTTCATTGCAGCACTTTCACCAGCTATTTTACCGAATACTGTTATATCCGCTAATGCATTTCCGCCTAGACGGTTGCTACCGTGGATACCACCTGTAACTTCACCAGCTGCATATAGTCCTGGTATTATATTACCTTTTGCATCTAAAACCTGTGCACTTTCATTGATTTCAATTCCTCCCATTGTATGGTGAACTGTAGGTACACGTGCACCTGCATAGAATGGAGCGGTATCGATTTTATCAGCAAATAGTGTTCTACCGAATTTATCTTTTCCACCTTTTTCTACTGCTTTATTAAATTCATCTACTGCTTTAACAAAGTTAGCAGGATCTACACCAATTTGCTTTGCTAAGTCTTCTAAAGTATCAGCTTTATAAGCTCTTCCTTTTTCAACAAGCTCATCTATAGATTCATTGAAATTATTCTTTGTATCTCCTGTTGGATAGGAGTGTTTATCAACAATTACCCACATATAGGCATCCTTTTGCTCCATTAATCCTTTAGTCATAACGTCTCTACGAGCACCTTCATGTTCATTAATATATTTAAGATATGTCTCTGAAAATCCTGTTCCTAAAGCCGTAGAAGGTTTATGAGCTCTTGGCCACATACCACCCAAAACTGTAAAAACCTTATCATCAAATTTCATTCCTAGCTTTTCAAGCCATTCAATAGAAGGATATGCATTTTCTACAAGAACTTTAATAAGTTCAGGTTTACCAAGCTTGTCTCCACCTTCAAATGTTTGCGTATAATGCTTATCAACGGAGTCTTCTATTCCCTGTACTTTCTGTCTTTTAGGGTCAACTGCATTATATGCACCACCAGATAGTATAGTATTTCCTCCAAGTCTTGACATCTTCTCTAATACGATGGCTTTCGCCCCATTTTGATGTGCAGATACGGCTGCTGCAAGACCTGCACCGCCCCCACCGATAACTACAACATCAGTAGCATATTCCTTAGTTTCACCTTTAGCTTTTGAATTTTCAGCCTTTTTAACATTAAGTGCATCGATGTCTCCATCTGCTGACTTAATGGCCTCTGTAACTGCTGCAAGTATTGCCTTGCTTGTAATTGTCGCACCTGATATGGCGTCAACTGCTAAAGTTTGTCCATCAACTATCGCTTTAGGAATTCTCTCAATTGCAGGATCAGATATACCTGGACTCTCCTTATGTTCAAGAATCTTTATATCTTTAATTGAAGTATCATCAACAGTTACCTCAACTTTTATATCAGCATTGTGCCCAGCCTTAGAAGCTGTATAGGTACCTGCTTTAAATGATAATGCTTCTGTCCCTGTAGGTTTTGATTTACAACCAACTGTAGATATTGCTAATGTCAAACACATAAAAGTAGAAATCATTTTTTTAGTTAATGTTAATTTTTTCACTATTTTCTCCCCTTTGAAATTTCTATTTTTACTAACAATTACATGTCTTACTATATATTATTCACATTTTACCCATTATATTTTTATATTTTTTACTTATTTGGCGCCATTAACAGCTATGAATTAATTCACTGAACGAGTTCATTATACTTTAATTGTTAATAGTCTGTCAATACAATATTTTCTATTTTTGTAACACAGATTTTTTATTGGTAAATCCTATTATTTTATGTATTTTACTTAAAATAGATTATTTGTTATACTTTATTATAAAATTAAGAAAAGTAGGAGATATTTCATGAACAAAACTAAATTGACTAAAAGGCAAATTCAGGCGCAGAATACTCAAGACAAAGTATATCGCACTGCTGTAGAATTAATAGAGAAAAAAGGTTTTGAAAATATTACTGTAGATGAAATATGCAAAACAGCTGGTGTATCAGTGGGATCTTTTTATAATTGTTTTAAATCAAAGAATGATATTCTTGATGAAGTATATAGAGTGGCAGACGATTACTTTTTAAATGTGGTGGCTAATGATTTGAAGGAAGGCAGTACTCATGATAGGATAGTTGCATTTTTCCGTTACTATGCAGATTATAATGTAAATAGAGGACTTGATTTTATAAAGCAGCTATATAACGTTCATAATAGGTTATTTATAACTAAAGGAAGACACATGCAGACTGTATTACAAAGCATTATCGAAGATGGGCAAAAAATTGGGGAAATATCCACAGATATGACTTCTATAGAAATAGTAGATTACTTATTTATTGCTGTAAGAGGGGTAGTTTATGACTGGTGTCTACATAACGGTGAATATGATCTTGTTGAATTTGTTGATAATTATGTAAGACGTTTAGTTAAGGTAGTAGATAATAGATAGTAGATTATAGCTAATAATTAATCCTGCTTATAATGTTTTTAGGGGCTTAATGCCCCTCTTAAACCAATCAAAAATCATTTCTTTTAGCAATTCTAAAAAGAAATCATTGTTCCCGTCATCAATTTATAACTTATCTCTCTAAATAACCTTTGAGTTCAGACTCCATTAAAAACAAAAATTCTTTATTTAATTGGTACTTAGATTCCACGGTTTTTACAAGTCGTACTGATCTTAACATGCTGAGATGGTGATGAACGGTAGACTTTGCGAGGCTTAATTTTTCTGTTAGTTCCTGAAGTGTTCTGTCTTCTTCATAAAGAAGTTTTATTATTCTAAGCCTCATTTCATCTCCCAAAGCCTTATATCCTTGGATTAAATTAAAATCTGGAGCATAAGTATCCTTACCACTCTCTATACTTTCATCACTTACAGGATAATAAAATATTTTTGTATCCTTATTATCCGCTTCAACAGTCCATGGTCTGTAAACATATTGAGGTATTAGCAAAACATTTGTTATTGTTGGCTCCGGTAAATATTCTCTTCCACCTGTAGCCCATTCAACAAATTTTTCAGAACTTAAGTTTTCCTTCATTAAGTTTTTACTTTGAAAATCTCTCTTAAGTATTGATAAAATATATTTTTCATCTGGTTTAATTACAATTTCATACCATGCCTTCATTAAAGTTTCAAGATGATTTTTAAGGGTATCAATAGGTACATTGCATATAAATTCTATATAACTCGGAAAAAATTTATTGTTTGAACAACTTTTAATTAATTCTTCCATAGCTTCTTTATTTCCAAGAGAAGCATTTTTTCTATTGTCTTCATTTTTAGGACCTAGGAATGGAAGTGAATACAATCTTAAATCCCCCTCTTCTAAATTTCTTATATATTTTAAAAAGCTATTTAAATCTGTAAAATCCTCTAGGTAGAGCAGTTGAAGCAATGTCTTCCATGTATTGTGCTTTTTACTATACATTAATTCTTTTTCTGCTTCAGTAGGCAATTTTTCTATTGTATCTCTCCAGTACTCACCTGATTTTTCTAGGGTGTGATGCAGCTCATCGTAAGTGGATGCTGCTATGCCCAATGCACATTCCCATAAAAGGGAGTATTTCATATGAACTTCATAAGTTGTTTTTGTACTTGAACTAAGATTAAGGAGCTTCATAAAATCCATCCTTTCAAAAATTATAATAATATGGGTAATTTTCACCTCAAATTTATTCTACCATATTCGAATTTAATATTCAATATATATCGAACGAAATTATTTTCTTATATATTTTGAAAGGTTCTTAAAATATATTCCTATGTCATTAAAGTAAATAAAAAACTTCTAGCATATTCACTTTCCTTTAGAAAGAATGCTGGAAGTTTTTTAATTCATTCTATTAAATATATAGCTTTTCTATCAATCTGTTTAACGTTAAAAGCTTTTGCTCCATAACTCTACCATATAGCATATTTTTCTGCTTGCCTTTTTAAATCCTCTCTAAAATTAGGATGAGCTATAGCTATAAGTCCTTTAACTCTATCCCTTATACTTCTTCCCTTTAGTCTAGCTACCCCATATTCAGTAACTACATAATCCACATCATTTCTTGAGAAGGATACTGGTGATCCTGGATTTAAGAAATGAACTATAGTTGAAATAGTATCCTTTTTAGCTGTGGAATATAAAGCTATTATGGATTTTCCTCCTTCAGAATTTTGGGCCCCAATACCAGTGTCACTTTGTCCACCAGTTCCGCTATATTGTCTATTACCTAGTGCTTCTGAACAACATTGACCTGTTAAGTCCACTTGAAGGGCAGTGTTTATTGATACCATTTTATAGTTTTGCCCTATTACATATGGATCATTTACATACCTACCTCTTCTCAACTCCACCCCCACATTTTCATCTATAAAATCATAAAGTTTTCTACTTCCTAAAGCAAAAATTCCTACCATTTTATTTTTATTAATAGTTTTTCTTCTGTTTGTAATTACTCCTTTTTTATAAAGATCATACATCCCTTCTGTTATCATCTCTGTATGAACTCCTAAGTCCTTTTTATCCTCAAGTGCTTTAGCAACTGCGTTTGGAATACCACCTATGCCAAGTTGTATTGTTGAACCATCTTCTACAAGTTCCCCAATAAGATTACCGATAATAATATCTTTATGGGTAGGCGGAATAAATGGAAGTTCTGGTACTTTTCCATTATACTCATATAAAAAATCTACTTCGCTTATATGAACAAGCGTATCTCCATAAACCTTTGGAAGATTTTCATTGATTTCTAATATTACTAAATCCGCCCTCTCTACATAATCCCTTTCATAGGTAACGGACAAGGATAAAGAGAAATATCCATGTTTGTCTATTGGTGTTGCACTACCTACAAAAATATTTGCTTTTTTATAGCATAACCTATCTTTAGCAGCTGCATGAAGGTGATTTGGGATGAAGCTAGTCGTACCATTATTATGAGCCATTCTTGTTAATGGACTATAAAACCAGGTCTCATTTATAAAATGTCCTTTCATGGATGGGTCTGAAGTAAATTCATAGTTATTCATATTAAGACAAGTTACCACTGAAACCTCTTCTACCCTATCCTTGATTTTATGAAGATTAGATAAAAATCCTACTGGTTCCGCTCCTGCTAAGGATACCACAACCTCATCTCTTGAATTTACCTTGCTTAAAGCTTCTTCCATAGTAATATGTTTTTTTGAATATTCCTCTTTATAATTCATAATGCACTCACCCTATTTAACCTTTCTCTATTTAACCTTTCCCCATTTAATCACATTAGCTGCCCAAGCATATCCAATACCTGCACCTACTGTTACCACCACATCCCCATCCTTAATTTTTCCTTCCTCTAAGGCTAATTTCATAGATAAAATTTGATCTATTTGCCCTATATGTCCATAATCCTTTAAGTAAATGGATCGATTTTCACTTAGTCCAAGTTCTGATAAGATGTACTTATGAGCAGAGTATTTAAAGTGAATCATGGCTATATAATCAATATCTTCCTGTTGATATCCACTATTTTTTAATGCTTCCCTTATAACCTTTAAGAAGTTTGGAGTAGATTTTTCATTTAGTCTACTTTTCATTCCCACCACATCCATAACATCTAAAGATTTATATGCAACTTCTAAATTCTCATGGGTTATTGGATGTTCTATACCTCCATAAATCACTACTACATCCCTTGCAAAGGAACCATCGGTTATAATTGAAGTCTCCAAAAGAGCATTTTCCCCATAATTTTTCTTTAATACAACCGCTCCCCCTCCTGCTGCTAAGTTATACATAAAGCTAACTCTATTGTTTTTATAGTCTATAAAGTCGCCATTTCTATATCCTCCACAAATCAACGCTGTATTTATTTTGCTATCTGCCATCATCATATCTTTTGCCACTTTCATAGCAGTTATAGCAGTACAGCACCTTTGTGAAATATCAAAACCAATAGCATTATAAGCGCCAATTTTTTCTTGAATATATATAGCAGAGGTAGTTAAACGATACTCTTTCCACTCCTCTCCAATGCAAATAATTAAATCTATGTCTAAAGGATCCACTCCATTATTTTTTAAACAATCCATTGCAGCATAATATCCCATTTCTTCTGTGCCATCCTTTTTTCCGGGAATAGTTTTCTGTTCAAAACCTAGCTTGCAAATAATAGACTCCTCACTCCACATTCCGCCAGTTAGCTCACTAACCTCTGCTGCTGTCAACTTATTTTCTGGTAAATATAATCCAAAGCCAACTACTCCTATATGGTCTTTCATTAAAGTTCCCTCCCCATTTATTTCCTTATTACTATTAAAATAAGCAAAAGTCATGCCATTTACTTTTTTAAAATGTGAGATTCCTTTTTTAGAAAAACCCATATCAAATCTCTAAAAATTCAATAAAAAATGCTAATGACTTTCTCTTTTTTTCGAGAAAATCATTAGCATAAATATTCACCTTAAAAACTCTCGTCATAATTTATAACAATGTCTTGTTTTGTTACACCTTTAGTTCCAAACCATATTCATCAATTTTTCTATAGAGGGATTGTCTTGGTATTTGAAGTTTTTTAGAAGCTTCCGTTTTATTATAATTGCACTCTTTAAGAACATTAATGATAATTTCTTTTTCAATGGCAGAAAGCATTTGACTTAATCCCCCACTCTTAGAAACATTTCTTTCCTTTAAACTATCTTTTACTATATAAGCTGGTAAATCACCTATTCCTATATTCACATCATCTGCATTTACAGACATTTTTTCCACCACGTTTCTAATCTCACGGACATTGCCTTTCCAACTGTGATTAACAAGTATCTCCATTACATTAGGAGATATATGCCTAAACATACCTGTTTCCTTATAAAAATTATTTAAAAATTGTCTTATTAGTATTGGTATATCTGCTTTTCTCAATCTTATTGGAGGTATCTCTAATGTTAATACATTTAGTCTATAGTATAAGTCTTCTCTAAATTTCCCCTCCATTAACATCTTCTCTAAATTTCTACAAGTGGCGCTAATAACTCTTACATCGATAGCTTGGGGTGATCTAGCTCCAATTGCCATAACCTCTTTTTCTTGCAATACTCTAAGAAGTTTTGCCTGCATATGTAAGGGCATTTCTGCAATTTCATCTAAGAATATAGTCCCCCCATTAGCTAATTGAAATTTACCAATGTTTCCCCCTTTTTTAGCTCCAGTAAAAGCCCCATCTTCATATCCAAAAAGCTCTGCTTCTATCAAATTTTCTGGAATAGCAGAGCAATTTATTGATACAAAAGGCATATTGGCTCTTTTGCTTTCATTGTGTATGGAATGAGCAAACAGCTCCTTACCAACTCCACTTTCTCCTAAAATCAAAACACTAGAATTTACTGCAGCAAATTTTCTAACTTTATTTTTTATATCTTCAATTTCTTCCGATACTCCTATTATGTCATTTAAGGTATATTTCGCTGAATTTAATCTTGCCATTTCATTTTTATATAATTTTAATTCTTTATCTACCACTTTAAACTTATTTAAAACTTCTTGCATCTTGTCCACATTATCAAAAACTAGCATACCTATTCCACCTATGACTTCTCCCTTATCATCATAGATAGGCATTCTATGGACAATAGCTTCCTTTCCGTTATCAAACTTATGCTTAATATTTATCTCTGCTTGTTTTCTTTTTAATGTATCTAAAAAACCTGACTTAGGGTTAACATCAGTAACTAATTTTCCTATCATCTCTTCCATAGGAGGTCCTAAAAATGAACTAAAGGCATTATTTATGTAAATAATTTTCCCATGTTTGTCCAAAATATCCACAGCAATAGGAAGGTTATCAAAAACATTTTGACAAAACCTCATAAAATCTTTATCTTCTCCTATACATTTCAAAAAATCACCCCATCATAACATAATGGAAATATTAATATTATTATACACTATAATGGTTTTAATGTAAATATTACCCAAGGGATAAGCATTCCCTTGGGTAATCAATTTAAACTATATTTATTTTATTATGATAATTTTGGAGGAAACCTAGTAAAGTATTTGAAAATTCTGAAGGTTTTTCATACATAGCTCCGTGTCCTGCATCTTTTATAACTACCATATTGGAGTTTTCTATTCTTTTATAAATTTCCTCTTGATAGGACAGTGGAGTTATAATATCTAAGTCTCCCCCTATTATAAGGGTGGGTATATCTATTTTTTCAATTTCCTTTCTTAAGTCTAAATCAGAAGCGCTTTTGATAGCCCTTCTAAAGCCATCGTACCATTCTTTGCTAAAGACTGTTTGAAATAATTCTTCCCTTTCCTTTAGCCATTTACTATTTTCTTCATAAAACTTATGAGAATATATAAAAGGCATTGTAGCTGAGAAAAACACCTTGCCATCATAGGTTGATGCAGCATAATCCCAAAGCCTTTCTATATCTTTCATTAAATAATTAGTATAACAGGTGGTATTTGATAACATTAAACTCTTCAGCTTTTCTTTATATTTTAGAGCAAATTTCATTGCCACCTCTCCACCATAGGATATTCCAAACAAATTAACCTTTCCTAAGTTAAGCTCTTCAATAAATTTATTTAAAATTTCTACATGAAGATTTTGAGTGTATTCCTCTCTCCCCTTGGAGGATTTTCCTTGATCTACAAAATCTATAAGAATAAGTCTGTAATCTTTAAAGCTATCTAAAAAAGGATTCCAGCTAAGTGTACTCATCATAATTCCATTTAAGAAAATTACCGTTTCTCCTTCTTCATAGCTTTCATAATAAATATCATAATCGTCTATATTCACATAACCCATAGTTTTATCATCCTCTTTATATTTAACTATTTTCCTAATATCTGTTTCATGCTTCTAAATCCGATGTATGACTCCCATCCTATTGGATTCTTTTCATTCATTTTTACTAAAGCCATTTCTTGTGTTCCAAGTCTCTTTCCATTTGAGAAGTCGATGGATCCACCAAATGGATTTTCAATTGGTGCAGATTCAAGAGCATTCATATAAGATTCCCAAGTTAGTTCCTTATCACCAACACGTTTTAATCCTTCTGTAAAGAAATGTGCTGCTATCCATCCTGTCATCGCATAAGCATTGTTGCTAAAGTCTTCACTTGAAATTTCTTTTATCCATTTTTTATATTCATTCATAGCAGGTTTTGTTGCATCTACCCAAGCATGAGCATAAACATCAAATTTGTTATTAACTGTTGAAGCCACAGCCGCTGTCATAGTTTTATCTGCATTTACATATGTTGTTAACACCGGTTTAGTGTTGCCTTGCTTTGCAAGTTCTTTAGTTATTTGTGGGAATGTACCTTGTATTCCAGCTATAATTACCATATCTACATTTTCATTTTTAATTTTTGACACCGCTGCTGATACGTCTTCTGAACCTGGAGCTACTTGCTCATCAACTACAGTTAAGCCGCCAAGAGTACTAGCTTCTTGTTGAATACCCTTTAATAGATCTTTACCAGCATCATCATTTGTATAAATAACCCCTATTTTGCTTGCTTTAAATTCTCCCTTTGCCCAAGTTGCCATTATACGTCCTTCCATTGGATAAACTGGTTGTACTGGATATATGCATCTATCATTTCCTTCAGCCTTTTCGTTGTAAAGAATACCTGTCCCTGTAGCAAAGTAAACTGCTGGAATCCCTTTTTCTTTTATATCATTTATGGTGGCCCCAACAATTGGAGTTCCAAAATGACCAACCAAAGCAAATACCTTTTCGTCATTTACCAATCTCTCAAGAGCAGCTTTACCCTTTTCAGGATTAAATTCATCATCTTGATGCACATATTCAATTTTTCTTCCATTTATCCCTCCACCCTCATTTACCATTTTAAAATAAGCTTCAATACCCGCTTTAAATGGTACTCCTACTGGAGCAAGAGCCCCTGAAGTGGATGCGCTATTACCTACTTTTATTGATTTTTCTGTTACACCTTGTGCTGTTTCAGCCTTTTTCCCGCAACCTGTTAAAGCTATTGTAGCAATCATCAATGTCGATAATAATAATGAAATTCTTTTTCTCATTTTAATCCCCCTAACTAATAATTAAAATTTGATAATGAATATATTAAGGAATTTCTTCCTTTGGGTTCTTTAGTTTCTTCTTTAACCAAACTCTAATGCGACCCTAAGTAGGCTTCTATAAGTTTTTTATCCTTAATCAAGTCACTTGCTTTCCCAGATATATTTATTTCTCCTACTTCTAGCACATAGGCATAATCTGCTATCTTTAAAGTTTGAAGGGCATTTTGCTCAATGATAAGTACTGTAGTGCCTTCTTCATTTATTTCCTTTACTATTTTAAATATATCTCTAACAATCAAAGGGGCTAATCCTAGGGACGGTTCGTCTAGCAAAAGAAGCTTAGGACTACTCATAAGGGCCCTACCTATAGCTAACATCTGTTGTTCCCCTCCACTTAAAGTACCTGCTATTTGCTTTTCTCTTTCCTTAAGCCTTGGAAAATATCTATAAACCCTATCTAAGTTTTTCTTTAATTGCTCTTTGTTTTTTAATGTAAAAGCTCCTGTTCTCAAATTATCTACCACTGAAATTTCCGGGAAGATCTGCCTCCCTTCTGGTGATTGCATAATACCTAGTGAAGTAATCTTTTCTGCAGACATTTTAGTAATATCTCTATCAAAAAATTTTATCCTTCCACATCCTGCTCCTACAATGCCAGAGATAGCTTTTAATGTAGTAGTTTTTCCTGCTCCATTGGCTCCTAATAATGCTACAATCTTTCCTTTAGGAACTTTTATATTTATTCCTTTTAAAGCTTGTATGCTTCCATAGGAAACCTTAAGTTCTTCAATACTTAATGCTATCTCGCTCATGTCACTCCTCCTTTCCTAAATATGCTTCTTGTACTTCTTTATTATCTTGAATTTCTTTAGGGGTTCCTTCTGCTAATTTTTTGCCGAAAGAAATTGCACATATTCGATCACAAATATCCATTACCAATCTCATATCATGTTCGACTAATAAAATATTGCAGTTGTATTCACTCCTAATAGTTCTGATTAGCTTTGCTAGTTCTAAGGTTTCTACTTCATTAAGTCCCGCTGCAGGCTCATCGAGGATTATTATTCTTGGGTCGCTCATTAGTGTCCTTCCTAATTCAATTTTTTTTAATACTCCGTAAGGTTGACCACTTGTCAGTTCATGTTTTTTATCTTCTAACTTGAGAAACTTCAACACTCCAAGAGCTTTTTCTCTAAGTTTTTCTTCTTCTTTTCTTGCTTTTTTTAATCTTAGTGATTGAGAAAAAATACCGGTCTTAAATTGTACATGAGCACCTACTAATAAGTTGTCTAATAATGATAGCTCACTTATAAGCTCTACATTTTGGAAGGTTCTAACCAAGCCAAGTTTTATGATATTATGAGTTTTTTCTCCTACTAAATCTACTATAGAGCCATCTTCTTTTGTAAAAAGAACACTGCCACTATCCGGCTTATAAAACTGAGTTATGCAATTAAATACTGTGGTTTTTCCTGCTCCATTAGGTCCAATAAGTCCATATATTTCACCTTCATTTATTGAAAAACTAAGATTATCTACTGCTTTTAGTCCTAGGAAAGCTATTGATAGATTTTCTACTTTAAGCATTTGAGCTTTGTTCATTTACTATCACCTTTTCCTTTTTAAAGTATTTTTTTATATCATTGAAAATAAATATTAAGCCATTTGGATAGAATAGAATAACCACAATTATTAATACTCCTGTAAATATAAAAGATAATCCATCTGTACTTCCTATTAAGGGAAGTCTTTTAAGTAGTAGTTCTGGCACTCCAAATACCACAAAAGATCCTACTATGGGTCCACTTATGGTTCTCATACCTCCAATTACTATTACCGCTAAAATTTGAAGGGATAAGGTCAATGTCCAAGTTGATGGATAGGCAAATTTGATAAAATGGACATAAAGCGCTCCTCCAAGTCCTGCATATACTGTTGCCACTCCAAAGGCTATAAGTTTGTATTTTAAAAGGTTTATTCCCATGGCTTGAGCTGCAGCCTCGCTTCCTCTCATGGTAAGTAGCGCTCTACCAATTGCCCCATGGATGAAGTTATGAGTAAGTATCATAACTATGACTAAAGTAACTACAAGTAGCACAAAGGTACTCCCTCTATCCAACTTAATCGCTCCAAATAATACTGGATAGCTTGCATTTTTTCCTGAGAAACCACCTGTAATAACTTCATACTCTACAAATACTTTTCTAAAAATTTCTGATACTCCAAGGGTAGCTATTGCTAAATAATACCCTTCTAATCTTAATGACGCAGCCCCAATTAAAAGTCCAATAATAAGGGGTATTACCATGGATATTATAAGAGAAACTATAAAGGGTAATTTCAAATCGCTGGTTAGATAAGCGGATGTATATGCGCCCAATCCCATGAAGCCCGCAGTTCCAAGAGAAATAAGCCCAGAATAACCTAACAATACATTCAGCCCTATTCCAACAATGGCATAAAACAATATAGTCCCAAAAATTGTAACGGTAGCACTATTTAAAATTCCTTGGGATTGTAGTAATGGTATTAAACATAATATAATTCCAAAGGATATATACTTTATATAAATATTTTGAAACAATTTTTTCATAGCAGTCTTATTCTCCTCTCTACACCTTTTTAACCACTTTTTTGCCAATGATTCCATTTGGTCTAAGTACTATAAAGATAAGAATTAATGTATATACAATGGCATCTCCCCAGGTTGATGAAACATAAAACAGTAAAATATTTCTGCTTAAACCAATAATGTAAGCTCCTAAAACTGGGCCATAAAAAGTGGAGAATCCTCCTAATATACAAGCTATGAGAGCGTTTATTTGAACATTATCCATCATAGAAACATTTACCGTAATAGCTGGTGCTAACATTAATGCTGACAGTGTACCAAGTGATGCCGCTATTGCCCAAGCTACCATAGTTACGGTTTTAGTAGGTACTCCCATAAGTCTAGCAGTTTGCTCATTAGAGGATGTAACCCTTACTGCAAGGCCAAATTTTGTTCTTTGTAGTAGATAAAATAGTCGTAGCATGACAACTATTCCTGTAGTGATATTCAGCAATGCATTATAGGTAATAGAAGCCCTTCCTATATTTAATGCTCCTGACTCTATAAACCTTGGGAAAAATAATGGCATTGAACCAAATATCATAGGTGCAACTCCTAAAAATAACATAATAAGTCCAAAAGTTATAATTTGCTTTGCTACTGGTGAGCTTTTGTTTGCTCTCCTTATTACTACAACGTCCACTAAGATACCGGTTATAATAGCAAATATCATACCTACAATGGCAGCTACCCAAGCAGAACAATTGAATTTCATTAAAAATACTGTAGCAATAAAGGCGTTAAACATTCCAATAGACCCTTGAGCAAAGTTAGTCATCCTACTTGTCCTAAATATAATAATGATACCCAAAGCTGCCAATGCATAAACGCTTCCTGTCTCTAAGCTGCTAAATAATAATTGTAAAAAAATATCCATCTACCCTCTCTCCCCCTTCATGTAACAAATTGCTACAATGTCATTAATATTTACATACTTTTACCATGGTCATTTAAGCATCCTCTATGTTTTAGTTACTAATTCAACTATTTATTACTATTCCAATTATTGGTAATAATTTCATTGTACAATCGTCTATTTTCCTTACACTATATTACCAGCAAGTACCATGCCAAAAGCATAAGTCTCTTTGCTATTAATTTTTTAGTTCAATTGAAAATTAAAATTCCTAGAAATATATTAGGAATCCTGCATTAGCAGAATTCCCTCCTATAAGCCCTTAACCCTCTATTCAATTATCAACCCCTAATTAAATAAAAACTACTTAATAAAGCTATTAATTTTTTCGCAAAGTTCATCCAAAGAATCCACAAAAGGAGAATGTCCACAATCTTTTAGAAGAATCATTTCAGAATTTTTTATATGTTTCTTTATGTCCTCTGCCATGGTGTGAGGAACTACATAATCTCTATCCCCTTGAAATATAAGGGTAGGTGCCTCTATTCTCTTCGCTGCTCCATCACCTTTTGAAATTCCATTAAATTCTTCAGTTATATTAAAGTGAATGAGGGAATAGTCCACATCTACTAAATTTCTTTGAGTAAGCATATCCTCTAAATATTCTTCATATCTATCATCCTCAGGTTTATTATGAGTGTATATCGCATGATTCCATAATGCTCTATAAAATTCTTTATCTCTATTTTCTATAGCTTTTAAAACTGGAGCTACTTGTACAGAATCCTGTTCTATTTCTTCCTTAGTTTTTAAAAAATCCCCTATTATAGATTTTCCTTCTTCATTCTTTCTAAAGATTGGATAACCCTTAACCCCTACAGATTCAACTAAAACAAGCTCCTTTACCTTATCACCATGATCCGCAGCTAAATACATAGCCACTCCTCCACCAGTAGACCAACCTATGACTATGGCATTAGTTACTCCAATCTTCTCGCAAAAATCATTCACATCTTCACTAAAATCCCTTAAGGAATTTACTCTATTATTATAGCTAGAAGCTCCAAATCCCCTTAAATCTACTGCGTAAATCTTGTACTTAGGAGTAAGTTTATCCATTAATAAATCCCAGTGTTTAGAAGAAGTCATGTTCCCATGAATCAATAAAATTGTTTCATTTCCACAGCCTGCTTCTCTATACCCAATAACCTCTCCATTGCTAATTTTAATTGTCTTAATATCATACTGTTGTATCATTTTATTACACCCCTTCAATTAATAAATAAATTAATTTTTCAAAATATTTCTATTTATAGTATTTTCTATGTAAGATGCCATTTTACCTTGTGGAAAGTAAAAAAACTATGTGCATTGAAAAACTCAATAACACATAGTTAGTTGCTTTATTAATGTTTAATAATATTTTTAAGCTTTAAACTATTACATTATTTTTACAATTTTGATATAATTTATTTAAAAAGAGGTATATGTTTGAAACTATAGAGCTTATCTGTTGGATATAGGGAGGGATTATATGTCTAAAAATATACTTAGATATATAAAGATATTAACCTTATTATTAACGATAAATATGATTATATGTTTAATAATTTGGATTATAAGAAATGATATGTCTTTTGAAAGCTTAAGCAATATATTTTTTTATTCTTCAGGAGTATTTGCGATTGTTACTTATTTATCTTCAAAAGGTAATTTAAACCTTGGTATTTCTGATAGATATTATTCATATATTGCATCAGTAAAGAAAAATAAAGAAGAAAGAAGATAGTATAAAAAATTATATGGAACTACAGGATAAAGCCATGAATTTTTCAATAATATTAGGTCTGGTTACTGCCATTAACATTGCTATAAGTTTATTAATATTAAAATTTTAAAACAGGAAACTAAGAAAAGTTTCCTGTTTTTTATCTATCATAGAAAATTATTTTCATCTATTAAATTTGTTATAATGCTGATATCTTAACATTTAATAAAGGTAACTATTGATATACAATAAAAAATTCTTATTATACTCATAATTTTTAACTGGTAACCCCAGCTACATTTTGCATTTCCATAAGCTCTACCTTATTGTCTCCAGCCATCATAATAATATCACCAGCTTCAATTATAGTAGCACCACGAGGAGTAATTAGTTTTCCCCTTCGTCTAATCATCACTATCAATATATCCATAGGTATATCCAAATCCATTATAGCCTTTCCTACCATTTCGCTGTCCTCTGGAACTATTACCTCCAGGAGTTCTGCGTGAAGCTCTCCTGAATAATCAGTAAAGGTCTTAAGTACTGTTTCTTCCTCTGCTACCAAGTCAAGTTTTTTGGCGATAGGAATAAAAAGAGTTCCTTGAACTATAACGGACACTAATGCTATAAAAAACACGATATTAAATATTTCATCTGCAACAGGCAACCCTGCTGTTAAAGGGTATGTTGCAAAAACAATGGCCGCAGCACCACGGAATCCAACCCATGACACAAGCAACTGCTCTTTAACAGGTTTTTTGAACAAAGTCAAAATAATGAATATAGCCACTGGACGCGCAACAAAAATAATAAAAAGTGCAACTGCCATTCCTTTTGTTGCTACACTAGGTAGTCTTGATGGGAAAGATAGCAATCCCAAAGTGAAAAATAGAAGAATTTGCATGAGCCAAGATAGACCATCAAAATAGCGAACCAAGCTTACCTTATGAACAAGCCTACTGTTTCCTAGTATGAGACCTGTAATATAGACAGCTAAGAATCCATTCCCTGAAAGCAATCCAGCACCAGAATAAGATAACAATGCAGTACTAATGACGATGATGGAATAAAGACCATCAATATCAAGATTTATATTATTGATAAGCCATACTGAAAGCTTACCTACAATTGCACCCCCTAGTACTCCTATTGCAATTTGTGTTAGTAAAAGTATCACTATATTTTGCCCTTCACCTAATATTAATCCAAGAAAAACAGTTGTTAGCATATATGCTATTGGGTCATTAGATCCGCTCTCCATCTCAAGCATAGGAGCTAAACCATTTTTAAGATTAAGTTGTTTCGATCGAAGTATAGAAAACACCGAGGCCGCATCTGTAGAGGATACAATGGAACCTAATAACATCCCTTCAAGAAATGTAAAACCAAGTGCAAAATGAGCAAAAACTCCTATCAAAAAAGCTGTGAGTACTACTCCAAGGGTCGCAAGGACACCAGCTGCCAAAGCGACAGGCTTGGCTGTTTTCCAGCTTGTACCGAAGCCACCTGAAAACATAATAAATATAAGTCCAACATTACATAAATTTTCAGCAAGACCTGGATTATTAAAATAAATACCTCCTGGTCCATCTGAACCCATAAGCATGCCCATAGCAAGAAATATAACCAAGGTAGGTATACCATACTTATATAAAACCTTGCTAGAAGTTGCGCATATGAGTAAGATTATTCCCGCAATAAATAATACATTCATCTAATACCTCCCTTTTCATCTTAAATTCTATACTTTATTCTACCAACTTATAAAGATAAAAACTAGACTTTATCTCCTTTGCTTACAATATATTTTGATTAATTTTACAATTTAGACACAATTAGGTCATAAGTTATTACATACATGTAAATTTATGATAATATTATATTATTGTGAAAGGAGTAGGTTCTATGCGTATTGAAAGAAATGCTAAAATTGATGTAAATGAATTAAACAATTTATTAAAAACTATAGGATGGGGATTAAATTCACCTAAGAAGTTAGAAGAATCATTAGGATTATCCTGGGGATGGATTACTGTAAGAGATGATTTAAATAGACTTATAGGATTTGTTCAGATACTTTCTGATGGTATTAAACATGCTTACATATTGAGGTTGCTCGTACATAAAGACTATCAAGGAAAAGGAATTGGTACAAAAATAATGGAGAATTTAATGGAACTTCTTGAGGAAAATAATTTAAGTCCTGTTTTGTTAACAAAGCCCTCTGAAGAATCATTTTATTCTAAATTTGGATTATCAAGAAGTAACAAGGGATTTATTTCTTTATTTAAATGGTAGTATGATATTGATATAGATAAAAATAGATTCTATGGTATATAATTAATACAAAAACTAAAGGTGGGTCTAGATGAGAAATTTAAAAATGACTATAGAATATGATGGAACTAGATACAAAGGGTGGCAAAAACAAATTAAAGATGTTTCAACTGTGCAAGATAAAATAGAAACTGTTTTATCTAAAATGACAGGAGAAGACATTCAGGTGATAGGTTGTGGAAGAACGGATTCTGGTGTACACGCTGAAAATTATACAGCAAACTTTCATACTAATTCTAATCTCAGTATAGAGGATATGTTAAATTATTTATATACATTTTTACCTGAAGATATACTAGTAAAATCTATGAAAGATACTAGCGAAAGATTTCATGCAAGGTATAATGTAAAATCAAAAACCTATGTATATAGGATAAATAACAATAAATTCAGAAGTGTATTTAACAAAAAATATTATTATCACATTAATGAAAAACTTAATTTAAGCGCAATGAGACAAGGAGCAAAGTTTTTAATTGGAACTCATGATTTTCAAGGCTTTACTAGATTAAAATCCAAGGATAAATCAACTATTAGGACTATCAATTACATAAATATAACTGAAAATTGTGGTATGATAGAAATGGAGATTAACGGAAATGGTTTTTTATTAAACATGGTTAGAATCATTGCTGGAACTCTCCTAGAAGTGGGTAAGGAGAACATTAAACCAGCGGATGTAGAAAGAATATTAAATGAAAAGAAGAGAGCAGATACTAAATTAATTCTTGAAGCAAAAGGATTATGCTTAAGAGATGTTCATTATTAATAGTTTTATCACTCTAATAATAAAAATTCAAATAAGAAACGTACATAGATTTATATAGATCTATGTACGCCCTATTATCCTCTTTAAATACTGTTAATTCAATTTTATTCCGCGGCCTTAAAGTTATATATCGGCGTTATCTTATGAACTATTTCCACGGTATCTTTGATGTTATTTATTATTTCATCTATAGACTTATAAGCTAATGGACATTCGTCGATGGTTTCTTTCTTCACGGATGTTGTAAAAATCCCTTCCATAGTCTTTTTATATTGATTCAATGTAAATGAATTCTTTGCTTGAGTTCTGCTCATGATTCTACCAGCACCGTGTGGAGCTGAAAAATTCCAATTTTCATTTCCTTTTCCAATACAAATAAGGCTACCATCTCGCATATTTATTGGTATTAAAAGCTTTTCTCCTTTTTGAGCTGAAACTGCACCTTTTCTTAAAATCATATTTTCTATATCAATATAATTATGAATAGTTGTAAATTCCTCTGCCACATTGAGCTTCATGCCTTTAATTATTTCATTAATCATAGCCTTACGGTTTATTTCTGCAAAACGTTGAACAATTTTCATATCATGAATATAATCTTTAAAAAGTTCTCCTGATGCATAGGCTAACTCTTTGTTGTCGCTGTTAAGAGATTTAAAGGCTTCCTTTTGATAAAGACTTGCAACTTCATGTCCTAAATGTCGGCTTCCCGAGTGAATAACTAAGTATAGATTTCCTTCACTATCTTTATTGGCTTCTATAAAGTGATTGCCTCCACCCAAGGTTCCAATACTTTTTCTTGCTCTAATAAGGTTTACTTCCTTTCTACACTTGAGCTCATCTAAATCAATTTCATCATTAAATTTATGTTCCTTATCCCTTATTTTAAAACCACTAGGAATTTTTTCATAAATTAGCTTATCAAGTTTTTGAAGCTCCATGCGGCGGTTCTCAAGCTTTATAACTTCCATTCCGCATCCAATATCAACCCCAACAAGATTAGGGACTACTTTATCCTCAATGGTCATTGTCGTTCCTATTGTACAACCCATTCCACAATGTACATCAGGCATTATTCTTATTTTACTTTCCTTTACAAACTCTTGATTGCATAAAGTTTCAATCTGCTTAATTGCAGCTTCTTCAATATTATTTGTGTAAACAATTGCTTTATTATATTTGCCAGTTACCTCAGTCACGATACCCCTATCCTCCCATTAATATAATTAAATGCTTTTCTATATTATATCTCATTTATCTCATATAAAAAATTTTATTATAATATAAATATTAAGGAGATGGTAATTTTTCTCCCATCTCCTTAATATTTGCATATAATTTTAAATTAATCTTCAATTTAAGCTAATAAGTTTCTAATTTAAATCTATATTATTTTATTATTTATAAACTTTATTTAATTCCTAGAACTAAATTAGCAATACCTTTAGAAAAAGCATCCATATCCTGTGGCATCCAAATCTTTTCTTTTATATCAAATTTAAATGTCTGTTCTTTTAAATCTGATGATGGTTGTACATTATTATATTCCTTTATTAAATTCTTTATATAAACATCTGTTAATTTGTTAAGAATTTCTTCCTGATTTGTAATGTTTAACTTTTCAACCTCTTGAACAGCATCTGTTGCTGCTTTTTCATCAATGGCAACTTCGTCGATATAATTTGCCTTTAGTTTGACATCTACAGATTCATTATTTTCAGAAACAATTTCTGTTTCTGCTGATAATTTCTTTAATGCTGACGCACGAGCTGTGTATATTTCATTTATTTGGTCATCACTAACTTTCAAACCTGCTACTATAAAATTATTTTTTAGCGTTTTCATAGTTTCATCTTTTTGTATTTTTGCAATCTCTGCTATTTGATCCTTAGATAACTTGATTTTCTCTAAAGACTCCTGATCTCCTTTGATATAAAAATCAAATAAAATTTTTGCTGTTTCATCAGCGGCTACTTTTGGTTTAGAACTACATCCTATTACCATAATTGAAATTACTAATAACATAAGTGATAGAACTAGACTTTTTTTTCCTTTTTTCATATTTTCCCCCTAATATAATATATTTTCCAAGATAAATTTACCATATTTTTAGGCCTTTGTCAATTTTTTATATATTATATTTGATATAATTTTAAATACTATTAACATTTAAATTTGAATTTTATAATCTATTTACTAAATTTCTTTTTTATACGATGACTACGATCCTTAATACTCCCCGGATGGTACGTCCCTGGATAAGTTCTTCCCCTAAAGGATAAGGATTTCTAAGAAGCAAAGCTTCTAAGAACTCTCTTAATAACCTTCAGTTGGAGTAAGTATTCCTTTTAAGCAAACTCCATCTGAAGCTAAGAATCACTTGATATCTAAATAATTTTTAATGAAATATTTCTCATTTTATATCAAAAACTTTTAATATGCTCAAATTTCTCAAGCCTTACATTTAAAGAGTCTATTATAAAAGTTAAATTATCAATACCTATTGTATTATGAGGGCCTTGAAAAGGATCTACTTGTATCTTTAACTTAAAACTAAAAGTACGATATCCATTAAGTCTTGTAGCTTCTAAGACTTTTATTGAGAATAAATCAAAATTTGCTTCTTCTCCATAATAGTCTTTTATTGCTTTATTTATATGAGGAGTTAATAAAGTCATTATAATATCCTGATATAGTTCCTCAATGGAATGAGGTTTTGGTTCAGATTTTATAATATTTTGAGAATCATTAGTGGACTTTAAATTAAGATTTTTTGCTGAAACACAAGTATTTGAAATAAGAAAGATTAAACAAAGAGCATAAATAAATTTTTTCAAATTATCACATCCTCTCTTTGTTATCTTTACACGGAAAATAAATATAATTCTAAATTATTTCGTACATTGTTTAATTACAAAACCCCATAGAAGCGTTGCCCTGCTCCTATGGGGTTTAAATAGATATCTTTAAGTATTTATTCTCATACCACTTTATTATAGTTCTTTAATTAAAGTTTTATCCACATTTCTGTCATAATATTTACTACTTCGTACATTTTATCATTATTAGTTTCTAGAAAACTTATAATTTCCTCTATGGAAGGCTGCTTATATACATGTGCTATTCTATTTCTATATCTTCTATAATTATTTAAAAAGCTTAACATATCTAAATCTATAATTTTATTTTCATTCAGCTTAGTTAAAGACTTTTCCATGTCATCACTGATTTTATATATCTTTAGTTCTTTTAAGCACATAGAAGTAAAGCTTTCTATTAATATAAAATATTCTAAAAAGCTCTGTTTTACTGATGATTTTATTAATGTATTTAAATCTCCATCTTCAATCTCATTCAATTTAAGTAGTGCTTTGTCTAAAAGAGCCAATGTTTCTTTTATATTTTTTATTAAATCATATAACCTCTGTTTATTCATTAAAGATCACATCCCTCTCTCTAAAAAATCTAAAAGTTTCATTATCTTTATATAATTGTTCAACCTCTGCATAGCCTTTACTATACAATTCAAGATTATCATCATCATATATTATTTGTCCATTATCATATATGGAAACTTTCATATTTAGCTCAATATTTTCTGATTTTAGGTTTACTACATCTATATCTCTCCCTAAAACTTTTTGCAGTGATTCTTCAATGAAAATTATAGTATTAAATGTTATATCTTTTTTACTTAAAACCGCTATATCTATATCTGAATATTCCTCAAAATCTTCTGTTAATATACTTCCGAACAATATAACGGTAGCTATTTTAGCATCCTTAAATATCTTTGTACACTCTTTATCTTTTAGCTTATTGAGTATGTTAACTTTACTATCATCCATTAACCAATCACCTCAACTTTTTAAAATTTTCTATATAACAACTATATTCTACTCTAAAACAGAACAAAAACCTTTAAGTTCTATTGCAGAAATACTCCTATTTCCCTTTTCAATCTATACAGTTGTAATATTACATTACATCTTATTTGGATTTATTTCAATATATTGTTGTTAATTGTAACCTTTTATTATTTAATTTATACATAAAACTATTCATAAATACCTCTCGCACTTTTTCTCCTTACAAACTGCTGAGTTCTTTTATGTTTTACAGATATATTTTGAAGTATATATTATGGTAAATTGTTTTCACATTTATAAATTTCTTCTACAAGTATAACTTAGTTTCACAAATTGAGAGCTAAGCATGTAGTGAAGCCGCTCGAGAAAAAGTCGCTATTTCACTATATACTTAGCTCTTTTGTTTTTTACAATTATATTTCAAAATTAAGTTATGACATATCAGTTTCTCAAATGCGGGAATTCTTAATTTTTAACTCTAAAAGAAGTTTTCATTGTAGGTATACAGTCTATGTTTCTTCATTGAATACTTCCCCTTATGCTATATCTTTCCTCTCTAGCTCCAAGCGGTCCTCTTTAACCTTTAACTTAGCCCTTATATATCTAAAACCAATAATTATCGTTCCTACGCCTATTATCCCTATTAAACTTGCCATAGCTATTGTTTCATTCACTTTTCATCTCTCCTTTCTAAATAAAGTATTTCGTTCAAGTTTCATATCTTATAATTTTTTCTAATATAGAAATGGATGAAACTTTATATATTAAATTTCCTAATTAATTTCCTAGGAAATTTCATATCGTTTTATTATATTCTTAAAAACTTAATTTGTACCTATTACTACATAATATGTATTAGATGTGATAAGTTTGCTTAGATTGTGACATAAAAAATACCGTAAAATTCATTTCTGAATAATACGGTTTTAAATAATTTATATTTAATTCTAAATATCATACTAATTTATAGTAGTTATTAAAAGTCATAGTGACAGTGAGGAGGTTTTCCCAAAACTACAGTAGTAATTACCTTTTTAATTTCTTATTACCATTTATTATGATACAATTTAATCATTACTACGCAATAGTAATTTATAACGTCTTATTGCTTACTACATTTTCTATTATTTATAGCACTTTTGGAGGTACAATAAATGAATTCAATGAAATATAATCAATATTTAAGACACGTTGAATTATGTAGAGAAAGAATACAATCATTTTCTAAATATCCATATTGCTTATCAGCGATAAAAGATTTATCTATACTGGAGTTTCATCGGAAAGTAACATATATGGTAGGAGAAAATGGTACTGGTAAATCAACAATACTTGAAGCCATTGCCGTAGCATATGGTTTTAATCCAGAAGGTGGAACTAGAAATTTTAACTTTTCAACAAGAGATACCCATTCAGATTTACATAAGAATCTTAAGTTAGTTAAAGGGTTTAAGAGACCTAATGATGGGTTTTTCTTAAGAGCAGAAAGTTTCTATAATATGGCTACAAATATAGACGAAATAAATGCTTTTAGTTCATATGGAGGGGTTTCACTACATTCACAATCTCATGGAGAATCTTTTTTATCAGTTATTAGAAATAGATTCAGTGGAAATGGTTTATATATTTTAGACGAACCAGAAGCAGCCTTGTCACCATCAAGACAAATGTCTCTGATGGCTATAATGCATGAATTAATACAGAAAGGTTCTCAATTTATAATAGCTACTCATTCTCCTATAATAATGTCTTATCCAGATTCAATAATTTATGAATTAAGTGAGGGTATAAAAGAAGTGAAGTACAAGGATACTGAACATTATAAGCTTACGAAAACATTCCTTGATAATCCTGAAAAAATGCTGAAAATGCTTTTATTTGAAGAATAAATAATAAATGAGAAATTTATCAGTGTACATGGTATAAAAGAAGGTGTAGGCAGGTATATTACTAATATTGAATGAAATAATAAAATATGATTTGGAAATGAGTACATTTATGGAAGAGATGTCTATATAAAAAATAGGTGAATTGATTAAATACTTAATTTTGTATTTATATTATGACATAGTATTCTTATAAGCCGACTTAAACTCAGTATTTAAAAGATACTGAGTTTTTCATTTATAATAAAAGCTTTGGACTAGTTTCCTTACTGCTTCTCCATAGGAAATCTTACTTGTTGGCAGTTAGAAAGTTTATTCAAAGCTACATGATAAACTGCCTTTTTAATTTTATTCTATTACTTTTTAATTAATATAAAATACAGAGTATAATATTTATGATTAGTAATTTTTTCTTTTATTTAATTTTAAAACAAAATTGGAATATAGTGTAACATAAATAAGAATGGTTCGTTTATTAAGTGAAAGGGGTGAGACCATTGTGAAAAATGATGAGTTTGAAGTTTTATACGAAAAATATAGTACGGAACTTTACATTTACGCCCTTTCTCTATGTAAAGATCATCATTTATCTCAAGATTTAGTAAGTGAAACCTTTTTTAAATCCCTATTATTCATTGAGAGCAGTCAGTGTTATATTAAATATTGGTTATTTAGAGTATGCAAAAATCTATATTTAGACCATTTAAAGAAAAACAAATACTTACATAATGTTGAGGTAAATTTAGACAAACTATTAGTAGAAGATAACACATTAGATAAAGTCATACTTAATGAAGAGAGAAAAAGGATTTATTATGAGATTTTAAAATTGCAGCCATCTTATAAAGAAATAATTATCCTATATTATTATTGTGACTTTAGTTTAAAAGAAATATCGTTAATGGTTGGAATCTCCCAGGGTGCAGCTAGAACTTTGCTATTTAGGGCGAGAAGAAAGATTAAAGATGGTTTAGAGGAGGAATTTAAATGAGCTTTAAAGATTTATTATATAAGTATAACAACGGAACAGCGTCTATTGAAGAAATAAAATTAGTAGAAGAAGAACTTGGTAAGTATGAGGCAATTGAGGAGTACTTATCTGAGAAGTATAATTTAGATTTTGAAAAAGATAGTTTATCTGAAAATATTAATAATGAAGCAGCCGTGATTAAAAGAAACGTGAACAAGAAGCTACGGAAAGTAATATTAACTTCCGTTTCTATTGTATTTTTAATATTATTTACTACTTATTATATAGTTTCCCCTCTTGTAAGTAGTTTTTATTATAACCCATCTAAAAAGACAGTTGGTAAATATTTCGATGATTTATATTTTGATTTAAGAGCTTATACTGAGTTGAATTTCCCAGGTTATGCACTTTACAGTGCAAGTTCTGAAAAATTGGGATTTGGAGAATACGACATGTATTTTGAACGAGAAAATCTCTTTAATCGCGAAAGTAAGAATATTAATGCTAAAATTAAAAGCAATCATATAATGGAAAGATCTAAAGATTTCTCCCCTTTTAATTTAGGTTTTTGGGACATTATATTTCCTAGTACAGATAGAGATGAAATTAATAAAACGCAAGATAATATAAATTACATTAAGGAACTAAACCCTGTTTCTTATGTTTCTGCCAGTATAATATTTAAAGATGATTTGAGTATAAAGGAATTTGATGACTTACAACAAAAATATTTCTGGCAAGTTCAATTTAAATGGGCTGGAGTGCGAACTGTAAACCCAGGTGAGCCTACTCACTTCATATCTGGATTTAACCATAATTCTGATGGATCAAGAACTGATGATAGTGCAGATAAAGATAAATACCCTTATTTGCAATTAGCAGACTACTTCCATGAGGCAAGAGATTCAATAGAAGAAGCATATACCAAACATTTTATTTCATTATTAACATATATGAATGATAGACAACAGTTCGTTAAATCACTAAGTAGCTTTGAGGTAGAATATTATAAAAATGCTTTAAACTACGTTGAGAAAAATGGAATAAATATTTATGGAGTTTTAGTTTACGGCGAAGCAAGGGATTTGCTAGAATTTATAGATAATGAACAAATTAAAACTATAGAAATTAATAGCGTCTTGCCTTCGAAATATATGAATTAACAATTCGTTTTTACTCACTAATGCAGTAAGCCTAAAAGCCTACTGCGTTCCTATTTCTGAAACATTACCTCTGACTAGTTTCCTGATTGCTGCTCCTTAGGAAGGCTTACTTGATGTCAGTGATGAGGTTTGTCCAAAACTAAAATAATAATTACATTTTCAATTTATTATTACCATTTATCGTGATACAATGTAATTATCACTACGGAATAGTAAAAAATTGTATAGTAATTACCACTAGTGGAGGTGTAAAATTAATTGAATTGTCAGGATTATGAAGAAACATTGTTATTATTTAACAAACTATTCAATGAAGGGTTTTATAAGCCCAACTTTAAAACAAAAAAATTCAATGATTTATGGTATGATGTGGATATGTTGTTGTTCAGAGATGCACTTGCAGGACCATTCTATCAAATACATACACATGATAATTGTGATTATGTATTTGAAGGTAAGCATGAGTCATTTAAAGAAATAAGAAGTTGTGAAGACTTTCTAAATTGGTGTCTAAATATTATTGAATGTTATCGAAACATAATAAACCAAGTAGGGTCTATTGATGCTAATGAAGAGAAAGATAAACAAGTACTATTATCCCAAGCAGCAGTAATGGAAAAACTATCTTTCATAGCCTTTGATATACAAAAAGATAGATGGAGATTTATTAAAAAACCTTCTTCTTACAAAATCACCTAACCGCAGTAGGTTCAAAATCTACTGTGGTTTTATTTCCAGAAATCATGCCATAATTTTCCCCCAACTCTCTTTTCCCACTACCCCATCCACCAATAATCCATTATCCCTTAAAAGCTCCACCGCTGCCTAAATCCTCCTTCAACATCCCAAAATGAAAATCCTTCCCTGGGCAATTAGCAGCATTAAGCTCACCACGGCCATGTATTTTGTTAATATTATATTTACTACAAATATAGCGAGATAATTTCACCAAAGCTTTATACTGAACCTCTTCTATGCCGCATATTTTTGGACATACTATCAGATTAGTTAACTTTCATATTTTCTATGTTATAAGTATTGAATTTTTTTGCAATACAACTATTATATTTCTTTAAATAAATCACAAAAACAATTAAATAGTTAATAAATAATGATATAAATATACCGTATAGTTGGATTTTTAAAATATATACCGAAAAAAGCATGAGAAATAATGATAAAAAATTTACTTTTGCTGTATTAAATAAAACAAATTTACTTTCATTCAATGATTGTAAAGAGTATTTATAAACAGTACAAAACGGATTAAATATATTAGATATAATTATATGTATTAATAAGTTACTAGCAATTAAAATTACTTCTTCATCATTGGTAATTAATCTAGGTAGATATTTTCTAAAAGCTAAAAATAAAATAGACAAAAACAAATATATAATTATAGATAATAATATGCTTAATTTAGGAATATTGATTAATGATTCTTCATTATTTTCTCCATCATTTTTACTAATTAAAGTAAGGGTTGCTGAACCGTACATATACATAGGAATTAATATTATATTTATTAATTGTGTAAGTATTAAATATGCTGATATTTCAACTACTCCAATTCTGGATATAATAGCATTGGTTGCAATAATAAAAACGCTTCCTTCTAACACCTCTTGTCCCATTAGTGGAATGCTTTCTTTTATGTTATTCTTAATTTTGAATTTATAAATCTCTATCTTTTTATAATTAAACTTCATGTATTTCCTACATATACATATGTAAAATAACAAATTTATGATTAAGGATAAAATTGTTGCAATGGCTGCACCTTTAACTTCTAACCTTGGGAACCCAAAATTTCCAAATATGAGACCATAGTCTAATATTAAATTTATTATAGAAGCACCGGTTGAGCCTATTAAAATCCATTTAGTCATTTTTTTAATTTTAAATAAAGCTGAAAAGCTAAACAACAATAATTGAATAATTATATAAACACTCATTATGCTTGAATAGGCTACAGCTTCTTCCAATATTCTTCCTTTGAATCCATATAAAAGTATTAATATTGGCTTTTGAAATAAAATTATTATAATAAAAAAAGTTAATCCTATTAATATGTTAAGCATTAGACATGAACTAAACTCATCTTGAAAATCTACATTATCATCTTTTCCTAAAGCCTTTGCCCCATTAATATTAAATACTACAGATGTAAATCCTAAAACACCTGCTAGCAATGATATCAATGATACAATAACTCCTACTGCACTATATGCGAATATAGATATCCTTCCCACCATAGCTTGATCGGTAAAACCTATAATTAATCCTGCTACTGATTGAATTATTAATGGTACTGCAATATTATTTAATTCTTTTAATTCATTACTAATTAACTTTTTCATAACTAATACTTTCTTCTATATTTAATTGAATTAAATTATCATAGATTATATTTAATAAAGGAAACTTACTCAAGAAATTAGAAAATATTTTCTTGAAGGATTTTTCGCTTATGTTATATTCATTTATAAAATACTCAATCATATATAATTTTTTCAAAATAATACCTCCTGTATATTAAGCAGCAATTTTATAAGTTCCTTAAGGAGTTTGTCCGATGTTACTTACTATTACTTTTTATACTTTATACTATTCAACTCATACTAATGAATTCCTCTTTAACTTTAATATTAAATAATACCTTAATTTTTTTAAAGCTAACCTATTTATTTATTTTTAAGTTTAATCTCAAATTATAGTTAACAAAGCCGGCGGCGCCTGTACTCCTTAACTTATAGATGGTCAGAGCCCGGCCTTGTGCTGCTTTTTCTTTCTTTTCATATAGCGATATAATATAATTATAGGGTAAAGAAAATAGTCTCCTATCCTTTTGGATAAGGTGCTGGACGAGTAAAATTTATATAACAGGATAAATTGGAATTTGAGAACGGATTAGCAATATACATGAGGTGATGAATAAATGGTGCTTAATCAGAGAATTAAGTTACAAGGAGATAAGGCAAACAGAATTATTAAGGCTATGGAGAATGCGGGCTGGTTCAATAATAGACAAGTAGAAATTTCAAACATCGAAGAATACTATAACGAGCAGGGAATTGCTCTTTTTCCTTCTGCTAAGAAATTTTTCCTTGAGTTTTCAGGAATAGCTAGCAAATGGTATATTGAAGTTCGTAATCTTGACCATTCACCAGATTTTACATTTGAACTATTTCCGTACCCAATTTCATATAAGACAGATGTGAGAGATTACATGTTTGATGATGCAGAGTTTATGATATATTCTGAAGACTATCAAGCTGTTGCAAGAAAAGCTAATGAAGGATTTCTTTTGGTTGGTGAAATAGGTTATTACTATCCAGCGCGTGTATGGATAGGTGAAAGTGGGAAACTATATACAACTCATGAGTATGATGAACAAGTATATGTTTTTAATTCCGTATTTGAATTGATTGAGCATGAATTACAATCACATGAGATGACTTCAGTTGCCATGAAATTATAAACATATTTTATGGATATCAATTTTGTTTATCAGTGAGATTATGAGCAAGCAAAAACAAGGATAAGCTGACTTAGGCTGTCAGCTTATCCTTATTTGTGTCTGTAAATTTACTAGTGTACAGCTTCAAGAAAGTCTCTGCTATATTGTTGTTAATAAATATTTTTACTAAAGTACCTATCTCCTCTATCAGGTAAAACCGTAATTATATTACCTTTATCAATGCTTTGAGCCAATTTTAAAGCGGCGGCTACTGCTGCCCCAGAGGAACTTCCAACAATAAGTCCTTCCTTTAAGGCTAGAACCTTAACCATTTCATATGCCTCTTCATCAGTAACCTTTATAACCTCGTCCACTAAGGTCATATCCATAGTTTTAGGTACGAAGTTATTTCCAATACCTTCAATATCATAGCGACCTTCACTTCCACCACCCATAGTAGAACCATGAGGATCAGCTAAAACTCCTTTGATATTATTGTTTTTTTCCTTAAGAAATTTTGTAACTCCCGTAA
This sequence comes from uncultured Clostridium sp., assembly GCF_963515715.1. Taxonomy (GTDB): domain Bacteria; phylum Bacillota; class Clostridia; order Clostridiales; family Clostridiaceae; genus Clostridium_AW. Next base: position 44,411 of record NZ_CAUPZS010000013.1, read on the forward strand.
AAGTGCCTCCACTACCAGCTCCACATATGAAATAATCTATTTTCCCATCCATAGCTTCATATATCTCTGGCCCAGTAGTTCCGTAGTGCTCCAGTGGATTTGATTGATTTTCAAACTGCCTTAAGCTTATTGAATTTTCTATAGTATTTAATAATTCTTCAGCCTTCTCAACAGCTCCCATCATACCGCTTTCTCTTGGTGTATTTATTATTGTAGCTCCTAATGCTCTCATCAAAGCTTGCTTTTCAACTGAAAATTTCTCTGGAACTACAAAAATTACATTGTATCCCTTATTTATTGCCCCAAGAGCAACACCAATGCCAGTATTTCCAGCAGTAGCTTCAACTATTGTATATCCTGGCTTTAGCTTTCCTTCTTTTTCAGCTTGTTCAATCATATAAGCTCCTATCCTATCTTTAACACTTCCACCTGGATTAAGATTTTCAAGCTTTGCAAAAATGCTAACTCCAGCTTTAATATTTAAATTATTAAGCTTTATAATGGGGGTGTTCCCTATAAGCTCTTTTATACTATTTAAATATTTCACTGCTAACACCCTTTCTTAAAACATGCTTTGCATATTCCTTTGCTGAAAAAAGAGAATGATCTCTATAGTTTCCGCATTGAACTGCATTAGTGGCAGGCACTTCTTCTGTTTCTACAACTTTATTTAATGCATAATTTAATGCTTCAATAACCATATCAACTTCAACTTCTCCCCAAACTACCATGTAAAAGCCTGTTCTGCATCCCATTGGAGAAATATCTATTATATTATCCATCTTTTCTCTCATATATCCTGCAAGTAGATGCTCAAGTGTATGAACTGCTGCTGTTGGCATTTCCTCTTCATTAGGCTGTAAGAACCTTAAATCAAACTTGGAGATTATATCCCCCTTTTCTCCTTGCTGAGTTCCGCATTGTCTTACAAAAGGTGCCTTAACCTTTGTGTGATCTAATAAAAAACTTTCTACTTTTACCATTTTATTTACCCTCTCTTAATGCATTTTCTAAATCTTGTATTAAATCTTCATCCTTTTCTATGCCCACAGATAATCTTATTAAATTATCCACAATACCAACCTTTTGTCTTAGTTCATAAGGTATAGAACCATGGGTCATAGAGGCAGGATGACAAACTAAGGACTCGACTCCTCCTAAACTTTCTCCAAAGGTTATTAACTTAAAACTTTCAAGGAACTTTTTATAATCGTAGCCTTCCTTAAGAACAAAGGATATCATTCCACCATAACCATTAGCTTGTCTTGATTGAACTTCATGCCCTGGATGATCCTCAAAACCTGGATAATATACCTTTTCTATTTCTTCTCTATTTCTTAAAAACTCCGCAACAACCTTTGCATTATCCTCATGCCTATCCATTCTCACTGCTAAAGTCTTAATTCCTCTTATTAAAAGGAAGGAATCAAATGGAGCTAAAACTCCTCCAGTAGAATTCTGAACAAAATGAAGTCTTTCTGCTAATTCCTTGCTGTTTACAACAGCAATACCTGAAACTACATCACTGTGTCCCCCTAGATATTTAGTTGCGCTATGAATAACTATATCTACTCCAAGAGTTATTGGCTTTTGTAAATATGGAGTCATGAAGGTATTATCAACGATAGTATATATACCCTTTTCCTTAGCTATCTTTGACACCGCTTCTATATCGGTTATGTCCATAAGAGGATTTGTTGGGCTTTCTATATATATTGCCTTTACTGTTTCATCAATGCTGTTTCTTACTTCATCTAAATCTGAAGTATTAACTATGGAATACTCAATGCCAAAGTTATTAAATACTTTATCTAAAACTCTAAAGGTGCCACCATATACATTGTTTGAAATTATTATTCTGTCTCCTGATTTAAATAGTGATAGCACTGCAGTGGTAGCAGCCATTCCTGATGCAAAGGCAAATCCTGCATATCCTTCTTCAAGATCTGCAACAAGCTTTTCTAAGGCTTCTCTTGTTGGATTCCCTGTTCTTGAATATTCATATCCTTTATTTACACCAAATTTAGACTGTTTATAAGTTGAAGTCTGGTAAATTGGCACATTTACTGCACCAGTATGCTCATCTCCATCTATTCCACCATGAATTAATAATGATTCAAATTTCATTTTTTATTCCTCCTTAAATATTGTATTATCTATTTTACTCATCTACTATGCTTAAAAATTTTCTTAATCGTTCATTACTTGTATTTTGAAACACCTGCTCTGGAGTTCCACTTTCAACAATTAAACCATCCTCCATAAAAACTACTTTATGTGCTGCTTCTCTTGCAAAGTTCATCTGATGGGTAACTACTATCATGGTCATCCCTTCCTTTGAAAGATCCTTCATCACCTTTATAACCTCAGCTGCTAACTCTGGATCTAAAGCGGAAGTAGGTTCATCAAATAAAATAACTTCAGGTTCCATTGCCATGGCGCGAGCAATCGCCACTCTTTGCTGTTGCCCTCCAGAAAGCTCATAAGGATATTGATCTTTCTTTTCTAAAAGCCCAACCTTTGCTAAAAGCTTAAGACCTTTTTCACGTGCTTCTTCCTTTGAAAGCTTCAAAACTGTTACTTGTCCCTCCATTATATTTTCTATGACAGTCATATGAGGAAAGAGATAAAAGCCTTGAAACACCATTCCCGTTTGCTTTCTAAGTGCCAGTATTTCACTATTTGATATCTTTTCACTTTTGTTAAATACTAATTTGCTCTCTCCAATGGTTATAGAACCCTCATTTGGAGTTTCTAATAAATTTATACATCTTAGAAGAGTTGTTTTTCCTGAACCTGATGGCCCAATAATAACGGCAGTTTCTCCTTTATTAATCTGCAAATCTATACCTTTTAAAATTTCATTAGTTCCAAAGCTCTTGTGCAAGTTTTTTATATTTATCATAGGATTCCCTCCCCGCTACCTAATTACATATCTTTCAAGTCTTTTTTCCATCTTATTCTGAAGCATTGATAATACACTACAGAACATAAAATAAATAAATGCTACTTCAATATACAGCCAAAGAGGTTCATAAGTAGATGCTGTGATTCTCTGAGCTATTTGAAACATTTCGCTAACAGTTATTGTAGCAGCAAGTGATGTATCTTTAACAAGACTTATAAAAGAATTTGCCAGTGGTGGTATTGAAACTCTAGTGGCTTGGGGTATAATCACTCTTCTCAGCACTTGATTATATGTCATACCTAAAGAGTATCCTGCTTCCCACTGTCCTTTTGGTATGGACAAAATAGCAGCTCTTATAACTTCAGAATTGTATGCTCCTACGCTTAATGTAAATCCTATTATAGCTGCTGTTAAAGCATCTAATGTTATGCCTGCTGCTGGAAGCCCATAAAATATTATAAACAATTGAACAATAAGTGGCGTTCCTCTTATTATAGAAACATAAAACTTAGCTAATATAGCTAATGGCTTGAAATTTGATATTCTGGCTAAAGCTGTGCCCAAAGCAATAATTAATCCAAGAGTAAAAGATATAAGGGCAAGAGGAACTGTAAATTGCAGTCCCGCCTTTAATAAGGGTAAAAATGAGTTTATTAATATCTCTATTATTCTTAATGTTCCATCATCAAGGTTCATTGTATCACCTCATTACTTAGACACATCGGTATTAAACCACTTCTTAGAAATCTCTAAATAAGTGCCGTCTGCTTTCATATCTGCAAGTGCTTTATTTACTGCTTCTACAAGCTCCTTATTTCCTTTGTTAAATAACACTGCACTTTGCTGAGCATTATCATATTCAGCTACTACTTTTATTGGGGCATCTGGCTTTTGCTTCTTTAGATCTAAGAAGGATAAACTGTCATTAACTGTAGCATCTACTCTTTTTGAAGTTATAAGGTCAATTGCCTGATTAAAACCATCAACTTGCTCAATATTAGCACCATAGCTTTCTGCAATTTTAGCAATATTACTTGTTAGAGATTGAGCAGATTTCTTACCCTTTAAATCTTCAAAGCTTTTAATATCCTGATTATCATTTCCTACAATAAGCACCGCTCTGGATGTTATATATGGTGTTGAAAAATCATATTTTGCTTTACGGTCTGGGTTAATTGAAACTTGATTCACCACAGCATCAAATCTTTTTGCATCTAATCCAGCAAATAGTCCATCCCATTTTGTATCCACAAATTCTGCTTTTACACCAAGACGCTTTGCTATTTCAGTTGCTATTTCAACGTCAAATCCTGTTAAATTACCATTACTATCATGAAAGCTAAAAGGAGCATAGGTTCCTTCTGTACCAATACGTATTTTTCCTTCACTCTTTATTTCTTCTAATAGATTTTTCGATTCAGTTTGAGTACCTTGATTATTTGCTTGCTTGTCTTTTGTTCCACAAGCTGTAAGACCTACAACTAAAGTTAAAGCTAATACTGCACTAATGAATATTTTTCTTTTTTTCATTTTAATTCCTCCTAAATTTAATTATTTAAAACAAAAAACTCCTACCCCTAAAAACTTAGAGGCAGAAGTTAACTTCCACGGTTCCACTCTAATTGTCATATGTATAACAAAAATATACAATGACATCTTATCCTTTTGGTACATAGATACCTCAACGCTTTAACGGGCGTACACGCTGTCATCTACTATATTTCGAGACAGTGCTCAAAGATGCATTCACACAAGTTACACTTAAAATCCCTTTCAGCCTAGAGGATTTCTCTCTTTTAGCTTACCTTATGCTACTATTTCTTATCATCGCATTAACCAATTCATACTAATCATATTGACTTAATATGATTTAATGTTATAATACGCTATCTACATCCTTTTGTCAACTAAAATTTTAAAATTATATTTAGTTTTTTAGTAGCTATTGAAACAAAAAATCTTAGGTAGTAACCTGTACTCTTCAGAGTTCAGGAAACAATACCTAAGATTTTTAAATTGTTTCACAAATAAAGTTTTATTAGTCAAAAAATTATTAAGTATCATTCTCCTTATCTCGCTTTTTCATAAGTTCTTCCTCTTTGTCTCGTTTTTTCATAAATTCTTCCATCTCTCTATTCTTTTCTTGGAATTTTATAAATTCTTCGTGTTTTTTCTTTTGAGTTGAATTTCCTTTTTTTGCATCAAAGTTAATTGGAAGGTATTTTTCATCGATTATCTTTTCATAGTTTATATCAATAAAATGATCACAAAAATTAATTTCCGCATAGATTAATTTGTTATTTTCTTTGTCAGCCAAAGCATAAACATAACCACTATCGTCCGCATAAACTGCACTTACTGGATAATTAAATCCAGTTGCACCATATACGAGATAATCTTTAGAGGAATATAACTTTGATAATCTCTCTGTCTCTTCAATAAAGTCTTCATCATTGCAAGTATATACAAGGTATGACACAAAATGCGGATCAAATGAATTATAATAATAATAGCAAAAATCTTCAACTTTTGCTGAATCTGGGATACTTTTTGGGAATGTATCATTGCTATGCGTACTCTCATTTCCGAAATATTTATTATAATTACGTATGTCAGTAGTTTTATCTCTTTCTATCCACATTGCACAGAAACCAAGGGGTAAAACAATTAGCATAATCATAAAAATTTTTGATATATTTACTATTATCTTTTCTGTCTTATTCATCTATTTTACCTCCTTTTAGTTCCAAAAGTGATTTTAATTTCATAAAATGTATACAACGTACAAATTTCCTATATTAATATTAACATTATATTGTAAATATTAATATAGTTATATATCTCTATTTCAAGTTCAACTATTCCTCAAATAATAATAATACCATATACCAGTTATGATACTATTTAATTCCAATGAAAAAAAGGAAAACCTCACTTATTTATGCTACATTTCTCCATAACAGTATTAAGTAAGGTTTTCAATTATATAGTTCAATTTACTAATATAAAAAGACTGTAATATAAATTAAAAATCAAAGTTATCTGGATCTGGCCCTACTCTTAAATCTTGATTTAAGGTATCTATCTTTTCAATATCGTCTTTACTTAGATTAAAATCAAATATATCTATATTTTGAAGTAATCTTCCCTCATTTGTAGATTTAGGAATAGTTATTACTTGACTTTGTAAATCCCAACGTAGCACTATTTGAGCTACTGTTTTATTATACTTTTTAGCTATTTCCTTTAACATTTCATTTCCTAATAATCCATTGCCAGCCATTAAAGGTGACCATGCTTCAACTTGAATATCATTTACTTTACAGAATTCTCTAACCTTTTTCTGACTTAAGTACGGGTGGAATTCTATTTGATTTATAACGGGTTTTATTTCAGCATCATTTAATAAATCTTGAAGATGATGAACTTGGAAATTACTTACTCCTATAGCCTTAACACGACCTTCTTTATATAGATATTCTAATGCTCTCCAAGCTTCTTTATATTTTCCTTCTACTGGCCAATGAATAAGGTATAAATCTAAATAATCAATACCTAATCTATTTAAACTTGCTTCATAAGCTGCTATGGCTGATTCATATCCTAAATCAGCATTCCAAACCTTAGAAGTTATAAACAAGTCTTCTCTTGAGATCCCTGCCTCCTTTATACCTTGTCTTATACCTTCTCCCATAGCTTCTTCATTTCCATATATAGCTGCACCATCAATACTTCTATATCCATTTTTTATTGCCACTTTAACTGCATTTACTAATTCTGAACTATCCTCTACTCTGAAAACCCCAAGTTCTAATCTTGGCATCTCAACCCCATTATTTAAAGTAATTGTACTATTTATATTCTCTGTCATATTAATCTCTCTCCCTCCAAACCTTTAATTATTTTTATTAATATATTTATCCGATGACTAGCCGCTCTAATACTCCCATCGCACTCTGTGAAAGCGATTCACATAAAATCAAAGATTCTGGTTCTCTGCTTTTCTTCAAAGTGGGAGCTAAGAGCGGCTATGTCCCTGGATAACGATTTCTAAGAATCAGATGGAGTAAAAACTCCACCTGATTCAAGAACTCTGTTTATCTTATGAAACTCATAAAACTCTTATCCTCTCTTTTTGGTGCTTCAACATTATCTTTCCCGAATTCAACAAGTTTCATCAACCATGACATATTCTTACCTAACACTCTCATTATTTGCATTCCCTCATCATCCTGAAGAACCTCGTTTGGTGTTCTACCATAAGCTACATTCCAATAATTTGATGTAGGCATTAACATTTCTGAATAATTAATATAATTATTTAATTGATCAAATACCGGAACTCCTCCCGATCTTCTAACTGCAACAACACTTGCTCCAACTTTATGTCTAAGCATACCATCATTTACTGATGTCACAAGAAATGCACGGTCTAAGAATGACTTCATGGTTCCTGCAATAGCCGAATAATAAACTGGAGATCCTAATATAATCCCATCGGCCTCTTTCATCTTTGCAATCCATTCATTAACCTCATCATTATCAATGACACATTTTTCATTCTTATTTCTACTACATCCACCACAAGCTAAGCATCCACGTATTACCTTATTTCCAACGTGAATAATCTCCACCTCAATATTTTCTTTTTCTAATTCCTTTGCTACAATCTCTATTGATTTATATGTGTTCCCATCTTTTTTAGGACTTCCATTAAAAGCAACTACCTTCATATTATCTCTCCTTACATCTGTTTTTTTACTTCTCGACTTATGTCCTCATTATATAAATACCTACACCACTTAACAAGTACGCACTTTAAAGTTAGATACCTTAAATTTAAAAACTCCCATATGTAATCACATTACACATAGGAGTTTTTCTTATATCAAACTTTTTTTCATCTCTAGCAAGTAGTTTTTTCTAATAATGAAGAAATATATAATTTGAGCGATTAACATAATTCCTATGACCTGTAATGCTGGAACAGTTATTTCAATGCCCAAACTATGTTTCATTGCACTTATAGCAAAGGCAAAGTGCACTACAGCAACTATATAAGGAAGCAAAAATAGTACCCCTATCTCAATATTTAGTATGCTTTTTATTTCTTTAAAAGTTAATCCTATTTTATTTAACTGTTTGTATTTAGTTTTATCCTCTATAATATCCATGTAGCACTTGTTATACAAGAAGCTTCCCGTTGTTACAAAGAATATAAGCCCGATAAATATTACACTGAACAAAAGTACCCCATAAGCTATTTTTGTACTTTCTAGTATATATGCTTTCAAGGAATTATTATAAAATTTATTATTTTCATCGATATTTTTAAAGTTATTATAAAAATTTTCACATATATTTAATGTATCCTTATAATCCTCTACATTTAATGCTCCAAAATAGTACTTAACACCAGTTATCCTTTCATATATCTCATCTTTAACTACATATACACCTTTATTATAATTAGCTACATTTACATCTCTATGAATTGTCGGAAGTATACCTTTATCACTCTCTTTAGTAACCTCTAGTTTTATATTGTTCAGACTAATATTTTTTCTTTTATCTCCAGGGAAAGATGAATGCTTTATAGTTTCATTTTCATTGAAGGGAATAGTATTTAAAGCCAGTGTTGATGCTAACTTTTTATAGGCAGTTTCGTTAATTATAACTACTTCATCTGTGTCCCCATCAGGAATAACAAACTTTATTTCGTTACTAGCTTTAGTGTAGGGTATCACCTGATCTTTCAGTGAATTTTCAATAAAATCAGCTTTTAAATCAACTTCATCTTTATTCTCGTAAGTATTAGAAAAGAAAAATGCTTGCGGAAATTCTCTGTTTAGTTGATATTCCTTATCTCTCCAATAAGCATATACTGATCCTATTGCTGAAAGGGCAACCGTCGAAGTTATTGTTATTAGGAAAAACATTCTGGTATTATCCTTTACCCTGTATAGTAAATTTGAAACCCAAAGCATTGTAGTTTTTTTCATATATAAGTTTCTATTTCTCTTTAGTAATTTGATTACAAACACACTTAATTGAGAAAATAATAAATAGGTGGCAACAACAACCATTGTAGTTACAGGTATTATTCTATTGGTTATTGTTTTTATACTGCTTGTAACTGATAAAAAATATCCTACAGCTAAAAGCACTATACATATTATAGCAAGAATGACAGAGGCTTTTGGCTCAGGTCTTGGTCTTTTAGTTCCCTTTATTAAATTTAAAACTTTATCTTCTCTTATAATAAATGTGCAAAAAGTTGAAATTACTATTCCAATTATTACAAAAGCACTAAAGGTAATAATCATAGCTTTAACAGGGAAATAAAACTTTAGAGCATCATATCCTAAAAGCTTTCCGCTGGCGGCTAAAAGTATCTTAGAGAAAATTAATCCAAGCAATATGCCTGCAAATGCTGCCACTGAACTAATAAGCATATTTTCAATACGTATCATCTTTTGTACTAGCTTTTTTGAAGCACCTATAATATAAAGTATTCCAAATTCTTTATACCTACTTTTAAGAAAAACACTTATGGAATAAAAAACGAAGAAGCATAAAAATAGGTACGCAATTACCGTCGTTACATAAAATGAATTTTTTATGTGCTGAGGAAACAAACTTACATCAAAATCTGGGTGAAATACAAGCATAGTAAAAGAGAATAATAAGGCTGCTGATATGGTGCTACTTAAAAAGTATGCAAAATATGCTTTTGCATTTCTCTGCACATTTTTAGTTGCAAACTCTCTAAGATTCATTAGTTACCCCCTCCTAGCATTGCAAGCACATCAATAATTTCCTGATAAAACTGCTGTCTGCTTTCCCCTCTATAGATCTCATTATATATAACTCCATCTTTTATAAATAAAATTCTACTGCAATAGCTGGCAGATAGAGGGTCATGGGTTACCATAATTGTAGTTACCCTTTCCTTTTCATTTATTTTTTCAAACAATTCCATTACTGTTTTAGCTGCTTTAGAATCCAGGTTACCAGTAGGTTCATCTGCCAACAATAAAGTAGGATTATGAATTAATCCCCGTGCCACTGCTGTTCTTTGAGCTTCTCCCCCAGATATTTCAAAGGTTCTCTTATTTAGCAAATCCTCTATTCCAAGTATCTTGGATATTCTATTAAGTTCATGATCCTGCTTTTTAACCGGTATGCCATCTAGGGTAAGTGGAAGTACTATATTTTCTCCCACGGTTAAGGTATCAAGCAAATTGAAATCTTGAAATACAAAACCTAGTTCTCTCCTTCTAAATAGGGCAAGTTCATCCCCCTTAAGCTTTAAAGGATTTTTATCTTTTATAGTTATTTCTCCTGAGGTTGGTTTATCCACTGTCGAAATCATATTTAATAGTGTTGTCTTGCCGCTTCCTGATGGCCCCATAATCCCTAAGAATTCACCCTCTTCTATAGAAAAGCTTATATTATTTAAGGCATTGAATAATACCTTAGTTCCATATACTTTGCTTAAATTATCTACCTCTAAAACTCCCATTTTGCTCACTCCTACTATGTTAAAGTTATAATCTTAGTTAATACTAATATTCCTAGTAAACTCCCTACTGCTATTCTATATAGTGCAAAGACTCTTAATGGTTTCTTCTTCAAAAAGTCTACAAACTTTTTCATAACTATTAAAGCTACTAAAAAAGCTACAACAAATCCTAAAACTAATGCAACCCATAGAGTTGGCGTCATTATGGAGTAGTCAAATTCAAATAAGTCCTTTCCAGAAGAACCTATCATTGCTGGAATAGCTATGAAAAATGAGAATTCTGCCGCTATGGGTGTAGATAATCCTGCAATCCATCCACCCATGATTGTAGAAGCACTTCTTGACATTCCCGGCCATAAAGCCAAAAGTTGTAACACCCCTACCTTAATCGCTTGCCCTGGTGTCATATTATCTATGTCTTCTACCTTACGAGCCTTATTTCTATATATCTTCTCAAGTATTATTAATAATACTCCTCCAACTATAAAGCCAACTATAACAGCTTCAGGTATAAATTTTGATTTTATTTTATCGTAGAACAACAATCCCACAACCCCCATGGGAATAGACGCTACAATAACATTTATTCCAAATCTAAAGCCTGTTTTTCCTGTTTTTCCTTTGGTAAATATAAAGCTAAAGAATTCAACTATACTCTCCCAAATCTTTTTCCAATACAAAACAACTACTGCCATTATGGCTCCAAGCTGAATTACAACTTCAAACATCTTGGCAAATTCTCCATGGAAGCCAATTGCCCATCCTACTAATATCATGTGACCTGTAGAAGATACCGGTATAAATTCAGTTAAACCCTCTACTATAGCAATTATAATAGCCTTTAATATAAAAATTATATCCATTATATATCACTCTCCTTAAAACTCATAACAATAGTTTATAATAATAATGCATATACTGCTATCTAAGAAGCTTACGGGAATGTGACATGCATGTAAGATTTTACGCTGAAAAAGGCAAATAAATAGCTACCTATTCATTTGCCTTTCTAAATTTCATTGTAACCATGGTTCCCTCATCAACAGTAGATTCTATCTCTACTTGATGCCCCAAATTTTTAGACACTTCCTTAGTTATATATAATCCCATACCGGTAGACTCTCCATATTTACGTCCATTTTCTCCTGTAAAGAAAGGGTCAAATACCCTTTTTATATCTTTTGCAGGAATTCCTGTTCCTTTATCAATGACATTCAATCTAATCTCTTTTTCATTTTCAGAGGCATTTATAATTAATTCTTTTCCTTTACCTTTAGAATATTTTACTCCATTAATAATGAGCTGCCCTAACATAAACTTTAACCACTTAGCGTCACTATAAACTTCAATACTCTCATCTATCTCAATTCTTGGCATTATTTTATTTCTTATAAAAATCTTTTTTTCTTCATTTACAACATCCCGAGTAAGCTTTTTTAAAGAAATTCTTTCTACTAAAAAATCCTTTTGGAAAGAATCTAGTCTAGCGAAATATAGCACCATTCTTAAACCTTCTTTTAGCTTATTAACCTCATCTTGCATGTTATCATATTTCTCTTCCCCTTCAAATTCTTGAAGCATCAGCTGTATTGCTGAAAGAGGGGTCTTCATTTGATGCACCCACTGATTTATAAACCTTAAATGTTCTTTATGAAGTTTATCTCCTTTTTGAATTTGAGCTTCATATAAGCTGTGCAAATCTTTTAATACCTGTGAAATACTCTGGCTTAAATCTGAAGTGCCAAAGTCTAAAAAAACATCATTTAAATCAGTTACCCCCTCATCTAGCAATCGATATAATTGTCTATTTTGATAATACCTAAAAGCTAGAAAGCACAACAAAATGAAGGTATTAAACATAAGTATATAAATAGTCTCATTAAGTCCTATAAATCCATTAAGATTAGAATATATTATTGTAAGGGCTAAGCTTAAAAAATATATAGTTATATACCCTTTGTTATGCTTCAAAAACAATTTCATACTTACTCCTTACTACCAGGTTTTATTTAATCTATAACCTGACCCTCTTATGGTTTCTATGCCCTTATCTATTCCTAAAGCCTGTAGTCTTTTCCGTACTCTACTGATATTAACACTTAAAGTATTCTCCTCTACGAACTCCAAATCATCCCATATCTTTTCTAAAAGCAAATCTCTTCCTACAACTTTAGGATATTTGTTCATAAGACATTCCAACAGTATACCTTCTCTTTTAGTTATAATTAATTTCTCGTTTTTAAATTCTACTTCTGATCTTTCTGGATAAAACTTAAGACCGTCAATTTCAACGATTCTTTCCTCTGATTTAGCTGCGTAGTCACCGAAGGCTCTTCTTATCTGACTCTTTATCTTAGCAATAACCACATCATAATAAAAAGGTTTAGTTATATAATCATCTGCTCCGCTTTCTAAAGCCATCACTTGATCCATTCCGCTGTCCCTTGCTGATATAAATATTATAGGAATTTTTGATTGTTGTCTTATTTTTCTGCACCAATAAAACCCATCAAATTTAGGCAAATTAACATCCAATAGTACTAAGTTTGGTTCAAACTCATTAAAGCCAATCATTATATCATCAAAATTATTTGCTGTCCTAGCCTCAAAACCATACTTATCTATATATTCCTGTAATAAAGTACTTATTGATGAATCATCTTCTACAATATATATTTTGTATTTCATTTTAATATCCTCCTAATCTATGTTGTAATCAGGATACATTATTGACTTAATTATACTATTTACCTTTGAATTTTTAAACTGGGTAAATTTAATCACCTGAATATCATATTCTTTTCTGTTTACATGTTGCATTTGCCTTTTATTTAATAATTCGATTAAGAACTTACATGATTTAGTTTCCCTTATCCAAAGAAAAATAAAGAAATAGTTTACTTTATTAAGTAAAACTATTTCTTATCCAAAATCATGATATTAATTTTATAGGAATTGTTTTATAATTATGTCCTTACATAACACTTTAATAAAGTAAATATACATTACTTTACATTGATTTTATAGTATTTATACAATTTATTTATATCCGAACTAGACAATATATCTATGCTATTTTTAATATGATTTTCTTCCCAATCCCACCATTTCATTTCAAGTAGCATATCTATCTTATCTTTATCAAATCTTTCTTTTATATATTTTGCAGGGTTTCCTCCTACAACAGTATAAGGAGCTACATTTTTTGTAACTACTGATTTAGATGCAATTATTGCACCATCACCAACTGTAATTCCTGGCATAATCATAGCTTCTGTACCAATCCATACGTCATTACCTATAATTGTATCTCCTTTGGGCTTATATGAATCTAGTAACTTATCTTTAAATGGATATACAGTTATCCAATCAGGGTTATGATTGTTATTTCCACCCATCATAAATATTACTCCACTAGCAATACAACAATACTTGCCTATTTTTATTCTATCTAAAGTCCACCCATAGTCTTCTATAGGATTATACATTTCCTTAGATTTTTCATCTCCCCATATATATCTCACACATATATCTTGAAAATCTCCACCTGCATAATATCCTGAATAATATGTGTATTCCCCAACTTCAATTAATGGATTTTTTACTGTATCCTTTAAATATTTTATTTCTGTCCAATGATTAAATGTATTATTCATCTTATCCTCCTAAGTTTAAGTTTTTGAATATCACTTAACTTAGGTCACACTGCCACATTCCTAAACTTTTTAATTCTCTTCATCATTTTAAGATACTTCCTTAAATTTTATTATTTATTATCTTCTGAATGGATGTGTATTCATATAACAAAAGATATTACTATAATAGTATGATATATTTTTTTATAGATTTCAACAGTTGAAATGAATCATATTTTACTGGTACACTTCCATATCCCAAAACACAACCACCTGCACGCAGCTATTTTAGCTATGCAAAGTGTTGTAATGAATTCATATAATAACTACAATTAATTTTCTATTGAATTATCTACTCTGTTATATCTTCTAATTTTATATCTATTAACTCTTTTGTATTAGGTAAATATTTAATCTTCACGACGTCTCCCTCATAACAATTTTGGAGAATATAATTATAGAATTTATCATCGCTAAATAATTCAAAACTATTATTACTTATTTCCATTTCTATGTACTCATAATCATTTTTACTTACAATATCAATATATTCAATAGTAGTAACTTCTTCAACATAACCTTTTGACACCACATAAGGTAAGTCTTTGATGGTTGCCGTTAAAGTTGATGAATATGGCTGTTCATAAAAAATCCAACCTATGGGATGTAGTATTATTAAAGCTATTAACATAGTCTTCAAATATTTTTTAGATTTAATCATATAGTTAATCAATAATAATACGATATTAATAATAAGCACATCTAAAAGAATACTTCCCATAACATTATCCAAATAATTCCAATATGTATAACTTCTTAATGCTGCATATCCTAGGGTTTTCCATAAACGCACCGCAAAAATAGGTCCAAGAATTGCTAAAACATATTTATTTTTTAATATATTTTTTGCATCTATAAATAAAAATAGTAAATTTCTCATAACAACTGAATCTCTAACTTTTAGCCATACTCTATCTTTAAGGCTTATTTTTTCATCAGTTACATTTGTGTTGATAAATCCCTCATATTCAACATTCATATATTTGTCTTGAAGCTCTTTTATTTTTTTCTTAACTATCGGCGTAAGTTTTTTATCACCATTTAATAAACCATTAATTATAAGCTTTGCTTCCTCTTCTTTTCCTATATTAAAATATATCTCAGCTTTCAATATATTACAAAACATATCATCCTTTTTATCATGGCCATCTTCTAAAAGAGCTTTATTACTTTCTTCGTATAAGCCTTTGAAATTATTATAATTCATTCTCGTATGCCTATAAATTTCAGTGCATTTTTCCTTTACTTCTTCTCGCAAACTTTGCGATTCCTCCCAAATTCTATCAACCATAATCTCATTACCAGTAGCAATATAGTGATCTATTGAATAATAAAAGTATATATATTTTATAGAATCATCTAAATCATCAATATCAAAAGACTTCATTGTTTCCAGTATTTCTTCTGCCTTGTCCAATTGATTGTTTAAATAATACCCAATATATAAATTTAAGATGGCTGATATTTTAAATGTTTCATCTTTTATTTTACTTACAGCTTTTTGTTGCTCTTCTATGAATTTTTCATAATCATTAAATTTTGATAGTATGTACAGTCTTCTTCTTTCATTCCACTTATAATATATAAATTTAAAAATCCCCATTTTTCCCCCTAAATTTTAAATTTCTTTAGTTCTTTCTTTTAAATCTTTATCTTCTAGATATTGACTTTAATGCTACCACTAATCTTTTTATTATCGTAATATGGGGCATAATCTTGATAATTTGACTATAAGCGCTTATTTTAAAAGCTTTACTTTTCCTTTAAAATCCAGACAATGCTTATTTAGCATTGTCATAGATCTTATGGTGAAAGAGAAACATGAACTTCCTAAATCCAAAATATATCTTTGAATACTATTATTAAATTTTTATGCACTTTCATGTTGGAACTTTTCAATATTTTGATATTAAAATTTATAGATTTAAATTATTTTATACGGCTCCACTTTGATTTTACTTGTAATATATCATCTACAATTTTTATATCAAGGGTTATTCTTTTATCATCTAAGTACTTTTCTTCATTACCAATATTTTTATATAGTGTAAATAAAATTAAATATAATCCACCTTATTATTTACAATGATATATTGTTTCAAAAAATAATAGGACTATCTCATTCTAAAAATCACTTTTTATTTTGAGACGATCCCTTTATGTATCTTTATTAATTTTATATTAATCTAAACTACGTGTCCTATAATGCTAATTTCAATAAAGTCCATATTGCTTATTTACGGTTCATTATAAACAATTCTTAAATAATAAATAAATCCATCTTTAGTCTATTAACTAGTTTTTTAAGTTTTAATTTCCTTAATTATGATAAATAAATTTCTAAGTTATTTATTTGGCTCAGAATCCCATCCACTTAAATTACTATTTCCACTAAAGACAAGTTCGTTATCGCTTAAATAATATACATCTTCATCTGGATAGTATGCTACGTCCCCTTGTTCTTTGGTGCCAATATCAAGAATTTCTAAGGTTTCATCTCCTGTATTTATAAATTGATGTGCTATGCCTTTTCCTGCAGGCTTGGCAACAAAATCTCCCTTTTTTATTAAATATTCTTTGCCATCAATCCTCAAAGTTCCATATCCACTGAGAACCATGAAAAATTCTTCTTGTTTTGTGTGACTATGATATTTAGCACTTTTAGAACCTGGTAATATTCTATCAATATTTACATAAATCTTCTCGCTACCTGTTGCTTTACCCAAATAAGAAGTATTAGCTTTGCCTAAAAAGTCTATTACGTATTCATTAGGAAAGTTGTTAATATTTAATATATTAATCATATCTAAAACTATCTCCTTTAACTATTATTGTATCTATTTTAGAACGTATGTTCCAATCAATTTTACCAAATATGTATTTATACGTCAATGTATAAATACTAATTCTATTATGTTCTTCCTCAATAGCCATTACATCTTTATGATATATATAATAATTTCATATTGATATTTCTTATGATATGCAATTCCAAAATCTTTAAGATATTCATCTTCAAGTTCATCGCAGTATTCATCTTTTGCGATAATATTTCTTCTTTCTCCTTATCCTTTTAGAATTAAAATTATTTTTAAAATAATCAATCGAAAAATTTAGAGACTCTAATTATTTCTTCAGTAGAAGTCAGCGTCGCTTCGGCAATACTCTTGATGCTGTTGGCTAAGTATTGCTTAATCAAGTGGTAACCAATAGTATAACCTGCATTCGGCGATAAACCAACTGGACTGTACCCTTGTTTTTTAGCGACCTCATCGCCAAACATATAAGCTGATACTTCTCCAAAACCTTTAGTCTTTCGTCCTTCTTTTATCACTTCCATTGAGTACTCCATCTCTTCTTCATCAAAATCTTCAATCCAAGGTCCTATCAATTCTTTCCCATACATTTCTTCAGCAAAACATTCAGCTAAGCCTTCCAATACCAAATATTCTTCTACAGTCACGTCGCCATGATTAAATGGTTCAAATGTAAAACGAACATTATGATTAAACTCGTGAGCTAAAGCGGATTTTAATCGTTTCTTATTAAAGTCATTAGGAACAACCATTAGCATAATATATCCCGGTATTCCACCAAAACCTGAATACCCTTTATTTACTTCCATTTCTTGACTATCTTCATCCCCTAAAAGAATGTTTACGTTGATTTCCTCTAGTGGAATAGAATAACCTATCTTTTCAAATTCATCAATTCCTTTTGATATCACTTCCTGATATTCTTCGAAAATTCTAGATTCTATAAGCTCTGGTAAATTGTCCTTTACTTGTTGAATAGATTTTCTTGGAGTCCAAATCCCTAACATTTCCGATGCCATAACAACATCGTATCCATTAGGTTCTGCTGCTTTTAACGGTACATTTAGATAATCCCACATTGTTTTCATTGGTTGCATTAATTCATATCGGAATGAATTCTCACTAACTTTTCCTAATAAACACTTATCATAGAAATCTAAGCTATTGATTAAATTGATTCTTACTTTTTCCATATTATCTCCCCCTTATCTAACAGATTAATCTTTTACGCGGCGTCAATGTCAATCTTTTTTCCGAATCCATCTTTAGTTTATTAACCAGTTTTTAAGTTTTAATTTCCTAAATTACTAAATGTTTATATTTATTTTATACTTTTCTTTTTAATTATAATTATGTTATAATTACAATTAAAATACAGTTAAAAATCCATGATAAATTTCATGGATTTGATTATAGGACAAGTTGCTGCAAATAAAGCTGTAATTTAATTAAATCTAAATATAGGTGGTATCAGATATGCAATATTTATATATATTTTTTATTTTCTCATTCACAGGAATCTTTTTTGATCTTTTAAGATTAATTATTATAAAGGTTCTGTCTTTTGAAGCGGAAGAAGTAACAATTTTTATGGGCCCAAAATTATTCAGTACAACCATTGGAATTACTAAATTTAATCTAAAAGCAATCCCCGGTGGTTCATACATAAAACTAAAGGATACATTTATTGATGAAGCCAGTAGGTTTGAAAAAATATTAATAGCATATTTACCTCAAATTCTATTGCTTATAGCAGCTTTTTGTGTAATGTTCAATTCACAAAATTATGTTTATACTATGTCCAGTAAATTATTAATTATAGTAAATGGATTATCCTTAATTTTTTCAATTAAATCTAATAAATGTGATGTGTTTTAGTGTGTTTAAGATAATTTGC
Source organism: uncultured Clostridium sp. (assembly GCF_963515715.1). Taxonomy (GTDB): domain Bacteria; phylum Bacillota; class Clostridia; order Clostridiales; family Clostridiaceae; genus Clostridium_AW. The sequence continues at coordinate 63,252 of NZ_CAUPZS010000013.1, forward strand.
TTTATTTACGATAAGATTCATTTATAACAAAAAACCTCCTTGTGTTTAATGGAAGCGAGAAGCAACCATTAACAAGGAGGTTTTCTTAAGAAATTAGAGAGGAGATTATTATGGCTATTATTGGAATAGATTTAGGAACTACAAACAGTTTAGCTGCTGTTTGGAAAGATGGACAAGTAGAAATTATACCAAATGTTCTAAAAAAACATTCAACGCCCTCCATTGTAAGCGTTGATGAAAATAATGAAATTTTAATTGGAGATGTGGCAAAAGAAAGACTTATTACTCACCCCCAGTCCACAGCATGCAACTTTAAAAGATTTATGGGATCATCAAAAAAATTTAATTTAGGATCTTATACATTTACACCTGAAGAATTATCTTCATTTATTTTAAAATCATTAAAAGAAGATGCAGAAAAATACATAGGTGAAGACGTTGTAGAAGCAGTTATAAGCGTCCCTGCTTATTTTAATGATGCTCAACGTAAGGCAACTAAAAGAGCTGGTGAACTTGCAGGGCTTAAAGTTGAAAGATTAATTAGTGAGCCAACAGCAGCTGCCGTAGCCTATGGATTGCATCAGAAAAATGATGAAACACAGTTTTTAGTATTTGATTTAGGTGGAGGAACTTTTGACATATCAATACTGGAACTTTTTGAAGGTGTAATGGAAGTAAAATCTATAGCTGGGGACAATTATTTAGGCGGTGAAGATTTTAATAAACTACTTGTTGATTATTTTTTACAAGAAAATGATTTAGATTTAAAAGTATTAGATAAAAAGACATTATCAGCTTTACACAAACAAGCTGAACTTTGCAAAAGATCATTGTCAAGCCAAGAAAATGCAACTATGAGTTTAACTATAAATGAAAAGTGTTTTGAAATTGAAATTAATAGAAACAAATTTGCAAAAATATGTTCAGAAATAATTTTAAGGTTACGCCATCCAGTGGAAAGAGCTCTTAAGGATGCTGACATATCACCGTCAGAAATTGAAGCCATTATCTTGATTGGCGGAAGTACAAGAATGCCTCTAGTGAGATCTGTAGTTAGCAAAATGTTTAATAAATTACCATATTCTAATATAGACCCGGATGAAGCAGTAGCATTAGGCGCAGCAATACAAGCAGCTTTGAAATCGAGAAATTCGGATTTAAAAGAATTGGTATTAACGGATGTATGTCCATATACTTTAGGAGTGGAAATAGTAAATGATTTAGGGGATGGCAATTATGAACCAGGATATTTCCTACCTATAATTGAAAGAAATTCGCCAATACCAATAAGTAAAGTTGAACAATTAGTAACTATTAGAGACAATCAAACTCGTATGGCGATTAATGTATACCAAGGTGAAAGCAGGCGAGTTGAAAATAACATAAAACTTGGCCAATTAGAAATTTCAGTACCTCGTGGAAAAGCAGCTGAACAAGCAGTAGCCCTTAGATATACATATGATATAAATGGATTATTAGAAGTAGAAACTACTTTGGCAAGTACAGGAGAAAAGAAAGCATTAATAATTCAAAACTCAGAAAACTCAATGTCTGATGAGGAAATTAGAGAGCGTATGATAGAACTTAGTGATATAAAAATTCATCCAAGAGATAAAACTGAAAATAGATTGCTCTTGGCTAGAGGGGAAAGATTATATGAAGAATCCCTTGGAGATAAGCGAGAATACATAGCAGCATTGCTAGATTCCTTTGAAAAAATTTTATTAACTCAAGATCCTAGACTTATAGAAAAAAATGCAAAGTTACTTGCTGAAAGATTAGATGAATTGGAGACGTATTATTAATTATGAAGTGGTGGGAAACTTTAGGAATATCCTATGATAGTGATTTAAAAACCATAAAAAAAGCTTATGCAAAATTATTAAAAATATATAATCCAGAAGAAGACCCTGAAGGCTATCAAAGACTTAGGGAAGCATATGATAAAGCTATAAAAGATGTTAAGAATACTAATAGACAACAAAATTCACATGTTAACTTAGTTGAAAATATCAGTGATGATTTATACACAAGTGAATCGGATGTTGATGAATGGGATACTGATGATTGGAATGTAGATGAAACCATAGTTAAAAAGCAATACCAAAATATCGATAACGATTATGAAGAACAGTATACCAATAGTACTAATGAAAAAATAGAAGAATTTTTAAATAAACTAAATGAAATTTGTACTGATAATTCTTTGAAGGAAAATACTGAAGCTTGGGAAGAATTATTAAACATGGATGTGGTTTGGAATGTGTATACCGCTCCTATTATAGAAGATTGTATGTTTGAATTTTTACTAAGCCACAAAGATTTGCCTCTAAATATATGGCATATATTAGAGCATAATTTTAATTGGATTAAAAAAGAAGAATCTTTATATAAAAAATATGATGAAGATGTGGTTGAAGAAGTTCTTAAGGTCTTAAAAAATATTAGTCAGTTTAAATATGAATATATAAAAGAAATGAACCTAAACTCTATTGAAAAATATTTATCATTGCGACACCAAGGTTGTGAAGCATTAAAAATTAGGGATTATTATGAAGCACGAGAATGTTTATTTTCAGCTTATGAAATATTTACTCATGATGGAGAATTATTAAAATTAATAGGTGAATTCTATTATAAAACTGGAGATTTGGATAAATCCTTAGAATTTTATAAATTATCTTTTGAGATAAATAAATTTGACTTAGATGTTGCTTTATGGATTGGAAGCATTTTAGGAAAAAAGGATTACTTTGCAGAAGCTTTGCCATATTTTGAAATGTGCCTATCCGCCAACAGTAACGATTTAGTAGCATTAAATAGTATAGCATACTGCTATTACTTTACTGGTAATTTAATAAAAGCAAAGGTAAGTTTTGAAAGAGCACTAGAGCTTCAACCTAAAAATAGAAGAATGCAAAAGTGTCTAAAAACTATAGAAGCAGAACTAGAAGGAAAGAAAGTTAAACCTTTAAAATTAAAAAAGCGTAACCCTCACAAGAAAAGGATTGTTAAAAAGCAAAAACCAGAACCCTTTATGAAAAAATCAAGAACTATATGGATTGCAATTCTTATGGCATCAATAGTTGTATTGTCTGCATTAATTTTTGTTTTTGACGATACTGCTGATGATTATGCTACTGAAGAAACTATAGAATACCAATATAAAAATAATTCAAGAGATGAAATAATTTATGATGAAGATGAGACAGTTTTTAAAAACATAAAAATTAGAGACGATTTGCGCAGCATAGACGATTACATTAATTTGCGAATATATTTAGATAAAGTAATACCAACAGATTATTTCAAACTATCAGAAGAATTTGAAGGTAAGACTATAGTATCGCAAACAGAAATTAAAGATAATAATCTACGAGATAAGATTGAAAGCCAATTATTTGTAGGAATTTTTAGCGATGGCGCTACATTATTTACAGATAAAAATTATAAAAAAGATACTTTAAATAAAAATGCTAAATATAAAATAGAAGGCGCTATGTGTAGAATTGATAAAGAGATTTCAGAAGATATTAAAACAAAATTTGAAACTCATAATCAAAGTGGCAAAACCTGGACAAATCAAATGTATATAGATTGCTCACCAAAAGAAGTTGAAAGGTTACGAAAATATAATGAATCTTTTGAAATACGTAATGGCAGAAAGCTTAAAGTTTCAAAGACATTAAAAGAATTTAAAGAAAGTAATTATGGCGCATTGCATTCTATATATGTAAAAAATATTATACCTCTTAATCTTTATGTCAATGTTGATGAAAATGGTAAATTTGATTTTTGTTCAAAAGAAGAACTAAATGGACAAAGTTTTAATGACAAAATATACACTCAAGCCTTTGTTGGTGAAATTGATGAAAAAAATGTGATGTTTATAGATAAAGATTTTTCAATAAATAATGTAGATAGTAACAGAGGATATAACATCGAGGGCTACAAGTACAAATTCAAAACAAAAGAACCCATAAAGGCACCAACTGAGAAAGGTCAAAATGTTAATTCAGTGGAGATTGATCCGAGTTTTCTGCATAATTCAAACAGTAAAAATAGTGGCTAGCTACTATTTTTAAATATTAATTTAAATAGTGATCCCAGTTGCCTAAGCAACTAGAATTGTATACTATAGGGTGCTACCAGTACCCTATTTTTATTTTGCTCATTTATCCGATGACTAGCATCCGTAATACTCCCATCGCACTCTGTGAAAGCGATTCACATAAAATCAAAGATTTTAGTTCTCTGCTTTTCTACAAGTGGGAGATATTAGAACTCTTGAGCTTCAGCGATTTAGAGTTCTTATGCTGTGCATAACGGATGCTACGTCCCTGGATAAGTTCTTCTAAGCTTCAGTTGGAGTAAGTATTCCTTTTAAGCAAACTCCATCTGAGGCTAAGAATCACTTGATGGTACGGCTCTCCATAACTAAATCAAGTGTGATTTTCAATTTTATAAATCATTGAATTCTATCATTATCGTTTATCTTAGAATTAGACCTAGGGACAGTAAAAAGGCAGGTTAACCAAGGCTCAAATTACCAACAAAAAAGCATAAAAAAAACATAGCCAAGCCTCAAAATATAAGTTGAACTTTTACAAATAACTTATAAAAGGTTTATGCATCTTCTATCTTTTTACCTTGGTTAATGTATATTTTTATCGAACTACGAAGACAATAATTTTAGTTATATATCTAGGGAGTTGATATTAATGACAGTAGCATCAAATATAAAACAAACATTAGCTAGTTTAAAAGGCATTGAAAGCACCTTGAGGATTTATTCAGTTCAAAGCAGAAATGAAGAAGAAAAAAAGGTATATAAAAAAGAATTACAAACAGTGGAATCCGTTATAAAGGATATAGAAGACAGATTAAAAACTTTAGAATTTGAAGAGCCACAATATAAAGGGAAGTAGAGGTGAGATAATGTGCAAAGCTTCTTCATGGTATTGTTAAGAGTTATAATTTTATATTTTTTAACTTTAGTGATAATTAGGTTCATGGGCAGAACTACTTTATGGAAGACCACAGCTTTTAAATTTGTAAGCTATATGGTGATTGCCATCATGGTTTCATTAATATCCTTAGGGCTAATACCAAATATGGCTTTTGGCTTTGTGGCTTTAGGTGTTTGGTTTTTATTTACTATAGCTTTGGATTATCTAGCTATAAAAAGCAAGTGGATTCATGATGTTATAAATGGAAGGGAAATTGTATTAATAAAAGACGGAAAAGTAATGGAAGAAAACCTACAGGAAGTTAGATATACAGGGGAAGAGCTATTAAGAGAACTAAGATCTAAGAATGCTTTTAACTTGTCTGATGTGGAATTTGCACTTATGGAAGACACAGGAGAGGTAAATGTTTTGTTAAAGTCAGAGAAGAAACCTATTACTCCAAAGGATTTAAATATAGAGGTGGCCCCAATGTCTGAACCTCAAACGGTGATACTAGATGGAACTGTGTTGGATGAATCCTTAACAAGTATAGGACTTAATAGAGAGTGGTTAAATACTCAATTATCTAATGCAGGAGTGTCTATAGACAATGTGTTTATTGGTCAGGTAAATTCTTCAGGAGATTTATACATAGATTTATTTGATGATTTAATAGAGGTTCAAAAGCCTCAAGTTAAAGAGCTGCTTTATGCAACTATTTCAAAGGTACACGCAGACCTTCTTAGCTTTTCCTTAGAAACCGAAGATTCAAAAGCTAAGAAGATGTACTCAGATAATGCTAATAAAATTAAGAAAGTAATAGATAAACTGGAACCATACTTACTAAGGTAGAAGGGGGTAAATTTATGTCAGATAAGAAAAAGAAAAAACTAACGCCTACACAGCAAGAATATCAAGACTTTGCGAAGGATAGAGAACCTAAAAGGCCAGTTTTTAAAAATTGTTTAAGAGCTTTTCTGGTGGGAGGGCTTATATGCCTATTTGGCCAGGTTTTGCAATGGGCTTTTATAAAGTACTTAGGATTTAATGAAAAAACTGTGGGAGGCCCTACATCAGCAATTTTAATAATAATTTCTGTTTTACTAACAGGCTTTGGAGTATATGACCATATTGCTCAGTGGTCTGGAGCTGGTACTGCTGTTCCTGTTACTGGTTTTGCCAACACTATGGCTTCGGCAGCTATAGAACATAAAACAGAAGGCTATGTGCTTGGTGTGGGAGGTAATATGTTTAAATTGTCAGGGTCAGTAATTGTTTTTGGAGTTTTCTCAGCTTTTGTTGTGTCTATAGTAAAAATAACTATTAAGTGGTTAGGTGGGATGTAAATGCTTAAAGGTCATCAAACATGGGTTTTCGAATCAAATCCAGTGATAATTGCCTCAGCTGCCGTGGGAGGCGCCTTTGAAGCCCAGGGGGCCATAGCAGATGATTTTGACTGTCTTCATGAAGACATGTGGTTAGGGCAAGAAAGCTTTGAAAAGGCAGAAAAAAAGTTATTGGAAGAAGCCTGCGAAACAGCCATTAGTAAGGGAAAGATGAAAAAAGAGGATGTTCAATTTTTTATAAGTGGTGATTTGATGAATCAAATCATATCCAGTAGCTTTGCGGCTCGTACATTAGGTATGCCTTTCTTAGGAATTTTTGGCGCTTGCTCAAGTTCTATGGAAGGTCTTGCCTTAGCATCCTTATTGGTGGATAGTAAGGCTGCGGAGTACGTAGTAACAGGAGCCTCCAGTCATAATGTAGCAGCAGAAAAGCAATTTAGATATCCTACAGAATATGGTGGGCAAAAGCCTCCTACAGCTCAATGGACAGTAACAGGAGCAGGGGCAGCTTTAGTAGCTCAAAAAGGAGAGGGACCTAGGGTAACCTCAGCCACCATTGGAAGAATAGTAGATATGGGGATTTCAGACCCATTTAACATGGGGTCAGCTATGGCTCCTGCTGCTGTGGATACCATAGAAGCACATTTTAGAGATTTAGGAATAAATCCTTCTTACTACGATTTAATTGCCACAGGAGATTTGGCAAGTGTTGGACATAAAATTGCAGGGGATTTATTAGCTAAGCACGGATTAGAAATACCAAGAGAAATATTTACTGATTGCGGTTTATTGATATATAAGAAGGATCAGCCAGTAATGGCTGGCGGAAGCGGATGTGCCTGTTCTGCTACTGTTACCTACGGGCACCTTCTTAATCGTATGAGAAAAGGAGAATTAAAAAGAATATTGGTGGTTGCTACAGGGGCATTGCTATCTCCTTTATCCTATCAGCAAAAGGAAAGCATTCCTTGTATTGCTCATGCAGTATCTATTGAGATATAAAAGAGGTGTATAAAATTGGCAATTTTTATTTGGTCTTTTATAATAGGTGGAGCTATATGTGTAATAGGACAGATCATGATGGATGTTTTTAAGCTTACACCTGCTCATACTATGAGTACATTAGTGGTAGTTGGAGCCATATTGGGAGGATTAGGCTGGTATGACCCATTGGTAAAATTCGCCGGAGCTGGAGCATCTGTGCCAATAAGCAGCTTTGGAAATTCTTTGGTGAAAGGTGCTTTAATGGAAGCTGAACAAACAGGTATTATTGGAGTGCTTACCGGTATATTTGAGATAACTAGTTCCGGAATATCCGCAGCTATAATTTTTGCATTTTTAGCATCAATAGTATTTAAACCTAAAGGTTAGCACATAATATCCTTGAAAGGAGGTGAAGGTTATGACAGTAGGATCACAAATGCAGCAGGCTATAGCTGGAGTTCAATCAGCAGCAGCTACAATGAAAACTTTTGCACTGGAAACAGACGATACATCAGCTAAAAAAGACTTTCAACAATTAGCCAAAACTTTTGAAGATGCCTTAAAAGTTTTAGAAGGAAGACAAAAGTACATTGAACGTCAAGAACCACAATACAAAGATCAATAGAAGTTCTTGGGCTTTATGCTTATACTAACATAGAAAAGAGAAGATAAAAAATTTAAATCTTCTCTTTTTATTTTAAACAAAAAACTAATTTTTTAATAGATCATTATTCAAACTTTCTTATATTATCGTACCTTATTGTATTCCATATTAATTATACACTTTTTCTTATTGATACCTTATAGCCTAAGTTAACTATTAAATTATACAAAATATTAGCTTTTGATTTTCTTAATCGAGCAGTTATTGATTTCAATGAATAGAAATTCCTTCTAAACCACATGTATCCGTCAAATAATTCCTCTGCACTCATATTTTTAGGTTGAAAGGCCACCTTAGTCTTGCCATTATAATATGACCAATCCTCTGTTAATAATCGTCCTTCTTCCTTTAATTGATAATATAATGGTGTCTTCGGTAGTGGTGTTAGTATGCTAACTGTAGCACCATCGATTCCTAGATAATTACACATATCTAGTGTTCTTTTAAATACTTCTTTTTTATCGGTATCAAATCCAAAAATTATTCCAGCTTGTACACAAATTCCATATTTATGAACAGAATCTATTAACTCTTTATATTTATCTACATTATTTAATCCCTTATTTACACTCTCTAGAGTTTCTTTTGAAAAAGACTCTAATCCCACAAAGAAATAAATACACCCTGCTTTTTTAGCTAACATCAATAATTCCTTATCCTTACATCTTTCTAAAGTAACCTGAGCTGCCCATTTCTTATTTAATTTAATAAGCTCTTTTAATAGTTCTTTTGCATATTCAATGTCTCCAAAGAAATTGTCATCCCAAAAGACAAAAAATTTACTTTTACTACTTTTAATATCTTCTATCACTTCATCTATTGGTCTTTTCCTAAAGGAGTCCTGATATATTTGCTTTAAATTGCAATAGCTACAGTTATAAGGACATCCTCTTGTTGCAAAAACTGCACCTTTAGTAAACCATCTTCCTTTTATTAAATCTCTTCTTGGTATTGGTACCATTTCTAGAGTTGGAGTATTTAAGCATTTATATTCACTCTTATAATTTCCATAATAAAATTCCTCTAAAAACCTTGGCCAACTATCTTCAGCTTCTCCTATAATTACTACATCACAGTAATTTTTTACTTCCTCTGGCAAAAGAGTTGCATGAGGCCCTCCAAAAACAACCTTGCTCCCTTTACTTCTAAATATTTTTGAAATATTGTAGCAATGAGGTGCATTTGCAGTATTAACTGTAATTACAACTAAATCATACTGGTTTTCAAAAGGTATTTTTTGATTATATTCATCTATTAATGTAATTTTATATTTATTTTCATCAATAAATGCGGCTAAATATGGCATCGTTATTTGTATAAAGTTATTTATCTGCCTTTTTCTAAATCTATTAATTTCCTTATTTTCAGGAGTTATCATTAATATACTCTTCTTCATGTTCCCTCCAGATAATAATCGATTGCATATGCCTTGTTTTCAATTAATTTTTTATAAAAATTAAGATAGACTCAAATTTACTAAGAGTAAAGTTAAACCTTTTTTTGATTTTTGTTTTCCAAATTTTTTATTTATAGCTAACAGCCTTCTAATTATATAATCATTTTTATTTTAATATATTAACCTATACAAATTGGAATTTACAAAGAAACACAAAACTGATATTTATCGCGCAGTTTTACTTTGCTTCATCAATCTTTTTGATGGTATCTTCACGAACAGCTCGTCTTAAAGATTTCAAATAATCGGAGAACGCAACCTTATCATCTGCGTAGGTTAAATTGAGTTCAAATTCTTTCGGAATCCAAGTAGACAAGTCGGACACATTGTGCTGAATCAATGCTTCAAGGCCATCAATGGATTTGTAAATTTGAGCTTCAACTGTTTTACGCTCTGCCATTTCCTCATAAAGTTCTCGCATTTCTACTGCATATTCCTCTGGTAAGGAATGAACCCAGCTATACAGCAGATTTTCTTCGGCCTGCTCGTGGGCTTGGTTCTTTTCAAAAGTAGGAATATCTCCAGTAAAACATTCTCCCAAGTCGTGAATAATGCACATTCTGATAACTTTATCCATATCAGCTTCGGGGAACTCATCCCTCATAAAGAAAGCCATCAAGGTCATCATCCAACTATGTTCTGCAACACTCTCGTGTCTGCCTTTTGAAGTATAGCAATGGCGAGTTGTATCTTTCAGCCTTTCGGCGACCAATAATGCATCCAATAATTTTCTTGCTTCCATATTCATTCCCTCCACAAATTACTAATTTATCTATTTACATTTTTCCAAATACTTACTAAATAATTATAACATAAGCCAACGACACTTTTAATATCATTGGCTTACTTTTATCTTTTAATTTTAGTTGTCCATAGATACGTTTCACCGTATCGCTTCTAAGTTAGTTTATAGACTTCTGGAAATCTACTAAAGACGGTTCTGAATTGTACACAAAACTCATGGAGAAGAAGGATTTTTTTAAGTTTACTCTATTATAGCAGGAACAATATATTCATTAATAAGTATTCCCCTATCCTTGGGATTCATGATGAATTCTGACGCGATTGCTATGACTAAATCTTTTTCTGGAATGCAACAAATAACATTGCCTCCATCACCTAATGCCAAGTATGCAGGAACTCCTTTATCTTCAAGCAGCCACCACAAATAACCATATTTTGCTACAGAATTATTGATTATCGTTTGGGAATGAGGAGTTATAGATTCATTAATCCACCTCTCTGAAATAATAGGCTCATCCTCCCAAATACCGCCATTCATATATAAAAATCCAAAACGCGCCATATCACGGGGAGTTAGCGTAAGTCCCCATCCTCCTGTGGAGTTACCCTTTTGATCGCTAACCCATCCTTTTACATCCTTTCCAAACAAGTCATCAAATCCAAATGATTTCATCTCATAATTAGGTATTTCCTTCATGCCTATGTGTTTAAATAATCTCTCGTTAGCAAACTCACGAGCGCTTTTCTCTGTGCTTCGAGAGATTATGACTGAAAGCAAATGTGCTCCTGCAGTAGAGTACTTAAAGTCTCCAATATTTCCACCTTGACCCAACATATCAAGAGTATATTTTGTCCAGTCAGTCTGCATACACATCTTGTCCAAAGGTTCCTGCCAGTCTTCAAATGAATAAGGAGCTGTCATAGTAAGAAGATTTTCTATGGTGATTTCTCCTTTCTTTGGGTCATCAGAATTAACAACATACTCTGGGAAAAAATCTAACACCTTTTGTTCTACATCTTTAATATATCCATCATCTATTGCAATACCAATGAGGGCAGATATTATGCTTTTTGTTACGGATGCCACATGATGTGCATTGTCAGTACCATATCCATTAAAATATCTTTCATAAGCCACATATCCATTTCTTACAATTACGATACCGTTTATATTGCTAAACTCTGATTTTATTATAGCTTCGAGTTTTGAAAGCTTTCCGGAGTCCATCTTCAATGTTTCTGGGTCTGCAGCTTGCCATTCTTTAGTTGGCCAATAGTTTCTTTTCATGATAAATACCTCCTAAAAACATTACTATTTTTTCTTTACAGGGAAATACACTTCAGTAATATTTTCCTCTGGAACTTTGATTTCATAAGGATTAGTTAAATATATTTCGTATGGTGAGTTCACCAATTCATACCCTTCATTTTCTACCCATTCCCTTAGTTTAGCAAATACCGATGTTAATTCTGAATATGAACCCTTTAAAACAGACTTGGCACAAAGTCCTCCCGCTAAATCCCTCGTACCCTTTACAACCTCTTTTATTGGCATAGCAAACTCTGTATCGTTACCAGCAGGATTATATTCAGAGCTGTGATAAATAGTCATAGGTGTACCAACTAAAGTAAGTTTTTCAGTAGCAATCTTTTCATACAACCTGCTAAAATACTTTCCATATCCTTCAGCATAGTCATAACTGCTCATACTCTTTCTCATATAAAGGATATTTTGAGGCTGGATTTCAACAAGTTGTACCTCTATATCATCAAGGTACGCCATAAGTGGGATACCCTTTTCTAAATTTAAAATATCATGGTTAATTTGCTTTAGGGTATATTTAAAATCACTTAGCTTTTCCTCTATTTCATTTTTCTTTTTATTAAAAGCGGAACAAAGTTTTTCTTCTGCTTGATCCTCTTCTAATTCTAGGATGACTTTGATTTCCTCTAGAGAAAAATTGTAAGACTTCAAACGGTTTATAAAAATCATCTTTTTTAGCTGCCCAATGCAATAATACCTATAACCGGTTTTAGCATTAATCTCATCGGGATTAACTAATCCAATTTCCTCATAATATCTCAGTGTTTTTGCAGATACTTTACATATCTTTGAGAATTCTCCAATAGATAACAAGAAACCAACTCCATTCTTAATATTTTTATATCAAGTGAATTCTTTAAATATAGATATCTTATTCACTTTTACTATACACCTTTCCCAAAGGACAAAGTCAACTACAAAATAAAAAGCACCACTCTATGAAAGAATAGTGCTTAAGCAATTCTATTTTTGTTCTTTAGGTTCAAATTTCATTTCTACTCCCGACCATGAATCTAAAGATATCTTTAAATCTCCAATTTCTTTTTCTTTAGTTGTAGCTATGACACCTCTAAAGCATTCATCAAAAAATTCTTCAAATTCTTTTGTCTCTACATTTGGCTCACATACATCAAATACAGCATCTGCATATTTTTTAAAATTTTTAATTTCACTTTTACTAAAGGTAGTTGTTGTCAAAGATCCTTTATCTTCTTTTGTTCCGCCTCGTAATTTAATTGCGACCTCCATAAGCTTACCATTTTCACTATTAGATTTAGCACTAATCATGCATACATCTAGGGCTTCTATGTAAAGATACACATCTTCACCTTTTTCTGAATTTGCTTTTACTGCACCTGTACTTTTAGTCTCTAATTTCTTGCCTTTAAATTCTTCAATTTTTTCATTGTTTCCAATTCTATCGTTGAAATAATTCTTAAATTCTTCACCAGTAAATGTATAGCTTTGTCCATCAACTCTGCTTGCCGTAGGCTCTTTTTCTTTTTCTTTTGCTCCACAACCAACTAATAAACCTATTGCCAGGCAACCAATAATACAAATTTTTAACTTCTTTTTCATTTTAATTTTGTCCCCCAATTCTGTACATCAATACTATTTGTCTAAATATATCCAAATTTGTGGTATAACTATTTAATTATAGCATATAATGTATTTCATTTCAAATTAAGTCATTACAGTAAAATGATACATTGACGTATTCGTTGCTTATAAAACTAGCCTTAGCTATTAATTTTTCTTAGCTAAGACTAGTTTTCTTCTTTATTAAAATTCAACTATTCTTGAGCACCCGATATAATAAGTATTTTCTTGATTGAGTAATTCTTCTATTTGTTACACTAATATAAGAGGTCAAAAAAGAGATAGCTGTTCATTATCAGATTTATTTAATTTTTCTTTCATTGGCTTTGAATAGCTACCCGAAAGATTGTATTTACCTTTTAATTCATTAACCATCATGTATAGCTTATCTTTATATTCCTTATTGGCACCGCCTGTTTTATATAATGTTTGCAACGGCACATACAAATGCGGAAACTCCTTTTCTATAAAATCAAAGAATACCAAACGGGTCTTGCCCCTTAGATAAAGTACTCCAGGTAGAACATAACTAACCCTAGAATCAGCAGCATTAGAGTACAGAGCATCAACATTCTCTCTTCCATCTGTTATATATGGGATGATTGGCATAAAGTGAAGTCCCGTGGACGCCTTTGTCTTTGAGAATTCCTTTAACATAGCAAATCTTTTAAGAGAATCCACACCACTTGGTTCTATTTTTCTACGAATATTTTCATCCATACAAGTAATGGTTGCTGCAACATTGACATAAGTAATGGAGCTGAGTTCTGCGATCAAATCATAATCCCGCAAAATCAAATCTGATTTTGTGGAAATGATACAAGGGGTTTTGTATTTTATCATTAACCTTAGAATATCTGGCATTATTTTATACTGTTCCTCTATTGGCTGATAGCTGTCGGTTACGCCACCAATATTGACGACTTCCCTATTCCATAAAGGACTGCTGAGCTGCTCTTCCAACCGTTCAACAATATTAGTTTTAACATATATATCCTCAAAATATTGCTCAGAACCTACGTATTCATGTGAGTACATGGCATAACAGTATTTACAGCCATGCTCACAGCCACGGTATATATTCAAATCCCATGCAAAGGGAATTTTTCTTTTTAGTTTATTACAAGCCGCAGTACAAGTGATTTCTTTATAATTAGCCATTCTTTTACCTCCTAAAATCATGGATTATATAAACAGTTGATATGTAATTTGATGTAATATCACTCAATTATATTTATATTTTTTAACCATAGTAAGCCATATTTTATTTTCTATATTTATTTTATAACTTTTTAAACAAAAAACCTCTCTTTTAATGCACTAAATTGAGAGGTACAATCTTCTTTTTTATGGTTATCTTATTACCCCAATAGATTTAACTCATATATTTCTTCAACCACTGTCTGAAAAATTGTAGTTGTTCTTCGGTGTGGAAATAGTGTTCTCCATTCTCCATCACTTGTAAATCACAGTTAAAGCCTTTTGCAAACTTAGATACCACATCAAACTCACATAAGTTATCATTTGAACCGTAGAGAATTGAAGTTGGATTATTCCATTGATCAATAGGGTGTTCTTTCACATAACAGTAATAATCCCAGTAAAGTGTCTGTCCCATAGGTGTTGAAATTTCTTTTTCTTCTTTTAGCCTGTTCTCACTTACATTACACCATGTCATCATATTATTTATTATACGTTCCATATTTACCACAGGAGAAAGAAATAAACACTGTTTCAATGAATGATGTTTATACGCTAATAGGCTAAAATATGCTCCCATACTACAGGCAAATACACTTATATTATTTGATATTGATTGTGCATAACGCATAATGATATTAAGGTCTCCGATACAGTTTTGAACTTTGCAAGGATAGTTTTCCCCCTTACGGTCACCATGTTCAGGCAAATCGAAGCTAAGTACTTGATAACCTCTTGTTGTTGCCTCTTCTGCAAATACCACAATTAAGTCATCTTCTTTATTTGACATATTGCCATGTACCACTATAAATAATTTATCTGATTTGTTCCCCCACAAAATTGCAGGAATATTCTCTATTTTTAAATTTTGCTTTATCATCATAATTTCTCCTTTATGAAACGCAAATAAGTTATAACTTTATAATTCCTTATTTAAAGTTTCAATGTTTTGATTTTTAATAACAAATAATTAATGTTAGCTTTTAAAATATTTTCCTAATAAAATTATAACACTATATTTCCTAATTTATCTAGTTTATAAATGATTCTGTAGCAGAATTATCCATAAAAAAACTCTTACCCATATTGCTAAGGTAAGAGTTTTCAATCTATAATATCTTTTCTAGTTTTTAATTTAAAATCTTCACATGTATATTATTCATTAGACTTTAATGCATCAATCATGTTAATATTCTTTAACTTAATATGCATCATAATCATAACTATTATCGAGAACAGTATAGTTATCAAGGCAGAGAATATATAACTATCTATGAAAATATTAGGATACATCATCATAGTATCAGTTTCTGCCGTACTAATTATAAAAGCATGTAGTATTTTTCCTAAAAATGAACCTGTGAGTACTCCTAAGAGTGTTAATATCATGCTTTCTCTTAAAATATACATAGTAACCTCATTATCAAAAAATCCAAGTACTTTTATAGTGGATAATTCTCTTATACGTTCTGATACATTTATATTATTTAAGTTGTATAAAACTACAAAAGCAAGACATCCTGCTGCTAATATTATTACTAACATAACTATGTTCATATTAGCAGTTGACTCTTCAGCGGATTTTTGTATTTTTGATGTTGATGTAACGTTTATGACATTTTCACAGCCCAAAAGCTTTGAAGAAATTTCATCAACATCATATTTATTTTTATCAAAATTCAAAAGTTGAGTATTGTATCTAACTTTTTTATCAAATATTTTTTCATAATGCGATGGTGACATGTACATATGGTGCATAATATAATTTTCAACTATTTTATTTACTTTCACATCATAAGAATTATTCTCTTCATCTTTTATAGTTATTGTATCTCCAACAGATGCTCCTAAAAGTCTGGCTAACTTCTCATTAATAATAACACCATCATCTGATATTTCATATTTTTCACCTGACACCCTATCATTTAATAGTATAAACTGATCTATCTTCTCTACATCTTGCGGTACATACAGAGTAACTGTTTGTTTATTCATACCCTCTTTACTAAATATTACTGATTCTTGATGTATATTTAAGTTATTCTCATATCCAGTTATTTGATTTAAAATATCTTCATACTCTTTATAACCTTCTTCAGTAGAATCTTCATTGAATACTACCATAGCTTCATATCTCCATAACTTACTAAATTGCTTTTCTATAATACTTGTATTTGAGTATTTAAGTCCAAACCCCGTAACAAGTATGGCCATACAACCAGCGATCCCTAGTACTGTCATTACCATACGTTGCTTATATCTAAAAATATTTCTTAATGTCACCTTATGATTAAAATTAAGTCTTTTCCATAGTAGTGTAATTTCCTCTAAGAATATCTTCTTACCTAGTTTTGGAGCTTTTGCTTTCATAAGATTAGCTGGTTTACTTTTCAATTCAACCCTTATAACAAATACAGCTGCTCCAACTGTACATAATATTGATATTACCATAGATTGAATAATATAAGATGGATAATAATGTATAATTAATTTTGGTAAACTGTATAAACTTCCATAGGCATTACTGATTATAACTGGCAGAAAACTACATCCAATTAATATTCCCAATATACACCCAGAAATACTTGCTAATGCAGCATATATTATAAACTTCCAAGATATTTGTAAATCATCGTATCCTAAAGCTTTTAAAGTACCTATTTCTAATCGATTTTCCTCTACCATTCTTGTCATTGTTGTTAAACAAATTAATACTGATAATAAAAAGAAAAATACTGGAAACACTGAAGCAATATTATCTAAAGCATTAATTGAATCTTTATATCCCGAATATCCTGGATTATCATTTCTATCAAAGAAGTAGTACTTACTTTTATCTAAATTTTTAAGATTTTCTTTTTCTTCCTTTTCAACTTCTTTTTTAGCATCTAATAGTTTTTGTTTATTTTTATTTATTTCTTTTTCACCTTCTATTAGTTTTTGCTCTGATTCATTTAATTCTTTTATTGCTTTATCAAGTTCTTCTTCCCCTTGTATTTTGCCTTCTTCAAGTTCTTTTGCTCCTTTTAAAAGTTCAATATTTGCATTATCTAATTGCTTTTGAGCCTCTTCAAGCTGAACTCTACTATTATTAAATATCTCTAACTGCTTCTCATATTGGGATTTACCTTGTTGATATTCAGTAATTCCTGCTACTAATAATTGTAAATTAGACATATTATCATTTACAGTTTTGGCCATAACATCTAGTGATTTATATATGTTAATAGCAATATCTAAATTTTTAGGATTTCTTTCTAGTTCATGAATTAGTCCAGCTATATCACTTAAACCTAAATTAGATATAACACTTTTCCAATACTGTATCTTTTGGGGAGGTATCTCTCCATCCTCTTTAATATTTTTAACCGTACCCTTTATATCACTAGAAAGTAAATTGATTGAATTAAATAACTTTCTAAGATCTTCTATTTTATATTCTAATTCACTTACACTCTTTTCAGGATCAATTCCTTGATTTAAAAATTCTTTCTTAACTTTATCAAGCTCACCTTTTGATTCATAAAGTTGTTTTTTTCCTTCTTCAAATTTTTCTTTTTCTTTATTAAGTTCTGCTTGACCTATTTCTAATTTCTTTTCACCTGATGAAAGATCTGCTTCACCGTCTTTAATTTTTTCTTGAAACTCTATTAATGATTGGTTGTACTGATTTTTGCCTTCTTTAATTTTTTCTTTTCCATCTTCTATTTCTCTTTGTGCCTTTAGAAGTTTTGTTTCATTATCTTCTATTTCTTTATAGGCTTTATCAAATTCTTTTTCTACTTCTGTCTTTATTTCTTCAACTCTATCTATTGTTCTATTTGAATATAAACTTTCAAGATATTGGGTATTTTTCTCCATTCTATCTTTATATTCATCACTATAAGCATCGAGTCCTTGTACATTTTTAAATCTTACATAGATTTCCGTATATACATCCATTGATATATCCGAGCTATTTAATACTGCAAAGTAATCAATAGTACCTTTACCAACAGAAGTTGTACCTCTTGATTCCTTTTCAATATACATTGGACTTCTTACAATACCAACGATTTTAAATGTGGTCTTTTTAAAAGACTTCATTATGTCTTCGTCAGTATCAATTACAAATTCGTCTCCAATCTTCATATTCTTATTTAATTTCAAAGCTTGTTCATCTAAGGCTATTTCTCCACTTTTTTCAGGTAACCTGCCTTCCACAACAATGAAGTTATTTATGTTATTTTTATTGTCATACTCCATGAATCTTAATACATTGCTCATATTTGCAAGGTTTGCATCTATACTGCGTGTGCCATAAAAATCTAATATTTCATCATTGTTTCTAAGTACCTCTATATCTTCATCATTTAGTCCAAGACTTGATACAATCTTACTATCCATAAGATTATAGGTACTGTATAGATTATTCATAGTTTTATTCATATCAGGTCCTGCTGATTTTATGCCAGAATAAAAAGCCACCCCTAAAAATATAATTGTTAATATTGAAATAAATCGTGCTTTTGATGATAAAATTTCCCTTGCTATTGATTTCTTATATGCTTTAATCTGCATCCCAAGTCCACCTCTACCATTCAATCTCTTCAACTGTAATAGGATTATCATTTATATCAATGCTTCTAACCTTTGCGTCATTGATTCTAATAATCCTATCAGCCATTGGTGCGATCGCTGAGTTATGAGTTATGACTATAACTGTCGTCCCCATTTCTCTACAAGTATCTTGTAGGGTTTTTAAGACTTGTTTTCCTGTATTATAGTCAAGAGCACCAGTTGGCTCATCACAAAGCAATAACTTAGGATTTTTTGCAATTGCCCTTGCAATAGAAACCCTTTGTTGCTCTCCTCCTGATAATTGAGCTGGGAAATTATCCTTTCTATGTTTAAGTCCTACTACTTCAAGGGTTTTGTCTACATCTAATGCATTGTTGCAAATCTGCGTAGCAAGTTCTACATTTTCTTTAGCTGTTAGATTTTGTACTAAATTATAAAATTGAAACACAAATCCTACATCGTCTCTTCTATATTTAGTAAGCTGTTTATTATTAAATTGAGATATGTCAGTATTATCGATTACTATTTTTCCTTCATCACAACTATCCATTCCTCCAAGAATATTAAGTATAGTGGATTTTCCAGCACCACTGGGACCTAATATAACGACAAATTCTCCTTTTTCAACAGAAAATGTAACTCCGTTGTTTGCCACAACCATATTTTCTCCAATCTTATATTCTTTGTATACATTAAGAATATTTATATACGACATCTTATACCTCCATTTACTCTCCTTTAAATCTATATACTCAGAGTTATTAAATAGACACATTGTTCACTTTATAGTACAATAAATAGTATAAGTTAATAGATACTTATAAACAATAATCACATAATTTCTTAACGTTATTAAATAGACATAAAAATTAAATCTGTTTATTAAATAACATGTAATAAACAGATTATTTTAAGGAGAACATATATGGCAGGTATTAAAGGAAACCGTAGAGTTTTATATACTAAGAAAACCATTAAAGATAGCTTAATTAAACTACTTGAAACTAAAGAAATCCATCAGATTACTGTTACTGATATATGCAAAAACGCAGATATTAATAGAGGAACTTTTTATGCTCATTATAAAGATGCCTTTGATTTACTTCAGTCTATGGAAGATGAACTATTTAATCAAATTCTTGATTATATTGATGAGACTCCAGTAGAAGAGTATAGTGATTCCCTATTACTTAAAGTTATTGAGTTGATTTCAGAAAATAAAGATTTATGTAAGGTCCTACTTTGCAATCAAAGAGACAATAAGATTCTAGATCGATTAATCTATGTTGCTAGTAAAACAGAGATTGAACAGATATATAGTAATTCAAATGAATTTACTAAAGCTCATTTGAATTACTATATAAGGTATGTTGTTGGTGGTTGTATTTCAATCATTCAAGCTTGGTTGGAAAATGATTTACCTGAATCCCCCAGTGAACTTGTTAAAATAATTAACACCGTAAATAAATTAAGTATTGAATATTACAAGTAATTTTATATGACTAGTTTTAAAACCTATAACTTTTATAATAAAATTTATTCCCTTTGTAGTTAGTAATTTATTTATGGTACGGTTCACCATAACACCTTCAAGTGTGATTTTATTCTACTTACTCCACTTATAGTTTTCTCTTATATAATGTCACTAATTACAAAAACTCTAAATTTTATCTGCATTAGGGCTTCTACTTTGATAACAACATTTGATGTCTAACCTCTCATAGGAGTGTTTCTAGCTTTTTAAGGAAGAACAAAATGACAGGACTCTCTAATAAATCAACTCTCCTACTTTATAGCCGTCAGGCAATTCTTCTTCACTTAAAAATTTGAAATTGTCATCATGTAGTATTGCTAAAAATGCTTCATATGGAATCCTGGAAAACTCACAGGCATAATTACTGGCTCCGAACCACCTACCCTCTTTGCTGCTCAAATTTAAATCTCTGGCAAACTTTGTATAGTTTGAGCAATCATGAACTACTAAATCCCACTTTTCTTCATCGGCTATTTTCATGAATTTCAAAGTTAATTCCCTACTCCAAATTGGAGATATATAGCCATGTCTGGAAATATACATATCTTCCCCATAATAATTGTCTATGTTATTCTCATTTAAATGTAATTCTGCACAATTGATAAAATCGAGTTTTGTCCCTAAGATCGCTTGCTTTTTCTTAAAAAAATCTTCAAAAAACTCAGGAGTCATTGGAGTTTCAATACCTACATTTTTAATATATTTTTTCGCTATTCCAATATTTTCAATAACTTTGTCTGAACACTTAGAAGCACCTAGGTTGAAACGTATCTCGTTAAGACCGGCCTTACCTAATGCTTTCAATGTCTCTTCCGTAGCTAAAATGCCATTTGTATATAGATGTTGATGAATTTGAGCATCACTAAATTTCTCTATTACCGAATAGTATTTTTCAATTTCCATGAATGGCTCTAAATAAACGTAGGCAATGCCCGTGGGTTTCTGGTGGATGGAAAGAAGTAAATCAATATCCTTCTCATAAAATTTTGTGTCTCCAATTTGCCACATACCTTCGCCAATTGGTGGAATATGTTCTAGTTCGCCATAGTTGTAACAGAACTTACACTCTATGTTACATTTGTTCGTTTTCCTAATTGCACTCAAACCAGTGCCCAACAGACAAGAACGACATCCTTCTGGGAATTTGCTTTCATCTCCCACAAAAAAAGTTCTATTCTTTAAAGTTTTCAAACCTTTAATTTTCGACATTAGCATATCATTTCTATGATCAATGGTTTCCTCAATTTGTGCAAAGGTAGAGTAAATGATTTCTTGTTGTTTTGTCATTGGTTCCTCATCCTCTGGCAATATTGAAAAAAATTCAAACCATATCAACGCATCTTTCTTTGAAATTTTCATAACATGTCCTCCTCTAGTTAATTATCCTAAAGATTCAATTCAAATCTTCCTGCTATGCTTGTTCACATATTCTTCTTCAAAAGACATACGCACTCCACATGTCTATTCTATATAAACATTTAATAAAAAACAATTCACAATTTACTCCAGATACAAGAATTTTATTATTACATCTATACTGTCTCCTCAACCTATCTCTAAATGGGCTTTATCCATTCTGTCAACTCAACCATACCGATTTTTTATAGTCGATATGCTTCCAAAAACATATAAATAATAGTTCCTTAAGCGCATCAATCACCAGTTTATGAACGGTGAAATAAATCCAACTTTCGGAATCCCTTATATTACAGGCTTTTCAACCCCGTTATTTTTCCACCTTTGTTATCAATACTACGCACTCAACATGTAATGTAATAGAAAGTAACTAATTAAGTCACTTCCTATTCTATAACTTCTATAAATTTATATATTATCAAAACACTTATATATATTGTTATTCAAAGTTTTAACTATCTGACTAACACTTACATTATCTAAATCATCAATCTTCTTTCTGTCTAATTGCTAATTAAGGTATTATGATTACAACAAAGACCGCAACTACAACGTGTATCACCAAATTTCAAGTCGTAAACTTCTGAAAGCTCTACATTAACTTTAATAACCTTTTCCGAGAAATCTGATTTTTCCTTTGGTACTTCTAAAAGATTATCTGCCTTAGCTTGTGTATTTATAATTGCACCAATTGGAACATATCTATTTGCAGCTATCCTAATTCCTCCTGTTACTATTGCTCCAGTATCAATATAGCAGTTGTCCTCTACTATAGCGTTAAACACAATTGAATTAAACCCAACAAATGTATTGTTTCCTACAATAGCTGGTCCATGAATTAATGCTCCATGAGTTATACTTACTTTATTCCCAATATATATTGAATACCCTATACCATTTACAAAGTATTTAGCATCTTCTAGCCCATGTAATATTACTCCATCTTGTATATTAGAATTATTACCTATATAAAATGGTGTTCCCTCATCTGCCCTTAGCACTACATTAGCACCTACAAATACATTCTTTTCTATTGTTACATCACCTATTACGCTTGAAAATGGTCCTATAAATGCACTTTCACTTATTTGAGGATATATACTTACAGGATTAAATGAAGTAATTGGATTTTCTCCAATAAAGTAAGCATATAAATTAGTTGGCCCTATTGGCTTATAATCTTTTTTTATACTATTATACATTATAATTTTCTCCTTAAATTAATATTATATTATATTAAACTTAATATTAATTTGTTAATCATTCTATAAATGTAAAAATCCACTATAACACTTTATTTTAGTTATGGTAGATTTTATGATAAACTGTTTTTTAAATTTTTGTCTATTATTCGTTTTTTAGATGAAACATTGATTCTAATTGTTCTATTATCTTTTTTTTAGATAATGTGGTTTTATTAACAACTTTTAGTTCTGCGGCATCATAAATAGTCCTTGCAAATAACATAATTTTAAAATAGATCTTTTCATTTCCAAAGGATAAGGGGCAGCTGTCTTTAAAGTAATCAATTAGTGCTGCAATCATCTTTTCACGTAACTTCGGCAATAAGCTCTGGTAAGTATAAGGGCAGTGTTCCTTTACAGGAAGAAGATATTCAAATATTGCATCAAGTAACGGCTCTACCAAAATATGTTCATGTTCTACAATGTGCACAGTATGAGTAGCTATCAATTCTATTGAACGATTGTGCAAGATTTCATCAAACAGTTGATATTTATCATCATAGTGTGCATAAAATGTTGCTCTATTTATATCTGCAAAATCAGTAATGTCTTTAATTGTTATTTTTTCTAATGTTTTTTTCGATAAAAGTTGAACAAATGCATCCTCAATAGAAGTCTTTGTAGCAGTTTGTCGCATATTTTGCACTTTCATTAAGTTTCCTCCTTATCACAACAATATTAACTTTTTGTTGATTGTTTTGTATGAATATACATGATAACATATGACTAAAACAACATATGTTGTGTTAATTATAATATATTATTAGGAGGTTGTATATGAAAACAATTTTAATACAAGGTGGAACCGATGGTATGGGGCGTTCACTTGCTGATTATTATTTGATAAAAGGATATAATGTAATCATTGTTGGGTATTCAAAAGAAAAAGGTAATAATTTTTTGCAATTTGCCAAAGATAAAGGTGCGATTTCACAGGCTACATTTATCAAAGCTGATCTTTCACTCATATCTGAAAACAAGCGTGTTATAGATGAAGTTAAAAAACTAGTAGATAAATTAGATATTATACTTTTCTTTGCTGCTAATCAGGGATTTCGTCCAAATGCAATAAGAACATCTGAAGGATTTGAACATACCTTCGCATTATATTACATGAGTCGTTTTGTTTTGAGTTATGGACTTACCCCTTTATTAGAAAAAGCAGATGAGCCAACAATCGTTAATGTCGCAGCACCTGGAATGAAGGGAGATGTACAATGGAATAATTTGCAATTTTCCGATTCATTTGAAAGCTTCAAAGCTATGCAACACGGAAGTCGTTTGAATGATTTATGGGCAGTGAAATATTCAAAAGAACATCCATCAATCCGAACTATTCTTTATAACCCTTGGCTCGTAAGTACAACAGGTTCCGCTGTTTCTCAAAAGAATAAATTTATGCAGTTCTTGATGTCAATTATGTACAAATTTATTGGAAAAACCCCAGAAGAAGCAGCTCAACAAATACGTCAAGTAATTGAACAACCGTATTCAAGCGGATTATATGCATTTATAAAAGAAAAACCTGTGGATCTATCAATGAATACATTTAATTCTAAAAATTCTGAAATGCTATATGCAGAAACACAAAAATTACTAGGTATACCGTCTACTTTATAAATTAGAAAACTAATAGGGGTATCACTCCTTGATACCCTTTTAATAGTTTGATTTCAAAAGTATTTTCATATTTTATAAAATCATCTTCCGAAAAAAGTTCAACACTTACAAGGTTTTAAATACTATGTCATAATCTACTATTATGATTGGTTCTCTCTTGATGATAAAAAAACTTGAATTAAAA
Organism: uncultured Clostridium sp.; assembly: GCF_963515715.1. Lineage (GTDB taxonomy): Bacteria > Bacillota > Clostridia > Clostridiales > Clostridiaceae > Clostridium_AW. The sequence goes on from NZ_CAUPZS010000013.1 coordinate 88,076, forward strand.
GCATATTCCAAAATGCAATAGTCCTGCTATGCATTAAAAATATCTGTTGTCATAAAAAATTCCTCCAATCTTTTTTCTCTTTATAGTATGCTTATTATTTGCATATCACCTATTTTAATTTTCCCTAATAAAATCTTTAATTAATATAAAAAAAATACTATACTTAAGTAAGTAGCCAAATATTCACTTTGGCTTAAAGAAAGTTGCTCATTGGAATGAATATGATAATGAGTTTCCTTATAATTAATTACCTACAAATAGAAAATACTTGATTGAGGAGTTTATATATGAGAAAAAAAGATATACTTGAGTTAAAAAAACGTTTAAAGAAAGATCATTGTACCTTCACTAAGATGTGTGGCTGCTATGTTAATGGAGAAAAACATATTATTTTAAAATTTAGAGAAACCTTTCTAAGTTTAGATGAGGATGAATACTTCAAATACTTAGAAATTGCCAAAAAGGTAATGTCTGGAACCATGGGCAATAATATTTTAGAACTTAACTTTCCAACTAATGAAGATCTTATAAATGAAAGTCAAATTTCTCTTATGCAGCTTAAAAACAGTCAATTAAAGGATGATGCCCTTCTTCATAATTTTTATGAATTGATTATAGATAACTATGATTACACCGGTAACTTTTTAATACTTATTTTTCATGATGCTTATGATGTTATTACTAAAACCACTGATAATGCAAAGATAGATGAATCTGAAGAAGTATATGAATATCTGTTATGTGCAATATGTCCTGTTTCGCTTTCAGAGCCTGGTCTTAGATACTTTGAAGAAGAAAACAAAATAAAAGCACGTATTAGAGATTGGGTAGTTGATGCCCCAATTAATGGTTTTGTCTTTCCTGCTTTTATTGATCGTAGTTCAGATGTTAACTCTATTATGTATTACACAAAAAATGCAAAAGATACACATCCTGAATTAATGGAAAATGTTTTAGGTTGTTATTCAAAACAGACTGCTACTATACAAAAAGAAACCTTCCAATCAATTATTAAAGATTCTTTTAGTACTGATGAAAAGAAGGCTGATAAAGTTTTTATGGAAATACAAGAAAACCTAAATACTATGATAGATGAACACAATGCTATATATGATGATATAGATTGTGAACCTATAAGCTTAACAAAGAAGGATATACAAAACCTTTTAGTAGATAGTGGAGTTCCTGAAGAAATTACTACAAAAATTGAAAAATCCTATGTAGAAAACTTTGGTGATGATCTTCCTTTAGCGGAAAATTTAATTGACCCAAAGGCTCTTAAAGCAAATGCTCAAAGAAAAAAGGAAGAACGTCTTCAGAAACAAGTAGAAATACTTCAAACTAAACTTGAGCAAGTTAAACAAGAGGTTTCTGTAGATAATGAAACTCTCATTTCTACAGAAGTTAATGATGATAATGGGGTTTTAGAAGAAGCTTCAGAAACTGATTTAGAAGAAACTTCAGAAATTAATTTAGAGAAAGTTCAAGATATAAATTCAGAAGATAATAAGGTTACTCCTAACTATGACGTTATACTTCAAGTAAAACCTGAAAAAATACCTCAAATAAAATCTCAAATAATTGATGGCCAAAAATGCATAGTTATTCCTATTAATGAGAATGAACAAACTACAGTTAATGGCTTAGATGATTTGATTTAAATTCAAGTAGGGGTATCATTCCTTGATACCCCTAAAAATTTATATTTCAACTAAATTTGATCTTTCCTCTTGCATTAACAATTACTAAGCATATACGAAATAACTTCAAAAGAAATCAACGACCTATTATTGTAGATATCCATTAAACCACCTGGTTTGATGGCAAATATACCGTGTTGAAGCATAGCTGCTCCAAAGCCCCTCTCTATTGCGCCATTATAAGTTGCTAGTACACAATACTCCGCTGCATTGCCGCACAGTACAACAAAGTCAACATTTTTTTCTTTTAATATTTCTTCTAAATCTGTCTCCCAAAAGCTATTACTAAACACCTTTAAAACTTCTATATCACTATCCTGGGTAACTAAATCCTCTACATTCTGAAAAGTACCATCATTACCGCCTTCAATATCTCTAATAACTATCACAGGTTTACCAGACTTTCTAAATAATGCTGCTGTCTCGTTTATATATTCAAAGGTATTCTGATATTCTTTTTCTTCTTTCCTATGACCTAAAAAAGCCTCTTGCACGTCAATTATTAATAATGCAATATTCATTTTACATTGCCTCCCTAATTTTATTTTAAATTTGGGCATAAAAATACCCGGATGAAATAAAAACTTCTCCCGGGTAGTCATTATAAAAACATTACATTACTGATTCTCTAATAAGCCATGCCGGGAGCCATGCTTAATTTTGTTATTATATTTAGATTCATCATAATACATCACTCCCTTCGAATAATTTATACCATAATTATACATCTAAATATATATCCAGTCAAGCTTCTGTATATACTTTATTTATAAGTTTCAAATTACTCTCACCTAAAAAACTTAATAGATACCCCAGTACATATCACAGCAAGTATACTTACAACTAAAAAAGGTATTTCATCTCACCAAGAATAGTTGACTTTTTCAATTATACTTATTCTTTAAAAATACTTTAATAATATAAATGCTAATAACACTGTTATCAGACCAGATACTACTCCAAATAAAATCTTTGCTAATATAGGGCTTTTAGTTTTTATCCTTATTACAAACTTTACCACTTTCCATATAAGCTAATATCTCTTTATAAGTTTGTATGTTCTTATCCTTTTTAATTTTCTCAACCTTAAATGCAGACCATAACATAACTCCGCTAAAAATAACCATAGCTATAAACCCATATGGTGGAATTCTTTTTGCAAAATGTATACTTAGAAGCATAAGAACAAATCCTATTAACATACCATTAGCATATTTACTCATTTCATTTCTATCTAGTTGGCTTTTCATGTTAACTACATCTCCTTTCACTAATTCATCTAAAGAGATTTTAAAATACTCACTAATCAGCACTAAACTTTGTAAATCTGGATAGCTTTTATTATTCTCCCAATTTGAAATAGTTTGTCTAGAAACATGTACTATTTCAGCTAACTCCTCTTGAGATATATTAAATTCTTTTCTATAGTTTTTAAGCTGATTACTAATATTCATAAAATCTCCTTTCCATAAATTAATCATAGGATTATTAATACTAAATTTCTATCTAATGTCTTTTACATCTTACGTATATTGAATGATAAATATGTTTTACGTCATAAAATCCATATATTTTTTAATGTAAAATCCTTTTTACACCTTAACATTTCAGTAGTTAATCTAATTTTCTCACCTATTTTTATTTTGTAAAAATAATCTTAAATAATATGTTATTTATTATAGCACATTTTGCAAATTAACTAATATCTCTTTTATTCTAATATAATACTTTCGCTAACAAAAATAACCTTGGACAAGTTGTATTAACGCCCAAGGCTATAAACCTCATTTACTTATGATACGGTTCTCCGTATCACTTACAAGTGAGGTTTTTTACTAATATTTTTTATTAAAAATACTTCTATAAAAAATTACTATGATGCAAAATATAACAACAGCACTTAAACAAATCTTTTCCCATCCATATAATTCATATATTTTATTTATTATAGGTAATATACTTATTACGCCTATTATAGGTGCAACGATATTAATTATAAACAAATTTTTGTTTAACCTATTTACATTTTTCTCTTTATTATTATTTGAAATAAAACTTTCTATTTGTATTGTATATTCATATTGATTCTGAACTTGTGCTATTAAACGTTCTATTATGTAACTTCTATCAATTTTTTTAATCATAATTTTTTTATTATTTCCCACTATTAAGTTTCCATGTTTATTAACAAGTGTTCTAAAATCTTTTACAACATCTTTACTTGTATTACTACACACAATCTCATAATTTATAATCTTATCTTCATCTATACTCCTATTCAGCTTTGTTTTAATATTATCTCTATCTCTCATAATAAAGTAATTAATACACTCTATATTACTAACTTTTATTAGATTTTCATTAAATTCATTCCTTTTATTTTTTATAAATACAAGTGCATCAGTAATAAGTTCTTGCATTTCACTACTTAAATTTATGCTCTGAACAATAACTTCATACAAAATTGAAAAATCTTTATTAAGCTCAATACATTCCTCATCTAAAGCTGCTGCTACTTCATCATTTACTTTTTCTGATTTATCTGATAAATTTTGTTCTATGTCTAAATATTTTCTATTTAATATATTTATATTTTCAACATACTTATCCATTTTACTATTATTCTCTTTACATTTTTCCTTGCTATCTATTGTAGCAAATCCATCAAATATATCTTTTACAGAATTTATAAGGTAATAATCTTTTCTTAAACCTTGGTGGACTTTCCAGAAATCTTTAAATACATCTATCTTTTCATAATTTTCATGAATAATCTCCATGACTTTATCCCCCCCCCGAAATATACTATCTAAATTATATAGCAATAACTTAGCTTTTACTATTTTTATAATATATATTTATATACTTCATTGATACAATTTACTTCCCTATGGTATAATTTATGACAATATATTATATTTTAACAAATATTATTAAAATCACATCAATACTAATTTTTAGAAAGGATAATACGGTGTAATAGAATGAACACTTCTAAATATAACTATTTACAAGGTGACATCAGAATGATAAAAATCAGCTTAGAAAATGCAGAAAAGCTTTTAAAAACATTTAATAACAAATGGATTTATATTAAATTCATCTCTGATACTTGGGAAGGTGAAGAGAGCAATCAATCAGTTATTTATAGTAAATTTAAAATTGGTCACATTAATATAGATAGTAACTCTATCTTAATTTATGGAACAGAAGATGACGATAGATTAGTTATTAGTAAGGATATTCTTGTGCAATCCGAGTGTACTCATGGAAGAAATGAGCTTAGATTTATTCAAAAATCTAGTAATACTATGTATGATATTTATATTAAAGAATATTTACCAACAGCCAATTTAAGATTTGATGAAATCACTCACTCAAATAAAAATCTAATTATTACTGAAGGAAAAACTGATTGGAAACATCTGAAAAATGCCCTATCTGATTTTAAGATGAGAGATGAATATCAAAGCTTAGATTTTGAGTTCTTTGAATACGAAGATGATGTTCAAATGGGAAATAGTACTTTATTAAATATATGCAAATATCAATCACTTTTTAAAAATGAATATTTAAAAGTATTTATATTTGACTCAGATGAGCCAAATATAAATAATGAGCATAAAGATAGTATTTTTAAATATTATGGAAATAATGTTTATTCTTTGATATTACCTGTTCCATTTCATAGAAAAACTACTCCTTTAATTAGTACAGAGAATTATTATACAGATGATGAAATAAAAACCTTAGACATTAACGGAAGAAGGTTATTCTTAGCAAATGAATTTGACAAAGAAACATGTAAACATCTAACAATTAACAATGTCTATGGCTTAGATGTTAACAAAAATATAGCTGATAATCATATTTTAGATAATAAAGTATATAAAGTTGAAGGTACAGAAATTATATTTAAAAAGGATATTTTCAATTATTGTAATAAGCAAAATATTGCATTAACTAAAAATGCTTTTGCTGAAAATATATTAAGTAAAACTAAGCCATTTGATAAAATATCTGTAGATACTTTTAGGCTAGTTTTCGATATACTTACAAAAATACAAAAAGATAGCCTCAATAACATTGATTTAATGGAAATAAGTAAAAATGTATATTTAGAAGAATATGACGAAAAAAAGATACTACACATTTATGCTGTTCTAAAAAATGAATACGCACTTGAGTTTAGAAATCATAATCTTTTAAAGTGTGTACCAACTGTGTCTGATGACCAATCTACATTATTTTTAGAATTTGAGGTAAAAACTTTTTCATTTAAACTTCCAATATTAATAAGTGAAAATTTAATTGAATTTTTAATTTCTAAATCTGAAAATTTTAGCAATAGGATAGAATTACATATTTTCAATGAGAATAATGAAATAGTATCTAACAAAGAATTATTTCAGGGAGAAAATACTAGCAGTGTAGCAATGACAATCATATTAAAACAGTTATTCAGATAAATCACACAAATTAAACTTATATTTGAGATACTTTTAATTGGGAAGCATATAGATTTGAACTTGTACAACTCTATGTGCGTTCCCCTTCTAAAAAACTCGTTCACTTATGATATGGATAATCTTAAATAGCTTTAAACTAATGTTATTTATTATAGTTCTCATGATATCAGTTATTTAGATTGCATTATCCAATTTTAGTAAAAACCTCATTTATTTATGGTACGGTTCTCCGTAACCATTCCAAATGAGGTTTTTCCAGTTTATTCTTCTGTATATATTCTACATAATTATGGTGTAATTCTAAAGTACAATTTAATAGCTAAAAGTGGGCTACTGGTATCACTTACCTCTTTTATGAAGGCAAGTGATACTTAATGAGTAATGACGTTTTAGTGTTACTATTTACTGGTTTATTATGGTAATTTTTTCTATTTTAATGAATCTAAATGGATTTACTCAATTGGAATATAAATATCAGTAAAACTCTTATCTTTAGAGTTCATAGGTGGTTCTGTTACATAAAGTTCAAATGGTACAGCATCACGCGCTTGGTACTCACCTTTAAATAGCCATCCTTGATACATTTCTTCCCATGCTTTTCCATACTCATTACGTGAAATATTGAAGCTTCCTATCCCAAATCTACCAGTTATTTTTGATACACATATTTCACCTTCTTCAATTATGTCTATATCATTAGGCACTGTCATTGCGACACTTGTTCTTAAGTTTTTTTCATCTGTTATGAACGGATTATCATTATACATAGTTAGTACTTTTGTGAATTCGGGGTTAATCAAATTATTCTTTGTCGCAAAAGCAAATAGCTGCTTAAACATTCGACGACTATTTCGTCTAAACTCTATGTAACTCCCTCTAAATCTTATATAAATAATCTTCATTTCTATATCTTTAATTGTTATATTAGGTTCATTCATATTCTTCACACTCCTTGAATTTAGTCTATCATGGTGAACTTACTCCATGATTGTATTTTCTTGCTATTTCTAAATTCTTTAGGTGTACATTTAAAATGCTTTTTAAATGCACGACAATATGAACTTGTATCACAATAGCCATATCTATAAGCTATCTCTGTAATAGTTATATTAGAATTTACTTTTAGAAATATAGCTGACCTCTCCATTTTTATTCGAGTAATAAACTGACTTAATGTCTCTGATGTCATCTCTTTAAATATTCTATGAAAATGAAATTCAGATAAGCATACATGGTCGCTCAGCTCTTTTAATGAAATTCGTCTATCTAAATTATTTTCAATATAATCTTCTACTTTGCTTAATAATCGTTTATAACTATCCATACAGTTACCCCTTAAATTTCTATTTATCTATTGCTTAAATTTATTATAACATAATTTGTAAATATAACCTTACTTATGATACGGTATTTTTAGATAAAAAAATAGCCTTAACCAAGTAATTTCAATGGTTAAGGCCAAAAATCTCATTTACTTGTGATACGGTTCACCGTACATACTGCAACGGCGGTTTTCTAAAGGCGATAAATTTCAACCATCTATACAAATAGGGTTTTATGTCTTCCACTAAACATAAATTATATAGATAAAAAGCTTTATTACTAAATAATAAAAGTAAATTCATTTAAGCAAAATAATCCTTTATTTTATTGATATAAAGATTTGTCATTTTAGTCTTAAGTAATTTGAGTTTAATCTAATTATAAAACTTGACTCTTCTTCCTCATGTTCACTTAGTACAGTTAAATCAAAGGAGAATCCATATAATTGATCAAAAATAGTGCTTATCTTATCCAAATCAATTAAAAGTCTACTAGAAAAATCTTTGTATATTAGCAATAAATCTATATCATTTGGAGTTCTTTTCTCATTGATTATTGATCCAAATAAATACACATTTTCAAATGACTCAAACAATTCTATATGATATATAATTTTCTGAATGACACTATCTTTAGTGTTTAATGCTATTAATGTATCCATAAAATTTACCCATTGTTAGTAACGTAACCTTCATTTCTTTTGCTAGTTCGTATGCTTCTGCTGAAATACAACTCTCACCATTCCAATTATGCAAGTTTAAAACCACACATTTTTCCTCTGGAGATAGTTGTAGTAATTTAACTTTACTTAAGCAATACTCATAAATAAAAACTATCTTTACACCATTTACTGTAATTTCTTTTAGATTGTTTATATTCAAAAAATTAAAATTTAACCCTCTTGACTTTATAGCTTTTAGAGCATAATTTAAGCTTTCAAATCGAACATTCACTTTCCTAAAACAATTGTTATCATAATACATTTGTCTTAACCTAGGGGTATCGTTAAGATAAATTTTTTCAGAAGTCCTGTCTTTTCTAACCTGTATATATGGATTATCGACACCTAAAACAATAGATTCAAATTCTCCCTTATTCTGCAATACTGCTATTAAACTCTCAATAGACTCTACAGATGGTATAAAGTCTTCCTTTAAAGGTTCTATTCCAAACAAAGAGTTAATCTTAGCCGGAAATAATACATGTCTTATTTTTTCTTTACTTAATCGAGTAGCTTCGAACTCATCAATATGAAGCATAAACTTTTGTACTATTGCTAAATTTGAGTAGCTTTCATCAGAATGATTTTGAATCAACTTAGCATTATGTTTTAAAATACTTCTTAGTATTCTATTGTTTGAAAGAATCTTTCCCTCAGAAATATCCCATAATTCCCTTTTAGTCTCTAAATAATAGTTTTCAAAAATTGCTTGATTATGTAATAACAATGGAACTACTTCATTTTTTAAATTCTCAAATGTATCATACTCTTTACTAAAAAAACGCTCAAATTCATCCTTACGTATTTGTTTCCATGTTTTAACATCCTCTACACTGAATGCACCGTTTTTATCAAAGTTTGTATGACAATTTGGACATAAAATAATTAAATTTTCATACGAGTTGTCTTTAGTATCACAATACGGAATTATATGTGCCTTTTCCATTATGTCGCCGCTTTCTTTGAACAATTCTACTTTACATTCTGGATTCATACATCTCCCCATAGATTCAGCATATATCCTTCTTTCAACGTTAGTATCTATATTTCTGCCCATCCCTTTCATCTCCTTTAAAATCATCACTTTAGTCTCTCTTACTATGACTGTATTAAAAAGTCACGTTACTCTAACTAACTAAGCGTTCTATACTTAATAATTTCTGTAAGCTTTAAAATATTAACTAATATATAATTTAGGATTTGCATATCTACTATTATAAACACATGCATTAAAACCTCATTTACTTGTGATACGGTTCACCATTAATTATCCTAAACTCTATTTAATATTTAAATACTTTTCCTTCTCACATTAACTACATTATAAACATAACCTGTCTAACTTATAAATGATAGATATTTAAATTACCCCTTTGATGATATACTATTCTCTTGAAAATTAACATCAACATGTTCTAATTCTCTAATATATCTTTGAAAAAATATTACTGATATTATAAATATTACCGCACCTACGAAAAAACTTGAAATATTATGCTGAATACCTAAACCAGCTATTGTATTATTTAACATATTTAAACAATTAAGAAGTATGATTAAAAATCTTATCCTCTGCTTTTCCATATTCTTTAGCAAATATGAAAGGCAAATAAACTATAGACATGCAGATTAGGTTTAATAGCACTATTTTTCCATTTAGAGTAACACTAACTTCCTTACTGTCGTTAAGAATAAAACCAAAAATATGCTAATATTTTTATAATGCTCCGCAGTAATTTCTATATTTTCATACTTAATATTTCTCCAGGTAATCCGTCTATTTCACATACTTTATATGAAATAAATCCATTATTAATTAAAATTTTTCTGGAAGGAATATTGTTAGGATCTATAATAGCAGTAATTTTAATTAATTGTTTTTCTTCTTTTGCTTTTTCAATTAGAAGTTTAGCAACTTCACTGCCAATACCTTTGCCCCAGTAATTAGGCAATAGCATATATCCTAATTCTGCTTCTATAGAACTTTTTTCTTTAACTTTCAGCAAAGCAGAACCAATAAATTTGTTAGTTGTAAATTCCATTACTTTAAAATTACCAAATGACTTATGTAATTCGTTGTTACTCAAAAGCATATTATAATTTTTTATTGCTTCATCCAGAGGAATTGCCCTTTCTGTAATCATAGCCATTACTTTTTCATTGCCAACTAATTCATAATATTTATCAAAATCCGCAGGTGTAAATTTTTCTAAATATACTCTTTTCTCCATTAAATTCATTATCCCCCTTACAATAATTTTTTTATAGATGCGGGTAAAACCTGTCTATAGGCCTCTTTAATATACTATTTTGACTTATCTAATGGTAACTATATCACATTTACATGATATGGATTTATCCATAAGTGCATTATCTATAACTCTTTTAAGCCCTATTTGTTTTTCTCTATTTTTCTCTTCAAGTCTTTCTCTCCTATAAATTTCCCTTCTGCATTTGCAAGCCCTTGGATATAGTCTAGAGCCAAAATATAAATCTACCACTATGCCTATGGGTTCTTTGCAAACTTCACAAGTTTCAATTTTATCACTATATACTAAACCCAAGTCCCTCACCCTCTACTTCTTCAAAATCCCTCTCTTGGTTATTTTGATTTAAGTATCCCTCAAATTTATTCCCAAACAAAGTTTCTGGTCTTAAGTATTTTTCCATATCAGTACTCGACCACTCTTTCACCTTGTTGTCTATTACTTTATAAAAATCCTCCACAGTGAAACCTTCCTTCACTCTCCCTCTTATGAGCTGCTGTGTTTTTTTACTGTTTACTCTGTATTTCTTATCAGCTTTTTCATTCAAGTAGTTTACAACTGAAGTATATATATTATTAATATCTTTAGTAGATGGGTCTTTTAGTAGATTAATCTTTTGTTCAGGATTTATTTCCGTAAGGGTTATGGATTTATCTCCACAAGGTTCAGTATTTAATTCCGAAGGGTCGGTTTTAAAATCCGATATCAGCTGTATAAAATTGGAGCCAATACCATAGTAAGAATATACTCCATTCTCCCTTATAGTTTCATGTCTAAGAATGTCTGTTTTTGTCATTCTCTTAAGTCTTCTATATATGCTATCTTTCTTCAAACTTAATATAGGTAAATCTTCTATTATGCTATCATATCTAACCCAATGATAAGTCTCACCACTTATTTCCTCTTCATCCATACGTCCGCTATCTTTAAAATCAACAAAATACCTTAATATCAGTGCATCTATCATGTCTAAGCCAAACCTTACTAACTCACTTTGCTTAAAGCCCAGTATTGTATACTTCACAAAAACTCCTCCCTTTTAGTAATCAAATTTTATTTAGTTTTGCTTGAGTCCATCTTTTAACAATTCTTAAAATTTTAAGCTTTTATCCGATGACTCCCATCTGTAATACTCCCATCTTCTACAAGTGAGAGATATTAGAACTCTTGAGCTTCAGCGA
>NZ_CAUPZS010000014.1:0-95556 GCF_963515715.1 uncultured Clostridium sp.
TTAGCTTGGGTAAACTTGGCACATTAGTGCTATTGACCAAGAAGCTCCCACCTCTTTAGGTGAAGAGCAGTTCACGTATGGTATATAATTTTTTATCGTAGTATAATTAAATCATTATATGAAATTTTTATATGTTATGATTAAGGGGGTCGTAAGTATGAACATTAATATCATTGGAGTTCCAATGTTTTATGGTAGTGACATAGAAGGCGTGGAATTTGGACCGCAAAAGCTGAGAGAAAAAAATATTTATGGAGTTTTAAATAAATACCATAAAATTAATGACTTAGGCGATGTATATGTTCCTGAGGAAAATGTCTCAAATAAGTTTTTTTATCATCCTAAGATGAAATATTTAAAACCTATAATTGAAGTAAATACAGACTTAGCACATCAGGTATATACCTCCTTAAATTCCGGAAAATTTCCTCTTGTACTTGGCGGTGATCATTCAATTGGTTTAGGGAGTATTTCTGGGGTAAGTAAATATTATAAAAATTTTGCTGTTATTTGGATTGACGCTCATGGAGATATTAATTCTTATATAACCACTCCTAGCGGAAATGTTCACGGAATGCCATTAGCCGCTGCTATGGGAATTGGATATAAAGACCTAACAAATTTATATTTCCATGGAACAAAAATCAAACCTGAAAATGTATTTATAATTGGAGCAAGAGATTTAGATGTAGGAGAATCGGATCTTATTAAAGAGAAAAAACTTGATGTATATTCTACTGCAAGACTTCATGAAGATGGAATTACTTCAATAATTAATGATATATTGTGTAAAATAAATAAGCTTAATATTAAAGCCATACATTTGAGCTTTGACATTGACTGTATCGATTCAGATTACGTACCTGGAACTGGTACTCCTGTGAAAAATGGAATGACTGTAGGCGAAGCTAAGACCCTTTTAAAGTCATTAGCTGAGACAAATCTCATAAAATCTATGGATTTTGTTGAGTTAAATCCAAAGTTAGATAAGGAAGATGAGACTGCTGATTTATGTATAGAATTAATTGATTGGACATTTAAATATATAAAATAATATATTTATAAAAACTGCTGTAGTTAAACAGCAGTTTTTATTTTACTTCATTCCTACTTTTACCTGTTTTTTCAAATTCACTTAAACATTCTAATGAATATTCAACCATATTATCTACAGCTTCATCAGTATAAAACCCATAGTGAGGTGTAAATAACACATTGGGAAATTTTAAAAGTCTTACTAGAACGTCATCTTCAAGTATAGAATTTCTATGATCATTATGGAATATACCAACTTCATTTTCATAAACATCCGCTGCAAGGCCGCCAATTTTTCCGGATTCAAGACCTTCTATTATGTCCTCTGCATTCATTAATCCACCACGGGCAGTATTCACTATTATTACTCCATCTTTCATTTTAGCTATGCTATCTCTATTGATTAAATGATAGTTTTCTGGAGTCAAAGGACAGTGTAGAGATATTATATCAGCTTCAGCAAACAACTCATCTAGAGTTTTATATTCAATATATTTTTTTGCTTCTTCATTTTCATATAGGTCATATCCAATTAATTTACCACCAAAGCCTGAGAAAGCTTTGATTGCAGCTAATCCTATTCTACCTGTGCCAATAAATCCTATAGTCTTATTTCTGAGTTCACTACCTATAAGACCAGCTAGCCCAAAGTTCTGATCATCTACACGGCGTATAGCTTGCTGAATATTTCTGAGCACACATAATGTTATTCCAACTGTAAATTCTGACACCGCATTTGGAGAATAAGCTGGCACATTAGAAACTTTTATATCACATTTTTTAGCTGTTTCTAGATCTATATTATTCACGCCTGCGGAACGACTGGCTAGATATTTCACTCCAAGTTTTGCAATAGCTTCTATTCCTTCTTTATTAGCTTTGCAATTTCCTAGTATACTGACTCCATAAAAACCCTCTGCCAAATAAGCATTATGTGGTCCAAATGGTTCTTTTATTAAAGTAACATTATGACTATATCTTTTAGAATATTCTTCAAAACTAGCTATTTCGTCTGGACGTACAGCATAAGCTATTACTTTCATATTAATCTCTCCTATTCAAACTTTAGTTTATAATCTTCTGGCTTTACTAACTTAACTGCTTTAGTAAATACATAGTTAAATACGAAGCCTAATACTATAGGTATAACAACAAATATTAATGTCACCATAATAATATTTGTTGCTGACCATCCACCACTCATTAAATTTAATGCATTAATTGGACCTATTAATCCTGATATACCGAAGCCAGCACTCATTGGTGTTCCAGGTATATTAAACATTCCAGCCAAAGCTCCTAATACTGCTGCATTGCAAACAATTGGTATTATCATCTTAGGTTTCTTTATAAAATTAGCCATTTGCATTTTAGGTGATCCTAAAAAGTGTGCTACTGAAGTACCCACAGAATTGGATTTCCATCCTGATATGGCTAATCCAAATCCTGCTGCAACAATTCCTAAATTTGCTGCTCCAGAAGCAATTCCTGATAGGGAAATTGCTGTAGCAACACCTACTGTAGAGATTGGTGATACGATCAATAAAGCAAAGGCAACTGCTGTTAAAATACCCATTAGTATTGGTTGTAGTAGTGTAAAGTTTTGTACTACTCTACCAATTCCATCCGTGATTAACTTAATGTATGGTAATGTAAATAATCCTAAAGCTCCTGCCACTGTAATTACAATGGTTGGAACTAGCAATATGGTGTATGCTTTTAATTTAGAACCTAATACTAATACTATTACTACTGCTATCGCTGCTGTTATACCAGCATTTATTACATCACCAGTTCCAACAAATGCAAATATCCCTTTCTCTCCAGTCATGGCAACTCCAGATCCCACTACTGTTGCAATTCCTATTGACGCAGTCTGTATTGGAGTAAATCCAAATTGCATTGCTACTGTTACTCCGATAACCATAGGTAACATTCTTGCCGCTAAATTTGTCATATCTATAATTAATTTAGCACCAGGAAATACAGGTAATAATGCTTTAGCTAATTCTCCAAGTAAAGCTCCTGGAACCAATGCAACAACTATACCTATGCTTAAGCCTGCAAGAATTTTATTGAAGAAATTTTTGTCTGACATTTTTCATCTTTCTCCTTTGTTTTTATCATATTTTATATTCTTTAGTATGAAAGTTATTTACCTTTTATATAATTTTCAAAGAGTCTCAATAATATTATTTCTTTATATAAGTCATTTATTCTAATTCAGAAATTAAAAAAAGATCAGCCTTATTAGCTGATCTTTACCTTATCTATAAAGTCCTCAAAAATTACTAGCATTATGTTATTTCCTCTTCCTGCCCTATTTTGAGATTTAATATTATCTATAATTATCTTTTCTTCATTCTTTTTCTTTGAAATTAAATGTAGTTGTTTATATTCTTTTTTTGCTAAAAAAGCAAATGCTGCATTATCGTCCTCTTTTAGACTTATTCCTGTAACTCCCGAAGCAATTCTTCCCATAAGACTTACAGAGGAGGATAAAAATCTTATACACATAGCTTTTTCAGTTATTATAATTATATCTTCTTCTTCCTCTTTAGAATATTGTACTGATATTAATGAATCTTTTTCCCATTTAAATTTATATCCTTGGTATAAGAAGTTTTCTCCTTTAAATTCGCTTAAAGCTGTCTTTTTTACTAAACCACTTTTAGTAAAGAAATATACGTATCCCTCTTCCTCATCTTTAAAGGAAATTATATTTAATATTTCACTTTTATCAATTTCTAATAAATCTTCAAGGTTTATTCCCTTATCATCTAAGTTTTCTAACATAAATGAAGGTATGGATACTACTTTTCCATCTTTAAAGAATATAAGTAATTTACTACTTGAATCTGTGTTTAATGTGAAATGGAAGCCTTTTTCTAATTTATTACCTTTCTTAATACTGCCAAATTTATTCCATAATATTTTAAAGCTATTAAATACCCCTTCCCTTACAAAATCAGCCTCTATTACTTCATCTTTTTCACTAATAGAGAATAATTGAATTGGAAGTATGTTTCTATCTACGCTTTCTAATGAAGGCTCTTCTATTGTAAATTCAAAACCTATTTTAGTTAATATTTTAATAAAACTCTCTTCTCTGTCTCTTGAAACTAAATCAACTTTTATTAATTCTTCACCTTGCTTTAATTTAGATGCAACCAACTTAGCATAGCTAGTAATATATTTATCTAACCCTGTTTTCTTTATACCGCCCTTTGAGGTTATGAATATAATATCCTTTTGAGAAGAGAAATTTTCTATAGAATAAGCATTGATTATCCTTTCTTCTTCAAGGTCTAATCCTTTTATAATATAATCTATTCTCTCTCCTTTTTCCTTCCATCTCATTTCAGGTATATCTACCACTTTTATTTGATACATATTTCCCATGTTTGTAAATAACACTAAAGTATCTTTAGTGTTAGAGTTTAGTAAAAATCTATTATAATCTCCTTCTCTATAATCAATTTCCTCAACATCCGTATTAGAACGATTATAAGTTTTTTGAGATATTCTCTTTACGAAGCCTTCATTAGACATGGTTATTACAACTTCTTCTTCTATAATCAATTCTTCTATATCTATTTTTGCCTCTTCATCATTTTCTATTATTTCAGTTCTTCTATTGTCACCGTATTTATCTTTTATTTCATTTATTTCTTCTTTTATTACCTTTAATAATTCTTTTTCACTTTGCAATATTTTGTTTAATTTATTTATTTGCCTTTGAAGTTCCTTATATTCTTTTTCAAAAGCTTTGATTTCAAGTCCAGTAAGCCTATATAACATAAGCTCTAATATGGCATCACTTTGAATTTCTGTAAATCCAAATTTACTTATAAGATTTTCCCTAGCATCTTTTTTTGATTTAGAGCTTCTTATCGTCTCTATTATCTGATCCATTATACCTATAGCTTTGATAAACCCTTCTACTATGTGAAATCTTCTTTCCGCTATTTCTAGTTCTTTTAGAGTTCTTTTTGTCACTACATCCTTTTGATGTTCAACATAGTGGTGAATTATAGTTTTAAGGCCCATAGTTTCAGGTTTTCCTTCGGCTAGAGCAACCATATTAAAAGATAGGTTGCATTGTAGTTCTGTTTTTTTATATAGATATTTTAAAACCTTTTCCCCAATTTCTTCATCTACGGATTTTTTAAATTCAATAACAGCCCTTATACCAGTTCTATCAGACTCATCCCTTATATCGTTAATTCCCTCAAGGGATTTTGCATGTCTTTTATCTGCTGTCATTTCAGAAATAGTCTGTAATATTCTAGCCTTGTTTCGTCTGTATGGAAATTCAGTTATGACAATACCTAGTCTTCCATTTTCAAGTTTCTCCAAAGAAGCCTTTGCTCTTAAAGTAACTTTTCCTGTCCCTGTCTCATAAGCGGATAAAAGTGAATTCTTCCCTATTAAAATTCCTCCTGTAGGTAAATCAGGGCCTTTGATATGTTTCATCATATCTTTAGTGCTTATGCTACTATCATCTATATAAGCTAAAGTAGCATCTATAACTTCTCTAAGGTTGTGAGGTGGTATATTAGTTGTAAGTCCCACTGCTATCCCAAAAGCACCATTTACTAAAAGATTTGGATACCTAGCTGGAAGTACCCCTGGTTCCTTTTCTGAAGATGAGTAGTTATCCACCATGTCAACTACTCCTTTTTCAATATCCCTAGTTAGTTCTAAAGCAATAGGGGTAAGTCTTGCTTCTGTATAACGCATAGCAGCAGCACTATCTCCATCTATACTCCCCCAGTTACCATGTCCATCAATTAATGGCATTCTAGTTGAAAAATTCTGAGCTAATATTACCATAGCATCATAAACAGATGTATCTCCGTGAGGGTGGTACTTACCTAAAATATCCCCTACAATTCTTGCAGATTTATAATATGGTTTATCTGGAAAAGCAGATAACTTATATGCCCCATATATAATCCTTCTATGTACTGGTTTTAATCCATCTCTCACGTCCGGCAGAGCTCTTTCTTTTGCTACCTCTACTGCATAAGGAAGATAATTATCTGGCATAGCTTCTTCAATTGGTATATTAATTATATTTTTATCCTCTGGTATATTATTTTTTTTAGACATTCAAACACCCCTCTAGACTTAAATAGGTTAAAATTCTCCGTATTTATACATGTAGTTCTTTCTAGGTTCAACCACATCTCCCATAAGTAAAGACACCATCTTTTCCGCCTTTGCAGCATCTTCTATGGTTATCCTTTGTAATGTTCTGCTTTCTGGGTTCAAAGTAGTTTGCCAAAGCTGATCAGGATTCATTTCACCTAACCCTTTATATCTTTGAATCAAAAACCCTTTTCCTATTTCCTTCTTTGCACCATTTAATTCCTCATCACTATAGGCATATTTAACTATCTCTTTTCCCTTAACTTCTTTATATACCTTATACAAAGGTGGTGATGCAATGTAGAGATGTCCATTTGTAATTAATGGTCTCATATACCTATAAATATATGTCATCCACAAAGTACGAATATGGTATCCATCCACATCCGCATCTGAAAGAATGATTACTTTATCATACTTTAGATCCTCTTCACTATAATTATCAAGAACTCCAGTACCAACAGCAGTATTAAATATCTTTAACTCCTCACTGCTCAATACATTCTCCAGTTTTTGTTTTTCTGTGTTCATTATTTTTCCCTTTGAAGGCATTATGGTCTGAAATCTTCTATCTCTTGCTTGCTTGGCAGATCCTCCAGCGGAATCTCCTTCCACTACTATAAATTCACAAAATTTAGAGTCTCTTAACGTACAAACAGCTATTTTCCCAGCAAGAGGCGCCGTGCCTTTTCCTATTTTTTTCTTTTCAGCTTCATTTATCTTTTTAATTTTTTCCCTTCTTGCCGCGGCTTCCATTGCATTATTTATTAATAATGTAGCGGTATCCTTATTATCCTCAACCCATTCAGATAGCCTGGTATACGCTAAATCATTCATCGCAGCATAAGCTTCATTATTCCCTAATTTTGTTTTAGTTTGACCTTCAAATATAGGATTAGTTAACTTTATTCTTATTATGGCAGTCATACCTTCTCTAAGGTCATCCCCCTCAAAGTCTTTATCTTTTTCTTTCAAAATATTTAGTTTTTTAGCCCATTCTTTAAAAGCCCTAGTCATACCTGTTTTAAAACCTGTTTCATGGGTTCCTGACTCTGTGGTTGGAATGTTATTTACATAGCTTGCAATATTCTCCGTAGTTGAATCAGTAAATTGAATACACACTTCTCCATACATACTGATTCCATTTACTTCTCTTTCCCCATCAAATAATATAGGAGGATTGTGTAATACGGTTTTGCTTTCATTTAAATAATCTATAAAATCTAAAAGCCCTCTCTCAGAGTGATATTCTTTTGTTATAGGCTCCTCTTTTCTATCATCTATTAGAACTAAAGTTATTCCTTTGTTTTGAAATGCTAATTCTTGAAGTCTCTCATCTATTATGTCAAATTTAAAATCTATTGTTGAGAAGACTTCTTTATCCGGCAAAAATGTAACCTTAGTACCAGTTTCTTTTGTCTTCCCTACTATCTCTAGCTTTGTTACTGCTGTTCCTGGCATACTTTTTTTAAAAGATTGGTCATAAGAATATTCAAATCTTTGCCTATATATATTTCCGTTTTGTTTTATTTCAACTTCTAACCATTCTGAAAGGGCATTAACTACTGATGCACCTACTCCATGAAGGCCTCCAGATGTTTTATAATTAGAATTATTAAACTTTCCCCCTGTATGCAGCTCAGTAAATACCATTTCTACTCCCGATTTTTTCTTTATAGGGTGTATTCCTGTAGGTATTCCTCTACCGTTATCCTGTACAGTAACAGTTTTATCTCTATTTAAAGTAATAATAGCTTTATCTCCATAACCATTGGTTATCTCATCTATAGCATTATCTAATATTTCCCATATGCAGTGATGTAAACCCTTACTTCCTGTAGAGCCTATATACATCCCTGGTCTTACACGTACTGGCTCCAACTTTTCTAAAGAAGTTAACGCAGTTACATCGTATATAGAATCCATCTCCAAATCTTTATCCATATTTCTCCTCCTAACTGCTGATATATCACAAATCAAAATTATATCAGAAATAATCTTCAAAAACAAATGTTCTTATCTAATACCTAAGCAGTAAATTAATATTTTTTATTTTAATCGATGAGTATTAGGACTGCTTAAGTATGGGATAAATTAAAAAGGTTCTTGGCGTTAGCACAAAAACCTTTGAGCATTTGAATTTTTATAAATCCTTTGCTTTTTTAAAGAAAAACGTGGCTGAAGCCGTTGCAAAAATTATAAAAGCTAATGGAACAATAAATTTGGCAGAATAAGGATTAAATATATTTCTGCCCATTACTGAATAACATAAAGTTTCAGGCACTACTCCAATAATAGAAGCTAATATAAAGTCCCTATACCTTATTTTGCTAAGTCCACAAGTATAGCTTAGTGGATCATAAGGTAACACCGGAGGAAGCCTTAATAAAAGCAACATCTTAAATCCATTTTTCTCAATATTTGCATTTATATCGGCAGCTCTTCCTTTTAGCATCTGGCTTATTTTAGATTGTCCAAGAAATCTAGCTATTGAAAAAGCTACTGTACCAGATAAGAAGAATCCTACCATACTTAGTATAAATCCTATAATAGGTCCAAATAAAATTCCACCAATTATAGAAAACATAGCTGATGGCACGCAAATTAAGAGTGGCTTTAATAGACATATTATTAAAAAGCACAACATAGCAAACTTACCATAGGTAGATATATAATCTACTAAATCATCAATTTTTATATTTCTTATGTCTATATCAAATATTTTCATCATATAAAAAGCTAACATTATAATGATAATAATAAGAGTAATTTTTAATATAGTCTTTTTATTTTTCATATTTATCTCCTATATTGTGGCAATATTTTCAATTACTATTATAATCATACAACAAATAAATATTTTATTCAAACTTAAGCTTATATGTGTCTTTTATTTTAACACACTCTTTAAAGTTTATATTTCTTATTATTTTTCTTACTTTTAATATGGAAGATGGACTCATGCTAAACTCATCTAATCCCATTCCTAAAAGTAAAGGAATTAACTCCTCTCTTCCTGCCATCTCTCCACACATTCCAACCCATATTCCTGCGTTATGTCCATTTTCTATTACTAATTTAATTAATCTAAGAAGTGCTAAATTATTAAAATCATAAAGGTATGAAACCTTTTCATTCATCCTATCCACTGCCATAGTATATTGTATTAGATCGTTCGTTCCGATGCTAAAAAAATCTACTTCTTTTGCTAAAATATCAGAAATAATAGCTGCAGATGGAACTTCAATCATTATTCCTACTTCTAAATTCTCATCATATTTCAATCCTTCTTCTTTTAATTCATTTTTACATTCTTCTAAAACTTTTTTACTCTCTAAAAGTTCCTCTAAATTACATATCATAGGGAACATAATCTTTAAGTTTCCATACTTAGAAGCTCTTAATAGAGCTCTTAATTGTGTTTTGAAAATATCCTTTCTATCTAAACATAACCTTATAGCTCTGTACCCCAAAAATGGATTTAATTCTTCCTCAATCGGTAAATATGGGAGCTTTTTATCGCCTCCGATATCTAGAGTTCTAATCACTACAGGTTTTCCATTTAATTTTTCAACTACACGTTTATATGCTAAAAATTGCTCTTCTTCATTTGGGAAATTTTCCTTTTCCATATACAAAAACTCGGTTCTAAAAAGTCCTATACCGTCTCCTCCATTTTCAATTATGCTATCCACTTCTTCTACCGTTCCAATATTTCCTGCTATTTCTACTTTTCTAAAGTCTAAAGTAATACTTTCTAAATCTCTATACTCTAATAGTTCTTTTTTATCTTTCATGTACTTTTCCATTTTTTCTTTATAGTTTTGCAAGGTTTTTTCATTAGGATTTAGTATAACCCTACCTTCGTTTCCATCTAATATTAAAATCTCTCCATTTTTAACTTCATTTAATAAATTATGTATACCTAATACTGCAGGAATTCCTAAATTTCTAGCTATTATCGATGAATGAGAAGTGATTCCTCCCATTTCTGTAGCAAAACCTAATACTTTATTTTTGTCCATTTGAGCAGTTTGAGAGGGCGTAATATCTTTTGATATTATAATACTTTTTTCTCTAATGTTTTTTATATCTTCTTCAGTTTGCCCCGTTAATATTCTTAATATCCTTTCAGTGACGTCTTTTATATCTACAATTCTCTCCTTTAAATATTCATCTTCTATCCCATTAAATACTTCTACTAATTCGTCACATACAGTCTTTAACGCATATTCAGCATTTATCTTTTCTTTTAATATTTTTCCCTTAACTACTCCAATGAACTCTGGATCATCCAACATGGTCAGATGAGCCTCAAATATTTCTCCTTCATTTTTAGTAAAATTTTCAATAGTGGCTTCTATCAATTCTTCTAATTCCTCTTTTGCTTTTTCTACAGCCTTATTGAATCTTTTTTGCTCTAAACTGCTATCTTTTATTTCAGTTTTCAAAGGTTTAAAATCATGTTCTTTTATCACAAATGCTTTACCTATAGCTATTCCTGACGACGCTTTTATACCTTTCAACATAAAAAATCCTCCCAGATATAATTAATTTCATCTAAATATGTAAAGATATTACACATATTATATCATTAATAATTTCCAGTTCATAGCGAATTCATTAGTAAGCATTGCCAAATTAAATTTATCTTAAAGTAATAAAAAATAATAAGTTGCTAAAACTAAGAAAGATGATAAAAGATAAGGGGATGATTTTATGAAAGCTAGAAAAACATTGTTGATTTTAATAACTACCCTACTTATAGGAGCTGCAGCACTTTATGGCTCATTTTATCTTCAAGCCTCAAAATGGAATAATAAAATTTATCCAAATACTTTAATAAATGGTATTGATGTATCAGGTAACACAAAAGAAGAAGCTAGAAAAATAATAGAAGATCATTTAAATACAATAGAAAATAAAAATATAAAAATCAAAGCTGGAAGCAAAATTTATGGTCTTGAACTATCTGGTGCTGAAACAAACTCTTTAGACGGCATATTAAATAATGCTTTAACCTATGGTAAAAATCTAAATATATATAATAAATATAAAGCAATTAAAAATCCTGATAAAAAAGAGTATAACCTTTCATTAAACTATAAAGGTAATATGGATAAAGTGATTGACCAAATAAATAAAGATGTAAGTAAAGCACCTGTAAATGCACACATTAAATCCATCTCCTCTGGAAAACCAGTAATATCTAAAGATACACCAGGTGAAAAGCTAGAAAAGGAGGATTTAATAAATCAAATCAATTCAACCCTTAAGGAAAATGCAAAAGATAAGGAAATTATAGCAAAAATACAACAATATGAAGGTAATATTACAGAAAAAAAGTTAAAACAAATTGATTCCTTATTATCATCTTTTTCCACTAATCTAGGCGGTTCTCCCCCAGGTAGGATTAAAAATATACAGCTAGGTACTAGTTTTATTAATGGTACTTTATTAATGCCAGGAGATAGTTTTAGCTTCAATGATAAACTGGGTAAAACATCTGTAGAAAGAGGCTTTGTCGAGGCTCCAGTTATAATAAAAAATCGTTTAGAAAAAGGTATTGGAGGAGGCCTTTGTCAAGTTTCTACAACTTTATATAATGCTATTACTACTTCAAATATAAAACCCATTGAAAGAAAAAACCATTCCATACCTCCAGCTTATGTAGAGCCAGGTTTCGATGCGACTGTTAGCGAAAATTTTGTAGATTATAAATTTAAAAATACACTAGCATACCCAATATACATTGAAGGAATTGCAAATGAAGAAAAGATAACTTTCAATATTTATTCCAATTCTTCATTAAATAAAATAAAATATAAATTAGTTAATGAGGTTTACGATAAAACAGAACCCAAGACCATACATGAAGATGATCCTTCTCTTCCTAAAGGTAGCATAAAAAAAGTTCAATCTGCTAAGCCTGGTTGTAAGGTGAATGTGTATTTAATTGGATATAAAGACGGAAAAGAAATGTCAAAAGAACTAATATCAAAAGATATATATAAACCTTCAGATGAAATAATAAAAAGAGGAACTAAATAGAAAGCATAACTTTTATCATTGATGATAATAATATTTTTAAAAGAATATTATTTTCAAGGAGGCTATTTGTTATGAATAATAGGGATTCTATTAAAGTAAACGCAAATACAAAAAAGAGACCTATAGAACAACACGATACAGCGGCATGGGCAAATATAGAATACTTAAAACCTGTTTCTCAAGTTTCTGTGCCTAGTGAAGTAGAAATGTTCAATGCTAAAGAATGGGTAGATACGAATCAAAAATAACTTTCTAATCAAGCTTTGTTAAGCCTTGTTTTTAACAAGGCTTTATTTATTTCTACTAAATATAATGGTTTTAAAAACCCTTTTTCTTATGATAAAATATGTATATATTAATATATGCATTTATAAATAGGAGGACTTTAAAATTATGAAAGTAGGTATGAGAAATATAAAAACCTCTATATCTGTGGTTTTATGTGTAGTATTATTCAAACTTTTAAACAGGGAATATCCATTTTTCGCCTGTATAGCCGCTGTTGTAACTCTACAACACTCCGTTTCCGATTCTTTTAAAGCTGGACAAAACAGACTTATCGGAACTGTTATAGGTGCCACAACAGGTTTAATTTTTTCCTATCTACCTCAATTTAACTTTTGGATACATATTGTTTACATTGGATTAGGTATATGCATGGTGATTTATCTTTGTAATATATTTGATAAAAATGACTCAATATCCATAGCTTGTATTGTATTTTCTGCTATAATGACTAACCTAAAAGGTGTACCTTCATACGTATATGTAGTAAACAGAACAATCGATACTTTCATTGGAATAATAATATCTATTTTGGTAAATAAGTACTTTAATTTTAATTTTTTAAATAAATTTAAATAAAATATAAGGTTAGGTGATTGATTTGAATAAAATATTTAATGTGGGTCTAATTGGTTATAGTTCTGGCGGTAGAATTTATAATGGCCCAATAATATCAAGTATTCCTGGCTTTAATATACTAAAAATATTTGAAAGAAAAGACCATAACATTTATTATGCTCGAAATAATTTTCCTAAAGCTACAATAGTATCAAATTTAGAGGATATATTAGAAGACCCCTATATAGATTTAGTAGTTATAGCTACACCAACTCCCCTTCATTATTCATTAGCACATAAATCTATTTTGGCCGGGAAGCATACAATCGTAGAAAAACCTTTCACTATAACAGTTAGTGAAAGTGATGATTTAATAAAATTAAGCAAAGAAAATAACAAATTATTATCTGTACATCATAATAGAACTTGGGACAGTGATTTTTTAACAGTTAAAGACATAATAGAAAAAAAATTATTAGGTAGATTGGTAAAATACGAATGTAATTTTAATAGATTCAGGCCTGAAATAGCTCCAAACACTTGGAAAGAATCCCCTTCTCCAGGCTCTGGAGTACTTTATGATTTAGGATCTCATTTAATTCATCAATCCATATATCTTTTCGGGCTTCCTGAGTATATTACAGCAAATATATATATTGAACGAGAAGGCGGAAAAGCCCCAGATAGTTTTCATATAAAACTTCAATATCAGGATCTGAATGTATATCTTAATTCCAGCATGCTTGTAAGGGGAGAGCTTCCTAAGTTTACTCTTTTAGGGGACAAAGGCTCCTTTATAAAGTATGGATTAGATCCTCAAGAAGAATTCTTAAAGAAGGGACTTCTTCCTAATCTTCAAGATAACTGGGGAAGGGAAGATGAAAGTATATGGGGAAATATAAATACAGATATCCATGGAACCCACATCATTGGTAAGGTTGAAAGTAAGTTAGGTGACTATAGAAAGTATTACGAAAATATTTATAATACTCTTTTAGGTAAAGAAGAGCTAATAATTTCACCGGAACAAGGAAGAGATGTAATTAGAATTATAGAATTAGCTATTGAAAGTGATATGAAAAAATCTTCACTACCTTATACACCTTAAACATATATAAGAGGTTGTAGCCATTAAGGCTACAACCTCTTAATTTGTCTCTCTTAAAGATGGCTTTATAATCAATCTCAACTCACATTTCAGCGTAAATTAAACGCTGGGCAATTCTACAGTGAATTTTGTGCCTTTGTTTTGCTCACTTTCAAAATAAATTCTGCCGCCTGAAATCTCAACAATCCTTTTGGCGATGACAAGCCCTAATCCATTTCCTTCTTTATTTCGAAATTTATTACTTCTATAGAATCTATCAAAAACTCGGTCTTTATCCTCTTCTGCGATACCTTCACCATTGTCAGCAATGGTGGTAATAAAGATGTCATTTTGATGATGTAGTGTAATTGATATTAAATCGCCGTCATTCGAAAACTTGATTGCATTTTGTATGAGATTAAGCCAGACTTGGCGGAGCAAATCTTCTTCACCTGTATATTCTATTTCTTCAAGATCAAGATCAAATATGATATTCTTTTTTGTCCACTGTGATTCAAGAATAAGAATGGTTTTTCTGATTTGCTCATCCAGTGAAAAACGGGATAACTCTTCACGAATCACTTGGCTGTCAAGCTCTGAAAGCCGAAGCATATTGCTTGATAGCTGTGTAAGCCGTTCACTTTCATCCACAATGATATCGCTGTATTCTAAACGTTGCTCTTCTGTTAATCTATCATCCCGAATCAACTTTGCGAAACCTTTAATAGAGGTGATTGGTGTTCTGAATTCATGTGATACATTTGACACGAATTCCTTGCGGAGTAAATCTATGCTTTTTAATTCCTGCACCATTGTATTAAAATCTGTAGCAAGCTGTCCAACCTCATCGTTACTATTTGTATTAACGCTAATGTCAAAATTACCTTTTGCAACTTCTTTCGAAGCAGCTGAAAGCTGTTTGATTGGCTTCACAATTCCCCGTACAACAAATAAAATAACCACTGTTCCAAGACATGAACTGACAAAAAAAGAAAATCCAGTAAGGACTCTTACTTTGTGAAATTCGGCAGACATTTCAATAAATTGCGGTGCCAATCTCACTAAAGGACTATTTGCCATAACATGCATGATAGCACCAAAGGTCAAAAAATTTAACATCCACCAGACACTTAAAAAGATAATGGTAAACTTGTCATATATGGATTTGAATTTAAACCTAAACTTCTTTTTCATACCTTTCGTTCCGCCTTGTATCCAAGACCTCTTATGGTTATGATCTTAAACTCAGTAAGATGATCAAACTTTTCTCTAAGCCGCTTAATATGGACATCCACCGTTCGCTCATCGGTTTCGGTGTCATAGCCCCAAATCTCATCCATAAGATCTTGCCGCGTAAATATCTTTTGAGGATAGCTAAGAAGTTTAAACAAGAGATAAAACTCTTTCCCCGGGAGCAGAATCGCTTCCGTTTTTGTTGACACCGTCAATGTATCATAATCCAGTGTAACATCTCCCATAACAATCTTTTTCTCATTAGAAATTTTTGCGCGCCTGAGCAGTGCAGAAACTCTTAGCAGCATTTCATCAAAATCAATGGGCTTGACCATATAATCATCTGTACCCACAGTAAATCCTTTTTTCTTATCTTCTATTCGCTCCTTTGCGGTTATCATAAGAATGGGCAAATTATAATTTGAAGAACGTAAATTCTCAGTTAATGTATAGCCATCCATATTGGGCATCATGATATCCACAATCATAAGGTCAATATGCTCCTGTTCAAGTACATCCAGTGCCTCTAAGCCATCAGCCGCGGCAAATGTATTATAGCCTTCACGTTTTAGATAAGTGATAATTAATTTTCTAATACTGTCGTTATCATCCACAACTAAAATATTAAACATGATTTTCACCCACACTCATTATATAATTTAAATTTGAGAATGATCTATAAGAGTATTATGTCACAATTGAGCAGATTCAATTCTGCTCAATTGTGATTTTAAAACTATTCGGTACGCAAGGCAACAACGGGGTCTTTCTTTGCGGCCATTCTTGATGGAATAAGTCCCGCAATTAAAGTGAGGGTCATGCTACCGAGAATGAGTACTGTAGCGTGCAACGGGTTCAAGTTAGCAATGTTGTCAATACCTACAAGCCTTGAAATAACCACGTTGATCGGTATTGTGAGTAAGTAGGATAATCCTACGCCAAGCAACCCTGCAGAAAATCCTACAATTAGTGTTTCTGCATTGAACACTCTTGAAATATCTTTTTTTCTGGCACCCACGCTTCTCAGTATTCCGATTTCCTTTGTACGCTCAATAACGGACACATAGGTGATAATACCAATCATAATAGTGGAAACAATTAATGAAATGGCTGCGAATCCTATTAAAACATAAGAAACGGTATCAAGCAAAGTTCCGGTCATAGAAGCAACCATTTCCGCCATATCAGAATATATGATCTGATTCGCTTCAGCCTTGCCTTCATTATAGGCGTCTAAATATTCTTTAATATCGTCCTTGCTTGCAAAATCTTTTGGATAAATATTTATGCCCGTTGGTGTAGTATCTGCACCTAAGCTTAAAAGTCTTTGCTCTTTCGCTGTATCATTTGCAAAAGGCGTACCTAAAAGCACATCTTTATTTGAGTCTTTTTGTGTAGTGGCTATTTCTGATTTTTGTGCATTATCTACAACATAGTCTGTCAAAGCAGTAGTATATGCTATACCACTTGATAAGTAACTGCTTGTCGCATCTTCCTTAATGCGTACAATACCTGTAATAGTAAGCTTTACGCCGCTGTCACTTTCATACAAAGCATTGTATTGGCTTGGATTTGCTGCAATAAATGTATCTCCACTTTTTGTGTAGAAATCATCATTGGGAACAACCTTTAATATTGTCTTGCCAATAAAATCCGTTAATTTGTAGTTTCCCCCGTCTGTAGATATACCCAATTTCTCAAAAAAGGCTTCATCTAATCTGTTATATTCATCTACTACAAGAACTACTTCGTTCTTAGCTTTAGGTAGACGGCTTCCTTCGCCTATAAGATCATATAATGAAAGAACAAACTCTTCATTGTCAGGCATTTCCTGCCAATAGGTACTGCCCATTCCCATTGCAGCAGGCATTTCCTGCATACCTGTAAAAGCGGCGGATGTTTCATATTTTGTGACAGCATCTTCGCCTTTTGCTAATAAATTGATACCTACGCCCCTTGAATATGAAATATTGTTTACTGTGCCCGGCAATGCGGTTTCCAATTTAGATACATAGTCTAAATAATCCTGCGTTAAATCATTAGTGTGCTTGGTTGCGTTTTCGTTGCTGTCATAGGGATAAATCACATCTTCCTTTGTAAATTTTTTCGATGCATTTGTATCTTTATCCTTACCCATCATTCCAGGATTGCTGAAATCAATACTTTGTTCTGTGGTATTTACTGTGATGGGAAAACCGGATAAAGCTTCTGACTGCATACTACTCATATATGTGGACAAGCCATTTGAGAGTGCAAGTACAAGTGCAACACCTATAATGCCTATGCTACCCGCAAAGGAGGTAATGATGGTTCTTCCTTTTTTGGTGAGCAAGTTTTTAAAGGATAGGGATGTGGCTGCAAGCAACGACATGGATGTCTTTTTCAGCTTTGTTTTTTTGCCATTGGTTTCTGCTTTTTTCTGTTTAGATAGCTGTTTCTTTTCAATTGGATTACTGTCTGATTGAACCTCACCATCTAACAATCGGATAACTCTGCTGCTGTATTCATCAGCCAATTCACCGTTGTGGGTAACCATAATTACTAGACGTGTTTTAGATATCTCTTTAAGTATTTCCATGACCTGCACGCTGGTATTACTGTCCAGTGCTCCGGTGGGTTCATCCGCAAGGATGATGTCGGGATCATTGACAAGTGCTCTTGCTATAGCAACCCTTTGCATTTGTCCACCGGACAGTTGACTAGGTTTTTTATTTATTTGGTCATGAAGGCCTACCGATTTAAGGGCCTCTATTGCTCTCTGTTTTCTCTCTGCTGCCGGTACGCCGGACAGGGTCATAGAAATTTCAACATTATGCAGTATAGATTGATGGGATATCAGATTGTAGCTTTGAAATACAAAACCGATTGACCTGTTTCGGTATGCATCCCAGTCTGCATCCTTAAATTTTTTAGTTGACATATCACCAATAATCAGGTCGCCGCTATCGTAATGGTCAAGTCCACCAATAACATTCAAAAGAGTTGTCTTTCCGCAGCCTGACTGACCTAAAATTGAAACAAGTTCACTTTCTCTAAATTCAAGTGATATGCCTTTTAAGATTTCGACAGATTCGTTACCTGCCTTATACGATTTTCTAATCTGAGATAATTTAAGTTTGGACATTATTTATTGCTCCTTTTCACTTTTGTATGGTCACATCTTAACAGGCTCATATGAACTCAACGTGAACTGTTTTTTTAATTGATTTTTTAAATTAATTAAAAATATGGTTTATAAACAAAAAAATAACAGCGAATTATTCATTCGCTGTTCTATACTCATTTTCTACAGAAAATTAAGTTTTATTATTTCAAATTGGCTATAAATGCATCTGTAAGTCTTGAAATCTCTTCAGCTTGGGTTCGATAAATAAAATGAGTGCCATCAAGTATAATATAGGATGCCTTATCCCCTAAACGCTTTAAGTGGTCTTCTTGAAACTCCATACTTCCCATATATTCAGATGTCTTTTTCATATCCTCATCTGTAAGTGGTACCACCTTTTCCGTTGTTTGTTTAGCTATAATTTTCAGCACAGGAATATCCTCTGGAAATGGTAAATCTTTAACTTCTCTCACACAACTATACAAGTTTTCAATCTGCTCAATGATTGTATCATTTATATTGTAGTTCGAATATTTTTTATAATCCTCTATTTCCTTCTCGGTATAACCATTTTCTGTCGTTAGAAGCACATCGTTTTTTACCAATATATCTTCAGGAGCGAGGCTTAATGATAATCGTGTTAGGCTTATCGACTGGCCAAATTTTCCAGTATTAAAAAGCGCAATCTCCTCTTTTGGCATTTCCTCCATTGTAAATGCTGTTGAGGTAGTATCAAGTAAAATCATACCTTTAACTTCTTCTGGATATTTTGTAGCGTAATATTCGCTATAGATACCTGATATTGAATGTGGCATTAATATATAAGGAGGTTTAAACCCTGCCTTATGAAGAGAAGTTCTGATTTCCTTCATATAGTTTTCACAAGTACGTGGCTTGTCCGTTTCGCCGCTAAATCCAACCCCAAAATATTCTACCGTCACAACTGTATATTTTTTACTCAATTCACGCATAAGGGGAGCAAATTCTGCTGATGGCAGAGGGATACCATGACCTGCTAAAAGTACTATAGTTTCCTCCCCATTACCCATAGAATAAACATGCATACTTTCATTATCTACTTCCACCATTTTACCATAAGGTTTTATTTCCTCCAGCTGGCTCTTATAATAAGTGTTATGCAATGTGAAACCTGTAAGCATAGCTAGTGCTATCAGACCTACAATAATACCTATAATCCAAAGAACTATTTTACCTATTTTTCTAATTTTTGTTTTCATTGTTCTCCCCTTTCATTATTTTCTCCTTTTATTGCTTTTAGCTTTTCTACCATGCTTTGAAAACTACATTCATCAGCAAGTGAGGAAAAAACAGGGCTATTAACCACCAAATCTACCACGTTTTGCTTAATTGTTTTTTCATTTTTAACCATCCCAGCTCCTAAATCTAATTTATTCAGCCAATGGTCAAGTGAATCAAAAAAATTATCGCCGTGGGGCGTCAACTGATAAATATTGCTTGTGGCAAGCTCTGTGTATTTTTGCAACATATTAAGGCTTTTTTCTGAATTACCTTGCACTATATACCCTTGTGCAGCCACTATATAGAGCTCCATAATAACAGTAGGGAGAAGCTGTTTTACATTAAAGGTTTCTTCTACTGCCAATGCACGATTTAATACTTCCTCATATCTTTTTGGCTCATCGATACACATTGCAAGATATAAGGGAAAAACACTGAATAAGCCTATAACATATTGATATATTCCTATTTGCAATGTGGATTTTGCTTCATCTGTTTTTCCTGACATTTTATAAGCAGAAGCAAGAAGTGCTTCTACAGGGAGCAGGGGCTTGTTCATAGCTTCAAGTAATTCCATGGCAGATTGTGGATCTCTAATAGTAATATAGCAAAACGCTTCCATATATTGTGCCTGTTTGATAAGCTCCACATCTCCGCTTTCCTTTTTTACTCGAATAAAAAGCTCTTTTGCTTCCAAGGTCAAGGCAGTGGTTTTTTCTGTGTCTTTTGCCAAATCACTATGAAAGAGTATCAAAACCCCCATTTGCAATAGAAGAGGAAGGCAAGCATAATATTTTTTGATGATATCCCTACAGTTGTTTAAAACCTCATCATAGGGTTTTGATGTAAAATCCGTGGATAATTTGTGATAAAGCTTGCAAATATCCTCTCTTGACATTTGCGGCTCGTATCCCATTAAATCATCTATACTAATATTAAAGTAAGCTGCAAGTTGCGGTAGAAAAGTAATATCTGGATAACTTTGTCCCCTTTCCCATTTAGAAACAGAGGCCTTTGAAACACCAATATATTTTGCCAACTCCTCTTGAGTAATACATTTTTCTTTTCTCTTATTTACAAGTGTTCTAGCGATATTTATTTCTTTCATTTCATCACCTCTACTGCTCTCTTATTTTAATTATACTTACTATGGCTAAAGAACTCAAAGGATTTGCAGTTGACTTTGGTTGATAAAATCAACTACAAAGAAATATGGAGCACTTTCAACTTCATAGGGATGTTACCCGGGAAATAACGAAAAAAGCACAGGATATTTCAAGGTATCCTGTGCCAATCCAACGGTTTTTATTAAAAGTTTTCTGATAGCTTTTTATATATTTCGTATCTATTTTTAGCATGTTTTTCTGCTTCGTTAAACATTTCTTCTGCAACTTCTGGGAATACATTTGCTAATGAAGTATATCTTATTTCCCCTCTTATAAAATCTTGGAAAGATTCTTTTGCTTCTTTAGATTCCAGTATAAATGCATTTTTCCCTTCCTCTTTAAGCTTCGGATTGTATCTATATAGATGCCAATATCCCGTTTCAACAGCTTTTTTGCTTTCCATAATACTTGTTCCCATACCTGTTTTAATACCGTGGTTAATACATGGAGCATAGGCTATTATTAATGAGGGTCCTTTATACTCTTCTGCTTCTTTTATTACCTTAACTGTTTGATTCATATTGGCTCCTATGGATATTTGAGCAACATACACATAACCGTAACTCATAGCCATAAGACCAAGATCCTTCTTTCTTATCCTCTTTCCTGCCGCCGCAAATTTAGCTACTGCTGCAGTTGGTGTTGATTTTGACATCTGTCCGCCTGTATTCGAATATATTTCTGTATCTAAAACTAAAATATTTACGTCATCCCCTGAAGCCAATACATGGTCTAAACCGCCATATCCAATGTCATAAGCCCAGCCATCTCCTCCAATTATCCATACGGATTTCTTAACTAAATATTCAGCATTATCCATTATCTCTTTGTATAGAGGATCTTTCATGTAGTCTACCTTCCTCAATGCATTTATAACCCTTTCTGATGAAGACTTTGATTTATCACCATCATCTATATTATCAATCCACTGAGCAAAAGCTTCTTTAAGCTCCTCATCTATATCTTTATTTAAAGCTTCATCCATAAGTAAGGCTAATCTTTCCCTTATTTGTTTAATACCTAAGTACATGCCATATCCATATTCCGCATTATCTTCAAATAGAGAGTTGCCCCAAGCTGGCCCTTGACCTTTTTCGTTTGTAGTATATGGCACTGAAGGTGCACTTCCTCCCCAAATTGATGAACAACCTGTAGCATTAGCTATCATCATTCTATCTCCATATAGTTGAGTTATCAATCTAACATAAGGAGTTTCTCCACAACCTGGGCATGCTCCATTAAACTCCAGAAGTGGTTTATTGAATTGGCTACCCTTAACAGTATAAATATCTTGAACATTATGTTTTTCACGTAATGTTATAGCAAAATCCCAATTGTCCCCTTCCATTTCTATTTCTTGATCAGCTGGTTTCATAATTAATGCCTTACCTGGTGCTGGGCAAACATCCGCACAGTTACCACATCCAGTACAATCTAAAGGACTTACTTGAATCCTATATTGATAGTTTTCTAATCCTTTACCTACTGCTTTCTTTGTCTTAAAGGTTGATGGAGCTTTATTTACTTCTTCTTCATTAAGTAAGAATGGTCTTACAGTAGCATGAGGACAAATATAAGAACATTGGTTGCACTGTATACATTTATCAATTTGCCACTCTGGTACAAGTACTGCAATGCCTCTCTTTTCATAAGCTGTTGTACCCAATGGGAAGGAACCGTCTTCTCTTCCTGTGAAAGCACTTACAGGTAATTCATCTCCTTCCATTCTTGCCATAGGAATTTGAATGTTTTTAACAAACTCTGGAATATCTTTTTCTAAGTCTTTTTCTATTTCTACATTACTCCATGAATTTGGCACAGCTACCTTAATTAATCCTTCTACTCCTTTATCTACAGCAGCTTTGTTCATTTCTACGATTTTTTCACCTTTTCTACCATAAGTAGTTTCTATAGAGTCTTTTAGATATTTTACTGCATCTTCTATTGGAATAACTTTAGCTAACTTAAAGAAAGCTGCTTGCATTACCATATTTATTCTTCCACCAAGGCCTATGCTTCTTGCAATACTTACAGCATCTATTACATAAAAGTTAATATTATTATCTGCAATGTATTTCTTTATAGAAGCTGGCAATTTTTCATCTAGTTCGTCTCCCCTCCAAGGACAGTTAAGTAGAAAAGTACCACCTTTTTTAATCCCTTTTAAAAGATCATAATTATATAAGAAAGACTTGTTGTGACAAGCAATATAATCAGAATTATGAACCAAATAAGATGACCTTATAGGTTTACTTCCAAATCTTAAATGAGATACTGTAGTACCTCCTGACTTTTTACTATCATAAGAAAAATACGCTTGTGCATATAAATCTGTTTTATCTCCAATGATTTTTACTGCAGTTTTATTTGCTCCTACAGTACCATCAGAGCCTAACCCCCAGAATTTACAGCTTATTGTTCCTTCTGGAGTTGTATCAACAAATTTTTCTGTAGCCAATGATGTATATGTAACATCATCTGTAATTCCTATTGTAAAATGGTCCTTAGGATTATTACTCTTTAAATTTTCAAATACTGCAATTATTTCTGAAGGTATTGTATCTTTTGAACCTAAACCATATCTTCCACCTATTATTAAGGGTCTATTTTCTTTTTTATAAAATAAATTTGATATATCAAGACAAAGTGGCTCAGCTAAAGAACCTGGCTCTTTAGTTCTATCTAAGACCGCTA
This sequence comes from uncultured Clostridium sp., assembly GCF_963515715.1. Taxonomy (GTDB): domain Bacteria; phylum Bacillota; class Clostridia; order Clostridiales; family Clostridiaceae; genus Clostridium_AW. The sequence continues at coordinate 23,630 of NZ_CAUPZS010000014.1, forward strand.
TTCTTTCTACGGTTTTTGGTAATACCTTAAAGAAATACTTTTCTGAGAAAGGCCTATACAAGTGTACCTTTATGAAACCTACCTTCTCACCTTGTTTTAGTAGATAATCTACGGTTTCCTCTAATGTGTCACATACCGATCCCATAGCAACGATTATATGCTTTGCATCTTCGGCACCATAATAATCAAAGGGGTGATACTCTCTTCCTGTTATATTTTTTATCATTCCCATATAATCTTCTACTATATCTGGAACTGCATTATAAAACTTGTTTGATGCTTCTCTCCCTTGGAAATATATATCTGGATTTTGCGCAGTACCTCTTAATACTGGTCTTTCAGGATTTAAAGAATTATTTCTGAATTCATTTAAAGCATTGTAATCTACAATCTTTGCTACATCTTCGTAATCTATAACCTCTATTTTTTGATATTCATGAGAAGTTCTAAAGCCGTCAAAAAAATGCAAAAATGGAATTCTAGATTTTATTGATGATAGATGTGATATAAATCCTAAATCCATAGCTTCCTGCACATTAGAGGAAGCAAGCAATGCAAATCCTGTTTGTCTACAGGCCATAACGTCTTGGTGATCACCAAATATAGATAATGCATGAGCAGCTATTGCACGAGCACTAACATGAAACACTCCTGGCAATAATTCTCCAGATATTTTATACATATTAGGTATCATAAGTAGCAGCCCTTGAGAAGCTGTATATGTAGTCGTTAGAGCCCCTGCTACTAAAGAACCATGAACTGTTCCAGCAGCACCAGCCTCTGATTGCATTTCTACCACTTTAACCCTTTGGCCAAATATATTCTTTTTACCATGTGCCGCCCACTCGTCTACTCCTTCTGCCATTGGAGTAGATGGGGTAATAGGAAATATAGCCGCAACCTCTGTAAAAGCATACGAAGCATAAGCTGCTGCACCATTTCCATCCATTGTTTTTGTTATCTTTTTCATAGATTACCCTCCTTATATATGTTAGCCATACATAAGTTATTATTATATTAATACTCATGTTTTATGTATTAACTGCATATTAATAGATGGGAATATTAAAACCGCTTAATTATGAGATAAATCATATTCTATAAGTTAAAATTTAAAATATATAGCCTGCAAAAATAAACTTTTTGCAGGCCGTTCTTTTAATATTCCTCGTGTTCATCGTATCCATCGTTCTCAGTTTCAAAAATGCTATCATTTATTGCTTGACTCTCTATAGTCTGAACCATATTGCTGCTACTAAATTGTCCTTTAGATTTGTGTCCCTTTTGGTTATAATTCTTTCTATTTTCGCTTTTTACTTCCTCTCTACTTTTCACTTAAATTCCTCCTAAAATTCATTTGATTATAAACTTATATTTCCCTCGTAAACTATTCTTTATCCTAATATAATATAAAAAAACCTACAATCCAGTAAAATAAGTGATTGTAGGTTTTTATATTAAGCTTCATTAACTTCATAATCCAATGCATCATCTTCATCTTCTATATCTAATCCTCTTCTTACAAAGAATATTCCCGTTAGCCCCGATATTATATCCGATAATGGATAAGCAATCCAAGCTCCTAAGGTTCCAAACATCTGCATTAATATCAATAGCAAAGGTATAAATACAACTATTTGCCTAAATATAGATAATAAGAAGGATGATTTAGCTTCTCCCATTGCTTGATAGTAATATATTGCAACATAATAGACACTTACTATTGGAAATACCAAAATTACAATTCTAAAGATTTTTGCTGCATCATATAATATTTCACTTTCATTTATAAATAATCCCATTATATTTTTTGAGAATATAAACATTCCTAGCCAACAAATAAGGGATGAAATTACAGCAATTTTTATTGTACTAATGACAACATCTTTAACTTTCTTATAGTCCTCTCTACCAAAATTGAAAGCTGCTATAGGTTGCATAGCTGAACTTATTCCAATCAATGTTATGAATAAGAACATAGACACTCTGGTTACTAAACCAAAAATAATTACAGATTCTTCTCCACCATATGTTAATAGTAGATTATTTAGTATAAATGCCACTACGGCATCAGAAATTTCTATCATAAAGGTTGAAAATCCAACACTTACTATCGATCCTACAATTGCTTTTTCTAAAGTAAATTTAAATTTAAGATTTAATTTAGTTCTTACTTTTTTATTAAAATAATAATAAGCATATACAAAGGAACCCATCTGTGATATTACCGTAGCAATAGCAGCTCCTTTTACTCCTAAATTAAGGTTAATTATTAAAATATAGTCTATAATAATATTAGCGATAGCACCTATAGAGGTGGCTTTTAAGGTTATTTTCGTATCTCCTAATGCAGTCATTATATAACAATAAACCGCAGTTAGACACTGAAATATTCCACCAAATATCACTATAGAAATATAGTCTCTTGCATAAGGAAATATGCTGTGGCTTGCTCCTAAGTTTAAGATTATTTTATCTCTAAATATATAGATTAAAAAGGTTAAGATTAAGATTATTGAAATTATCAAACTAATAGAGTTGGTTATTGAATTTTTAATTTCTTCTTCATTCTTTTCTCCTAAGTGTCTAGCAACGGATGTATACACACCTACTGCCACCATAAGACCTAGGGCTATTATTAACCTTTGTATAGGGAAAGCTACTGTTAAACCTCCAACTGCCATAGCACCAATAGTTCTTCCTACATAAAGGGTGTCTACCATATTATATAATTCTCCTACTAGTAAAGATATAATAGACGGCACTGCAAATTTTAACAACAATTTATTAGTACTTTTTTCATTAAAAATACTACTACTATTCATAAAAATCCTCCTCGATTTAAATTAATATATAATGCTTTAAGAGCCACACCCTCATTTCTACTTTCACCCTCTTTCTAAGTCTTATAATATAAGTATACATAATTTCTTTAGAACCTTCATTCACCAATGTACCTAGTATAAAGTATAACTTTAAGTATTTCTGAGTATTGTTTTTTTCTGTAAATATAAAAAAAGCACCTTATTAAAAGTGCTTTTGTACTTTTTGCAGTATAATTAGTACCGCTCCATATCCTTCGACTTTTGGAACTATATTATAAATAGGACTTTTTTTACTATAGGATAGGCCTATATAAGGGTTGCTTGTAGTTTTAAAAAGATTTATTTCATCATAATTTATCTGCTTTGGCTTACCCATGCTTACCCAATTGTTATAAGCAGAACCTTTCTTTTCATTAATTTCATATTTTATAACCTTATAATCAGAAGGTAGTCCCTCAAAGTTTATAGAATATTTATTTTCTATAGTACTTTTGTCCTTTTTGAAGTTATAAGAAATATTATCTAAACTTTCTTCCTTTAAATTATCTTTAATGGTATATAAAAGTATTTGAATCTCTTCATCTTTCTCAGTTATTATATATCCTTCACCTTTTGATAGTACATTATCTCCTAATTTAGATAAAAAATAGTAGGCATAATAGGAAGGTTTTTTTATACCCTGTATATTAACTAATCCATTACACCCAAAAAACACTTCATTATCTATAATTTCCTCACTATTAAATTCATCTATGATATAAAAATTATTATTTGTAAATTTATTATCCAAGTTTCTCTGTATTAAATATGGAAGCATAAATGGACTATCATGGATTTTATTATAATTAGGTTTTTTAATATCTTCTTCTAGTACCTCTAAACCATAATCTATTAAATATTTTTTTAACTTATTTTTGCTTTCATCATCCATATTATGATCTAAATAGAATTTCCATTTTTCTAATTCATAACTACTATAGATGTCCTCGAAATAGTCTAAAAATGAATAAAAGGCTACGGAATAGTCTTCTATATATATGGCAGGTCTTAAGTCCATGTCCAGTAAGAATTGAATGACTTCTTTTATTTCTCCCCAGTAATAGAATTTTCTATTTTCTTTTGAAATAACATCTTTTAATAAAACATAGGAAAAATTGATATCCTCTTTCATTCTTTTTAATATCTTTTTATTTTTTTCTTTAAACAATTTACTTACGCTACCTAGTATAAATAAACTTTCCCAAGGCTTATCTAAAGTTTCTTCTGAGGATAATACTACATCTATCCTATTTATCTTTCCTTCATAATTGAATCTTAAATAGTCTTGTAGATAGTAAGAGACTTCTTCTAAAGCTTCTTTTATAGGCAAGATTGTAAATTTTTTCATTTCAATGAATTTTTCTTCGTCAACTTTGTATTTTTTTCTATATTGCATGGGAGTACATTTATAGTGTTTCTTGAAATGTTTATTAAAATACCTAGTATGAGAAAATCCTAGTTCTTCTGATATTTCTGATATTGTTTTATCCGTATCTAATAATAATTTTATAGCTTCTTCAACTCTAGTTAAGTTTAGAAAATCATTGAAGCTATATCCTACAGTATTTTTCATACTATAAGAAAGATAGTGAGAACTTAGATACTCTCTTCTTGCAATATCTTGTAAACTTATTTTATTATTATAGTTTGAATATATATATTTAATTATTCTATCATATCTCTCAAATTGTTCCTCATTTCCTTTTAAACTCTCTTCATCATATATTAAATAATGAAAATTGTTTATAAGATGATATAAAATATCAACTAAAGTGTCCTCAATTACATCTTCATAGTCCTCTCCTTTTTGAGCCATTTCACAAAGAAGTATACTCAAATAGCTTCTTAACTCTTCGTATTTAGCATGTTTTTGAACATCCTTTACTGAGGACTCTGTATAGAAGAATATATTTTCTATATTATAATATTTATTAAAAAATGAGGTGTCAATTTGAAATATAAGTATTTTATTATCCTTATCCAAACCAGCAATACTATGCGCTTCATCAAAGTTTATGATTTCTAGCTCGCCTTCATTTATTATATGAGTTTCTGTCTCAATATTTATTTTAATCCTACCTTTTAGGCAATATATTATTTCCATACAATCATGCCAGTGAATAGGATATTCAATAATATTAATATAACTCACATTTATAGGTATATTAGATAAAAAGTCTACATACTCTCTTCTCATAATTTCCCCTCTTTTAGTATTTCCATCTATAGTGCCCATCTACTTTTAATTTTTTATAATTATAAAGGGTTTCTCGAGCATAGGGATAGTAATTATGGATAATATAAGGCACTCCATTCCTATCCCTTTTATCAGAAACTATAACCACATGCTCATATGGTTTATACATAATAATTATATCACCAGGTTGCCACTGCTTTAAATTTTCCACATCTCCTGGTATTATTTCATTAATCAAACTTTCTGCATTATTCTTAAAAAACACATCTTGGTTAGGAACTCTTCTAAAATCTATATTGGGTTCTGGTGTTCCCTGAACCCTCCAATAGATTTTTGTATTCTTTTTAATGTCTTCATCTATAAGTTCCTTCAAATTTAAATCTATACTTTTAAAAGCTCTCCATATAACATCAGTACATACACCTTCTGAGTCTGGAGGGTATCCTCCATTATAATATGCATCTACATATTTAGTTTTATTCTTAACCTCTTCTCTCGCTCCTTTTACAATATCTAAAGAATCTGGTATACCGTTATTATTCCTATCTACTTTAGAATATTCTTCAGGTACAATCACTCTTTTACCTGCCATCTGTTCTATTTTAATAATTAGTTCTTGTACATCATAATCCACACTTTTTAAAAGTAAGAATCCAATAGTCAATAAAAACATTAGTATTAATATAAACACTTTTTTCTTACTTCTTTTCATAAATTACCTCTTAATTATTAAACCTTAATAATAGTTTTTCTAAATAAGTTCTTATTATAGCCATAACTGGTACTCCAAGTATCATTCCTACAGGACCATATAGTCCTCCACCTAATGTTACGGCAAATATTACAGCAAAGGGTTTTAAACCTACCTTATTTCCTATAAGTTTAGGATCTAAATACCATCCATCAAATTGCTGGAGAAGGAATAAGAAAATTAACACTACTAATGCCCTTATTGGACTAAAGAATAAGTTAATAATTGCAGCCACTACCATTCCTATAAAAGGGCCAAAATAAGGTATCATATTAGTTACTCCAACTATTAAAGCTATCAAAAGTGAATAAGGTGATTTTATTATGGATAAGCCCACCAAAGCCATTATTCCTATAATTGTAGAGTCTATGGCTTTAGTTCCAATATAAACACCTATCATGTTATGTAAATTCGAAATAAATTCTAAAGCCTTACCTGCGTTTTTCTTTCCTAAGATGGCATATATAATTTTTCTTACCGTTTCTAAAATACTTTCCTTGTCCGCTAAAATATATATAGAAATAATAAAACCAAAAACCCATTTTACAAAGTAGTTTGTAAAAGACACGGTTTTGGATAAGAAAGAATTTAATACACTTGCAAGAAAACTGCTACCCTTTGATATTATAAAATCAGTCTTTAATTCCATATTACCTGTGGAATAAAGTATATTTTGTACCCTCTCATCTTTAATTAATGTATCAAAATAATTTTGAGCTACTTTAGTAAATTCGGGTATGTTTTTAATTATATCCATTATACTAGTTATGATTCTAGGCATTAAATAAGATGAAAAAATTGCTAACATCAACACTATAGTTATATAGGTTATTAAAATGCTTTTCCCTCTAGTAAGCTTGAATCTTCTTTCAAAAAAGCTCATCAATGGATTCAATACATAAGCTATGATAAAAGCATATATAAATGGAGATATTATGCTAAAAATTCTATTAACCCCTGTAAAAAATAGTTCATAGTTGTCCACAATCTTAATTGATATCATTATAGTTATAACTATTTTTATTATATCTAGATATTTTATCTTATCTTCTTTAAACAGTTGCACCTGTACTCCTCCTTGTAGTATTTATATGTTTTTTAAATTATAACATTTATTGTCACGCCGAACCATTAACAATTTATTAAATTTTAATGTTTATATAATAAAATCAATAATAGAACTAGTATTTTCACTAATTCTATTATAAATTAAAAAGTATACACATTTTTATTTTTTAGTAATTTTTCAATTTCCTTTGCTTCAACTGGTTTACTAAACAGATAACCTTGCCCTACATCACAGCCATATTCTTTTAATAGTTTTAATTCTGATTTAGTTTCTATTCCTTCTGCTACGACCTTCAAATCTAGAGCTCTTCCAAGCTTAACTACAGATTTTACTATCTCCTCTTTTTGCGAATTCGCTGTAACTCCTTTAATAAATTCTCTATCAATTTTCAACACATCTATAGGAAGATTTCTTAGATACGTCAAAGAAGAATATCCTGTTCCAAAATCATCTAATGCTATTTTAATTCCTTTTTTCTTCAAGCTTTGTAGTATTTCTATAGCCATATCCATATCTTCCATTACTGCAGTTTCAGTAATTTCTATAATTATTCCTCCTGTTAGATTTAGTTCGTCTAGTATTTGACTTATCTCATATGCTAAATTACCTTTTTTCAATCTAGTACTTGATAGATTTATGGATACTTGCAAATCTTTATATCCTTCTTCTTCCCATTTCTTTTTTTGATATAGCGCTGTTTTTAATACCCAATCTCCTATCTCATAAATCAACCCTATTTCTTCTGCAAAAGGTATGAATTCCATAGGAAATATAATTCCCTTTTCTGGATGATTCCATCTGATTAAAGCCTCAACCCCAATAATTTTTTTAGAATGTAAGTCTACTAATGGCTGATAAAACAAAACAAATTCTTTATTATTTATAGCCTTATGAAGTTGATTAACAATATTTAAATAATTGTAGGCCTTTTCCTTCATATTTTTAGTATAAAAGCCATATCCATTTTTCCCTTTTTCCTTAACATTAAACATAGCAGTATCTGCATGCTTCAAAAGAGTGCTATAATCCATTCCATCTTCAGGATAAATAACTATTCCCATACTGACAGATATGAAAAGTTCATTGCCATCGTTCATCCATGGGGTTCTTAAGTCCTTTAATAAATTTTCTAATTTATTTACTACATCCATTCTATCTTTTATTTCTACTAATATTATTACAAATTCGTCACCACTTAATCTTCCTATTAGATTTGGGAATTTTAAATTATTCTTCATTATTTGTGATATATGTTTTAATAAAGCATCTCCTGTTATATGGCCTAAGGTATCGTTTACATGTTTGAAATTATCTATATCCAAATATATAAAAGCAAATTTATCTTCACTGTCTTTATGCTCCTCAATAATTATATTTACTTGCTTTTCAATCATCGTTCTATTAGGCAATCCTGTCAAAGGATCATAATATGCTAATGTATGAAGTTTTTTCTCCATTCTTTTTCTCTCTGTTATATTAGTCCCAACTGATATAATTTCTGTAATATTATCATGACTATCATATATTGCACTGCTATTCCATAAGACATCTATAATTTTACCATTTTTGCTGATCAATTGGCTTTCATAATTTATAAGACTTTTGCCGCTTACAATCTTTTCAAACACAAACTTTGTATAAATTTTGTTTTCTTTTGGAATCACAAACTCCATCCAGCTTTTATCTTTAACTTCATCACAACAATATCCAAACAATTCTTCTGCAAAGGGATTGATTCTCTTTATTTTTCCATTACTTTCCCAAATGGCTATAATTACAGAAACATTATTCATGATGTTTTCTGATAAGGCTTTCTCTAATCTTAAATATTCTTGAAGGTTTAATTGTTCAGTAATATCAGTATGTGAACCAGCAAATCGAATGGGGGTTCCATCTTTATTCCATAGAGCTTTACCGTGACTTAAAATCCATCTATAACTGCCATTTTTACAGCGCAATCTGTAGGTATCTTTATACACTCCATACCCTTTTTTAAAATATTCTTCCATTATTTTAATTGTCATATCTTTATCTTCAGGGTGCAATAGTCTTTTCCATCCTTCTATAGTATTTTCTATCTCCCCTTCTTCATATCCGAAATATTCTTTAAAATTTAGAGAAAAATAATACTTATTAGTTTTAATTTCCCAATCCCAAATCCCATCATTAGCTCCCTCTACCGCAAGCTCATATCTTTGTTCACTTATGAAGAGGGAAGCTTTACTCTTTTGAAGCTCATTATATTGTTCCCTAAGTTCTTCTTCTACAGCCACTAATTGTTCATGAGCCGAACTAAGGTCTTTATAAGACTCATTTTCCCTCTTAATAATTGATTTAATTAAAATTATGTTATTACGATTTAAAAAATAAACTATTATGGCAATAATTAAAACAAAAAATATCTCTTTGTATTTTTGAATATTTTCAAAAATAATATTATCTTTATAAAATAAATTTATAATGTTATTAAAAAATAATATTAAAAAAACTCCAATTCCCAGAAAAACTATTGATATTTTAAGCGATTCAAATGCTGGATTTAAATTTTCATTATAATTAGCAAAATAATCTTTTTTATTATTTTTCCACATTTTCTCACTTCCTTGATAAAAATTACATTTTTCATCTTTATTAACCTAATTTTATCATATTTAACCAATTTTTTAAATTACAAAATATATAAATTAATTGTAAACAACCTATGCAATTTAATATTTGCATAGGTTATTCATATAGATACTATCTAGTTTTGGTAGCAATGCATATATAGCTGGAAGTTTATAATTTTTTATAATTAATCTACCAACAAAAATTAAAAATTCATGAAAAATATGAGATTTAGGTAGATTATATGTATTTTATGTGATATTATGACTTTGTTTGCGCAAATTTATGACAATTTTATAGTAAAGGGTGAGTGTGAATTGAATAACAAGACTGTGAAAGAAGTGCTATCCATAGCTCTCCCTGCAGTAGGTGAAATGTTCCTTTATATGATGGTTTGGGTCTTTGACACAATGATGGTAGGTAAATATGGTGGACAAGTTGCCGTAAGTACTGTAGGACTTTGTTCTGAAATAATGACAGGAATTGTAAACATTTTTATTGTTTTAGGTGTCTGTGTGGGTGCTGTATCCTTAGTTTCTAGAAATTTGGGTGCAAATAAATTTGATTTAGCAGAGGAATACGCCTCACTTTCTCTTGTTATAGGCATTATATTATCTTTAATAATTTCTAGCTCTGCTTTTATATTGGCACCTAAAATTTTATCTTTCGCTGGAGCTAAAAACCAAGTATTAAATCTGGGAGTAATATATTTAAGAATAACTTCCATAGGCTTATTTTTTAATATGATTATGAATGTTCTAAACTCTATATTAAGAGGAAGTAAAAACACTAAAACTCCACTAATTGCTGCTGTAATCATTAATATTATAAATATATTTCTAGATTGGGCTATGATATTCGGTAAGGCAGGTTTTCCTGAATTAGGAGTTAAAGGCGCAGCAATAGCAACTTCCTTCTCTCATATAATAGGTTTTTTATTTATTTTTATATATACTTTTAAATATTCTAAAATAAAACCTAGATTTAAATACATAAAAGATATGTCCTTAGCAAAGCTAAGAAACCTAGTTAAACTAGCCATTCCTTCCTCTTTGCAAGAAGCAGCCTATAGCTTAGCTCGAATATGGGGAATTTTTATGGTGATGGGTTTAGGAGAAACCGCTTTTGCAGCAAATCAAATAGCTACCACTATTGAATCCATTTCTTATATGCCCGGAACGGGATTTGGAGTAGCTTGTACCGCATTAGTAGGACATAAAATAGGTGAGAAAGATTTCAAAGAAGCTAATGAATATGCTCATACTTGCGCTATTTTAGGGCTTATTTTTATGGGACTTTGTTCCACTATATTTTTAATATTCCCTAAATTTATAGTTTCATTATTCATTAGTAGAAGCGAATTAGAAGTTATAAAGCTAGGTGCCCTATGTCTTATGGCAGGCGCTTTAGAACAGCCTTTTATGGCCTTATATTTAGTTTACGGTGGAGCTTTAAAGGGATCTGGAGATACAAAGACTCCTTTCTATATTGCCCTCATTGCCGCTTGGGCAATTAGAATTCCACTAATGTTATATTTCATAGGATACTTAAAAGTAGATATATACTATAATTGGTGGATTACAGGAGCTCAATGGGCTTTCCAAGGGATTGGAATATATATGCTATTTAAAAAGAGATTTTCAAAGTATGTTAATAATCAGGAGAAAGCAATTAAGCTTAGCGCTTAATAGAAAATTGAGATGAAAAACTAGCTATATCCAAAAGATAATTTAGGTATCCAAAATGGGAACTGAGATACATAGTGACGTCGCTTCAAAAAAGGCACTCCTCTCACTATATACCTCAGTTCCTTTATTTTTTACAAATAACTTTTCAAAATTTTATTATGACAGGTTAGTTTTTCATTTATCCTCCCAAATAAGTCTTCTTTACGTTTTCGTCTTTTAAAAGGTCACATCCATTTCCCTCTAAAGCTATTTTTCCTGTTTGAATAACATAAGCCCTATGAGCTATAGATAATGCCATGTTGGCATTTTGTTCAACTAAAAGTACCGTTGTTCCAGACTTATTAATATCTTGTATCGTTGAAAATATTTCATCTACCATAATAGGTGCAAGACCCATAGATGGTTCATCAAGAAGTATTAATTTAGGTCTTAACATCAAAGCTCTTCCCATTGCAAGCATTTGTTGTTCCCCTCCGCTTAAAGTGCCTGCCATCTGGGTTCTTCTTTCTTTTAGTCTTGGAAATTTTTCGAATATCTTCTCGTAATCTTCTTTGATTTCTAATTTATCTTTTCTTATAAAAGCCCCCATCTCTAAATTTTCCATAACAGACATGTTCGCAAAAACTCTTCTTCCTTCTGGAACATGTGCTATTCCCATTTTCACTATATTCGACGCTGAACTATCTGTTATATCTTTATCTATATATTTTATAGCCCCCTCTTTTGGTTTTACTATACCTGATATTGTTTTAAGCATTGATGTTTTGCCAGCCCCATTGGCACCTATCAAAGTTACTACTTCCCCTTCTTTTACTTCTATTGATAAATCCTTTAGTGCATGAATTGCTCCGTAATATACGTTGATTTTATCAAGTTTTAACATGCTTCATTCCTCCCAAGGTAGGCCTCTATAACCCTTGGATTATTTATAACGGATTTTGGATCTCCTTCAGCTATTAAGGTTCCATAATCTAAAACAGATAGTTTATTACATATATTCATTACTAAGGACATATCATGTTCTATTAAAATAATTGTAAGTTCATAGTTATCTTTTATCCATCTTATTAATTCCATAAGCTCTCTTGTTTCATTAGGATTCATTCCAGCTGCTGGTTCATCTAATAATAAAAGACTTGGTTTTGAAGCAAGAGCTCTTACAATCTCTAAACGTCTTTGTTCTCCATAAGGTAAATTTTTAGCAAGTTCATCCTTTTTATGGTCTAAGTCAAATTTCTTTAAAAGCTCTAATGCCTCATTGTAAATTCTCTTTTCCTCTTTATAAAAAGAAGGAAGTTTAAAAAAGCTAGCCAAAAGTCCATATTTAATATTTTTATGAAAACCTAAAGTTACATTTTCAATAACAGTCATATTTTTAAACAATCTTATATTTTGAAAAGTTCTTGCTATACCATAATCCGTTATTTTATAAGGCTTTAAATTATTAAGATGTAAATCTTCAAAAGAAATCTTTCCGCTAGTTGGAGTATACATACCGGTTAATAGATTGAAAAAGGTAGTTTTCCCCGCTCCATTTGGCCCTATGAGACCCACAATGTCCCCCTTATCAATCATCATATTAATATTAGTTACAGCTTTTATACCCCCAAAACTTTTTGATAAATTATCAATTGTTAATACTGCCATTTAATTTTCCTCCTTTCTTAAATAACTTTCCCTTGCTTTCATATTTTCCCAAAAGACCTTCAGGTCTATATACCATAATCAAAAATAATATTACCGAATAAATTACCATTCTAAGTTCTGGGATGTTTTGAAGGAATAAAGATATTATAGAAAGTGCAACTGCTCCAGCAATAGAACCTGCAATACTTCCCATTCCTCCAAAAACTACTATGACCAAAATATCTACAGATTTCATAAATCCAAAATTATTTGGTTTTATAAAGTAGAAGTAGTTTGCATAAAGAGCTCCCGCTATACCTGCAAAGAATGCTCCAATTACAAAGGCAAGCACCTTGTATAAAGTAGTATTTATCCCCATAGACTCTGCTGCTATTTCATCCTCTCTAATTGATATGCAAGCTCTTCCTGCATAGGAATTTATAAAATTTTTTATTAAAATAATGGTTCCTACTACCCCAAAATAAATCCAAGTCCAAGTAGTGTACTGCGGTATATCATTTAATCCACTAGCCCCTCCTACATAATCAACATTCAATAGAATTATCCTTACAATTTCACTGAATCCTAAGGTAGCTATAGCAAGATAATCCCCCTTTAACCTTAAGGTTGGTATTCCTATCACTAGCCCCGTAAAAGCTGCACATATTGCAGCAATGATTACTGATATAAAAAATGGATAACTGAATTTGGCGGTCATAATTGCGGATGCATAGGCCCCAACAGCCATAAAAGCTGCATGTCCTAATGAAAATTGTCCAGTGTACCCAGTTATTAAGTTCAAGCTAACAGCAAGTATAATATTAATTCCAATTACTACTAAGTTTAATAATATATATGAGTCTATAACTCCAGCACTTATAAGACCTTGAGATAGTGCATATAGTATAATTATTAAAATAAAACTTATTATATTTTTTTTATTAAACCAATTCAAAGTATCACCCCCTACACCTTTTCTCTCACATTTTTACCTAAGAGACCATTAGGTTTTATTATTAGAACTATAATCAATATGGCAAATGCAACTGCGTCCCTATATAGTGAATTTCCATAGGCACTGACCATTGTTTCCGTTAATCCTAAAAACATTCCACCAAACATAGCACCGGGGATGACTCCAATTCCTCCTATGACTGCTGCTACAAAAGCTTTAAGCCCTGGCAACATACCCATTAGAGGATCTATTGAATTATAGTATACTCCAACTAAAACTCCTGCTGCCCCTGCAAGAGCTGAACCAATTGCAAAGGTATATGATATTGTATTATCCACATTTATTCCCATAAGTTGTGCTGCCTCCCTATCGTGGGATACAGCTCTCATAGCCTTACCTACTTTAGTCTTATAAATGATATATTGAAGTAATAGCATTAGTAAAACTGTTATTATAACTATATAAATGTCTTTCGTATTTAATAATACTTTCCCACTAAACAAACTTATTTGTTTTCCTTTTAATACTTCTGGGAAAGTTCTTGTTTCTGCTGATACAAAATACATTGTTCCATATTCTAAAAATAATGATACACTTATAGCCGTTATAAGAGCGGCTATTCTTGTAGAATTTCTAATAGGTTTATAAGCTACTTTTTCTATAACAACTCCAATCAAAGAACAGGCTAACATAGAGATAAGAAGTGCTGGTATAAAACTCATGTGAAAAATTGATGTCATTGCAAACCCCACATAAGCTCCTAACATATATACATCACCATGAGCAAAATTTATTAGATTTATAATTCCATAAACCATAGTGTATCCTAGTGCAATAAGAGCATATATACTTCCAAGGGAAACTCCATTAATTAACTGCTGCAAAAACTTCTCCATTGAATCACTTCCTTTTTTTATTAAGATTAATGGGTAGGAGGGGAAACATCCCCTCTTTATACTAAATTTTATGGTTCTTGCTTCTTTAAGAAAGTTGGTTCCCCATCTTTTACTTCTAATATTGTTATAGATTTTACTGGATTGTGGTTATTATCAATGGATAAAGAACCAGTTATTCCTTTAAAATCTTTTGTTGATGCAAGTGCATCTTTTAATTTTTCTCTATCTGCTTCTCCAGCTCTCTCCAATGCATCCGCTACAAAGTAAGCAAGGTCATATCCTAAAGCATTAAAAGCATCTGGTTCTTTACTGTATTCCTTATTAAAAGTATCTCTAAATTTTACAACCTCTTCACTAGTATCCTTTGAGGAATAGTGATTTGTATAATAAACTTTATTTAAAGCTTCTTTTCCTGCAAGTTCTAATAGCTTTGGAGAGTCATATCCGTCTGCACCAAGAATTGGAACATTTAAACCTAATTCTCTTGCTTGTTTAACAATTAAACCTACTTCTTCATAATATCCTGGTAAATATATTAAATCAGGATTTGAATTTTTAATATTTGTTAAAACAGCTTTAAAATCCTTATCTTTACTCTGATAGGCCTGTTCTGTTACAACCTTTCCTCCCAAGCTTGTATAAGTTTCTTTAAAACTCTTTGTAAGACCTTTACTGTAGTCACTTGTAGTATCCATAAGAATAGCTGCATTCTTAAGTTTAAGATCTTCTGCCGCAAAGTTTGCAAGGATTACCCCCTGAAAAGAGTCACTAAAACAAGTTTTAAATATATAGTCTCTCACCTTTCCATTGCTGTCTATGGTAACATCGTCAGCAGTTGATGATGCTGAAATTAGAGGAACCTTATTTTGCGTGGCCTGAGGTATTGCTGCTTTAACACTACCAGATGTTGCAGGTCCTAAAATTGCTACAACCTTATCCCTAGTTGCCAATTTAGATGCTACATTAGCAGATTCTGCTGTATCTGATTTATTATCTGCTTTTACCAGTTCAACTTTCTTTCCTAAAACTCCACCAGCTTCATTAATTTCTTTAAATGCCAGCTCAATTCCCACAACCATACTTTGTCCATATGTGGCAACTTCATTTGAAAGTTCATAATTTAATCCTAACTTTATAGTATCTCCTTTATCTCCACTTTTCTTATCTCCACTTCCACCACATCCTGTAAATAGGGATGCTGTCATTAATAATGCCATAAATAATGATAATTTTTTATTCATAATATTACTCCTTTCTTATTACACAATTCTCTCCTCTTTTAACCAAAATATATATAATACCATCTTCATCCAGACTACTGACTAACCCCAACAAAATCGCCCCCTTTTTATTGTTGTATAAAAAAAGCCTCTATACGTATTATTCATACATATAGAGGCGTATTCTTCGCTGTACCACTCTAATTCGTTACTGTTTTATAACAGTAACCTCATTTAAGGTTCTTTAAGTAAACCCTGCACTATAACGTAATGCAAAACGGTAATGACCTACTACTATTTCAGCCACACAATTCAGGAATGACCATTATATATCTATTAGTACTAGGCTTCCACCATCCCCAGCTCTCTTTAACTAATTTTTAGATATTTTTCTTTCCATCATCATTGTTAAAATTTTTAATTATATATCTATGCATAAATATAACTTCTTGGTAATAATTTCACACTGCAAAAATTATTATACTCACTTTAGCACACGGAAATACAAAGGTCAACAGACTTTCTTAATGTTCTATTATTATAATTATTGAACTGTTAATTGCATCTATATACATAAATAATTAAATATAAACTTTCTTCAATCTTAAATTTTGCAAGTTTTCATGCTTTGATTGTTGCAGTTTTTTCACTGGTGAATGCTAAATTTCCTTATAAACTTCAAATTTAAATGGAATTCGTATTGATTTTCTGTTGAAATTGATTACATCTGACCATTTTGATGAATTCACTTCATAAAATCCAATTAGAGTATATTTATTAATTTACGAAAATGAAAGTTGAATTATATAAAATCATATGTGCTTATTAAGAATACATTTGTTTTTGAAGAAAGTTTCCTTGCATATTTCCTTATAAAATCAAACTTATGTAATGTTTTCACTATTAATCTCCACATAGTTTTTTAATATTTTTAAGGATATATACGTTCTATGCATTGAAAATACTAGATTTCCTAAAACGAAACTTATCTTTCAAAAATTTTAGCTAAATTTATAAAAAGCTAATATTTTTTTAAGTTTTAGATAATGAAATTTAAAAAGTCAATGTTTGAGAGGCTAATTTGACATAATAAAAATTTGAAAATAGATTTGTAAAATACAAAAGAGCTAAGTATGTGGTGAAATAGCGACTTTTTTCAGAGCGGCTTCACTACATACTTAGCTCTCTATTTGTGAAACTAAGTTATCTTCGTAGAATTTTATAATTTATAAAACCAATTTAACTTTTAAGCAAAAAATTTCCTAGCAATATTAACCCCTTCTTTTGCATCTTTAGCATAGAAGTCAGCATTTATCATATCAGCATACTCTTCATTTAACACAGCTCCACCTACCATAACTTTGCAATCAACATTATTTTCTTTTAAGTACCTAATTGTTTCTTCCATGCTTTTTACTGTGGTAGTCATAAGTGCGCTTAAACCTACTAATTTAATATTGTTATTTAATATAGCCTCTAAAATTTTTTCTTTATCTACATCTTTTCCTAAGTCAATAATGTTAAAACCATAATTCTCTAAAAGAGTTTTAACTATATTCTTACCTATATCATGTACATCACCTTTTACTGTTGCCAGCAAAATTGTACCCTTACTTATTTCATTTTTGTTTTCAAGAATAATTTTTTCCTTTATAGCTTGAAAGGCTTTTTTTACAGTTTCCGCTGATTGGATAAGTTGAGGTAAAAATATCTCTCCTTTTTCATATTTTTCTCCTACTATATCTAAAGCTGGTATTAAAAAATTTTCTACTATTTCTAACTCTTCCTTTTCATTAAGCAATCCTTTTGTAACAGAATAAGCTTCATCTTTGATACCATTTATTATAATATCTTTTAAACTTCTTTCTACCTTTTTAATATTTTTAGTTTCAGTTACTATTTGAGAATAATTACTTATATATTTTTCCCCGCTGACATCTTCATTATTTAACACTTTAAAAGCATTTATAGTATCAATCATATCTTCTTTATTTGGATTTATTATTGGCAAATCCAATCCTGCGTAAAGAGCCATATTTAAGAAACTTCTATTTAAAAGCTCCCTATTAGGTAACCCAAAGGATATATTAGAAACTCCTAATGTGGTTTTTACACCCAGTTTTTCTTTTACCATTGTTAAGGCCTTTAATGTTTCTAACACTTCTTTTTGTTGAGCTGATGCTGTTAAAGTTAGACAATCAATAATTATATCCTCTTTTTTTATACCATAATCTAAGGCTCTACTAACGATTTTCTCTGCGACTTTAAACCTTTCCTCCGCAGTTTTAGGTATTCCTTTTTCATCAAAGGTTAATCCGACTACCATGGCACCGTATTTTTTTACTAGTGGCAATACTTTAGTCAAGGATTTCTCTTCACCACTTACTGAATTTACTATAGGTTTTCCATTATAAATTCTAAGCCCCTTTTCTATAACTTTAGGGTCACTAGAGTCTATTTGAAGTGGAACATCTATTATGCTTTGTATTTCTTTTATAACCTTAACTATCATCTCTTCTCCATTTATTTCTGGAAGACCTACATTAATATCTAAAATATCTGCTCCATCCTCTATCTGACTTATTCCTTCTTTTAAAACATAGTCCATATCACCTTTTTTCAAGGCTTCTTTTAATAGTTTTTTTCCTGTGGGATTTATTTTTTCTCCTATGACTTTAACTCCGTCTATAAAAATAGACTTTGAAGGGGTGCATATACCTGAAAATTGCTCTACCTCTATCTTATTTATCACTTTACCCCTAAGAACCTTCGATAATTCCTCTATGAAAGTATCATCAGTACCACAACAGCCCCCCACTACGCTTACTCCTTTTTCCACCATAGATTCTATAGCCCTACAGAACTCTTTTGGAGTAATCTTATATAAAGTTTTACCATCTTTCACTACAGGAAGTCCTGCATTTGGCTGTATCATTACAGGTATATTTGAATATTTTAATATTTCTTCAACAATAGTTTTAAGCTCGACGGGTCCTAAAGAACAATTTACACCTAGAGCATCCACTCCTAAACCTTCTAAAGTCATCACCATAGAAGGAATAGTACATCCTGTAAATGTTCTTCTATCTTTTTCAAAAGTCATTGTACAAAATACAGGAAGATTTGAATTTTCTTTAGCTGCAAGTATTGCCGCCTTAGCTTCATAAAGATCTGACATAGTTTCTATAATAATCAAATCTACTCCATATTTTACTCCAGCAATAATTTGATTTTTAAATATATTGTAAGCCTCTTCAAAGGTCAAAGTCCCCATTGGCTCTAAGAGTTCCCCTATTGGCCCAATATCTAAGGCTAATAAAACATCACTATCTCCTATGGCTTTTATCCCATTATCTACGGCTGCTTTTATTATCTCCTCAACGGAATATTTAACATCTTTAAGTTTTTTCTCATTACACCCAAAAGTATTAGTAGTTATAATATCCGCTCCTGCACAAATATATTTCTCATGTATACTTATAATAACATCTTTTTTTTCAATATTTAAGATTTCGGGTATTTCTCCTCTTTTAAGATCATGCTTTTGAAGCATGGTACCCATTGCCCCATCAAATATTAAAATCTTTTCCCCTAATAACTCTTTAATTCTCACAGCTTCCACCAATCTTTCTATAAGTACAATTATTTTTACTTAAACAATTTTCACAGCTTCTTTTATTGGTTCTTTTTTCTTTAGAAATTATGCCTATTATTGCCGTTACCGATTTTTTAGGTATGAGCATGCTGCTTTCTGAAAGATATAGACCAATATTTTTATCCTTTTGTAATAATTTTAGTAATTCTCCTTGAATATTTAGTGATAAATCTCCATATCCTGGGCTATACCTCCAGGTAATATCCTCATTTGAGGAGCAATATTCTTTTCTTATCAATTTTTCTACAAAATCGCATCCTTCTTCAATAAAAGCAGTGGCCCCTGCATTCATTATCAAAGCTTTAAACATATCAATTTTTTGATAGTAGTTTATTTTTTTATCTACTTCTCCCCCTAAAGTAGCCCCCATTATTATGCATTTATTTGATTCTTTCAAATGGGATTGTATATCTTCTCCTCTTAATATAATGTTATAGTCCTTTAATAGTACTCCCTCTTCTTTAATTTCTATATCAAATATGTCGTAGATAAATCTAAACCTTACTATTTCTTTTAATTCTTCTTTTATTTTGTATAATTCCTTCTTTATTTCTTCTTCCTTATTGTCTTTAACTCCTAAATACCTTAATATTTCACCTTCATCACCTATAAATTTATATTGAATCATTAATTATCACCGTATATATTTAGATTAAATCCTTTTTCTAATACGTATTTTGCGTACTCTTTAGCTCCAAATAAGGACAAATCTCTATAGTTTCCACACTGTAAATCATTAGCTGCTGGAACCTCTTCTGCTTCCACAACTTTTTTTAGTGATTCTTCTAAAGCTTTCTTTATTTCAGAGGCTTCCCTATCCCCCCACAAAGTTAAATAAAACCCTGTTCTGCATCCCATTGGTGATAAATCTATTATGCCTTCTAAATACTCTCTTAAAAATCCAGCAAGTAAATGTTCTAACGCATGAATTGCCCCTGTTGAGATATCTTCTTTGTTTGGTTGAGTAAATCTTAAATCAAACTTTGTTACAAAATCACCTTTTTCTCCACTTAATACAGTGCATTTCCTTACATAAGGTGCTACAACCTTTCTATGGTCTAATTGAAAACTTTCAACTTTTTTCATAATTTTCGCCTCCTAAATTTCACTTTATTCATCTATAGATTTAATTATAGAACTTACATTTTCTACAATAGCTATTTATTTCTTCTAGTGTATCATATATTTTTTCTATTGTGGTAGCTGCTTCTGATGAAAAAATTTCAAAAGAAAAAATTATTTTATGACACACTAAAATAGCCTAAAGGCATCCCTTTAGGCTATAAAATTCGAGCACTCTTATCTTCCAGCTCACGCTGCAGGATTTAGCACCTTGTATGATTTCCATACGGTTGCTGGGTTTCATGGGGCCAGTCCCTCCACCACTCGTGATAAGCTCTATCAAATTATTCTATTTTAATTTTGAGATGCCCAATCTGCCGGATATGTTACATATATAAATCTAGCATAGTTCGGAACTGAGAATTGTATTTTGCTTCCTTTAGGAATTAATATTATCTCTCCTGCATCTGCTGATACCTTTCTTCCGTCTATTATTATATCTAAATGTCCTTCGATAATGTAATCTATCTCATCATAGTTGAGAGTCCAATCAAATGTAGTTTCCTTCATTTCCATCATACCACAGCCTAGTCTTGGACTTTCTTCTAATGTAAATAAATCCTTTGTATAAACTACATCCTTAGGGTTACCTGTATCTAATCTATTTTCTTCACTAACTTTTACTGTAGGAAGTTTTATTGAGGTAATTCCACTAATGTCTTTATGTCTTACAAAATCTACTTCATCTTTACCGCCTAGTTTTTCTTCAATTATTTTTCTAATTAATTCTTCAAGCATTTGTGGATCCATGTTTTTCATTTATTTTTCCTCCTTTTGTTTATCCAAAATCTTATTTGCTATAAACATAGCTACAAATACAGCAGCAACACCACCAACAAGCTTACCAACTATCATAGGGAAAATCATATTTTTTGCAACTCCTGCAACAAAACCTAAATGATCCCCAAATACGAATGCCCCAGATACAGCAAAAGCAACGTTAATAATCTTTCCTCTGT
Organism: uncultured Clostridium sp.; assembly: GCF_963515715.1. Lineage (GTDB taxonomy): Bacteria > Bacillota > Clostridia > Clostridiales > Clostridiaceae > Clostridium_AW. The sequence goes on from NZ_CAUPZS010000014.1 coordinate 45,239, forward strand.
TATCCATGTTTTTCATCATTCCAAACATTGGGATATTATTTGCTAAAGTAGCTACTAAACCAGCTGCTGCAACATCATTCATTCCTAAAACTTTACCTAAAGCTAAAAGTGGCTTATTGAATACTTTAGTTATTATATAAACCATTGGGAAAGCTCCTGCTAATACCACAGCTATATCTCCAACTACTGCAATACCCTCTGAGATTGGTGCCATTCCTGGTATTACGACTATTCCAGTGAGCATTTCAACTACACCAGCTGCTAAACCTATTGTGATTATTATAACAACAAATTTACCGAAATAAGTAAATCCTTTTACCATCTTATCAGGCATTTTCCATAACCCTAGAGCTATTAGTGCTGCAACTAGTATAATTGGTACTAAATTTTTTAATATCATCATTATTGGAAAACCAGCAACTAATCCTCCCACTAATGCTCCAAGAGGAATTGTGATTATTCCTGCCAATACTCCTGTTGCTAAAAATCTGTGATCTTCTTTTTCAATTATTCCAAGAGCTACTGGAATAGTAAACACTATTGTAGGTCCCATCATAGCACCTAGAATCGTTCCTGCAAATAAACCTGCTTCTGGAGTTTGAGCAAGTTGAACTGCCAATGAAAATCCTCCCATATCACAAGCAAGAAGTGTTGTAGCAAACATAGCCGGGTCAGCCCCTAAAGCACTATATATTGGAACTACAATTGGCTTTAAAATATTTGCTAGCACTGGTGCTAAGGAAATAACTCCTACCATAGCTAATGTTAATGATCCCATTGCCATAAAACCTTCTTCAAAGGCTGCCCCTAAACCAAATTTATTATCAAGGCATTTATCTATAGCACCCAAAACCATAAAAATGACCATTGCGTAGATTATAATTTCATTAATACCCATTTTCAATCTCCTTTCAATTAAAACAAATTAGATAATATAAGTTCGTCTGGTGAAGGGATTACAGAAGTTTGTATTATTTTCTTTTCTTCTATTTCCCCCCTAGCTTTTTTAATGGAATCTTCAACATCGCTAACTGATCCAGAAATTGTAAAAACTAATTTTCCACCTATAGTATTTGCAATCTGCAATTTCGCTAAATGGACATCTGAAGACTTCAGTGCCTTGTTTAAAGCTTTTATACCACTGCAAACATTTGCAGTCTCAACTATACCTATGGCATCAAATTTTTGTTTTACATATTTATTTTTTAAGCCCTCAATAATACTTGGATGAACTGCATTTATAATAAAACTGTCTACTAAATATTCCCCAGCAGCACCAACTCCACAAGTTATTGCTTCTTCAATTTCTCCTTCATTTCCACTAAGTATTACTAAAAACTTACCTATACAAATGGTTCTGAAGAAAGCTACATCTACTGTAGCTCTCTTCACCATGAGGTCTGATACTTCTACACCTTTGCTAATGCTTCTAAACTCTAAGGCTCCTATGCTTTTATTCATCTTCCACCTCTATGGAATCCACAATACCAACAATAACAGCATCTACAGGTATATCTTTTGCCTCCAAGGAAGCTCTTGCAGCTCCACCTTTAGTGATGAGAACTAAATCTCCAACTCCTGCTCCTGCATTATCTGCTGCTACAAAGAACTCGTCTTTTTCTTTATTTTTACTTATCAAGAGTTTAACTACTAAAAATTTTTGTCCATTTAATTTCTCATCTTTTCTAGTAGCCCAAAGGTTACCAACCACTCTTCCTATTATCATATTATCCCTCACTAAACTCGTTTTATATTCAACTTTTGAATTCTTATAAAATCACTAGCTAAAGGTGTTATTATGCTCTTTTTATCAATAATAACTTCTTCCATGTCTCTTTTGTAAAGCCTTCTTAAATCTGATTCCACGATGAGCTTTTTATTTCTTAATTCAAGACTCTTCTTAGAATAACTTTCACATTTTTCTGACACTTCTTCTTTTACAACATTATTTTTCACTACATCTTTACATTGTTTTATTTCTATAAGAGAATCTATAAACTTTACTCCATAATCTTTGAGTTTTTCTTCAAATTCTACATATTTATTATAAAGAATTTTTGGTGCAGTCTTTGAATATCTTTTGTATTCAACACCACTATTTACTACAAAAATCTTTTTACCCTTCATAATCATTTTTAAAATAAAACGTTCTTCATTAGAAACATTCATTCCATTGGCTAAATTCGCCAATCCTCTTAAGCAAAGCTTTGAAACTACTACAGTATCGCAATCTTTTATGCCATCTTCATAGGGATATATCTCGTATTCTTTAGTTAATTCCTCTTTATATCCTTCTAAGGAATCTTCCCATAAAACTACAAGTTTTTTCTTTTCATTAAATACTTCTTCATTTCTATTTTCTAATCTCTTATATACCTCTGCAACAACTAAATCTACAAGTTTTTCAAAATCCATGAACTCACCTCCTAAAAGGTTACTTTATTATTTTGCCTAAAGTCCCCTTAGTAAAGCCACAAGCATTAGCTTCGTCATAATCTATATGCATATAAGTTCTAAAGTTTGGACTTACTCTCACTACCACATCATCAAATATCAATGGTCTATCCCCAAATATTTGAACTTTTACTTTTTCCTTGTCTCTTACTTTAAATTTTTCTGCATCCTCTGGAGTGATATGCACATGTCTTTTTGCTACAATAACTCCTTGCTCTATTCTTACTGCACCTTTTTCAGAAGCTATTATTACAGGTGGGGTTCCCTCGATATTCCCGCTTTCTCTAACTGGTGCTTTAATACCTAAAATTAAGGCATCTGTTTGAGATATTTCAACCTGAGTATTCTTTCTTTCTGGTCCTAAAATTACCACATTAGAAATAGATCCCTTAGGCCCGATAATTGTCACCCTTTCCTTGCAAGCAAACTGTCCTGGTTGTGACAAATCCTTAGTTTTAGTAAGATTATGTCCTTCTCCAAAGAGCGCCTCTAAAGTTTCCGTATCCACATGAACATGTCTCCCTGATGCTTCTACTTCTATAAAGGCTTCTTTTTTTACTCTTTTAATTACTTCATCTATCAATTCTTCTGGTAATAGATTGTCCATAGAGCTCCTCCCTCTTTATTTATATTTTCCTGTTCTAACTTTAAACATCATAATCCAAAATAATGAAGATAATCTATTCAATCCCCTTATTAAATCTTCTCTTTCTACATCACCATACTCATTTTTGAATGTAGAAAATGCTATTAACTCCGTTTCTCTCGTTAGACTTCTACAACTATTTAAAGCAATAACAACCTCTCCCATTGTATGATCTGGAAAAAAGTGTCCAATTCCAAAATATTTTTGAGGATTGTGAGATTTTTCTCTAAGTTCTTCTGCTGTCATCCCCTGGAGATTAACTTCTTGTAACTTTTCATTTAACACTTCACATCTTAAAACATTTCTTACAAAGTCTAATACCTCTTGTAAATCACTTACAAGTTTAATCATGCCTAGCTTTGAACAGGTAATTTGCGTCTCTAATATTTTAGATTCAAGGGAGTCTATTTTCCCTCTAAATATAATTCTTTTATGATCCTTAAAAACAAGAACATTTCCATAAAGATGTGTCATATGTTCTGGCTTTTCTTCTAAGTAGCCTCCATATATAGTTTTAAATTTATAGTTATGCTCTTTAATAACTACCTTTTTTTCCTCTGTTTCTTTAATTTCTTCTTCACCATCAACATATTTAAGCTGTATATTATTCTCACTTAAAAATGACTTTGCTGAAGGTGTTACTATTTCTCCCTTTAATACTTTTAATTCTTTAATTTCCTTAACATCTTTTCCTTTTAAGCGTTTTCTAATTTCACTTTCTGTGATAACACTCATGTACTCACATCCCTTATTAGATGTATGAGATGTGCCCTATTTGGCACATCTCTTTATAACTTTACTATTCTTGTACTTTTGGAAGAATAGCATCTACTTCAAAGTGTGGTCTTGGTATTACGTGAACTGATACTAATTCTCCTACTCTTTCAGCAGCAGCAGCTCCTGCATCTGTAGCTGCTTTAACAGCTCCAACGTCTCCTCTTACCATAACAGTAACAAGCCCACCACCTACGTGTTCTTTTCCTACTAGTGTAACATTTGCAGCTTTAACCATAGCATCCGCTGCTTCAATTGCTCCTACCAATCCTTTAGTTTCAATCATTCCTAATGCGTTTGTATTTGCCATAATAAAATCCTCCTTAAATTTCACTTACTTAAATTTTTTAATTTAATTGTTGAAGTATTCTTTTTACTAATTCATCTATAAGCTCTTCTTTGTCAGCTTTAGAACCAAAAGTTTCTATAGATGATATTGGTTTTTCATTGCCTCTTAATTCTTCAAGTTCTCTAACTCCATAAGCCACTCTTCTTATATTCAAAAGATTAAATGGCCCAATGTTATCTGAAGTGGAACTTCCTCCGACAGCACCACAACCTAAAGTTAGAGCAGGCATTAAGTTGGTAGTTGCTCCAATACCTCCTAGAGCACCTGGGGTATTTATAAGCATCCTTGATACTGGTTTTCTTAATGCAAACTCTCTTATTATTTTCTCATTCTCTGAGTGAATTATAAGAGTGTGACCAGCACCTTCATTATTTAATATCTCTATGCACTTTTCACAAGCACTTTCCCAATCCTTTTCTGTATAGAATGCAAGTATTGGAGCAAGCTTTTCTCTTGAGTATGGAACAGTATTACCAACCCTTGTTTCTGCGGCAACTAGAACCCTTGTTCCTTCTGGAATACTTAAGCTTGCAAGATTAGCTATAGCTTCTACACTCTTTCCAACTATCTGTGGATTCATGGTTCCATTAGCTCTCATTATAAATTTTTCAAGCTTTTTAGCTTCTTCATCAGTTAAAAAGTAAGCCCCTTGTTTTTTAAGCTCTTTAATTACTTCTTCTTTAATACATTCTTCAACTACTACAGATTGCTCAGAAGCACATATTGTTCCATTATCGAAAGTTTTAGAGTCCAATATTCTCTTAACTGCTAAAGGAATATTAGCACTTCTTTCAATAAATGCTGGACCATTTCCAGGACCTACTCCAATGGCTGGAGTACCAGATGAGTATGCAGCTTTAACCATAGCTGAACCACCGGTAGCAAGGATTAATGCTATATCATTATGTTTCATTAACACATCTGTGCCTTCCATCGTTGGAACTGTCATACAAGCTATAGCACCATCTGGGCATCCTGCCGCTTTAGCAGCTTCAGAAATAATCTTTACAGTTTCAAGTATACAATTCTTAGCATTTGGATGAGGTGAAAAAACTATAGCATTTGCCGATTTTATGGATATCATAGCTTTATATATAGCTGTAGATGTTGGATTTGTTGAAGGTATTAGTCCTGCAACGACTCCAACTGGAACTGCTACTTCTATAATTTTATTCACTTTATCATCTTCTAATATGCCTACTGTCTTCATATCTTTGATGGCATTGTAAACTATTTTAGAAGCAAAAGTATTTTTCACTATTTTATCTTGCCATTTTCCAAATCCGGTTTCTTCGTTGGCCATTTTAGCTAATCTTTCTGCATTCTCAAATCCTGCATCAGCAATAGCCTTTACTATTTTGTCAATCTGCGATTGACTCATCTGTGCTAGCACTCTTTGGGCTTCTTTAGCTTTTTTTATTAAATTTCTAACTTCTTGTACTAAGACCAAATCTTTATCTAGAAGCTCCATTAATTATCACCCTCTCTGTAAAAATTTAATATTTGTTTTATTAGTTCATCTTTTTTTCCAAACTTAATCTGTTTATTTGTCATGGTAGGTAATTTTAATTCCCTTGCCAATTTTCTTAAATCTTCAACTTTCATTTCTAAAAGTTCATCTTCTTTATATTTATTCTCTGATTTCTCAGTTTCTTTTACATCATCTATTTTATTTATATTTACATCTATTTTTTCTATGTCTTGTATATGTTCAATTTCTTCTTTTTCTTTAGTTTCTTCTTCTTTAATTTCTTCTTTAACTGATTTTTCAAGTTTGCTTTTTAAATCTATGTTTTTAATAGAATGATTCTCATTCATTTCAGGGATTATTTTTAAAGTTTCCTCATGCATCCTTGGAATAACGTGAGAGGTTAGGAATACTCCCAGTCTTTCTACAGATGCCACTCCAGCATCTACAGCAGCTTTAACTGCATCTACGTCTCCAGTAAGCTTTACTGTAACTATTCCGCCTTTCACTTTCTCCCAACCTACAAGATTTACATTAGCAGCTTTAAGTGCAGAGTCAGCAGCCTCTATAGCTCCTAGTAAACCCTTAACTTCTATTAATCCTAGTGACTTATACATATTTATTCCTTAAAATTAATAGTTAGTTGGGTTTTCTGCTACAGATTGCACTGCTGCTGCAAATGCGTCACAAGCAGCTTTAGCAGCTGATTGACTTCCTGTTAATAATCCCCCACCAAAGTTGGTTTCTGATGGTGGTCCGAAAAAGGCTACCATCCTAACATCTGCCGCTTTTAATGCTGCATCTAATCCGTACATAGCTTCAAGGGGTGGGGCTATTAAATAAGCTAACGGCTCTCCCTCTTCTATTCCAGCTACTCCAGATAAATATGAACCTGTTCTTGATACAGTGTGAGCAAAATATGGTATTGTATTGTCATCATTAGCACTTGTAAAATGTGCTCCATTTCCACTTTCTATGAAATCAACAGCAGCATTTAATCCGCTTCTTACTTCTGCTGGGCTAGGTCCTGCAAGTATTCCTATAACTTCTCCTGCAAGTTTCGTTGAAGCATTAGCAGAACCAGCGTACATTGATCTTGCATAAACAACATCTACATCAGCTGCTTTAGTAGCTTCATCAAGTGCAGTATAAGTTACGTCATCTATATCAGCAGTAATTAACCCTAAGCTTTTATGGTGTGGTTTTAATTCAAATTTTTCAGCTAAGTCTAGGCTTACGTTTGAAATAATCTTAACACTTAACACTGTAGCGCGAATTGCTTCATTCTTCACTTTCAATTCCTCCTATATTATAGTTTCAAATCTATACCGGATGCTTTTCTATCAAGCATAGTTTTTATAAGTTCAGCTATGTGGGCGCCAGCTTCAACAGGTGGTGTACCACCTTTGTGTATATTGGAAATAACTGTTCTCTTTGCTTCTGGCATATTTACTGTTGGCTTATACGCAATATAAGCACTCATAGATTCAGCTGTAACCAACCCTGGTCTCTCTCCAACAAGTAAACATATTACATCTGCTCCAGTAGCTTCACCTATAACGTCCATTGCCGGAACTCTGCAATGTTTTACAAAGATAACTTCAGGAACATCTATTCCATAAATTTTTAAACCTTGTTTTAAAGCTGGTAATATATCTCCAAGATTTGCTTCAATAGCAGAAGAGCTTAATCCATCTCCTACAACTACTTGAACCTTTGCATTCTTTCTAAAATTATCCTTTAAAAGTTTAATTGTATCTTCTGAAAACTTTCTTCCTAGATCTGGACGTGTTATATACTCGTCTTTATCCTTACATAATGTCGCAATAGGTACTAAATTATTTTCTTTTATATATTCTTCTCCTACATATGAGAACACAGCATCCTGAGCAGCTGCGTGATCCGCTCTGAATCTAAGAGAGGTTTCAGTTTTATATCTTGGACCTGCTCTCCATATTCCAATTCTTGCTGGCGTTTTTTCCTTCATTTTCAAATAGCCTTCTCTATCCTCAGGCTCTGGTACTAAAAGTTGTTTTCTTATTTCAACTTCTGTTACATCGTCTAAGTATCTATCTTCTGTATCAAATGTCTCTGTGGATTTTCTAATAACTTTTCCAACAGTCTCTTCGCTACCATTTGATACCATTTGCGCTAATAACTTTTCAACCATTGACTTTAATTCTTTTTCATTAATCACCCTATATCCCTCCTATTTCAAGAATACTGATGCGTCTCCTGCTTTTTTAGTAAGCTTTCCATTATGGTAGAATCCCATTTTTTCTAACCATGTTTCAAATTCCTTTATTGGTTTTAATCCTAATAATTCTCTTAATGCAGCAGTTTCATGGAATCCTGTACATTGATAGTTAAGCATCACGTCATCACCATGTGGAATTCCCATAAAAAAGTTGCATCCAGCTGCTGAAAGTAATACTGATAAGTTTTCAATATCATTTTGGTCAGCTTTCATATGATTTGTATAACAAGCATCGCAACCCATAGATATTCCTGTTAGTTTACCCATAAAGTGATCCTCTAATCCTGCTCTTATAACCTGTTTGGAGTCATAAAGAAATTCTGGTCCTATGAATCCTACAACTGTATTAACTATAAAAGGATCATATTTCTTACCAAATCCATAGCATCTTGCTTCCATTGTAACCTGGTCAACATCATGATGAGACTCAGATGAAAGTTCGGAACCTTGACCTGTTTCAAAATACATTACATTTGGACCTTCTCCTGTACCTTCTTTTAGAGCTAAATCTCTGGCTTCCTCAAGCATGCTTGCTGAAATTCCAAAGGCTTCATTTGCCTTTTGTGAGCCAGCTATGGATTGGAATATAAGATCCGTAGGAGCTCCCTTTCTTATAGCCTCCATTTGTGTAGTTACATGTGCAAGCACACAAATTTGAGTTGGTATTTCCCACTTTCTCTTAAATTCATCAAATCTTTTTAGAACTCTTGATACACTTTCAACAGAGTCATCAACTGGATTTAATCCTATTACAGCGTCTCCTACTCCATAAGATAAACCTTCCATTAGCGATGCTGTAATTCCATCTGGATCATCTGTGGGGTGGTTTGGTTGAAGTCTTGCTGCTAATACTCTTTCATCCCCTATAGTTGTGTTGCAATGAGCTGTAATTCTTATTTTCCTTGCTCCATAAATAAGGTCCATATTTGACATTAACTTTGCAACAGCAGCTACCATTTCTGAGGTTAAACCTCTTGATATTCTCTTTATATCGGCACCTGTTGTATTTTCGTTTAAAATCCACTCTCTAAGTTCTGATACAGTCCAATTTCTAATTTCATTGTAAATTTTTTCATTAACTGAATCTTGAATTATTCTTGTAACTTCATCTTTTTCATAAGGCACCGCTGGGTTATTTCTTAAATCTGCTAATGTAAGATTTGATAAAACAACTTTTGCTGCTACTCTCTCCTCTGCAGATTCAGCTGCAAGCCCTGCTAGCTTATCACCAGATTTTTCCTCATTTGCCTTACCTAATACTTCATTGAGGGTATTAAATTGATAAACGTGTCCAAATAATTTTGTTTTTAAAATCACGTTAATCCTCCTTCCATTTAGTTAAATACTAATGTTTTTATTACTACTGGTAATACTTTACCTTCAGCTATAGGCTTACCTATATCGATATAATCTCCATTTTCCACTTTGATACCATCGATACAAATAACATCCTTTTTAAGCTGAAAAGCAGCGTATAATGCATGACCGAGAACCTTTGCCATATCATTTTCTACTATTATTATTATGGGAAGCTCTCTTTTTATTAACTCTTCCATACCTTCAGCAAAACCTTTAGCATACGCCTGTATTTCATTAAAGGATGGATTTTTTTTGCCATTTATTGCTATGGCAACTTTTTGAAGATCATTTTCTACCTTGAACCAATTAAGCTTTTCTTTTATAGCTTTTTTTAATGTATCAGTTCCTCCTTTTTCATCTTCCTCAGAAAGTTTTAATATAGGAAGATTTTTTATAGGGAAATGATCTGTTGTATATGTGATTGTGCTTCCGCTAATTTCAGTTGTATGAGAGCCAGCTCCCACCACTGTAGCTCTAATGGTCTCTAGTGGTTTTACAATTTTAAGCTTTTTGCACATATCTGACTTTGCAATTGCTTTTCCTAGTAATATACCTATGTCACCATATTCAAAATAATCATTTACTTCTCCTTGATGATATATGTAGTCTGCTACTCCCCCAGAGAATGAAATGCAATCTATCTTCTCATTTAAACCTATAGATTTATTTGTTACTATAAGATCAAATAATGAAGTCTTTTCTTTGATTCCTACACTTTGTTCTAGTAGACTTACCATTTCATTTATAATTGGGGAAAGTTTTTCACTGGTGACCTTATCTCCAAGTTCTATATCAAAATTCTTTTCTCTAATTATAGTTTGAATTTTTGGTGCAATATATTCTACTTTTTTTGTATTTTTATCAATTTTTATAAGTCTTCCTCCGATGTCAAGACAGCCAGTTTCTTTTACGTCTCCTCTTGAGAAAAGGGCTAGATTGCTAGTTCCTCCTCCAATATCTATATTTACTACGGAAACAGAGTGCTCTTTTGAATAAATATGCGCTCCTGCTCCCTTGCCAGCTATTATGCTCTCTAAATCTGGTCCTGCTGTAGCTACAACAAAATCTCCTGCAAATCCGCTTAAAGAATGTAAAACTTCATTAGCGTTATTCTTTCTTGCAGTTTCACCTGTTATAATTACTGCTCCGGTTTTTATATCTTCTTTTTTTATATTTGCTTTTTCATATTCTTTGTGTACTATATTTTTAATTCCTTCTGCATCTATCTCATCCTTTGATATTAGAGGCGTAAAATAAACTTCACTTTTATAAATTATTTGCTTATCTACTATGGTAATTCTAGGCACTGTAAAGTTTGAGGCCATGTTTTCTATTATAAGTTTTGAAAATATCAGTTGAGTAGTACTAGTTCCTATATCAATTCCAATACTTAATAATTCCTCTCTTATGACAATCACCTCCAAAAAAAAGCTTAAAGTTATATAAAGATTATAAAAATCTTTACAACAACTTTAAGCTTCTTTGCTTAAATAAAACTACATCATTGTAGTCATATATATATTTATTTAAATAAAGGGAACTCAATTATAACTTTTGTACCGTTTTCATCTGAGTATATATTAATATTTCCTATAAGTTTATCCTTAACATAGCTTTTAACTATGGACAACCCAAGGCTATCAATATTTTCTTCCTCAACATTGAAACCCTTCCCGTTATCAATTACAGCTATTATTTTATAATCTTCATCACCTTCAATAAGAACTTGTATTTCACCTTTTGTCATATCTTCAAAGGCATGATCATAACAATTTTGGATAAGTTCATTTATTATTAAAGCTATAGCTGTAGCTCTGTCACTATCAATATAAAAATCCTCTCCAATAAGGTCTATTTCAATTTGTTTAGATGTATTATTAAAGCATCTTTTTATATTTAACAGAATAGAATTAATTACATTAGTAATGCTTATAAGATCCGAAATCTGCTTTGATAAAATTTCATGAGTAGCTGCAATAGCTAATATTCTGCTAACACTTTCTTGAAGGTTAATCTTCGCCTCTTCTGAGACACATCTTCTACTTTGTATTCTTAAGAGGGAAGCCACAGTTTGAAGATTATTTTTAACTCTATGATGAATCTCCCTTATAGCTACAGATTTTGAAATAATTTCTGCTTCCTTATTTTTTATTTCAGTTATGTCGCTTATTATCATAGCTAATTTCAAGTCTCTTTCCTTCATAATTATTTTTTTTATAACAAAATAATATTTTCCTACTTTTATTTCATTTTTTTCAGGCTGTTCCACCATATTTTCACCATAACCATATACCACTTGATCAAAAGTAGTATTATCCAATGACAAATTATCATAGTGAAGTCCTTGTATATCATCCATATATCCAATATTACTGTAGTAAGTGTCTGCTTTTACATTTTTAATTCTTAAAAGTCCTTCTTTATCAAAAATTAAAATAGCATCACCTAAATTGTTATTTATTATTTGATTTGAATTTATCGCAGTCATAAATTGATGAGAAATAAGTTTTTGTTTTAATGGAGATAATTTGCCTATACTAAATTCTCCTTTTATCTCATCACTTATATCCTTTTCAACTATTATAACTCCCACAACTTTTTTCTCATTAGTTATAGGAAAAACCTTTTGTCTAACAAACCTATCTTCTTGAGTCATTGCTCTAATGTCCCTAGAGGGTACTCCAGTTTTTAAAGTTCTTAAAGCTCCTGGTTCATTTTTTCTTAAAGCTTTTTCTCCTACTACTGAAGAGCTATATACAGATTTTCCACTAGAAGGTTTTGCTTCGCATACTACTATAGCTATATCATTATCTCTGGACATAACGTCTATAAAAACATCGCTTTCATAAAATTCAGCCATAATTTCTAAAGATTTGGAAACCTCTATTACCTTCTTTACATCTAAATCTGTTAGATCTGTGTGCTTCTTGCAAAGGGCATAAATAGCTGCACTAGTATTCATAATTTATAAGTATAGTCTGAGCAATTTCAGCCATAGAACATCTTTTATCCATGCTCAGTCGTCTTATCTTTTTGTAAGCTTCATCTTCTGTAATTTTGAATTCTTTCATAAGCATACCCTTTGCTTTTTCTACTACTTTTCTCTCATCAAATTTCCTATTTAATTTTTCTAAATCATCTTTTAGATTTCTAAAATCCTCTCCTCTAGCTAAGCACATCTCTAAAGTTGAAATTAATGATTTTTCATCTAAAGGCTTTACTAAATATCCAAAAGCTCCTACACTTTTAGCTTTTTCTATATATTCAGTATCATTAAATGCCGTTAAAAGTAGAATCCCTCCTGCTAAATTTTCACTCATTATCTTTTTGCTTGCCTTTAGTCCATCTAGTAAAGGCATTTGAATGTCCATTAGCACTATATCGGGAAGATGCTTTTTACAAACTTCAATTGCGTCAAATCCATCTGCAGCCTCTCCTACAACACTGTAGCCTTCTGCCTGAAGGATATCTTTAATATCCATTCTAGTAATAGGTTCATCATCGACTATTACAATTTTCTTATTCATAATATTAATTTTCACCTCAGCTATTTTATCTTAAATAATCGAGCATATCTTTTATGCCAATATCTTTTACTGAAGAAACTTTAAATATTCTCGTAGCACCTGCTGATTCTAATTTTTCTTTTGCTCTTTCAATCTGGTCTTCGTCTTTAGCTAAATCTATTTTTGTAATTATTCCTATAGCTTCTTTAGAAAATATTGATGCAAAACCTGGAGGTATGTATCCTTCCTCCTGAGTACAATCATGTACTAATGCTATAACATCAGCTTCTGCTGCAGTTACAATCAGCGCTCTATAATAAACTCTATTCTCTATATACTCCCCAGGAGTGTCTATAATATTATCATAAAACTCAACTGCTTGAGTTTTTTTATATTCTAAATCTATTTTATTTATCATTTGAGATAATGTGGTTTTTCCGCTTCCAGTTCTTCCAATAAAAATTACCTTTTTCATATTTTCACCTTTATCAAGTCTTAGTTATCTTAGCAGCTGAAAAATTCAGAAGATTTTGAAGCACATTAACCACTTCTTTTAAAGCTGATTCAACCGAAGATACATCACCTGTTAATACCACTGATCCACTAAATCTATCCACAAAGCCAAGTGCAATGCCCGCTGATTTAGTTGCTACATCAGCTGCGATTATAGATGCTTCGCTTGGAGTTATAGTAAGTATTCCAATAGCATCCCTTCTATCTGTCACCAATCCTAATTTTTTGTATATATCCTCATTAGGATTAGCAATGATATGAGCGAGAGTTACTTGTTTACCTGGAACATATTCTTGTATCATCCTCTGCTTTTCTTCATTCATATAATCAACCTACTTCACATTTAAAATAATAAAAGCTTCTTAAAAATAAAATTTCATTTTTAAGAAGCCTCTTTGCTTACTAATAATTTGATACTACATTGTATCTAATTCAATTATAGAATTTTCTCAAAATATTGTCAAGATTTTTATGACTTAATTTTATCAATAATTTGAAGGATGTCGTTTTTTGTAGAAATTCTAGGGTTTGCAGCGGTACATGCATCCTTTAGTGCAAGTTCAGAAATTTCCTCTTTTACTCCATCTATCTTGCTGAGCTCTACATCACATGCTCTTAGTGTAGTTGGCATATTCATAGTTTTTTGCATCTTTTTTATTTCATTTATTAAGCTTCTCACTGCTGACCTTGGAGTAGAGGATGGAAGTCCTAACACTTTAGATAAATCAGCATACTTAAGAGCAGCTCTGCTACATTCATGGCTTCCAAAACCATTAATTTCAGAATTATATTCTACTATATGTGGAAGAAGAATAGAGTTTGTTCTGCCATGTGGAATATGCAATTTACCTCCTATTGCATGGGCAATACCATGGTTTAGTCCTAATCCTGCTGCATCAAAAGCTAACCCTGCTAGACATGAAGCATTATGCATTTTTTCCCTAGCTTCCATGTCTTCTCCATTTTCATATGCTCTAATCAAATATTTAAATACCAAAGAAACTGCTTTTTCAGCAAGAGCATCAGAAAAATCAGAAGCATTTATGGATACATATGCTTCCAATGCATGGGTCAATACGTCCATTCCTGTATCTGCTGTAATAAAGTTTGGCACACTTTTAACCATATTAGGATCAAGTATAGCAATATTGGGTAACAACTCCTGAGAAACTAACGGATATTTTGTTCCCTTACTCTTATCTGTAATTACAGCAAAAGATGTAACTTCTGAACCTGTTCCACTAGTAGTAGGTATAGCTATAAATTCTATATCATTGTTATCTAGTATTTTCTTTGAAAAATCCATTATTGCCTTAGCAGAATCTATAGCAGATCCTCCACCTAGTGCTATAAGTATATCTGGATTTACTTTCCCCATCTCCTCAATTCCTTTTACAACGGTTTCAATGGGAGGGTCTGGAACTATATCTGAAAATATTTCATACTGAACATCTTTTAGCTTCTCTGTAATGAGACTTATAGTTCCTGATTTAACCATAAAAGGGTCTGTAATTATAAAAACTTTTTTATCTTTTATTTGAGAAAGCATATCTAAGGAACTTTCTCCAAAATAAATCTTGGTTTTAATTTCAAAACTATTCACGTTATTTCTCCTTTCTTAAAATACTTCTATTCGCTGTGGTTAAAAATTAGAACAAAAAACTCCATAGGTAATTTAATTACCTATGGAGCTCCTGTGCTCACGTTACACTTCATTGTGTTTAATTCTAATATACTATTGTGAAAATCCATTGTCAATAATTATTCCTAGTTTAACTCTGGATGCATAACTTTATACATTTTAATGCTTTATATAAATTATTTCTTATTTTTGAAATATATTACAAAAACGAAATAAAGGAGAGCTTACAATTTTAAATAAATTCTCTTATAATAAATTAATTGTTATAATTCTTCATCATTTTTGTATTCTAAAATATCGCCTGGCTGACATTGAAGTATACTGCAAATAGCATCTAAGGTAGAAAACCTTATAGCTTTTGCCTTTCCAGTTTTTAATATAGATAGGTTAGCAGGGGTTATACCTACTTTTTCCGAAAGTTCATTAAGAGAAATCTTTCTCTTAGCCATCATAACATCCAAATTTACAACTATAGCCATAATCATTACCTATATAGTTAATTTATTTTCTTCTTTTAGTTTATAAGCTTCATAGAATACATGGGATAATATAAAAGCTAATAATGATAATATCACCAATATTAAAGTTTCTAATCTGATTGCAAATACGCTAAATAAGTTTATTATACTCATACTATTTGATTCCCAAAAGCAACTTATGACTGCTATAAATAAAAATATATACCCTATTTCCTGAAAATTTTTCCTATTTCTTTCTATAAACATATTTCTATTTCTAACAGTATCTGTAATTTTTTTCAATTTATATATCACTACCAGTGTTGCCATAAATATAAGTATAAACACTATATTACTTAATAATGTCATTGAATTTCTATTATTATAAAAATTCATTCCTCCAAATATTATAACAATAATCGCAAGAATATTTAAAAGTGTTTTTAAAGTTTTTATTTCCTTCATATAAATCTTCCTCCTTATTTAATTTATATAATTAAATGTTTTTCTTAGATTATTCTAATCACAAAAATTATAGTAACGAAAAAATGTAGAATATATGCTAATTTAAATTTTTTTATATGTTCCCTAATACGGCCTCTTAATTTATAAACCACAGCTAATATAATCATTAAAAATGCAGCTAGAAAAATACCATAAGTCATCCAAACGGGCAAATTCATGGCTTTTGCTATTAAACCTTCATCATTTATATAGAAAGTATTTACCCCACCTAGTATAGAAAATAAATAAGTATCTAATCTTGTTAAACACATAATTATAGTTATATATGCCCATACATCTTTATTCTTTTCGGTGATATACAATGCAACAACTCCTGCTAAGGCAAGTGTTAAAGACATTACAGGTCCTCCTAATAATCCATAAATACTTATTGCATCTCCTAAAGGCTCTGTATAATTAAAACCAATTACAGCAGGTATATCATCTACTCTATATCCAAACCAATGTCCTAGCTCATGCAATGGTGCTGCTATAATAGTGATAATTATAGCTATTATAGTTTCCTTTATATCCCCATAAGATTTTTTCATATTCCTCTCACCTTTTCAAAATTCTTAATTACATTATATACCACATTTTATCGTTTATCAATAATTATTTATTATATTTTAATATGGAACTTCGATTTACAACTGAGGAGCAAAATCAAGATTCATCAAAACAAAAAGAGTATAACCATTTAGGCTATACTCTTTTTGTCTTTATTTAATTTTTATAAAACATGCTTAGTATAATTAACTCAACCCTTTGGATGTGGATCATAATACATTATTATATTGTCATTATTTAGTGCTGCTTCAATCTTTGTAACGTTAGTATTATTGTTAATCATGCCGAAATTTACATACATAAATTTACAAACTAAACTTATAGTTAAAATCAAAGCTGCGACTTTTTTTCTTTTAACCATTTTACCCCCCCTAAATTTGTTTTATTATATATAATATACTATAAATACCTTAAATAGTAAATAAATTAATTTACTTTGTATGTTTATGTATTATAATATATATAATATTCAGAATTTAGGAGGGGCAAAATGGAACTTACAGACATAACCCAATGTGAGTTTGCACTTAAAACTACAATTAATAATATTAATAGCATGTTTGCTAATGAAAGTTTAAATTTTTATATAATAGAAGATTCTTTGATTAAAAAGGATCCCTCTCATATAAATGATATTTTTGATAAGCTTATAGATTTGTTAACAAATTATAAAGAGGATTCACAAATGGATTTTGTAGATATTATAGAGAATATAGAGAGTTTTCTAATAAATATAGACTATGATATATTGGATATATTAGAAAAGAAAATACTTTTATATGAAAAAATAGGTGATATGTTTAGGGCAAAGAAAGAGTATTATTTAGCTTATACTTATTATATAAAAGCTTTTGAAAATTATTATAATTCCTTTAATGATATTAAATTTTTGAAAGTCTTATCTAGAATATCCTATTGTTGCATTATGCTAACTAAATATAAGGAAAGTATACACTTTGGAAACATTGTTTATTCCTATATTAATAATGGTAGTATTCATAGCAGATTATGTTTTGATGTATTGTTTAATAATGCATTAGCTTATAAAAAACTTAATTTATTTGACCAATCATTAAAGGAAATTGAATATATAGAAAAGAATTTGCCGCCAGAAAGTTTAGTGGATACAGCTGATTTAATAGTACTAAAATCAAATTGCCTTAAAGAAAAAGGCCAATATATTGAAGCTATACAACTAAACTCATATTTGTTATCAATTTTACCTAACTCTGAAGAAGAGATTAAATTAACATCTATAATTAATTTATTAGAGCTTTATTCAGCGATTAAAGACACTGAAAATATTAAAAAATGCTTAGATACATACTTATATATAATAGATAACTATAAACCTTTAAATACTTATAAATATATCGATAAATATTCTCCTGAAATTTATCATGGACTTGGAGTAGCTTATAAGTGTATAGGAAAGTATGCTATTGCTATAAAATATTTTAATGATGCTATAGACAAAGGAGAGTTTTATAGAAATAATATAATAATTAACACCTCTTTAGATAATTTATTTGATATCTATGCCGATCCTGACAATAATTTAGATATAAATGTCCTTAAATATAAACTATTAGAGTTGTTATCTATTAGTACAATTACAATAAATACTTCAATACTGTTAAAATTTATAAATTATTACAATGAACAAAATAGCGGGGATGAGGTAAGAAATTTATTAAGACTTATGTTATGTAGATAAAATAAAAATTGCGGCAAAACTCTTAAAGCTTATTTAGTTAGATGTTTAGATATATAGTTTTTTAGATTTTTAGATAATGAAAAAATTCCCTCAATGGAATTTTCACTACATCTATCATCTACTATCTATTGATATAATCATCTTTAAAAGTATAGGCCACATTACATAGCATTTTTAAGTTTTACACAATAAATAGGTATTTACAATATGTATAGCAATCAATATTTGAAAATATATTTGTAAAACATAAAGGAACTAAGTATATAATGTGAGGAACACCTTTTTCCGAAGTGACATCATTATGTACTTAGCTCCCCTTTTTAGATAATCAATTATTTTAAAATTATAATTTTCCATGGGTCGCAATTTTTATTTATTAAATCACAAATTTACAACAAAAACATTCCAACATATGCTAGTGTATCTTCAGAATAATTGAATTTAAGTCCACAGGAAGTTAGTAATGTTCCTAAGTTTATTCCATAAGCTTCCGCTGAAGATATAGCTTTTTCAGGATAATAGCACTTCTCTTCCTTTGAATAAGCACAGCTTGAGCATATTTTACATGGTCCAGCTCCCATAGGTAAGAGATTAGATATTTTGTGCTTGTCCCTTAAATGCTCAGTTAATCTTCTAGTAAAATCATTGTGCATATCTCTTATTTTATCCGTTTCATTTCTATCCTTTATGTTTTTTACAGGATAAATTGTTTGATAAACAATACCCTTGTCAAAGTTCATGACCTCTAATTTTAATTTTTCCATATCTCCAACCCCTGGAGGACACATCCAGTTAGTCCCGTAATTGCCACAACGATTTTCTTCACAGTATTCTCTAAATTTATTTGAAAACTCTAGTTCCTCGGTTTTAAAAGTTTTTGCATATTTTGCACCAAAATTTAGAATATCTTCAATAATTATTTCCAAATTTAGTTCATCCATTTAAAACTCATCTCCTTAAAAATACAATATAAATTAATTATATAGCAATTTTTACTTTTTTACTAATTCTACACATACAATTTCAGGTCTATTAAAAAGTCTTTGGGGAAAAAGGCTATTGCCTAATCCTCTATTTACTACCATATTAGTATTTTTCTCATTATATACACCTTTATGATACTTAGGAAAAAAACCTTGATTGGGAGCTATTATTCCACCTAAAAACGGAATATTTATTTGTCCTCCATGAGCATGTCCTGTAAATACTAAATCCATGTCCTTTTCCACATAAAGATCAAATAACTCTGGTCTGTGACAAAGTAATATATTAAAAGCATTTTCCCTTTTTATTTTTTCTATTTCTTCTTTGGCAATATCATAGTCTTTATATTTTTCTCTATATCCAATTGTATTAAATGATGGATCATCTATACCTAAGATAAATATTTCTTGTTCACTTTTTCTTATGGATATGGATTCATTTCTTAATACAATCACTCCTTTTTCTTTTAACTTTACTTCCAAGAACGAAAACTTATTAGACCATCCTTCATGATTTCCCGTCACATAGTATATAGGAGCTATATCTTTAATTCCGTGGATCAATGACATTGCTTTTTCTTCATTGTAACTCCTTCTATCTATCAAATCTCCAGTTATAACTATAATATCTGGTTGCTCTTTATTTATTTTGTTTATAATTTGTTTATTGTTCTTACCAAAAACTTTACTGTGTAAATCAGATAGATGTAATAGTTTAATATTATTAAATTCCTTTGGAATTTTGCTACTCTTTATCTTATGTCTTGTTATAACTATGCTATTATTCTGAAAATATAGTATTGAACTCATTAATATAATTATTGATAATATCAGGATTATTTTCTTCATATAAACTATCCTCCATATTTTTATTATATAACATTTAATCTATCAAACTAATCCTCGATTTGTTTTAGTATTTTAATATCTAGCTTTTCTAATTTCTTATACAAGGTCGTCCTATGAATTCCCAGTTCCTTTGCTACTTTAGATATCTTATAATCATTTTCCATTAAGGCCTCAATAATTATATCTTTTTCAAACTCCTTTAATATTAAATCTAAATTATTTTTATTGGAACCAATGACCGAACTACTATCTACTGTTAGCAAATTGGAAGGTAGATGCTTTATCCCTATTATATCTTTATCTGCTATAACATAAGCGCTTTCAATAACATTTTTCAATTCCCTAATATTACCAGGCCATCTATGGCTTAATAACAATTCTCTAGCTCTTTGAGAAATAATCGTATTAGTTTTATATTTTTTGTTTAATTGTTTCAAAAAATTATTAATAAATAAATCTATATCTTCTTTTCTTTGTCTTAATGGGGGTATTTTTATATTTATTACGTTTAATCTATAGTACAAATCTTCTCTGAATTTCTTTTCTTTTATTAATTTTCTTAAATCTTGATGTGTAGCTGCAATGACCCTTACATCAATTGGTATAGGTTTATCCCCTCCAACTCTCTCAATTTCATTTTCTTGTAAAACTCTTAAAAGTTTAGCCTGCATATGTAAAGGCATGTCTCCAATTTCATCTAAAAAAATTGTACCTTTATTAGCTAATTGAAATTTTCCCTTTTTTCCACCTCTTTTTGCTCCTGTAAAAGATCCTTCTTCATAACCGAACAGCTCAGATTCCAAAAGCTCATGTGGTATAGCAGCACAGTTTATGGTGATTAATGGCTTGTCCTTTCTAGGCGATGCATAATGTATAGCATTGGCAAAAACTTCTTTTCCCGTTCCAGTTTCACCATTTATTAATACTGATAAGGTACTGCTGGATGCTTTTTTAGCTAATTTTAAAGTCTCCAAAAAACATTCACTATTACCTAATATTTTATTAAAAGCAAATTTACTTTCCCCCAGTCTTTGCAACTCATCTTTATAATATTTAATTTCTTTGTCCTGTTTAATCAATTTTTGAGCTAACTTCATTGTATGTAGTCTAAATTTAACTTGAGCTACTGCTGCAATAACTTCTCCGTTCTTTTTAACTGGTGCTCTTGTTACAAATAAAAATTTATCCCCCTTATAAGTTCTTTCTCCAATAAGATCATGAATCATATCTACCTCTTTTATACCTTTCTCAGCAATTTGAGGCATTTTAGTATTTGGTATAAATTCACTTATATGATAGCCTATAGCTTTTTCCTTTGTGGTTTCTAAAAATGAACAATAGGCATTATTTATTTCTAATATGGTCCCATTGGTTGAGGTAACTACGAATCCATCCTCTGTCATATCTAAAATTTCTTCAAAAATAAGTTTATAATTCTCTTCATCGTTAATTATATTATTAAACTTATTCATACCATTATTTTCTCTCCTTTAATTACTATTTAAGTAATATTATACCATACAGTTAAAGCTATATTGGTACAATACTTGCTCTATTATATACAAAACTAAAATTTAGGAGGTAAATATAAATGGATCTTAAAAACATATTACTAGAAGAAAAAAATTCAATATTAACCTTAACTTTTAATAGGCCTAAGGCTCTTAACGCTTTAAATAATGAAACATTAAAAGAATTAGAAAAAGTAATTCAATATGCAAAAGAAAAATCAGAAATCAAAGGAGTAATACTAACTGGTGGTAATGGAAAAGCTTTTGTTGCAGGGGCAGATATTGTCCAAATGCTCCCTTATAAATCTGAAGAAGGCAGAGATTATGCCTCTTTTGCTCAAAAGGTATTTAACGATATAGAAAATTTAGAAAAACCGGTAATTGCTGCAGTTAATGGGTATGCTTTAGGTGGTGGATGTGAACTTGCCATTAGTTGTGATATAAGAATTGCTTCTACTAAAGCCACATTTGGACAACCAGAGGTAAATCTAGGAGTAATACCTTGCTTTGGAGGTACTCAACGACTGACTAGATTGGTTGGTGTAGGCATGGCTAAAGAACTAATTTATACTGGCCGATTTGTTAAGGCTGATGAAGCTAAAGCCATAGGACTAGTAAACAAAATAGTGCCTACTGAAGAATTATTAAAAGATGCTTTAACTATGATGGAAAATATTATATGCAAAGCTCCCCTAGCCATAAAATACTCAAAAATTGCTATTGATAGAGGTAAGGAAATGGATTTATTTAATGGGCTTGAGTTAGAGAAAGATTTAGCCGCACTATGCTTTGCTTCTGAAGACAAAGAAGAAGGTATGAAAGCCTTCGTAGAAAAAAGAACCCCTATCTTTAAAAATAAATAAAGTATTAAATTAAAAAGCTGTAGAAATTTTTCTACAGCTTTTTAATCTTCTATTGATTCTTCATCTGAATTTCTTCAATAAACCTAAGTATAACAAAGCTTTAACAATTATTGTAGAAGAATTTCTACATATTATAAATATTTATACAGTTAATTTAAAGATTTTATTACTATAATCATCTTACAATCATCCTTTATTCCATATTGAGGAATATTTTTACAAATCAATAGGGTTATGGCATGGATAATGCTATATAGAATCATAGAACTTTATATTATGAATTGTTATATATTTAACAATTCATATCAAGAGGTGTAAGTTTAAAACACCTCTTGACACAAATTATATAAAACAAGGAGGGTATTAAATGTTAAGTATTTTAGGGTTATTTCTAGGATTAGGACTATTAGCTTTTCTTATTATGAGGGGCTACCACATCATTATAATAGCCATTTTATGCTCAGCTATAGTTGCTATTACAGGCCAATTAAATCTTTATAATGCCATAACTGATACATATATGGCAGGGTTTGTATCTTTTTTCAAATCTTATTTTCCTGTATTTTTAGTTGGTACTATATTTGGTAAATTCATGGAAGAAACAGGTGCTGCTGCATCCATAGCTCATTTAATAGTTTCAAAACTTGGAAAGGATAAGGCTGTCCTTGCTGTAACCTTAGCTTGTGGTATTTTAGCTTATGGCGGCGTTAGTGTATTTGTTGTTGGTTTTACCGTTTATCCTATAGCTCTAATGCTGTTTAAAGAAGCTAATCTCCCTCGTAGATTCATACCAGGAACGATTATATTCGGTTCTATAACTTTTGCTATGACTTGTCCTGGCACCCCTCAAATTCATAATATTATTCCTATTAAATTTTTAAACACAACGCCAATGGCAGGAACTACTGTAGGATTTATAACTGCTGCCATCATGCTAGTGGTTGGTCAGATTTGGTTGGAAAAAATGATTAAAACAGCTGTTAACAATGGAGAACACTTCATTTCTAGAAATTCAGATAATATAAAGTCTAATGGAGATAAGGGACTACCTCCTGGATTCTTATCATTATTGCCCTTGATTAGTTCAATAATATTTTTAAACGTATTTAATTTCAAGGTAGAGGTAGCTGTTCTATGCGGTAATATTATAGGACTTATTATTTTAAATAAATATGTAGAATGGGAAAAACTTTCTGATGATTTTGGTAAAGCTTCTGTTTCTGCTGTAAACGCCATAGCTAATACTTGTGCTGTTGTTGGTTTTGGTTCAGTAGTAAAGGCTGTTCCAGCTTTCACAATCTTAGTTGATGCCATAGTAAAAATACCTGGTCCTCCACTAGTTGGGGCTGCTATTGGAGTTTGTTTAGTAGCAGGTATAACAGGTTCTGCTTCTGGTGGCATGGGAATTGCTGTACCATTGTTATCACCTATTTTCTTAGCTAAGGGAGTTGCTCCTGATGCACTGCATAGAATTTTAGCTATAGCCGCTGGAGGATTAGATTCCTTACCACACAATGGTTATGTAGTAACTACGTTAAACGGTATTTGTGGAGAATCTCATAAAGATGGATACGGACCAGTATTTTGGCTTACAGTTGTTCTACCAATTATAGCAACGGGATTTGCAATTTTATTATTTACATTATTCCCCAACTTACCGTAGAAAATAAATATTTATAAATATAAGGAGGATTTGCATGTGTAAAATAATTTCATCTAAGGCTGCTATTGATTTAATTAAAGATAATCAAACCTTGGCTATTGGAGGATTTGTTGGTTTTACCATTCCTGAAGAACTTTTAGTTTCACTTAAAGAAAAATATTTAAGTGAGGAAAAGCCAAATAATCTATCAATTTTCTATTGTGCAGGTATAGGCGATGGAAAAGAAAGAGGATTAAATCATCTTGCTTATGAAGGTTTAATTGGAAAACTTTATTGCGGTCATATTGGACTAGCACCTAAATTAGGCGCTTTAGTTTCCAAAAACCTGTTTCCAACTTATACAGTTCCTCAAGGAGTTACAGTCCATCTATTGCGTGCCATTGCGGGGAAAAAACCTGGAGTATTAACTCATATTGGCTTAAAAACCTTTGCTGATCCAAGAATAGAAGGCTGCTGTGCAAATGAATTAGCAAAAAAAGAATCTATTGTAGATCTTATATCAATTGGAGGAAAAGACTATTTATTATATAAGTCATTTCCTATTGACGTATGCTTCATTAAAGCAACTACATCAGACACTCACGGAAATTTAACTTTCGAAAATGAAGCAGTATTTGCAGACCAACTTTCTATGGCTGAGGCTACTAAAAATTCCGGTGGAATTGTTATAGCCCAAGTAGAAAGAGTTACAGAATACGGAACTCTAGATCCTCATAGAGTCAGAGTCCATAGTCATCTAGTAGATTATGTAGTAGTAGGTAAACCAGAAAATTGTCCTCAATCTTTCTTATACCCAAACTTTGTTCCTGAATGGACAGGACAAATAAAAAGACCTTTAGACAGCCTTGAAGCAATGGATTTAAATGAACGAAAAGTTTGTGGAAGAAGAAGTGTTTTAGAAATAAAGAAAAATATGCTAGTAAACTTAGGAATTGGAGTACCTGAATCCGTTGCCGCTGTTGCTGGTGAAGAAGGAGTTTCAAGTGAGTTTACATTGACTATTGAATCTGGAGTAATGGGCGGTGTTCCTGCCTCTGGTCTTGGCATAGGTGCCACATATAATCCTGAAGCTATTCATGAACAAGGATTTATATTTGACCTATACGATGGTGGTGGAATAGATGTAGCTTGCTTAGGTGCAGCTGAAATTGATAAAAAAGGTAATGTAAATGTTAGCAAATTTGGTGGTAGAGTTGTAGGCCCAGGAGGATTCGTGAATATATCTCAAAGTACAAAAAAAGTTATCTTCTGTGGTACCTTCACTGCTAAAGGATTAGAAACCAATATTAAAGATGGCAAATTAGAAATATTACAAGAAGGTAAAAGTAAAAAGTTTAAAGATGAAGTAGAACAGATTACTTTTAGTGCTGAATATGCAAATGAATCCGGCCAAAATGTTTTATATGTTACAGAAAGGGCTGTATTCAAACTAACTGATAAAGGCCTTATGCTAATAGAAATTGCTCCAGGAATAGACTTAGAAAAAGACATATTGGCTAATATGGAATTTATGCCATTGATATCAGAAGATTTAAAAGAAATGGATGAAAGAATTTTTAAAGAAGAAGTTATGAAAATTACTATTTAAAATTATTATTAAATTCAAGGAGGCTATATAAATGAAATTTGATTTTACCAGTGAGCATGTTATGATCAGACAAACTATTAAAGAGTTTGTTGATAATGAAATAACTTCTATAAGCGCAGATATTGATAAAACTCAAAGATTCCCACGAGAAGTTTTTGAGAAATTAGGTGATTTCGGTTTTTGTGCTATAGGTTTCCCTAAGGAATACGGTGGTGCTGAGGGAGATGAAATATCAAAAACTATAGTACTAGAAGAGATCTCTAAAAAAAGCGGCTCTATTTCCGCTATATTATCAGTTCATTATCTTCCTGTTAATTTAATATTTAAATTCGGTACAGAAGAGCAAAAGAATAAATATTTACCTCAAATGATAGGCGGTCAATGGTTAGGAGCCTTTGCTTTAACCGAGCCTAATGCTGGATCCGATGCCTCTAACGTGCAGACTACTGCTGTATTATATGAAGATGAATATATATTAAATGGAACAAAATGCTTTATTACAAACGGCGGCGAAGCAGATGTTTATGTGATTCTTGCTATGACAGATAAAAGCAAAGGAACTAAAGGAATGTCAGCTTTCATAGTAGAAAAAAACACCCCTGGATTTACCATAGGAAAAATAGAAGATAAGATGGGAATTCGAGCTTCTTCTACTGCAGAATTAATCTTTGAAAATGTTAAAATACCTAAAGAAAATCTACTTGGAAGAGTTGGAGAAGGTTTTAAAATTGCAATGGCTGGACTAGATGGTGGAAGAATAGGAATTTCCGCTCAGTCTCTAGGTATTGCTGAAGGAGCTATGGAAGAAACAATAAAATATCTTAAAGAAAGAGCTCAATTTGGTAAGCCATTAATTAAATTTCAAGGTTTGCAATGGTATTTAGCAGAAATGGAGGCAAAAATAGATGCCTCAAGACTCCTTGTTTATAAGGTATCTTACTTAAAAGACTCCGGTAAACCATTTACTAAAGAAGCTGCTGTGGCAAAACTATTTGCTTCAGAGACCGCTATGTTTGTAACCCATAAAGCAGTTCAACTTCACGGTGGATATGGCTTTATGACAGATTATCCATTAGAAAGAATGATGAGAGATGCTAAAATAACGGAAATATACGAAGGAACTTCCGAGGTAATGAAGATTGTTATTGCCAATCAAATCATTAAATAAAAATTTGTTAAGGAGGATGAATTAATGAAGATTGTAGTTTGTATAAAGCAAGTTCCAGATACTAATGAGGTAAAAATCAATCATGAAACTGGAACCTTAATTAGAGATGGAGTGCCTAGTATAATAAATCCTGACGATAAATATGCTTTAGAAGAAGCTTTACGTATAAAAGACAATTTTGATAAGGTACATGTTACTGTATTAACCATGGGACCGCCCCAAGCTGAACTAGCTTTAAAAGAAGCTATTGCAATGGGTGCAGATGAAGCCATTTTATTAACTGATAGAGCCTTCGCTGGTTCTGACACTTGGGCAACCGCAACTATTTTAAGTGCGGCTATGGATAAAATAGCAGACTATGACATAATATTCTGCGGTAGGCAAGCAATTGATGGAGATACAGCACAAGTTGGCCCAGAGCTCGCTGAATTTTTAGATCTACCTCAAATTACTTATGTAAATAAACTAGAAATTAATAAGGATGAAAATGAAATTATAGTCCATAGAGCTGTTGAAGATGGGTACTATACTATAAAATCTAATATGCCAATTTTATTAACAGCAATTAAAGGATTAAATGAGCCTAGATATATGTCCACTTGGGGCATATTTCAAGGCATTCCTAATGCCCCTATAAAAAAGTGGTCTTTAGATGATTTAGTTATAGACACTACACAAATTGGATTAAAGGGTTCTCCTACAAATGTATTTAATACCTTTGTACCTGTACGTAAATTTGAGGGAGAGAGGATTACCGGCTCTACAAATAAAGAAATAGCAGATAATTTAATCTCAAAATTAAAAACCATTCAAATATTATAAGGAGGCAGATCATATGACAAAGGCAAAAGTAAATACTGGAATTGATATAAATGATTATAAAGGCATTTGGATTATTGCTGAACAAAGAGAAGGTAAGCTTCAGCCTGTCTCATTAGAGCTTTTAGGAATTGGTAGAGAGTTAGCTGACAAGCTACATGTAGAACTTACAGCAATACTATTAGGGGATAATTTAGATGTGGCTGCTAATGAGCTAATTAAATACGGCGCCAATAGAGTTGTATTTAATAGCCATAAATTACTTCATACTTATACTACTGATTTGTATACTAAAGTTATAGCTGATTTAATATTTGAAAGAAAGCCTGAAGCAGTGTTGATTGGTGCCACTACTATAGGGAGAGATTTAGCTCCAAGGCTGGCTGCAAGAGTTGGAACTGGTCTTACTGCTGATTGTACAAAGTTAGATATAGATGAAACCGATGGAAAAATACTTCAAACTCGCCCCGCTTTCGGTGGAAATTTAATGGCAACAATAGTATGCAAAAATAATAGACCTCAAATGTCTACCATAAGACCAGGTGTTATGAAAAAATTACCTTATGATCCACAAAGAAATGGATGGGTAGAAACATTAACTCCTACTTTAAGGGAAGAAGGCATAAAAGCTAAAGTTATAGAAATAATCAAAGAAAGAAAAGAAAGAGTTAGCTTAACTGATGCAGAAATAATAATATCTGGTGGTAGAGGCCTTGGAAATAAAGAAGGCTTTGAATTGATAGAGAAATTAGCAAATAAACTAGGAGGTGTTGTAGGATCCTCTAGAGCTGCTGTGGATAATGGATGGATACATTCCTCTCATCAAGTAGGCCAAACAGGTACTACAGTAAGACCTAAATTATATATTGCTTGCGGTATTTCTGGAGCTATCCAGCACTTAGCTGGCATGAGCGAAGCAGAATGCATAGTTGCCATAAACAAAAATCCTGACGCACCAATATTTAAAATTGCTAATTATAGCATAGTTGGCGATGTATATGATATTATACCTGAAATAATAAATTCTCTGGATAGTTAATATCTAAAATTAATAAATATACATTTAAATAATCATAAAAAAATGTGTAGTATGCATAATCAAGCTAAAGCATACTACACATTTTTTAATATATATTGTAGAATTAAACTATAAATATTTAACTTGGAGGGATAATTATGGCATATACTGTAGAATTGATAAAAAAAGAGGATCAAAAAACAAGCTGTTGGTCTGGAGGAACGACAACTCAACTAGCAATATATCCTCCTTCTTCTGACTATGGAAAGCTTAATTTTAAATGGAGACTAAGCTCTGCAAAAGTTGAGGTTGAAGAATCTACCTTTACAAATTTGCCAGGTATTTGGCGACATATAATGGTAATAAATGGAGAATTAAAACTAAATCACGAAGGACATCATAACATAAATCTTAAACCCCTTCAAAAGGATAGCTTTAGTGGAGATTGGACTACTAAAAGCTATGGTAAAGTTACAGACTTTAATCTAATGCTAAACAAAGGTTGTTCTGGAGATATATCTCCTATAATACTAAATAAAAATTGCAGCTTTATAGTTAATTCCAACTTATCTACTACTGAAGCATTATATTGTGTACAAGGGTCTATGGAAATAGTTATAAATAAAGATGATAAAATAACATTAAATATGGGAGACCTTTTGCTCATAAATAAAGAAAAAGAAGATATTGAAATAGAATTAAATAGTAATAATGAAGATTCTATAGCAATCAGAGGATGTATAAATTACTAATAAGCAACCAATGAACTAACTAATAAACCATTAAAAGGGATAATTCCCAAAAAGAAATTATCCCTTTTTAAATTAAACTATTTTAAATTGTCTAACTGTACTTATCAAGTTATCTTTTCCTTTATTTAATGAAGACACTTCCTTTAATATGCTCTCTGTAGCTGCAGCAATTTCCTCAGTATTCTGTGCAATATTGGAAGTACTATTTGCCCCTTCGTCCGCCGCTGAAGCTACATTATTAATTACTTCTACAACGCTTTTTATTGAAGATAACAGCTCTTCAGAAGTGGCACTAAAATCTTCTGATATTTGGTTATAATATGAAGCATCTTTGCTATATTCATCACATACTTTAGTGGTATTATTGTACACTTCATCCATATCCTTATCCATGAACTGAAGAACTTCTTGAGAATTAATTTTAAGATTTTCAACAGCATTTAGTACAATTCCTGTTGTATCTTGTATTTCTTTTGCCCTCTTTTTTGATTCCTCTGCAAGCTCTCTTATTTCTTCTGCAACTACAGCAAATCCCCTTCCCGATTCTCCTGCTCTTGCTGCTTCTATTGCAGCATTTAATGCAAGCAGGTTTGTCTGAGAAGTAATCTGTAAAATTGCATCCGTTAAAAGCTTTATTTGTTCAATAGATTTAGAGTCTCTTATGGACTTATCCATTTTATTATTGATATTTTCTTTTAATTCATGAGCTAGTTGCTGTGATTTCATTGCCTCTTCCTTTAACTTGCTAGCTTTATCTAATATGTTTATGGAACTTATAGCTCCTTCTTCAGCTTTTATTGCTATCTTCTCAATTGCCTTTTCAATTTCTTGAGATGTAGCACTCATCTCCTCAGCAGAAGCTCCTGTCTCTTCCATACTAGCAGATAATTCTTCCGCCGCCGCTGATGTATTATGTACTTTATAATTAAGTGTGTCCATATTTAAGCTTATATTTTCAACAGATTTCCCTGTATACTCTGATTGTTCTAATACATTTTTAATAATTTCTTTTATAGAAATGTTCATTTTTTCTACAGCCTTAGTCACATCACCCATCTCATCTTTTCTTCCTATTAGTTTTTCTGAGATGCTTTCACTAAAATCTCCTGTGGATAATTTATTTAAATAAACAATAGTATCCTTCAATGGCTTTACTAGTGAATTTGATATAATTTTTGTTAAAAGCATTCCTATTAGAAATATGAGAATTAGAACTGTGGTAATAATCTTTACAGATGACTCATATTTATCTTGGCTAAAGTTTTTGAAATCACTAGCTTCTCGTATATTATAATTTGATAAATCTACTAAAGCATCTTGATAAGTTTCAATTAATTCACTTATAGAATTAAACTTTTTTATAGCTTCTTCAGATTTTCCCTCTAAGGCTAATGATATAATCTCTTCCCTTTTTGTTCTATATTCATCTAGATTTTTCTCCATACTCTTTACTATTTTATTTTCTTCTTCACTATCCATTCCTACTTCTTTAAATCTTTCTATATCTTTATCAAATCTTGCTACTCTTGTTTCTATGTCAGTTATTATCTTTTCTTGCTCAGAAGAATTTCCTATTGATAATATAAGCTTCATTATATCTCCTTCTATAGCCCTCGCTTGAGCTCTAGAATCATTTATAACTTCCACACTAATTAAATTTTTTTCATAAAGTTCTTTAAGATAATTATTTGTGTTTTTATTAAAATAAAGTCCTACTCCTCCCATAATGCATAAAAAGCTCAACATGCTTATAGCCATGAGTCGTAGTTTGTTTATAACTTTTAAATTGTCGATCATATTAGTCCCCCTTATCTATTATAAAATTATTTTTTATGATTTTCATTATTTATATATTTAATGGATTCTACAAAAATTTACATAATAAAGCACAAAACTGGTTTTATTTACTATTATATAAAAATATATATTATTCGATATTAAATGTCAATAAGCAATGCCTAATATAAAAAAATTTAAATACTCTATTGATTTTTTTTGATAACATGATATACTTACGCTATAATACATAGTAAACATATGGGTAATGTATATTTAATTATTATTAGACAATCTTTAAAAAGAAAGGTGATTGTATATGAATTTTATATTTTTTATAGCCTCATTGTTATTTTTATATTTTCTAAAGAAGAAAAAAATTAGCTTTGGCAATAGAGTTCTTATCTCCATGGTTCTAGGAACCATGGCGGGAGTAATTTTAAAAGGAAATGTACAGTTTATTGAGATTTTAGGAAAAGCATATGTTAATTTAATTAAAATGCTAGTTATACCTCTTGTAATATCTACTGTAATATCTAGCGTTACTTCATTAGAAGATCCTGATAGGCTTAAAAAAGTAGGAATAAAGACCATATCCTGGTTATTAATTACCACAGCAGCAGCATGTATAGTTGGAATAATAGTATCTCTAATGATAAATCCAGCTGCTGGAATAAACTTTGTAAAAGACCCTAGTTTTGAAGCTAGAGAAATTCCTAGCATAGCCAATGTAATTCTTGATATGGTTCCATCTAACCCTGTTTCAGAGATGGCTGATGGTAAAATAATACCGGTTATCATATTCTCTGTACTAGTTGGAGTAGCTATAACTATTGAAGGGGCAAAGAATGCCTCTATAGTAAAACCAGTAAAAGATTTCTTTAAGGGTTTTTCGCAGATTATGTTTAGAATCACAAAAATAGTTCTTAGGTTTACCCCTTATGGAGTGTTAGGACTTATGGCCTCTGTTTCTTCTAAATATGGTTTAAGCACTATTTTATCTCTTGGAAAATTAATCATTGCAGTTTATTTGGCTTGCATTTTACAAATGGTATTAGTTCATGGAGGGCTTTTAGCATTTGTAGCTAAGGTAAATCCTATTAAATTCTTCAAAAAAATGTACCCTGCTCAAGTTGTAGCTTTTACTACAAGAAGTAGTTATGGCACATTGCCAGTGACCATAAAGTGCCTGACTGATAGCGTGAAAATTTCTGATAAAATTGCAAGCTTTGTTGCTCCTATGGGTGCTACTATGGGCATGAACGGTTGTGGCGGAATATATCCAGTTATTGTAGCTATGTTCGTGGCAAAAATATTTAATATACCAATGAATTTTTATAGCTATATAGTATTGGTTTTAGTGACTACAATTTCTTCCATCGGCACTGCAGGGGTACCTGGAACAGCATCAATTATGGCTACAGTAGTTCTAGCAAGTATGGGACTTCCTATAGAAGGAATTGCAATGGTTATCGGTATAGACACAATTTTAGATATGGCTAGAACTGTAACTAATGTTACTGGTTCCTCTGTAGCAGCATTATTAGTTGCAAATTCAGAGAATGAGTTTAATAGAGAAGAGTTTAATTCTAACGAAGATGACAAATTAGAATTAAGTGCATAAAATTAATATAAATAAAAAAGTATGTGATGCTTACTCTTAACATCACATACTTTTTTATTCCGTATATCTTTCATGGCATGACTTTTAATTATAAGTTTAGTTTATATAACTTGATATAACTTTTCTTTGCCAACTATTTTTTCTATAAATAGCAAATCCGTATAAACATATTATTAAATTACTAAAACTCATAGAAAACCATATACCTGAAGGTCCTACAGTGGTAAAATATTTAAACATTAATATCATAGGTAATCTAACAAACCAAAGACGTCCAATTTCCATAGCCATGGAGTATTTAGTGTGGCCTGATCCTTGAAAAATCCCCTGAAGCACACTAAATATCCCCATAAGAGGCATTGAGAAAGAAATATATTGAAGATAAGTAATCCCTTGTGATATAACTTCTTGGCTATCTCTAGATTGTATAAAGAAATTAATTATCTCTTTATCTTTCCAAATTAAAAATACACATCCAACTATTGAAAATGAAACAGTAAGCTTTAGAGATTTTATAAAAGCTTCCTTTGCTCTGTCTATTTGATCGCAACCTAAGTTTTGACCAACAATAGAAGTCAATGCTGTCCCAACTCCCATAGCTGGTTGCATTACAAGGGATGTGATCCTATTAACCATTCCGAAAGCAGCGATTGTTGCATTTCCATAAGATACTATAAAACTATTTAAAACTATAAATCCTAATGCTGAACCAGATTGTCCAATTGAAGAGGGCAATGCTACATCCACTATACTTTTTATTATCTCTTTATTAAACTTAAAGTTTTTAAAATTTGGCTTAATCATAGTAGAAGAATTCATCAATACATATAACCCGGCAATAGCAAGTATAGCTTTGGATAGTAATGTGGCTATGGCAGCTCCTGCTATTCCCATATTAAATGTAAATATGAAAATGGGATCTAGCACAACATTAACTATGGCACTTATAGCACTTAATATAGTTGGAGTTACCGTATTCCCTTGGGCATTCATAATTGAATTAAAGTTAAAAAATAGAAAAGTAAACGGCATATCTAAGAAAGTAATTTTTAAATATATATTACTATACTCCCCTAATTCGCCTGTTCCTCCCATCAATTTAATAACAAAAGGACTGACAATGTACCCTATAATTGCAAAACAAATAGAACATATTAAAGACATTACAATAAGCTGGCTTGCATATTTATTTGCTTCCTTATATTTTGATGCACCGATTAGTTGAGATAACAGCGATGTACCAGCAATAGATAGCCCTATCCCTAGGGATATAAACAAAAAGTTTACTGGCCATACAAAAGAAGTAGCCCCAAATTGAACAGAGCCTAATTTACTAACCCAAACTCCATCCGCTAAATTATAAAGTGTTTGAATTAAGTTGTTAATCATAATCGGCAGAGATAGTGTAATAATTAATTTGTACATATCTCCCTTAAGTATTAAATTCTTTTTTTCTTGAACTTCCATTAACCCCACCCTGTCCTAGTAAATTTTAAATTTGTAACATATCGATTATATCACTAAATACTAAATAATATTAATTAAAATTTACAAATATTTTATTAGTTACTAAATTATAATTCTTTTTCTATTTCTCTTAATAAAATCTATGTTATTTTGGTAAAATATTTATAAAATGAAATAATCAGAGGTGAAGTTTATGAAAATCAAAAAGTATGGAAAGCCAAATGCTGATGAATTAAAAAGAAGTCTTACCCCTCTACAGTACAAAGTAACCCAAGAAAGCGCTACAGAAAGAGCTTTTGAAAATGAATATTGGAATAATAAAAAAGAAGGTTTATATGTTGATATATGTAGCGGTGAACCTTTGTTTTCATCTAATGATAAATTCGATTCTGGATGTGGTTGGCCTAGTTTTGCAAAGCCTGTAGATGAGTCTACTATAACTAAAAAAGAAGATCTTTCTTATAATATGCGTAGAATAGAAGTAAAAAGTAAATCCGCTGATTCACATCTCGGTCATGTATTCAAGGATGGACCAAGAGACAGAGGAGGTTTAAGATATTGCATAAATAGTGCTTCTTTAAAATTTATACCTGTTGACGATTTAGAAAAAGAAGGTTATGGAGAGTATTTAAAGCTTTTTGAGAATGATTAAATTAGCTTGTTGTGCTAGTTAATCACTAGCACAACAAGTTACTTTAGCTTCAGAAAAGCTAATCCTATCAATATTAATCCAGACAGCCATGATAAATTAAGTTTTGTTTTTTCAACAAATTTTCTACCTAAAAATAGTCCTGCCCATACAGCAACTGCGTCAGTTATTAAAGAAAAGAGTACTACTTGCTTATAATTAATATTTCCTAAAGCACTGGCGAAACCTACTGCTAATGAATCTAGAGAAAGAGCAGCGGCTAAATAAAAAGCTTCTTTTGATTTAACAGATTTTAAGCTATTCGATTCCTCTTCACTTTCACTGACATATATATTTAATACAAATCCTAAATCATATAGTTTAAACTTTATTGATTTATCTGAGTTTTTATTCTTTTCTGCATAACTTTTAATAATACTCTGTACTATATATCGTCCACCTAATAATAGTAAACCTGTAAAACTTATTATTGTACTAATATTTCCTGGTAAGAATCTTTTTACTATAGAGCCAAAAAACAATGATATAGCAAGAATAGATGAACAAACTAAATTAATAATCTGTATAGATACAAAAGGTATTTTTACTTTATTTGTTCCATAGGCAATACTGGCTACAAATGCATCCAAGGAACATGATGCTGCTAATAATAAAGCTTCCATGATAATGACACTCCTTCATATTTTTCTTTTTATGCTAATATAGTATAAAAAAAAGCTACATATTGTTCCTAATATATCAAATTTATATTGAAATATTATCAACATATAAAAATTACAATAGTATATTATAAATAAAATTTATAATAATTGTTAATTTATTACATATAATTTAATAAATCACCATTTATATAATAATAGGAGTGAATAAAGTGTGTTAAAAAATAAGGAAGAGTTCAATTTAGGAATAATGATTAAATCATTACTAAAAGAACAATCACTCTCCATGCGCAAACTTAGTTTGCTTACAGGAATCGATACATCAACAATTTCAAGAATTGTTAACGGAAAACAACCTCCAAACATTAATCATCTGCAAAAAATTTCTCAGCATTTAAACGTTCCTATAGAAAAGTTGTTAGTAGCTGCTGGATATGATATTGGCGTTTTAGATAAAGAAATTTCTTCAAATAACAATACTGTAACTGATACTATTCAGCAAATTATTAAATATCTAAATATATCAGATCAACATTGTCTAATAGAATGTGTTGAAAAAGATTTGAATAAGTATGAGCAATATGCACTAACGGAAGAAGGACAGGAAATGATTCATAAGAATTTTGATGAGAAAATAAATAAAGTAAATGGAGTTGGTCCATTTATACAACAATTAAAAGAGATGTATGAACAATTTTGCAATGATAGTATCTCAACTAAAGAACGTGCTATACTTGGAAGTGGACTTTTCTATTTTATTCTTTCTACAGATATTATTCCTGATTACATTTTTCCATATGGATACTTTGATGATGTTATAGCCATAAAATTAGTTATAGATCGACTATCTAAAATTAACAATAATGAAACTAATTAAATATTAGTATTTAAAGAGTCTTTAACTTCCACTTCTCAAGTAAATTCCTTTTTCAATTGTAAATTTCTACGAAGATAATTTAGTTTGACAAATAGATTTAATAGATGGTTAGATGGATAAATAGATAATAGATTTGGTGAAAATCCCTTTAAGGAGATTTTTTTCAATATCTAAAATCTAAAAAACTATACATCCAAAAATCTAACTAAATTGTTTTCACATTTATAAAGTTCTATAAAGATAATTAGATGTACAAAAGAGGAACTAAGTACATAATGACGTCGAGTCACAAAAGGCGCTCCTCCCATTGTATACTTAGTTCCTTTATGTTTTTTACAAATATATTTTCAAAATTAAATTATCACATATTAATTCTTTATTTATAAAGTTTTACAAAGATAATTTAGTCTCAAATATTTATATTTTAAATTTTATTTTGTAGAACTTAAAAATGTTATGTAATGTGCATTATCTAAAAATCTAACTAATTTATACCATTCGTTCTTATAAGTTGTAAAGCATCCTTGGCGGTTATTTCAGATAGAATTTCTAGTTTATCGATATATTTTAATATTCCTTCACTTATTTGTATTCTTGTTGATGAATTTTTTATTTTTTCTATTAACTCTTTTACCTTAGAGGTTTCAATTTTATAGTCAAAAATTGATAGCACCTTTAAACTAAATAAGCTTAAGAAAATATCTTCTCCATTCTTCCACTCTTCATAGGTATTTATGTTTGCAAGAATGATTTTTACTATATTATCTATTATACTATTAATGCTTTTCATGCTTTCATCGTAAATAAAGCTAATAGTATCAACTTTTACAAAGCATAATGCTAGTTCTTTCATTATTGAATTTATTATCTCTTCTCCTTCTTCTTTTTCAAAAAATAAATTTATTTTAGTAAAACTTTTATTGTTATAGAATGTATTTTTAAAGTATTTTATAAAACTTTCAAAATCCTCCGCATTGTTTCCAAGTTCTATTTCAAAGAGTATTCTAAAAAATAAATTCCATTGAAAATCCTTATTTAATGAAGATAAAATCTTTCTACCCACTATTTCTGAGAATTCGTCACCAAACTTAACTTCTCTTTCTAAGTATATTTCATTGTGAAAACTGATTTTATCCTTATCTATATAATTTAACCGTGATAAAATCTTTATTAATGTATTATTGTATTCTTGTATATTTTCAGCATTATTGGTTCTAAAAATATATTGCATTATTGCATCACAAGATTTTTTAAAATCTACTATAAAGCCAATGTTTTCTCTCATCCTGGCTGAAAAAATATCATAAATTATTTTTGACAAAGCACTTTCTAACTGCTTTTTTCTGGCTTCTGGATCTGTAGCACTAACCTTATTAAATTGATCGTATATAATGAGAAGTTGATTATCAATCATAGATAAATTTTTTTTAATAGACCACATCATCTCCTTAAAAAATTTATCTTGTAATACATAGTTGTTATTTTTGTATATTACTTTATGTTCAATTTCTCCCCAAAATATATTTACAAGGGATTTTATTTGTAGCTCAAAATTTATATTTCTATCTCCTAAAATATAAATACCATCAATTTTATAAATTTCAAAACCATTTCGTTGTTCTTGGGGTTGATTATCATTTAGATGTAACTTTATGTTCTTATTTTCATTATTGTATAAATATCCATCTTCAGATTTTATATTAAAATACTCCTTCAAAACTTTATATATAGTATTTTCATCTTCGATAAATCTACATTCAATTCTAACTCCAATTAAATCCGAAAGATTTAATAATAGTTCTTCTGCTGAAGAATATTTTTTATAGTATTGATTCCTTATTATTTTTTCTCTTAAGCTTGAAGATGATTTAACTCTTGTACTTATATTTAAAAACCCTTCATTAATCCCTGCCAGTATTTTTTCAAAGTATAGCTCAATTTCATTACATCCAATTTCTAATTCATCATATAATTTATCAAAATCTCTTATAACTTCATTTATATAATTAAACATATCTAATTCCATTGAAACACTCCTTACAAACTTATATACCTTGATTATACTATAAAATATTGATTTTAGCCTTTTTCATTTATATTTTTAATCCTTTTTCTTCTTAATTGCCTCTAATATTTAAACAAGATTCAAGCATATGGAATAGAGTAAATTTTAAAAGAACCCTAAATAATACAGTAAAAAACTGCAGCTAAATTCGTATAAAAACAAGCTTAGCTGCAATATCTATTTAAAAAACTAAAATTTTATTTACTAATTTATATGAAAACTTTATAGGTACAATTATATTATCTAAATCTCCATAATTATTGGAAGAATAATAGGTCTTCTTCTAGTCTTACTGTATAAAAAAGCACTTAAAGCATCTTTAATATTGGATTTTATAACATACCATTCAGTAATTTTGTTTTCCATACAGTTATTCAACTCTTGCATTACTACTTTTTTTGCTTCATTTATTAATTCTTCAGATTCTTTTACATAAATAAAACCTCTGGTAATTATATCAGGCCCTGCAATAATAGAAAATGACTCTTTTTCTATAGTTACTACTACTGTCAAAATTCCATCCTGTGCTAAATACCTTCTATCTCTTAAGACTATATTACCTACATCTCCTACACCTAAACCATCTACCATAATATCACCTGATCGTACTTTACCTGAAATTCTTGCGCTTTTTCTGCTTAATTCTAGGATTTGTCCCGTTTCTAATATAAAAAT
This sequence comes from uncultured Clostridium sp., assembly GCF_963515715.1. Classification (GTDB taxonomy): domain Bacteria; phylum Bacillota; class Clostridia; order Clostridiales; family Clostridiaceae; genus Clostridium_AW. Next base: position 84,462 of record NZ_CAUPZS010000014.1, read on the forward strand.
ATTAGAAGGATTCATACCCAATTTTTCAGCTATAAGGGCGTGCTGTCTTAGATGTCTATACTCTCCATGAACTGGCATAAAAAATTTAGGTTTAACTAAAGTATGTATTAATTTCAATTCCTCTTGACAAGCATGACCAGATGCATGAATTTCTTCTAGAGTATGATATATTACATCAGCACCTTTTTTGAATAAATCATCTATTAATCTAGATACAAATTTCTCATTTCCCGGAATTGGAGAAGCAGAAATAATTACTAAATCACCATGTTTAATTCCTATCTTTTTATGGGTTCCAGATGAAATTCTAGCTAGTGCTGACATTGGCTCCCCCTGACTTCCTGTTGTTATTATTGTCACTCTCTCATCGGGATATTTATCAATTTCATCTACACTAATTATTTGATCTTTTGGCAAGTCCATATATCCTAACTCCATAGCCACGCTGGATATATTCTCCATACTCCTTCCACTGAAGGCAACTTTTCTTCCAAATATTAAGGACGAATTGATAATTTGCTGTATTCTATGAATATTAGAAGCAAAGGAGGCAACTATAACTCTACCTTTTGCCTTGCTAAAAACATTGTTTAAGTTTTCTCCAATAATTTTCTCAGAAATAGTATACCCTTTGCGTTCTGCATTAGTACTATCTGCCATAAGAAGAAGAACTCTTTCTTTACCTAGTTTAGCAAAACGTTCAAGATCTATAACGTTACCGTCAATAGGTGTATAATCTATTTTGAAATCTCCTGTATGAACTATAATCCCTTGAGGTGTATATATGGCAAGAGCACATGAGTCTGCAATACTATGGCTAGTTCTTATAAACTCAACCTTAAAGTTATTAGTAGTAATTTTTTCTCCATGTTTAACTACAACAAGATCGCAATCAGAGAGTATATTATGTTCTTTCAATTTATTTTCTAGTAATCCTAAGGTTAATTTTGTTCCATATACTGGTATATTCAATTGTTTTAGCACATACGGTAAAGCCCCAATATGATCTTCATGTCCATGAGTCAGTACAAACCCTTTTACCTTCTCGCTATTATCTATTAAATATGATATATCAGGTATTACTAAATCAACACCATACATCTCTATTTCAGGAAAAGCTATCCCACAGTCGATGACAATTATTTCGTCATCGTATTCTATAGCTGTAATATTCTTTCCTACTTCTCCTAATCCACCTAATGGTATAATTTTTAACTTATTTAAATTTTTGTTTAAATTTTTGTTTGAATTTTTATTTGAATTCTTATCTATCATTTTATTCCCTTTCCCTTTTATATTTTTATCTCTATAAATTTACTAAGAATCATATTATATATTCTCACCGCGTTTCAAGGCTTCTATAAACTCAGTAAGATCGTTTTTCTTTATTCTCCAATGTCGTCCGATTTTAAAAGCAGGCATTTTTCCTTCTTGAACCAATTTGTAAGTAGTAACTTCACTAATCTTTAAATACTCTGCTACTTCACTAATTGTCATAATCTCATCTGTATTATGATTTTCATATATCATTTTTTTCTCCTTTTCTAAAATTAAACCCTTCATTAAATATAAGTTACTTATTGAATATATAACATATTATAATCTATTAACTTATATTATAATTCATTAACTTATATTATACACTATATTGCTTGATTATATTCAATTTTATCAAATTTTATTAAATTTAATTATTTTATAAATAGTTATAATTGATTATATTATACTACGGTGGATTTAAAATAGGTATTCTTTCTGAAGCCGATTATATTGTAGATATCGGATCACATGTAGGAAGTGATAGCGGGCATTTAGTATTTGAAGGTAGCATTGATAACTTTTTAAAGAGTAATAATTCTATAACTGCTCAATGTTTAAGAGATAATAAAAAAAAATTTAAAATTAAACTATAGAAAAGGAAATAATGAATTAGTAGACAAAGGTAATACCGTCGTTATGATTGAACATAATCTAAGTGTTATTCGTGAAGCAGATTGGGTTATTGAACTGGGTCCTGAAGGAGGAGATAAAGGACGTGATTTCCTAAAAAGGGCTGAAAAATCCCGCAATGAAGTTCTAAGGATAATAGAAAATAGTTTGACAGATGATGAAATAGAGCAATTTACAGAAATATGCAAAAAGATAAATGAGCTTTTATAAAGCTCAGATGAGGTTAAATCCTCATCTGAGCTAAGTTTCATTTTATAAGATTTATGCTTTATAAGGTTCTTTTGCTAATTCTTGAAGCCTTTTAAAATCTAAAATTACTATCGACTTTTCTTCTTTTCTAATAATATTTTTATCACTAAGTTTTTTTATTGTTCTTAACAAGTGTCTATAACTAGTTCCTAACAAGTCAGCTATTTCTTTTAATTTATCTATATAAATTGCTTCCCCATAGTTATCTTCCCTTTCTGAACACATGGCTAAAATATAACTAGCCAGTCTGTTTTCCAAGGGATACAATATGTTAACAGAACTAAAAATTGTGTAATCAAGAAATTTTTCACTCAACTTCTTGCCTAAAAATCTTATAAATTTAATATCATTATAGGTTTTATCCTTAATTATATTTAACGGTACAGCAATACAAATGGTGTCAGTAATAGCTTGAATATTACATTTTGTAATATTGTCTTCAAAAAATTCCGCATCTCCTATTATATTTAATGGCTCATAAAAATGAAATAACAATACCCTTCCATTTTCGACAATAGTATATACTTTAATTTTTCCCTCTACTAGAAAATAAAAATATTCAATTTTTTCTCCTTTTCTTAAAATATTCTCCCCTTCATCAAAAGAAATTAATTGCATATGTTTCTTCATATTTATTTGAAAAATATTATTCAGCTCATATTTTTTTATATAATATTCTAGCTGGCTTTTATCATTTAATATTTTCATTAGTCAATCCTCCATCTTTGTTGTATAAGAATACTAGTACAAATATGATATATATTATTATTTTATATTATGTTTAATAATATCATTGTTTTGTATCTAATATAAATATATTCTTACCTCAAGATGAAATATTAGCTTGTCCTTTTACATCCCATTTAAATTATTCTTTCTAGTTTATAGATAACAGGATGAAGCCCATCATTACATGATTGTATTGATAGCCCTTCTTGTTTTACATAAGGGCTATTTTTCCCAGATGCTAAAAGCAAAACCTTGTCTTTTATAACTTTCCAAGCCCCTAAGCAAAAATTACTAGGCATATTACAATTTTTAGATATATATTCATCCCCTTCTTTATTACGTTTGCAAATTAGAGGAAAATCCTCTGCTGCATACTCTTTATGAATATCTGAAAGTTCTAATCTTTTCAATACTGTAATTTTCACATCATAATAGTTTTCTTTTTCCATAACATTATCCCTCCAAGACTATAATACATATGTTTTTTTAATATCCCAATCTTTCATCTATAATAATCACCTTTATTCTATCCTTTAAAAAATCAAATTGCCTTTTAATAACAACATAAGTGTTGCATATTCTATCCTGCGAATGACAGTCTACACAATGTCCAATCTTAACGCAAGGAGTATCCTTTCCAAGTCGTTTAGCATCTATAGGAGCTGCTATATTCTTAATTCTATTCTCTGCTTCCTCTAAATCTTTAACTATCTTATTCTTTCCTGCAACAATTATTACTTGTTTTGGACCAAAAATCATTGGAGCCACTCTAGCCCCATATCCATCTACATTATACAACTCTCCCCTTTCTGTTATTGCATTGACGCTACATAAGAAAGTATCTGCGCTAAAACATTGTGTGTATAATTTATTTTTATCCTCCATAGTCAGACCCTCTTTATATTTATCTAGAAAAATATAATTGCCGCTTCTTAATAAATCTATAATTCCTGTTTCAAACAATGTCATAGAATCTCCAACGCCCACAAGGGAATTATGTGGAATTAATTCTTTTATTTTTTCTATCAATTCTTCCGTGGTTTTTATATAAAAGCCTTTCAGATTATTTTTCTCTAAATTTTCTAGAAGCCTGTTAATTTTTAAATCTTCATGCCATTGTACATTCTTATCCATTTTTTCTTCTCCTTTTATAAATTATCCATATATTATTTTAAAATTATTAGCTCTTGTAACAATTTTTTTTATTTTAAAAAGCTTATTATAGTTTAACCTTTAACATCATTATATATAAAAATGATGTTAAACAATATGACATGTGTCATATGATTTAACATCATCACTTTTTATGATATCTCTTAATATAATTAGATATCACATTGTTCAATTTCTATAGCATAATTTCCACAATTTTCACATACTATTATCATTAAAACAAAACTATTATCTATCTTTCCTAATTTTAATAGTTTGGAAAATGATGTGTTTTCATATTCCTTAGATATGTTACTAATTACATATTTATTATTCTTAGTAAATATGCAAAAGTGGTACTCCAAAAAATTAAAGTACTTCAATTTTTCCCCTTTTCCATTTAAACATTTTTCGCAGGGTTCACTGTAATATGTTGGATCAAAACTAACTTCTGTACACTCATTTAAAAGCTCTAAAACATCTGAAAGTTCTATACCTGTGATTTCATTTTCCTCATGACTTAGCAATATATAGTCACAGTTATCTTTAGATAACTCATAAGTTTTATCTTTATAATTAAATTTGTAACTTTTCATATATGTATCTCCTTTTTATAAATCTATACTATTCTCCTAATTTTTTTCAACAACTCTATTAATTAAACTAAGTTCTATTAATTCAGATTTAGAAAATCCTCCTCTAAAACATCTAACCTGCTTAAACTTAGTCCCGTTCATTTCAAAATCTAACACATCTATTCTATCCCCTTTGTAAACTACAGGCTCTTTTTGTCCCTTTATAAAAATTTGTACTTCCATGACATCTCTCCTAAAATTTAGTTTATCCGATGACTACCATCCGTAATACTCCCATCTTCTACAAGTGGGAGATAACGGATGCTACGTCCCTGGATAAGTTCTTCTAAGCTTCAGTTGGAGTAAGTATTCCTTTTAAGCAAACTCCATCTGAAGCTAAGAATCACTTGATATACTTTTTACACTCTATTTTATTATATCAATTATCCGCTAAAAAACCCACATTTTATAACTTACATAGTTAATCACTTGTAATTAGTATAATTATCTAAGGCTTTCAATAGAGTTTTTAGCCCAATGAGAATCTGTTAAAATAGCCCTTCCAACTCCAATAAGATCTGCCTTTTCTTCTCTTAACAACTGCTCTGCATATTTCACTTCAGTAATTCCTCCAGTTAAAATTACAGGAATAGATACTGTTTTCTTTATTTCCTCAGTCAAGGTTGCAAAATATCCTTGACCTGTAACTCCTGGTATACTATATCCATATATCCCTCCTGAAACATCAATTATGTCTATCCCTACTTTTTCAAACTCTTTAACTGCTATTTTACTATCTTCTATGGTAGTTCCTCCCTCAGTAAAGTCTGCAGCACCTAATCTTAATAAAACAGGAAAATCTTTACCTACAGATTTTCGTACTTCCTCAATAATTTCAAGATGGATTCGTATGCGATTATAGATATCTCCACCATATTCGTCTTTTCTTTTATTAGTTAGTGGTGAAAAAAATTGATTTAAAAGATATCCATGAGCTGAATGTATTTCTACACCATCAAATCCAGCTTTTTTAACTCTAACAGCAGCATTACTAAAAGCTTTTACAATATCTTTAATTTCTTCTTTGGTGAGTTCCCTTGGAATACACCCAGTGCGTGAATTAACAATACTTGAAGGAGCTACGGGAGTTAACCCTGTAATTCCTTCCTGCGCTGTGCCTCCTGCATGATTTATTTGCATAACAGCTTTAGAACCATTACTGTGAATTATATCTGCCAATTCTTTCAAATCTTTAATTACACTATCATCTGCAATAGAAAGCTGATTATTACTTGCTTTTCCTTCAATCTTTATAAAACTATGTTCAATAATGATAAGGGATATATATCCTCCCTGTGATTTTTCCTTGTAATATTCTAGAAGCTCATTACTTATATCTCCATCTTGTTTAGCCTTTGCTGTTGCCATTGGTGGCATTATTAAACGATTAGACAAGGTCAAAGTATTCATTTCTAATGGTTTAAGTAAATAGGACATAGATTAAACCTCCTTAATATCTCAAAATTTTATTAAATCATCTTTATTTATTATATTTTTACTTTATCTTAGTATATTACTCTTTCTTATTATATTCTTATGCTAAATAATATTGCCACCGTAAAATTATTACGGTGGCAGCAAGATTGGATTGCTTATTAATTTGCTTTTGCGCCAGTTGCGCCATTGCTTTTCATTATTTTTTTCATTCCCTCTGTTGCTTCTATTTTTCCATCAGGCATAACCCATATAGCCTCAACACCTTCTATGCTTTCTACAAGTGCACGACTTTCATTATAGGGCATTAAAAATGCAGTAGTTGATAAAAAATCAGCAACACCTGAATCTTCGGCTACTAGTGTAACAGCACGATAATACTCCCCCGGCATAAGGGTTTGTGGATCTATAAGGTGATGAATAGACTTACCATCTACAATGTAATACCTTTGATAATCTCCACTACTAACTACTGATCCATTATTAAGGAAAATTGTATCAATACTTTTAGATTCATCAGAAACTATAGATTGACTAGGGTCCTGTATTCCCACTCCCCAACGCTCACGAATACCATCAAGGGGTTTATCTAGCGTTCTTACATTACCACCTGAGCTTATAATTCCTGACGTAAATCCTTCAGCCATAATCTCTTTTGCTACAAGTTCAGTTGCATAACCCTTTGCCACTGAACCTATATCAAGGCTCATTCTTTTGTCAGCAAGATACACTGTATTATTTTCAGTATCAACTATTACCTTGTCTATGTCTGTATATTTGGTAGCATCCATCAGTTCATTCATAGGTGGCAATTTTGCATTTTCAGGATCTTCTCTTCCTTCTTCACGATAGTCATGCCATATACTTAATACTGAACCCATAGCAATGTTGGTTCTGCCTCCTGTACGATTATACCAATCTTTAGAAAACAGAATCAAGTCTATTACATCCTTATCAACCTTTACTGGTTTTATACCAGCATTATCATTTATTGTCTTTATATTGTTGATTCCTTCATAATCGTTATATATATCATAGAGTTTATGAAGTTCTTGAAAGCGCCCATGGATCTTTTCCATATAGGAATTAAATTCATCTTCACTTTTTGTATAACCCACAACCATTGTCATAGTATCAAAGGTATCAAAAAAACTTTCGCTATATTTACTATATTCATTTTTCGGTGCTCTTTGACAGCCTATAAAAATGAACATACTCAAAAGTGCTATCCCTAGCCCTGCGGTTATTTTTCTCATTTGTTACCCCCTCGTATAATATGGTTAATATTAACTGAAAGTTAAATTTACACAAAACTCCCTCACTTCATGTGAGGGAGTTTTATAAATATCTAAATTTTATTTTATGTTCTTTGCGTTTGAATTAGCTTTTTCAACAACAGCAATGTAATCTTGAACAGTCATAGTAACTGTTGATTTTAACTCTTCAACATCTGGTACAGCTGGGTGAGCATCATCTCTCTTAGTAACCTTCATGCCCTTAATTTCATCTACTGTCTTACCAGCCATCCACTTTTCAAGTTCATCTATTTGTTCAAACCATTCTTTTTTAATTCCTGAAACTGCTTTCATGCCATATTCATCACCAAGTTCAGTCTTAGTTTTGAATTCACCATTCTTGTCTGTAGTTAACTTTCCTTCTTTGTCAAAATTAACTTTAGTCTGAGCAACGTCAATTGCTGTAGTTACAACTTTACCATCTTTATCAAATGCAGTTGCTGACATAGTAGTATTTACCTGTGCAACTGGAAGAACTTCTTTTCCGTTTTTGTCTGTGCCAAGACCTTTTGAGCTACCAATTGATACTTCTGTTCCTAAACCTACAGTTGCAACTCCTTCTTTAACATCAACAGCGTTTGCATATGCTTTTTCAAGAGCTTCTAAGTAACTTTCAACAGTGATAGTAACTGTTGATTTTAATTCTTCAACATCTGGTACCGCTACGTGAGAGTCGTCTCTCTTAGTAACTTTCATACCTTTAATTTCTTCTACTGTTTTACCTTCCATCCATTTTTCAAGTTCAGCAATCTGCTCGTTCCATTCTTTCTTAATTCCAGAAATTTCCTTCATGCCATAGTCTGCACCAAGTTCAACCTTAGTTTTTATTGGTGCATTAATATCTGATTTTAATTTAAGGTCTTTTTCAAACTCAACCTTAGTTTGTGCAGTATCTATAGTTACTGATACAACTTTACCATCTTTATCAAAAGCAGCTGCAACTATAGTTTCATCAACTTGTCCAACAGGAAGAACATCTTTACCATTTTTGTCAGTTCCAAGTTCTTTAGATTTTCCAATTGATGTGATGTGTCCAAGACCCATCTTTGCTACGGTTGGCTCACCTGCTGGCGTTTCCTTTCCTGCATTATCCTTTGGTGAACATCCTGCTAATGTACCAACAGCTAATATTGTTGATAAAAAAATTGAAAGTGATTTTTTCATGTTTACCCTCCATCCCTTCAAATAAATAAATTTTTTAAATTCATTATCACATTTAAATTTTAGCATATTGTTAATAAAGAAACAATACCAATTGGGTAATTCTTTTATAAATTCCACAATTGGAATTCATCGGATGGAATTCATTTCATAATTTTCAATGTTCAAAAATTGATAACATTTATATTTCTATGTATTTTTCTATAACAAATTTAATAAGAGCGCTATAATTCCTTATCTATCAGATAAAATTCTCAATTATCAATATAACCAATTTCCTATGTTTTCCAATTTATTGATATTAATAAACTCAAATGATTTATGTTATTAAATGTAAATTCATCAAAAAATATCATTAAAATAAATCATATGTTAAATATGTTAATAGATACTTTAACAACTTTACATATTTTCCCTAAATGCAATTATATATATTATTTTTATTGAGGTAACATAGTAAATTAAGTAATTTAGATACTTTAGTTTTACTCTTAGTTGTGATTATTAAAAATCAATTGTATAATATAAAAGTTATATTATATACTAATCGTACACTTTAAGAATAAATAACTTTTAAATAAGATATAAATAGGTGATAATATGAAAAATAATAAATTTTTACCCATTAGTAAAGAGGACATGATAGATAGAGGATGGCAAGAATTAGACTTTGTTTTAGTTACAGGAGATGCCTATATAGACCATCATAGTTTTGGAACTGCAATTATCTCCAGAGTTCTAGAAGATGCAGGATATAAAGTGGGGATAATAGCTCAACCAGATTGGAAAAACAATGAGGATTTTAAAAAACTAGGTAGACCGAGACTAGGTTTCTTAGTTAATGCAGGAAACATGGATTCCATGGTTAACCACTATACTGTAAGTAAAAAACTAAGAGCAAAAGATTTCTATTCTCCTGGTGGAAAAATGGGTTTAAGACCAGATAGAGCAACAATTGTTTACTGTAATAAAATCAGAGAGGCATATAAAAATACTACTATAATAATTGGTGGAATAGAAGCAAGCCTTAGAAGATTTGCCCATTATGATTACTGGAGCAATAAAGTAAGAAAATCTATTTTAATAGATAGTGGAGCAGATCTTTTAGTATACGGAATGAGTGAAAAACAAATTGTAGAGGTTGCAAATAATTTAAATGATGGATTAGAAGCTAAGTACATTAGACACATACCAGGAACTTGTTACACAGTTGATGATTTGGAGAATATATATGATTATATCCAAATCCCCTCTTATAAAGAAGTATGTTCTAACGAAAAAAAATATGCTGAGGCTTTCAAAGTTCAGTATGAAGAACAAGATCCTGTTAGAGGAAAAAATATAGTTCAAAAACATGGAGATAAATATATTGTACAAAACAAACCAGAAATGCCACTATCAAGAGAAGAGTTGGATGTGGTTTATAATCTTCCTTACCAAAAGAACTACCATCCTGTTTATGAAGCTTTAGGCGGAATACCTGCCATAGAAGAAGTTAAATTTAGTATAGTTAGCTCAAGGGGATGCTTTGGAAACTGTTCTTTTTGTGCAATAACCTTCCATCAAGGTAGAATCGTACAAAGTAGAAGTGAAGACTCCATATTAAAAGAAGCAGTAGAAATTACAAATCTTAAAGATTTTAAAGGATACATCCATGATGTTGGTGGCCCAACTGCAAACTTTAGATCTCCAGCTTGTAAAAAACAATTAAAATTAGGTGCTTGTAAAGATAGGCAATGTCTACACCCAAGCCCTTGCAAAAATATGAATGTAGATCATAGTGAATATTTAAATTTGCTTAGAAAGTTAAGAAATCTACCTAATATTAAAAAGGTATTTGTACGTTCAGGCTTAAGATATGATTATATAATGGCAGATAAAAATGATAGATTTTTAAAAGAGCTTATAGAACATCATGTAAGTGGCCAACTAAAAGTTGCTCCAGAACATGTATCAGCTAAAGTTTTAAAATACATGAGAAAACCTGCTGGAAAAACCTATGATAGATTTAGAGAAAAATTCTTTAAAATAAATGAACGATTAGGAAAAGAGCAATACATTATACCCTATTTAATGTCTAGCCATCCAGGGAGCACTTTAGAATCAGCCATAGAGCTAGCCGAATACTTAAGGGATATTAATTATCAACCAGAGCAAGTTCAAGATTTTTATCCAACCCCCGGAACATTATCAACAGCTATGTTTTATACTGGATTAGACCCACTTACTATGGAAGAAGTTTATATTCCAAAAGCCAAGAAGGAAAAAGCTACACAAAGAGCTTTACTTCAATTTAGAAATCCTAAGCATTATGATTTGGTATATGAAGCCTTAGTGGAAGCTAATAGAATGGATTTAATAGGGCTTGGACCAAAGTGTCTAATAAAACCCAAAGGAAATAAAGCAGAGCATATTGGTAAGAGTAGACAGTACAAAGGTAAATCTAATGGGAAATTAAATAATAATAAATTTAATAATGCCAAACTAAAT
>NZ_CAUPZS010000015.1:0-92645 GCF_963515715.1 uncultured Clostridium sp.
TCCCATATTTATTGTCTTTCCAGTTAGCTGTCTTCTTGACAAATGCTACGTTTTTACCATCATCACTTATGTTTGTACCTGATAAGGTTGGTAGTGAAATAGCCTCTTCTATACTTAGATATGTTTTTTCATTCATTTTCATTAATAAACCCCCTCGTAACTATAATATCATTTAACTCGTAGTAATTATGTACATAGCTTATATTCTTAGCTAACGTTTTATCAATTATATATTTTTTTATTTTATCCTCATTTATATTTCTTTTTCTTTTAGACAAAAAAATCATCTCTCTATGGTATATGTTACCATAAAGAGATGATTTCGATTCAACTTTTTTTAAAAACTACAAAATTCTTTAAATTAATGTGGACAACTATTCTACTGTAACTGACTTGGCTAAATTCCTTGGCTTATCAACGTCACAGCCTTTTTGCATCGCAACGTAATATGAATATAGCTGTAATGGGATTACTGATAGCAATGGCGTAAACAATGAATTTACCTTTGGCAAGTAAATAGTGGAGTCTACTGTTTTTTCTATATCTTCATGTCCTTCTAGAGCTAAAGCTAATACCTCCGCTCCTCTTGTCGTTACTTCCTTTATATTACTTACCATTTTCTCAAATAAATCTTCCTGTGTTGCAAGAGCTATTACAATAGTTCCTTGTTCAATTAGAGCGATAGGACCATGTTTTAATTCTCCTCCAGCATAGGCTTCTGAATGAATATAGGATATTTCCTTAAGCTTTAATGATCCTTCCATAGCTACTGCATAATCTAGTCCTCTTCCTAAAAAGAACATATCTTTATGCATGTATGTCTTTGATGCAAGCTTCTGAACTGCTTCCTCTTGTTTTAAACATTCTTCTGCTTTTTCTGGCAGAGCTAACATTTCTGCTTTTAACTCTTCCATTTTTTCTTTGCTTAATGTTCCTTTGTTTTCTGCAAAGAATAAACCTATTATATACATGGCTACAAGCTGTGTTTCATAAGCTTTAGTTGATGCAACAGCTATTTCTGGCCCTGCCCAGGTGTATAGTATATCATCAGCTTCTCTAGAAACCGAGCTTCCAACCACATTTGTTACTGCTATGACCCTAGCTCCTTGGGCTTTTGCTTCTCTTAGAGCAGCTAGTGTATCTGCTGTTTCTCCACTTTGGCTTATTACTATCATTAAAGTGTTTTTATCTATTATTGGGTTTCTATATCTAAATTCTGAAGCTATATCAACCTCTACAGGTATTCTAGCTAATTTTTCTATTACATATTTTCCAACTATTCCGGCGTGGTATGCAGTTCCGCAGGCAACTATATATACTTTATTTATATTGTCTATTTCTTCCTTGGTCATTTTTATATCATCAAGGGTTATATTTTTACCTAACATTACTCTTGAAGTCATTGTATCTCTCATTACCTTAGGCTGTTCATGTATTTCTTTTAACATGAAATGTTCATATCCACCCTTTTCTGCTGCATCTGCATTCCAAGTTACATGATAAACTTCTTTATTTATTTCTTCTCCATCTTCATGGAATAACTTAACTCCATCATTAGTCATAAGAACAAACTCTTTATCGTTCAAAAGATATACATTTCTTGTATGATTTAATACTGCTGGTATATCTGATGCAATAAAGTATTCATCTTCTCCGATTCCTACTATCAATGGGCTATCTTTTCTTACTGCAACTACCTTATCAGGTTCTTTACTGCATACTACTCCTATAGCATAACTTCCCTCCATTTTTGAGGTTGCAGCCATAACAGCTTTTAATAAATCACCTTTATAATAATAATCTACTAAATGAGGAATAACTTCTGTATCAGTTTCTGAAACAAATTTATATCCCTTTGAAGTTAACCATTCTCTTAATTGAAGATAGTTTTCTATTATACCGTTGTGAACAACGCTTATGGTTTCATTTTCATTGGTGTGAGGATGTGAATTCTTATCTGATGGCTCTCCATGAGTGGCCCATCTTGTATGTCCTATTCCAATATTACCTTTAATAGGACTATTGGATAGTTTTTCTTCTAGATTTAATAGCCTTCCCTTACATTTAATTGTTTTTATCCCATCATTTTCAATTATAGAAACTCCTGCTGAGTCATATCCTCTATACTCAAGCTTTGATAATCCTTCTACTAATATTGGAGATGCTTCTTTCTTTCCAATATAACCTACTATTCCGCACATAATAATCTTCCTTTCTATTTTTAAGGTTTTAACACCTGATTGATTTGTGCCAAAAATCACTTTCTGGTTTTGTCAATCTTTAACGGTAGTGCGATACCGTGGGGCACCCGCCGAAGATTCGATACTCCCCATCCTCGTCAACTTAAGTGAGGCTCTAAATCTTTGATTTAGTCAGCCGAACTTACTCAGCTCTAAGCTGAGCTTCCTTATACACTCTAAATCTTTGATTTAGCTAAGTCGAACTTACTCAGCTGTAGCTGAGTTTCCTAGTTATATCACTTAAGTTCTGGCGCTTTATTTAATACTGTTCTTCCCTATCACCCCCTAAAAATTCTTAAAATAGGTCACTTATATATTATATTTTTATATAGTCAATTTGGTCAATAACAAATTTTAGAAGTAGCCAAAGGCTATTCCATTATTGCAATGGAATAGCTGCCTTTTCTTCTATTAATTTCGCCAAATTGTGAGCTATTACATCTATTTCTTCTTGGTCTTCTCCCTCAAGCATAACTCTAACTAGAGGTTCAGTACCTGAAGGTCTTATTAATACTCTTCCCTTGCCATTCATTTTTTCTTCTATCTTCTCTATTTCTTCCGCTATTTCTTTATCTTCTATATATATTTTCTTTTTGTCATTTGGAACTTTAGCATTTACTAAAACCTGTGGTAATTCTCTCATTATTGAGGCTAATTCTGATAATTTTTTCCCACTTTTCTTAACTATTGCTGAAAGTTGAAGAGCAGTTACCAATCCGTCTCCTGTAGTATTATGTTCTAAGAATATAATATGTCCTGATTGCTCTCCTCCAATTTTATATCCTTCTTTTAACATCTCTTCTAAAACATATCTATCTCCGACCTTTGTCTTTACAAGGTCTATTTCTTCTTTATCCATAGCAATAAATAGTCCCATATTGCTCATAACAGTGACAACTACAGTATTTCTATCTAGCTTACCTTGCTCTTTCATATGTTTTCCACAAATAGCCATTATGAAGTCTCCGTTTACTAGATTACCCTTTTCGTCAACAGCTAAGCATCTATCCGCATCTCCATCGAAAGCTAGTCCTAAATCACATCCCTTATTCACTACGAATTTCATTAAATCTTCTGGATGAGTGGATCCACAGTTTTTATTTATATTTATTCCATTAGGGTTATTATTTATAGCATAGATTTCTGCCCCTAATTCTTTAAAACCTTCAACTGCTGCTTTGTATGCCGCTCCATTAGCACAATCTAAAGCAATTTTCATACCTTTTAGATCTGTATTTACAGTTGATACTGCGTAGTTTATATAATCTTTTAAAGCTGTTCCTTCTTCAATTACTCTTCTTCCTATACCTTCTCCTATTGGACATGGTACTCCTTCAAAATTACTTTCTATTAACATTTGTATTTTATCTTCTAATTCATCAGAAAGTTTATAGCCTTGTCCATCAAAAAACTTTATTCCATTATACTCTACTGGATTATGAGAAGCTGATATAACTACTCCAGCATCTGCTCCATATTTTCTTGTTAAATGTGCTATTGCTGGTGTCGGAACTACCCCTAAACATACTGCTTCTGCACCTACAGAAAGTATCCCTGCTACTAATGCACTTTCTAACATATGACCAGAAACTCTCGTGTCCATTCCCACTAATATTTTAGGTTTATGCGTTCCATTAGTTAGTACATAAGCACCCGCTTTACCAAGGTTATATGCAAGACTAGCTGTCAATTCCTTATTAGCTATCCCTCTTACTCCATCTGTACCAAACATTCTACCCATAGATAAATACCTCTCTTTTTACATATTTAAATTTTTCCTTCAAATTAATATCTTTTCTATGTTATGTTAATTTTTTTCAACAAGCCATAAAAATATTATAATATAATTCTCTAATACTAACAACCTCAAGGAAACATGTAAATATTAGTGTTCTCAGAATGTTAATAAAATAAAGAATGCGGAGCAATTTTAAAAATCACTCCGCAATATTTTACTTATCTTTTATTTATATTCCCTAGCTTTTTCTTCTCCCTTTAATACTCTTAATCCACCTTGAGCTAATGCTAATAATTCATCTTCTCCTGGATATTTAACAATAGGACCTGCAAAGGAAACTTTTCTTTCTATTTCAGATGTTACATATTTACTATATGCTATTCCACCTGTTAATATTATTGCATCAACTTTTCCTTCTAACACTGCTGCACACTTTCCTATTTCTTTAGCTACTTGATATATAAAAGCGTCAAGTATTAATTTGTATTTTTCATCTCCTGCTAATGCTTTCTCTTCAACTTCTCTAAAGTCGTTAGTTCCTAAATATGCAACAACTCCGCCTTTTCCGTTGATCTTCTTCATTATTTCTTCAAGAGTGTATTTTCCTGAATAACAAAGTCTTACTAGATCTCCTATTGGAACTCCTCCAGATCTTTCTGGTGAGAATGGTCCTTCTCCGTCTAAGGCATTGTTAACATCTACTATTCTTCCATCTTTATGTGCTCCTACTGAAGCTCCTCCACCCATATGAGTCACTATCAATCTTACATCCTCATATGCTTTTCCATTTTCTTTTGCATATCTTCTTGCTACAGCCTTTTGATTTAGTGCGTGAAATATGCTTTTTCTTTCTACTTCTGGCATACCAGAAATTCTAGCCACTTCTTCTAATTCATCTACAACAATAGGATCCACTATGAATGCTGGTATATTTAATGATTTTCCTATTTCATTTCCTATTATTCCTCCAAGGTTTGAAGCATGCTCTCCTCTTACACTTGTCTTTAAATCTTCAAGCATAGCTTCATTTACATCATATGTACCACCTTCAAGTGGTTTTAACAAGCCGCCTCTACCTACTATAGCATTTAATGTATTTATATCAAAGTTTTTTTCCTTTAATACATTTAATATTACTTCTTTTCTAAATTGAAATTGATTATATACATTAGCGTATTTTCCTATTTCCTCTGAGGAATGTCTCAAAGTTTCTTCTAAAAGTAAATTTTCATCTTCAAAAACACCTATTTTAGTTGAAGTTGAACCTGGATTTATTATTAATAATTTATAAGACATAAATCTTCCCCCATCTTAATACTATTTATTTTTTTGCATATTTTCAGCTACTAAAGCTGCTAATGCGATTGAATACATTTTTGTTTCATGACTATCGTTTCTAGATGTTAACACAACAGGTGCTGCTGTTCCCACTAATAAACAACCATTTTTAGAGTCTGTTGTATAAGTTAAAGTTTTATACATTATGTTGCCCGCTTGAATATTTGGAAGTAATAATATATCAGCTTGTCCCGCTACTTCTCCACCAACTTTTTTATGTTTAGCAGCTTCTTCTGATAAAGCGTTGTCCAATGCAAATGGTCCATCAACAATGCATCCTTTTATCTGTCCTCTATCACTCATTTTTGCTAAAATAGATGCATCTATTGTCTCAGGCATGCTTGGATTAACAACTTCAACAGCACATACCGCTGCAACTTTTGGCTTTTCTATTCCCATAGCATGAGCAACGGATGCTGCATTACCTACAATATCAACCTTATCTTTAAGTTCAGGATACATATTAAAGGCAACGTCTGTTAAAAACAGTAATCTATCAAACTTTTCTGTTTCGAATACAGCAACATGAGACATTAATTTGCCTGTTCTTAATCCAATTTCTTTATTTAAAACGGCTCTTAAAAAGTTAGATGTATCAACTAACCCCTTCATAACCATATCAGCTTTTCCTGTTGATACAAGCTCAACTGCTTTTAATGCAGCTTTTTTCGTATCGCTTTCATGGACTATCTCAAACTTTGTTAAATCCATACCTATTTCTTTTCCTATGGCTTCTATTTCATCTTTATCTCCTACAAGCACTGCATCAGCAAGACCCTTATCCTTTGCATCTCTTATAGCTTCAAGCACAGGCTTATCTTGTGCTACCGCTACAGCTACTTTTTTTGTCTTTTGATTTTTTACTCTCTCTAGTATTTCATCAAAATTTTTTAACACTATAAACACCTCTTCTTAAGAATTTAATATAGGCATTTGTCAAATTTTTAACTAATAAAAATGAATATATCCTATCTATTATATTCTAACAGAAACTTTTGTTAAAACAAAGTTTTTCAGAAAATTAAATTAATGGGCACCATTCTTTCATTATGGTTTCCGCTATCTTTAAACCATCTACTGCAGCTGACATTATTCCGCCTGCATATCCTGCGCCTTCCCCTGCTGGAAATAATCCTTTTACAGATATGCTCTCAAGTTTTTCGTTTCTTACAATTCTCAAAGGAGCTGATGTTCTCGTTTCTATACCAGTTAAAACTACATTTTTGTCCCCAAAGCCCTTTATTTTTTTATCAAATTCTATGAATCCCTCTTTTAAAGAATCTGAAACAAACTTGGGCAAGCAATTATTTAAGTCCTTTAATGAATACCCCGGAGTATATGTAGGTTCTATATCCCCTATTTTATCACTAGCTCTATTTTCAAAAAAATCTCCTAAAAGTTGTACTGGGGCAAAATAATTTCCCCCTCCTAATTTAAAGGCTAATTTTTCATAGTGTCTCTGAAATTCCATTCCAGCAAGAGGATCGCTACTTGCAAAATCTTTTGGAGTTACAGATACTACTATAGCTGCATTAGCATTTTTCCCATCTCTTTTATGATAGCTCATACCATTAGTAACTATCATATTTTCTTCAGATGCTGCAGCTACCACATAACCTCCAGGACACATACAAAAGCTATATACTCCTCTATTATCCTTACTATTATATACTAACCTATAATCCGCTGCCCTTAATTTTGGATGTCCTGCATACTTACCATACTGATTTTCATCAATTAAACTTTGGAGATGCTCAGCCCTTACCCCAATAGCAAATGGCTTAGGCTCCATAAATACATTCTTTTTATATAGCATTTCATAGGTATCTCTTGAACTATGGCCTATAGCCAATATTAAGACTTCACAAGGAATTTCATTTCCACTAACAATTATAGATTTTAACTTTCCATCTTTTATATTTATATCTTCAAGTTTACTACTAAAATGTACTTCTCCACCTAAAGATATAATCTCATTTCTAATATTTTTAACCACGTCTTTAAGTATATCAGTTCCTATATGAGGTTTACCCATATACATTATTTCTTTTGGCGCTCCACCTTTAATAAATTCATTTAAAACAAAATCACACCTAGTATCTTTTATTCTAGTAGTAAGCTTACCATCGGAAAAAGTTCCAGCTCCACCTTCTCCAAATTGCACGTTAGATTCCTTATTAAAATTGCCATTTTGCCAAAAACTCTCTACACTCTTGTTCCTATCCTCTACTTTTTCTCCTCTTTCTATTATTATTGGCTTATATCCATTTTGTGCTAATATGAGGCCTGCAAATAACCCTGCTGGCCCCATACCTACAATTACTGGATTATATTGAAATTTTTTATCACCAAATTTAAATTCATCTTCATGGTTTATTTCTTCAAGTTTTACATCCTTATCTCTTACTTTAGAGATTACTTTCTTTTCATTATCACAAAAAACTTCTAAAGCATAGTTAAATTTAATATTATCTTTTCTCCTTGCATCTATTGATTCCTTAAGTATCTTGATGTCTTTTATTTTATCTTGAGATAACTTAAGTTTTTTACATACCTTTTCTTTTAAATTAAACATATCCTCTTCTATATCTAATATTATATTATTTACTCTAATTGGCATTCTGTACCTCCGGATCTTTTTTATCTTCTTCTTTATTTTCTTCTTCTTGTGTACTTTTTATAGTAACATTTATAGTATTTGGATTAATAGAAATTATATTCAGCCCACTAGGCAAGTTTACTTTAACTGGTAAGTTATGCTGTCCTTCTTTTAAGGATAGTAAATCTACATAGCATTCAATATCTTCGGATTTTATGTTATTTATAACATCATGTAATCCTGATATTACAATAGTTATCTTATCTTTATCCATTTCCATTGTATGATTACTTTCTAAGTTCATGGTTTTAATAGCCAAAGACACTTCTTTATCTATTATAGCGTTCGAATATATTTTTACTTTTACTACTGTGTCTTTCTTTACTAACTCTACTCCCTTAGGCAGAATTAATTTAGCAGTCACTTCATTCCCCGTTATGCTTGATAAGTCAATATTTTCTGTATCTAAATAATCAATACTATTCAGTATATTTTCATCTCCTGTTATATCAACTTTCTCAGGAGTTACAGCTATTTTATCTAATAATTTATCTTCTCCTAATTGACCTGAAGTTTTTACATTTACATTTACAGTTTTAACCCTTCTAATTGGAACTTTGATTTCTGTTGCTACAGGCTTTATATTTACATGGTTTACAACATTTCCATCCTTATCCAAAGCTTCTATAGGAAGCACCATTGATATATCCCTATAAGCATTGCTTAAATCACATTTCACTTCTCCTCTATCCACTGAGTTAACAAATTTAGCCGCTCCCTTTACTGTTACTTCCTTTATACTTGATGTTACATCAAGTGGATAATATCCTTCTTTTACATTTCCAAGTGTATTAATCCTTAAAGGTACTGTTTTTTCAATTAAATCATCTAACGATACTGTGGCCCAAAGATTATCACTATTCATTATATTTATATTATCAGGACTGCTTTGAATTTGAACAGGTATATTATTTTCTCCTTTTTTCAGAACATAAGCATTTAAATCTACTACTACTTTAAATTGTTCCTCAGTAATTGAGTATATATCATTTATGCTTCCTCTCAGCGTTAATGATACATATGGTTTTTGATCTGGTAACAAGGATAATTTAAACTGTTCCAATCCTTCTTCGTTTACGATTGTAACAGGAATATTTTTTTTGTAGGTTTTTATTGGATTCATTACACTAGTAATATATAACCACAATCCAAAGGCAGCAATCACACAACAAATCTTTACTATCGCTTGTTGCTTTCTACTTTTTTCGTCCATGCTACCACCTTCTCTCTAAAATTTAACTTCTTTTCTTTATTTTTTTGAATTATTTTGGTTAGAACTAATTTCAATCTATCTTTATCATAATTTCTCGTAAGCTTACCATTAAAGGCAAGAGATATAGTTCCCGTCTCTTCAGATACTATTAGCACAATAGAATCTGAGTTTTCAGATAGTCCAATAGCAGCCCTATGCCTCGTACCAATAGATTTATTTAACTCATTATTGCTGGTTAGTGGTAAAAAACATCCAGCAGATATTATCCTATCATTTCTTATTATAGTTGCTCCGTCGTGAAGAGGTGTATTTACTACAAATATGTTTTCCAATAAAGCGGCAGAAACTATTGCATCTATTTTCACTCCCGTATTTATTGTCTCACCTAAACCTGTCAATCTTTCAATTACTATGAGAGCTCCAGTTTTAGATTTAGATAAATTATCAATGGCATCTATTATTTCATTAATAACCTTCTCCATAGTCTCTTCATCTTCTAATATATGTTTATCACTAAAGGCGCTTCTTCCTATATGTTCAAGTGCTCTTCGTATTTCAGGTTGAAATATGATAACAAATGAAAGAACCCCTATAGTTATAGTATTGCTTAAAATCCAATATAGAGTATCTAAATTTAATAATTTACTTATAGGTATAAAAATAATAATATAAATAATTCCTTTTAAAAGTTGCTCTGCTCTAGTTTCTTTTATAAGGCTATAGCATTTGTAGAAGATATATGAAACCGCTAATATATCCAATACTGAAAAAATACTTATATTTTTCACTGAGTTAATGACAATATTAATAATGTCCATAAGCTGAATATTAATAACGTTCATACACTCACCTCCCTAAAGAAATTATGGTCATTTCATATTTACAATTATACACTATCTTATAAAGTTTTTATAAGATTTTTAGACTAATTTTATAAAATATTAATATATATAAGTAAAGAATAGAGTAATTGAAAAAGGGGGTAGCTTCTTATGAAAAAGAAAATATTGTTTACAGTTCCTGTTGTCATAGTAATATTAGTGTGTACATATTTTTTTATACATAAAAATTATGTGGGTAATGAACACTCTTTAAAATATTACACTAAAAAAATTAATGAAATAAATAACAATACTAATTCTTTAATAAAAGATGATAACACTAACATCGATAAATCCAAAGAGGAATTGCCAAAAATAATTTCCGAGTTAATACTAGTAAAAAATAACTTAAATTCTCTAACTCCTTCAGATAACGAAGTAAAATTGAAGAATGATATTATTAAAGGAGTTAATAATAATATACATATATATGAACAGTTATTATCAATTTTTAATAATCCAAAAGGTAAGGATATAGATAAGTCTTGTGAAGATGTAAAAAAGTACAAAAATGAATGTCTAAAATATTATACTTTAGAGGAAAAAGCATTAAAATATATAGACGTTTCAATTTATTATATAGAAGGATTAATTAGAGAAAATAAGGATAAGGAAATTCATCACAGCCATTATACAGATTTCATCGATAACATTGATAGCATTTTGAGCTCCTTTATAGAAGTAAAAATAGATTTTTTATCATATAGAGATGATATTAATGATGATAAACTTACCTATGATGAAGTTATACACACCTTAGATTATGTGACCGATGAATTTGAAGATATTAAAAGCGACTTCTCTAAAATATCTGTTCCTAACCAAGGGTTGGAATATTATAAGTTGTTTTCAAAAGTCTTAGATTATTACAATTCATACTTAAAAAGCTTTAATTATGCTATAAATAAAGAATTAGAAACTATAAAAGATGATTCTTCTATAGAAGTATCAAATTTTAATCATTTATATGTTGAATCAAGTCTGAATTATAAACTTATGACTTCAAATTATAATGATTTTATTAAAATTTATTTAGACTTCAAAAAAGAAAATGAGAGCTAATAAAAAAATATGTATTTTTTCACTATTATAGGGAACAATATGGTTAACCTAAGTTATTATAAACGCGGGGGAACCAAATTTTGGGGTGAATCGTTTAGTACGTAGGCTAACCTTTGCCGAACCCGTCAGCTAACCCCGTAGGTAAAAGGAGAGGATTTAACTAATGTACAAAAAAAACCTTATTGTTTTCTTTATAACATTAATCTTACTATTTCCTTCTAAGGTTAATGCTTATAATTTACTCGATGAAGAAAAGGATTTATTTAGAGAGCAAGGAAAAACAGTTCAAGTATTAAGTTATGGTAATAAACAGTTTCATGTTACAGAAAGTGATATTCATTTGATGGCTAAGGTAGTTCATGCAGAAAGCGTTGGTGAACCTTATGAAGGCAAAGTTGCTGTAGCATCTGTAATTTTAAATAGACTTAAAAATCCAGGCTTTCCAAAATCCATTGAAGAAGTAATAAAACAACCTAGAGCATTCTCATGTGTTATAAATGGAGAAATCAAGGCTGAGCCAAACGAACATTGTTATAGGGCAGTAATAGACGCCCTAAATGGAAAAGATCCTACAAGTAATGCATTGTTTTTCTATAATCCTGAAATTGCAACTTCTACCTGGATGAAAAATGTAAAGAAAGATAATGTTAAATCTATTGGTAACCATGTTTTCTTTATAGCTAAATAGGTCTCCTATATTAGGAGACCTATTTATTTTTAAATTCTATGTTTATTTTTTAGAATCAATATAAGTTACAGCATTTAAAGCCGCCACTTGACCCTCGCCGGCAGCTTTTAAATATTGATATGGTTTCCCTGTACAATCTCCTGCTGCAAAACAGCCTTCTATATTTGTAGTCATGTCTCTATCTACCTTAATATGCTCATCTTCTAATTCCAATCCAGGAACCAATTGACCCGGAGATATACTATCCTTCAATATAAATACACCATCTGTATCCAACTCCGTTTTATTTAAACGTATTTTATTCACCATAGAACTACCAATTATCTCTACTGGTCTATCTCTTATAACTTCTACACTTAAATTTAAATTATAATCCCCTTTATACATAGGTATATAATATAGTTTAGAAGCCAATTCGCTTACAAAATTCGCTTCTTCTTCCGCTTCCTTATTATAACCAACTATAGTTACTTTCTTGCCTTTGTATAATGGTGCATCACAAGTTGCACAGTAGCCTACCCCTCTTCCTAAAAATTCTTCTTCCCCTTTAAGAGGTTTAGTAAATTCCATTCCGGTAGCTATTATTACAGTTTTTGCTTCATATGTCTTATCATTTACCATTAAAGCAAAAAAATCTCCCATGGCATAAATTGCATTTACTCTTTCCTGAGTTATTTCTATGCCCATCTCTCCAATGTGATTGGAAAATGCTTCTTTTAATTCTTCTCCTGTTACTCCTGAGTATCCTAAATAATTATTTATCTTTGGTGCTTTGATCAATTTATTACTTAATTGCTTATGTCCGAACAAAATTACATTCTTGTTTCTTATTTTTCCGTTTATAGCTGCCGAGAGTCCTGCTGGTCCACTGCCAATTATTGCAATATCATATCTTTCACTCATATATTCTACTCCTTTCACAATAAGGAAATAAGTTAACACTATAAGTGTTAACTTATTTTAATTAATAGATTTAAACATGCTTTTCAATAGCCATTTTTAATGCTTGCTTTGGTCTAAATCCAACTAATGTTTCTACCACTTTTCCCTCTTTAAATACTAATAAAGTTGGAATACTTGCTACTTTAAACTGATTAGATGTAACTGGATTTTCATCAACATTAACTTTTACAAATTCAGCTTTTCCTTTTAATTCTTCTGAAAGTTCATCAATCACTGGAGCTAGCATTCTACATGGACCACACCAAGCAGCCCAGAAATCAACTACAACTGTTTTATCAGAATTTAACACTTCCTGTTTAAATACACTATCCTTTACTTCTCTTGCCATTTTATTTACCTCCACGTTATACCCCTCACGGGTATTAATTAATTTAATTTTATATTATAAATTATATAAAGTCAATACTTTTTAATAATTATTATTTATTATGTCTTGAACTTTAGAGTTATTATAAATTGAGTTAGGATACTCTTCAATTACTCTATTTCCATAATGCTTAGACTTATCCATATCTATATTTTTATACAAAAGACATAAATTATACAACACAATTTCTTTATATTCACCTTCATTAAATTTCTCATCATATATTGTATAATATTTTATTGCCTCCTTAGCATTTCCAATCTCTTCATAGCATAATGCTAATATATATATAGAATGAGAATAGTACCAAGTATCTGCTCCATACTCATATGCCATTGCTAAATAGTCCTTAGCATTATTATATTCCATCTTTTCAAAATAGTTACATCCTGTTCTATAAAAAACCTCCCTTCCCTCCATAATTAGTATTTCTTTTCCCTTTCCAATGATTGATTTTTCATCTACGGTCAAATCCTTTTTATCCCATTTTTTTACTATTTCGTATACCTTATCGTAATTTCTATTATCAATATAATTTTTAAATTCTTCATATGGAAACTTTTCAACGGATTTCTCTTTAGGTATTTCTTCTTTTACTTCTTCTTTTACTTCAATTTCTACCATATTTTCTATTTCGTTTTTATTTAAATTGTTTTCATTATGGCTAACTGTTTTGCTCCTATTATTTTTTATAATTAAAACTATTGAGGTTATAGATAATAAAATCACCAGTAAAAAAATTAACGGAAGCATTTTCATCTTATCCCTTTTGACTATTCCAGTTTTTCTTATCTCCTTTTTACTTTGTAGAGCGAATTTATTATTTTTATCAGTCTCCAATACATTATTTATATGTTCTAAAGCCTTTAAATAATCTCCTTTTTTCATATAACATAATGATAAATAGTTATTTACGTTTATGTAGTTAAAATGGCTGTTGCTACATTCCTTAAGCATTATGAGTGCTTCGTTAATTTTCATTTCTTTGATTAATAATATGGAGGTATTATATATACTTAACAGCTTGTCATCTTTTTCGCTGTCTTCTAAGTATTTTTTAGCTACAGTATCTTTATTCACATGTACATTCATTTTCCAAAGATTTTTGCTCTCTTGTAAATCTCCATTTATATAATACAGCAATCCCTTTAAGTTTATAGCTGACGAATTATTCAAATTTAGAGATATGCTTTTTTCGCATAGATCTATGGAATCATTGATATATCCTTTATTATATTTTTCTAATGCTCTATTGTATATTCTCTGACTATTATCCATATATTTCTCCCTTAAAATTATTATAGATATTATATAGTTTATTATAACAAAAAATAAAGGGTATTTAACCCTTTATTTGTCAACTATAACTCTAAAATTTTCCATGGTGATAGTTTCCTTATGAGATTTGTTGAATTCATCGTCATCATATACATTTAAATCTAATTTTAAATCTAATTTTCCATCTCTATTTATCTTCTGTAAACTTGTTACTTCCTTCTTCTTATCCTTTGTATCATATACTAAATAATTATTGTTAGATTGTATATTTAGCATATATAAATTTCCTCCCTTAGTGACAGTTCCATAAGAGAATCCAATTATTAATAATAAATTATCATCATCTAACCATTGTATATATTTTGGCGTAAGTTGTTTCTCATCAGGTATTATGGAATATTTGATCATTTTATTATTTTCCATTTCTTTAATAACAACTGTAGCAATACCTTCTTCTATAGCATATAACCCCTTGCCTTCTATGGTTGCTTTAAATTTTTTATTCGGTGAGTCCTGCCAAGGAGTGTTAAATTCTATTTGTTTTTCATCTTTGACTTCTTCTTTTATAAATTGAACTTTTTTATCAAAAAATACAGTTGGTTCATTTTTTTCTTTCTGTAAATCTTCTTTTTCCTCTGATAATTCTCTTGTATCAGCACTAAAACTTCTAATATTTTCAGTTTCTAGTGTCCTCTTTTCCATTTTAAATTCTTCAGATGCTCCCTCTGGCTTATCTAACTTATTAAATTCATTTTTTACTAATGGCGAAATCACTAGAAAAAATATCAAGCAGGCAGCAGAGGCTAAATATTGCTTATTATATCTTTTAAAATGAAATCGTAATTTGTTCCATGGGCTTTTACTATATCTATTTTTATCTATGCTTTTCATTATTTCTGCTCTTGAACTTTTAAACTCTATATGTTCAGTATTTAATGATGCTTTTATAAGTTCATCTAATTCTTTTTCTTCTTCATATAACTTTCTACAGTTATCACATGTATTTAAATGATTTTCTATTGCCTCATGTAAATCATTGGATACGCTGCCTTCAATAAAATCAAATAACCTCTTTCTAACTATATCGCAGTTCATATCCTACACCTCTCTTCATTATTTGAACTATATTGTTTATATTTATCTCTTGCTTTATAGTATCTTCTTTTTACAGAGGATTCGCTTATATTTAATATTTGGGATATATCTGAAAATGTCATCTCTTCTCTAGAGTACCGTAATAATATTATCTGTCTATCTATTTCTTCTAAACTATTTATAAAAGCTTCAACTTTTTTCTTTGTTTCTTTGAACTGAGCTGCTTCTTCGGGGCTTACCTCTTTTGAAGCTATATCCTTAATCTCTTCTATGTTTGACTCATGAACTCTTTTGTATTTTCTCATATAATCAATAGACTTATTTTTAGCTATTTGAAAAATCCAATTAGAAAATTTATATTGATCCTTATACATGTAAAGTTTGTTATATAAGGTTATAAAAACTTCTTGTGTTATATCTTCCGCAGTTTCTTTGTTCTTAACCATATTATATATAAATTTTAATATAGGTAACTCGTATTTGTTTACTATAATATTAAAGCTATCTATATTCCCATTTAAAACTTCTTGCACAAGCTTTAAATCATCTTCCACAATCAACTCCTCCTTTTCTACTATTTAATACGTATATTAAATTGATTAGTTCACCTTATAAAAATTGCGAAGCAATTTTTAACTTTTCACTGTATAAATTTGCTTCGCAATTTTTATAAATTATTCATATATTCTTCCACTAGATAAAAAAACACTGTAAGAGCTAAAAGATCTGCACTTCCACCTGGACTTATTCTTCTTTTTACAAAATCTTTATCTAAGTTATATATAGCTCTTCTTCCTTCTTCTGTCCTTACCCCACCCATGCTTATTATATTTTTAGCTTTTTCATTAATCTCTTTTAAAGTAGTTAATGAATGTCTATGCAAAATATTTGAATCCTCAGAGTATTGCATAATACCTAATAAAGTGTGCACTGATCTATCATTTTTATTTAAATCTATACTTTCTTTGTAAAAGTCTAATGCAAATTCAAAAACTATGGGTAAACCTTTTTCAATTTCACCCCTAACTCCCTCTATTCCATGAAGAAGATACAATTTTTCACCGTAGGACAGTTTTTTATCTTGTAGCATTTCCTCATTTAAAATACTTCCTTCAAAGTTCTTTCTAAGTGGCAAGAGTTCCTTTTCTACTAATCCATCACACATATGAATTATTGTATTTCTTATTTCCTTAAAATCCTTTTTATTATAAATTACATTTCCAGCTGCTACACAGGAAATACCCATTAAAAATAACATTCCTTTATGAGTGTTTACTCCTTCTGTCTTTTGGAACATAGCCTTTTCCCCTTCTATTCCAACTATTCTAGCAGCCTTTAGTAATTCTTCTGGGGAATGTTTTGAAAATCCTGCCTCTGTACATAGGGTTAAGTATTTTATTAGTGCACAAGTACTTTCTATAAAAGTATAGTGATCCATGTCTTTATGAGCACCAGTGGATACAGTAGATACTAATCCTGGAGATGGATGACAAGCTACTTCATATAACATTGACTGAGCTGCTAAGCTACTTATATCAAAGGATACCTCATGTATATTGTGGGCTTTAAACATATAATCTCTCCAAACTATAAAATAATTTTTTTAACGTATTCATCATATCTTTTATTAATAAAGTTTATTACATCCTCAATTTTATGTTTCCTTGACCTTACACAATTTTGAGCATTATCTCCACATAAAAAACATTTCCTGCCATTATATCCTAATTGTTTTCTGCTTACACCATTTCCAAGATTGTCATATACATCTATATCTACACACCTACCAAGTATGTGATTTTCTTCTACATCTATTGTTTTAATTTTTATTTCCTCGGCAATATCTTCTATAATCATTGTGACTACAGGCCCTTCACCAGTAATTTCATGGTTTTCATATACAATTTGGTCTATAAATCTATCAATTATTTCCTTTTTTATTACCTCAACAATATTTCTTGTCAAAGAGTTATCCTTTTCTGCACCTGGATAATTCACCCTTAGTGAAATTAAAGGTAAATTATACTCTTCTATCAATTTCTGTTGAAATTCTGCTCTTTCTTCTCTAGCAATAAGTACATCTTCAGGTTTATATTTTTTCATATCAATGGGGAGAATTACTGTTTTTGATTTTCTCCACTATCTCCTTTCCCTTTTCTGTATTTAAAAAGTTCCATGTTACTTCTGGTATCATATTTTTTGCTACTTCTATTTTACCTTCTTTTATATAATTTCTTACCTTTGAAGCGCTAATAAAACTTCCTTCATATTCTTTTCGTTCTATTATTTCTAAGTCCATACCCCATTTAGGCAATACTTCCTTCAATGTTTGATTATAGGCATTAGTTACATTACAATAAGGTTCTTCCCCAACTAGCCTTTTTTTAATATTAAGCTTGCTACCAAAATATTTTCCGAATATTCCTGCATCTATTTCTGCATAAGCCTTTAATCTTACATCTTCTTGTCTTATAAAGTAAGTTGGAAAGGTTGCAGAGGATATTATATATTCTCCACCAGGTATAACTTTAACATTTTTCAGATCCTTTGTCCCTTCTTTTACAAGGCTATACCTTTCCTTAAATGGAAATAAGGATTTATCTTCTTCAACTATGAATACTAATACTTCTTCACATGTCTTGGATGCCTGTTCAATTAAGTATCTATGCCCTAATGTAAAAGGATTACAATTCATCACTAAAGCCCCTTTAGAAGTGTTTAAATCTATATTATTTTCCTTAATCATTTTATCTAAAGCTTTATTTATATCATAAAGACCATACTCTAAAAATACTGCATCTTCAGCTTCATATATTACTTTAAAATTAAGTGACGTAAATATTTTAATCTTATCTGGTTTTGTAAATATGAAACTATGATAAATATCCTCTTCAAAAAGTTTATCTATTAAATTAGATATTAATGTGGAAGTTACATTTTCACCTCTCAAATCGTCGGAAACCGCAAAACATTTAAATATGTTTTTAGCCTTTGAACAGGTAGCCTTGATTTTTCCCTCTTGTCTAATTACTACTGTATAATCCACGTCATCGTCTAACTTTAGCCCAAACTCCTCTAAGAAATTATGAACTTCTAATCTCTCTTCTGAATTTTTTAGATTTATTTTGTTTACTTGTATACCAAACATATTATTCACCTTCTTTTTCATACTATAATTTATTATAACTCATTATATTCAAATAAAAAATATGGACTGTAGATGAATAAACAGTCCATATTTTCTAGATATATTATTCTAATGATTTTTTTACAACGTCAATTACAGTACCATCTCTATATTCAATTACTGCAACAATTTCATCTGATAATTCTATTGATTCTGGCTTTCCTGTCATATTTTCAGCTATAGCTTTTAATTCTTCTATTGTATATACAGGAAGATTTGTTTCTTTTAATTTTTCAATTAGATCTGTTCTTCTTGGGTTAACAGCTATACCTCTTTCAGTTACTAATACGTCTATGCTTTCACCTGGAGTAGTAACTGTAGTTACTCTATCCTTTATGATTGGCAATCTTGCTTTCACAAGGTTAGTAACAATTATTGCAAGTTTTGATCCTGCTGCTGTATCACTGTGTCCACCGGAACCACCCATGATAACACCATCAGAACCAGTTGTTACGTTAACGTTGAAGTTGGTATCTATTTCTGTAGCACCAAGTATCATAACATCAAGATTATTTACAACTGCTCCTTTATTGTGTGGGTTACCATACATGGAAGATGACATTGCCATATGAGCAACATTCTTCTTAAAGGATTCTGCTGCCTGAAGGTCAAAGCATTGTACGTCGAATATAGCTTTAAATAATCCTTCTTCAAACATATCAACGATGTATCCAGTTACTCCACCTGCAGCAAAGCTTCCTACAACACCTTTTTCTTTCATTATTTCTTTTAATTCAGCTGCAACAGCAAGTGATGTTCCACCTGCACCAGTTTGGAAAGATAATCCGTCTTTTACTAATCCTGAAGCTTCAATTACCTCAGTAGCCATTTTAGCTATCTTTAGTCCTACTGGATCCTTTGTTATTTTTGTTGTTCCTGAAACTATTCCAGCTGGGTTTCCTATAGAATCAACTTTTACAACATAGTCAACAAAAATTTGACTAATTTGTATTGGTGAAGCTGGATATGGTACTAAATTATCAGTGATTGCTACAACCTTATCTGCGTATTCAGCATCAGATTCTGCATATCCTAGTGCACCACATGCTGATTTTCCTTCTGTTCCATTTAAGTTTCCGTATGTATCAGCTGTTGGAGCTGCAACAAAAGCAACATCAATATGAAGATCTCCACTTTCAATCGCTCTTGGTCTTCCACCATGAGTCATCATAACTGCTGGTTTCTTTAAAGCTCCTTTTGAAATTGCTTCAGCTACTGGACCAGACATATAGTTTGCATATATACCTGTAACTATTCCTTTTTTCATGTATTCTACAAGTGGTTCATGGATTGGGAATATAGAACTTGCTGCAATTGTAATATCTTTTATTCCCTTTTTAGCTATTGTTTCCATAACCATGTTTAATACATAGTCACCATTTCTTAAATGATGATGGAAAGAAATTGTCATTCCATCTTTTAATTCTACTTTATCTAAAGCTTCTTCTATATTTGTTAATACCTTGTTATCTCCTGGTATTACACTTTTAACCTTAACGGATTTTTTTTCTGCTATGCCACAATTAGCAAAAGCGCCTTCAAATGGCTTTACTTTACCGTAGCCCTCTATAACTTCTGGTATTTCTCTGCCAAGAATGTTTTTCATCCTAATCCCTCGCTTTATAAATTTAATTTACAATTATTGATTATTTAATAAGTCCTAAATTTTTAGCTAAATCAACAGTTGTTATAGCTCTGTTTATTACAGGAGCATCAATCATTTTTCCATCTAAGGAGAATACTCCTATTCCTTTAGCAAAAGCTTCATCTCTCGCTTCAAGTACTCTGATAGCATATTTAATTTCATTTTCAGTTGGATTGTATACTGAGTGAATAGTTTCAACCTGTCTAGGATTTATAGAAGCTTTTCCTGTAAATCCTATTTTCTTAGCTTTCATTGTATCAAGTCTTAATCCTTCATAGTCATTTGTATCAGTAAATGGTGTATCTATAGCATCTACTCTAGCTGCTCTACAAGCTGCCGCAAATCTGCATCTAGCATAGTAAATTTCATCGCTTTCTTTAGTTCTCTTTATTCCAAAATCAGAAGTTAAATCTTCTGCACCTAGAAGTAATCCAACTAATCTATCTGTTGATGTGGCAACATCGTAAACAGTTTCTAATCCATAAGCTGTTTCAATAAGTCCAAATAGTTTTATACTTCCTTTTTCAAATCCTTCTTCTTCTTCAACTTTTGTTATTACTTCATTTGCTTGCTGCATTTGTTCTTTTGTAGCTTTTGGTACTAATATTGTGTCAGGCTTAACTCTAGCTATTGTTTCTAAATCTGTTGGACCAAATTCAGTGTCTAGTGGGTTAATTCTTACAACTAATTCTACTTGTGAATAATCTATATTTTTTATAGCACCGCTAACTAATGCCCTTGCGGCGTCTTTTTCTGTTAAACTAACAGCATCTTCTAAGTCTAGTATTACAGCGTCTGCCCCAAGTATTGGTGCATTTTGAAGCATTCCTGGATTGTTACCAGGCATAAATAGCATAGTTCTTCTTAACTTTTTCATGAATAATCTCACCTCAATTTTACATTATTATTGTGCTCTTTTAACAGCTGTTTCTAATCTTGCTTTTATAGTATAGTCAAGAGCTCCTTTATCCTGTGCTTGAATTTTTACTCCATCAAGTTCTAATTCTTTTGCACTTTCTAATAATACTTTCTTTATTTGAGCTCCAAATTGTTTCATAACGATACTTTCAAGTTCTAACTCTACTCCTGGC
This sequence comes from uncultured Clostridium sp., assembly GCF_963515715.1. Taxonomy (GTDB): domain Bacteria; phylum Bacillota; class Clostridia; order Clostridiales; family Clostridiaceae; genus Clostridium_AW. Next base: position 21,446 of record NZ_CAUPZS010000015.1, read on the forward strand.
TCATCTTTTGGCATTACCATAATAAGTATGTCATTTGATTCTAGAGTTCCAGCTTTAGCTATTTTATTAACTTTCATCTTTAACCTTCCTTTCCGTAATTAACAACTGAAAACTGAAGATAGGTATCTTCAGTTTCAATTATTAATATTTACTATAAGTTATTACTTTAAACTATCTAAATACTGCTTTTGACCAATTTCATATAAGTTGTTTCCTTCTGAATCTATAACAACAACTACTGGTAGGTCTTCAACTTCTAATCTTCTTAAGGCTTCAGCTCCTAGATCTTCATAGCAAACTATTTCAGCTTTTTTAACAGATTTCCCCATCAAAGCAGCAGCTCCGCCGATTGCAGCAAAGTAAACACCTGTGTTTCTCTTTATTGCATCTATAACTTCTTTTGATCTTAATCCTTTTCCTATCATTCCTTTTAATCCAATATCAAGAAGTCTTGGAGCATATGGATCCATTCTATAACTTGTAGTTGGACCTGCTGATCCGATTGGCTGACCTGGTTTTGCTGGTGATGGTCCAACATAGTATATTATTTGATCTTTTAAATCTACTGGAAGTTCTTCTCCCTTATCTAATAAATCAACTAGTCTTTTATGGCCAGCATCTCTTGATGTATATATAACTCCTGATAGTAATACTGAATCTCCTGCTTTTAAATCTTTAACTTTTTCAGCAGTTAATGGAGTAGTAATTCTTTTTTCCATTACATGGCACCCCCCTAAAATTCTACACTCTTATGTCTAGTAACGTGACAGTTAATATTAACAGCTACTGGAAGTCCCGCTATATGAGTAGCGTATGTTTCAACATTTACAGCTAATGCTGTAGTAAGCCCTCCGAATCCCTGTGGTCCTATTCCTGTTGCGTTTATCATTTCTAATAATTCTGCTTCTAGTTCTGCATAGAATGGGTTAGAATTTCTCTCATCTAATGATCTCATTAATGCCTTTTTTGCTAAATTAGCTGACTTGTCAAAAGTTCCTCCTATACCAACTCCAACAACTATTGGTGGACATGGGTTAGGACCAGCATCTTTTACAACCTTTAAAACGAAATCTTTAACGCCTTGTAATCCATCAGCTGGTTTTAACATTTTTAACTGGCTCATATTTTCTGAACCGAATCCTTTTGGAGCAACAGTTATTTTTAATTTATCTCCTGGCACTATGTCATAGTATATTATAGCTGGAGTGTTATCTTTAGTATTTACTCTCTCTATTGGATCTCCAACAACGGACTTTCTTAAGTATCCATCTGCATAGCCCTGTCTTACACCTTCATTAATTGCATCTTCAAGGTTTCCACCAACAACGTGAACGTCCTGACCTATTTCAACAAATACACATGCTACTCCTGTGTCCTGACATGCTGGCATATCTTCTTTATTAGCTATATCAACGTTAACTAATATTTTTTCCATTATGCCTTTAGCCATTCCCCAGCTTTCTTTGTTTGTGTATTCTTCTAATTTAGTTTTAACGTCAGCTGGTAGTCTATAGTTTGCTTCTATACATAGTTCTCTTATTGACTTTGTTATATCTGAAACATGTACTTCTTTCATAGACTCATTATTTACCTTAAAAGTGACCCTACTCCTCACTTGTAAGATAAATACCTCCCTTCATAATTTTAATAATTAAGTAATTATAGTGGAAAAGGCAGTTTATAAATTAAACCGCCTTTTCAAAGTTTATGCCAAACTAATTATTAGCAGCAACAGCACTTAGATTTCTTTGCTCTGTTTACTCTAGCTAATACTCTGTTCATTTCATTCTTAACGATCATGTATCCTTCGTCAACACCCATACCTGGTTTTGCAAGAACTTGTTTAGCTCCACAAGCCATAGCTATGTTAGTTGTAACTTCAGCGGATCTATTAGTTTCGTTACAAGTTCCACCACAGTAAGCTCCAATTCCGTTAGCTTTACAGTACATTATAGCGTCTGCTACGTTGTTAACTCCACCAAGGTCTGGAGTCTTAATTTGAACCATGTGACCAGCTTTATTGTCTGTGAAGAATTTAATATCGTCAACAGTGTTGCACCATTCGTCAGCAACTAATTCAACGTTTATTCCTCTTCCGTCTAATTCAGCTCTTAGGTCTCTCATAGCTTCCATTTGCTTCTGTCTTTCTTCAACGTCCATTGGTCCTTCGATTCTTAAGTGGAATGGTTTAGCTGCTTCTTCTAATGTCTGAAGGTAATCAGCCATAGCTTTTATATCAACATTGAATGCTGCTCCAATTGTTCCATAAACGTCTATGTGGAATATTGGGCTGTAGTCTTCTCTAACTCTTAATTTTAATATTCTGTCTCTTAACCATTTAACGTATTCAAGAAGTTTTTCTCCCTTTAATCCTAACTTTTCTTCAACGTTATTGATTAATGCGTGTGGTAGTACTTCTGCTTCTTTGATTATCATTTTATCAGCATTATCATATCTATCATCACCTGACTGAGTGAATACTGGAATGTAAGAGATTTCTCCACCTGCATTGTATTCGTCTCTTATAACTTCAGCCATAGTAACTTTTCTAGCTTTAGATACTGCATCAAGTATAGCTTGTGTTATACCATATCTAATAGCAGTGTGTAATCTCTTGCCATTAATAGTCATTTTATCAAATTCTTCAGCTAATTCTTTAAAGCTAGTTAATTCTCTTCCAATTAATTTTGGAGCTATTTCTTTTTCTATAACAGGTATAAAATCAGCAGCTAAGAATAATGGGTCTCTTCCGCCTGCTCCTGAGTACTGAACAGCTGCACAATCACCAAAAGCAGCCTGACCATCTTCAAGAATGAATTGAACAGATATTGATTCACCTTTTTGTCTTATTTGAGTAAATCCTTCTGTTACAGCTTCTCCAACGTAAGCAAAACCATCATGTCCTGCGCCTTTTTTGATTGCTCTCTGGTCGTCAAAATAGAATCCAGTATAGCCTGCGCTACAAATAACGTCAACAATTTTCATAATTTTTCACCTGTCCTTTTTTAAATTTTAATGTATTTATTATACATATATGAATCACATTTATTGTTAAATTAATATTCAACAATAAATGTGATTGCAATCTATTTATATTCAGAGAATTTTATATTATGGTCTTCCTATAAGTCTTCCCTTACCAACAGCGAAGATATCATCTATAACCATTTGGAAGCTTACTTCTCTTCCTTCAACTTTAGCTCTTTCAGCTAATCTTTCTCTGTTGTAGTTCTTTAATTCTTCAGTAAATGGAATATTACCAAATTCTAAGTATCTAACGCAACCTAGGTTATCTCTTACTGGTAACATTTTACCTGCATTGTATTTGCTTGGTCCGAATGGTATATCCATAACACCAGTTTCAAATGCCTTAACAACACCAACAGCTAAATCGCCTTTTCCTAATTCATATACTTTGTCAAGTATGCACTTAGTTTCTGCTTTAATTAAAGCCATTTCAGTTTCTAATTCTTTTGACATTGGCATTCTTTGTCCTTCTAACATGTTTAATGCCATCTTTGTAGCCTTGATTCCAGAAGCATTAGCTTCTTTTGTTGGTATACCGATAGCTTCGTGTGGAGTCTTAACTATAACTTTAGTAGCTCCTGCTAATGAAGCTATTGTTGTAGCTGTTACGATAACTCCAAATGCCTTACTTTCATCTTGTGGGAATCCACCCATCCACTGATGGAATACTGTTGTTACGATTACATCGTTGTATCCGTAAGCTTTTAAGTATTCATTAGTTTGTTCTTCTAAACATCTTAATGCAGCTATATCTTGAATCATATTTCCACATTCACCGTATCCAACAGTGATGTTTTTAACTCCCTGCTCAGCAGCAAGTAATGCTTCTGTAATTCCTACTGCATTTGACATTGATGGTGGTACTAATGTTCCAGTTAATGGTCCAAATGGTTCTCTGTTAATGTGAACTCCTTGTTCTTCATAGAAACCAACAAGTCTATCACAATACTGCCAATCTCTTAAACATTTATCTATTGGAACTGACTTAGCGTATGGAATATTGTAGGAGATACCGCCACCTTCATTTGAAGTGTATCCACCAGCAGTCATTATTTCAGCAAGTAATCTTGCATCTGGTGTGCCGTGTCTTATTTGTAGTGGTAAGTCAACTGCTTCTAAAACCTTTCTACAACCTTGAACACCGTGGTTAACCCCTGGGAAACCATTTAATAAGGATCTTCCAGCTTTTATACTTTCTTGAATACCTATTTCACATTCTTCATATCTATTTTGTCTTGTGTATGCATCGATTGTTGAAGGTAGTAAATCTGCTCCACCTTCATCTTGTAAATGTTTTAATAATGTAATATGTTCATCAAGTAATGCAACACCTGCTCTTGGCTGAGCTAAAGTTATTCCCGCTTCTTTTGCTCTTACTAATTTTTCAGCAAAATTCTTTTCTGTAGGTATTTTCTTTAAGTAATCTACAGCTTCCTGTAAGTCTACGTCTTTACCTGTTGGCCACTGTTTTAATACTTCTTCTCTTTCTTTAAAAAACTGCTCATCTGTCCATTTTTTATTCTTAAGTTCCACTTGAAATTCCCTCCTATCAAACTTTAAACCTTAATTAAGTATTTTTTCATTATTCTAATAGCTTTTTCTGGATGGTCCTCAGCTAAAAGCCCCATAGCAGACAAAATATAAGTTTTGTCTATTAAACAATCAGGATTCTGTGGTTTTAAATGAGTAGGGTTAGTCATATCAAATGTTCCAGCTTTCAATATATCTCCTGGTGTTTTACTGTGTATTAACACTCCACCAGTACCAATTAAGCACTTCACATTCAATAAGTCCTTACCAATTTGACTATAAAGGACTCCCATTGGGGTATACATACTTTCTATATATCCTACATGTCTTTCCATAGCCATATCAGTAGCAATCTTCGCCATAGTCTCATCAAATTTTATTTCTTCTTCTGATTGAGGAACCATTCTTATATTCTCAGCTCTAAATTTACAACTTGCTTCCACATCTATTGATGGGTCACATAAGTATTTTTGAACTTTTCTTGTTCCTGCAGCTTCCCATAGTGAAACTGCAGAATATCTCATTCCAAGGTCTCCTTCAACAGTTCTTTTTGCAAAAGGTTCTTCAAGTCCTCTTAGCGTAACACCTGGTTTCGATGGCTCACCATCAGCAATTGAGTGTATATCTGTAGTAGCACCTCCAATGTCTACTACCACTAAGTCTCCTACACCGTCTTCCTTATCAGTACCTTCTGAAAGCACTCTAGCTGCTTTTAACACTGCCGCTGGAGTTGGCATAAGAATTCCGCTAATAAAACTTTCAGCATTACCCATACCTTTTGCTTCTACTATTCTTTTCATAAATATTTGTCTAATTTCTTCCCTTGCAGGTTCTACATTTAAAACGTTTAGCTTTGGCATTACATTATCAGTAATCCTGTAAAACATACCAGCTTCGTCAAATATTTCAGTTATTTCATCATTTGCTATTTTATTTCCAGCAACTACAATTGGCAGGTTAACGCCATGTTTGGCTAACATTTTTGCATTGTGAATTATACATTCTTTGTTTCCACCATCTGTACCACCAGCTAAAAGTATTATATCAAGATTTGAGTTTTTAATTTCCTCAACTTCTTTATTAGTTAATTCATAACTATAAACATTTAATACTCTTGCTCCTGCTCCAAGGGCAGCCCTTTTTGCAGCTTCAGCAGTCAAATCTGGAACTAGTCCAACAGCTATCATCTTTAATCCACCAGCAGCAGAAGAGCATGCTAATTTTTTAACAAAATTAACTTCATTGCCTTCTAATTGCTTCATTAGCGCTCCATATGCATTGTTAAATCCAACCATTATGTCGCTTTCAATAGTTGTTATGTCTTTTGCTGTAGCTAATATTTCTTCATTTTCGATATCAACTGCAGTAAGTTTTGTGTAGGTGCTACCAAAGTCTAAAAGCAAATAAGCATCCACCTTAATCAACTCCTAAACAACTGCAAAATACAGCTCTTAAATTTTTATTATAGTCTAAAATCTTCTTTTAAATGTTCAATTCCAACTTCTGGAGCTGTTCCTGGCGCATATACTCTGTTGAATCCCATGTCTAAGAATCTTTGTTCAACGTCTGGCCAGTTTTGTTTTCCAACAACTATGTTTCCACCTACATAAAGGATTATGTCTTTTAATCCTGCTTCATCGCATTTCTGTCTTAAACCTTTACAGTCAATTTCTCCCTGTCCATATAGGGATGATACTAAAATAGCTTCTGCTTTAGTTTCTATAGCAGCATTGATAAAGTCTTCCTGTGCTGATAAAACTCCTATGTTAATAACATTGAAGCCTGCATTTGTAAATGAGTGGTCTAATATTTTGTTACCAACTGCATGACAGTCTGAACCAATTACTCCAAGGACAATTGTCTTTTTTTCCATCTCTAAAACCTCCTAGATAAATTAATATATATTATATATTTTATCACAAGCTTATTTTGAGTATTTAATTTCTAGCAACTTTGATTTTAGTGCTTTTACAGATCCATCGTCTAAATTATATAAAAAATCTATTATTTCTTTTTCTTCATAATCTAATTCATAAACATCTTTGTATCTCCCAGGAGAAACTATTATTACGTCAGAATCTTTTACAATTCCGGCTAATTCTTTCTTGTCTACTGAATTAGTGTATTCAATATTTATATTTGATAATCCAGCCTTTTCCAATGCATCTCTAACTTTAAACTTAAATTCTTCTGATATACAGATAAAAGCAAACTTAGTTCCAATTGGGAATCTTGCGATTCTAACTATAGTTTCTAAGTTTGGAGTAATAGCAACACCCAATACTTTTTTATTATAATTTCTAGTAAATCTTCTGACTTCGTTTACATGGTTAAATGTCGTAATAATAATCTGACACTTTTCTAATAACTCTTCAGTTTTTTGCGCCATAGATTTTAAATCGTTTACTGTAACTGGTTTAAAATCTATATTGGTTCTTTCTTTTAACTGTTTGGCAAAAATTTTAGATTGTTCTATATTGCATTCCACATATAACCCGCTTATTTCGTCGATTAACTTTCTTTTCTCTTCTATTCTGTCTGTTACTATCTCAATAAATTCTTCTGCATCTATACCATATTCAATGGCTTCCTCAAAGGCTAAATCTACAAATTTATTAATTTTCTCTTTAATATCTTCATCTTTCCATAGCTTAACTTCTTCAGCTACAAATGTACCTCTTCCTTGATATGATTTAAGAACGCCCTCTCCTTCTAACTCTCTATAAGCCGTACTTACTGTATTTCTACTTATTTGAAGCTTTTCAGATAGTTCTCTCTCTGTTGGCATTTTAAATCCTACTTTTAAGGCTCCATCTTTAATTAAGTCCATTATCTGCTTTTTAACCTGTAAATATAAAGGTACTTTATTTCCTTTATCTATCGAAATCTGAATATAAATCACTCCCAAAAGCTTATAAGTAAAGTTGCCTAATGGACTAATCCATTAACCAAATTAATAATAACATAACCTTCATCCAATATCAATATATTTTTAAAAAAGATAAATTTTTTTTAATTTTTTGTTTATTTAGTTATTATTATAGTATTCATTGACGGAATCTGCAATTATTTGCGCTATTTTAAGCTGATAATCTCTATCTTTTAGCTTCTTTTCTTCTTCATAGTTGGATAAAAAACCACATTCTACTATTACAGATGGAATCTCATCCACTCCGCGTAATATTTTATAATCATTGTTTGCAGCCTTCTCCATTCTGTTATTAGTTTGATCTAAATTCTGTTTAAAATTGGACTGAATCAATGAGGCCAATTTTTTGCTGTTATCATTGCCTGAATACCAAACTTGAGCACCATAATATTTACTTTGAGGAAAAATATTTAGATGAACACTGATAAACATACTACAATTGCTTTCTTTTTTCATTTTACATCTGTTATTTAAATCCTCAATCTTTTTTTCCCTTACTGTTCCTTTTTCTCCATTCAATCCATTATCTTCTTCTCTTGTCATGGCAACTTTATATCCACGCTTTTGAAGTTCTTCTTTTAACATCAAACTTATACTTAAATTTATATCTTTTTCTATAGTTCCATTGGGTGATACTGCACCTCCATCAATTCCTCCGTGACCTGGGTCTATTAATATTATACGTTCTTCTTGGTCTATAACCTTTGTTTTAGCTTGCATATTGTAAGCTAACATTATTGTAAATACAATTATTATCGTTACAAATACTATTTTTTTATTTTTTACAAACATTTTAGCCACCTCCAATAATACTAAATAGTGTTCTCATTTATATATTTTTTTATTATATAAATTTATTATTGAAGGCATAAAAAAAGAGAGGTATAAACCTCTCCATTTTCCAAAATTATCTCTTTGAGAACTGTGGTGATCTTCTTGCTCCCTTAAGACCATATTTCTTTCTTTCCTTCATTCTTGGGTCTCTTGTTACGAATCCAGCTTTCTTTAACTCTGGTTTTAAAGTTTCATCAGATTTAATTAAAGCTCTTGTTATGCCATGTCTTATTGCTCCAGCCTGACCTGTAAATCCACCACCATAAACATTTACTATAACGTCAAATTTTTCTTTGTTTCCAGTTAAAACTAATGGTTGATTTACTATAACTCTTAAAGTTTCTAACCCAAAATAATTTTCTATGTCTCTTTTATTTATTGTTACTTTACCTTCACCAGGTACAAGTCTTACTCTAGCTATAGCTTGCTTTCTTCTTCCAGTTCCTAAATACTGAACCTTTGCCATTTCCATTCCTCCTTCTTCCAGCTCTTCTTAATTAGTATTTTAATTCTAATACTTCTGGTTTTTGAGCTTCGTGGTTATGTTCTGTTCCTCTATATACCTTTAATTTCTTAGCCATTTGTCTTCCAAGTGGTCCTTTTGGAAGCATTCTCCTAACAGCTTCTTCAAATACAAATTCAGGTTTCTTAGCTATTGCTTCCTTATATGGAACTTCTTTTAATCCACCTGGATATAATGAGTGATGTCTTAACATTTTTTGATCTAATTTCTTTCCAGTTAAAACAACTTTCTCAGCATTTATAATGATAACATAATCTCCAGTATCTACATGTGGTGTAAATGTTGGTTTATTTTTTCCTCTTAATATTGATGCAACTTGGCTTGCTACTCTTCCTAGTGGTTTTCCAGCAGCATCAACGACATACCATTTTCTCTCAACTTCTAGTGGTTTTGCAATGTATGATTTCATCTTTTTCCCTCCTTGAACTAATTACATAAACACATTCGTTCTATATAAAGATCCGGGGCTAGTGGATCTCTTATAATCTAAATACAAACATTTATATTATAATACAATCGACCTGGCGTGTCAATTAAATTCGCTTCTTTAGTAAAAAACTTTATCTAAGTATAATCCATTAGCTGGAGCTGCTTTCCCAGCCTTTTGCCTATCCTTTGAAGCTAAGATATCAATGATATCTTGAGGATTTTTTTTACCCATTCCAACCTGTATCAAAGTGCCAGTTATAATTCTAATCATGTTATATAAAAACCCATCTCCCGTAATACTAAATATAATATTTTCTTCTTGTTTGAATACTTGAGCATCCATAATAGTTCTGACAGAAGTTTTAACACTACTTCCTATATTCTTAAATGAAGTAAAGTCATGGGTTCCTATAAAATATTTAGCAGCTTCATTCATGCTTACTATATTTAGTTCATTTCTCACATGGTGTGCATAATTTCTTTCTATAGGAGAAGGGCATTGTCTGTTTAGTATCTTGTATATATATTTTTTGCTTTTACAGCTATATCTAGAATGAAATTGTAAATCCACTTCTTCTGAATCTATTATAATAATATCTTCTGGCAATTTACTATTTATTGCATACTTAAACTTTTCTCCTGAAATGTTGCTGCTTGTAAAAAAATTAGCCACGAAACCTTTAGCATGAACTCCTGCATCCGTTCTGCTGCATCCTATTAATTCTAAATCTTCTTTAGTAATTTTTTTGATGCTTCTCTCAATAGCTTCTTGTATAGTGTTTGAATTATTTTTTTGTTTTTGCCATCCTGAATAGTTTGTTCCATCGTATTCTATAAGCAATTTTATATTTCTATTCATTTAAAATCTACTCCATATAGACAAGGCAATTAATAGAACTATTATTATACAAGCGATAAGATCTCTATATGAAAACTTTAATTGTTTCATTCTAGTTCTCCCTTCGCCACCTTTATAACATCTAGCTTCCATTGCCATAGATAATTCATCCGCTCTTCTAAATGAGCTAATAAACAATGGTACTAATAGCGGTATTAAGCTCTTAGCTCTTTGAAGTATATTTCCTGATTCAAAATCAGCTCCTCTTGCCATTTGAGCTTTCATAATCTTATCTGTTTCATCGATTAATGTAGGAATAAATCTTAATGCTATAGTCATCATCATAGCTAATTCATGGGCTGGAACTCCAATTTTTCTCAATGGATTTAATAGTTTTTCTATACCATCTGTTAATTCTATTGGAGATGTTGTTAATGTCAAAAGAGATGTTCCCATAATTAACAACACTAGCCTTAATACCATAAAAGCTGCTAATTTTAGCCCTTCTTCATATATTGTTATGAATTTCCCCTCATAAATTACCTTCCCTCCAGTTGTCATAAAAACATTTAGTAGGGCTGTAATTATTATAAGGACAAATATAGGTTTTAAACCTTTATATATAAACTTAAATGGCACTTTTGAAACTGCTATACATAATGACGTAAAAAGTATAATAAATATATATCCTTTAAAGTTATTAACAATAAATAAATTTATTATAAATATTAAAGATATTAAAATTTTAGTTCTAGGATCTAGTTTATGAACAAAAGATTCACCAGGAATATATTGTCCTAATGTTATATCCTTAATCATGTATTTGCTCTCCTAACGACTACCTTTTAGTTTTACGTTTAAATATTCTAAGTAACTCTTCCTTAGCCTGATCAATAGTAAATATTTCATCTGATATATCGAACCCTTTTTTTCTGAGTTCCCTTGATAAATAGGTTACCTGTGGAACAGCTAATCCTACATTCTCTAGTGTATCTATTTCCTTAAATATAGATGATGGATTACCATCTAATATACAGCTACCTTTATGCATTACTAATATTCTGTCTGCTAACTTAGCAACATCCTCCATACTATGAGAAACTAAAATGATAGTCATATTATACTCTCTGTGTAAATTAGCTATATTGCATAAAATATCGTCCCTACCTTTAGGATCTAGACCTGCAGTTGGTTCATCTAATATAAGTACTTGTGGTTCCATAGCCACTACTCCAGCAATCGCCACTCTTCTTTTCTGACCTCCGCTAAGTTCAAAAGGTGATTTGTCTTTATACTCATTATAATCTAACCCTACTATTTTCATAGCTCTTTTTATCCTTTTATTAGTATCTTCATCATTTAAGCCTAAATTTTTAGGACCAAAAGCTATATCCTTTTCAATAGTTTCTTCAAAAAGCTGATATTCTGGATATTGAAAGACTAATCCTACCTTTTTTCTTATCGAACTTAGTTTTACATTTTTCTTGGTTATATCTAACCCATCGATTAAAATTTTACCTGAATGAGGCTTTAATAATCCATTTATATGCTGAATAAGTGTAGATTTGCCAGAGCCTGTATGTCCTATTAACGCCACAAACTCTCCATCTTGTATTTCTATGGATACATCATCTAATGCCTTTTTCTCAAAAGGTGTACCCTTCATGTAGACATGCGTTAAATTCTCTATTTTAATTGACATAATGCATTCACCATCTCATCTATAGTTAATATATCAGAATCTAGTTTTATACCTTCTTTTCTTAATTCATAGGCTAATTCAGTTACTTGTGGTACATCTAACCCTGTTTCTTTCATCGTCTTTACATCACTAAATATTTCCCTAGGAGAACCTTGTGAAATCACCTTACCTGAATCCATAACTATTATCCTGTCAGCCTCAACAGCTTCTTCCATATAATGCGTTATAAGCAGTATTGTAATACCATAATTTTTATTTAAATCTTTTATTGTTTTTACTACTTCTTTTCTACCAGATGGATCTAACATTGCTGTAGGTTCATCAAATATAATACACTCAGGCATCATGGATAAAACCCCAGCTATAGCCACTCTTTGCTTTTGCCCACCTGAGAGCAAATGAGGAGCATGTTTTCTATACTCATACATGTTAACTCTTTTTAAAGAGTCATCTACTCTTTTTCTTATTTCCTTAGATTCTATTCCTATATTTTCAGGGCCAAAAGCAACATCCTCTTCTACTATGGTAGCTACTATTTGATTATCTGGATTTTGAAATACCATTCCCGCTCTTTTTCTTACTTCCCAAACATTTTCAGAAATAGATGTATCTATTCCATCAACAAGGATCTTACCTTCTGAAGGCAATAAAAGTGCGTTCATATGTTTAGCTATAGTAGATTTACCTGAACCATTTCTTCCTAATATAACAACAAATTCACCTTTGTCTACTTCTATAGAAACATTGTCTACTGCTAGTCTAAAAGTATCATTAGCTACATCTTCATACTTATATACTACGTTTCTACATTCTATCATCTTGTTACTCATTTTAAAACACCTCATAATGGCTAACACTATATTAAAATGGGGACTAAGCTAATTTTATACTTAATCCCCTGGAATTTTATACTAATTCTAGTATAACCATTTCTGCTCCATCGCCTCTTCTAGGACCTACTTTATACATTCTAGTATATCCACCATTTCTTTCAGCATATTTAGGAGCTATATTGTCAAATAAGTTTTTAACTACTTCCTCTTCAGTTACAAATGCAAGCACTTGTCTTCTTGCATGAAGATCTCCTCTTTTTCCAAGAGTTATCATTTTTTCTGCTAAGTTTCTAGCTTCTTTTGCTCTTGTAGCAGTTGTTTCGATTTTTCCGTGTTTTAAAAAGCTAGTAACTAAGCTTCTAAGCATCGCTCTTCTTTGGTCAGTTGGACGACCTAACTTACGATATCCTGCCATCTCTATACCTCCTTACGTTACATTGTATGATTACTCATCAGCTTGTTTTAGGCCTAATCCTAGTGCTTCAAGCTTTTGCTCAACTTCTTCTAGAGATTTTTTACCTAGATTTCTAACTTTCATCATATCATCAATGGTTCTCTCAGTTAATTCTTGAACAGTGTTTATTCCCGCTCTCTTTAAGCAATTGTAGCTTCTAACCGAAAGATCAAGTTCTTCAATTGTCATTTCTAGAACTTTTTCTTTTTTATCTTCTTCTTTTTCTACCATTATTTCTACATTATTAACATGATCAGTCAAGCTCATGAATAATTTAAAGTGTTCAATTAATATCTTTGCCGATAAGCTAATAGCTTCATCAGGCATAATAGTTCCATTGGTCCATACTTCAAGTGTTAGCTTATCATAGTCAGTAATCTGTCCCACTCTTGTATTTTCAACATTGAAATTTACCCTTTTAACTGGAGTGTATATAGAATCTACAGGGATAGTTCCTATTGGCATACCCTCTGCTTTATTTCTATTTTGTGATACATAACCTCTTCCTCTATCAACTACCATTTCCATATAAAGCTTTGCATCATCATCTAATGTAGCTATATGTAAATCTTTGTTGATAATTTCTACATCTCCATCAGTCTGTATATCACCAGCTGTTACTTTTCCTGCTCCCTTAACGTCAATATATATAGTCTTAGGACCATCTCCAACCATTTTTAATGCTAGTTGTTTAATATTTAATATTAATTCAGTAACATCTTCTTTTACACCCTTAACAGTTGTAAATTCATGTAATACATTTTCAACTCTGATAGAATTAACGGCAACTCCAGGTAATGATGAAAGAAGAATTCTTCTTAGTGCATTTCCTAAAGTTATTCCGTATCCTCTCTCTAGTGGTTCTACTGCAAATCTACCATAAGAACCATCTTCGGCCATTTCAACACATTCAATTTTTGGCTTTTCAATTTCTAACATTTACAAACCCTCCTTTTATATAATAATTAATCTAATCTGAGGGCAACTGATTCTTCCACTATATACTATTATATACTATTATTTACTATATAACTCAACGATTAATGTTTCATTTACAGGAACATCAACGTCTTCTCTAGCAGGCTCACTTACTACTCTTCCTTCAAAGTTTTCAGGAGTAGCTGATAACCAGTTTGGTAAAGTCTTTGGATTTTCAGCAAATCCCTTAAATTTTTCAGTAGCTCTGCTCTTTTCTGAAACAGCTATAACATCACCAACTGATACTGTATATGATGCAATATCAACTTTCTTGCCATTTATTAAGAAATGACCATGAGTTACTAACTGTCTAGCTTCTTTTCTTGATTCACCGTATCCTAATCTGAATACTACGTTATCAAGTCTAGTTTCAAGAAGTCTTAACAAGTTTTCACCTGTTATTCCTCTCTTTTTATCAGCTTTAACATAATAAGCTCTAAACTGATTTTCTAATACTCCGTATATTCTCTTAGCTTTCTGTTTTTCTCTCAACTGCAATCCATAGTTTGAAATTTTCTTTCTGCTTTGTCCGTGCTGTCCTGGTGCATAACCTCTTCTTGCGAAAGCACATTTATCTGTATAACATCTATCCCCCTTAAGGAATAGCTTTAATCCTTCTCTTCTACATAATCTACAAGTTGCTCCAGTGTATCTTGCCATTTATTATTCCACCTCCTATTGCTTAGATTACACTCTTCTTCTTTTTGGCGGTCTACAACCGTTGTGTGGTATTGGTGTAACATCTTTTATTAAAGTAACTTCTAATCCCGCTGCTTGTAATGATCTTATTGCAGCTTCTCTACCCGCTCCAGGTCCTTTTACGTAAACTTCTACGCTTTTTAGACCATGTTCCATTGCTGTTTTTGCTGCTGTTTCAGCTGCCATCTGCGCTGCAAATGGAGTACTCTTTCTTGATCCTCTAAATCCTAATCCGCCGGCACTTGCCCATGAAAGTGCGTTACCAACGGCATCAGTTAATGTAACAATTGAATTGTTAAAAGTTGATTTTATATGTGCACAGCCATGCTCAACATTTTTTCTTTCTTTTCTTCTTCTTGTTTTTTTAACTTTTGCTGCTGCCATCGTTTTCCCTCCTTAATTCAGTAATTCAATAATTCAATACTGCTTATTTCTTTTTCTTACCTGAAACTAGTTTCTTTGGTCCTTTTCTAGTTCTAGCATTAGTTTTTGTTTTTTGACCTCTAACTGGAAGTCCTCTTCTATGTCTTATTCCTCTATAACATCCAATTTCAACTAATCTCTTTATATCAAGAGCTATCTCTCTTTTTAAGTCACCTTCAACTTTAAGATATTTATTTATATAATCTCTTAAAGCATTTACTTCATCTTCTGATAAATCCTTAACTCTTACATCAGGATTTACTCCTGTTTCTTTAAGAATTTTTTGTGCACTTGGTAATCCTATACCAAATATATAAGTTAGACCTATTTCAACTCTCTTTTCTCTTGGTAGGTCAACTCCAGATATTCTTGCCATTAATCATTACACCTCCTGGTAAATATAAATAAGGTAATCTTTCATAGACTTATTTTAAAAAATATATATAAAGTTCTAGGCCATTAGATATTCTACTTCCTAACGTCAGCCGCTCCTAAAACGTTATTAACCTTGTTTTTGTTTATGCTTTGGGTTTTCGCAAATAACCATTACTCTTCCTTTTCTTTTAATGACTTTGCACTTTTCGCACATAGGTTTAACTGATGGTCTTACTTTCATAGCTAACCCTCCTTATTACTTTGCTCTCCAAGTTATTCTTCCACGAGTTAAATCGTATGGAGAAAGTTCCACAGTAACTTTATCACCTGGTAAAATTTTAATAAAATTCATTCTAAGCTTTCCAGAAATATGTGCTAATATTTTATGCCCACTTTCTAGCTCCACTTCAAACATAGCATTAGGTAAAGCTTCTAAGACAGTACCTTGCATTTCTATAACATCCTCTTTTGACATAAGGTCTCAAACCTCCTTATTCATGTCGTGAGACTGTAAAATTTTTCTGATCATTGAATTACTAACCTTATCGCCTGATAATAATAAATTTTTTAATTCATCAGCTATTGTATTAGTAAAAACTAGATGCCTTATTTTCTTTTTCTTAGGCTTTTCTATAGGCCTCAAACTGCCATCAGCAATGGAAACATATTGTTCATCTAATACACCTGTAACTATGAAAAACTTATCTTTATCCCTTCCTGCTTTAGAGTAGACTACTTTACCTATCTGGTCGTTATCTTCCAAACTTTTCACCTCTACTGAATTAATGTTAATATTTCAGGACCATTATTTAAAACTGCCACAGTATTTTCATAATGAGCTGATAAGCTATCATCCTTGGTCACAACTGTCCAGTTATCTGGTTTTACATCTACATGATAATCACCAATATTAACCATTGGTTCAATAGCTAATACAATTCCATTCATAAGTTTTGGGCCTCTTCCTGCCCTTCCAAAGTTAGGAATTTCAGGTTCTTCATGCATATCTCTTCCGATACCATGACCAACGTAGTCTCTAACAACAGAATATCCAAAACTTTCAACATACTGCTGTATTGCAAAAGAAATATCCGTAAGTCTGTTTCCTACCATAGCCTTTTCAACACCTTTAAAAAAGCTATCTTTAGTAACATTTATCAACTTTTCAGCTTCTTCTGATACTTTGCCAACTGGCAAAGTCCTAGCTGCATCACCATGGTATCCATTTAAAATAGCTCCACAATCTACACTTATTATGTCTCCTTCTTGTAGAACTCTATCTCGTGATGGAATACCATGAACAACTTCATTATTTACTGATGCGCATATAGAAGCCGGAAAGCCATAATAACCTTTAAAAGATGGCTTAGCACCTCTTTTAACAATAAGCTCTTCTGCGATTCTATCCAATTCAGCAGTACTTATTCCCGGTTTTACTACCTCTTCAAGTTTTGCAAGGGTTTCTGCTACAACTTTACCTGCCTGCCTCATGTATTCAATTTCAATATTATTTTTCAATATTATCATTATTTATCGCTCCCTAGGATATCACAAATGTTCTGGAACACTTCTTCTATCTCAAGGGTTCCATCTACCTTGCATAGATTGTTCTTTTCATTATAATACTTTACTAATGGTGCAGTTTGATTAGAATAAACTTCTAATCTTTCTTTTACAGTTTCTTCACTATCGTCTTTCCTCTGAATCAATTCTCCGCCGCATAAATCACATATACTTTCAACCTTAGGAGGATTAAACTTTACATGATAGCTAGCACCACAATCTTTGCATACTCTTCTTCCTGTCATTCTTTCCAGAATAAACTCATGTGGAACTTCAATTAATAAAGCTTTATCAATTTTTGTGCTCTTCCCTTGTAAAAAGTTATCTAGTGCCTCAGCTTGTGATACTGTTCTAGGAAAACCGTCAAGTAAAAATCCATTTTTACAATCATCTTCTTGTAATCTATCGTTAACAATTTCTATAGTTAATTCATCTGGAACTAACTGCCCCTTATCCATATAGCTTTTTGCTTTTACTCCTAGGGGAGTTTGTTCTGAAATATTTTTTCTAAATATATCCCCGGTAGATATATGTGGTATAGAATACTCATTGCTAATTAACTTAGCCTGAGTTCCTTTTCCCGCACCGGGAGGACCTAGTAATATTATTTTCAACTAAACCATCTCCAACAATATATTTATTTCAAGAATCCTTGATAGTGTCTCATAACTAATTGAGATTCTATCTGTCTTACAGCTTCTAAGGCTGAGCTAACCATAATCATCACACTAGTACCACCAAAATGAATACCACTAAAAGGAGTTTTAGCAGCTACAATAATCGGAATTACCGCAATCATTGCTGCAAATATACCACCCATAAATGATGTTCTATTCAATACTTTTTGAATGAAATTTGCTGTTGGTTCCCCTGGCCTAATTCCTGGAATAAATCCTGAAGATTTATTCATATTTTCTGCCATCTCTTCTGGCTTCATAGTAACTTCTGTATAAAACCATGTGAAGAATATTATCAATACAGAAAATAGTAGAACGTATAACCAGCTTCCTTCTTTAAAAGGACTATACTTGTTAGCCGTTATGAACATAAATACCTTTGACTCAGGCCAAAATTGACCTAAAGTAGCTGGGAAAGCCATAACAGACATTGCAAATATAATAGCTATAACTGCTGATGAAGCAATATTTATTGGAATATGTGTTGATTGTCCTTTATATACTCTTCCATTTATAGTCTTACCAGCATATTGAACTGGAATTCTTCTTTCTGCTAAACTCACAACTACAGTTACCAAAAATAATGCAGCTATTACCGAAATTAACATAATTACCTGAACAAAGTTAACTTCTTCAGCTTTCTGAAGAGCTGCAACTTGATAGATAGTAGTTGGGAATCTAGATATAATATTTACAAATATTATAAGCGAAACTCCGTTTCCTATACCTTTTTCTGTTATCTTATCACCAAACCACATCAAAAATGTTGATGCAGCTAATAATGTAAGTATAATCAAAAACATATTAAATTTCGAGCCATCTCGTAATGCTCCAGCTCTAGCTATAATAGCATATGTACTAAGTCCTTGGATTACCCCAAAAACTATAGCACCATATCTAGTATATTCTTGTATTTTCTTTCTACCTTCTTCTCCTTCTTTAGATAATTGCTCTAAAGATGGAATTGCTATGGTAAGAAGCTGAAATATTATAGATGAGTTAATATAAGGGACTACCCCCATAGCAAATATACTAAAACTGCTGAAAGCACCACCGGATAACAAATCATAAAGGCTAAATAAGCCTCCGCCTTGGGCAAGATTTTTAAGTTGTTCTTGATTGATTCCTGGAACTAAAATGAAATTTCCCATCCTATAAAGAATAAGCATAAAGAATGTAAATAATATCCTTTTCTTCAAATCAGGAACCTTCCAAGCATTACGTAGGGTTGATATCATCTTATATCACCTCAACTTTTCCTCCAGCTGCTTCTATCTTTTCAGCTGCTGCTTTAGAAAACTTTGTAGCTTTAACTGTTAAGTTTTTTTCTAGTTCGCCGTTTCCTAATATTTTAACTCCATCATAAACTTTACCTATTACGCCTTTTTCTATTAATAATTCTGGAGTTACAACTGTTCCATCTTCAAATATATTTAATCTATCTACATTTATAGCTGCATATCTTTTTGCAAATATATTAGTGAATCCTCTTTTAGGAATTCTTCTATATAATGGCATCTGTCCGCCTTCAAAGCCTGGTCTTACGCCACCGCCCGATCTAGCGTTTTGGCCTTTTTCACCTTTACCTGAAGTCTTACCTAAGCCTGAACCTGTTCCTCTTCCTAGTCTCTTTGGAGACTTTCTAGCTCCTTCTGCTGGTTTTAATTCATGAAGTTTCATACTCGCACCTCCTCTTTTATTGTAATTCTTCTACTTCTAAAAGATAACATACTTTATTAATCATACCTCTGATCTGAGGAGTATCATTATGTTCAACAAACTTACCTATCTTCTTTAATCCAAGAGCGTTAACTGTAGCAATTTGGTCTTTTTTTCTACCTATTAAACTCTTTTTTAAAGTTATTTTAAGTTTAGCCAAGGCAATCCCTCCTAACCTAAAATCTCTTCAACGGTTTTACCTCTAAGTTTAGCAATTTGCTCAACTGTTCTTAGTCTTGATAAACCGTTAATTGTAGCATTAACCATGTTTCTTGCATTGTTAGAACCTAAAGATTTAGCTCTTACGTCTTTTAATCCTGCTAGTTCAAGAACCGCTCTAACTGGACCTCCAGCTATAACTCCTGTACCTTCACTTGCAGGCATTATAAGAACGCTACCTGTTCCAAATTCACCTTGAATTTGGTGTGGCACTGTTGTACCAACTATTGGAACCTCTACTAAGTTCTTTCTTGCATCTTCGATTCCTTTTCTGATTGCTTCTGGTATTTCTATAGACTTACCAATTCCAACTCCTACGTGGCCATTTTCATCACCAACAACAACAAGAGCGCTGAATCTGAAGTTTCTACCACCTTTAACAACCTTAGCAACTCTATTTATATAAACTACCTTTTCCTTTAACTCTAAAGTGCTAGGATCTATTCTCATTTATTTCCCTCCCTCTTTTTAGAACTGCAAGCCAGCTTCTCTTGCACCTTCAGCAAGTTCTTTTACTCTTCCGTGATAAATATATCCGCCTCTATCAAAAACAACTTTGTTAATTCCTTTTTCCATTGCTTTTTTAGCAATAGTTTCTCCAACTAACTTAGCTCCTTCTTTGTTGCTTCCTGCACAATCAAATTCTTTATCTACGCTAGAAGCTGAAACTAAAGTTATTCCTTTAGTGTCATCTATTATTTGAGCATAAATATTTTTTTCACTTCTATATACTGAAAGTCTTGGCATCTCTTGAGTTCCGGATATTTTTTTACGAACTCTTAAATGACGTCTAACTCTAGATTCGTTTCTATTTTCTTTCTTAAACATAGAGACTCACTCCTTTCTTATTTTACTTCTTACCAGTCTTACCTTCCTTACGTCTTACAACTTCGTTATCATACTTGATACCTTTTCCTTTGTAAGGCTCTGGTTTTCTCCACGTTCTTATATCTGCAGCAACATCTCCAACTAATTCTTTATCGATACCGGAAACTATTATCTTATTAGCTCCTTCTAATTGGAAATCTATTCCTTCAACTGCATTTATTTCAACTGGATGTGAGAATCCAAGATTTAATACTAATTTCTTTCCTTGTAACTGAGCTCTGTAGCCAACTCCAACTAATTCTAAAGTTTTCTTGTATCCTTCAGTTACTCCTACAACCATGTTGTTTATTAAAGATCTTGTTAATCCATGAAGAGCTCTGTTTTGCTTTTCATCATTACTTCTAGTTACAACTATAGAATTGTTCTCAATAGCTATAGTTATAGCTGGATGCATAGCTTTTGTAAGCTGACCTTTTGGTCCTTTAACTGTAACAACATTCTCTGGAGTCACAGTCACAGTCACACCGTTTGATATAGCTATTGGAAGTCTTCCTATTCTTGACATAATTACACCTCCTGTTCATTAATTACCAGATGTAGCAAAGTACTTCTCCACCAACTGCTAACTTTGTTGCTTCTTTATCTGTTATTATTCCTTTAGATGTTGATATTACAGCAACTCCTAATCCGTTTAAAACCTTAGGAACTTCTTCTTTTCTACAATATACTCTTAATCCTGGCTTTGATATTCTCTTTAAACCAGTAATAACTCTTTCTTTATTATAACCATATTTCATAGTTATCTTAAGCATTGGAACTGATCCGTCATTATATTCCTCAACTTCTCTTATATATCCTTCATTTAACATTATATTAGCAATAGCCTTCTTTATATTTGAAGAAGGTATCTCAACCACTTCGTGTCTAACAACATTAGCATTTCTGATACGTGTTAGTAGATCTGCGATTGGGTCAGTCATTCCCATATTAATGTGCCTCCTTTCGTATAACAATTACCAACTTGCTTTTTTACAACCAGGTATCTGACCTTTGTATGCAAGTTCTCTAAAACAAATACGGCATACACCAAATTTCTTTAATACAGAATGTGGTCTTCCACATATTCTACATCTAGTATAAGCTCTAGTTTTATATTTAGGTTCTTTATTCCACTTTTCAATTAAAGCCTTACGTGCCACAATCTTCCCTCCTTACTATTGTGCAAAAGGCATTCCAAGGAATCTTAATAGTTCTCTAGCTTCCTCGTCAGTCTTTGCATTTGTAACAAATACTATATCCATACCTCTTAACTTATCTATCTTATCGTATTCAATTTCAGGGAATATAAGTTGCTCTTTAATTCCTAATGAGTAGTTTCCTCTACCATCGAAAGACTTATCAGAAATTCCTCTAAAGTCTCTAACTCTTGGTAATGCAACATTCATTAATCTATCTGCGAACTCATACATTTTTACTTTTCTTAAAGTAACCTTACATCCAATAGCCATATTTTCTCTTAGTTTAAAGTTAGCTATTGACTTCTTTGCTCTTGTTAATATAGGTTTTTGACCTGCAATTATTGATAAATCACTTACTGCTGATTCTAGTGATTTTGGGTTTTCCTTAGCTTCACCAACACCCATGTTGATAACTATTTTTTCAAGCTTTGGAACTTCCATTATATTTTTATATCCGAACTTTTCCATTAAAGCTGGAACAACTTCTTTTTCATATTTTTCCTGTAATCTTGGAATCATTAAGTGAACCTCCTTTCAAGATTAGAATGTCTCTCCGCACTTTTTACAAACTCTTACTTTTGTGCCATCATCTAATATTTTATGACTTATTCTAGTCACTGATTTACATTTTGTGCAGTATAACATAACTTTTGAACTAAATATAGGTGCTTCCTTGTGAATAATTCCACCTTGCATATTTTCTCTACTTGGTTTCTGGTGTTTTGTAACTACATTAACATCCTTTACTAACACTTTACCATTCTTAGGGAATACGCTTAAAACTTCACCTATTTTTCCCTTATCCTTACCGGATATAACCATAACTGTGTCTTTCTTTCTTACGTGTACTCTATTTGTCATTTAAGCCACCTCCCTATCCTACAGAACTTCAGGTGCTAATGATAGTATTTTAGTAAACTCTTTATCTCTTAGCTCCCTAGCAACAGGTCCGAAGATACGTGTTCCTTTTGGCTGTTTATCATCTTTTATAACAACAGCTGCATTTTCATCAAATTTTATATAGGAACCATCTACTCTTCTAACACCTTTTCTTGATCTTACGATAACTGCTTTTATAACGTCACCTTTTTTAACAACCCCGCCTGGTGTTGCACTTTTAACGCTAGCAACGATTATATCTCCGATGTTGCCATATCTTCTATTTGAACCGCCTAGTACTCTTATACACATTATTTCCTTAGCACCAGAGTTATCTGCAACTCTTAATAAAGATTGCTGCTGAATCATTAAAATACCTCCTTTCAGCCTTTTGGATTATTTAGCTTTTTCAATTATTTCTACTATTCTCCATCTCTTGTCTTTAGATAATGGTCTTGTTTCCATAATTAAAACTTTATCATTAAATTTAGCTTCATTATTTTCATCATGAGCCTTAAATTTAGTAGTTCTATTTATAGTCTTGCCATATAATGGATGACGTACTTTTGTTTCAACTGCTACAACGACAGTTTTATCCATTTTATCTGAAACAACTCTACCAACTCTTGTCTTCCTATTTGCTCTTTCCACAGGACAAGCCTCCTTTCACAATTACTGCTCAAAGTTCCTTAGTTCTTCTTCTCTAAGGATGGTCTTAATCTGGGCTATAGATTTTTTTACTTCTCTTATTCTCATTGGGTTTTCTAACTGACCAGTAGCTAACTGAAATCTAAGGTTAAATAATTCGCCCTTAAGATCATTAAGCTTACCTTGTAGGTCTTGAGGACTGCTATTTCTTAAATCTTTTAATTCTTTAGCCTTCATTGATTTCACCACCCATTTCTTCAAAGTCTGATCTCATAACAAATTTAGTGCTAACTGGAAGCTTATGTGAAGCAAGTCTCATCGCCTCTCTAGCAACCTTTTCATCAACACCTGTTAATTCGAATAAAATTCTACCTGGCTTAACTACAGCTACCCAGTATTCTGGTGATCCTTTACCGGAACCCATACGTGTTTCAGCTGGCTTTTCAGTCACAGGCTTATCTGGGAAAATCTTTATCCAAAGTTTTCCACCTCTTTTAATGTATCTATTAATAGCTATTCTGGCAGATTCTATTTGATTGCTTGTAATCCATCCACATTCTGTAGCTTGTAATGCAAAATCACCATAAGCAATAAAGTTACCTCTTGTAGCTTTACCTTTCATTCTGCCACGCTGTACCTTACGATGTTTAACTCTTTTAGGCATTAACATGTCATATTCCTCCTTCCTTATGCATTAACTTCCTTTATTTCTTTTTTAGCTGGAAGAACTTCACCTCTATATACCCATACTTTTACACCTATTTTTCCGTATGTAGTATCTGCTTCTGCAAATCCATAATCTATATCAGCTCTTAATGTTTGTAGAGGAATTGTTCCTTCGTGATAATTTTCTGTTCTTGCAATATCTGCTCCACCAAGTCTTCCTGCACAAGAAGTTTTAACTCCTTTAACTCCAGCTTTCATTGCTCTTTGAATTGTTTGTTTCATAGCTCTTCTAAAAGAAATTCTCTTTTCTAACTGTTGAGCTATATTTTCAGCCATTAACTGTGCATCAGTTTCTGAAGATTTAACTTCTATAATATTTATTAATATATTCTTATCTTCTTTAACTAATTTCTTAACTCCTGATTTTAACACTTCAATTCCTGATCCGCCTTTACCAATTACCATTCCTGGTTTAGCAGTATATATATTTAACTTTACTCTTTTAGCTGCTCTTTCGATTTCAATCTTTGAAATTCCAGCTGAGTAAGATTTGTTCTTAATGTATTCTCTTATTAAGTTATCTTCAACTAAATAGTCAGCAAAGTTTCTTTTATCAGCATACCATTTAGCATCCCAATCTTTAATAACTCCAACTCTCAACCCGTGTGGATTTACTTTCTGTCCCATCTTTTTCCCTCCTTCTTCTATTAAGCTCTTTCCTTAACAACTAGAGTTATATTGCTAGTTCTTTTCTTTATTCTAAATGCTCTACCTTGAGCGTGTGGTCTATATCTCTTTAATATTGCACCTTCACCTACATATGCTTCAGAAACATATAAGTTATTTACATCTAGATTTAAATTATTTTCAGCATTTGATACTGCTGATTTTAAAACTTTATTTACTACTACAGCTGCATCCTTTGGAGTATACTGTAATATTGCAAAAGCTTCATTTACATTTTTACCTCTTACTAAATCAAGAACTATTCCTATCTTCGTTGAGGACATTCTCACATACTTAGCTATTGCTTTAGCCTGCATTGATTTTTACCTCCTTCCTGTACTATCTTACCTTAGATGACTTTTCTGTCTTATCTACGTGGCCTCTGTATGTTCTTGTTAAAACAAATTCTCCAAATTTATGTCCAACCATATCTTCAGTAACATATACTGGAACATGTTTTCTTCCATCATGAACTGCTACTGTGTGACCTATCATTTGTGGGAATATTGTTGAACTTCTTGACCATGTCTTTATAACTTTTTTCTCACCGTTTTTATTCATCTCATTTATTTTCTTTAAAAGTCCTTCATGAACAAAAGGTCCTTTCTTTACGGATCTACTCACTTGATTGGCCTCCCTTCATTAACCTTATTAATAACTTTTGAAGAGAATATAATATTCTCTTCAAATTACTTGCTTCTTCTCTTAACAATTAATCTATCTGAGTACTTTTTAGTTTTTCTTGTCTTTAATCCAAGAGCTGGTTTACCCCATGGAGTAAGTGGACCTGGACGTCCTATTGGAGTTCTACCTTCTCCACCACCGTGTGGGTGATCAACTGGGTTCATTACAGAACCTCTAACTGTAGGTCTGAATCCCATATGTCTCTTTCTTCCAGCTTTACCTAAGTTCATTATTTCATGTGTTAAGTTTGAAACTGTTCCTATAGTAGCTTTACATTCAATTCTTACATATCTCATTTCACCGCTTGGAAGTCTTAATGTAGCATAATTTCCTTCCTTAGCCATTAACTGAGCTGAACTTCCTGCTGATCTTACTAACTGAGCACCTTTTCCTTTTGATAACTCAATATTGTGTACGAATGTACCAACAGGCATGTTCTTTAATGGAAGACAGTTTCCAACTTTGATATCTGCTTCTGACCCTGATTCAATTTTATCTCCAACCTTTAATCCGTCTGGAGCGATTATATATCTCTTTTCTCCATCAGCATATGTAACTAATGCTATAAATGCTGTTCTGTTTGGATCGTATTCAATTGTGGATACCTTTGCTGGAATCCCATCCTTGTCTCTCTTAAAATCAATTATTCTATATTTTCTTTTAGCTCCGCCACCTCTGTGACGTACTGTAATTTTTCCGTGATTATTTCTACCGCCACTCTTGTTTAATGAAACTAGAAGTGATTTCTCTGGACTATCAGTTGTAATTTCACTGAAAGTAGGTACTGTCATCTGTCTTCTAGCAGGAGTGGTAGGCTTAAATCCTTTTACAGCCATTTTTTTACCTCCTAACCTAGCTTATCTGGCCTCTAGCCAATAACCCGCTTTAATCAAAACAATTATTACATTCCTTCGAAGAATTCAATTCCCTTGCTCTTTTCAGTCAATTTAACAATTGCTTTTTTGTAGTTTGGTCTTCTTCCTAAGTGTACGCCAACCCTTTTTTCTTTTCCTAAATAGTTAGCTGTTTTAACTTCTTCAACCTCTACACCAAATACTTCTTCTATAGCTCTTTTTATTTGACATTTATTTGCATGCTTATCAACTATAAAGGTGTATTTTTTGTCTCCCATAGAAGCCATACTTTTTTCTGTTACAACAGGTCTTCTTATAATATCATAACTAGTTAGCTTCATTATGCATACACCTCCTCAATTTTTGATACAGCATCCTTAGTTATAATGAAATTTTCATATTTCAATATATCATAAACATTTAAATTATTGGCAGGAAGTACTTCTACTCCTTCAATATTTCTCGCTGATTTATATACATTTTCATTTGATTCAGCTGTAACAATTAATGTCTTGTTAGCATTAAGTGCTCCTAACATTTTAACTATTTCTTTAGTTTTTGGAGCTTCTAATTCAAGATTTTCTAATACTATTATCTGATTATCTTGAACTTTTGAAGTAAGAGCTGATTTCATAGCAACTCTTCTCATTGATTTTGGAACTGAAACTCTATACTCTCTTGGCTTTGGTGCAAAGACAACACCACCGTGTATCCATTGAGGTGATCTTGTTGAACCCTGTCTAGCTCTACCAGTTCCTTTCTGTCTCCATGGTTTTATTCCACCACCAGAAACTTCAGCTCTTGTTTTACTTGATTGTGTTCCTTGTCTCTTGTTAGCTAATTGAGCTACAACTACTTGATGTAAAGCATATTGATTAACTTCAACACCAAATACGCTATCTGCAAGTTGAATATCTCCAACTTTCTTTCCTTCTTTATTAAATAATCCTACTGTAGGCATCCTGTATCCTCCTTTCCATACAAAATTAAGCTTTTACTGTATTTCTGATTACCACTAAACCTTTATTTGGTCCTGGTACTCCACCTTTTATTAAAATTAAATTCTTTTCCGGAATGATTTTTACAACTTCTAAGTTTAATACTGTTGTATTCACATTTCCCATATGTCCTGGCAGTTTCTTATTTTTAAATGTTCTTGATGGATCTGAAGATGCTCCCATTGAACCAACTGCTCTATGGAATTTGGACCCGTGGGACATTGGTCCTCTATGTGCATTCCATCTCTTTATTGTACCTTGGAATCCCTTACCTTTTGAAACCCCTGATATGTCAACTTTTTCTCCAGCCTGGAAAGCATCAGCTTTTATTTCCTGACCTACTTCATATTCACTTGAGTTTTCAAGCTTGAATTCCTTAAGAACTCTTTTAAATTGAACACCTGCTTTTGCAAAATGTCCTTTTAGTGGTTTGTTAACTAATTTTTCTCTTATTTCTCCAAATCCAACCTGTATTGCTTCATAACCATCTTTTTCAGTTGTTTTCTTTTGAACCACTACACATGGACCTGCCTCAACTACTGTCACTGGAACTACTCTATTATTCTCATCGAATATTTGAGTCATACCAAGTTTTTTACCTATTATTGCTTTATTCATTATCTACACCTCCTCAACTAATTAGCGGACCACACAATTGCGGTCATAATAGTCTGTAATAGGCACTCTATTACATTATAATTATAATTTTATTTCAATGTCCACTCCTGCTGGTAAATCCAATCTCATTAATGAATCAACAGTTTTTGGTGATGGACTAAGTATATCAATTAGTCTTTTATGTGTTCTAATTTCGAACTGCTCTCTAGAATCTTTATATTTATGAGGAGCTCTTAATACTGTAATAACATCTTTTTCTGTTGGTAGTGGAACTGGACCAGCTACCTTTGCTCCTGATGCTTTAGCAGTTTCTACAATTTTTTCAGCAGATTGATCAAGAATTGTGTGATCAAATGCTTTTAATCTTATTCTTATTTTTTGTTTTGCCATTTTAATTTCCCTCCTTTTTCTTGCACGCTTTACTTCATACGTACAACAGCGGATATATTCTGTAAACTGTTCCGGGTGTTGCATAATCTTATTCATAATGGCACCCACACAGAATAACCGTCGCCTGGTTCAAGACCATTGCTAACTCAGCTAAGAATTACCCGGAAGCCCGGCAACCTCTTGCCTCATCGCTGTTATTACATTACAACTTCTATAGTATACAATATTTCTTTAAATTTGACAAGTGTTTTTTTACTTAACTTTTATGTTGATTCATTTCACTATAATTCATAAAAATAATACATTATGACGCATTGTTTTATAAAAAAGAAGAGTGCTTTCACTCTTCTTTTTTTATAATCAACACTCGCTAAAACTATAATTAATTATTCAATTATAGTAGTAACAACTCCTGAACCTACTGTTCTTCCACCTTCTCTGATCGCGAATCTTAATCCTTCATCCATTGCTATCTGAGTGATTAATTCTACGTCCATGTCAATGTGGTCTCCTGGCATTACCATTTCTACTCCTTCTGGTAATTTGATTGATCCTGTTACGTCTGTTGTTCTGAAGTAGAATTGTGGTCTATATCCGTTAAAGAATGGAGTGTGTCTTCCACCTTCTTCTTTCTTTAATACGTATACTTGACCTACGAATTTTTGGTGTGGCTTTACTGTGTTTGTTGCTGATAATACTTGACCTCTTTGGATGTCATCTCTTTGTACTCCTCTTAATAGAGCTCCGATATTATCTCCAGCCATTGCACTGTCTAGTAACTTTCTGAACATTTCTATTCCTGTACAAACTGTCTTTTTCTTTTCTTCGCTTAATCCTACGATTTCTACTTCGTCTCCTACTTTTAGGATTCCTCTTTCAACTCTTCCAGTTGCAACTGTTCCTCTTCCTGTGATTGTAAATACGTCTTCTACTGGCATTAAGAATGGTTTGTCAGTTGCTCTTTCTGGTGTTGGGATATAGCTATCTATTGCTGCCATTAAGTTCATTATAGGTTCTGTTGCTGCATCATCTGTTGGGTTTTCTAATGCTTTTAATGCTGATCCTACAACTATTGGTGCATCGTCTCCTGGGAAACCATATTCACTTAATAATTCTCTTACTTCCATTTCAACTAATTCTATTAGTTCTGGATCGTCTACCATATCTGCTTTGTTTAAGAATACTACTATGTATTCAACTCCAACTCTTGATGCTAGTAGTATGTGTTCTCTTGTTTGTGGCATTGGACCGTCTGCTGCACTTACAACTAAGATCGCTCCATCCATCTGTGCTGCTCCTGTTATCATGTTCTTTACATAGTCCGCGTGTCCTGGGCAGTCAACGTGTGCATAGTGTCTGTTTTCTGTTTCGTATTCTACGTGGGATGTGCTGATTGTGATTCCTCTTTCTTTTTCTTCTGGTGCCTTATCTATTTGGTCATAGTCGAATGCATCTGCGAATCCCTTGCTTGCTAATACTGTTGTGATTGCTGCTGTTAATGTTGTCTTACCGTGGTCTACGTGTCCTATTGTTCCTATATTTACGTGTGGCTTATTTCTCTCAAATTTTGCTTTTGCCATTTTTTGTTCCTCCTTTATTTTAAGTTTATTATTTAAATTTATTTATTTCCAATTATTTTTTCTTGAATGCTCTTTGGCACTTCTTCATAGTGGTCGAACTGCATTGAGTAAGTTCCTCTACCTTGAGTATTGGATCTTAATACAGTGGCGTAACCAAACATTTGTGAAAGCGGTACAAATGCTCTTATAACCTGTGCTCCTGCTTGCGCTTCCATTCCTTCAATTCTACCTCTTCTTGAGTTAACGTCACCCATTACGTCACCCATGTACTCTTCTGGAACAGTTACTTCAACTTTCATCATAGGTTCAAGCAATACTGGGTCTGCTTTAGCCATAGCATTTTTAAAGGCCATGGAACCTGCAATTTTGAAGGACATTTCTGATGAGTCAACGTCATGGTATGATCCATCAAATAATCTAACTTTAAAGTTGATAGTTTCGTATCCTGCAACTATACCACTCTTTGAAGCTTCTTGAATACCATTGTCGATAGCTGGTATATATTCTCTTGGAACAACCCCACC
The DNA here is from genome assembly GCF_963515715.1 of uncultured Clostridium sp. GTDB lineage: Bacteria > Bacillota > Clostridia > Clostridiales > Clostridiaceae > Clostridium_AW. The sequence continues at coordinate 51,831 of NZ_CAUPZS010000015.1, forward strand.
AACAATACCATTTTCGAATACATATTCTCCTTCGTGTGGCATAAGTTCGATCCAGCAGTGTCCGTATTGTCCACGTCCACCAGACTGTCTAACATACTTACCTTCAGCTTTAACAGCTTTCTTAATTGTTTCTTTGTAAGCAACCTGTGGCTCACCTACGTTACATTCAACCTTAAATTCTCTTATAAGTCTATCTACAATGATTTCAAGGTGAAGTTCTCCCATACCTGCTATAATTGTTTGACCAGTTTCGTGATCTGTATATGTCTTGAATGTTGGATCCTCTTCAGCAAGTTTAGCTAAAGCGATACCCATTTTTTCTTGACCAGCTTTAGATTTTGGCTCTATAGCAACATGGATAACTGGTTCTGGGAATTCCATGTTTTCAAGAATTATTGGATCCTTTTCGTCACATAAAGTGTCACCAGTTGTAGTATCTTTTAATCCAACAACTGCACCTAAGTCTCCTGCACATAATTCTTCAATTTCTTCTCTGTGGTTAGCATGCATTCTTACTATTCTACCAACTCTTTCTTTCTTACCTTTTGTAGAGTTATAAACATAAGTACCACTCTTGATAACTCCTGAGTATACTCTTACGAAAGCAAGTTTTCCTATGAATGGGTCAGTAGCAATTTTGAATGCTAATGTTGACATAGCTTCATCATCTGATGATTTTCTTTCTAAATTCTCTCCGCTATCGGGGTCAGTACCCTTTACTGGAGGAATATCTATTGGTGATGGCATGTATTTTATTATAGAATCAATCATTGCCTGAACACCTTTATTTTTATATGAGGAACCACAAATTACTGGAACTATTTTGTTAGCTATAACACCTTTTCTTAATGCAGCATCTAGCTCATCAACTGTGATTTCTTCACCTTCTAAATATTTCATCATTAATTCTTCGTCTAATTCAACTATAGCTTCTATCATAGCAGCTCTATATTCTTCAACTTGATCTACCATATCTTCTGGAATATCTGTTGCTTTAGTTGAAGTTCCAAGATCATCTACATAAATTACTGCTTCATTTTTTATTAAATCAACGTATCCTTTGAAGTAATCTTCTTTACCTATAGGAAGTTGAATTGGAACTGCATTGGTCTTTAATCTTTCTCTCATCATATTAACAACTCTGAAGAAGTCAGCTCCTACTATATCCATCTTATTTACATAAGCCATTCTTGGAACTCCGTATTTGTCTGCCTGTCTCCAAACTGTTTCAGTCTGAGGTTCAACCCCACCTTTTGCTGTTAATACTGTTACAGCACCATCTAATACTCTTAGTGATCTTTCAACTTCAACTGTAAAGTCTACGTGTCCTGGCGTGTCGATAACGTTTATTACGTGATCTTTCCACATACATGTTGTTGCTGCTGAAGTAATTGTTATACCTCTCTCTTGTTCCTGAACCATCCAGTCCATTGTAGCAGCACCTTCATGCACTTCTCCTAATTTGTGCGTTTTACCTGTATAGAATAGAATACGTTCTGTTGTAGTAGTTTTACCTGCGTCTATATGTGCCATTATTCCTATATTACGGAACTTCTCTAACGGATATTGTCTTGCCACTAATGTTTCCTCCTCTCAAACTACGAATAGTTTAATTATAAAATTTGAGAAAACTGTTTTGGTACACACCAAAACAGTTTTAATATTAATATCTGTAATGTGCAAAAGCTTTGTTTGCTTCAGCCATCTTATGAGTATCTTCTCTTTTCTTAACAGCTGTTCCTGTATTATTGGCTGCATCCATGAGTTCACCTGCAAGTCTTTCTCTCATGTATTTTTCGCCTCTTTTTCTTGCAGCGTCTAGCATCCATCTAATACCAAGAGTCTGTCTTCTTTCTGGTCTTACTTCGATTGGCACCTGATATGTAGCACCACCAATTCTTCTTGCTTTTACTTCAAGTAATGGCATTACATTGTTCATAGCTTCTTCGAATACTTCTATTGCATCTTTGCCAGTCTTTTCTGATATTATGTCAAAAGCGCTGTAGCAAACTTTTTGAGCTACACCTTTTTTACCATCGATCATTAAACTGTTTATAAATTTAGTTACAACTATACTATTGTACACTGGATCTGGTAATACATCTCTTTTACCTATATGTCCTTTTCTTGGCACTTTTCTTCCCTCCTTAACATAATTGAAATTTAAGTTCATCGGTACTCGGTTTTTCAACCGCAAAGCGCTTTGTACTTCTGCAAAATATTATACTAGTGAATATATATAAATGCCGAAGACACAGCACCATTTTCAAACCTTAAGTTAAATTATTAGTTAATTATTTTTTCTTTGGTCTCTTAGCACCGTACTTTGATCTGCTCTGCATTCTGTTAGCTACTCCAGCTGAGTCTAACGCACCTCTAACGATGTGATATCTAACACCTGGAAGGTCTTTAACTCTTCCACCTCTTATTAGAACAACACTATGTTCTTGTAAGTTGTGTCCTATACCTGGAATGTACGCAGATACTTCGTAACCATTTGTAAGTCTTACTCTGGCAACTTTTCTTAACGCAGAGTTTGGCTTCTTTGGTGTACTAGTTTTTACTACTGTACATACTCCTCTTTTTTGAGGACACTGTTTTAATGCTGGTGCTGTGGATTGCTCCTTAATTGTCTTTCTGCCTTTTCTTACTAATTGGCTAATAGTTGGCATATTTACACCTCCTCAGTATAATATAAAAAATCTATTGATAAAATTTGTTGTAAGCTTATTCATTTATGATGACAGCTGTTGCTGATCCCACATCAATACCGCAAAGTCTTCCTAATTCCTTCATGGTATCTATAAATATAATTTCAAGGGAATTTTCTTCGGCAGCACTTTTTATTTGGTCATATATCTTTATATCTGCATCTTTTGCTATGTAAACAGTTTTACCACTGCCACTCTTTATAGCCTTTAAAGATTGCTTCAATCCCACAACCTTTTTTCCTTCAAGTCTGTCGAGCACTTCTGTTCCCCCCTATAAATATTGTGGAGAGACAAAGCCAAAGGCTCTGTCTCATTTTATAAACACCCAGAAGTATTTTATCACCTTAACGCTATCCTGTCAATAAATTAAACTTCTATTTCTTCATCTAATTCTGCATTTAAGGATTCAATATTTTCTACTTCTTCATCTTTTTCTGTGTTAATCCTTATTGATCTATATCTAGTCATACCTGTTCCTGCTGGAATCAGTTTACCTATGATTACATTCTCTTTTAGTCCTAATAAAGGATCAATTTTTCCTTTTATTGCTGCATCTGTTAATACTCTTGTTGTTTCTTGGAAAGATGCTGCGGATAAGAAAGAATCTGTAGCTAAAGCAGCTTTCGTTATTCCTAACAACGCTATTCTTCCTTTAGCCAATTCTCCACCCATAGCTTCTACTTTTTCATTTTCCTCATTAAAATCGAAAATATCAATCATAGTTCCTGGTAATAAATCAGTATCACCAGATTCTTCTATCTTAACTTTTCTTGTCATTTGTCTTATAACTACTTCAAGATGCTTATCATTTATATCAACACCCTGTAATCTATAAACCTTTTGAACCTCGGATAAAAGATAATTTTTAACACCCTTTACTCCCTTTATTCTTATGATATCATGAGGATTAACTGATCCTTCTGTTACTTCATCACCAGCATTTATCACGTCTCCATTAGATACCTTAAGTCTTGAACCAAATGGGATATCATAACTTACCTCTTCACCTGATTCCCCAGTTACAACTACAGTTCTCTTTTTCTTAGTTTCTTCAATTCTCGCTGTTCCTGCGATTTCTGAAACTATAGCCAATCCTTTTGGTTTTCTTGCTTCAAATAATTCTTCAACTCTTGGAAGACCTTGAGTTATATCCGCACCTGCAACTCCCCCTGTATGGAAAGTTCTCATTGTAAGCTGAGTACCAGGCTCTCCTATACTTTGTGCTGCTATTATACCAACAGACTCTCCTATATTAATCTTTTCAGCACTAGCCATATTCATTCCATAACATTTAGAACAAACACCATGTTTAGATTTGCATGTAAACACGGATCTTATCCAAACTTTTGTTACGCCAGCTTCTTCTATAGCATCTGCTGTCTTAGAATCAATATATTTATCTCTCTCTATAATAACTTCTCCTGTAGAAGGATTTAATATATCCTCTCCAGAATATCTTCCATGTAATCTTTCAGCTAATGTTTCAATAACTTCATTTCCTTCTTTAATTACAGAAACTTCATAGCCATCTTTAGTTCCACAATCTTCTTCCCTAACTATAACATCTTGGCTAACATCAACTAGTCTTCTTGTTAAGTAACCAGAGTCAGCAGTCTTTAACGCTGTATCAGCATTTCCTTTTCTAGCTCCGTGAGTTGATATAAAGTACTCTAAAACGTCAAGACCTTCTCTAAAGGATGATCTTATTGGCAACTCTATAATTTTACCAGAAGGATTTGCCATAAGTCCTCTCATACCTGCCAGCTGCTTAATCTGACTCTTAGAACCTCTGGCTCCAGAGTCTGCCATCATAAATATTGGGTTATAGTTATCTAGACTAGTCATAAGCGCATCTGCAATTTCATCTGTTGTTTTAGTCCATTTTTCTATAACTCTTTCATATCTTTCATCTTCAGAAATAAAGCCTCTTCTATACATCTTTTCAATTTTATTTACTGCCTCATCAGCTTCTGATAATAATCTCTTTTTATCTTCCGGAACTACCATATCCTCAGTAGCAACTGTTATAGCTCCTATCGTAGAATAATGGTATCCTTTAGCTTTTATATTATCCAACATAACAGATGTCTTAGTCGGACCGTGTTTCATATAACATTTGTTAATTATCTTACCTAAAGCTGACTTGTTAGCTAGAAAATCTACTTCTAATTTAAATTCATTTTCAGGTTTACTTCTATCTACAAACCCTAAATCCTGAGGTATTGATTCATTAAATATTAATTTTCCTGGGGTAGTATCAATTATTCCATATATAGTTTCCCCATCTTTTTCTTTTACAATTTTTACTTTTATATTTGAATGTATTGCAACTGCACCAACTTGATATGCCATTATAGCTTCATCAGATGATGAAAATACGGGAATTCTTTCCCCTGGATTTGATTCTTTACCTAAGGTTAAGTAATAGGATCCCAAAACCATATCCTGGGTAGGAACTACAACCGGCTTACCATCCGAAGGCTTTAAAATATTGTGAGCTGCTAGCATTAAAAATCTAGCTTCAGCTTGAGCTTCAACGGATAGTGGTACGTGTACCGCCATCTGGTCACCATCAAAATCTGCGTTATATGCAGTACATGATAATGGATGAAGCTTTATAGCTCTACCTTCAACCAATACGGGTTGGAAGGCTTGAATTCCTAGTCTGTGTAGGGTAGGGGCACGGTTTAAAAGCACAGGATGATCAGATATTACTTCTTCTAATACGTCCCAAACTTGAGGTTGAACTCTTTCAACCATTCTCTTCGCACTTTTTATGTTATGTGCCAATCCACCTTCTACTAATTTCTTCATTACAAATGGTTTGAATAATTCAAGAGCCATTTCTTTAGGAAGACCACATTGATACATTTTTAATTCAGGTCCTACAACTATAACTGAACGTCCTGAATAGTCAACACGTTTTCCAAGTAAGTTCTGTCTAAATCTTCCTTGCTTACCCTTTAACATATCCGATAAAGACTTTAATGGTCTATTTCCTGGTCCTGTAACAGGTCTTCCTCTTCTTCCGTTGTCTATAAGAGCGTCTACAGCTTCCTGTAACATTCTTTTTTCATTTCTTACAATGATATCTGGAGCTCCTAAATCTAGAAGTTTCTTAAGTCTGTTATTCCTATTTATAACTCTTCTATATAAGTCATTTAAATCTGAAGTAGCAAATCTTCCTCCATCTAATTGAACCATAGGTCTTAAGTCCGGTGGAATTACTGGTATAACATCAATAATTATCCAATCAGGTCTATTACCTGACTTTCTAAAGGATTCAACTACTTCTAATCTTCTTATTACTCTTATCTTCTTTTGACCAGTGCTTGTTTTTAGTCCTTCTTTAAGTTCTTTAGATAAACGTTCTAAGTCAATTTCTTCAAGTAATCTTTTAATAGCTTCAGCTCCCATTCCAGCTTCAAAACTATCTTCACCATATTTATCTATAGCTTCTCTATACTCTTTTTCACTTAATAGTTGTTTTTTGTCTAATCTAGTTTCCTTTGGTGAAAGAACTATATAAGAAGCAAAATACAGAACTTTTTCCAAAGACCTTGGTGACATATCTAGTATTAATCCCATTCTTGATGGAATACCTTTAAAATACCAAATATGAGATACAGGGGCGGCTAGTTCAATATGCCCCATTCTCTCACGTCTAACCTTTGACTTCGTTACTTCAACACCACATCTATCACAAACTATACCTTTATATCTGACCCTTTTATATTTACCACAATGACATTCCCAGTCTTTTGTTGGACCAAATATTCTTTCACAAAACAATCCGTCTCTTTCAGGTTTTAAAGTTCTATAGTTAATAGTTTCAGGTTTCTTTACTTCTCCTCTTGACCATTCTCTAATTTGTTCTGGTGAAGCTAAACCTATCTGTAAGGCATCAAAATTATTTAATTCAAACAAGGGTAATCCTCCCTTCAAATTAGTGTTCATCATTAAAATCATCTAATTCTAGATCATTTTCGAAATCATCCAATGGTAGATCTTCATAATCTATATCCACATCTTCATCTACATTTTCATTTTTCTCTTCATCTTCTACATACTCATCTGATGGTGTAGGTGGTACATATTCTTCTGTTCCTTCTATGTTAACTTCTAACTCTTCTAATTCATCCTCAACGGATTCCTTTAATTTTATTTCTTCATTGTCATCATTTAAGACTTTAACATCAAGACATAAAGCCTGTAACTCCTTAATTAAAACTTTAAAGGATTCTGGCACTCCTGGTTCTGGTATGTTTTCACCTTTTACTATAGCTTCATATGTCTTAACTCTACCAACAACGTCATCAGACTTAACTGTTAATATCTCCTGCAAAGTATGAGCAGCACCATAAGCTTCTAACGCCCAAACTTCCATCTCTCCAAATCTCTGACCTCCAAACTGTGCTTTTCCTCCAAGTGGCTGTTGTGTAACCAATGAGTATGGTCCCGTAGACCTAGCATGTATTTTGTCATCAACTAAGTGAGCAAGTTTTAATATATACATGTATCCTACTGTTACCCTGCTATCAAAAGGATCTCCAGTTCTTCCATCATATAAAACAGCCTTACCATCTCTTTCATATCCTGCTTCTCTTAAGCATTCATCTATTTCAGGTTCAGTTGCTCCGTCAAATACAGGGGTAGCAATATGCCAACCTAACTTAGAAGCAGCTAATCCTAAATGCACTTCTAATACCTGCCCGATATTCATACGTGATGGAACTCCTAGTGGATTTAAGCATATTTGAAGAGGTCTTCCATCTGGTAAGAATGGCATATCTTCCTCTGGTAATACTCTTGAAATAACACCCTTATTACCATGTCTTCCAGCCATCTTATCCCCAACGGATATTTTTCTCTTCTGTGCAATATAACATCTTACTAGTTTATTTACCCCTGGAGGTAATTCATCTCCGTTTTCCCTAGTAAATACTTTAACATCAACTATTATTCCAGCTTCCCCGTGTGGAACTCTAAGAGAGGTATCTCTTACTTCTCTAGCTTTCTCACCAAATATAGCTCTTAATAGTCTTTCTTCTGCTGTAAGCTCAGTTTCTCCCTTTGGAGTTACTTTTCCAACTAATATATCTCCTGACCTTACCTCTGCACCTATTCTTATTATTCCTCTTTCATCTATATCCCTTAAGGCGTCTTCCCCTACATTTGGGATATCTCTAGTAATTTCTTCTGGTCCTAGTTTTGTATCTCTAGCTTCTGCTTCATATTCTTCAATATGAATAGAAGTAAACACATCATTTTTTACTAACTCTTCAGAAATAAGCATAGCATCCTCGTAGTTATAGCCTTCCCAAGTTATAAAACCGATTCTTATGTTCTTACCTAATGCTATTTCTCCTAAATCCGTTGATGGTCCATCTGATAATACTGTTCCTTTTTCAACCCTGTCTCCCTTGCTTACAATTGGTCTTTGATTTATACATGTACCTTGGTTTGACCTTTTAAATTTAAGCAATCTACATGTGTCGATGCCTCCATCTGAATCTCTTTTAACCCTTACTTCATTTGCACTTACATAAACTACTGTACCTGCATTTTTAGCTTTAGGAAGAACTCCAGAATCTACTGCAGCCTTATATTCTATACCAGTACCTACTATTGGAGCCTGAGGCTTTAATAAAGGAACCGCTTGACGTTGCATGTTAGATCCCATAAGAGCACGGCTGGCATCGTCATTTTCAAGGAAAGGTATCATAGCCGTTGCAACAGATACAATTTGTCTTGGAGAAACGTCCATGTAGTCAACTTCATTCTTTGGAATTACAAGGATATCCTCTTTATCTCTAACTGTTATTTTATCATCTATAAAATAACCATTATCATCTAAAGGCTCATTTGCCTGTGCAACTAAATATCTATCTTCTTCATCGGCAGTCATATAAACTATTTCCTTTGTTACTCTGCCTTCTTTTTTATCTATTTTTCTATAAGGTGCTTCTATAAAACCATATTCGTTAACTCTTGCATAAGTAGCTAATGAGTTTATCAATCCTATATTCGGTCCTTCCGGAGTCTCTATAGGACACATTCTTCCATAATGAGAGTGGTGAACGTCTCTTACCTCAAAACCTGCTCTCTCTCTTGAAAGCCCTCCTGGTCCTAAGGCTGATAATCTTCTCTTATGAGTTAACTCAGATAACGGGTTGGTTTGATCCATGAATTGAGAAAGCTGTGAACTACCAAAAAATTCTTTGATAGATGCTGCAACCGGTCTAATGTTAATTAAGGCTTGTGGAGTGATAGAGTTTTGGTCTTGAATAGTCATTCTTTCCTTTACAACTCTTTCCATTCTTGAAAGACCAATTCTAAATTGGTTTTGCAACAATTCTCCTACAGATCTTAATCTTCTATTTCCCAAATGGTCAATATCATCTGTGTATCCTACATAATATGGCAATCCTAATTCATAACTTACCGTTGCATATATATCATCTCTGATTATATGTTTAGGGATTAAATTATGAATATTCTTCCTGATTTGCTCTTTAATTCCATCTTTATCTGTATAATTGTTCAATATCTCTCTTAATGTTGGATAGTGAACTAACTCCTTGATATTCAAATCTTCTATATCAAAGTCTACAAAACTATGTATATCAACAAAGTTATTTCCAATAACTCTTATAATTCTTTCGTCAACTTTTATATCTACAGAATTAACACCGCAATTCTGTATTTCTAAAGCTTTTTCCCTGTCTATTTTTTCATCTTTTTGTACTAATATTTCACCAGTTTGTGGGTTTACTATATCTTCAGCTGAGATTTGATTTGCTATTCTTATAGATAGGGATAACTTTTTATTAAATTTATATCTACCTACTCTAGATAAGTCATATCTTTTTGCATCAAAAAATAAAGATTCTATAAGAGCCATAGCACTATCCACAGTAGGAGGTTCGCCTGGTCTTAATCTCTTATATATTTCAAGTAAAGCTTCTTCCTTGCTCTTTGTATTATCTTTTTCTATAGTAGCTTTTAATCTTTCATCTTCACCAAAAAAATTAATAATTTCGGTGTCTGTTTCATAATCTAGAGCCCTTACAAGAATTGAGATAGGTAACTTTCTAGTTTTATCAATTCTAACATATATAATATCGTTAGAATCTGTCTCATATTCAAGCCAAGCTCCCCTGTTAGGTATTACTGTTGCAGAAAATAATTCCTTACCTGTTTTATCTAGAGCTACATCATAATATACTCCTGGTGATCTAACAAGCTGACTGACTATTACTCTCTCCGCACCATTAATGATAAATGTTCCCTGATCAGTCATGAGAGGAAAATCTCCCATAAATACTTCCTGCTGCTTAACTTCTCCAGTTTCCTTATTTATCAAACGTACATTAACTTTTAATGGAGCCGCATAAGTAGCATCTCTTTCTTTACATTCTTCAACTGAATATTTGATATTATCCATATCTAGTTTGTAACCTACAAACTCTAAATTAAGATTACCGGTGTAATCCTGGATAGGATTAATATCATCGAAAACTTCTTGAAGGCCTTCTTTTAAAAACCATTCGTAAGAATCCAATTGAAGCTCAATTAAGTTAGGCATTTCACCAACTTCTTTGAGCTTAGAAAAACTCATTCTAGTTCTTTTCCCAACTTGGACAGGATGTACCATTAAATTTCACCCCTTGCATAAAGTAAAAATAACCACAAACATTTTTGTATGTTTCTGGATTAATTATGTTGCATCTTAATAGTATAACCATTTTTATGTAAATAATTCACTTACATAAAACTCATTTAATTATTCATTTTTTATATAATCAATGCAATTTATTATGTTATCATAATAATAAACTATTGTCAATCACTATTCAAGCAATAACTTACTTATTTAAAAAAGAGGTACTTATTATAACAGTACCTCTTTTTATACCCTTTAATTAAGGATTATTTTAATTCTACAGTTGCTCCAACTTCAGCTAATTTAGCTTTCATAGCTTCAGCTTCTTCTTTAGCTATACCTTCTTTTAGTGTCTTAGGAGCTCCATCAACTATTTCTTTAGCTTCTTTTAATCCTAATCCAGTTATTTCTCTAACTGCTTTTATAACTTTGATTTTTTCTGATCCAGCGCTAGCTAATATAACGTCGAATTCAGTTTTTTCTTCTGCAGCTCCGCCTGCAACAGCTCCGCCTGCAACAGCTACTGGAGCAGCAGCGCTTACTCCAAATTCTTCTTCACATGCTTTTACTAATTCATTTAATTCTAGAACACTCATATCTTTTATAGCTTGAATGATTTCTTCTCTAGTCATTATTACGCACCTCCAAATTATTCCTTTTTAATTAAGCTTCTTCAGATTCTTTCTTTTCTTTTATAGCATTCAATAAATATGCTAAATTTGATACTGGAGCTTTGAAGCTTCCTAGAAGTTTTGCAAGTAATACTTCTCTTGGTGGTATTGCTGCAAGTTGCTTAACTTTGTCTGCATCATATACTTCACCTTGAACTACTGCACCTTTTAGCTCTAATTTTTTAACTTCTTTAGCGAAGTCATTTAAAATTCTCGCTGGAGCAGTTGGATCATCATATCCAAAAGCAATTGAAATCGGTCCTTCTAAGTATTCAACGACACCTTCATGACCTAATTCCTTTGCTGCTAGAATACTTAAAGTATTTTTGTATACCTTGTATTCTACTCCTTCTTCTCTTAGCTTCTTTCTTAGCTTTGTATCTTCTTCAACTGTTAGTCCTTGATATTTAGCTAATACGATTGCCTGAGCTTTTTCCATTTTCTCTCTTATCTCAGCAACCTTAACTTCTTTTAATTGTCTATTTTTGCTCACTGTGTGTCCACCTCCTCACAGTTTAAACTGTATATAAAATTAAAGGTTCCTCCCGTAGACATGGAGAAACCAATTATATATCTAATATAAATATATTGGAACCCTCGGTAGGTTGGCTTACCGTTACGCTTTCGCACCTACTGTCTACGGAGTATTTACTTATTCAATCCTTAAAAGGATATCAAATTCTCAATTTATTGTCAATACTATTCAAGAACTTTTACTGGATTAATTTTAATTCCAGGTCCCATAGTGCTTGAAACAGCAACTGATTTAATGTATTGACCTTTAGCTGCAGCTGGTTTAGCTTTAACTATAGCTTCCATTAAAACTTGGAAGTTATCCATTAACTTTTCAGATCCAAAGGATTTCTTTCCAATTGGAACGTGAATTATAGCAGTTTTATCAACTCTATATTCAACTTTACCAGCTTTGATATCAGCTATTGCTCTAGCTACATCAAATGTAACTGTACCTGATTTTGGGTTTGGCATTAATCCCTTAGGTCCTAATACTCTACCTAATCTACCAACTAATCCCATCATATCTGGTGTAGCAACAACTACATCAAAATCGAACCAGTTTTCTTTTTGAATTTTATCGATGTATTCTTCAGCACCAACATAATCTGCTCCTGCTGCTTCAGCATCTTTAGCTTTATCGCCCTTTGCGATTACTAAAATTCTAACTTTCTTACCAGTTCCGTGAGGAAGAACAACTGCTCCTCTTACCTGCTGGTCTGCATGTCTTGGGTCAACACCTAATCTTATAGCAATTTCAATTGTTTCATCAAATTTTGCTTTTGAAGTTTTTACTGCAAGATCCACTGCTTCAACTGGTGTATATAATGTATTTTTTTCAACTAATTTAGCACTTTCAATATAATTCTTTCCCATACTTAACCTCCTTCGTGGTATTAACGGTTTTTACCTCCCACAATTTTAAACGGGGTAAAACTATTAATTATTCTTCAACAGTTACACCCATACTTCTTGCTGTACCAGCCACCATTCTCATAGCAGCTTCTAATGATGCAGCATTTAAGTCTGGCATTTTAGTTTCAGCAATCTGCTTAACTTGTTCTTTAGTAATCTTAGCAACTTTTGTCTTATTTGGAACACCTGAACCACTTTCGATTCCTGCTGCTTTTTTAATAAGAACTGCTGCTGGAGGAGTCTTTAGTATAAAACTAAAAGATCTATCCTGATATACTGTTATTACTACTGGTATTATTAAACCAGCTTGGTTTGCAGTTTTAGCATTAAAGTCCTTAGTAAACGCCATGATGTTTACTCCATGCTGACCAAGAGCAGGTCCTACTGGTGGTGCTGGAGTTGCTTTTCCTGCAGGAAGTTGAAGTTTTATCATTCCTGTAACTTTCTTAGCCATATTTACACCTCCTATAAATGTGGTAATACGGATATAATCCTCCCACTTAATTGAGACTTTCGTCTCTTCTTTAGTCTAGTTTATCTATCTGATTGAAATCAAGTTCAACAGGTGTTTCCCTGCCGAACATATTAACTAGCACCTTAACTTTTTTCTTTTCTACATTAATTTCTTGGATAACAGCGGAGAAATTTTCTAAAGGTCCTGAAATTACCATTACAGTTTCTCCAACTTCTATATCTAAATCTATATGTTTATCCACAATACCCATGGATGCTACTTCATCATCTGTTAACGGAACAGGCTTTGATCCTGGACCAACAAATCCAGTAACTCCTCTGGTATTTCTAACAACGTACCATGAGTCATCTGTCATCATCATTCTTACTAACACATAACCCGGAAACTTCTTCTTCTGAGTTACTTTCTTCTTACCATCTTTAATTTCCACTTGTTCCTCTATAGGAACTTGAACATCACTTATCCAGTCATGAAGATTTCTGTTTTCAATAGTCTTTTCTAAATTAGCCTTAACTTTATTTTCATATCCTGAATATGTGTGCACTACATACCATCTAGCTTTCTCTGCCATAATCTAAGGGACGGGAATCTCTCTCGACCCCTACCTCCTTTTGCTATATTATTTATAGACGATTTGTGACAATTTATTAAAGCCAAAATCTATCAAACCTACAGCTACCATGTAAATCAAACAAAACGTCAACGCAACAATAGTAGCTTTTTTCACTTCTTCTCTAGAGGCCCATGTAATTCTTTTAAACTCGCCTTTTACCCCTTTTAAAAAGTTAATAATGCCTCCATTTTTTTGTTTAGCACTATTCTCCTTTTTAACAACCTCTGTTTTTTCTCTCACATTAACACTCATTTCTTCACATCCCTGAATAAAATAATGCCTTTATAGACTATTTTGTTTCTTTATGAACTGTGTGTTTGCGACAAAATTTGCAATACTTTCTCATTTCTAATCTGTCTGGGTCATTTTTCTTGTTTTTCATTGAATCGTAATTTCTTTGCTTACATTCAGTGCAAGCTAAAGTCATCTTTATTCTCATATCCTACACCTCCTGGTACTAAAACTGAATATTTATATAAATCGCAGGGATATATACTACTAATTTCATGCATTACCTTAATAATTTAACATAATTCATTTTATATGTCAATGTAATTTAGCAAATTGAATTATATAGAAATTTAATCCTTAAAAGGACTAGGTCTAGAAACCCAGTCCCCTAATTAAATTATTCAATTATAGTAGTAACAACTCCTGAACCTACTGTTCTTCCACCTTCTCTGATCGCGAATCTTAATCCTTCATCCATTGCTATCTGAGTGATTAATTCTACGTCCATGTCAATGTGGTCTCCTGGCATTACCATTTCTACTCCTTCTGGTAATTTGATTGATCCTGTTACGTCTGTTGTTCTGAAGTAGAATTGTGGTCTATATCCGTTAAAGAATGGAGTGTGTCTTCCACCTTCTTCTTTCTTTAATACGTATACTTGACCTACGAATTTTTGGTGTGGCTTTACTGTGTTTGTTGCTGATAATACTTGACCTCTTTGGATGTCATCTCTTTGTACTCCTCTTAATAGAGCTCCGATATTATCTCCAGCCATTGCACTGTCTAGTAACTTTCTGAACATTTCTATTCCTGTACAAACTGTCTTTTTCTTTTCTTCGCTTAATCCTACGATTTCTACTTCGTCTCCTACTTTTAGGATTCCTCTTTCAACTCTTCCAGTTGCAACTGTTCCTCTTCCTGTGATTGTAAATACGTCTTCTACTGGCATTAAGAATGGTTTGTCAGTTGCTCTTTCTGGTGTTGGGATATAGCTATCTATTGCTGCCATTAAGTTCATTATAGGTTCTGTTGCTGCATCATCTGTTGGGTTTTCTAATGCTTTTAATGCTGATCCTACAACTATTGGTGCATCGTCTCCTGGGAAACCATATTCACTTAATAATTCTCTTACTTCCATTTCAACTAATTCTATTAGTTCTGGATCGTCTACCATATCTGCTTTGTTTAAGAATACTACTATGTATTCAACTCCAACTCTTGATGCTAGTAGTATGTGTTCTCTTGTTTGTGGCATTGGACCGTCTGCTGCACTTACAACTAAGATCGCTCCATCCATCTGTGCTGCTCCTGTTATCATGTTCTTTACATAGTCCGCGTGTCCTGGGCAGTCAACGTGTGCATAGTGTCTGTTTTCTGTTTCGTATTCTACGTGGGATGTGCTGATTGTGATTCCTCTTTCTTTTTCTTCTGGTGCCTTATCTATTTGGTCATAGTCGAATGCATCTGCGAATCCCTTGCTTGCTAATACTGTTGTGATTGCTGCTGTTAATGTTGTCTTACCGTGGTCTACGTGTCCTATTGTTCCTATATTTACGTGTGGCTTATTTCTCTCAAATTTTGCTTTTGCCATTTTTTGTTCCTCCTTTATTTATATACATATTTCATAAGTAAACTTACCCTAGTGTGTTGTGGTTAATATATAAAATATTGGAGCCCATGACCGGGATTGAACCGGTGACCTCCACCTTACCAAGGTGACGCTCTGCCTACTGAGCTACATGGGCAATTGAGTCATTAATTATTATCAAGAGTATTTATGTACGTCACAAAATTATGAACGTATACCGATTATTAATTTTAATACATGAAGCTTATTTTGTCAATATAAAATTATCTTATATTTAAGCATTTTTCAAGCTTTCTTTTTACTCTTTGCAAAGCATTATCTATAGACTTTGCATGTCTATCTAAATCACAAGCTATTTCTTGATATGATTTCCCATCTATGTATGACATAAGCACTTCCATCTCTAAGTTAGATAGAACCTCGCCAATCTCATTTTGTATATATCCCATTTCTTCTCTACTTATTATCAATTCCTCTGGGTCAGTTATTTTAGACTCAGATAGTATATCCATCAGGGTTCTGTCCGATTCCTCATCATATATTGGTTTGTTTAGTGAAATATATGTATTTAATGGGATATGCTTCTGCCTTGTAGCCGTTTTTATAGCAGTTATTATCTGCCTAGTCACACAGAGTTCAGCAAATGCTTTAAATGAAGATAACTTATCTGGTTTAAAATCTCTTATTGCTTTGTAAAGTCCAATCATCCCCTCTTGATATATATCTTCTTTATCTGCCCCGATTAGAAAATAAGATTTAGCTTTAGACTTTACAAAGTTTTCATACTTGTTTATTAAATACTCTTGTGCTCTTACGTTTCCCCTTTTAGCTTCAATAACAATTTCCTCGTCTAACATTTCATTAAAGGAAACATTCATATTCCTGCTCTTCTCCTCATTAACCCCGTTTCCCACAATATCCCCCCTAGAAAGTATACTCCAGCTTAAATTATACATTACCATCCCTTTTACAGTCAAGGCATTTCAATGACTTTTGCGAATTTTAAGAAGTTTTTCCAGTATCTCCCCTTCCATTCTATCTTCGATTGTATCTCTTTTATTATTTCTATTATTTTCTATATTAGACGATATCTTCCTCTCAATGCTTTTCACCTCATGATAAAATTCTAAAGAAGACATTCTTATTGCACCTCTTTGAAAGGTCACTTGCTGCTCTAATGAATCAGAGGTTACCACACACACTTCCCATTTTCTTCCCATATCATTTACTTTCTTCTCTATATACGCATCTGCCGTTTCTCCTTCTTTAGTAAACACAACTATGAGATATTCTCCATATCTTTCTTTTTTTTCACTACTCCCAACTACTAGATGCGCATCAAAAACTAAAAATATTTTATATCCCTTGAATGTAGCATAGTTTTGAAGCATTTCTATGAGTTTTTGCCTAGCCCCCTCTAAGCTATAATCTTTTATTAATTTTAACTCAGGCCAACTATTTATAACGTTATACCCATCTACAAATACATTCCTCAATTTTATCCTCTTGTGATTCTTTGCCTTAATATTTCATACATCAAAATTCCACCAGCCACTGATGCATTTAAAGAGGTTATCTCCCCTCTCATAGGTATTTTAACTAATAAATCACATTTTTCCTTTGTAAGTTTAGAAATACCCCTTCCCTCGCTACCTATTACTAAAGCTGCTGGTCCAGAAAAGTCTGCATTATAAGAATAGGTTTGTGTATCCATATCAGCTCCATATATCCATATTCCTTCTTTTTTAAGATATTCTATTGTAGCATTTATATTAGGCACCTTTGCAATTTTCACATGCTCAATTGCGCCTGCGGAAGATTTATAAACAACTGGTGTAATTCCTACATTTCTTCTTTTAGGTATTATTATCCCGTGTACTCCACAAGTCTCAGCCGTTCTAATAATTGCCCCAAAATTATGGGGATCTTCTATTTCGTCTAGTATTACTATAAATGGACTTTCCCCTTTAGCTTTTGCATAATTAAGTATGTCTTCTACTTCTACATATTTATAAGGAGTTACATAAGCTACTACTCCTTGATGATTGCTATCTTCAGAAATTTGATCCAATTTCCTTCTGTCTACTTCCTTAACAATAATTCCTTTTTCCTTTGCTAAGGCTAATAAAACCGTTATTGAACCTTTTACATCCCCTTTAGCAATTATTATACTATCGATTGTTCTATCAGATTTTAACACTTCTATTACTGCATTTCTTCCTACCACTATGTCTTCTCTCATAAATATTACCCCTTTGTCATTATTTTGATAGATACTTTTTTCTAACTTCTAATATTTCGCCACAGCTCATCTTTCCTTCTGGGCATGGTCCATTGACACAATTCGGTCCACTGTATTTAAATAGTACAGGCGCTACTTTTCTAACCTCTACAAGCATTTGGTATGCTAATTCTCTAATTTCCCATTGTGCTCTATTGCAGCATCTATGCTTAAAAAAATTCATTAGACTTCTAGCATTCATCGTAAATACAATCTTTGTCTCACATGCATTAGGGAATACATATCTAGCGTCCTCTATGGCTTTTTTCTCTGCATTGTTTTTACTCATGCCTTCTGTAATATATTTATTCTGTAAAATTTCAACTAATTTATTATAATTTTTTTGACACTCTTCCATAGATCTGACGAAAACTTTTTTAGCTTCCTCATTCTTCTCAACTTCTGGAGGAATTATATACTCAAATTGCTCTAATTTTACATACCTTTGGCTTTGCTGTGAGTAAGAACCTATTCTATGTCTCACTAATTGATGTGTTAAGCTTCTAGATACTCCTTCAACTCCAAAAGTAAAAGATACATGCTCAATTGGAGATTCATGACCATAAGACATTAGCATATCTAAAAACTTAATCACCTTATCATCTTCTAAATTTTCTTGTATTTCCTCCACTCCTACTGCACTATAACATAGTTTTGCAGCTGATGCTACAAGCTTTTCTGGATTTGGAGTGTGCTCTAATAGTTTAACTTTAAGCCCCATCCTTTGCCTCCTATTAAAATTTAATTTATAGTATTATCATGTTGTGCTTTTAGAATTATATTAAAGATATCTGACAATCTTTCCTTTTGCCCTGTCAAATGTAAGAATCCTACCACAGCTTCAAGCCCTGTGGCCATTCTATATTCTTGAACTGTAGCACTTTTAGGGATTCTTCCTTTAGCATTTCTTCCTCTTTTGTATATAGCGATTTCATCCTCACTTAAGTATTGTTGTATATTTTTTATCGCTTCACTTTGTGAATTTGCCTTAACAAAATCTACTGCCTTTTTATGAAGCTTATTGACACACATATCTTTATTTAAATCCACAAGATATATTCTCACCAAAACTTCATATACTGCATCTCCTACAAAAGCCAGAACTAGAGGGTTTAAAGCTCTAGCTTCTTCTTTTGTAAATGTTTTATTCATAATATCTAAGCTCATAAATAAACTCTCCAATTAATCAATCTTCTTCCATCTTACTCCTTGAGGAGTGTCTTCTAATACTATACCCATATCTTTTAGCTCATCTCTTATTTTATCTGCTAAAGCCCAGTTTTTATCTTGTCTAGCTTGTTGTCTTTTATTTACTAAATTCTCTATGTCTCTTTCTAAATCTAACTTAGTGGTCTTTTGAGCTATTCCAAGGGGCTCACCCAATTCTCTTACTATGCTTAACGCAAAATTAATTAACTCTTTAGATGAATTTCTATTAATATTTGTATTCATATCTCTTATCATATCAAATATAACTGAAATAGCATCCGCTGTATTAAAATCATCATCCATTTTTTCAATGTATTTAGCTTTATAGCCTTCTATAGTTTTAGCATATTCTTTCTCATTATTATTGATTTTCTCTACTTCTACTTCATTTAATAAATTTTCTAAATTTCCTATTGCATTATATATTCTTTCTAATCCCGCTTTGGATGATTCTAATAATTCTTCACTAAAATTTAATTGTGTTCTATAATGACCTGATAGCATAAATAATCTTATTACCTCAGCATCATATTTTTCAAGCACTTCCCTTGCTGTAAAGAAATTATTAAGAGATTTTGACATCTTCTGATTATCAATATTTAAAAATGCTGAGTGCATCCAATAATTAGCAAAAGTTTTTCCAGTTCTGCATTCACTTTGAGCTATCTCATTTTCATGATGTGGAAATACAAGGTCAAATCCTCCTGCATGGATATCTATTGTTTCACCTAAAAGTTTATAAGCCATACAAGAACATTCTATGTGCCATCCTGGTCTTCCCATGCCCCAAGGACTTTCCCATGCCGGTTCGCCAGGCTTTTGTTTTTTCCATATAGCAAAATCCATAGGATCTTTTTTTCTTTCGTCTATATTAATTCTAGCTCCTGCTTGTAATTCTTCTAAATTTTGACCGGATAACTTTCCATATTCACTAAACTTTTTAGTTTGAAAATATACGTCCCCATCTATTTCATATGCATATCCCTTTTCTACTAACTCTTCCACGAATTTTACAATTTCATCCATAAATTCTGTGGCACGAGGATTAACAGTAGCTCTTTTTATATTTAATCCATCCGCATCTTTATAATATTCTTCTATAAACCTATCTCCTAGTTCTTTTACAGTAATTTCATCTTCATTAGCTCTTTTTATCATTTTATCATCAATATCTGTGAAGTTTTGAATAAAGTTAACTTTATATCCTCTATATTCAAGATATTTTCTTACAGTATCAAATACAATAAATGTTCTTCCATTTCCAATATGAAAGAAATTGTATACAGTAGGTCCACATACATACATGTTTACCTGGTCTGGATTTATAGGAATAAACTCTTCTTTTTTTCTAGTTAGAGTATTATATACCTTCATAAAACTTACCTCTCTTTATCCTACTATTTCTAAATTATAGCCTTTTTTCCTTAAGCTATCCATAACATTTTGTGCATGCTCTCTAGTCTGAACTTCTATTTCAAAAAGTACATTTGCATAATCTAGTCCTTTGTCATTCCAATTTGTATCTTGGCGTACTTTTACCACATTAGCTCCCATAGAAACTACATTATTTACTAACTGTCCTAATTGACCTACTTTATCCTGTATTTCAACTACAAATCTAATTCTTCTTTTTAATATGATAAGTTGCCTATCGATTATTTTTGAGAGTACAGCTATATCTATATTTCCCCCACTTACTAAGCAAACAACATTCTTTCCCTCAACATTTATTTTATTATTTAATACAGCACTTATAGCTACCGCTCCTGCCCCTTCTGAAACTAATTTTGAACGTTCCATGAGACAAAATATGCCGTAAGCAATTTCATCCTCTGAAACTGTCACTATATCATCTACATATTTCTTAATATATTCAAAAGTTATATCTCCAGGAGTTTTTACCGAGATACCATCTGCTAATGATTTCACACCAGGTAAAGTAATAATCTTTCCTTCTTCTAGTGAAACCTTAGATGAGGCTATAATTGATGGCTGTACTCCTATTATTTTAACCTCTGGCTTAATAGACTTAGCAGCTAGTGCAATACCCGATATTAAGCCTCCTCCTCCTATTGGTACTACTATGGCATCTACATTTTCTAATTCTTCTAATATCTCAATTCCTATGGTACCTTGGCCTGCGATTACATCTTCGTCATTAAAAGGATGAATAAATGTAGCTCCCATTTCCTTTTGAACTTCTAAAGCCTTTGCATAACATTCGTCATATACTTCTCCATGTTGTATGACTTTAGCTCCATAAGCCTTTGTAGCTTGAACTTTTGCTTGTGGAGCAGTTTGTGGCATAACTATAGTAGATTTTATACCTAAGGCTGTAGCTGCATAAGCTACCCCTTGAGCATGATTCCCTGCTGAAGAAGCTATAACTCCCCTTGCTTTCTCTTCTTCGCTTAAACTTACTATTTTGTTATATGCTCCTCTAATCTTAAAAGCTCCAGTCTTTTGTTTGCTTTCGCATTTTAGATAAACATTATATCCACTCTCTCTTGAAAAAGTACTTGAATAAAACAGTGGAGTTTTTCTAGCCACACTTGCTATGTTTTCCTGAGCTATCTTTATATTATTTAAATCGAGTTTCATTACACATATCCCCCAAATTCATTATTAAATAATTATTAAAGTCTCATATTATTCTTAGCAAATTCCTCTTTTATCTTTTCATAAACCTGTTCTACACTTATCACCTCATTTTCAAAAGAACTTCTTAATTTAAATTCTACATTCCCCTCCTTAATTTTTTTACCAACAGTAACTCTCATTGGTATGCCTATTAAGTCTGCATCTTTAAATTTTACTCCTGCTCTTTCATCTCTATCATCAAGTAGTACTTCTACTCCCATTTTTTGAAGTTTATCATGTATCTCTTCCGCAATTCTAACCTGTTCTTCGTCTTTCATAACTGCTGGAATTACTATAACTTGATATGGAGCTATAGCCAAAGGCCATATTATCCCATTTTCATCGTGATTTTGTTCAATAACTGTAGCCATAGTTCTATTAATGCCTATTCCATAACATCCCATTATTAATGGTTTAGCTTCTCCTTTTTCGTCTAGGAATGTAGCTCCCATAGACTCCGAATACTTAGTTCCTAACTTAAAAATATGTCCTACTTCTATTCCCCTGTCTACAGTAATGTTACTTCCACATTTAGGACACTTATCTCCTTCAACAGCCTTCCTAAAGTCACCAACTTTTCCTTCAAAGTCTTTTTTATAATTAGCATTAATGTAATGGTAACCAGTATCGTTAGCTCCTATAATAAAATTATACATGTTTACCACTTCTTCATCAACTAACAGTAAATCTGCTTTTATTCCTATAGGTCCTGCAAAACCGACTTCTGCATTTGTTGCAGCTTTAACAGTTTCAGCATTGGCCATTTCAAAATCCACAGCTCCACCTATAGCATTTATAACTTTCACTTCGTTTACTTCTCTATCTCCTCTTACCATAACAGCTATTACTTTTTCATCAGCTACATAAATTAATGTCTTAGCAAATTTTTTAGAATTAGTATTAAAGAACTTAACTAAATCTTCTATTGTTTTTGCATCTGGAGTCGAAACCTTTTCTATATTTGCTAGTTTTTCTTTTTCGCTTATTTCAGCTGTAGAAGGTGCCTTTTCTATATTGGCAGCATACTCACACTTAGTGCAAAATGCTATTTCATCCTCTCCAACTTCTGATTGAACCATAAATTCTGCTGAACCGGCTCCTCCCATTGCTCCTGAATCAGCTTCAACACATTTGCAATTTAATCCACATCTTTTAAATATATTATGATAAGCTTCATACATATTACTATAGCTTATATCCAATCCTTCATTATCTTTGTCAAAGCTATAAGCATCTTTCATTATAAACTCTCTTGATCTCATAACTCCAAATCTTGGTCTTCTTTCATCTCTATACTTTGTTTGAATTTGATATAAATTTAAAGGTAACTGCTTATATGACTTGATTTCATTTCTAGCTATATCAGTAAATACTTCCTCATGAGTTGGTCCTAGACAAAATTCCCTTTCATTCCTATCTTTCAGTTTAAACATTTCTGGTCCAAATACTTCCCATCTACCAGATTCTTTCCACAACTCAGATGGTAATACGGCCGAAGCTAAAAATTCTTGTGCTCCTGCTTTATCCATCTCTTCCCTAACTATATCTTCAACCTTTTTTATAACTCTTAGCCCAAAAGGCATAAAATTATAAATACCTGAAGCCATTTTTCTCATCATACCTGCTCTAAGCATTAGTTGATGACTTATTATTTCCGCTTCTGCTGGTGTCTCTCTTAGAGTCCTTACAAGCACTTTTGATAATTTCATTTTATATTCCTCCTTAATAAGTTTAATCTTCAAAAAATAAAAAATCGCCCTACTATAGGGCGATGAGTCGCGGTACCACCTAATTTTATCACTTAGTCTTTATAACGGTTATTTCCGGTAGGTTTTTCCTACAGCTCCAAAGCGGGTTCAAAACAGTTGAAAATCTTTCAGCCTTGAATCTTCTCTCTGTAATTTTGTTTCTACTATTCTTCATCATAGCTTTATATTAAATTATAACAATAATTATATTTAAAAAAACATAACTGTCAAGTACCACTTTAATAATTAATCATTTGCACTAAGCTTTTTCCAACAATTAAATCCTCTGGAGTAGTTATTTTAATATTAAAATAATCACCTTCATAAATACATACTCTATAACCAAAATGTTCTACAACAGAGGTATCATCTGTAATTTTAATATTCTTATCTAGAATGTTATTGTGACATTTTAATATTAAGTCATATTGGAAACACTGTGGGGTTTGAATACTTATTAAAGCATCTCTATCTAGACTTTCACAAGAAAACCCTTTATTGTCTATTGTTTTTATAGTATCTTTGGGAGTAACACCGCAAGCGGCAGCTCCGTACATATTGGCATACTTAATTCCATCTGTTATTATTTTTTTAGAAATAAAAGGTCTTGCCCCATCATGAATGAGAACTATATTAGCATCATCTACTTCTTTTAATCCCTTAAGTACAGAATGCTGTCTTTCTTCTCCACCACAAACTACTTTTTTCACTTTTTTTATGCCATATTTATTTATTATCTCATTTTTACAGTAATCAATTTCTTCTTCAGCAGCCACTAAAATAATACTATTAATTTCTTCATGTTGGTCAAAGGCTTTCAATGTATAATATAGAATGGGTTTATTATTTATATCTAAAAATTGTTTATTAAAACCCACTCCCATCCTTTTTCCTTTACCAGCTGCTAAAATCAAAGCACAGTTTCCTAACATTTTCTCTCTCCTCTAAACTAGTCCATACCATCCTTCTGTTTAGCAAATATCATTCTACCTGCAGCTGTTTGTAGTACAGAAGTAACAACCACATCTATGGTTTCTCCAATAGATCTTCTACCACCCTCTACTACAATCATCGTTCCGTCATCTAAATAGGCCACTCCTTGCCCTGACTCTTTCCCGTCTTTAACAATTTGTATTCTCATCTCTTCCCCTGGAAGAACTACGGGTTTTACTGCATTGGCTAGTTCATTTATGTTCAACACTGGCACTCCTTGAAATTCAGCAACTTTATTTAAATTATAGTCATTAGTTAGAACTTTCCCATTCATTATTTGCGCTAACTTCAGTAATTTACTATCAACTTCTGCAATATCCGGAAAATCTTTTTCATATATTTGAACTTCTATATTCAACTCTTTTTGTATTTTATTTAATATATCTAATCCTCTTCTACCCCTATTTCTTTTTAATCCATCTGAGGAATCGGCTATATGCCTTAATTCTTCAAGAACAAAGTTAGGAATTATAAGAGTTCCTTCTACAAATCCTGTTTGACATATATCAAATATTCTACCATCTATTATGACAGAAGTATCTAATATTTTAGGATCTCCTTTATACACTTTCCCTTTTTTATCTTTACTTGGAGTTCCAGACTTTTTAAAGTTTGTAAATAATGAAATTATGTCTTCTCTTTTTTTAAGTGCAATATTAGCTCCAAGCGCAGCCATGAGTAAAGCAATTACGACTGCTAACCCTACTCCTATAATAGGTATCTTAGATAAAAGAGTTACAAATATAGCTGATATTCCTAATCCAATTATAGCTCCGAATGCAGCCAGTAATATTTCATGTGCAGGTATCCTTTGTATGCTTTTTTCTACATAGTCCATAATTTTCATAATAAAGATAGTAATCCAAGGAGATATTAAAAATAATATGAGTCCAAATAAAATACTTGATAAAAAAATAAATAAAAAACTTTTTAGAGGATGCCCCTCAAAATAATGAAATTTTGAAATTAGTTCTGTATTTAAAATTTCTGAACTTACTATAAACCCAAAAGTAACACCTATAATTGTAAATAGGCCTCTCAATACCTTTTTTAACATCTCAACTCACCTCCTATGTTAATTTTTTGCATTTTATATGCTTAAATCTTAAATATATTTTTAATATATATTAATTAATATTAATTTTCAATAAGTGCTAAAAATATTTAATCAATTGTTCATTATTTAATTATTTGTTCATTATTATAATATTTTATCCCCCTATTCTAAAACTGACTTTTGAATTATTATATATATAAACATAAAAACTCATCCCTAGTAAGTTGACAAAATCATGAGAGAAAAACTATAATTATCTCAATAAGCAACATTTTACTGTAAGGAGTTGAATTCTATGAAAGATATAATATTTGATAATTTCCAAAATTCCGTGGACGGGTCCCTATTAAGACATAAAAGTATTTTAGATATTATGACAAAACTTCAAGAATCAGATGGTAGAATAAATAGAGCAATTGCCAAATCAGTTACAAACTGTGGGTGTATTCATATAGAAGCTAAAAGTCAATTACCTACAGAAGATAGCGAGGATATTAATATAAACGAATTACCAAATATATTAGATACACACACAAGAGGAATCTTATGTGAAAATTGTAGAGAAGTTATTGAAAGAGAAGTGGGGAATCATCTTTTCTATTTAACCTCTCTATGTAATACATTAGATCTTAATTTGTATGATATATTATTAAGAGAATATGATAGAATAAATACTTTAGGAAAATATTCATTAAGGTAATACTTGCTTTATATAGAGCAAGCAAATGTAATAATTATTTACTTGCTCTATATATCTTTAGGTCTATCTATCATTACTTGTTCACGCAATCTCCTTAGTCCATTTTTGATTGCTTTTGCCCTTGCTTCTCCAATACCTTCTACATTATCCAACTGTTCGAAACTAGCCTCCATAACTGCTTTCAACTCTCTAAAATGCTTTACTAGATTATCTATAACATTGCTAGGTATTCTCGGTATCTTATTAAGCATTCTATAGCCTCTTGGAGATATCAAAGTATCTACCAAAGGTACCCCAGTATAACCTAAATACTTTGAAATAATATCTAAATTTAATAAGTCTTCTGAAGATAATCCTTGAATTTGTTTATACACTTCACTATAGTCAAGATAGGTCTCACAATAATCTCTAATTAACAGGATCTCATCCTGTTCTACAAATTTTACTAATTCATTTAGCTGCATAGAAATCAATCTTCCTTCATTGCCAAGTTCACAAATATATCTTTCAATTTCTCCTACAATTCTCATAACCATTTCTGTTCTTTGTATGGCAGTCATTACATCAAATAAGCTGACAATATCTTGAAACTCTAGTACATTTAAATTGCTTACTACCCTATCTAATACTGCTACATATTTCTCTAAAGTTTGTAGAGCCTGATTGGCCTTCCCCAATATAATGCTACTATCTTTTAGTATATATTTAATATTGCCTTTATAAATAGATATAATGTTTCTTCTCTGAGATATAGCTATTACTATTGTCCCTGTTTGCTTTGCCATCCTATCTGCCGTTCTATGTCTTGTTCCTGTTTCAAAGGTCGGTATGTTATGATCAGGCATTAGTTGAGCATTGGCACACATTATTCTCTTTAAATCACTACTTATTACTATCGCTCCATCCATTTTAGCTAATTCATATACATAAGATGGACTATATTCTGAGTCAATTAAAAAACCACCGTCTACTACACTTAAGACTTGCTCATTATCGCTTAATACTATAAGACCACCGGTTTTAGCTCTTAGTATATTTTCTAAGCCTTCTCTCAATGTAGTTCCTGGAGCCATTATTTTTAGAATATTCATAAGTTCTTTATCTTTTTCTACTCTCAATTTCATCACCTATACTTAAAATACTTTATTTATAACTTCTTTTAATGTCGATACTCCCATAACACTTATACCATCTAACGATATCTTATCTTTATTCCTTTGCGGAACTATAAAATTTTTAAAGCCCATTTTTTTACCCTCATTTACTATCTTTTCACTGAAACTAACAGGTCTTACCTCACCTGTTAAACCTATTTCCCCTACCACAAGGAGTTTTTCTAATTTTGTTTCACAACTTTTTATACTAGATATAATGGCTAGAGCAATACCTAAGTCCCCAAAAGTTCCCTCTATATTTAATCCTCCAACTACGTTAATGTATACGTCATACTTGTAAAAAGGCAATCTTAGCTTCTTTTCTAACACAGCTAAAATTAAATTTAATCTTGGAGTGTCAATTCCTACAGAGGTCCTTCTTGGTATAGCAGCCTTGGTTTCCGTAACAAGTGCTTGAACTTCCACTAAAATTGGTCTACTTCCTTCCATAACACCAATTACTATAGAACCCTCCTTATTAAAGTCGGTATCTTCCAAGAAAACTGCAGATGGATTTGATACTTCTTCTAAACCTTTTTCTCTCATTTCAAAAACTCCTATTTCACTAGTAGTTCCAAAACGGTTTTTTATTGTTCTTAATATCCTAAACTCTTCTGTTCTTTCACCCTCAAAATGCAAAACAGTGTCAACCATATGCTCTAATACTTTTGGTCCTGCTAAAGCTCCTTGTTTCGTAACATGAGCTACAATAAAAAAAGGTATACCTTTACTCTTTCCTATACGCATTATACTGTTTGAACCTTCTCTAACTTGAGATACACTTCCCGGGGCTGATGAAATAGAGGGATGATATAATGTCTGAACAGAGTCTATTATTACAAATATTGGATTAAACTTATTTACATGATGTTCTATTGTTTCAATATTAGTTTCAGAAAGCAAATAAAGATCTTTTGATAAAGCTTGTAACCGCTCACCTCTTATTTTTATTTGTTCTTCTGATTCTTCCCCTGATATATATAAAACTTTTCCATATTTCTGTGATATATTATTAGCTACTTGCAATAGCAATGTGGATTTACCTATCCCTGGATCTCCTGAAATAAGTATTAAAGATCCTTTTACAATACCTCCACCTAAAACCCTGTTAAGTTCTTTAATATCAGTATCTAATCTTTCATAATTAAGTGATTTAATTTCTAAAATGCTTTGTGGCTCATTGCTTATCTTTAAAATAGATGATGAAATTTTACTTGCTTTTGTATCTCTTACTTCCTCTACCATACTATTCCAGGTATCACAATCGGGGCATTTACCTGACCATTTTAAAGCCTCATATCCACATTCTTGACAAACATAGTAATTTTTAATCTTCCCCATTTAATCAACTCCTAATTTATCCTGCAATTTATTATACAATATAATTGCAAAGTTTTGTCAATAATAAAAAGGAAGTTTAAAAAATTAAAACTTCCCCATGTATCTTATCTATTTAATAACGATGCAGCTTCTTCGTCTAATACTACTGTACAATTATTGTGTATTTGCAGTATTGATGCAGGCAATTCAGTAGTTATTTTACCACTAAATAACTTTTTAACTATATTAGCCTTATTCTTTCCTGAAATTAAAAGTATTATTCTTTTGGCTCTCATAATATTTCCTATTCCCATAGTAATTGCCTGAGTAGGCATTTCCTCTCTACTAGAAAAAAATCTTAAATTAGAAGATATAGTTTCTTCAGTTAAATCTTCAATATGAGTACCAATGTATAGATGTTTATTAGGTTCATTAAATCCTATATGCCCATTAACACCTATTCCTAATACTTGAATATCTATTTCACCTTTCTCTTTCATAAGTTCTTCATACCTTTTGCATTCTACTTCCATATCTTCTGCCAATCCATTGGGTACAAAGGTATTGTTTTTATCTATATTTATATGATTAAATAAATTATCGTTCATAAAATATCTATAGCTTTGATTATGGTTCCCATCAAGTCCCTTGTACTCATCTAAATTAAAAGTAGTAATTTTGGAAAAGTCTACTTTCCCTTCCTTATGTAGCTTTACTAACTCTTTATATAATCCGATTGGTGTACTGCCCGTTGCTAATCCTAGTACACAGCTTGGCTTTTCATCAATTGTTTTTTTTATTTCTGATGCTGTAAATTCACTTAATTCATTGTAATCTTTTTTTATTTCAATATTCAAGACCTATCCCTCCATAGTGATTAATTATTGACTATTTTACTTTAACAATTAAATTTCTACACAACATAGTAAAGTCCTCTTTAATTATACTAATATTTATACTTATTATAAAATTTAATAAAATACGAAAAAATTTATAAAAAGGGCAGATATCTCCTGTATCTACCCTTTTTCATCTAATTTTTATTAAATATTAACTTATCATCTTCAGTGCTTACTAGTACCTGCTCTCCCTTATTTACATTGCCTTTTAATATCTCCTCTGACAATTTATCTTCTACAGTCTTTGTAATGGCTCTTCTTAAAGGTCTAGCACCAAATACAGGATCAAATCCTTCTTTAACTAGTAATTTTTCTGCTTTATCATCAAAACTTATATCTATATTTTGTTCTTTTAGCCTTTCCTTTACTGACTTTAACATTAATCCAACAATTTGTTGTAAATGCTTCTCTTCTAACTGATGAAATACTATTATATCATCTATCCTATTTAAGAATTCAGGCCTGAAGGCACGTTTTAGCTCTTCCATAACATTATCTTTCATGTTTTCATATTGGTCTTCACTTTCGTTGGAGCTAGTTGAAAAACCTAATGTTCTTTGTTTTCTAATTGTTGATGCACCTACATTTGATGTCATTATTACTATGGTGTTTTTAAAGTTAACGGTTTTACCTTTTCCATCCGTTAGTATACCATCCTCTAATATTTGTAATAATATATTAAATACATCAGGATGAGCCTTCTCTATTTCATCAAATAGCACAACAGAATATGGGTTTCTTCTTACCTTTTCAGTTAATTGACCACCTTCGTCATATCCTACATATCCTGGAGGAGACCCTATTAATCTAGATACGGCATGTTTTTCCATGTACTCTGACATGTCTATCCTTATCATACTAGATTCATCTCCAAACATAGCCTCTGCAAGTGCTTTAGATAGCTCAGTTTTACCGACACCAGTAGGTCCCAAGAAAATAAATGATCCTATAGGTCTATTTGGATCCTTTAGCCCAACTCTTGCTCTTCTAACAGCTCTTGCCACTGACTTCACTGCTTCCTCTTGACCAATTACTCTATTATGCAGAATTTCTTCAAGCTTTAAAAGCTTTGCAGATTCCTTCTCAGTAAGTTTTTCCACAGGAATATTAGTCCATCTAGAAACTACTGCCGCTATTTGTTCCTCGGCTACAGTGTATGTGCTAACTTGCTTTTGAGTTTTCCAATCAGATTTTAAATCTTCTAACTTACCTTTTAACTCTTTTTCCTTATCTCTTAATTTCGCTGCCTTTTCGAAGTTTTGAACTCTTATAGCATCCTCTTTTTCCTTAGTTACTTTTTCTAGTTCTTCTTCTAATTGCTTCATATCAGGTGGGGCAGTCATATTTTCTATTCTAACTCTTGAAGCGGCTTCATCTATTAGGTCTATTGCTTTATCTGGTAAATATCTATCTGTTATATATCTATCTGATAAATTTACAGCTGCTTCAAGGGCATCGTCAGTTATTTTAACTCTGTGATGTGCTTCATACTTATCTCTAACCCCTTTAAGGATTAATATTGTTTCTTCCTTTGTTGGTTCACCTACTGTTATAGGTTGGAATCTCCTTTCTAGTGCTGCATCTTTTTCAATGTACTTTCTATATTCATCTATAGTTGTGGCACCAATACACTGTATCTCTCCTCTTGCCAATGCTGGTTTTAATATGTTAGATGCATCTATAGCTCCTTCTGCAGCTCCTGCTCCTATTATGGTGTGGATTTCATCTATGAATAATATCACATTTCCAACCTTTCTTATCTCTTCCATTACCTTTTTTAATCTCTCTTCAAATTCACCTCTATATTTCGCTCCTGCAATCATCGATGATAAGTCCAATGTAACAACTCTTTTGTCTCTTAATATCTCTGGTATGTTTGCTTCAACAATCTTTTGAGCTAATCCTTCAGCAATGGCGGTTTTACCAACTCCAGGATCCCCTATCAAACAAGGATTATTTTTAGTTCTTCTGCAGAGAATTTCTAGAACCCTTTGAGTCTCTTTATCCCTTCCTATAACTGGATCTAACTTACCTTCTCTTGCCATCTCAGTTAGATCTCTTCCGAATTGATTCAATGTTGGAGTATCACTAGTATTTATTTTACTATTTATAGTTTCGCTTATTTTTTGTTCTCCCGCTAAATTTTCTATCAAGCTTTTTCTTAATTTTGTAAAATCTACTCCTAAATTATTTAATATTGTATAAGCCACACCCTCTGATTCCTTTATCAACGCAAGTAAAATATGCTCTGGACTAATAAAATTATGGCTTAAATTTCTAGCTTCTAATAAACTTAATTCTAAAAGCCTCTTTGTTCTTGGAGTCAATGGAATTTCATTTTTGTATACGTCAATTTCTCCCTTGCCTTCATATTCCTCAATTAAATTTTTAACATCTTTTAATGTTATTCCTACATCATTAAGTAAATTCTTTGCTAGTCCTTCTTCTTTTAATATACCAAGTAATATATGCTCAGTTCCCACATAGCCATGCTTTAACTCCTGCGCTTCCTGTTGTGCATATATTAATACTTTTTGTGACCTCTCTGTAAATCTTCCGTATATCATTACAATTCACCACCCTTTATATTTATTGTTTATTTAATTTTTTTCTTAGCAGCTCAGCTCTATATATGTCACTTTCTCTATCTGAGAGTTCCCTATTATAAGTTTTTTGTAACATAGCCCTTTGGGTATCTACCATTAACTCATTTAAAATGTTTTTATCCATATCATTTATTATGCCCATTTCAATTCCAAATCTTATACTAGACAATAGACTTAAACATTCTGATGAATCCATTATAACTGCAGATTTTAATATGCCGTATGCCCTATATACTCTATCCTTTAATTCATATTCATAAGTTTTTATAAACTTTTCTCTAGCTATATTTTCTTGATTAATTATATGATTTACTACTGCCTTTAGATTATCTAATATCTCTTTTTCACTTACCCCTAAAGTTATTTGATTAGATATTTGATATATATTGCCTATAGATTTTGACCCCTCACCATATAGCCCTCTAATTGTCATACCTACTTGAGTAAGTGCATTTAATACTCCATTCATCTCATTACTCATGGATAAGGCAGGCAGATGGATCATAACAGAGGCTCTAAGACCAGTTCCTATATTAGTGGGGCAAGCTGTCATATATCCTAGCTGCTCACTATATGCATACTCTAATTTTTCCTCTAATAAGTCATCTATTTTGTTTGCTGCATCATAGGCTTCCTCTAAGTTTAATCCTGATGTTATACATTGTATCCTTAAATGATCTTCTTCATTAATCATAATACTTACAGTTTCATCTCTATTGATTATAAAAGCTGCCTTCATATAATTTGATAATAGCTTACTACTTATTAGATGCTTATCTAAATAAATGTTATTACTTAAAGGATCAGATTGCCAAAGATAATATGTGCTATAATCTTGTTTAGTATCACAGAAAGAATAAAAGGCTTCTTCTATAGTATTAACTAAATCCCTTCCCTCCTCTTCCTTTAATCTATGGGGAAAAGATATATTCTTTATATTTCTTGCCAACCTTATTCTGCTACTAATTACTATTTCTTTATTGTCCTCCGGAGAAATCATCCAATTCTTCACGCCTTATACCTCCTCTCCATTTTCCTTTCCCAATCCTTTTATTATGTCTCTTAATTCAGCGGCTCTCTCATATTCTTCTTTTTCTATGGCATTCTTTAATTCTTGTTTTAAAGTATTAATTCTTCTTGCTTCTATAATAGATTGCCCTGCTCTTTTAGGAATCTTACCTACATGTTCTACATTCCCTTGAACTCTTTTTATTACTGGCATCAACGTCTTATTTAAATGAGTATAACACCCACTACATCCAAGCAAACCTTTATTTTTAAACTCTCCATAATTAGTACCGCAATTACTGCAAGTAGCGGAAATATTATCATCTTGCTTCAATGGTTGATTTATATAATCCATTATCCCACTCAATATATTCTGGAAGGTAAAATGTGAAGAAAAATCTATATCCACAGGTAAATCAAATCCCCCCATTTCTTTTGCACAGGTCTCACATAAATTGATTTGATTTTTGGCACCATTAACAATCTGAGTTAAATGAACATTGGCATCATTTTTTTTACATCTTTCGCATAACATAATAACACCTCCTATTAGCGTATTATAATTAATTCCATTTAATACAATTATACCATATAAATACAATTATAATAAAAGTACAATTAGCATATT
Source organism: uncultured Clostridium sp. (assembly GCF_963515715.1). Classification (GTDB taxonomy): domain Bacteria; phylum Bacillota; class Clostridia; order Clostridiales; family Clostridiaceae; genus Clostridium_AW. Next base: position 85,457 of record NZ_CAUPZS010000015.1, read on the forward strand.
CTTCAATATGTCTGCTCTTACCCTATTCTTCATTTCTCCACATAAATAAAGAGTTCTATCATTTACAGCTACCTTAATAAGATGCCCTTCTTTTTCTGATATTATATTTCTCCCTACAAGATTATCTATTATTTGTAACGAACTATGAAATGTTATACTATCTCCTATTTTATCGTTTATATTATCTACTAAATATTTACTTCCATCTATATTCATATATTTAATTACTATGTATCCTCCTCCCCCTCGTTTACTTTCTACATAATAACCTTTATCGGTAGTGAAACGAGTAGTTAATACATAGTTTATTTGAGATGGAGCACAGCTAAAATAATTAGCCAACTCATTTCTTTGAATTTGTAATTCTCTTTCTTCTGCATTATCTAACATGTTTTTTATAAATTCTTCAATTATATCTGATAATCTCGCCATAATACACCTCGTTGACTTTGACTTTCTTTGACCTTTATTTAATATTAATATTTTTTTTACGATGACTCAACATCTAAATTATTAGTATTTATCATTATTTTTGCCTTTATTTTAAAATAAATACACCTAGCTTCCTTTATCTAACTATTTCTATGTTTTATCCGATGACTATCCGCTCTAATACTCCCATCTTCTTTTAAGTTGGATCTAAGAGCGGCTACGTCCCTGGATAACGATTTCTAAGAATCAGGTGGAGTAAAAACTCCATCTGATTCAAGAACTCTGTTTATACCAATAGAAAAAAGATATTATAATTTTAATAAGTTATAATATCTTTTTTATGAACTATTTATGATTTGCTATAAATTCCTTAATAAAACTTATAAATCCAAGCATATCTTCTCTACCTTCAAAAGCTCCTTGAGCTTGATTTTTACTTCCTCCGCCTTTGCCATTATACTTACTTAAATGTTCTTTAAATAATTTTCCACAATGTAGATTATCATCTAAACTTTTTGATAATATTACCTTATTATCTTTCTCACTTATCAATATATTAAAAGTATTAATCTTCTCTAATATCCTTCTATTAATTATTTGAACATCTTCAAAGTTTTTATCCACAAAGCTTACTTCTATTAATTTACTATGATGATTTTTTAATATGTCTTCTACTGTATATTGATAAAGAATTTCTTTTAAATCCTTTATATGTTTTAATAATGACTTTATCTCACTTGAATCTGATTTTGCTTTGTCTACTATCTCATCTTCCAACATAGAATAATGTCTTGTTAAATCTGTTACTATGCTATGTTTGCTTTGAAAATCTTCAAAAGCCTTTTTGCCACACCTAAAATAAATTCTTGTCATTCCCTTATATTTTTCTGTTTTTATTATTTTTATTAATCCTATCTCTCCTGTATTTCTAACATGTATTCCACAACAGGCTATTTTATCTAAATTTTCTATCTCTACTATTCTTATGTCTTTATCTACTTTACATTCCTTCCTTAAATTCATTTTATGCAATTCTTTATTTTGAATCACATAGTCTACTATAGGTATATTTTCATAAATATATTGGTTAGCAGTATTTTCAATCTTAAAAACTATTTCATCCGTGATATTAGATATAGTGTTATCTATTGTTACATAGTCTTCCCCCATATGAAATCCATCATTAGTGGTATTAAAGAGATTGTATAGCACCGCTGAAATTAAATGTTCTCCTGAGTGCTGTTGCATATAATTGAACCTTCTTGCAAATTCCAATTTGCATATAACTTTCTTATTTAATGGTTTTTTAGTTGTAACATGATATATAATATCATTTTCCTCAAAAACATAAGTTACTTCTATATCCTCTATATACCCTTTATCAGAAGGCTGTCCCCCTCCTTCTGGATAAAAAGCTGTTTTATCTAATACTACTAAAAATTTATCATCATCTTCAACAATATCAATTACTTCACTTTCCCATTCTTCAAGATATGGATTTTCATAAAATAGTTTCTCTGTCATTTTTTCACCTCGTGATTTTGCAGTTTTAATTGATTTATAACTCCCCATTAAAATGAGATGTATCTGCTTTTAACATTACCTCTTTTGCACTATCCCCAATTTTTACCACAGTTAAACTCGTAGGATGAATAAATATATCATCCCAGAATTCTCCTAAATCCTTATTTTCTATATAAGCTAGCATAGATCTTAACGCTATAGTATGTGTAACCACCAATATATTCTTTCCTTTATGTTTATTCACTATCTCCTCTATAAAGGAAGTTGTCCTATCTATGACCTCATTAAAAGTTTCCCCTTCTATAGGCTTATACAATTGAGGAGTATTCCAAAAGTTATGTAGCTCTTCTTTATATATATCTTCTATATCCTCCCGTAGCATACCTTCCCATTTCCCCATATTTATTTCCTTTAATCTATCGTCAAACTCTATTAAGATATTCTTATTTCCTTTAAGTATTTCAGCTGTACAAGAAGCTCGTCCTATTGGACTAGAATATATAATGTCAATATCTAAATCCTTTAATTTTTTCCCTAGCAATTGAGCTTGTAATGCCCCTTTATCCGTTAAAGGGGAATCCTTCCATCCTTGCATCCTACCTTGGGTATTCCAAAGGGTTTCACCATGTCTAGTTAAATATAAATTTGTTATCAAAGCTTTATTCCCTCCTCAATTAGAGCTAGGGCAACTGCTCCCATTACCCCTGCATCTCCCCCTAGTTTTGGTGGTACTATTTTACAAGATTCTGCCATGGTTTTAAAACATCTGCTATCTACAACTTCCCTAACTGATTTAAAAACTATATCTCCAGCTTTTGTTACTCCACCACCTATAATAATCATTTCCGGATCAAAGCTAGTAATTATATTAGATATACATATGCCTAGATAATTCAAACTTTTTTTAATTATATTATTTGATACCAAATCTCCATTTTCCGCTTCCTTAAATACTTCAAATGCAGTTATATTTTTATAATTACTAAGGGATGTTTTTTCTCCTTTTTCTACCGCTTCTTTTCCTTGTCTAGCAATGGCAGTGCCTGATGAGACAGCTTCAGCGCATCCATAATTACCGCAGTTACATTTTGGTCCGTTAGGTTCTACCGTCATATGACCTATCTCTAAAGCATTATATGTATTCCCTCTATATAATCTACCATTTAAAATACCTCCACCACCTATACCTGTACTTACAGTAACATAAATCATATTTTCAGTTCCTTTTCCTGCACCAAATAGCAACTCCCCCATAGAAGCTGCATTTGCGTCATTATCTAAGTAGGTAGGTACTCTATATTTGTTTATTATGGGATTTACAATATTGAAATTTTTAAATGGCAAGTTTGGTGTAGTTATAATGATTCCTTCTTTTGAGTTTAAAGGACCTGGTGAGCCTATACCTATAGCTCTTACTTCCTCTATTGTCTTATTACTATCCTGTAATACCTTATCTATAGTATCCATAATTCTATTTAATACTATCTGTTCTCCTTTAAATGCTTCTGTAAATATTGTACATTGGCTTATTACATTGCCCTGTAAATCAGATAATACTGAATTTATCTTAGTTCCACCTAAATCAATGCCTATAATATAATTTTTACCCATTAATCTTCCCCCTAGAGAAACGTAATATTTTATTATATTATATCATAGTTTTATATCATTCTACTCTCTATTCCTTTTGCCAGCTAATATATAATGCCATTGACTACCTAGCTCTTCTCTTATTATATAAAACCCTTTTTCCTTTAACATGCTACATATAATTCCAAATTCATCTTTATTACCTGTTAAATTAATGGTTAAACTATCATTTTCATTTACTATTTCCATATAGTCATTTATGCTACTATAATCAGAAAGTTCAATAGTGCCTTTAATATCTAATTTATAATCTGACATGAATAGTCCTCCTTCCCTTTCCACATTCAAAATTATTTTTTGTTAAACATAGACTAAATATACATTTATCTCTATGTTTAGATCCATTAACTAAATATTATTTTAATTTAAGGAGAATTAGTGCTACAATGTAATTATATTCACACATTATAAAAATATAATTAAGAAGGGGGATTAATATGAAATCATTGAAAGGGACTAAAACTGCTGAAAACTTAATGAAATCTTTTGCTGGAGAATCACAGGCACGTACTAGATATACCTATTACGCTTCACAGGCTAAAAAGGAAGGATATGTTCAAATAAGCAATATCTTTTTAGAAACTGCTGAAAATGAAAAGGAACATGCCAAAAGATTTTTTAAATTTCTAAATGAAGATCTTCAAGGTGAAGCAGTAGATATAGAAGCTTCTTATCCAGTAGGACTAGGTAATACTGCTCAAAATCTTGAATATGCTGCTAATGGAGAAAATGAAGAATGGACAGAGCTATATCCTGAATTCGCTGATATAGCTGATGAAGAGGGTTTCCCATCAATCGCAACTGTTTTTAGAAAAATTGCTGAAGCAGAACTAAGACATGAAAATAGATTTAGAAAACTTTTAGAAAATATAAAAAATGAAACTGTATTTAAGAAAGATGAAGTTTCTTTATGGAAATGTAATAATTGCGGATACATATATGAAGGGAAAGAAGCTCCCGATCTATGTCCTGCATGTGCTCATCCTCAATCTTATTTTGAAATTTTTGTTGAAACATATTAAAAAGAAACCCCTGTTAAATTAACAGGGGCTTTAACACTATAGTGCTTCTTTTTCCTTCTTTCTCTCTTCAATTATTTTTGCTGTCTCTGACGCCGGTACTTCTTCATATCTTTCAAATTTCATAGTGAAACTTCCTCTTGCCTGGGTCATAGATCTTAAATCTGTTGCATATTTAAACATTTCAGCTTGAGGAACTTCAGCTATAATCTTTTGAAGCTTACCAACTTGCTCCATACCTAGTACTCTTCCTCTTTTTTTATTTACATCTCCTATTATATCTCCCATGTATTCATCTGGTACAGATATCTCCACACTCATGATTGGTTCTAATATTAATGGTTCTGCATCTTGCATGCCTTTTTTAAATGCAATAGATGCTGCCATTTTAAAGGACATTTCTGAAGAATCTACTGGATGATATGAACCATCATGCAGTGTAGCTTTCAATCTTATAACTGGATATCCTGCTAAAACTCCTTGAAGTATACATTCCCTTAATCCTTTTTCAACAGCCGGAATATATTGCCTTGGCACAACACCTCCAACTACTTTATCAACAAATTCTAAATCATCCCCATCAAATCGCGGTTCAAATTTAATTTTAACATCTCCATACTGTCCATGTCCCCCAGACTGCTTCTTATGTTTTCCTTGAACATCTGATACTTTCTTTATGGTTTCCCTATAAGGTATTTTTGGTGTTTGTAATGCAACCTCTACACCAAATTTATTTTTTAGCTTAGATGTGATAACCTCTAAATGTGTTTCTCCTGTTCCAGAAATTATTGTTTCTGCATTTTCAGTATCTCTTGAAACTGTAAATGTTGGATCTTCCTCCAATAATCTAGCTAAGCCTGAAGATATTTTATCTTCATCATTTTTGGATTTAGGTACTACAGCCATGGATATTGCTGGTTCAGGAAATATAACTTTATCATATAATACTGTAAAGTTATTGTCACAAAGTGTATCTCCTGTATTAGTATATTGAAGCTTTGTAACTGCTCCAATATCTCCAGCAATTATTTCATCTGCTTGAACTTGTTGTTTTCCTTTCATAAAATATAGGGATCCTAACTTTTCTTGTTTTTCTTTATCTGGATTGTATACTGAAATATCTGGTTTAGCTTTACCAGTTAATACTCTGAACATAGATAATTTACCTATGAATGGATCTGCGATAGTTTTAAATACGAAAGCTGAGAATGGTGCATCTTCTGAAATATTTATATTAATATCTTTATTGTTTTTTAAATCTTTAGCCTTTTTTCCTTCTACTTCTTGGGGGCTAGGAAAGCATTCAATTACATCATCTAATAAACTCTTTATACCTCTACCAGTTAAAGCAGATCCACACATTACTGGTGCTATTTCTCCATTAGCACAGCCTCTTATTAATCCGCTATATATTTCCTCATCACTTAAAGTACCCTCACTAAAATATTTTTCTAATAGCTCTTCATCTGTTTCTGCTACTGCTTCAATTATCATGTTTTTACATTCCATAACTTTATCTTTTAACTTTTCAGGTACTTCTGCATCTTCAATATCATCCTTTTCTGGGTTATATACTCTCGCCTTATTGGAAATGATATTAACTACTCCCATAAATCCTAATTCTTCTCCTATTGGATATTGAATAGGTACTACTGACATACCAAATTTTGCTTTAAGAGATTCTAATGTTTTCTCAAAATTACTATTTTCTCTATCCAATTTATTTATATAAAAAGCTCTTGGAAGTTTGCATTCATTTACATATTCCCAAGCCTTTTCTGTTCCAACTTGCACTCCGGAAGTTCCTGTTAATACTATAAGAGCCACATCTATAGCTCTCAATCCTTCAATCATTTCTCCTACAAAGTCAAAATATCCAGGCATATCTACTAAGTTAATTTTTACATCTTTCCATTCGCAATGAGCAACGGATGTTGATAAAGAAATTTTTCTTTTCTTTTCTTCAGAATCAAAATCGAATATACTTGTTTCTTCGTCTACCTTTCCAAATCTATCATTGGATTTTGTACGGTAAAGTATTGCATCAGCCAAAGTTGTTTTTCCTGAACCGCTATGTCCTATTATTCCCAAGTTCCTTAAGTTTTTGGTTTTATATTCTTTCATAAGCAATTCCCCCTAACATACTATTGTCCCTTTTTAAATATATTCTACTTGTAGATAAAAAATCCTTTAAATTTAATTTAATTTTCTAAATTGTTAGATATTATAGGTTTTTCCAAATATTTGTTTATTATTCATTTTATATGAAAGCCAATAGTAGACAATAATAAAGAGGGGATATAAGCATTAACTTATTCCCCTCTAAAATAATTCATATTTAAAAATAATGCAAATTAAAGCATAAAAAAAGAACCTTTTGATATATATCTAGGTTCTATTATCAGCAAATTCTATATTTTTATAAAAATTGGCTCCGCGAAAAGGATTCGAACCTTCAACCTATCGGTTAACAGCCGAGTGCTCCACCGTTGAGCTATCGCGGAACAATATTAGACCTGGCGACGACCTACTTTCCCACAAGGCCTCCCTTGTAGTATCATCGG
>NZ_CAUPZS010000016.1:0-92227 GCF_963515715.1 uncultured Clostridium sp.
AAAAACGTAGCATTTGTCAAGAAGACAGCTAACTGGAAAGACAATAAATATGGGAATCATGTATGGATATATGAAAAAGATAAGGGGCAATGTTACCCATTAACAACTAGGGATATAGAAAGTACGTACCCATTATGGTCTCCAAATTCTAGAGATATCGCATATCTTAGCCCAGTTGGTGACGAGGATAATAAGAAAAACCAGATATTTATTAAGTCAATAGATGGTTCTAGTGGGGTTCAAATTACTAATGAAAAAGAAGGGGTAAGTAAATTCAAATGGGATCCTACTGGCAAGGGTTTTTATTATGTTGCACAGTGTAAAGAATCTGAGGTGATAAAGAAACGCAAGGAACTATATGGAGATTTCCATCATATAGGTAAGGAATACCAGAATAATTGTTTATATTACATTGAAATAGAAAAAGTGATACAAAATGATAAAGATGAACACGAAAATAGTGTTGTTTGTCAACTAACTGATGGTAAAGACTTTCATATCTATGAATTTGATATTTCAAATGATGGGAAAAAGGTTGTATTTATGGCTACACCAAGCCCAGACGGGGAAGATTATATTAATGGAGATCTATATATACTATATATTAAAGCTGGAGAACTACAAAAGATGAATATAGACAAGTTGTTGGGAGGGAGCGTTTGCTTTTCTCCTGAAGGTAGTAAAATATGTTACTCAGCAAGCATAAGGGAGAAGGATTACTATAAGACCTATATAGAAGACAGTACACTAGAGATATATGATATTAACAGTAGAGAGCTAATTCAACCTTTAACGGATTTTGATAGTACGGTAATTCCATTACGGTGGACAGCTAAAGGAATTTTAATTAGATGGCAGAATAAAACTAATTATCTTATTGGGTTGCTATCTGAGAATGGCAATGTGGAAATGTTCAGCGAAAAAGTAAATAGCTTTATAATGGATGCTTCTATAACAAAGGATGGAAATCATATATCCTATAATAAGGCTATAATAAATGAAACCTTTGAAATCTATTTAGACGATAAAAAGATAACGAATGAAAATAGCTTTTTTAAAGGAAAGCTTAAAAGTAAAAAGGAGATAATTTCATGGCAAAGTAGTGATGGTCTTGAAATAGAGGGAGTTTTATCTACCCCAGTAGAGTTAGACGAAAATAAAAGATACCCCTTATTAGTGGTAATCCATGGTGGTCCGGCCTGGGCATCCTTTCCAATGTTTTTAGACTATTTTAATGAGAAATATCCTATTGAACAGTTTGTCGAAAAAGGATTTATAGTTTTAGAACCAAACTACAGGGGAAGTTCTGGTTATGGTAATGAATTCTTAAAAGCAAACTATAGAAAACTGGGAATTGGTGACTACAATGATGTTATATCTGGAGTGGATAAACTAGTTGACAAGGGGATTGCAGATAAGGATAGAGTAGGGGTTATGGGATGGAGCCAAGGAGGATATATATCAGCTTTCTGTTCTACATATAGTGATAGATTTAAGGCTATTTCAGTGGGAGGTGGAATTAGTGATTGGATTACCTATTATGTAAATACAGATATACCTCAATCTATTAGGATTTATTTAGGAGATAATCCATGGAATGATCCAGAGATATATACCAAAACTTCACCAATGACATACATTAAATCAGCCTGCACTCCCACTTTGATACAACATGGTGAAAAGGATGAAGGGGTTCCAGTTCCAAATGCATATGAGCTATATCAAGGCCTAAGGGATATGGAAGTTGATACAGAATTAATTATATTTAAAGGAATGGCATATAGTTCTGATCAGCCAGGAATTAATGTGGCTATTATGAAGCAGAATTTGATGTGGTTTTCACACTATATTCTTGGAGAAAGTATGAAAGATTTTAGGGTTTTATGATTAATAAATAGATATCTTCACAGGATACATAAGGATGAAACAGTCTTCATAAGGAAGCTCTTTTTTTCTTATTTAGCCTGTGATTGTAGCTCTATGATTTCCATGTGAATTTCCCCTGTATAATACTCTAGCAACTACATTGACTTATAATTTTATAGCAACGTTATGGCATTAAGCTCCCTTTACCTTTTTAGGGGTACGGAAACGATTCGTGTAAAAACTGCAATAGGATAAAAACGTGGCTCAGACATGGAAAATTACATATTTGCCACGTTTTCTTCTTATAAAAGATTAATTAGACCTAGAAGGCAAAGTAAAGATAAGAAATGGATACTTCAGTACAGCTGATTTATCTACGGGACAAAAAAAGATATATTAAATAAAATGATCAAACTTTTTAACACCTACAAAAAAATTTTATAGGTTTGTAAAAAAGTTAAACCCTTTAGAAGAAAATTGAATCAAAATAATAACTAGAGATATACTATGCTTAGAGAAGTATAGTATATAAATGATAAAAGAATATAAAAGCGTAAAGACTATACATTCTCATTTATTTAGAGAGTGTGTAGTCTTTATTTTTTAGTGATATATTAAATTACTCCCAAATAATAAACCCAATTCCAAAGCCACATAGTTGATTTAGGCATAATTCTGTATTCATGCGTGGTTTATTAATTCACAGAGTTTATTTGATACAAAAAATAAACAATATTTATAATATTACAAAAAACATTTATTTTTGTAGCGTATAATACAAAAATAAATTTTATATTTTGGTATTATATAATATAAAAATACAAAGGGGAGATTTGATAAAGTGATAAAGTTAATTGGTATTTTAATTATTTTGATAGGTTTTATTATGAAACTAGATACTATTGCAGTTGTTGTTTTTGCAGGAATTGCTACGGGGCTTGTATCTGGAATGTCATTTAATGATGTTATGACAACACTTGGAAGGGCATTTGTAGAAAATAGATATATGTCAATATTTATTATTTCTCTACCTGTTATAGGACTCTTAGAGAGATATGGTCTTCGTGAAAGAGCAGCTTATTTAATTAGTAAACTTAAGTCTGCAACTGTAGGAAGATTGACATCACTATATTTAGTAATAAGAACAGTTGCAGCAATGTTTGGTATAAGAATAGGAGGTCATGTTCAATTTATAAGACCACTTATATTACCAATGGCAATGGGTGCTGGAGAAAGTAGATATGGAAAAATTGACAAAGAAGATATTGAAACCATAAAGGGTCTTGAAGGTTCTGTTGAAAATTATGGTAATTTCTTTGGTCAGAATTTCTTTGTTGCATCTAGTGGAGTTCTTTTAATTGTTGGTGTTATGAAGGAGCAAGGATATATAGTTGAAGCAGTTGATGTTGCTAAAGCTTCATTGCCTATTGCACTAGCTATAATGGTTATAGGTACTATACAATTTCTATATTATGATAAGAAATTTGATAAAAAATATAAATCACAACCAAAATCTCAAGATGATAAACAATAGGTTAGGAGGGTGAAGTTATGTTAAAGGATTCGTTAACAGAGATAATGTATATTTTAATTGGTATGGTCTGCTTTTTTTCAGTATATGTAACTATAAAAGATAAAAACCACCCTTCAAAGCTTCCTACTGCACTTTTCTGGGGTATTCTAGCATTCATCTTCACATTTAGTAGGATTGGACTCATATGGGGGAATAAAGACATATTTATAAATGATACAATCATAGGATATCTTGTTTTACTAATGTCTATAATTTCAGCACTTAAACTTGTAAAATATAATAAATTTAGTGAATCATCTAAGGAATTTAAAGAAAAAAATGCTAATTTAATAGGAAATAAGATATTTATACCTGCAGTAGCCCTTGCAATAGTTGCTTTTATTGTGGCGCAATTTTGGACACAACAGATTGGTTCACTTGTAGCTTTGGGAGTTTCAGTTGTAGTAGCCTTAATACTTGCACTTGTAATTACCAGAGGAAAAGTTAGTGAAATGGCTGAAGATGGTAGGAGACTTCTTGAAATCGTAGGGCCTGTAAGTATTCTTCCACAACTTCTTGCAGCACTTGGTTCTGTTTTTGCAGTAGCTGGAGTTGGAGATGTAATTGCTAATGGAATAAAGACAGTTATTCCACAGGGAAATATACTTCTTGGAGTTATTGCATACTGTGTGGGAATGGCAGTATTCACTATGATTATGGGTAATGCATTTGCCGCATTTGCGGTTATAACTGCAGGTATTGGAGTACCATTTGTATTTGCTCAAGGTGCAAACCCAGCTATAGCTTCAACTCTTGCACTTAGTGCAGGATATTGTGGAACATTGTTAACTCCTATGGCTGCAAATTTCAATATAGTTCCAACAGCTATACTTGAAATAGAAGATAGAAAGTATGGACTTATTAAGTATCAAGCTCCAGTATCAATAGCAATACTTATTATTCATATTATTCTAATGTATTTTTGGGCTTTTTAAAATTATAGGAATTTAATTTCCTTTGGTTATATTTTCGGAGGTGAATGGAATGAAAGTATTAATAACAGGATTTGACCCATTTGGAGGAGAGAAAATAAATCCATCTTTTGAAGCGGTTAAAAAAATTGATGATAAAGTATCAGGTGCTGAAATTATAAAAGCGGAAATACCAACAGTATTTAAAAAATCCATTGAAGAAGTTGAAAGATTAATTACTAATCATAAACCTGATATAGTTATTTGTGTTGGTCAGGCAGGTGGAAGATTTGATATATCAGTTGAAAGAGTGGCAATAAATATTGATGATGCACGTATTGAAGATAATGAAGGAAACCAGCCTGTTGATAAAAAAGTTTTTGAAGATGGAGAGAATGCTTATTTTTCAAATCTACCTATAAAGGCAATGGTATCAGAGATGAGGAGTAATAACATTCCAGCATCTTTGTCTAATACAGCAGGGACTTTTGTTTGTAATCATACAATGTATGGATTACTTTATTTAATCAATAAAAAGTATCCAAATATAAAAGGTGGGTTTATTCATGTTCCTTATATTGCTGAACAGGTTATAACAAAACAAAACACACCATTTATGGATCTTGATAAAATTGGTGAAGGGTTAACTTTTGCAATAAAAGCAGCAGTGGAAAATAAGGAAGATTTAAATATTACATTAGGCAAAATATGTTAGGAGGCGATCGTATGACAAAAAAAGTTTTTGTTTATGGAAGCTTAATGGAGAATTTTTTTAACTATGATAAGTACCTTGTAGGAAAGGTATTAAAAAGGCAACCTGCAAGGGTAAAAGGTAAACTTTATCATTTAGTTAATAAAGGATACCCAGCTATGATAAAAGGAAACGACTTTGTATATGGCGAGCTAATTGAAGTTATGGATTGGGAAAATAATGTTAAGGACTTAGATGATTTAGAAAATTACTATGGAGAAGGAAATTCTAATAATGAGTATAACAGAGTATCAATTGAAGTAGAAATTTTAGAGGATAATTCTAAAGAAATTGCCCTCACATATATGTATAATTATAAAGAAGAACAGGAATTAAAAGATGAACTGTATCTTCCTAATGGAAATTGGAGATTATACAAAGAAGCGGCAGATAATTAATTTAGACTAAATTTAGGTAATTAACAAACCAAATAGTTTAAAGGAATATATTAATACAGTTGTAGAAGAATAAAGTTATGTAGTATAGTTATCCACATTGATTTAAAAAATTTATCCCCATTGTTGATAAAAAACAATCAGTAATGGGGATTATTTTTTAAACGTGAAACAAAAGCTAAATACACCATTATCGGAAAGAGGGTTAAAAGATACTAAACAAGTTATAAAGTTCCTAACCTATACAAAAGATAATGTTTAAGTTTTTTTGTCCTTCATTGGTTATGGTTAATGACCTTGAATTAGGATTTGGAGAAATCCATTCTTTTTCTAGAAAAAGTAGGTATAAGGCATTTCCTAAACTTCCAGACAAGTGATACTGTCTTTCACTCCAATCTATGCAAGAGGTACAAAAGTTTCTTTTTTTACATTTTAAACTATCTATATGAATCCCTAAGTTATTAAAAAAACCTTCTCCTTCTAACGTTAAAGTTAATTCTCCATTTTCATCTAGTATATATTTTTTCTGTATTAAGAAGTTAAAAATTTGTATACCTAGTTCACCAGCAATATGGTCGTAACAGGTTCTGGATCGTTTTAATTGTTTCATTTCACTATTTTGATTAAAAGATTTAATTTCTTTTCGAGGAGCAATAGACATAAAGTTTTCCATAATGGCTGCTATTTCTTTTTTCTTTAATCGATAATATTTAAATCTACCAGTTTTACTTGATTCTACCCAATCTAACTCTAAAAATTTAGCTAAATGATATGACGTAGTATTAGGTTTTACTTTAGCGTATTTAGAAATTTCATTTACTGTATGAAATCTTCCGTCCATTAGAACCGTTAATATATCCACCCTAGATTGGTCTGCTAAAATTTTTGTTGCTTTGACGATATCTGGTACTCCTGATGACATAAGTATCCCTCCTTGTGAGTTTATTATAATATGTCCATATCTCAATGACCATAGATATATTTAGAATATATAATAGCTTTTATAGAGATAGTAGAGGAGGAGTAAGGATGAAGAGAGAAAGTACAATGGTTTTACCATATGCTTGGGATGTAATGAGTGCTAGAATTTTTGAACGAAAAGGATTTTCACATATTGCTACAACTAGTGCAGGTATTGCATTATCTCGTGGCTATGAGGATGGCGAGAAAATTCCTGTAGATGATATGTTAGAGACAGTGAAAAGTATTATAAATGCTGTAAAAATTCCTGTTATTGTTGATATTGAATCAGGGTATGGTGATTCTGTTGAGAAAGTATTAGAAATAGTGAAAACACTTATTTCATTTGGGGCAGCAGGAATTAATATTGAAGATGGCACTAATAAATTAGAACAACCATTACACAGTATTGAATTTCAAGTAGAAAAAATTAAAGCGATAAGAAAGTATGTTAATCAGCAAAATATGTCATTTATCATAAATGGTAGAACGGATGTTTATTGGTTAGGGATCAATGATTATAAAGAAGCATTAAATCGATCTATTTTATATTATGAAGCAGGAGCAGATAATATATTTATCCCAGGCGCTTCAACTTATGAGTTGATTTTAAAATTAAAGAGGGATCTACCTTGTCCATTAAATATTTTAGTGGCAGAAGGAACACCTTCATTAGAAGAGTTATCTAATATAGGAGTGGAAGTATTAAGTTTAGGTTCAGCCCAATATAGGGCAACTGTTTCTAATTTAGAAAATACTTGTGACGATATAGTAAAGCACCAAAGTTTAAAAACAATTACGGAAGAAGTTATTTCCTATAAGGCTATTTCAGACTATGTAAAGGTAGGTAAATAAGGAATAATATCAAGTGATTCTTAGCTTCAGCTGGAGTTTGCTTAAAAGGAATACTTACTCCAACTGAAGCTTAGAAGAACTTATCCAGGGACGTAGCATCCGTTATGCACAGCATAAGAACTCTAAATCGCTGAAGCTCAAGAGTTCTAATATCTCCCACTTGTAGAAAAGCGATGGGAGTATTACGGATGGTAGTCATCGGATAAAAGAACTAATACTGTTCATATAGTTTTTCCAAAACCATTCATTGCATAAACTGCACCATAAAGTTTTTCTTTAAATATATTTCCTTCATGAAGTATTATAGAAGTTACACCAGTATTAACATCCTCAGATTTTAATGTAGCATGTCCAATTTTTAGTGAATAATAGGAAATGCATATTAAATTTGGTTAATTTTATGTAATTAGATATGATACAATAATAATTGTAAATTGATAATATACTTACATTCATATCAGTATTATATGATAAATAATTAATTAATGCTGGGCATTGAAGGTAATTATAGAAATTATTTATCATCAAGGATAGAGAGGAGAGACAAGATATGAACGATACAACTATTTGGGCTATCATAATGGGACTAGCAGCATTAATGATAGGTATATCAAGCAATGTTAGTCAATTGCGAAAGGATATTGCACGTATAAATATAACCTTAGATAAGATTGCTAAAGAAATTGGAGTGCCTGATACAGTTAAAGAGAATATAGATATTGAATTAAAAAGTCTTATTTCACAAGGCAAAAAGATTGAAGCAATTAAAAGGTATAGAATAGTTACTGGCGTTGGCTTAAAAGAAGCGAAAGAATATGTTGATTCTTTAGTTGAACATCAATTTAAATTATAGGACATGAAATGGAACGGAAAGAGATTATTGAAATAAAGAGAGAAAATCAGGAGAAAAAACCTGACCTTCTCTCTTGTTTTTAAGAGAATAACTATATATTATTATCCGAAAAGAGCTAAAAGTACTCCAGCAGCAACTGCTGAGCCTATAACCCCTGCCACATTAGGACCCATTGCATGCATAAGAAGATAATTTGAAGTATTTTCCTTTTGACCTTCAATTTGAGAAACTCTTGCAGCCATTGGAACTGCTGAAACTCCGGCAGAACCTATAAGAGGATTGATTTTTCCACCAGATAAAAAGTACATAAGCTTTCCTAAAAGCAAACCACCTATTGTACTGAATGCAAATGCAAGAAGTCCAAGAGCTATAATTTTTAAGGTCTCCGGTGTTAAGAATGTCTCTGCTTTAGCAGTGGCTCCTACTGTAGTGCCAAGAAAAATGGTAACTATATTGATCAATTCGTTTTGTGCTGTAGTAGAAAGTCTTTCAACAACCCCAGACTCCCTAAATAGATTTCCCATCATCAACATTCCTATAAGAGGCGCTACAGAAGGAAGCAATAAGACTGTAAGTACCGTTACAACTATAGGAAATACTATCTTCTCAACTTTGGATACTTCTCTAAGTTGTTCCATTTTCACTTCTCTCTCCTTCTTTGTAGTGAGTAATCTCATTAAAGGAGGTTGTATAAGTGGTATTAGAGCCATATAAGAATAGGCGGCAATTGCTATTGCTGGAAGTAACTCTGGAGCGAGTCTTGTTGTTAAATATATTGCAGTAGGGCCATCTGCACCGCCAATAATACCTATTGAAGATGCAGCTTGAGGGGAGAAACCTAGTGCAATTGCGATAATAAAAGCCGCAACAACACCGAATTGGGCAGCCGCACCTAAAAACAAACTCGAAGGTCTAGCGATAAGAGGACCAAAGTCTGTCATTGTACCAATTCCTAGAAATATTAAAGAAGGATAAATTCCTAATTTAACACCTGAATATAAATAATAAAGTAATCCCCCTGGTTCCGAAGAATTTGCTAGTGGACTAGACATTATCCCTGTAGAAGGTAAATTAGCTAGGAGAACCCCAAAAGATATAGGCAAAAGTAAAAGGGGTTCAAACTCTTTTTTGATTGCTAGATATATCAAGACAAAAGCAATAATAATCATTACTAATTGTCGCCATGTTAGTGCTGCAAAACCAGATTCATTTAACAATTTTATAATTGTATCTCTAAATGAAAAAGACATATATATCCTCCTCCCTACTATTCAATCACGGCAAGAACATCATTTGTATCAACAGAGGCTCCCTTTATAACTCGAATTTCTTTAATAATTCCGCCCTTAGGGGCTGTAATTTCATTTTCCATTTTCATAGCTTCAAGTATAAATAAAGTATCACCTTTTTTAGCACTATCTCCTGGATTTACTTTTATATCTATAATTGTGCCAGGCATTGGAGATTTTAATAATTCACTTATTATGCTTGTATCTTTAACTGGCTGTTGTGCATTATTAACAGTGACTTCTTCTCCAGTACTGCCTATTACCTCAACTTCATATCTTTTGTTATCAACAGTAATGATATATTTCATTTCAGTGTTACCTCCCTATAAAATAATAATGTAATTTATAAATCAAGTGGTTTTATAGATTTGATTTTAAGTGAATTTAAAGGAGTATTAGAGGCATAGCTTATTGAAGCTATAATAATTGCAACAGTTTTTTCATCAACATTTGAAAAATCAGTTCCAGTAGTTGATAATTCTAGAGTATTTTCATCTGGAGTAATGATATTTAAGGCTTTTTTATCTTTAAGAGAATTAAAGAAACTGGATTGTAAACTTAAAAAAAGACTTAATGCTATAAGAACAATAAAAACTATAGCCATAACAAATAAAGCCACTAATATGCTCTCATGTATTGACATAAGAATCCCCCTTTCCATATATAAACTTTCAAATTATTAATCTGATTTAAATAATGAACCATCGGTTTAATATATTTATATGCTCGCAGATGGAAAATATATTGCTTATATGAAAATAAGATAATTAAATATATTTACATAATTCGGCATTAGCGTATTAGTGTAAAGTAAAGCGTGGGTTTATTACATGGATAGGAATTGTAAATTTTTCCATATTGGAGTAAACTATCATATAACGGGATTTTTAAGATAAGATATGTGCAAATTAAAGGGGGAATAAAGAAGGCAATGTCAAAAGAACAGAATAATATCAATAACAGTTTAGATAAAGCATTGGAGCTTTTAGAGTATTTTACTAGAGAATGTCCTATTAGGGGATTAAGTGAAATTAGTAGAGATTCATCTATTCCTAAGGCTACAGTGTATAGATTGCTTAGTACCTTTGAGAAAAATGGATTTTTACAAAAAGTTGATATTCAGGGACAACAAAATCAATATAAACTAGGTATGAAATTTTTTGAACTAGGAATGCTTGTATCTGAATCAATAGAGTTGAAAGAAGTTGCACTTCAGTTAATGAAAAAATTAAGAGATTTACTTAATGAAGATGTCCAATTAATTATGCGAGATGAAAATCATGCCATTTATATTGAGAAATTAAACTGTACTCATCCTGTAAGGCTATTTACAAGGATAGGAAGAACGGCACCTTTAAGTGGTGGAGCTTGTGCAAGAGCCATATTATCTTTTTTAGATGATGAGGATATAAATGAAATTTTAAATAAGGAGCCTTTAGTAAAGTATACGGAAACCACTATTGTTGATAAAGAAGAACTATGGAAGAAGATAGAGGAAAGTAGAAGTCAAGGCTATACTATTAGCTTCGGAGAATTAGAACCCCAGACCGTTTCAGTAGGAGTACCCATATTTGATTATTATGGAAAAGTTGCGGCTTCTATTAGTGTTGCAGGGCCGGAGCAACGATTTAATGATAATTCATTACCTTTGATTATAAAAGAAACACAAAAAACTGCTCAAGAAATATCTAAGATTTTAGGATATAATCCCAAATAAAAGTTTAACAAATAATTTGTAATTTTAAAATATCTAAAGAGCTAAAAAAATACTTTAGCTCTTTTTATATATAAATTATTAAAATTTAGTGAATATTTCCCTGTTGTAATATCATAAGCATAAATAAACCATCGGTTTAATATTTAAAAAGGTGATTATTAAGGGGGAGGTTAAAATGCTTAAGGTTGATTTGAACAGTGATTTAGGAGAAAGTTTTGGAAATTACAAGATAGGATTAGATGAAGAAGTGATAAAATATGTTACCTCAGTGAATATTGCTTGCGGATGGCATGCTGGAGATCCTGAGGTTATGGAAAAGACTATTGAAATAGCGAAAGAAAATGGAGTGGCAGTAGGAGCTCATCCTGGTTTTCTAGATTTAATGGGATTTGGGAGGAGAAATATTTCAGTAAATCCACGTGAGATGAAAGCTTATATAAAATATCAATTAGGAGCACTTATGGCATTTGCAAAAGCTAAAGGAGAGAAAATACAACATGTAAAGCCTCATGGAGCTATGTATAATATGGCTGCAAAAGATTCAGCACTGGCAATAGCAACAGCTGAAGCTATATATGAAGTGGACGAGGATATTATTTTATTAGGGCTTGCTAATAGTGAGCTAATTAAAGCAGGAAAACATGTAGGCTTAAAGGTTGCTAACGAAGTGTTTGCTGATAGGGCATATAACGCTGATGGAACATTAGTAGCAAGATCACAAAAAGGTGCTGTTATTCATGATGCTGATATTGCTATATCTAGGGTTATAAGAATGGTAAAGGAGAAAAAGGTTACATCAATAACTGGTGAGGATGTTGAGATAAATGCTCAGTCAATATGTGTACATGGGGATAATCCGGAAGCTGTGAAATTTGTTAAAAAAATTAAAACAAAGCTTCAAGAAGAAGGCATTGAAGTGACAGCAATTTCAAACTTTATAGAATAGAAGGAGGTAACCATGGACACAAAAAGAGAGGAAGTAGCAAAGAATTCAAAGATAAAGTTTACTAATATAAATGCTCTTATAGGTGCTGCAACTATTATGGCAACTTCGGCTATAGGACCAGGGTTTTTAACTCAAACGGCTCAATTTACAGGTGAATTTGCTGCAAGTTTTGCATTTGTAATATTATTATCTATTATTCTTGATATTGGCGCTCAAGTAAATGTGTGGAGAGTTATTGGTGTGTCCGGTATGAGAGGACAAGATATTGCAAATAAGGTTGTACCTGGGCTTGGCTATTTTGTTGCTTTTATAGTTGCACTAGGAGGGTTAGCCTTTAATATTGGGAATGTTGGTGGTGCAGCTTTAGGATTAAATGTTCTTTGTGGACTTAATGTAAAATATGGTGCTATTATTTGTGGACTGATAGGGAGTATGATTTTTTTATCTAAAGAAGCAGGCGCGCTAGTAGATAAATTGACAAGAACTTTAGTTATATTAATGATTATCATTGTAGCTTATGTGGCAATTAAGACACAGCCTCCTGTTGGAGAAGCACTTTTTAGAAGTGTTGCCCCTAAAAATCCTAAAGGCTTGTTACTGCCGATTGTTACCTTACTTGGAGGAACAGTAGGTGGATATATTACCTTTTCAGGTGGACATAAATTAATTGATTCTGGTATTACAGGAATAGATAATGTTAAAAAAATTACAAATGCTGCTGTTCTTGGTATTGTTATTGCATCAATTATGAGGGTTTTAGTATTTTTAGCAGTGTTAGGTGTCGTAAGCAAAGGAATTGCATTGGATCCTTCGAATCCTGCAGCTTCTGCCTTTAAAAGTGGAGCAGGAATGGTAGGTTATAAACTATTTGGTGTTGTATTATTATCAGCAAGCATTAATACGGTAATAGGAGCGGCTTATACATCCGTTTCTTTTTTAAAGACACTTCACCCATTTATAGAGAAATATGAAAAATACTTTATTGTAGGATTTATTGTTTTTTCCACAATGATTGTGGCATTCGTAGGAAAACCTGCAAATCTACTTATTTTAGCAGGAGCTCTTAATGGATTAATATTGCCAATTACTATAGGTGTAATGTTAGTAGCTTCTAGAAGGAAGGATATTATGGGAGAGTATGAACATCCTACTTGGCTGTTATTGTTTGGTATATTGATAGTTGTTATTGCTGGATATGCAGGAGTAATGTCTTTATCAAATATATTTTAGAAAATAAATATTTAGGAGGCAATAAAATGTATACGGAAACAAAGTATTTAACAGCTGGAGATAAAGCTTTAACCATCGAATATGGTAATGAAATATCTGAAGATATAAGTAATAAGGTAAGATCAATGATGGTTGCCTTGGAATCAAACGAAATAGAAGGAATAATAGAAGTTGTTCCTACCTATCGTTCTTTAATGATTCATTACGATGCTTTAATTATAGGATATGATGATTTAATAAAGGAATTAAAGTTATTGGAAGACAAACTTGAGGATATTTCTTTACCAGAGCCTGAAGTTATTGAAATACCTACAGTGTATGGAGGAGAATATGGACCGGATATTGAAAATGTTGCCAAGCATAATGGAATAACTGTAGAGGAAGTAATAAAAATACACAGTTCTAAAGAATATCTTATTTATATGTTAGGTTTTACACCTGGATTTCCTTACCTTGGAGGGATGGATGAAAAGATTGCTACACCAAGATTAAAGGAACCAAGAACAAAAATTGATAAAGGATCTGTAGGAATTGCAGGAAGCCAAACGGGAATATATCCTATTGATAGCCCAGGGGGATGGCAATTGATCGGTAGAACACCCTTAAAACTTTATGAACCTAATAGAGAAGTTCCAATACTTTTAAAAGCAGGTAACTATATTAAATTTGTACCTATTTCTAAAAATCAGTATAAAACTATAGAGAAAGCTGTAAATAATGGAACTTATAAATATAAGACTTATATCAAAGAAAGGGGGAAGAGGGCATAATGGGAGAGATAAAAATTAAAAATCATGGACTCTTAACATTGATACAAGACAATGGAAGATATGGTTATCAGCAATTTGGTGTCCCTGTTTCAGGAGTTATGGATAGTTTTTCTCATAGAATAGCTAATATTTTATTAGGAAATAATGAAAATGAGGCCCTCTTAGAAGCGACTATATTAGGACCTGAAATAGAATTTATGGACGACTCTTTAATTGCTATTACAGGGGGAGATTTAGACCCGGTTTTAAACGGTGAACCCATATCTATGTGGGAAAGTGTATATGTAAAAAAAGGAGATATATTAGCTTTTAATGGTATTAAAAATGGGTGTAGAAGTTATATAGGATTTGCAGGTGGTATACAAGTTGAAAAAGTTATGGGAAGTAGGTCTACTTATGTTAAAGCTAAGATTGGAGGACTTCATGGAAAGAGCTTAAAATCAGGAGATGTTTTTAAAATAGGTGATTTAAAAGAGGGCTTAACTTCTATTGAGTATAGAAAATTGCCTGATGAATATATTCCTACCTATCCAAAAGATTTTGAGGTAAGGGTTGTTTTAGGACCTCAAGATGATTATTTTACACAAAAGGGATTGGATAAATTTTTATCTACTGCATATAAGGTTACTAATGAATGTGATCGTATGGGATATAGACTAGAAGGAGAAGCAATTGAACATATCAATGGTGGAGATATTATATCTGATGGTATTAATTTTGGTGCTATTCAAATTCCAAGCCATGGACAGCCAATTATTATGATGGTAGACAGACAAACTATTGGTGGATATACAAAAATTGCAAATGTTATTTCTATAGATCTTCCTAAAATAGCACAAGCAAAACCTGGCGACTCTATTAGATTTAAAAAGATAAGCATTTATGAAGCTCAGGAATTACTTAAAAAAATGGAAGAAAGTATTACTACTATTAAAAAAACTTGCATTAATAAAAATATTGTTAAAACTAGTAAACTTCTATTAAAGGTAAGTGGTGAAGAATATAATGTAAAAGTAGAAGAATTAGGGTAAATATTAATGAGGGTAGAGTTTAGATAAACAAAATCTAAACTCTACCCTTTTTTATTATTTTGCATTAAGTACTTCATTTGAAATGTATAAGAGTATTTTAAAATTATTTATTTTGAATATTGAAAACGACACTGATATCGTTTATAATGGTATATAATACATCTAAAGAATTATATTATGGTTTATTTTGAGATTGAATAAAATAAGTTAATATTTTCAGCTTTAGCCTTTAGTAAAAGTATATAAAAAAGGAGGTGAAGGCAATTATGTCACCAAAAGTAAGTGATGAGTATAAAAAGGAAAAGAAAATTCAATTATTGCAAGCGGCCAGAGGAGTATTTATTAAAAAAGGATATATACATGCTACAATGCAAGATATTATGGATGAAGCTGGAGTATCAAGAGGTGCACTTTATGCCTATTTTAATAATATTGATCATGTTTTTATGGAGGCTCTTAGATTTGATGATGAGGAAATGTTATATTTTTTTGAACCAGATGATAAATCTTTGATGTGGAGTCAATTAACTAAATGGATAAAAAAACAGGAAAAAAGTATAGAGGCAATTAATAACTCTCTTTTACTTGCTAGAGCAGAGTTTTTTCTTTCATCAAATTACATAAAAGATAAGGATAATTTTCCCTATATAAAAGAGCGTTATGAGATAACTGTGAGGGCAATAAGTGCTGTTATTCAAAAGGGAACAGATAAAGGTGAGTTTCAGCCTCGCATACCTCCAGAATCTATAGCACGTTATTTTATATCCTCTTTGAATGGCTTAATGTTAGATACGTTTCAACTAGGTTCAAAGGTAACAAATGTTCAGGAACAGCTTACAACTTTGATTTTTTCATTAGAAAAAATGCTTTGTCCTATAAAAGAAGAATAATTATATAAAGGAGTGATTGATATGCTATTTGAATCTTCAAAAATTAAGCTTAGAAAAATGACTTCAGATGATGCAGAACTTTATCATAAGTGGAGAAATGATATGGAAGTCATGGTGTCTACCAATCCTTTTTTAGATATGTATCATATGGAAGAGACAAAGGAATTTGTAAATCAGGTGATATTAGGTTCTGACTCTTCTAAAAGTTACATAATTCTTGAAAAGAAAATAGAAATACCAATAGGGATCATCTCATTAACAAACATTGATTATAAAAATCGTAATGCTGAATGTATAGTTGATATTGGAGAGAAGGATTACTGGGGAAAGGGTTATGCTACGGAGTCAATGAGATTGTTACTTGATTATGGGTTTCTTGAAATGAACCTACGCAGGGTATACCTTAGAGTGTTTTCTTTTAATGAAAAAGCCATAAAATTGTATGAAAAAATAGGATTTCAATACGAGGGAAAGTCTCGACAGAGTTTATTTAGAAAAGGTATTTGGCATGATATTATTCATATGGGTATTCTAAAGGAGGAATATATAGATGAATCTATCAGATATTCAAGACAAGATAAATAAATTTACTGAGGATAAACTTATAAATTCAAGAGTTGATGTTAGAATAATCTTCTAACTAATAATAATTAGCCATTGACAACTAATCTTGACTATTTTGGTTTTTTTTGTTAGTGTATAGTTAGTAAGGTATATTGAATTAATTATAAAAATATATCTGTAACTAAAGTCTGGAGGATGAGTATTATGGGGATTTTAGCTAATGAAATAAATTTTGATAGTCTAATAACAAACTTGGGAAATTGTTGTTTAACGGAAGAAAAGTGTAAGAGTTGTAGTAAAGATGGATGTTTAATAGCCTATTCAAAAGAGGGTGTGAAGAACTGCTTGAAGAATAGTGTTAGTTATGTGGAAAATGGATGTGAAAACATTCCCTTAGTGGACACTAAAGTATATGATGAAAATAATTTAATTATTGCTATAGCAGATATTCTTAATCAATGTAGAAGTTGTAGAGAAAATCATTTTGATAATTGTGTAATAAATGTTTTAAGAAATTGTTATGAGGTAGCTTTGGTTGGGGAAGTTCAAAGGTATAAAGGGAGCACATTGATTTATTTAAGTGATATAAAGAATCTTAATCCAGAGATAGGAGCCAAGATAATGGATAAATATAATATGCTTAAATAATTATAGTAACATAATAACAATCCACACTGTTGATAAAAAAATATCGACAATGTGGATTGTTTTATTTAAAATATAATATTAAGTAGTGATTGAAGGTGAAATAGATGAGAGTAAAGAAAGTAGGTATTATTTCAGATACCCATGGACTTTTAAGAGGGGAATTTCTTGAAGAACTTAAAGATGTTCAATTGATAATCCATGCTGGGGATATTGATAAAGAAGAAGTGTTATCAGAGTTAAACAAGATTTGTTCTGTGGTGGCTGTAAGGGGTAATTGCGATAAGGGTAAGCTAAAAAAAGAGTTGCCTTTCTCAGATATAGTAGAGGTAGAAGGTAAATATATATATGTTGTCCATGATATTAACACTATGGACATTGACCCTAAAACTGCGGGTATTGATATAGTCATATTTGGACATTCTCATAAAGCCTATGAAGGAGAAAAGGATAATATACTATATATAAATCCAGGGGGAGCGGGACCTAGAAGATTTAAATTACCTATAAGTATGGCAATTTTAACTTTTGAGAATGATAAACATACAGTTAATTTTAAATATTTATAAAGCATATGTATTATTTTAGTATTTACTATGCCTATACATTTCCTTATAGTAAAACTATAATAGATATATAGGAGGAATAATACATGGAGTTTAAGTTAAAAAGATTTAAAGATTTAAATGTAGATGAAATATACAAGATACTAGAAATACGAAATAAAGTTTTTATTGTAGAGCAGAATTGCCCTTATCAAGATTGTGATGGCAAAGATAAAAGTTCATATCATTTATTTCTAGAAGAAAAGGGAGAAATAATTGCATATTTAAGAATATTAGATAAAGGTGTTTCCTATGATCAGATATCAATAGGGAGGGTATTGGTCAATGAAAGCTATCGTGGAAGTGGAATAGCAAGAGAGTTAGTATTAAAAGCTATTAATTTTATAGAAGAAAGCTTAAAGGAAAAGGAAATCAAGATTTATGCTCAAAGCTATTTAATTAATTTCTATAAAAGTCTTGGGTTTAAAGAAGTGTCGAAGGAATATTTAGAGGGTGATATTCCTCATATAGATATGTTATATAGAAAATAAGGCAATACTTAAAAATAATAGTTAACTTATGAAGGAGGAATTGTTTAGACTATGATAAAAAATATAAAAAAAGCAAACATAGTAAGTAGTAAAATTAAAAATACAAATATAAAATCAAAACCACATATTCATGGTGGCAATTATGTGGGAGAGAAGAAAGATGGTAAAATGCATGGAGAAGGTACTTATTTCTATAATGATGGAAGTAAATATGTAGGACAGTGGAAAGATGATAAGATGCATGGACAAGGAACACATACTTGGACATATGGGGAAAAATATATTGGTGAATGGGCAAATGACATAAAACATGGCCATGGTATATACACTTGGGATGACGGAGAAAGTTATGTAGGTCATTGGGAAAATGACATGAAATGTGGATATGGTATATATACTTGGGAAAATGGTGAAATTTACATAGGCGAGTGGAAAAACGACCAAAGACATGGAGAGGGTACTTTTATTTGGAATGATGGTGGAAAGTATATAGGTCAATGGGAGAATGATGAAAGACAAGGAAAAGGTATGCTTATAGAACCTAATGGAGAAACCTTCATGGGAGAATTTAAGAATGGACGTATGATATAAACTCAATATTTTAAAGTAAAGGTCGTAAATGAGATGCAAGATTATACATTTTATTTACGGCTTTTGTATATACAGTATGGAAAAGGAGTAAAATTTATATGGAGAAAAGAATTGTGGTGGTTGTAAAAGGTATAATTAAATTTAAAAATAAATTATTAATCGTAAAACGTTCAGACAATGATGATGTGTGCCCTGGAGAATGGGAGTTCCCAGGTGGTAAAATAGATTTTGGTGAAAGACCAGAAGATGCACTCATAAGAGAAATAGGCGAAGAAGTAGGATTAGCTATAAAAATTGAAGGTATATTATATACTTGGACTACCATGCTTAATAAATACAAACAATATATAGGATTAAACTATTTTTGTATTAGTGAGAGTGACCATGTTACAATTTCCTTTGAGCATTCCGATTATAAATGGGTAGATGAAAAAGAAATTAAGGAATATATAAAGGATGAAGACATATTAAACAAGTTAAGAAAAATAGATTTAGATAACAATAAAATTTAATATCAATGAAAAAAGTGTTGACATTTGCAAGCTATAAGCATAAAATGTTAATGTAATTAAATAGAGCCTCGGTAGGTGAGGTTACTACAAGGATATGGGTTGCTGCCGTAAAAGGATGGAAACATTCTGAACTGGTTAGCAGGTTTGGCCGAAGAAAGAAGGCTTAATCTAATGCAACTACACTGCCTTGCAGAGCCAAAGCTTGAACGGGAAAGTGTGTTTTTAATGCCTTCGTCATGTTCGAGCTTGATGGAGGCTTTTTATATTTTAAAGATAATCGGAGGTGAAAAGAATGGAGCCTGACGCCAGTAGTATTGGCAGTGAAGGGAAATATATATGTTATATAAAAAATAAAATATTTAATATTAAACTCTGTTCTTTTTTTCTAAGGGTTTAATCAAAGCTATTATATACAACTTATTTTCATTTTATATATAACTTTTCTTAGTTTTCAAATCTATATTACCTTCACTGTTTCTTTGGTAAATTAATTCTCAAATTAATTTAAATTAAATAGTTATTTAGTTTAAAAGGTTAAAAAATATATTGAATAACCTTTAGTTTCCTGTTGCCATTTTTAAATACATGTATCTTACAAGGGTTAATAGGAAATAAATATACTAGATAGTATTAAGTGAAATAATTTGCAGTATTAATGTCTTTATTTTAAAAGAAAATGGAGGTGTAGTTATGGTATTAAAGAAATTAACTAATTCAATTGATAATAGAATTATTGATCCTATATTAAGAAAATTAAATACTTCTCTTAATGGTTTAACTGAAGAAGAAGTAGAAAATAGAATAGATAAATATGGATATAATGAGGTAGGTAGTGAAGCAAAAGAGTCAACATTTATTAAGTTGCTTGAAAATTTAAAGAATCCTCTAGTTATATTATTAGCTGTACTTGCCTTAGTATCATATATAACAGGAGATTCAATAGCTGCAGCAGTGATGGCTTTTATGGTTATCTTAGGGGTAGTGTTAAAATTTGTTCAAGAAGTAAGAGCAGATAATTCAATAGAAAAATTAAAATCTATGGTCAGCACAACAGCTACTGTTATAAGAGATGGAGTTCAAAAGGAAGTTCCTCTTAGAATGATTGTCCCTGGTGATATTATCCATTTAGCATCGGGAGATATGATACCTGCTGATGTACAGCTTATAACATCAAAGGATTTGTTTGTTAACCAATCAGCACTTACAGGAGAATCTCTTCCTGTAGAAAAAAATATTGTAGATGGCAAATGGAATACTCCACTGGAAAATCCTAATCTATGCTTCATGGGTACTAATGTAGAAAGTGGAACAGCTATTGCAGTAGTGTTAACTACAGGAGGGCAAACATATTTTGGTCAATTAAGTAGCAAGATGACTAATGAAAGAACTATGACAAGCTTTGATAAAGGGGTAAATGAATATACATGGCTCATGATAAGATTTATATTCATCATGGTACCAGTAGTATTTATTATTAATGGTATTACAAAAGGAAATTGGTTTGAAGCATTCCTATTTGGTATTGCAGTAGCCGTAGGACTTACACCAGAAATGCTTCCTATGATTGTTACAGTCAACTTATCTAAAGGTGCTTTAGCTATGGCTAAAAAGAAAGTAGTAGTAAAAAAATTAAATGCAATACAAAATTTTGGAGCCATGGATATTCTTTGTACAGATAAGACAGGAACAATAACTTGTGGAAAAGTTGTGCTCCAAAAGCATGTAAATATTTATGGTAGCGACTCAGAAAGAGTTTTAAAATACGGTTATATTAATAGTTTTTATCAAACAGGTTTAAGAAATGTTATGGATACAGCTATTCTTCAACATAAGGGCAGAGGAGAAGATTATTTTAATATTGAAGAAAAATATGAAAAATTAGATGAGATTCCATTTGATTTCATAAGAAAGAGAATGTCAGTTGTAGTAAGAAATAAAAGAATGGAAGATGTATTAATTTGCAAGGGTGCTGTAGAAGAAGTATTGAGTTTGTGTAATAAGTATGAAACTAAAGAAGGTACTGAGCCTTTTATGGGTAAAATGACAGATAAAATTGAGAATATGATAAAAGAATTAAATTCAGAAGGTTTTAGAGTTATTGCGGTAGCCTATAGATTATTTGATGATATAAAAAGAGAATACTCTGTAGCTGACGAAAGTAACCTAACATTACTTGGGTTTATGGCTTTCTTGGATCCACCAAAAGAGACATCAGCAGAAGCTATTGATAAATTTCATCAATATAACGTAGAAGTGAAAGTGCTTACTGGAGATAATGAAATAGTAACTAAAAAGATTTGTGAAGAAGTTAATCTACCTGTAGATGAAATACTTCTTGGAAGTAAAATAGATGAAATGTCTGATGAGGAATTAAGTGAAGCAGCAGAAAAAACTTCTGTATTTGCAAAG
The DNA here is from genome assembly GCF_963515715.1 of uncultured Clostridium sp. Lineage (GTDB taxonomy): Bacteria > Bacillota > Clostridia > Clostridiales > Clostridiaceae > Clostridium_AW. The sequence goes on from NZ_CAUPZS010000016.1 coordinate 21,855, forward strand.
CTTTCTCCTATGCATAAAGAAAGAATAATAAAAGCATTGCAGAGTAGAGAACATGTAGTTGGATTCATGGGTGATGGTATAAATGATGCACCAGCACTTAAAGTATCAGATATAGGGATCTCTGTAGATACAGCGGTTGATATTGCTAAAGAATCTTCAGATATCATACTTCTAGAAAATAACCTACTTGTTCTTGAAGAAGGGGTATTAGAAGGAAGAAAGGTATTTGGCAATATAGTAAAATATATAAAGATGACTGCAAGTTCAAATTTTGGAAATATGTTTAGTGTTCTTGGAGCAAGTATATTCGTTCCATTTTTGCCTATGATGCCAATTCAAGTTTTAACTAATAATTTACTATATGATGTTTCACAAATTGCAATACCTACGGATTCGGTAGATGAGGAATGGATAGCTAAGCCAAGAAAATGGGCAGTAGATGAAATAAAAAGATATATTATTCATATAGGACCAATTAGTTCTATATTTGATTACACCACATATTTTATAATGCTATATGTGTTTAACGCTTGGAGTAATCCTGCTTTATTTCAAACAGGGTGGTTTTTAGAATCACTATTTACTCAAACATTGATAATTCATGTAATAAGGACAAATAAAATACCATTTATTCAAAGTAAGGCTAGCAAACCTCTTATGATAACATCCTTATTAGTAGTTTTATTAGGTACGCTCTTAGTTAATTCTCCAATTGCAAGTGCTTTTGGGTTTACTAAATTACCGATATTATATTACCCATTATTAGCACTCACATTGTTTTGCTATATACTTTTAACACAGATAGTAAAAATGTGGTATATAAAAAAATATAATATTGAATAAATTAAAAGTGAATTTAAATAATTTTAGAGAAATTTTAATGAAATCCTTTATTAAAATTTCTCTTTTCTATTGTAATCTCCACACAATATTCATAAAGAAGTTATAAAATAACTTATGACAACTGAAGATAAACATTTATATTCTAGACTTAAAGAATCAAAGGATTCATTTTTAAGAAAAATAACATTCATTTAAGAAGGATACTACTAGCATAATTGATGCTATAGTAAAGAGAATAAATAAAGAAGACGATGAATTATGTAATCTAATAAGCCTATAAAGAATAAAAAAAACCTTCTTTCGACATAAAAAGAAGTTTTTTTTACTTTAATTTAATAATTATGCAAATTATTATTAATATACAAGTTATGATATAATTTATATATTAATAATTAGTGGCTACCCTTTAAAAATGCATATATATTGATACAAAGAGGTAAAATCTTATATATTAGGGTATGTAATACTAGCTTAGTATATAATTTTCACATTAAATCATGTTGGAGGGATACTATGGATAAAAAGATTAAGATAGGCATTGTTGGATATGGAAATATCGGCAAAGGCGTGGAAAAAGCTATAGCACAAAATCCAGATATGGAACTAGAAGCTATTTTTACAAGAAGAGATGTAAATACTATTGATGGCAATAATTCAAAACTAGTTCATATATCAAGACTTGAAGTTTATAAAGAAGTAATAGATGTAATGATATTGTGTGGAGGTTCTGCCACAGACTTAAAAGAGCAAGGACCAATGTTAGCATCTCAATTTAATACTGTGGATAGTTTTGACACTCATGCTAAAATTCCTGAATATTTTTCTATGATAGATAATGTATCAAAAGAAGCTAGTACATTAAGCCTTATATCAGTAGGCTGGGATCCGGGATTATTTTCATTAAATCGACTTCTAGGAGAAGTTGTACTGCCTAATGGAAAAGATTACACTTTCTGGGGTAAAGGTGTGAGTCAAGGGCATTCAGATGCTATTAGAAGACTTGAGGGAGTAAAAAATGGAATACAGTACACCATTCCTATAGAAGAAACATTAGAAAAAGTTAGATCAGGTGAAAACTATGAGTTTACAACAAGAGAAAAGCACCAACGTGTATGTTATGTAGTTCCTAAGGAAGGTGCAGATTTACATAAGATAGAAGAAGACATAAAAAATATGCCTAATTATTTTGCAGACTATGATACAACAGTACACTTTATATCAGAGGATGAACTAAAAACTAATCACTCAGGCATGCCACATGGTGGATTTGTTATACGTACAGGGAATACTGGAAATGGAACAAAGCAAATTATGGAGTTCGGTTTAAAATTAGATAGCAATGCAGAATTTACATCTAGTGTATTAGTGGCTTATGCTAGAGCTGTTTATAAAATGGCTAAGGAAGGAAGAAAGGGAGCTCTTACTGTTTTAGATATTCCTTTCACATATCTATCACCAAAATCTCCAGAGCAATTAAGAAAAGAATTATTATAAAAAAAGTTACAAAGGTTATATTATTAACCTTTGTAACTTTTTTGATTTGAGGTGAAGCATCATGAAAAAATTTATTTGTAATATTGTAGTTGAGTGTTTTATAGCTTTTGTCCTTCAAGCTATTATTGTAATTTAAATTTTGAATTTCAATACTATATCTTCTAACATTTTTGCGTACTCCATATTTGTAGCAACATTTTTGTCTACTTCTAATACTTTGTGCACTATATCTTCATTTTTTTCTACTATGTCAGAAATTCCTTTAGCTCCTTCATTAACTGTTGATGCTACTCCATTAATGGCAGTAATGATATTATGCATTGAACTATTAAGATATTGTACAGAAGAATTTATTTTTTCCATTAATTCATTTACTGTACTTGCATCGGTATTATATTGTTCACTAACATTTAAGAAGTTTTTATAATCATTATTGGCACTAGTTTCAATGAAGTTCAAGGTCTTTTCTGCGTTAACAGTCATATTTTTAAAAGCCATATGAACCATATTTACAACTTCATGTATTTTACCTACAGTATTAGAAGATTGTTCAGCAAGTTTCTTTATTTCATCGGCAACTACTGCAAATCCACGACCAGCTTCTCCAGCTCTAGCAGCTTCTATAGAAGCATTAAGTGCCAATAGATTGGTTTGCTCTGTTATTTCTAATATTGTAGATGTTAATAAGTTTATTTGATCTACTGTTTTAGCTTGCTCAATAGCTTTTTCAAAATCAACTTTTATTTCATCATATATGGCGTTAGCGCTATCTATAGATTTTATGGTTTCTTGCTTTAGGGAAGTTGCCCTGTTTATTATATTATTAGATAAATTAGCTCCTTCCATAGACCTTGCTGAAATTTCTTCAATATTACTACTAATTTCATCCATGGATGCATTTATTTCCTCAGTGGAGGCAGCGGTCTCTTCCATACCAGCAGATAATTGTTCAGTAGTAGCTGAATTCTCACCAGCGGCATCTTGTACTGAACTAGTAAGAATTTTTATAATTCCAGCACTTTCATTTATATCTTTAGATGATTTTAACAACAATAACACCATATCTTTTAATGCTTCACGCATTTTATTCATGGATTTTGCCATTACACCAGTCTCATCTTTGCTTAAAGATAATTTTTTATATTCGGGTTTTTCGGTAAAATCAAAATTAGCTGTAGCTTCAACTAAATTCGTAATGTTTTCTATAGGTTTAGATATTCTTAAAGAAAGTAAATATGAACCTATGATTGATATTACAGATAATACAATACCACATATAACTAAAAGAGTAATCATTCTATCAATAGGAGCTTTTATTTCACCTAAGTCCGCAGACATGACTACTAACCATTTTGTTTTTGGTATAAGAGAATAGGAAGATATCTTTTCTTTTCCTTCAAATTCATAATTAAGAGTTTTAAACTCTAGACTTTCACCTTTTGATAATTTCTCTAAAACCGAGTTTATAGCAATGTTCTCAATAGGTGTTCCTATTTTTGTACTGTCAGGATGATAAATAATAGAGCCTTTTGAATCCGTTAAATATGCGTAGCTAGACGCTGAACCTGCTAATCTGGCATCAGATAAATATTTGGTTAATTCATCACAAAATACAGGTGATGCAATAAGGCCTATAGCTTGTCCATTCTTTACTATGGGATAAGTAAATACAAGAATATTTTTGTTTGTAGTTCTAGAAGTTAATATCTCACTTATGTAGCTAGTATTTTGTTCGAGAGTGATCTTTGTATATTCTCTATCCTTCAAATCTGTGCCTATAGTTTTAGAATCGCTATCTGAAACTATAAGACCATTTTTACCAACAACAAATACATGCTCTAATTCATCCATGCCATCAGCATATTTTTTTAGCGCTTCATTAGATTTTTGTGGAGTTTTCTCTTCCCCTATAAGGAGGTTTATAATATCTGAATTAGTAGAAAGGGCTTTTAGTCCTAATTCATATTGTTCTATTATGTCGATCATATTATTTGCTTGATAATGAGCAGTATGAATTATGGAAGTATTAGATTGTTTTTGTATAATATCATTAGAGACATAATAGCTTATGGAGCTAGTAATAGATATAACAATTAATATAATAAATATAAAGTAAGTTGTAATTTTCTTTTTAATATTCAAGTCTAGTCCCTCCCGGATAAAATAGTTAGTTATCTAATTTTAACATTTCCAACAATTGGTGTCCATGAAAAGGCTTATAATTTTAAAAGTTATGGTAATCGTATATTTAAAATTGACAATATTAAATATATTCTTTAAAATGAAATTACTGGAATAGAAAAAATAGGAAATTATTATATTTAAAGGGGCGATTTCTTTGATTTGGGTTTTGGGGGAGGATGTACAGACAGATGCTGTAACCGATTTACCAAATTTTTTTCAATTTATTTTAGCAGATACGAAGAAATTATTTGGGGATAATGGATCAATAGTTATATTAGAGATTGAAAGTTTTACTATGATAAATAAAAAATTTGGAAGAGAAATAGGGGATTGTTGTTTAAAAGAGTTATCTAATATAATAAAAGCAACTTTGGGAAATAACCATTTTGTATATAGAACAGATGGGGATGAATTTACAATAGTACTGCCTAACATGTCTAATAGTGAAGCAGCAGAAATATCTTATTTAATAAAATCCAATTTTATTGATTATATGAGCACATATAAGATTTCTAATCTTGATTTAAGTGTATTATTGCTAAATTATACAGAAAGTATTTGTTCTATCAATGAAATTTATCATATGATATTGGCTAAGTATATGGATATTATTAAAAGCAGTGAAAACAGAGACACTACCCAGATAAAATGGATTAAGCATTTAATTGATAGCTTTAGTAGGCGTATAATTGAGAGCTTAAATTTAGCATTTACAGATGATATAACTGGGTTAGCTAATCATAGGTCAGCTAAATCATATTTAGCAAATTTAATAAAGGAAAGCGAATGTACCGGAGAAATTTTTAGCATACTTTTTATTGATGGAGATAACTTAAAGCGCTACAACAAAATAAGTTATCAGCATGGAAACGAAATGATATATAAATTATCAAGGATTATTGTAGATGCTTTAGGGAGCCAACATAAAGTATTTAGATGGCTCACAGGGGATGAGTTTTTAGTAATTTTAAGAGGAGTAGATAGAATAAATATTAGTAAATATGCGGAGAAAATTAGATTTGAAGTGGAGCACCAAACTAGGGGATGGATTTACCCTATAACCGTGTCTATAGGAATTTCCTCCTATCCATATCATGGAGATAATATTAAAGATATAGTTGGAAAGGCTGAAAAAGCAAATCTTACTGCAAAAAATTTAGGGAAAAATACTGTAGTTGAATGGAAAGTTGAAAATATTAATTTGAATTTATAAAAGAAGATAACAATAAACTTCCTCTTTCTATGACATATATCGGTATGAGGAAAAGGTAGCTTTTTCTTTTTACAAATTATTATGTTTTATGATAAAATGAATTAAAAATACTTTAGAAGGAGGAGAAATTTTGAATATAAAAGATAGAATACTAGGTATATTTACTAGTACATACGGATTAAAAATTATAGAACTATTAGTAGTATTATTTATAGGAAGCTGGATAATTAGAGTATTTTTAAACATTATAGATAAAGCATTGAAAAAGAGTAAAATAGATATATCATTGCATTCCTTTATAAAATCCATTGTAAATATAAGTTTAAGAATTATATTGTTCTTAACTATTGCATCCATGCTAGGTGTACCAATAACTACCTTTTTAGCTGTATTAAGTGCTGCAGGGTTAGCAGTAGGACTTGCTTTAAAAGATAGTTTAACTAACTTTGCAGGGGGAATATTATTATTAATATTTAGACCTTTTAGTGTGGGCGATTATATTGAAACTCAAGGATATTCTGGAACAGTTAATGATATACAGCTTTTATATACATATATGAATACTGCTGATAATAAAAAAATCATAATACCCAATGGGGAGTTAGCAAATGGAAAAATAATTAATTACTCTTCTGAGGAGCATAGGAGAGTGGATTTGAAATTTGGCATAAGTTATCATGATGATATTCTTAAAGCTAAAAGTATACTAAAAGAAGTTATAAATAGTAACCCTCTTATATTTAAAGATCCAGAGCCTTTTGTAGCAGTTGGAGAGTATGGAGATAGATCTATTAATTTAATAATTAAAGTTTGGTGCAATAATAGTGATTATTGGAACATATATCACTATCTTCAAGAAGAAGTCAAACTAGCCTTTGATAGAGAAGGAATTACTATTCCGTTCCCTCAAATGGATGTTCATATGTATAATAAATAATTATTTTAAAATATAAAATTCTAAAAACTCCTACTGATTAAAGATGAGTAGGAGTTTTTATAGTATTTAAAAGTGACTAATTGTGATAAAATGTTCCATAAATATCTATTTTAAAATAAAAGGGGGAGAATTATGGAAAAAAGGGACAAGGTATCATATTTTAAAGAGGGTATTAGACTAGCAATGCCTATTGCAATAGGATATGTACCAATTGCAATTACCTTTGGGTTGATAACTAAATCTTCTGGTGTTTCTAATGAAGTGGGTATAATGATGTCCATTATGGTGTTTGCAGGAGCAAGCCAATTTATTGGGGTAAATTTAATGGCTTTAGGTTCAGCACCATTAGAAATTATAGTTACTACCTTCATTATAAATTTTCGTCACTTTTTAATGTCATCGTCTTTATCACAGAAGGTAAAAGAGAATACGGATAAAAAACTTTTATATTTAATCTCTTTTGGTATAACAGATGAAACTTTTGCAGTAGCATCTTTGAAAGAGGAAGGGAAATTAAACCCTTATGTTATTTTAGGATTAAATTTTACCTCTTATTTATCTTGGGTTTTTGGTACAATTTTTGGAGTGGCTTTAGGAAATGTTATTCCAGAAGTTATTAAGAATAGTATGGGGATAGCGCTATATGCCATGTTTATTGGGCTATTAGTTCCTGCCTTAAAAAAATCAAAACCAATTTTAGTAATTTCTTTATTATCCATAGGAATTAATACATTAATTATGTATATACCTATATTTGCGTTTATATCAAAGGGATGGTCTATAGTAATTTCCACCATGATTTCTTCATTAGTTGGAGCATTAATGTTTAAGGAGGGAATGTAATATGGAAAATATAATTATTGTCATATTCATGGCTTTAGTCACTTATATACCCCGACTAATACCTATGGTGTTTTTAAATAATAAGCAACTATCACCATTTTGGAAGAGGTTTCTATATTTTATTCCCTTTGCGGCATTATCAGCTTTAATATTTCCAGATATTTTATATAGCACAGGTGATATTAACAGCGGCATAATAGGTGGAATAATAGCAGTAGTACTATCTTTTTTAGATTTAAATGTTGTTTTTGTAGTTTTTGGGGGGATTATAGCAGCACTATTATTTAAAATAATTTAAATAACAAATTTAATTGAATTATATTAAAAACTATATTTGTAATATAAGTAATAATATATTATAAAAAGAAAAATTATGTAAATAAAATAGATAATTTAGGTTAACTATGATAAAATATTTAGTGAAATTGTTAAAAGGTGGTTTTATCATGAACTATAATATGGAAAGTAGCAAAAAAGCAGAAATTAATATGAAATTTTGTGAGTTTGAGATGCCTCCAATGCAAGATGCCTTGCTTGTAGGTAAAAAATCGCCTCTTGGACCTGAATCAGCAAGGAGAATGGTAAATATTTTATCTCCTGATCAATATGAAATAATTAAAATAGAACATGAATGCATAGAAGCAATTGTTATAAGGAAATCATTGATTAATATATTACCAAAAGAGACACTTGTGAATTTAATTATGGAGGAAGGGGGAAAGATTGCTAACGAGCATATGATAATAAAAGCCGTGATAAATATTACTTTAAAAGTTAGCAAATCAATAGAATTATGATAAGAAAAGTTGATGATATAATGCTAAAAGATTTTATTGTAATAGATGCGTTATTATGTGTTAGAAATATAGGCGAGAGTATATTAAATAAAGGAATAGTTTGTTTTTTAGTTGAAGAAAAGGGCAAAACGATTGGAGTAATAACTCAAAAGGATTTAATTAACTGCCATCCTAATAGATTAGCGGTTGATGCTATGACAGACAAATATGAATATATAGAGGACAATATGTTTTTGTGGGAAGCAAAATGTATATTGGACAAAGGAATAGATCTACTCTTAGTGCTAAAAGAGAATAGAGTTGTAGGAGTAATTGATAAATTTATTATAGATTCTGAACTTGGAAAACACTTTGATTTATTGACCGGACTTTATAAAAATGACTACATATACTATAATGCTTTAAAATTAATCCATACAAATAACCATATTTCTTTTGCATTTATAGATATAAATAATTTTGGATATATAGATAAAAAATATGGACATGTTACTGGAGATGTTATCTTACAGCAATTATCAAAATTAATTGAAGGTAATATAACAGATGAGGAGGTTTTTCTTTCGAGATTTGGAGGAGATGAATTTCTTATATTAACTCCATATACCGTAGAAAAATGTGAAGTTCTAGCTAAAAAGTTGGTAAATATAATATCTAATTATACTTTTGTTAATAATATAGATGTCACTATATCAATAGGTATATCTTATATTGAAAGATGTAAAGAAAAAAATGAATTATTTAAATATATTTTGCAAACTATAAATTTTGCTAGCATAGCCTCTACAAAAGCTAAAGAGGAAAAATGTGGTGTATTTGTTTATTCAAATGACATTGCGGAAGTGATATAATAAAGCTAAACAAAAACATGGATGTTTAAAATCAAGAGCATCCATGTTTTTGTTTAAATAAATACTTATATATGCTAATTAAATAGAGGAGTATAAACATGTTAGATTTTAGAATAATTAGTTTTATTGTTGTTGGGAGAGTTGGAAATATCACTAAAGCTGCCGACATATTAAATATTACTCAACCAGCAGTATCTCAACATTTAAAATGGTTAGAAGAATATTATAATGTTAAGTTATTTGCTAAAAAGAATAAAAAGATGGTATTAACTGAAGAGGGAAAATATCTTTTTGATAATGCAGTTAAAATGGAATCTATGAGCAAAAATATACTGTATGAACTGAAAAATAGAAGGTCTATCATTAAGAAATATAGAATAGGAGCAACCCTTACTATTGGAGGATATGTGCTTCCAAATATAATTGGGGAATATAAGAAAGCTTATAATAATATAGATATCATAATGAAGGTGGAAAATACCGAAACTGTAGTTAAATTACTACGTGGAGGGGAGATAGACTTAGGTATAGTAGAGGGTGCTTTTAATAAGTCTAATTTAAAATATAAAAAGTTTAGAGAGGACGAACTAGCCTTAATAGTATCTCCTGAGCATAAATTTGCAAATATGGAGGAGGTAACTATAGAGGAAGTATTGAATAATAAGCTTATATTAAGAGAAAAAGGATCTGGTACTAGGCAAGCATTTCAAGATTATGTGATAGAGGGAGGGCTAGAAGAACATGATATAAGTCCATATATGGAAATAGGAAATATAACTGCTATATTATCATTAGTAAGATCTAATCTGGGATGCACGATTTTATCTAGAGAATCGGTAAAAGATGATGAAAAAAGAGGCTTATTAAAGGCTATTCCTATTAAAAATTTTCATATGACTAGGGAATTTAATTTTATTTATCTTGATAATTTTAATGAAGAATTTATTGATCACTTTTTAAAATTTTGTATTGAAAATGATTTAAAGTAATTTTTTACTATAATTATAATTTATAATATTATAATAAATTATAATTGGACTTAATATTGCCCTCATAGTAACATGAAAATAATGATATTAATAATCTAGTTAATATGGGAGGCTGAAATGATAAATATAAGTGAGGAAAAGATAAAAGAGCTAAAAGGACAAGGTTTTATATTACAAAACAATAAAGAAAATTTTATTTGTAGAGTAATAACTGTAGATGGTACATTAAAAGAGAAAGAAATCTCTAAAATAGGGGAAATTGCAGAAAAATATGGTTATGGACATGTTAATTTCACAGTAAGGTTAACTGTTGAAATACCAGGAATCAAATATGAAAATATTGAAAAAGTGAAAAGAGAATTAAAAGAGGCAGGTTTGTATTCAGGGGGGACGGGCAATAGAGTAAGACCTATTGTACCTTGTAAAGGAACGGTTTGTACCCATGGATTAATAGACACGCAAAAGATTGGAAGAGAGGTTCATGAAAGATTCTATTTAGGATTTTATGATATGAAGCTTCCTCATAAATTTAAAATAGGTATAGGGGGATGCCCTAATAATTGCATAAAACCAGAATTAAATGATTTTGGAATTGTGGGACAAAGAAAGCCTAAGATTGAAAATGAAAAATGCATTGCTTGTAATAATTGCGTTATTGAGGCTAAATGTAAGGTTGGAGCAGCAAAAATTATAGAAGAAAAGATTAATATAGATTTTGATAAATGTAATAACTGTGGAAAATGTATAGATAGTTGCCATTTTGGAGCAGTATCTCTTGATAAAGAAGGAGTTAAAATATTTCTAGGGGGCAAATGGGGAAAAGAACCTAAAATTGGAGAGGACTTAGGAGAGATATATACAGTAGAAGAGGCTTTAAATATTATTGAAAAATCAATTTATATTTATAAAAATGAGGGAAGACCAGGAGAAAGATTTGGTAGTTTAATAGATAGAATAGGTACTGACAGTTTTAAATAAAATATTGGTAATATTTTATAATTTATATTAATATGGTATAATACATTGTAGAGATTACGAAAATCTCTTTTAATCTATACAGTTATTAAAAAGTACTAAATTAGTTATTCTGTACCACGAAGGTAGGGTAAATTATCCCTACCTTTTTTATTTTTAAGGAGGGTTTTGTTATGAATACTAAATCTTTAGTAAAGGGAAGTGTATTTTTAGCTTTAGGTATAATTATACCTTACATATTCCATACAACTGGTATTCCAGGAACAATATTTCTACCTATGCATATATCAGTTTTACTATGTGGATTTATCCTAGGAAAAAAATATGGACTAGCAATTGGATTTATTACGCCTTTTTTAAATTCATTAATATCAGGAATGCCGCCAATATATCCTGTAGCTATAGCGATGGCTTTTGAATTAGCTACTTATGGATTTTTAGCTGGATACCTTTTTAAGGAAAAAAATTATAATATGTATGTGTCATTAATCTCTGCTATGCTTATAGGAAGAGTTGTTTCGGGCATTTCAAATTATCTCTTATTAACTTTAGGAGGAAAACCTTATGCCTTAGCAATGTTTTTAGGAGGTTCCTTTATTAAACCTATTTGGGGAATACTAATTCAATTAGTTTTAATTCCAGTTATAGTAAATGGAATAGAGAAAAATAATAGGATGGTAAACATAAATGAATGATAGGGAGTTTTTTAATAATTTAGCGAGCAAATGGGATGAAATATGTAATCATGATGATAAAAAATTAAGAGAAATAATGAAATTATCTAAGATGAGAGAAAATTCTAAGGTTTTAGATGTTGGAACGGGTACTGGTGTATTAGTAAAATATTTATTAGAATATTCACCCATAGCTATAAAGGCAGTAGATTTGTCTGAAAACATGATAGAGGTGGCAAGGAATAAATATAATAATGATAATGTAGAATTTATAGTGAAGGATATTATGGATTTCCAAGAAGGAAATTTCAATTATATATTTCTATATTCAGTGTATCCTCATTTTATGGATAAAGATGAATTATTTGGCCATCTCTATAAATTATTGAAGGTTGATGGAAAAATTGTAATAGCTCACTCAGAAAGCAAGGAGAAAATAAACAACATTCATAAAAAAAGTGATACGGTAAAAGAGCATATGCTTCCAGCAGTAGAAGTTACATCTAATATTATGAGTAAATATTTTAAAGTTGAAGAAGCTATAGATAATGAAAATATGTACTATATTTCTGGTATTAAAATTAAAGGTGGAGAGTTGAAAGTTGAGAGCTGAGAACAACTCTCCTCTCTCTATTATATATGAGATTTTATATCCTCAACTATTTCATTAATTATTTCCTTAATTTGTAGATTCCTTGTGCCTGGTATATAAATACCATGTTTTTGCAATGGAAGAAGATATTTTGTACATTCTATTTGAAAAATTATATTAGATATTTTAGAGGTAATTTCTCCGTTTATTCCACCGGTACAAATAATTCCGATTGGACCTATTAAGCAATCTATATCTTCATTGCTTAGATAATCACATATATTGTCTTCTCCATAGAGTCCTATATCAGCTCCACTTTTAACCATATTGTCCATGGCTAAACTGCTTGTACCAAGGGCGGTGATATGTATATATGGGTGTATATCTTTTTTTAATTTTTTTACTATAGCTTTTCCTAATCCAGCTCCTTGTCCATCAATTACAGCAACTCTCATCAATACTACCTCCTAATAGCTAAAGTATTATTCTTAGATAATTATATAAGATTTTTACAGTATATGCATAATAATTTGTGTAGATTTTCCTAAATACCCTTTTTATATTATAATTATATGCTTCCTTTATAGTATAATAATTATAAGTAAATGTTTGGGAGAGTGAATATTATTGTTTAAAAAGATAGTAATTAACGCAAAATCATTAATAAAAAGAATATTAGATGATGAGGTTCCCGCATTAGCTTCTCAGCTATCCTATAGTCTTTTATTATCTTTTTTTCCTTTTTTAATATTTTTAATTACTTTAATAGGGTATGCCCCTGTAGATAGTGAATTTATTTTAATTGAAATGGGCAAGGTGCTTCCGACTACTGCCTATGAGTTAGTTCACTCCACCATAAATGAAATATTTAATACTAGAAATACAAATTTAATGTCCTTTAGTATTATTTTTACTATATGGACTGCATCTAGTGGATTTAGAAGTGTTATAAAAGGTATTAATAAAGCCTATGATGAAGAAGAAAAGAGATCTTTATTAAGAGTTTCCATCCTCTCTATTATAAGTACCTTAGGGTTAGGATTTTTGATAATTATAACAATGTTACTATTAGTTTTTGGCCAAGTGTTAGGTGCTTTTCTAATATATAAGCTTGGACTGAGTAAATTTTATAATTCTATATGGAATATAATTAGATATTCTATAATTTTGGTTTCTATGATATTTATATTTGCTTTAATTTATAGATATACACCTAGCAGAAAATTAAGCTGGAAAGAAGTGATACCTGGGGCTATATTTACTACATTAGGATGGATAATAACTTCTTTTGGATTTGCTTTTTATGTGAATAATTTTGCTAATTATTCCAGGCTATACGGCAGTATTGGAGCGGTGATAATATTATTAACTTGGTTGTACATAACTTCAATAATAATAATAATTGGTGGAGAGATTAATGCCCTCATTGCTTTTGATAGAAGTAAATAATATTTAATTATTGAAAGTAAAACTTTTAAAAAGAAGAAAGGATAGTAGCTTACATAAACCCAAGTACTATCCCTTACTTTTTTAAAGAAGAGAATATTTATATCAAGTGATTCTTAGCTTCAGATAAAACCTGTTCTTTTGTGTATTCTTTTTTAATCCAATTATTTATTTTAGATGAAAGAGTTATATTCCCTAAAAGCATTGCCCCACATAATTTATTATCTTTAAAAAAGTATTTATAATAAGTTCCTTTTTCGGGATTTTCATACGAAAATTGTTCAAAATTATCATTGCAGGTACCACAGGAAAACACTCTAGCATTCATTGAAGTAAATGCAAGGGTTGGGACAAAATCTTCAAATACTTCATTTCCACCAGTAGCATTTTCACCTGCTACTTTACCCATTTTTACAGCCGCAGGCCAGGTACCATAAATTCTACCATTTAGCTCTGCTACATCTCCACAAGCATATACATCCTTTATATTAGTTTCCATTTTATCATTTACAATTACACCATTATTTGTTGAAATACATGATTTTGAAGCCAACTCCTTATTAGGTCTAATGCCTACGGAGAACAATAGAAGATCCGCATCTAAAATTTTATTACTTTTAAGTTTAGCGCCTGTAATTTTCCCATCTCCCATAATCTCTTGAAGAGAGTCACCTAAGATAAATTCTACACCGCTTTTTTCAACAGAACTTTTAAATAATTCAGAACCTCTTTCGTCCAGCTGTTTTGGTAATAATCTTTCAAAGAATTCTACTACTGTGACTTTTAGTCCGGATTTTTGTAAATCCCAAGCAGCTTCAAGACCTAAAAGTCCTCCACCTATAACGATTGCTTTTTTACAATCTTTAGCATAAGATTTTATTTCCTCCGCATCACAAAGAGATTTTAACGAGAAAACACCTTTCTTATCTTTGTCAGGTATTGGGGGAATAAAATTATGACTTCCATTTGCCAGTATTAGCTTATTATAAAAAATAAATTCTTCATCTTCAAAAACTATCTTTTTATTTTCTGTATCAATAAATTCTACAGATCTCCCAAGCATAAGATCAATATTATTTTCTTTGTACCAGTTTTCTTTAGCTAAGTAAAAGGTATCTTCTAATCTATCTTTAGATAAATATGATGAAAGTGATGGTCTGTAATAGCTAATTTCTTTTTCTGTAGATATAATAGTTATACTACAGTTTTTGTTTTTTTCTCTTACTCTATCTGCAGCGTAAAATCCTGCAGCTCCATTTCCGATTATAATATAGCTTTCTTTATTCATAATTTAACACCTCTTTATATTAATTGGCATCTATATATAATTTTAATCTATTCCATCAAATTACACAATTGATTGATTATGGATTAAATCATGCCCTGGTGATATATTGACGTAATATTATTTATTATGCTAAAATAACGAAGTGCTTCTTGTATTTTGTGCAAGAAGTTTTTTATTATGTAGAAGAATATAGAAATATTAACTATTTATGGAGGGGAATAAATGAAAGAAAGTAAAGGTAATGCAATAGCCTTGTTACCACTGATATTATTTATAGTATTATATTTATCAATTTCACTAGTATATAAGGACTTTTATGCTATGCCTGTTAGTGTTCCATTTTTAATTTCAGGCATCACCGCATTAATGATTAATAGAAAAGAGAGCATATCGAAGAAATTAGAAGTGTTTTGTAAAGGTGCAGGAGATGAAAATATTATACTTATGTGTGTAATATTTATTTTAGCAGGTGCCTTTGCACAAGTGGCAAAAGATATTGGTGCAGTAGAATCTACTGTAAACCTAGGACTTTCGATTTTACCTAGCAATTTATTGGTATCAGGAATATTTATAATTGCTTGTTTTATATCATTATCTATAGGAACTTCAGTAGGTACAATTGTAGCTTTATCTCCAATGGCTATTGGAATAAGTGATAAGACTGGAATTTCTTTAGCTTTGATTTTGGGTGCGGTAGTTGGAGGAGCTATGTTTGGAGATAATTTATCTATGATATCGGATACCACAATAGCTGCGGCAAAAACACAGGGATGTGATTTAAAAGATAAGTTTAAAACTAATTTTTTTATAGTACTACCAGCAGCGATAATTACAGCTATTATATTTGCAATAATTACAGCAGGAAATAACGTTGTTGCAACTTCAAGTGAAAGTTTTAGCATAATTAAAGTTTTACCCTATTTATCTGTATTGATAGCTGCACTAATGGGTGTTAATGTAATTATGGTTTTAGTAGGCGGAATAACTTTTTCAGGAATTATTGGACTAGTAACTGGAGAGATGACTTTTATTGGGATACTTCAATCTATGGCTAAAGGGATTAATGGGATGTCAGAACTTGTGATTATATCTCTTATAATCGGTGGTACTGTTGAAGTAATTAAGTATAATGGAGGAATAGATTATCTATTAGGTTTTATTAATAAAAAGGTTAAGTCAAAACGAGGTGCTGAATTTGGAATAGCCTTACTTGTGTCAATTGTAGATATATGTACAGCAAATAATACTATAGCAATAGTAATGGCAGGACCTTTAGCTAAGAACATATCTACCGAATATGGGATAGAACCACGAAGATCAGCTAGTATATTGGATACATTCTCTTGTTTTTGTCAAGGAATAATACCATATGGGGCCCAATTATTAGCAGCAGCAAGTTTGGCAAATATATCTCCTATTTTAATAATGAGATATTTATACTATCCATATTTGATGGGAATATCTGCAATTATAGTTATTATATTAGGAGTCAATAAAATTAATATTAGGTCGAAAGCTTAAAGACCTTATTAATTTAAATTTATATTTATATTGAAAGTAGTTAAAATATGTTATTATAATGTATTAAGGGGAAACCTTAATGTTTATTGGATATAAGGAGAGAAAAATGGACAATCTTATAGTGTTTTTTATGTCAGCAGTACCTATTATAGAACAAAGAGGAGCTATACCATATGGAATATTTGTAGCTAATATGGATCCGTCCCTAGCATTTTTGATTAGCTTTTTAGGAAGCTTACTTCCAGTGCCGTTTATATTATTATTATTCAATGTAATTTTTAAATGGATGAAAAAATATAAATTTTTTGATCCTCTAAATAATATAATAGAAAATAAAATAAGAAAAAATACTGGCAAAATGGAAAAATATAAGGAGATAGGCCTTATTGCGTTTATTGCAATACCATTACCTACTACAGGTTTATGGACAGGAAGTGCCATAGCGGCATTTTTAGGATTAGATTTTAAAAAATCTTTTCTATGTGCAGCTTTAGGTGGAATAATATCTGCAACATTAATAACTTTAGGATGTGTAATTTTCCCGAATATGTTTTAATTAAAAGTAAAAACATATACAAATTAATATTAAAAAAATATGGACAAAATATTCTGAATTCGACAAGAAATATTAGATGTATTTCCACATAATAGAAAATAACCTGCATAATATTATTTTTTAAAATATTTGAAAGGTTTTAATGTCAAATTGTTGACATAACTTATTTTACTTGCTTTTCAAGATGTGACAACTTTTTTTATTTTATAATGTTAGTATTATATAAAAGATGTTCTACACATTTTGGGGGGTTAGTTATGGTAATAGTGGAAAGTATGATGAGAAGTGTTAAGACTGATGAAATGGAGCGTAGTTATCATTATAGAATGCTAAAGAGTAATATAAGTCTAGATTATTCTAATCAATCAGTTGAAGTTCAGGCTTATGGAATAGAAGTTGAAAGACAGGATATTAAAGATGGAAAAGTAATAAATATTGAAAGAAATTATGTGAGAGGGATTAGCCCTCAAAGACATAAAGTACATAAGCTTTTAAAACTTCTTTATGACAACAGTGTGTCGCCAATTCATTTAATAGATATTTTGGGAGATTATATAGACGAATATATAGTAGACTTTGATAAGGAACTAATGGATATAGCAATGAATTAAAATTTTTTAATAGAGGTGAAAACCTCTATTTTCTTTATATAATAAATATATATATGTAGAGAGGTGAGGGTTTTGATTATAGGAATTGGTACTGATATTATCGAAATAGAAAGAATAAAAACAGCTATTGAAAGAAATTCTAAGTTTTTAGAAAAGATATTTACAGAAAAAGAAAGAGAATATTTTAAATCAGTAGGTTTTAGGATAAATAGTATAGCAGGTAACTTTGCTGGAAAAGAAGCAGTATCAAAAGCCTTAGGGACTGGATTTAGAAATTTTTCTATGAAAGACATTGAAATATTAAGGGATGAATTGGGAAAACCAATAGTTAACTTGTATGGTAATGCAGGAAAAATGGTAATTGAAAATAAAAATTATAATTTGCATATAAGTATATCCCATAGTAGAGAAAATGCCATAGCTTATGCTGTTCTGGAGGTGTGTTGATTGAAAATAGGTACTTCTGAAATCATAAAAAATATAGATAAATATTGCATAGAAAATATGGGGATTCCAGGGATTGTTCTAATGGAAAATGCCGCTATTAAGGTTATAAAAAATATTCCTCTAGAAAAATTCAATAATTTTGTAGTAGTTTGCGGAAGAGGTAACAATGGTGGAGATGGTTTTGCAGTATGCAGGCATCTATATAGTTTAGGAAAAAAAGTAGATGTATTTTTAATAGGTGAAGAAAAAAATATGAGTAAGGATTGCTATATAAACTACTCAATTCTTAAAAATATGGGACTAAAAATACATACTATTAGCAATATAGAAGATATAAATGATTTAAGAGAAACATTAAAAAGAAGTCATATGACTATTGATAGTATATTTGGAACCGGATTAAATAATAAAGTTAAGGATATATATTCTACTGTAATATCAGTAATGAACGAAAATAGTTCTTACATATTATCTATTGACATACCATCAGGATTGGATAGTAATAATGGTAATGTATTAGGCAATTGTATAAGGGCCAATAAAACTGTGACTTTTCAGCTATATAAAAGAGGATTTTTAAATTATGAAATTCATAATTTACTTGGTGAAGTAATAGTTGAGGATATAGGTATACCTGAACATATTGAAGATAAGTTTCACCAAAAAGAATTCATATTAGATGAAGATATGATAAAGAATAAAATAGCCATAAGAGATAGACATTCTCACAAGGGTGATTATGGGAGAGTTGCAATCGTTGCAGGAACTAAAGGGTATACAGGAGCGGCCTATATATGCACAGAGGGAGCAGTAAGAAGTGGAGCAGGTTTAGTTACACTATGCACCAGAGAAAATATTTTACAAAGTTTAACTTCTAAGGTTTCTGAAGCTATGTTAATTTCAATTGAAGATGAAGAAGAGTTTAATAAGATAATTAGGAAAAGTAATAGTATAGCTATAGGGCCAGGGATGGGGAATAGTGATGATACCTTTAAGATATTATCAAATGTCATGGGAAATGCAGATTGTCCCGTAGTAATAGATGCAGACGGACTAAATGTGCTAAAGAATAATATGAACATACTCAAAGAGAAAAAAAGCAATTTAATATTAACTCCTCATTTAGGTGAAATGTCTAGACTTGTGGATAAACCTATAGATTATATAAAGAAAAACAGGATAGAAATAGCTAAAGATTTTGCTGAAAAATATGGAGTAGTATTGCTATTAAAGGGATATCATACCTTTATTACAGATGGGGAAAGCCTTATAGTGAACTCAACAGGCAACAGTGCAATGGCTTCAGGGGGAATGGGGGATTGCCTTACGGGTATTATAGCTTCCTTATTAGCACAAGGATATAACCCACTTAGAGCAGCAGCATTAGGTGCATATATTCATGGTTATTGTGGAGATGCGCTTTCAAAGAAAATGTTTTGCGTAAATGCTAGTCATATACTCAAATATCTGCCTTATGGAATGAAAGAAATTCAAAATTTATAGAATAAATGAATAACAGGGATAGTATTAATAATATAAACTGAATTTTATGGGGAGGAAAATAATGAAGAAGTGGTTGTGGATAATTCCTGTTATTATTTTTATAGTTTCTATTCCTTTGCTATTTTATAGTAAAGTTTCACATAAAGAAGAAAAAGCCATAGATTATATTAAAAATTTAAAGAGCTATAGCTGTGAGAGTAATATAATATTAGTAAATGATAAACAAGCTGTAGAGTATAATTGTAAACAGTATTATGATAGGAAAATCGGCGGAAGAATAGAGATAGGCGATAGTAGAGTCATTATATATAAAGACAATAAGGCATATGTTAGCGATTTAAAATCAAATATGAAGTATACTGTAGATAGAGATTTTGATATAATATTTAATATCAGTATGGTTAGTGAATATATAAAATTAATGTATACTAATGAAGAAATTAAGATATCTTCTAAAAGTATAGAGGGAATTGAATATACTATAGTGGAACTTCATATGCCATATATGAATAGAAATTTAGTTAAAGGCAGAGTTTATTTAAATAAAGACAATTATTTGCCGGAAAGATTAGAAATACTAGATAGTGGCAATAGGATTAAAGTAAGGGTCAATTATAAAAACTTTATTCCTAATGAAGATATGGATCAAAGTTTATTTAATTTATAGTTAAAGAAGGTGAAAGACTTGTTTAGGCACTTAAGACCTGTATGGGTAGAAGTAAATTTGGATAATTTGTCTCACAATATGAATGAAATTAAAAGAATTTCAAAGAGTAAAGAAATAATAGCAGCAGTAAAGGCTGATGCTTATGGTCATGGTGCATTAGATATTGTATCTACTTTATTACGAAATGGAGCTACAAGGCTTGCTGTAGCTGTTGTTAATGAAGCTGTGGAGTTAAGAAGAGGAGGGGTAACCTGTCCTATAATGATACTGGGTTTTACTCCTGATAGGCTAATAGAAAGCCTTTTAAGATACGATATTGAACAAACGGTATACAATTATGATTTAGCTGAAAGAATAAGCAGTATGGCAGTTGAAAACAACAAAATTGCAAAGATTCATATAGCACTTGACACAGGTATGGGTAGAATAGGATTTAAATGTGATTTAGATGGAATAGAGCAGGTATATAAAATAAGCAAATTGCCAAATATAATACTTGAAGGTTTATTTTCACATTTTTCCTCAGCAGATGAAGAGGATAAGAGTTATACAAACATGCAGTTTGAAAAGTTTAACTGGTTTTATAATAGTCTAAAAGAAAAAGGTGTTAATGTAAATATAAGACATATTGCTAATAGCGCAGCAATTATAGATTTGCCAGAAACACATTTAGAGGCTATAAGGCCTGGAATAATAATGTTTGGATATTACCCTTCGGAGGAGATAAATAAAGAGAAAATCAAATTAAAGCCTGTTATGTCATTGAAAACTAATATAGTGCATATAAAGAAAATGGATGCAGGAGAATATATAAGCTATGGTAGAGCTTTTAAAACTGAAAGAAAGAGTGTTATAGCTACATTACCAGTAGGTTATGCAGATGGATACACTAGATCCTTGTTCGGCAAAGCTAAAGTTATAGTAAATGGCAAATATGCCCCTGTAATTGGGAAAATATGCATGGATCAATGTATGATAGATATAACAGAGGTTCCTAATGTTAATATAGGTGATGAAGTTATACTAATGGGAGAAGGGGAAGGTCTAAATATTAATGCAGAACAAATAGCAGAGGAAATAGGAACTATAAATTATGAGGTAATATGTATGATTAGTAAAAGAGTTCCTAGGGTATACTTAAAAAATAATGAGATAGTAAAAATAAGGAACTATGTATAAGCTGGATAAAAAATGAAAAACTAAAATTGTTTTGACATTGTATTAAATAAAGGATTATAATTGTTTTGTACATATCTATGCATAGGTTAATAGGAGGTATTAAAATTCAATGTCAAGCTCAAAGAGATTAGTTGTAAACCTCTCAGAAACACTAAATAATGAATTTAATGATGCACTAAAAGAAGATTCTAAAAAAAGAAGTGAATTTATAAGGGAAGCTATAATATTATATATAGAAGAGAAAAAACAATATAGAGAAATAGAACAAATGAAAAAAGGTTATATAGATATGGCCAATATAAATTTGGAAATTGCAGAGATGGGCTTTGCAAGTGACGCTAATGAATTAAAAGAATATGAAGCGAAGCTTTCGGGGTGTGATTTGTCCGATGACGACGATAGTGAAAAGAGGAGATATATTTTATGCTGATTTGAGCCCTGTGGTTGGATCAGAGCAAGGGGGCGTACGGCCTGTTATAATTATACAAAATGATGTTGGAAATAAATATAGTCCAACTGTAATTGTAGCAGCGATTACTTCACAGATAAATAAAGCAAAACTACCTACACATGTAGAAATATCCTCTGAAGAATATGGATTAAATAAAGATTCAGTTGTTTTGCTTGAGCAGATACGAACCCTGGATAAAAGAAGATTGAAAGAAAAAATTGGACACATGACTGATGAAGATATGATAAAAGTTGATGATTCACTTTTAATAAGTATTGGGTTAAAACAATGAGGGCTTTTTAAGCCCTTACTTTTATGTAATAATATAGATATATTTTAAAACAGGAGGGTAAAAGATGAGTAGAAGTTTAGAAGAACTTAAAGGCGTAGCTAAGGAAATTAGAAAAGACATCGTAACTATGCTTACAGAGTCTCGTTCAGGACATCCAGGAGGCTCTTTATCAGCAGTTGAAATTTTAACTACTTTATATTTTAGAGAAATGAATATTAACCCAGAAGATCCAAGGGATTTAAATAGGGACAGATTTGTACTTTCCAAAGGACATGGAGCTCCAGTTTTATATAGTACTTTAGCTAGAAGAGGATTTTTTAATATAGATGAATTAAGTACTTTGAGAAAAATTGGATCAATTTTACAGGGACACCCTAATATGAAAGAAACTCCAGGAGTGGATATGTCTACTGGATCTTTAGGACAGGGAATTTCTGCTGCTGTAGGAATGGCATTGGCAGGAAGATTAGATAAAAAAGGTTATAGAGTGTATACACTACTTGGAGATGGAGAATTAGAAGAAGGTCAAGTGTGGGAAGCATCTATGTCCGCTGCACACTATAAATTAGGCAATTTAACTGCATTTATTGACTATAATGGTCTGCAGATAGATGGTCCATGTAAGGAAGTAATGTCACCAGAGCCAATTGCGGATAAGTTTGTGGCTTTTGGATGGAATGTAATAAGTATCGATGGACATAGCTTTGAAGAAATTATAAATGCTATTGAAGAAGCTAGAAAAGTAGAAGATAAGCCAACAGCAATTGTATGTAGAACAATTAAAGGTAAAGGAGTCTCCTTTATGGAAAACGAAGCTGGATGGCATGGAACAACTCCTAATTTAGAACAATGTGATAAGGCATTAAAAGAAATAGGAGGGGAAGAATAATGGCAGTTAAAATAGCTACAAGAGAAGCTTATGGTAAAGCTCTAGCAGAGCTTGGAAAAGAAAATGAAAAGATAGTAGTTTTAGATGCGGATTTATCTAAATCAACTAAAACAGCAGATTTCAAAAAAGTGTGCCCAGAAAGATTTTTTAATATGGGAATAGCTGAGGGGAATATGATGGCTGTAGCAGCAGGGATGTCAACTTGTGACAAAATACCTTTTGTAAGTACCTTTGCTATATTTGCTACTGGAAGGGCTTTTGAGCAAATTAGAAATTCAATATGTTATCCAAAACTTAACGTTAAAGTATGTGCAACTCACGCAGGATTAACAGTAGGAGAGGATGGAGCATCTCATCAGTCGGTAGAAGATATTTCTTTAATGAGAAGCATACCAAATATGATAGTAATCTCACCTTCAGATGGAGTAGAAACTGAAGCTGCTATAAAAGCTGTAGCAGAATATGATGGACCTTGTTATGTAAGACTTGGTAGATCAGCTGTACCAGTTATAAACGATTTTGAAGGATATAAATTCGAAATAGGTAAAGCTGTAAAACATAGAGAAGGAAAAGAAGCCACTATAATTGCAACAGGAATAATGGTAGATGCTGCTTTAGAAGCTTATAACATATTAGCTGAAGAAGGTATAAAAGTTAGGGTTTTAAATATGCATACTATAAAGCCTATAGATAAGGATGCTATAATTGATGCAGTAAGAGAAACGGGAGTAATTATAACCGCTGAAGAACATAGCATAATTGGAGGATTAGGTTCTGCAGTATGTGAAGTTGCAAGTGAATATAGTCCTGCACCAGTGGTAAGAGTAGGAGTAAAAGATACTTTTGGAGAAAGTGGAAAACCTGAAGAATTATTAAAAGCTTATGGATTAACAGCTGAAGATATTGTTAAAGCAGTTAAAAAGGGATTGAGCTTGAAGTAGTTACTATAATAGATTGCTTTAGAAGAAAAACTTCTAAAGCAATTTGTTATATTAAGATTATGAGAGTGAGGAATACTATGAAAGATTATATAAAGGATATACTATATAGTATTAAGATAGCTTCATTTATATTTTTAGGTGGATTTATATTAGGTGGAGTTATAACTTTAATGGTTACCAAAGGAAATGTTTTAAATTCCATTCTTTGGGGAGGTAGGGTTGCACAATATATATCTTTTTTAGGGTTATTTACAGCAGCTATATCCTTTACTAATGAGAACTCCATGAGGCCTTTAAACTATGATAGGGAATGGAGGACCTATTATAGTAAATTTAATTTAACCTTTGCTATATTTTTCATTTCATTGTTTATTCTAATATTTTCAATAATAATTCAAGATTTCATGTGGTATTCTATTAATTAATTCTAAGAAAAAAGAAGGGTGTTATTATGAAAAAATTTAGAGAGTATTTTCTTATCACTCTAGGTGTATTTATGGTTGCCTTGTCAACAAATTTATTATTAGCTCCAAATAAAATAGCAGCAGGTGGAGTAATAGGTATATCTATAATTGTTAATAATATTTTTCCGTTTTTAAGCATTGGACTTATATCATTAATTCTGAATGGAATACTTTTTATGGTTGCTTTTACTTTCATAGGTAGCAAGTTTGGTGGAAAAACTATTTACGCTAGTTTAAGTTTATCAGGATTTATATGGTTATTGGAAAATGTACTAAAAAGCACGGAGCCATTAACTGATAATTTATTTTTAGCTTTTGCTTTTGGTACTATAATATCTGGCATTGGTATGGGAATTACGTTTAATCAAAATGCTTCTACAGGTGGTACCGATATAATTGCTAAAATTGCTAGCAAATTTATGAATATACCTATCGGAAAATCACTTCTTGCTGTAGATTTCATAATAACAGTTTTTTCAGCAATTTCTTTCGGTATAGAAATAGGTATGTATTCATTGTTAAGTGTTCTATTCAATGGATTTGTAATTGATTTTATGATTGAAGGGCTAAACATATGCAAACAAATTATGATAATAAGTGATAAATGTGAAGAAATAAGCAAGTTTATAATAGATGAACTGGAGAGAGGATGTACATTTATCAATGGAATAGGAGCGTACACCCATAAAGAAACCTATATTTTATATACTGTACTTAGCAGGAGAGAATTTATTAGATTAAAAGAATATATAAAAGAAGTGGATGAAAAAGCATTCATAACTGTTGGAGACGTTCACGAAGTATTAGGTGAAGGATTTAAAGATATAGCTGGAGAAGAATAGAAAAAACTAGAATACAAAAAAGAGTTAAGTACTTAACTCTTTTTTTGTAGTTCAAATTATTTTTTGCATTTTTTGCATTTTATTTCTATAATTTATTTATACAAAAATAGACGTTTATTGTGTTATAATAACAATAATGAAATTTGTCTCACTAATTTTGTAAAAAAAAGAGGAGCGATTAACATATGATTGAATTTAAAAATGTAAGTAAGATATATGATGGTAACGTAGCGGCTCTATCTAATATAACTTTAACTATTGAAAAAGGAGAGTTTGTATTTTTGGTTGGTCCTAGTGGAGCAGGTAAGTCAACTTTTATAAAAGCATTGCTTAAAGAGGTAGAACCAACTAATGGAAGCATCTTTATAAATGATGTTAATATCGGTGAACTTAAGAGAAAAGATGTACCTTATTACAGAAGAAAAATAGGTATGGTATTCCAAGATTTTAGGCTTATACCTACACTGAATGTTTATGAGAATGTTGCTTTTGCTATGAGGGTTATAGAGATGCCCTTAAAAGAAATAAGAAAAAGAGTACCCGCTGTCCTATCCATGGTTGGACTATCTTCAAAGCAGAAAGTCTTTCCGGATCAACTATCAGGAGGGGAGCAACAAAGAGTTGCATTAGCAAGAGCTATTGTTAATAATCCCTCTCTACTAATTGCGGACGAGCCTACAGGAAACCTTGATCCAGAGACTGCTGCAGAGATAATGGATATACTCAATGATATTAACCATGCAGGGACCACTATACTTATGGCTACCCACGCTAAAGATATAGTTAACTCAATGAGAAAGAGAGTAATTGCCATAGAAAAAGGCGTTATAGTAAGAGATGAACAGAGAGGTGCATACGAATATGAAGATTAACACATTTAAAAACTTTATAGGAGATGCTTTTAAGAGTTTGAAGAGAAATAGGACAATAAGCTTAGCATCTGCTGCTACAGTAGCTGCAACCTTATTTATATTAGGAGTTTTTCTACTAGCTGCTTTAGATGTGCAGCAAGTTATAAAAGATGTAGAATCTAAGGTGGAAATTAAAGTATTTTTAAATAATGATATAACCATAGGAGAAGAAAAGGAACTAAAAGCGAAGATTGAGGGCATAGAGGAAATAACAGAAGTAAAGTATGAAAATAAAGAAGAAGCTATGAAGAAATTTAAAGAACAACTAGGTGAAGATAATGCTTCATTAGTAGATGGATTAGAAAAAGAAAATCCCCTTCCAAATTCCTATATTATTAAGGTAAAAGCACCAGAGGCAGTTACAAAGGTTGTAGATGAAATAAAGGATATGGAAGGCATACAGGAAATTAGAGAGGGAAGAAAAATAGTAGATACCATTATAAAAATTACTAATACTATAAAATGGATAGGCATAGCTTTGTTTATAGTGTTGATTGGAGTTTCATTATTCTTGATTGGGAACACAATAAAACTAACTGTTTATTCAAGAAGAAAAGAAATAAGTATAATGAAATTTATAGGCGCTACAGACTGGTTTATAAGATGGCCTTTTATCATTGAAGGAATGATTATTGGATTGGGCGGTTCGATTATTGGATGTGTAATGTTATATTATGCTTATACATTCCTTTATAATAAAATAAATGCAACTATGTTTATGATAAAATTTATAGAACCTTTCTTTGTTGTACAAACCATGTCTTGGCAATTTATAATTTTAGGAATGATTATAGGAGCTTTGGGAAGTATATTATCCATAAGGAAATTCCTTGCAGTTTAAAAATAAAATTTTAGAAAATAATATATTTAACACCCTACTTTGTAAGGTAGGGTGTTAAATGTTATAATTATTTATTATGTGCATATACTTAAGTAGTTTTTATTATTAGGAGTGTGAGAGATGAATAAGAAGAAGTGGATAGGATGGACTGTTGCGGCAGTAATATTTACCAATGCTCTAACTTTTATAGGCCTTACTACATTCCCATTATTATTACCTAATGGAAAGGTAATAGTGAATAAACAAGATTTTAATAGACTGGAACAGTTTTATAGACTGTTGGTTGTAAATGAAATTATACATGAGAGATATGTTGGTGAAATAGAGAACTCTCATTTACAAGAGGGTGCTATTAAGGGATTGGCGGCATCATTGAAAGATCCTTATACAGTTTACATGAATAAAGAGGAATACAAAGAATTCAATGAACATTCGGCAGGCAACTATAGTGGCGTTGGGCTAGTAGTTCAAGCTAAAGAAGATAAAATTAAGATTATAGATGTGTTTGAAGGCTCACCGGCTATAAAAGCTGGAATAATGGCAGGGGACGAAATACAGAAGGTAGAAGGAACAAATGTAGATGCTAGTGACCTTGATAAGGCTGTTAGAATGATGAAAGGGGAAGAGGGTACTGAAGTAACTATAACCCTTTATAGAGAAGGAAAAGGAAGTTTTGATGTTAAATTAAAGAGAGCAAAAGTAAATATATCTATGGCAAAAGGTGATATGTTATCCGATGGTGTAGGATATTTGCAGCTTTCTGGCTTTGATGAAGATTCAGCAAAAACCTTTAAAAAAGAATTAGATAAGTTAAAAGGAAATGGAATGAAAGGATTAGTTCTTGATTTAAGAGATAATCCAGGAGGATACCTAGACGAGTGTGTAGATATTGTTTCAAATTTTGTTCCTAAAGGAGAAGTTGTAGTTTCCACTATAGATAAATACGGTAGTAAAAAGGAATATAAGTCTAAGGGAGGAAATTACATAGGATTACCTCTTGTAGTGCTTACAAATGAAAACTCCGCCAGCGCATCGGAAATTTTTGCAGGAGCAATAAGAGATTATAGCGCAGGTACTCTTATTGGAGAAAAAACCTATGGAAAAGGAGTAGTGCAGACTATATTCGAAACAGGTGAGGGAACTGCACTAAAGGTTACTATATCTAAGTATTATACACCAAAAGGTGAAGATATAAATAAAAAAGGAATAGTTCCTAATGTTGAAGTTAAATATCCAGAGGAGTTAATGAAGAAACCTTATGAGAGAGAAAATGATCCTCAATTTAAAAAAGCTTTAGAAGTAGTTAAAGAAAAAATTGGAGAGGGGAAATAAGTGATGAATATTGCGCTTTATACCCTAAAAACTATTTCTTATGCTTTAACAAGTCCCTATTCTATGTTGTTTTTACTTATACTAGGAATTTATTTATATAGACAAAACAGGAAAACATCGCTGATGCAAAAAATGGTTATAGGGGAGCAAATAAACTCCCCTTTTGAATTGACTATTTCTCAGATTGTAATGGGGATCTTTGCAGGGGTATTAGGGAGTTTACTTATGTCCTATTTAGGACTAATGTTTTTTCAAAATTCTGTTATAGAAATTTTATTTTTGACTTCTATATTTTTGATGATGATTAATCCAAGGTTTATCTGTTTCTCTTACTCTGGAGCTATTTTAGGAGGAATAAGCATTCTTAATTCTCTTATAATTGCAAATGGCGGTAAAGGAATGGATGTCTTTAAATTTGACATTACTTCTTTAATGTCTATGATAGCAATACTTCACTTTGTTGAAGGGCTTTTAATTATATTGGATGGAAGCAGAGGAGCTATACCTGTCTTTGCAAAAATGAAAGATAAAATAGCGGGTGGATTTGCGCTAAAAAGGTATTGGCCGCTGCCAATTGCTATATTTATCATACTGAATACTTCTACCATAGCCATTGCAGGAAATGGCATGCCAATGCCAGAGTGGTGGCCAATTATAAAGACTACTATATCAAAGGATCTTTTAAAAAATGCTATGGTAGCATTAGCGCCCTTTTATGCCATTTTAGGATATAATAGTGTAACTTTTTCAAAGAGCAAAGAAAAGAAAGCACTAACTTCTGGCTTGTATGTGATGTTATATAGCATAATATTATTCGCTTTAGCTCAATTAGCTTCTATAAATATAATCTTTCAAGTGTTTATAGTAATATTTGCTCCATTGGCCCATGAAGCTTTAATAAAACTTCAAAGATTTTCTGAAGAAAATGGAGAACCCAAATATGTAAGCGAAGAAGGGATGAAAATATTATATGTATCTTCTTATTCGCCAGCAGCCTCTATGAATATAAAAAGTGGTGATAGTTTAATAGAGATAAATGGAGAACCCATAGAAAGCGAAGATGATATTTTAAATATGTTGAAAGAAACCACAGGAGATTTGCTTTTTAAGATAAAGAAAGAAAGCGGAAAAATAAAAGAAATATTATATGGAAGAGAAAATAGGGGTAGTATGTTAGGGATTGTATTTGTTCCTAAATACATACGAAAAGATAGGGTTGTAGTAAAATTCAACAACGAGGATTTTTCGGATGTGCTGAACAACATTAGAAATAAAAATAAAGATGGTGATGAATAGTATATGGGAGAACTTAGAATTCACTCCAAATTTAAACCCACAGGAGATCAACCTAAGGCTATTGACAGTTTAGTTCAAGGAATAAATAGGGGAGAAAAATTTCAGACTCTTTTAGGGGTTACTGGGTCTGGTAAAACTTTTACAATGGCAAATATAATAGAGAGGGTGCAAAAACCTACTCTTATTCTAGCCCATAATAAAACATTAGCGGCACAGTTATGTTCAGAATTTAGAGAATTCTTTCCAGAAAATTGTGTTGAGTACTTTGTCTCATATTACGATTATTATCAACCTGAGGCATATCTACCTCAGACGGATACTTATATTGAAAAGGATGCATCAATAAATGATGAAATAGATAAACTTAGACACTCAGCAACATCGGCATTGCTTGAAAGAAGAGATGTAATTATTGTAGCTTCTGTTTCTTGTATTTATGGATTAGGTAATCCTGATGAATATAAAAATCTTACTATATCTCTTCGAGAAGGTATGATAAAAGATAGAGATGAGATATTAAAAAAACTTGTAGAAATACAATACGAAAGAAATGAAATTAATTTTGTTAGAGGTACATTCAGAGTGAGAGGAGATGTATTAGATATATTTCCTGCTGCTTCTACAAATAAAGGTATAAGGGTTCAGTTTTTTGGAGATGAAATTGAGAAAATAAAGGAATTTGACGTGCTGACAGGTGACACCATTGGAGTGAGAAAACATGTATCTATATTTCCAGCCTCTCACTTTGCTACTTCAATGGATAGGCTTCAATTAGCAATTGGAAAAATAGAAGGGGAACTAGAAGAAAGAGTAAAGGAATTGGTGGCTGCTGATAAATTATTAGAAGCTCAAAGGCTTAAACAAAGAACTAATTTTGATATAGAAATGATGAGGGAAATGGGATATTGCAGTGGAATAGAAAACTACTCTAGAATATTAGATGGTAGGGCAGCAGGATCTCCTCCTCAGACTTTAATAGATTATTTCCCAGAGGATTTTTTATTTTTTATAGATGAGAGTCACGTTACTCTCCCACAGGTAAGAGGAATGTATGCTGGGGACAGATCAAGAAAAGACACTTTAGTGGGTTATGGATTTAGATTACCTTCTGCATATGATAATAGACCATTACAGTTTCATGAATTTGAGAATAAATTGAATCAAGTTGTTTTTGTTAGTGCCACTCCTGGGAACTATGAACTAGAGAATTCCTCTAATATAGCAGAGCAAATTATAAGGCCGACGGGACTATTGGATCCAGAAATCGTATTAAAACCTGTAAAGGGTCAAATTGATGATTTGTATTCAAGAATTATAGAAACTATAGACAAAGGATATAGGGTTTTGGTTACAACTTTGACCAAGAAGATGGCGGAGGATTTAACTCAATATTTTAAAGAAATGAATATTAAGACAAACTATCTACATTCTGATATAGATACCATTGAAAGAATGAAAATAATAAGGGATTTAAGAAAGGGAGAATTTGATGTATTAGTGGGAATTAACCTATTAAGAGAGGGATTAGATATACCAGAGGTAGCTTTGGTAGCAATACTAGATGCGGATAAAGAAGGATTCTTAAGGTCGGATAGATCCCTTATTCAGATAATAGGAAGGGCAGCTAGAAACTCAGAAAGTAAGGTAGTAATGTATGGGGATAAAATAACTCCTTCTATGGATAGAGCTATTAAGGAAACAACTAGAAGAAGAGGCATACAAACGCAATATAATGAGGAGCATAACATTACTCCTACAACAATAATCAAAGATATTAGAGAAGTTATTGAGGCTACAAAAGTTGGGGAAGAAAGCGTTGAATATGATAGTTTAGAAGACGCAATAAAGGCTAATAATGATAATATAGAAGAGCTTATTAAGCAGTATGAGGTTGACATGAAAACAGCTGCCAAGGATTTGCAGTTTGAAAGGGCGGCAAAATTAAGGGATTTAGTACTGGAATTAAAAAAGAAGTTGAAAAAATCTAAAGGAAAATAGAGGAGTGTGTAAATTTTACGTTTATGATAAATAAAATTGTTATAAAAGGAGCAAAGGTAAATAATTTAAAGAATGTAGATTTAGAAATACCTAGAGATAAATTTGTGGTGTTCACAGGTCTATCTGGGTCGGGAAAATCATCATTAGCTTTTGACACACTATATGCAGAGGGACAAAGAAGATATGTAGAATCCCTATCCGCTTATGCTAGACAATTTTTAGGACAGATGGATAAACCAGACGTAGAATATATCGAAGGATTATCTCCAGCTATATCAATAGATCAAAAGACTACGGGAAGAAATCCTCGTTCTACAGTAGGAACTGTTACTGAAATATATGACTATTTAAGATTGCTTTATGCCAGAATAGGAATTCCACATTGTCCTAAATGTGGTAAGGAAATAAAGCAACAGACAGTAGATCAGATGGTAGATAAAATATTAGAATTACCGGAGAGAACTAGAATACAGATATTATCTCCAATAATAAGTGGAAGAAAAGGAGAACACACAAAGGTAATTGAAAACATTAAAAAAAATGGATATATAAGAGCTAGAATAGATGGAGCTACAGTAGATTTAGAAGATGAAGAAATAAAATTAGAAAAGAATAAAAAGCATACTATCGAAGCGGTTATAGACAGATTGATAATTAAAGATGACATAAAAAGTAGACTGTCTGACTCCATAGAAACAGCGTTAAAACTATCAGAGGGTATTGTGGTTATTAACGTATTGGATGGAGAAGATATGCTATTTAGTGAAAATTTTGCTTGTGTAGAATGCGGCATAAGTATAGGAGAGATAGCTCCAAGATTATTTTCATTTAACTCTCCTTTTGGTAAATGTGATCATTGTGATGGATTAGGAACTCTTTTAGAAATAGATGAAGACTTAGTCATTCCAGATAGAAGTAAGAGTATAATGGAAGGTGCTGTATTGCCATGGGGAAATGGATCCTTAAAAGAGGATTCATGGACGTATAGTATACTAACAGCTCTATCAAAGGAATATAATTTTACCTTAGATGCTCCTATAAAGGATTTAGAACCTAAGATAGTAGATATTTTACTTTATGGATTAAAAGGAGATAGAATTAAGGTAAAATACGAAAAAGAAAATAGGATTTCAGAATTTAACCATGCATACGAAGGGGTTATAAATAATTTGAAGAGAAGATATTTTGAAACAAATTCAGATTATATAAAAGAAGAAGTGGAATCCTATATGAGCAATAATCCGTGTCCAAAATGTGGTGGAGCTAGACTAAAACCGGAAGCTTTAGCTGCAACAGTAGGAGATAAGAATATATATGAATTTTGCGCTTTGTCTATCAAGGAGGAATTAAAATTCATTAATAGCGTTAAACTCTCCGAAAAAGAACAAATAATAAGTAATCAAGTACTGAAGGAAATAAAGAGTAGGTTAAATTTTTTAATAGATGTAGGATTAGACTATTTAAATCTATCCAGAACAGCAGGAACTCTTTCTGGAGGAGAAGCTCAGAGAATTAGACTAGCTACTCAAATAGGCTCAAGCTTAGTAGGGGTTTTATATATACTAGATGAGCCAAGTATAGGACTTCATCAAAGGGATAATGATAGATTAATTGCTACTTTAAAGCATTTAAAAAGCTTAGGAAATACTTTAATAGTAGTAGAGCATGATGAAGATACTATAAGAGAGGCGGATTTTATAGTGGATATTGGCCCAGGAGCAGGAGAACATGGTGGAGAAGTAATAGCAGCTGGTCCTTTAGAGGAAGTTATTAATAATGAAAGGTCTATTACAGGGCAATATCTAAGTGGAAGAAAAAGAATTGAGATTCCAAAGGAAAGAAGAAAGTGTAATGGAAATTGGATTACTATAAAAGGAGCTAGGGAAAATAATTTAAAGAAAGTAGATGCTAAATTTCCTTTAGGAGTATTTACTTCCGTTACAGGGGTATCCGGTTCCGGGAAAAGTACCTTAGTTAACGAAATACTATATAAGGGATTAAACAAAAAATTAAATGGATCAAAGGATAACCCAGGTATGCACAAGGATATTTTGGGTGTAGAGAATATAGATAAGATAATTAATATTGATCAGAGCCCTATAGGTAGAACACCGAGATCAAATCCTGCCACCTACACAGGAGTGTTTGATATAATAAGAGATGTTTTTTCAAATACTTCAGAATCTAAAATAAGAGGATATAAACCAGGAAGATTTAGCTTCAATGTTAAAGGTGGAAGATGTGAAGCTTGTAAGGGTGACGGTATAATAAAAATAGAAATGCAATTTCTGTCAGATGTTTATGTTCCTTGTGAAGTATGTAAAGGTAAAAGGTATAATAGAGAAACACTAGAGGTAAAATATAAAGGAAAAAATATTGACAATATATTAAATATGACTGTGGAAGAAGCTTTAGAGTTTTTTGAGAATATACCTAGAATTAAAAATAAACTTCAAACTCTAATGGATGTAGGTCTTGGATATATAAGGTTGGGTCAGCCTTCTACTCAGTTATCTGGAGGAGAAGCCCAAAGAATTAAACTAGCTTACGAATTATCCAAAAGAAGCACAGGCAAAACTCTTTATATTCTCGATGAACCAACTACTGGCCTTCATATAGACGATGTGAATAGACTTATTTCTATATTGCATAGATTGGTAGATAGTGGAAATTCTATAGTGGTTATAGAACATAACTTAGATGTGATAAAGTGTGCTGATTATATAATTGACTTAGGACCTGAAGGAGGAGATAAGGGGGGCACTATAATAGCTTATGGCACCCCAGAAGAAGTAAGTGATAATGTAAATTCTTACACAGGACATTACCTAAAAAAGATGTTATAATTTAATGTAGACTAGCATACAAACTATGCTAGTCTTTTCAATACATATCAATCCTAAAGTAAAGAAGGTGTTTCTATGTTAATGGATAAAATAAGTTATGCATTTACCATATTCATTATAGCCATAATATATTTAATAATATGGACTTCTTTAAAGATAATGAATAAGGATATGAAATCAACTGGAAGAAAAAATTCAGTTGGTAAGAATGCAGGGTTTGAGATAATTGAACCAGGAAATAGTTCTAATTTGAAAAAGGGTGGAGTTATTCCAATAAAAAGTGAAATAACCATAGGAAGAAAAGAAGGAAATACCTTCATATTAGATGATCCTTATATATCTTCATTCCATGCTAGAGTATATATTAAAAATGATGATTATATAATTGAAGATTTGGATAGTACCAATGGGATACTTATAAATGGAGTTAGAATAGAAGAAAGAACTAGACTAAAAACTGGTGATATAATTAAGATTGGTAATACAATATTAAAATTTATATGATAAGGGTAGGAGGTTTAGATATTTTGCGTAGATTTAGAGAAGAAATTAAACTACTCCTTTATACATTTTTATTGTGTATTGCTGGATTTTTAAATTTAGCAATGTTAAAAGAACCCTTTGACAAAGGTGCTATAATTATGGCTATAATTATATGTGTTTTAGTAGGATACTCCTACTTTGTGGTGAGGAAGTTCTTTCCAAGGGGAGATAAATATATATTTATATATTCCAGTATATTGGCTGTTATAGGTTTAATTGTGTTGTATAGAATAGATACTTCTGATGCCATAAAACAAATAATATGGTTTTCAATAGGAGTAATTTCGTTTATATTCATTGTGGTATTATTGCCTGATTTGAAAAGATATAGCGGCTATAAGTATGTTTATATGGGAGCTACTATTTTTCTTATGTCATTAGGTACACTTTTTGGAAAGGAAGTATTCGGAGCAAAAAACTGGATATCCATAGGAGGAATTTCCTTTCAACCTTCGGAGTTTGGTAAATTGTTTTTAGTAGCATATCTGGCTTCAGCTCTTAAGGACTATGAAAATTTTAAAGATTTAATTGAACCAGCGGTTATAGTTGCAATATCTTTAGGCTTTATGGTGCTTCAAAGAGATTTGGGAAGTGCCCTTATATTTTTCGGTATATCCGTAACTATGCTTTATATAACCACTTCTAAAATAAAATATGTAATTACATGTTTAGTGCTTTTTTTAGGAGGAGGATATATAAGTTATCTATTATTTGATCACGTAAGATTAAGATTTCTAATATGGCAAAATCCTTGGCCTTATGCTACAGACAAGAGCTACCAAGTAGTTCAATCTATGTTAGCTATAGCAACGGGAGGATTAACAGGAGTAGGTTTAGGAAACGGGTACCCTAAATATATTCCTGTTAATACTACGGATTTTATATTTTCAGTAATATGCGAGGAATTAGGCATACTCACTGGATTTGCCTTAGTGCTTTTAAATTTTTTATTATTCTATAGGTGCATGAGAGCAGCTATTTATGCAGAGGATAAGTTTTCACAACTTGTTACGGTGGGTTTAAGTTCCATGATAGCTTGTCAGGTATTGGTTATTGTAGGTGGAGTAATGAACGCCATACCACTAACAGGAATTACGTTACCATTAGTAAGTTATGGAGGTAGCTCCATGTTGAGCACTTTCTTTGCACTTGGGGTAATTCAAAAAGTATCAGAAGAGGGTAGATATTAATGAAAAATATTTCGAATAATATTAAAAAAGTTACAATGGTTTTTCTAGTATGTTTTATAGCTCTTATATCATATATAACATACTTTGAAATAATTGTTGCTCCTAAAATTGTAGGGAGTCAATATAATCAAAGAAGAATATGGGCTAAGAAAAATGAGGTTTTAAGAGGAAGCATATTTGATAGAAATATGAAGGTTTTAGCTAAAAGTACTAGAGTAGATAAAGACCATCAAAAAAGAGAATATACTGAAGGGGCAATGTTTGCTCATCCTATAGGATATATAGATATCAGCTACGGACTTTCAGGAATAGAAAGAAGATATGATAAAGAATTATCTAGCGTAAGCATAAAAGATACCATATTTAAATTAATTGATATAAATAAAAATGATAAGGAAAAGTACGGAAGCAGTATTAAGACAACTTTGGATTATAACCTTCAAAAGTTAGGGTGGGATTTGTTAGGAGATAGAAAAGGATCTATAGTAGCAATGGACCCTAAGAGTGGCGAAATATTAGCACTTATTTCTAAACCTTCATTTAACCCTAACAACTTAGAAAGCACGTGGAAAGATATCGTAAATGATAAAAATAATCCGTTATTAAATAGAGCTACTTCAGGATTATATCCTCCAGGTTCTATATTTAAAGTGGTAACTGCGGTGAGTGCTCTTGAGAACATTACAGATGTGAATAATAGAGTTTTTGAGGACAGAGGTGTTTTGGTATTTAATCCAAAAGAGTCCTTAAGAAATTATAATGGCGTAGTGTTAGGAGATATAAACTTGAAAGAAGCTACGGTTAACTCAAGTAATGTAGTTTATGGTACATTAGGAATGGAGCTTGGCAATGACAAGCTAAAAAGTATAGCGGAAAAATTTTATTTTAATAAAAATATTCCTAGCGATGGGATAGTAATAGAAAATAGTAAATTTCCATCTATAAAGGATTATGAGGTAGGAAATTTAGCTCAAAGTGCTATAGGACAGTCATCTATACTTGCAACACCAATTCAGATGGCATTAGTTGCTAGTGCTATAGCCAATGATGGCGTTATGATGAAACCACATGTAGTTAAAGAAGTTTTAAATAACAAAGGAGACGTATTAGAAAAAATTAAGATGGACTCCATTGGAAAGGTTACTTCAAAAGAAAATGCATCAATAATTAAAGATCATATGAAGGCAGTAGTGGAAAGAGGTACAGGAAAAGCAGCAGGAGTATATGGAATAGATGTGTGTGGTAAAACTGGTACGGCGGAACATTCAACAGGAGGAAGCAATAAAGAGCCTCATTCTTGGTTTATAGGCTTTGCTCCTCATGATAACCCACAGATAGCTATAGCTGTTATAGTGGAAGAAGGCGGAGTAGGTGGTGGAATTGCATCAAGCATCGCCTCATCTATGTTCAAAGAGGCATTAGTTAAATAATTTCTAGAAGGTAGGGATTGTGTTGAAAATTAAAGATATAGAAGATTTAAAGAATGGAGAAAAGGTTCAATTTTACGCTCTTTTAAGTGATAAAAGAACTGGGTGGAAAAAGGATGGAAGCCCTTATTTGTTGATAATAATTCAAGACAGTACAGGAACTTTAGCTTTCCCAATATGGGATAATTATGAAAAATACAATTCGCTACTAGAGGTGAATTCTATAATAGAAGTGAAAGGTATTGTAACTAGATATAATGGAAGCATACAAATTAGAAATCCTATAATAGAAGGTACTGATGAAGAAATAGACTATTCAGAGTTTGTACCTGTGTATACTATTCCAGAGGAGCTAATACAATATTTCAATGATGTAATAAGTAATTTGGAAGAGAAATATAAAAAAATAGCCATAGGTGCTACGGGAGCATTTGGGTACAATAAAGAGAGATGGGACGCCTTTTCAAGCTGTGTAGCAGCAGAAAAATTTCATGGAAATAAAAGAGGGGGGCTGTTTCTTCATACTATAGGAGTCATGAAGGCAATAGAGGATATAACAACAAACTATATAACAAATCCATTTTATATGAGTGCTAAAGATGTAATAAGTAAAGATAGATTAATGCTTAAAGCTATAGTGCATGACATTATGAAAACAAAAGAATATGATTATAAAGGTATAATCAGAAGAAAAGAAATGAAATTAGATCATATAGTACTAGGCGCTTCTTACATTAGGGAAATTAATATGGAGATGGGTAATCCTTTAGATGAAGAAGAGTTAGATGATATATGTTATTCAATATTAGCTCACCATGGAGAATTTGGAAATTTTGAACCAAAGGGTATAGAAGATATTTTACTAAATGTAGCGGATATTATAGACAGTCAAGTGGTAAATGCTATAGAAAACAAAATATAGTGGGGAGCTTATATGAAAGGTAAAACCCACATGGGAGTTGGATTATTAGCTGTAGTAGCTTTATATAATAAGCCCCTAATAGAGTCGAATTTATGGGGGTTAGGAATAGTAACATTAGCCTCTCTATTACCAGATATAGATCATCCTAAAAGTGTAATAAACAAATATATACTTCCATTTAAGAATAAAATGGCTAAAGCCACTTTATATATATGCTTAGGTATAGTTATAATGTGGTATAGCTATTTATATCAAGGAGGCTCATTTTTAACCTCTCTTGGAATAATATCCATATTAATCGGACTTTCCTCCCACAGAAATGGATTAACACATAGTTTAACAGGGATGATTATGTTTTCGTTTGTTGCAGCTTATCTAGGGAATATTTATAATATTGATGATGTAATTTATTATTTTATGATTGGATATGGACTACATTTACTTTGTGATATGGGGACAAACAGAGGAATACCTCTTTTCTATCCGTTTAAGACAAAAAATGTAAAGTTCCCATTTACGTTTAAAACTAATTCTAAAGTAGGAAATACAATAGAAGAACTTGTATTAATAATGGGATTAATATATACAGTATTTAAATTACCTAAATTGTTTTAGGCATCTTAAATAGTAGAGATTAGAATGAGGAGAAGCTATGTTTGATTTTGAATATCAATTAAAAGTACTTCCAGATAAACCTGGAGTCTACATAATGAAGAATGCTTTAGGAGAAATAATATATGTAGGTAAGGCAAAAGTTCTAAAGAATAGAGTTAGGCAGTATTTTCAAAATTCAAGGAATCATTCTGAAAAAGTAAAGGCTATGGTAAAAAATATAAGTGAATTTGAGTATATTATAACTGACTCTGAAATAGAAGCATTAATATTAGAGTGCAATCTTATTAAAAAATATAGACCTAGATATAATATACTTTTAAAAGATGATAAAGGATATCCACATATAAAAATAACAGTGAATGAAGATTTTCCGAGAGTTTTTGTTACTAGAGTGGTAGCAAAAGATGGAGGTAAGTATTTCGGACCTTATACTGATGCTACAGCAGTATATGAAACCATAGAGCTTATAAAAAAAATATTTCCTGTTAGGACATGTAAAAAAAACATAAAGGAAGATGGAGTTAAAACAAGACCTTGTTTAAATTATCATATAGGACTCTGTAAAGCTCCTTGTGGCGGAAATATATCAAAAGAAGATTATAATAAAATAATAGAAGATATAATAGATTTATTATCAGGAAAAGATAAGAATATAACTCAAAATATGAAGAAAGAAATGGAGGAAGCGGCTGAAGATTTAGAGTTTGAAAAAGCTGCTTCTCTAAGAGATAAGATATCCTCCGTAGAAAAGATAAGGGAGAAACAAAAAATAATCACTGGAAATTACGAGAATGAAGATTTTATAAATGTTTTTAGTGATGAGAAAGATAGTTGTGTTCAAATATTTTTTTTAAGGGAAGGTAAAATAGTAGGTAGGGAGCACTTCATGCTTGAAAATACGTCAGGTATGGAAAATGGAGAAATCCTTCTAAACTTTGTAAAGAGTTTCTATGGAGGGACTGCTTTTGTACCGAAAAGTATATATATTACGAGTCTAGAAGACAAAGATTTGATTGAAGAATGGCTCACTATTAAAAGAGGTTCTAAAGTTTGGGTTAAAATTCCTCAAAAGGGAGAGAAGAAAAACATATTAGAATTAGTAGGGAAAAATGCTAAATTCACATTAGAACAATTTAAATTAAAAATATTACAAGATAAAGAAATACACCACAATGCATTAAAAGAGTTAAAGGCTTTATTAGAATTAGAGGAAGTACCTATGAGGATAGAAGCCTATGATATATCAAACATACAAGGAGTAGATTCTGTAGGTAGCATGGTGGTATTTGAAAATGGAAAGAGTAAAAATAGTGACTATAGAAGATTTAAAATAAATACTGTTATAGGCCCAAATGACTATGATAGTATGAGAGAAGTGTTGACTCGTAGATTTGAGCATGGTTTAAAGGAAATAAAAGAAATTCAAGAAAGAAACATCGAATTAAGTTCGAGTAAGTTTTGTGTATTCCCAGATTTAATATTGATGGATGGAGGAAAGGGTCAAGTAAACATTGCATTAGAAGTTTTAGAAAAGCTAAACATACAAATACCTGTATGTGGAATGGTAAAAGATGATAATCACAATACTAAAGGTCTAATATATAATAATAATGAGTTTATTTTAAAAGAAGGGTCTAATTTAAAGAAATTAATAGCTAGAATACAAGATGAAGTTCACAGATTCGCTATAACTTATCATAGAACTTTAAGAGATAAAAGAGTTTTAAGATCTATATTAGACGAAATCCCTAATATAGGAGAGAAGAGAAGAAAAGAATTACTTAAGAAATTTGGTGGTGTAGAAAATATAAAAACAGCCAGCTATGATGAACTAGTAAGTACTCCTTCTATAGATAAAAAAGCAGCTCAAAGTATATTGGATTTTTTTAGAAAAGATGGATAACCGCTGAATATATGAGGTAAAAAATGACTAGAATATAAATATTGATAAAGAAATTTTTATACATTATACTTATTAATGATACATAATAATCATTTCAAGGAGATAATAATATGAATCAGTACAAAGATTTTGCAATCCTATTAGAAAAAATCTTAGGAACAGACAATGTTAAAATAGATGAGCCTATGAAAAACCACACATCTTTTAGAATAGGGGGACCAGTAGATATATTAGTCACTCCTGAATCTTACGATCAAGTTAAAGAAGTAATTGAAGTTTGTAAAAAAAGTAACATGCCTCTTTTAATTCTTGGAAATGGATCAAATCTCTTAGTAAGAGACGGAGGAGTAAGGGGCGTAATAATGAAACTCTGTAAGTTAAGCGATATTAAAGTTGAAGGTAATAGAATAATTGCTCAAAGTGGAGCATTACTTTCAAAGGTTTCTAGCATAGCTGCCCAAAATTGTTTAGCTGGATTTGAGTTCGCTAGCGGAATACCTGGAAGTATTGGAGGGGCTCTTACTATGAATGCAGGCGCTTATAATGGAGAAATTTCTCAAGTAATAGAAAGTGCCTATGTAATTGATAATAATGGAGAGTTTAAAAGGTTAGCTAAAGAAGAATTAGAACTAGATTATAGAATGAGTTCTATAATGAAACATGGATATACAGTATTAGAGGCTGTACTAAACTTAAATAATGGAGAAAAAGAGAAAATATACGGAAGAATACAAGACTTATCACAGCGAAGAAGGGAGAAGCAGCCCTTAGAGTATCCTTCAGCAGGAAGTACATTTAAAAGACCACAAGGATATTTTGCTGCAAAATTGATAGAAGATAGTGGACTAAAGGGTGCAAATGTGGGAGATGCTGAAGTATCAAAAAAACACTCGGGTTTCATAATTAATAAAGGAAATGCAACGGCAAAAGATATAATTGAGTTAATAGAAGTGGTTCAAAAAACAGTAAGAGAAAAATATGATATCGACCTTCATACAGAGGTTATGATAGTAGGTGAAGATAACTAAAGGGTAATAAAAGTTAAGGATAAAAGTGAATAGTTTGTCCTTAACTTTTATTTTTAAATTTGTCCTGTTATTAAATATTATGGTATTCTATAATAAAGTAAGTGTTATAGAAATTTGGTGAACTATACAAGGAGGAAGAATATGAGATTTGTCATAGTTACTGGTTTATCAGGCGCAGGAAAAACTCAAGCAATAAGAAGTTTAGAGGACTTAGGTTATTTTTGTGTTGATAATTTACCCCCAACCCTAATTCCTAAGTTTGCTGAAGCTTGTTACCAAACAGATGGAAGAATAAATAAAATTGCTGTAGTTATAGATATCAGAGGGGGAGAATTCTTTGATGATCTATTCGAAAGCTTAAAATATATTAAGGACCAAAACTATAGATATGAAATACTATTTTTAAATGCTTCTGATGAAGTGTTAGTTAAAAGATTTAAAGAATCTAGAAGGAAGCATCCACTAGCTCCAGATGGTAGAATATTAAATGGTATTCTAATGGAGAGGAATAGATTAAGAGAAGTAAAGGATAGAGCAAGCAATATAATTGACACTTCAAATTTTTCAACTATGAAATTAAGAGAAGAAATCACAAAAATATATGGAGAAGAGGGGCAGATGGAAACTCAACTCATAATTACAGTGGTTTCTTTTGGATTCAAATATGGCATACCATTAGATTCAGATTTAGTATTCGATGTAAGATTCCTTCCAAACCCATATTATATTCCTGAGCTAAAGGAATACTCAGGAAATGATGAGCAAGTGAAAAATTATGTAATGGGTTATGATGTAACTATAAAGTTTATAGAAAAGTTAAAGGACATGATGGAATTCTTGATTCCTAATTATGTTAAAGAAGGTAAAAGGCAGCTGATAATATCTATTGGATGTACTGGAGGAAGACATCGTTCTGTAGCTATAGCTAACTCTATTTATGAAATATTAAAAAATAAAAATTACAGAGTTAATAGAGATCATAGGGATATTCAACAAGATATTAGTAGGGATGGTAAAAAGTCATGAAAATAATTGATTGGCTAAGGCCAGGCATTAAAGTTAAGAGATGGATGTTATTTTTATGCACAGGGGTACTTTTTATAGCTTTTGCACTTATTGAATTTGTTAGAAATCGTCTGTATAGCTACTATTATATAGCTTTTTATATATTTTTATTTACAACAGGTATATTTATGATATATATATCTGTCACTCAGGGAATGAAATCTATAATTGCACTTATAAATAAGGGATATCTAAATGTTTCCATAGACTCTAAAAAGCTAGAAACATTAATATACGAAAAAAGACTTTTGGTTAAAGGACCTAAAATAGTAGTTATAGGCGGCGGAACAGGTTTATCTACTATGCTCAGAGGATTAAAGCATTATACTTCCAACATAACAGCTATAGTCACTGTAGCGGATGATGGAGGAGGATCTGGAGATTTAAGAGAAGATTTAGGAATACTTCCACCGGGGGATATTAGAAACTGTATATTGGCGTTATCGGACACAGAACCGTTGATGGAAGAGCTCCTTCAATATAGATTTAAAGATGGTAGATTAAAGAATCAGAGTTTTGGTAATTTATTT
The DNA here is from genome assembly GCF_963515715.1 of uncultured Clostridium sp. Lineage (GTDB taxonomy): Bacteria > Bacillota > Clostridia > Clostridiales > Clostridiaceae > Clostridium_AW. The sequence goes on from NZ_CAUPZS010000016.1 coordinate 65,791, forward strand.
TTAGCAGCTATGGACGGTATTTCAAGCAATTTTGAGGAAGCTGTGCAAAAGATGAGTTCAGTATTGGCGGTGACAGGGAAGGTTATTCCTGTTACTTTAGACGATATGGTATTAATGGCGAGACTTCAAAATGGTTCAATTGTAAAAGGAGAATCAAGCATACCAGAGGAGGCTATTAAACAAAATAGTAAAATAGATAGAATTTTTATTGAGCCTCATGACGCTAAAGCATTAAGTGAAGCTGTTAATTCTATCTTAGAGGCGGATGCTATAATATTGGGACCAGGTAGTTTATATACTAGCGTCATTCCAAATTTATTAGTAAAAGAAATAGGTCTTGCACTACACAAAACTGAGGCTTTAAAAATATATGTCTCAAATATTATGACCCAACCAGGTGAGACAGATGGATATACGGTTTCTGACCATATTAAAGCTTTATATAAACATAGTGGTAATGGAATTGTAAATTATGTAGTGGTCAATGAAGGAAAAATTGAAAAAGATATGGAAGGCAAGTACAAAGAAGAAGCTTCTCATATTGTAGAGATAGACGGAGAAAATATAAAAAATCTTAATGTAAGAATAATAGAAGGAGATTTTGTAACTGTTAAAAATGGGCTAATAAGACATAATTCCGAGAAGTTAGCTTCAATATTAATAGAAACAATAATGGAAAAGAAATTACTTTTTGATAGGAAAAAAATAATTGAGTACTTCTATTTATCAGAAAGATTAAAAGATAGGAATAAAAAAAATAAATAGGGAGAAAAAGACATGTCATTTTCAGCTAAAGTTAAGAATGAAGTTTGTAGATATACTAATCTCACAAGAGAGGAAGCATTAGCGCAACTATCAGCAATCATGAGAGTAAGCGGTACTTTGATTTTTAGTGGGAACAAACAGTTAGGATTTAAAATAACCACAGAAAACCCAGCTATTGCTAGGCTGGTATTTAAAATATTAAAAGAATATTTTAATATTCACACTAAGATAATGGTGAAAAGAAGTAACTCCTTTAAGAAAAATAATGTGTATATTATCGTTATTGGAGAGGACATAGATGTAAAAGGATTTTTAAAAGAGACAGAGGTGCTAAAAGGAGAAGAAGGAATATTAGTATTAAATTATGATATTTCAAGCAACATGATAAAAGATGATAAAACTCGTAGGGCCTATATAAGAGGAGCTTTTCTAGGGGGAGGGAGCATAAGTAACCCTGAGAAGACGTACCATTTAGAGTTCGTCACTAATAATAATAATTATGCTGAGAATTTAAGTAAAGTTATAAATACTTATGGGTTAAATGCTAAGGTTATACAAAGAAAAAATAGTTATATAGTATATTTAAAAGAGGGGGAGCAGATTATAGATTTGTTGAATATAATAGGTGCCCACTCATCTCTTTTAGAATTAGAGAATGTAAGAATTATGAAAGAAATGAGAAATAACGTAAATAGATTAGTAAATTGTGAAACAGCAAATTTAAGTAAGACTGTAAATGCAGCAGTAAGGCAAGCAGAAAGCATAAAGCTTATAAAACAAGAAATAGGTCTTAAACGTCTTCCTCAAAACTTAAGGGAGATTGCAGAATTGAGATTAAAGTTCCCTGATGAGTCTTTAAAAGAATTAGGGGAAATGCTTAATCCTCCTGTTGGAAAATCAGGCGTAAATCACAGACTTAGAAAAATTGAAAAGATTGCAGAGGAACTGAGAAAGGAAGGAAGGTAAAAATGGCTTATGTCTAAGCATGAAGAGGTTATAAGATATATTAGCAGTTTATCCGTTGGATCAAAAATATCTGTAAGAACTATAGCTAGCCTGTTAAACATCAGTGAAGGAACTGCGTATAGGGCAATAAAAGAATGTGAGGAAAGAGGCATAGTAACTACAATACCAAGGATAGGTACTATAAGAATAGAAAAAGTAGAAAAAAGGAATAAAGAGGTATTAACTTTTGGTGAAATAGTTGGGATTGTAGATGGAAATATTGCTGCAGGTAAAGGCGGAATATATAAAAAATTAGAACATTTTATAATAGGAGCAATGACTCCTGAAGCCATTGAAGAATATATTACCCCAGGTTCTCTCTTCATAGTTGGCAACAGAGAAGAAGTGCAAGAATTAGCCTTAGTAAATGATTGTGGAATAATAATAACCGGCGGATTTAAATGTAGCGAAAAGATAAAGAGGCTAGCAGATTATAATGAAATGCCTGTAATCTGCACTCTATATGATACTTTCACTGTAGCTAGCATGATAAATAGGGCTATATGGGAAAACACTGTTAAGAAAGAAATAATACTCATAGAGGACATAATGGATTATAACCCACCATATTTGAAAGTGGATGATAATGTGTCTTCTTGGAGAAAGTTAATAGAAGATGCCTCACAGGTGGAATTTCCAGTAGTTAATGATGAGATGAGGTTTATGGGATTAGTTACCCTAAGGGAATTAAAATCTAATTTGAGTGAAGATATGCAGATTGAAAAATTGATGATAAAAAATGTAACTACTTTGGAGCCTACAACCACTGTAGCCTATGCTGCTCATGTAATTGAAGGGGAAGGAACTCAGTTTTGTCCCGTTGTAGATAACAAAAGATTTGTTGGCAGTGTTAAAAGAGGAGATATAATTAAAGCATTAAAACATGCAGCAAGGCAACCGAAGATAGAGGAAAATATAGAAAATATAGTATTAAAGAAGTTTAAGTATGCATGGGAAGGAGAACAAATGCACTTTTGTGGAAGAGTTACTTCTGAAATGCTAGATCCTATAGGTACCGCTTCATGGAGTGCTTTAAATATGCTAATTTCTACCATGGCGTTGATTTGTCTAAATGAAGATGATAGTATTAGTTTATTTGTGGATAATATATCTACATATTTTATGAAACCTGTTCAGATAGATACAAACATAGATGCATATGTAAATATAATTGATAGAGGAAAAACCTTTTGCAAGGTTATGGGAAGAAGCTTTTGTAAAGTAGAGATAGCCATGTATGATGGTAAAAAAGATTTAATAGCTAAATCCTTTGTCTCTGCACAGGTTACGAGAAAATGATAGTGAGAGGAAGGTGCGTATGAATAATAATTCTGCTGTAAAGTGGGTTAGTTTACATCAACATACGGAGTATTCTCTACTTGACTCTTCGGCTAAAATCAAGGAATTAGTAAAAAGAGCTAAAGAATTAGGAATGGATAGCTTAGCTATAACAGACCATGGAGTTTTATATGGATGTGTAGAATTCTATAAGGCTGCAATGAAAGAGGGAATTAAACCCATAATAGGTTGTGAGATATATGTTGTACCTAAATCTATGGATATAAAAGTAAATGATAGGGATAATGGAATATATCATTTGGTTTTGCTTGTTAAAAATGAAACAGGATATGAAAATTTAATGAAGATAGCAAGCAAAGCTTCTATTGATGGATTTTATTATAAGCCAAGGGTAGACCACCATTACTTGAAGGAACATAGTGAGGGATTAATAGCTTTAAGTGCATGTCTTGGTGGAGAAATACAAAGTTATATACTAGAAGGTAGGATAAATAAAGCTGAGGAAACAGCGTTAATTTATAAGGATATATTTAAAGAAGGATTTTATTTAGAACTTCAATATCATGGTCAAAAGGATCAGTTAAAGGTTAATAATGAATTAATCAATATGTCTAAGAGACTAAACATTCCTTTGGTTGCAACTAATGATGTTCATTATATCTACAAGGAAGATTATAAACCGCATGATGTATTATTATGTATACAGACAAATAAAACTGTGGATGAAGAGGAGAGGATGAGATACCCTTCTGATGAATTTTATCTGAAATCTCCAGAAGAGATGTACAAACTATTCTCCCATGTGCCAGAGGCACTTGAAAACACGGTAAAAATAGCAGAACAGTGCAATTTTAATTATCAATTTGGTGAATCTAAATTACCTGTATTCCCCCTTCCTGATGGAGTTAAGCATAGTGAGTATTTAAAGGAAATATGCTACAAGGGATTAAGAGAAAGATATGAAGAAATAACAAAAGACATAGAAGAAAGATTACTTTATGAATTGAAGATTATAGAGGATATGGGGTATATAGACTATTTTCTAATAGTGTGGGATTTTATAAGATTTGCTAGAGAAAAAGGAATAATGACCGGGCCAGGAAGAGGAAGTGGAGCGGGATCAATGGTGGCCTACACCCTAGGTATCACTAAAATAGATCCTATAAAATATGGTCTTTTATTTGAAAGATTTTTAAATCCTGAAAGAGTATCTATGCCTGATATTGATAGCGATTTTTGTTATGAAAGACGTGGAGAAGTTATCGACTATGTAGTTAGTAAGTATGGTGCTGACAATGTATCACAGATAATAACTTTTGGTACAATGGCAGCTAGGGCATGTATTAGGGACGTAGGGAGAGCTATGAATTATTCCTATGCAGAAGTAGATAAGATAGCTAAAATGATACCTAGTGTTTTAAATATTACAATAGATAAGGCTCTTGAATTAAACGTAGAATTAAAAGAAATATATGAAGAAGATCAACGAATTAAAGAATTAATTGATATAGCTAAAAAGTTAGAAGGATTACCTAGGCATACCTCAACCCATGCAGCAGGGGTTGTTATAGCATCAAAGCCTTTAGTTCAATATGTACCATTACAAAAGAATGAAGGTTCTATAGTAGCTCAATTTACTATGGGTACGTTAGAAGAATTAGGATTACTTAAAATGGACTTCTTAGGATTAAGAACACTTACAGTAATAAGAGATGCAGTTGAGATGATAAAGGAAAATAGAGGTATTTCTATAGATTTAGATAAAGTAGGATTTGAAGATAAAGAAGTTTATAAAATGATAAGTGAAGGTAAAACTGTAGGCGTATTTCAATTAGAATCACCAGGTATGACAAGTTTCATGAAGGACTTAAAACCAGATTCTCTCGAGGATATTATTGCGGGAATAAGTCTTTATAGACCAGGACCTATGGCAGAAATACCAAAATATATTTCAAATAAAAAAAATCCAGATAAAATAGAATATCTAACAGAAGGGTTACATGATATACTTTCAGTTACTTATGGGTGTATGGTTTACCAAGAACAGGTAATGGAGATTGTTAGAAAATTAGCTGGTTATTCCATAGGGAGAAGTGACCTTGTAAGAAGAGCTATGTCAAAAAAGAAGCATGACGTAATGGAGGAAGAGAGAAAAAATTTCGTCTATGGAGTTATAGATAAAGAGGGTAATGTAGAGGTTTCTGGATGTGTAAGAAATGGTATAGATGAGAAGATAGGAAATAAGATATTTGACTCCATGATGGATTTTGCCTCCTATGCATATAATAAATCTCACGCCGCTGCCTATGCAGTAGTTGCTTATCATACAGGATACTTAATGAGATATTATCCTGTTGAATTTACTGCAGCAATGCTAAACAGTGTAATGGGAAATAATGAGAAAGTGTCTTACTATGTAAGATTTGCAAAAGAAAGAGGTATTGAGGTGTTAGCACCAGATATCAATGAAAGTTATAGCAAGTTTACGGTGGATGGAAGCAAAATAAGATTTGGGTTAGCTGCTGTAAAAAATTCTGGAATTAATGTAATTGAGAGCATAGTAAAATCTAGAGAAGATAAAGGTAAGTTTAAAGATCTTTTAGATTTTTGTAATAAAGCAGATTTAAACTTTGTAAATAAAAGAGCTTTAGAGAGTTTAATCAAAGCTGGAGCTTTTGATAACTTTGATTCTTATAGATCACAAATGATAGCAGTGTATGAGAAAATATTAGAAGGCACTAACAATGACAGGAAGAAAAATATAAATGGTCAAATAGATTTATTTTCACAGTTTAAGGATACACCTATGGAAATACAATATCCAAATATCAATGAGTTCCCTAAAAAGTACCTCTTAGCTATGGAAAAGGAGATGACTGGGTTATATATATCTGGTCATCCGCTAGAAGAATTCAATGAAATACTAAACCAGAGATATATAACAAAAATATCTGATATTGTAAGCTCGGAAGGGTTAGAAGAAGAACTAATTGAGATTGAAAAAAAGGTTTTTGACAATCAGGCGGTAAGAATTGGAGGAATAGTTACCCATATAAGCAAGAAGATAACTAGAAGTAATGAGATGATGGCATTTTTAGAGATGGAAGACCTTTATGGAGCTATTGAGGTAATAGTATTTCCTAAAATATTAGAAAAAAATAAAGATATAATAAAGGAAGATTCTACAATACTAATCAAAGGTAGAATAAGTATGAGAGAAAGCGAACAGCCTAAAATCATATGTGAGGAAGCTGAACTTTTATCTAAGGAAAATATAGATGATAAAACATATGAAAAAGTATATATAAGAATAGCAAAAGAAGAAAAGTTAGGAGAAACTTTAGAATTGATAAAATCTATGTGCACTCAATATAGAGGTAATGTACCTGTCTATATTTACATAGAAGAAAATAAAAAGAAATATCAATTAAATAAAGAGTTATGTATAAATTGTGGTGAAGACATAATTAGATTAATAAAATTTAATTTTGGGGCAGAAAATGTAAAATTTATTTAGTTGAATATTAAATAAAAAAATAAACAAAATACTATAAGGAGAATAATTATTTCCTATATATTTTGTTTATTTTTTATTATCATAATATATCATTGCATATTTTACATACTTTTATTAAAATTAGTAGTATACAGATATTTATATCTTTGTAAAAGATGTGGGACAAAAAATGTCCATGCGGTCAAAATGAGGAGGAGGTATAATATGAAGAAAATTGGAGTTTTAACCAGTGGTGGCGATGCTCCAGGTATGAATGCAGCCATAAGAGCGGTAGTTAGGACAGGTTTGGATAAAGATTTAGATGTAATGGGAATACAAAGAGGATTTAGTGGACTCATAAATGGTGAAGTATTTCAAATGGAAAGAAGAAGTGTAGCTGATATTATTCAAAGGGGCGGCACAATATTGAGAACTGCTAGAAGTGAAGAATTCAAAACTGAGGCGGGACAGAAAAAGGCTGCCAATATTTTATCAGCTTTTGGTATAGATGGACTGGTTGTAATAGGGGGAGATGGTTCCTTTCATGGAGCTCAAGCACTAGCTAAATATGGAATAAAAACAGTTGGTATACCAGGGACAATAGATAATGACTTAGCATACACAGAATACACCATAGGTTTTGATACTGCAGTAAATACTGTATTGGACGCCATAAATAAATTAAGAGATACATCAACCTCTCATGAAAGGGTTAGTATTGTAGAAGTTATGGGGAGAAACTGTGGAGATATAGCTTTATATGCAGGATTGGCTGGTGGAGCTGAGAGTATAATAGTACCAGAAAAAGGGTATGATGTAAATGCGCTCTGTAGAACAATTTTAGAAGGAAAATTAAGAGGGAAAATGCATAATTTAATTATAGTTGCTGAAGGTGTTGGTGGAGCAAATGAAATAGCTAAAAAAGTTGAAGAAGTTACAGGAATTGGTGCCAGAGCAACGATATTAGGACATATTCAAAGGGGAGGAAGTCCTACAGCAAATGACAGAATTTTAGCTTCTAGATTAGGATATAGAGCTGTAGAGCTATTGTTAGAAGGCAAGACTTCTACAGTAGTAGGAGTTAAAGGGGGAAAAGTAATAGATATGGATATAAATGAAGCTTTAACTATAAAATCAAATTTTAATGAAGACTTGTATATGATGGGAGAATCATTATCTTATTAATAAGTATAAAATTTTGGAGGTTTTATTATGCAAAAAACAAAGATGGTCTTTACTATAGGTCCTTCAAGTGAAAAAGAAGATGTTTTAGGCGAGTTAATTAAAGCTGGAATGAATGTAGCTAGATTAAACTTTTCTCATGGATCCCATGAGGAACATAAAAAAAGGATAGATTTAATAAAAGAATTAAGTAATAAATTTAATAAACATATTGCAATTATATTAGATACTAAAGGACCAGAAATAAGAACTGGAAACTTTAAAGATGAAAAGGTTGAATTAATTGAAGGAAATAAGTTTACTATTTACTGTGGAGAAGAAGTTTTAGGTGATGAAAGTAAATGTTCTATAACCTATGATAGTTTACACGAAGATGTACAATCAGGAGATATGATATTAATAGATGATGGATTGGTAGGACTGGAAGTAGAAAATATAGAAGATAATAAAATTCACTGCGTAGTAAAAAATAATGGATTTATATCAAATCATAAAGGGGTAAATGTTCCTGGAGTTGCTACATCATTGCCATCCTTGACAGAAAAAGATAAAGAGGATTTAAAATTTGGATGTAAAAATGAAGTAGATATAATTGCAGCTTCATTTATAAGAAGAGCTTCAGACGTTTTAGCCATAAGAAAAATAATTGAAGAGAATAATGGGAAAGACATTCAGATATGCTCAAAAATAGAAAACCACCAAGGTGTTGAAAATATAGACGAAATAATACAATTTTCTGATGCAATAATGGTAGCTAGAGGAGATATGGGAGTAGAAATTCCAATTGAGCAAGTTCCAATTGTTCAAAAGATGATAATTGAAAAATGTAATAAAGCAGGAAAACCAGTAATTACTGCAACACAAATGCTTGATTCTATGATAAGAAACCCAAGACCAACTAGGGCGGAAGCTTCAGACATAGCTAATGCTATATTTGATGGTACAGATGCCATAATGCTTAGCGGAGAAACCGCTGGAGGAAAATATCCAATAGAGGCTGCTAATACAATGGCGAAAATAGCTAAAACAGCAGAAGAAAGAATAGATTATGAGTCTTTATTATCTAGAAAAAGAGAGGCTCATGTACTAAATGTAGCGAATGCTATAAGTATAGCTACATGCACTACTGCAGCTGAGTTAAATGCATCAGCCATAATAACAGCTACCCAAAGCGGATATACAGCTAGAATGGTATCGAAATATAGACCAGCGTGTCCTATAATTGCAGTTACTCCAAATGCTAGTGTAGCTAAAAAGCTGGCATTGAATTGGGGAGTATTCCCGATACTTACTGAACAGTTTAGTTCTACTGACGAACTTATAGAAAAATCCGTAGAAATATCATTAAAATCAGAGTATGTAAATAAAGGAGATTTAGTTGTAATAGCAGCAGGTATTCCAGCAAGCTACTCCGGAACTACAAATATGTTAAAAGTTCATGTAGTAGGAGATATTTTAGTTCAGGGTAGAGGTACTGGAGTTAAACATGGAGCAGGAACAGTAAAATTAGTTAGTAATTATGCTGAGGCTAAAGATTCAATAGAAAAAGGGGATATATTAGTAATTAAGGATTCAGATATAGAATATGTATCAGTATTAGATAGAGTTGGAGGAGTTATATCTGAAACAGGAGGGCTCACTTCACACTTGGCCATAGAATGTATCACTCGTGAGATACCTTTTATATGCAGTGCAGGTGGAGCGATGAAAATATTAAAGAGTGGATCCTATGTAACTATGGATGTGAGAAGAGGAATTGTTTATAACGGCAAGGTATCCATATCCTAATGTATGATTGTAATAAAAAGAATATTTTGAGTATACCATTGTTTGATAATTTACATGATAAGCATATTGATAAACTAGCCATTCCATCCAAACTAATAGAATTAAAAAAAGGGAAAATGTTATTTAGTGAAAGAGATGTAATCAATAATATCTATATAATAGTAAATGGAAAAGTAACTCTCTATAGATTAACAGAAACAGGACAGAAAAGAATAATATACATTCTAGATAAGAGTGAAATAATAAATGAGGTTATATTTGATGATTTACCTGCATCTATAAGTTGCGATGCCTTTGAAGACAGTACTATATTATCTCTTAATAAAAATGATTTAATTGAAGTTATGGAAGAGGATTTTGAACTTACTAAAAAAATAATGTACTCTATGGGTAAAAAAATAAGAAGATTATATAGACAACTGAAAAACACGGTACCAATAAAAATAGATAAAAAACTTGCCGCCAAGCTTTGGAAATTAAGCAGAGATTACGGAGTAGAAGTAGACGGAGGAACTTTAATTAATTTAGATATTAGTATAACCTATCTGGCAGATATGCTAGGAAATACAAGGGAAGCTGTATCTAGATGTATAAACAACTTCGAGAAGGATGGTCTTGTAGAATTTAAAGAGAGAAAAATTATTATAAAAGATAGAGAAAGTCTTTCAACATATTTTAGAGGAATGTGATATAGGTCACATTCCTTTTTTTCTATCTATGATATCTTGATATTGTAGAATTCTAATTATGACATTAAGAGAGAGTGTGGAATATTTAGTTAAGAAATTAACAAACTAGCATTTCTTTTAGAGAAAAAACTAGGATTATTAAATAATATGATATCTGTAACTCTAGGAAATATTCTTGGAGGAGATATAGGAATAGATTGGACATATTGGTATATATTTAAAAAGAGAAATTAAAGGGGGAACAAAATTGGGATTTTCACTATCGACAGAAAAATTCAATAATATAATGAAGGAATTAGAGAGTAATTATAAAATATATGCACCAAAGCTTTTGAAGAATAAGGGTACTTTTTCAGATACAGACATGGTAAGGTATGGAGAAATAAGTAAAATAGAGGAGATAGAATTTAATAAAAAATCCTTATTTTCTCCAAAAGAAGTAATACTTCCAATAACTCAAACTTTATTTTATTTCACAGAAGATGAGGTTATGGAACCTAAAACAGAAGAAAAAGATATACTTATCTTTTTAAGAAGTTGTGATATACATGCTACAAAGAGACTAGATCAGATTTATTTAAAAAATGGTGTTAAAGATCCATATTATAAAAAATTAAGAGAAAGAGTAAAGTTTATTTTGATGGAATGTGAAAATAGCTTTGAAAACTGTTTTTGTGTAAGCATGGGCTCAAATAAAACTGAAGATTATTCAATGTTTATAAAAAGACGAGAGGATAAAGTTTTTGTAGAATGCAAAGATGAAGAGTTTTCTCAAATATTTGAAGGATTAGAGGAAGAAATAGCAGTACCTAAATTTATAGAGAAGAATGAAGTAGAAGTAAAAATTCCCAAAGGATTAAATATAGAAATATTTAAATCAAATATATGGGAAGAATATTCGTCAAGATGCATTGCTTGCGGAAGATGTAATACCGTATGTGGTACATGTGCATGTTTTACAACGCAAGATATATTCTACAAGGATAATAGTAATGTAGGAGAAAGAAGAAGGGTATGGGCATCTTGTCAAGTGGATGGCTTTACTAAAATGGCAGGAGGACATGAATTTAGAAAAGACAAGGGAGATAAAATGAGATTTAAGGTGATGCATAAAGTATATGATTTTAATAAAAGATTTGGATACCATATGTGCGTAGGATGTGGTAGATGTGACGATGCATGTCCAGAGTATATCTCATTTTCACATTGTGCAAATAAATTAAATGACGTAGTTAAGGAGGGAAAATAATTGGAGAAAAATGTGTATTTACCATTTAAGTCAAAAATATTGAGCATAAAACCTCATACTGATATAGATTATACTTTTAGAATGGAATACAAGGGAGAGGTAAAACCAGGACAGTTTTTTGAAGTATCTATTCCAAAGTATGGTGAGGCTCCTATTTCTGTTTGTGAAATTGGGGAAGATTATGTGGATTTAACCATAAGAAGAGTAGGTAAGGTAACGGATGTTATACACACTTTTTTTCCAGGACAACATCTTTTTATGAGAGGTCCTTATGGTAATGGATTTAATATAGATTTATACAAAGGAAAAGAAGTAGTTGTAGCAGCGGGAGGAACGGGTCTTGCTCCTGTGAAGGGTGTAGTAGATTATTTTTCAAAATATGTGGATGAAGTGGAAGGCTTTACTTTGATCTGTGGATTTAAATCTCCAGAAGATATGTTGTTTAAAGATGATTTTAAAAAGTGGAATGAAAATATAAAGACCATAATCACAGTAGATAAAGCTCATGAAGGATATGAAGGTAATGTAGGTCTTATAACAAATTATGTAGGAAATATAGATATAAAAAATACAAAAGAAGCTAATGTAATAATTGTAGGGCCTCCTATTATGATGAAGTTTACAGTAGGAGAATTTATAAAAAGAGGAATAAAAGAAGAAAATATATGGGTTTCCTATGAAAGAAAGATGTGTTGCGGTGTAGGTAAATGTGGACATTGTAAAATAGATGATACTTATATTTGCCTTGATGGACCTGTGTTTAACTATAATAAAGCTAAAGAGCTTATAGATTAGGAGGTGGATAGAAGATGGATATAAATACTAAAGCTTTAAAGAAAAATGCCTTCAGAGTAACCAAAGAAAGAGGGAAAACTGCGGCGAGAGTAAGGGTACCGGGAGGGCATTTAGAAGCAAAATACTTAATTACCCTACAAGAGGTAGCAGAAAAGTATGGTAACGGAACCCTTCATATAACTACAAGACAAGGCTTTGAAATCCCAGGCATTCCAATGAAATATATACCAGATGTAAATAAAGCTCTTCAACCTATCATAGAAGGGTTAGAAATAAACCAAGAAAATCCTAATGGCGGTTATTCAGCTGCGGGAACTAGAAATGTATCCGCATGCATAGGGAATTTAGTATGCCCTTTTGCCAACTATAATACAAGTGACTTTGCTAAAAGAATAGAAAAGGCAATTTTCCCAAATGATTATCATGTTAAGGTAGCATTAACAGGTTGTTCTAATGATTGCATTAAGGCGAGGATGCATGATTTTGGTATAATCGGTATGACTGAACCACAATATGACAGTTATAGATGTATAGGATGTGAAGCTTGTGTAACTAATTGTAAAAAGAGAGCTACAGGGGCATTGAGCTTTGAAAACTATAAAGTTGTAAGAGACCATAGTAAATGCATAGGTTGTGGTGAATGCGTAGGAAAATGTCCAACTTCTGCTTGGTCTAGAAGTGAGGAGAAATATTTTAAATTAGTTATTATGGGAAGAACGGGAAAGAAAAATCCAAGAATAGCTAGAGAATTTATAACTTGGGTTGACGAAGATAGCATTATTAAGATAATATTAAACACTTACAAATATATAAATGAATATATAGATAAAGAGGCACCAGGAGGAAAAGAGCATATAGGCTATATAGTAGATAGGACAGGCTATCGGGAGTTTAAAAAATGGGCCCTGAAAGATGTAAAGTTATCTGAAAGAGCCAAAGTAGAAGATAATATTAATTGGTATTAAAATAGTTTTGAGCATCTCTTAGATGCTCTTTTTTTATGTATCAAAGGATTAAGGTACTCTAAGATTTGACAATGAAAATTTAAGAAGTTAGAATTAAGTTGGGAATATATTTTAAGGGGTGTTATATGTGGAATATAAAGTACTTGGAAAGTCAAATTTAAGGGTATCTACCATAGGTTTTGGTGGGATTCCAATACAAAAAACTAATGAAGAAGAAGTAAAAAAGTTGCTTATAAGATGTGAAGAGCTGGGAATAAATTTTATAGATACAGCTAGAGGGTATACTGTTTCAGAAGAGTACTTAGGATATGCCATGGAGGGCAGAAGAGATAAATGGATAGTTGCCACTAAATCTATGGCAAGGGACAAGACTTCTATGTTAAAGGATGTAGAAATAAGTCTAAATAACTTAAGGACTGATTATATTGACTTATATCAATTACATAATGTAAAGACAGAAGAGGAATATAATCAAGTTTTAAGTGATGAGGGTGCTTATAATGCTCTTATTCAAATGAAGGAAGAAGGTAAAATAGGACATATAGGTATTACATCTCATAGCTTAGATATTTTGAAAATTGCAGTAGAAAGTGGAAAGTTTGAAACCATAATGTATCCATATAATATAGTAGAAAAACAGGGAGAAGAATTGTTCCAAAGATCAAAGGAATTAAATATAGGAGTTATAGCAATGAAGCCCATGGCAGGAGGAGCCCTACAGGATGGAAGTTTAGCATTAAGGTTTATACTAAACAATGATAATATTACAACAGCCATACCGGGAATGGCTACTTTTGAAGAAATTGAAGAGAATGCATCTGTTGGGAATAATATAACTCCATTATCTAGTAAGGAAGAGGGAAAAATACAAGAAATTTCAAAAGAGTTAGGAACTGAATTCTGTAGAAGATGTGGGTATTGTGGACCATGTCCGCAGAATATAGATATTCCAAGTATATTTGTTTTAAAAGCATATAAAGAGAGATATGGACTTCCAGGTTGGGCAGAAACAAGATATGCTTCAATGAAGTATAGAGCTAAAGATTGTGTGGCTTGTAAAAGTTGTGAAAAGAAGTGTCCGTACGATCTACCTATAGTAAAAATGCTGAAAGATGTAAGAAATTGCTTTAATGAATAATTAATCTTTTACAAATGTAAATTATACTGTATAATATAAAGATATTTGGATAGAAATAAGATAACATTTAAAATTAGGACAACTGATTCTCTCGCACCTATAAGGTGCAATTTTTTTAATTTAAATACCTTATTTAGGGGGAAATATAGTTTTGGGGGGATATTCTTGTTAGGTGTATTAGTAAATGGGGCAGCGGTAGCTATAGGAAGTCTTATAGGGTTGTTCTTCAGTAAAGGCATAAAAGAGAAAGTGAGAATAACCGTAATGAATGGACTAGCTCTCTGTGTAGTGCTAATCGGATTATCCGGTTCTCAAAAAGGGAAGGATATATCTTTTATAATAATAAGCATGGTAATTGGAGCTATAGTTGGAGAAATAATAGATATCGATGATAGGCTTAAAAAATTAGGAGACAAGCTTCAACATCAGTTTAAAGATAAGGGTGGAAAATTCTCAGAAGGATTTGTAGCTTCTACTTTGCTTATGTGTGTGGGAGCAATGGGTATAGTAGGATCCTTGGAAAGTGGACTTACAGGAAATCATTCTACCTTATATGCTAAGGCTATTTTAGATGGATTTGCAGCAATAATATTTGCATCAGCCTATGGAATTGGAGTGTTGTTTGCATCCATATCCATAATATTATATCAAGGACTGATTGTACTATCTGCTTCCTTGGTAAAGGGAATACTTATAGCCAGTGTAGTAGATAATATAACAGCAGTAGGAAGTCTATTGATTTTAGCATTAGGATTTAATATGCTAGGAATGACAAAAATTAAAGTAGCTAATTTGATCCCTTCAATGTTAGTTCCTTTTCTATATCAATTAATAATAAACTTAATTAGATAATAGATGATTGGATTCCTATATGATAGATAGTGGATTTTAAATAATAGATGATTTAGATTTTTAGATAATAGATTTTTTGCATAATGAATGATTAGATTTTTAGAAATAGATTATAGTAGTGGTTAGTGGAAAGGTGGTTTATATGGCGAAAATAGTACCTGTAGAGAAAAATAAAGATTATATAGTAGATATAACGGGATTTGCTAGCGAAGGACAGGGAGTGGCGAAAGTT
This sequence comes from uncultured Clostridium sp., assembly GCF_963515715.1. GTDB lineage: Bacteria > Bacillota > Clostridia > Clostridiales > Clostridiaceae > Clostridium_AW. Next base: position 81,246 of record NZ_CAUPZS010000016.1, read on the forward strand.
CAGGATTTTACAATTTTTATTTCCGGGGCAATAAAAGGGGAAAAGTGTAAAATTAAAGTAGTGAAAGTAAATAAAAACTATGCTTTTGGAAAAATTGTTGAAATTATAGAATCCTCACCTTATAGAAAAGAGCCTATTTGTCATATATATAATCAGTGTGGAGGGTGCCAAATGCAGCATCTATCCTATGAAGGGCAACTAGAATTTAAAAGACAAAAGGTGCAAGATGTAATAAAAAGAATAGGGAAAATAGACGTAGAAGTAGAACCGGTAATGGGAATGAAAGAGCCTTATAGATACAGAAATAAGATGCAGTTACCTGTTGGCAGAGAAAATGAAGAAATACATATTGGTTTTTATGCTCAAAGAAGTCACAAAATAATAAATATGAATAATTGTCATATACAAGATGAAATTGGTGACAAGGCAGTGCAACTTATAAGAGAGTGGATTGTGAAGTACAACATAGAAACCTATGATGAAGAAAAACATAAGGGAATCATAAGACATGTTATGATAAGAAAAGCGTTTAAAACAGGGGAAGTAATGGTAGTTCTTGTTACAAGAGGAAAGGAACTTCCATACAAGAATGAATTTATAGATATTATGATTAAAAACATACCTGGATTAGTGAGCATAGTTCAAAATGTAAATAAAGATAAAACCAATGTAGTATTGGGACTAAAAAATAAAACTCTATGGGGAAAAGACAATATTGTAGATTATATAGGAAAGTATAAATTCAATATATCCCCACTATCTTTCTTTCAAGTTAATCCTGTGCAAACAGAAATACTATATGAAAAAGCTTTAGAGTATGCAGAGCTTAAAGGAGAAGAAGTAGTATTTGATGCTTATTGTGGTACAGGAACTATATCTCTTTTCCTGTCTGAAAAAGCTAAAAAGGTATATGGAGTTGAAATAATACCAGAGGCTATAGAAAATGCAAAGATAAATGCAAGAGAAAATGATGTAAATAATGCAGAATTTATTGTAGGAAAATCTGAAGAGGTAATACCTGAGCTGATACAAAGGGGAGTTAAAGCGGATGTAGTAGTGGTGGATCCACCAAGAAAGGGATGTGAAAAGTCTCTTTTAGAAGCTATGGCGAAAATGTCGCCACAAAGAATAGTTTATGTTTCTTGTGATCCAGCTACCCTTGCAAGAGATTTAGGAATTTTAGAGGAATTAGGATATAAAACTGAAAAGGTGCAGCCGGTGGATATGTTTCCGCAGACAGCGCATGTTGAAGTCGTAACACTGCTTGTGAAAGAGTAAAACGACTGAAGAAGCAGATGTACGTCTCATGTCAGGAATGTCCAAGAACATGAGCAGAGCGAAGTGTGATTGGGAACATTCTACGACGGAGAGTATAATTCTGATGACGTATTGTGGTTCAGAGGAGAAATGATAGGGTTTAACCACAACATGTAGTGGTTATAGGACAAAAATTGGGTCAAAAATCGTAGAAAAAACACCGTTTTTTGACCCTTAAAGGATACAGAAGCAGCATTTTTAGCAGGTATTGATATTAAAAATGAAGGAATATCATTGGAAGAAGGATATGGATTAATAGATAGATTAAGAGAATTAGGTTCTAAATCTATTGTAGTTACAAGTGTAAATCTTAAGGATAATACTGAATAAGGACAATGTAGATAAATTCAAAGGGATACCAATAGAAGCTTGGCTTGATAAAATGGATATATAAATAATCTGATTCCTTAAAGAATGAATAGTAAAAAGGAGTTGATATATATGAGAAGAAAAGATAGGGAAATGGATAGGGACTTTGGATACTATGTAATAGATAAGGCTAGATACGGAATACTCTCAATGATAGATGATAATGAACCATATGGGATACCTCTGTCCATAGTAAGGCATGAAGAAAGTCTTTACTTTCATTCAGCTAAGGATGGAAAAAAGGTGGGTACATTGGCAAACAATCCAAGTGTCAGTGTAGCATTTGTAGGAGAGATAAGGATTCCGGATAACTTTACTGAAGAGGAATTAAAAGAAATAGCATCTGATGAATCTAAAACTATATTATTGATCAGCAGTGTATTTACTACTGAATATGAATCAGCAGTAATAAAAGGCAAGGTAGAAATAGTTGAAGATGAGGAAGAAAGAATCAAAGCCATGAGGCTTATATGTGAAAAATACACTCCAACAAAGATGAAGTATTTTGATATGGCAATTAAGGCTGGATTAAAAAGAACGAATATATATAGAATCTCTATGGATGAAATAAAGGCTAAAAGAAAGAGATATGACAAACAAGGCAAAGAGATGAAATATGGGAGAATGGAATAAGATTTGGAGTTCTTTGATGAAGTAACTTTGGCATAGGACATGGATAATTCATGTTCACGTAGGTGCACGTTATAGCGATAAAGTATTTATGGATTATTTCCAGCGCACTTAATGAGGTATATATAAAATGAGCGAAAGCAAATTAGGTTTTGAAACATTACAAGTACATGCAGGTTATGAGGCATTTATGAAGAAAAAGGCATTGATAAAAAACTGCTAAGACTAAAATCCTTAATATACTGAGGATTTTAGTCTTAGCAGTTCTGATTTTTCCTAATTAAACATTGAAAAATGGGAGTTGTCATATTTTAATAAACAAAATGATTTTACCCAAAAGAATAAGTTGAATGACGGAACTTTGAAAATATACCCTTACACCAAGAGGGTACTAGATACTTATGACATCTTTATTGTCTCCTCAACCCATGTGGAGACTATTGTGTTGATGCAACGAGCAGATATGTAGAAATCCTTTGTTTTAGGCACTTTTTCAAACATATTGTCTTCACAGGTGAGGGTGATAAAATCAGAAATAAGGTCATTAAAAACTATATCAATGTTTCTGTGGTAGTTGATATAGAGTGTTGGGATACAAGAAAATAAAGGTGGAGAATTAAAGGGGTACCGTTAAAATGATCCCCCTTCTTCTCTTGTTTAGACGTTCAGAAATGAGCGTCTTTTTTCTTGCTCAAAAATCAGAAGGGAAGTGATAGCCATGCCGCAATCAAAATAACCGGAGCGTCCACCGCCCAAATTACATTTTGAAAGTCAGCCAGATAAAAACTGGCAGGAATACTCCTTATTCTGCTTAATTACCCGTTACCTGTCTGAATGGGATTTGTCACATTAAAAAACATTGATTTTCAGAAAGGAAAGGTAAAAACATATGGAATTGAAATTTATTATCCCAAACATGGAAAAGACATTCGAAAATCTTGAATTTGCCGGAGAGAACAAAACAGAACAGCGAAGAATCAACGGAAAAATGACCCTGTTATCACGTAGCTTTAACCTGTACTCGGATATGAGTACACACATCATATTGTTGACTGTAATAGAGCATATTATATAAATACACTTGCAAGTCAAGACCACTGGCTAAGCCGGTGGCCTTGACGTTGTTTTATACCTCAGCTTGTATATTTCCGTCAAAAGAAATATAATAAAATTATGGAGGTGTTATGCGTGGATTATATAACGACAAAAGAAGCAGCGAAAAATTGGGGAATCACAGACAGAATGGTAGTATACCATTGCTCTGCCGGGCGGATTAAGGGAGCTAAAAAAATGGGAAATACATGGCTTGTTCCTGCTGACGCTGAAAAACCGGCTGACGGACGATATAGGAGCAGTAAAGTAAAGGATGGTGAAAATAAATGAAACGGATATTTTTGGTTGAGGACGATAAGGCAATCGCCAAAAACCTTGTGCTTTTGCTCCGCGCGGAGGGATTTACAGTTACTCACGCCACCACGCAGAAAGAGGCTCTTTCTGTGGTTGGCGAGAATAAATTTGACTTGGCGCTTGTTGATATTTCCTTGCCTGACGGAAATGGTTTTACGGTTTGCACGGAAATCAAAGAAACAGGGGATATTCCCGTTATCTTTCTGACGGCTTCCGGCGATGAGGCGAGTGTTGTTACCGGGCTGAACATGGGCGCAGACGACTATATCACCAAGCCTTTTCGTCCGCGTGAATTGATTGCGCGAATTGGAACCGCCCTGCGAAAAAGCGGACGTTCTCCATCGGCTTTTGAAATCTGCGGGCTTCATGTCGATATGGCAAGCGGCGTCGTGAAAAAGGACGGCAACGAGGTTTTCCTTTCACCTCTAGAATACCGCTTGCTGTTGGTGTTTATTAGCAACCCAAAAAGTATTATCACAAGGGGCAGGCTGCTTGACGAATTGTGGGACGCTACGGGCGAGTTTGTCAATGACAATACATTGACCGTGTACATCAAACGCCTGCGGGAGAAGATAGAGAACAACCCCGCAAGCCCGCAAATCATTCTGACCGTTCGCGGGACGGGATATAGATTGGGGGACGGGTATGCTTCGTAATAGAGAGTTTCGGCAGCTTGCAATTTTGTTTTCCTTAATAGCCGCCACCACTGTAACGCTGGGATTTGCAATCAATAGGTTGGCTGGAATCCTTGCCATTGCTTCTGTCGCCGCCTTTGGAACAGCGTTTTTTGCGTTTACCAAAGCCCGATATAAAAGCATTGCGCAGATTTCAGATCAAATCGATCTTGTGCTTCATAATGCTGACCATCTGTATATTGGTGAATCGGACGAGGGCGAACTTTCCATTTTGCAAAGCGAGATAACAAAAATGACGCTGCGTATTCGGGAGCAAAACGACGCACTGAAAAAAGAAAAAGAACATCTTGCTGATTCGCTGGCTGACATAGCCCACCAACTCCGCACCCCTCTCACATCCGTGAACCTTATTCTGTCATTGTTAGAGAATAACCCTGATGAAAATGAGCGGAAAGCATTTGTGCGGGAAACAGAGGAATTGCTTGTACAGATGGATTGGCTGCTTACTTCCCTGTTGAAATTATCCCGCTTGGACGCGGGCATTGTGGTGTTCCAAAGCGAGCAGATAGATGTAAACAACTTGATATGCGCCGCGCTTCGCCCGTTCCTAATCCCAATGGAACTGCACGATATTGATTTGCAAATAGATGCACCGAAAGGGATGATTATTCAGGGTGATTTAGGTTGGCTTTCGGAAGCAATTCAAAACATCCTCAAAAATTGCATGGAAAGCGCAGGCGAGAACGGGAAGATTGAGATTGTCTGCACGGACAACTCACTGTTTACCGAGATTGCCATCCACGACAGCGGCGCGGGCTTTGAAAAAGAAGATTTACCCTGCCTGTTTGACAGGTTCCATCGTGGGAAAAACGCAGGCGCGACAGGATACGGGATTGGATTGGCTCTCTGTAAGATGATTATAACACGGCAGGGAGGGACGATTACCGCAAAAAATCACACGCAGGGCGGCGCGATATTTGCCATTCGTTTCCCAAAGTGACTAATCTCTCACCGAAAAGTCACAGAGATGTAAGTTGAATGTTCTATAATATGGGTGAAACATAGGAAAGGAGGCTCACATAATGGAGTTCTTAAAAATTGAAAATTTATGCAAGGTCTACGGCAAGGGCGAAAATCAAGTTACCGCGCTTGACCATGTTTCGCTTACAATCGAAAAGGGAGAGTTTACCGCAATCATCGGCTCCTCCGGCTCCGGCAAATCCACATTGCTTCACATCATCGGAGGCGTGGACGTGCCGACAAGCGGAAAGGTGTATTTGGACGGGCAGGATGTATATGCCCAAAGCAATGAAAAACTCGCCATTTTCCGCAGGCGGCAGGTTGGGCTGATTTACCAGTTTCACAACCTCATTCCCACTCTGAATGTGGTGGAAAACATCACCTTGCCTATACTGATGGACAAGCGCAAGGTCAACGAGGAGCGGTTGAATGACCTGCTCGAAATGATTGGATTAAAAGACCGCAAAATGCATTTACCCAATCAGCTTTCGGGCGGTCAGCAACAGCGTGTTTCCATAGGACGCGCTTTGATGAACGCCCCGGCGGTCATACTTGCCGACGAACCCACAGGCAGCTTGGACAGCCGAAATGGACATGAAATCATCAAACTGCTGAAAGAAAGCAATAAAAAATATGGGCAGACCCTGATCCTCGTCACCCATGACGAAAATATTGCCCTGCAAGCAGACCGCATTATCGGCATATCAGACGGCAAAGTAGCGAGAGACGAGAGGGTGCGACCATGAATATTTTTAACAAAGTCACCCTGCAAAGCTTGAAAAAAAGCCGCACCCGAACAATTGTAACGGTGATCGGAGTGGCTCTGTCCGCCGCCATGATTACGGCAGTCGCTACCTTTACCGTGTCCCTGCAAAGCTATATGATAAACGGTGCTGCTGCCAAATATGGTGATTGGCATATTGAAATCCCGGACGCAGATTCCTCCATTGCGCAGGAACAGGCAGAGGACAGCCGAGTGGCAAATGTGGTAGCGCTACAGAACATCGGCTATGCCACACTGGAAGGCGGACAAAATCCAGACAAGCCATATCTTTTTGTTACCGGATGGAACGAGGAAGCCTTGGATGCTCTGCCCATCAAGCTGCTTTCCGGCAGACTGCCGGGGAACAGCAGCGAGGTCGTGATACCAGCTCATATTTCGGCAAACGGCGGAGTGAAAATTTCGGTGGGCGACACACTCACCCTCTCGGTCGGCAACCGCATGAGCGTCGATCAGAAGCTCAGCCAGCACGATTCTTATTGTGCCGGGGAAGAAACGCTTGTACCTACGACAGAGAAAACATATACGGTTGTCGGCATCTGCCAACGACCGGCAATCGAGGAGTATGCTGCACCCGGATACACTTTAATCACAACAGAGGATACAGCCGCAGCGGACAGTCTTACCGTATTTATCACGCTTAAGAACCCATATCAGGTCCATTCTTATGCAGACAATAACAGTTACGTTTTGAATGATGATGTACTGCGTTTTATGGGACTTTCAGGGGAAAAGATGCTTACAGTTCTCCTGTACTCGATTGGCGGCATTTTGATTGCGCTGGTTATGCTCGGCTCGGTGTTCCTGATTCATAATTCATTCAACATCTCATTGAATGAACGCACGCACCAGTTTGGAATTCTCATGTCGGTAGGTGCCACGGAAAAACAGCTGCGCAATTCTGTGCTGTTTGAGGGACTTTGCATCGGTACAATCGGCATTCCGATCGGCATTTTGATCGGGATACCAAGCATCAAGCTTGTACTTTCTCTTGTGGCAAGGAATTTCGCAAATGTTATGTATGACAATGTACCGTTGACTTTGGTGGTGTCTGTTCCTGCTCTTGTTGCTGCGGCGGCTATCAGTATGATCACCATTCTAATTTCGGCCTATATTCCGGCAAAGAAGGCCGCGAGTACGCCTGTGATGGAGTGTATCCGCCAGACAAACGAGGTCAAGGTGGAAGCCAAAGCGATAAGAACCTCAAAGCTCGCGAAACGCCTTTACGGTTTAGAGGAAACACTTGCGTTAAAAAACTTTAAGAGAAACAGGCGGCGTTACCGCAGCATTATCCTGTCGCTTACGTTAAGCGTCGTGTTGTTTGTGTCGGCAAGCTCTTTCGGAACCTATCTGAATCAGATTGCGGAGAATTCATCTGTGGTAGTTGAAGAATATGACATCTGTTTCTATACGCGAGACATGGAGGAAAGCGATCTGTTCCAGCTTTATGATAAGCTGAAACCCGCCGACGGCGTTACCGAAAGCTCTTATCAGGCACTTTCGACCTATTCCTGCGTACTCAATACAAGTGATTTGTCAAGTCATTTTTTTGACGAGTACGGCGAGTCCATCGGTTATGATGGGGCAAGTGAAACGGTGGAAGTGCAGTTGGATATTCAGTTTGTTGAGGACAGCGTCTATCAGAACCTGCTCGAAGGCCTCGGCCTGTCCTCAGAGGAATACACCGGGCAGGACAAAAAAATGATTATGGCAGGAATACTGCCCGAGCGTTGGTATACGCAGGAACAGCCTATGGAATTTACGCTCCGCTCCAAGACCGGGGAGCAGACGAAAACGATCCGTGCAACCTTTGTAAAAGACTATCCGGATCTGCTGCCCGCGGAGCCGAGTGAGTGGCCCGGATACACTCTTATGGTGATGGCCCCTTACGAGGTAAAGCCGCAGTTTGACGCACTAGGTGCGACTGTAAAGCCTACAAAGCTGGGCATGACCTTCAAGTCAGAAAATCCCGGTCAGTCTACAGCTGAGATGCAGACGATGATTGATGGAGCCGGCATTACCGCCGATTATAATCTGTACAATGTCTATGAGATACTGGAGCAAAACCGTAATATCACATTCATTGTCAATCTGTTCTCGGTTGTTTTTATCATGATGATTTCGCTGATCGCGGTTGCGAACGTCTTCAACACAATTTCCACCAATATCAAGCTGCGCAGACGTGAATTTGCCATGCTCCGTTCTGTGGGGATGTCCGACCGAGATTTTAATAAGATGATGCGCTTTGAATGCACTCTTTATGGAGCGCGGACGATGCTTTGGGGGCTGCCCCTTTCAGGAATCCTTTCCTGTCTGATTTATAAGGGTATGGTCGTCGGCGGGGCGGACAATATCGGTTTTGTGTTCCCGTGGGGCAGTATGGCAATCAGCGTGTTCAGCGTGCTCCTTGTGGTGTTCATTACAATGCTGTATGCCATTAGCAAGATAAAAAGAGAAAATATTATTGATGCGCTTCGGGATGATATGACTTGATTCAAAACTGATATTAACTTGATAGAAAATCAAAAAACATCTAGTCAAGTGATTATCTAGTCAAGTGATTCGCAATCGTCCCGAAAGGCGATTTAGACATTGAAAATACAGAATCCATCTTACAGAAGTAATGTAAATTACAAAGGAATGCTACCCTGCGGTAATAAAAAAAACCGCAGTTGTGGCAGATGATGTTTTGCGGCCCCAATGTGGCCATGCGGCGGTTTTGAAATAACAATCAAAACCGCCGTTTTCCTTTTCGAAAATTGGAAATTCGGAGGGTGTATTAAAGGCGCCCATTTTTTAGGACATGACGGTATTAAGGAGGTATCGGCATGTCCGTTTTTTATTATCATTCATACCCTAATTTCTGTTACTCATTAAAAAAAGTTTATACTCATAAATAGGATATTCTGGCTATAAATATGAACACACACATCATTATGTAATTGTTAATAATTCCCTTATGCCCGGTTGCGCTATGCCGCCGGGCTTTTTTGCGTTTTTATCGAAAAATTTTTTTCTCGTAATGCAACTGGGAGCCCTTTCGTGTCGGGACTTAGTGCGAAAGGGGGACAAAACGAGCGATTCATGTCAGCGTTTCGTAAGTGACCTTTGGCAAGGTTATTAAACAACTGAATATAGTGCCCGCAGCGAGGTAGAACCTGAAAGAAGGCGGCAACCCCTTCCCCTGACGAACAGAAATTATATCAGGAGGAAGTGGGGGGAGTCAAACTTAATGATGAAATATGCAAGCTGAAAAACATTACATAAAATTAACCGTTATTTTGTTGATCCAGATTACTGTGTTTAAGATGTTCTATTCCCCATCTATTCATTTCATCCAAAATCGGTTTTAAAGATTTTCCAAGCACCGTAAGAGAATATTCTACCTTTGGTGGTACCTCTGGATAAACTTTTCTATAAATTATCCCATCGGCCTCCAACTGCCGAAGCTGTTGTGTCAGCATCTTCTGGCTTATTCCGTTGATTCCTTTACTGAGTTCACTAAACCTTTGTGTACCGTTATTGAATAGATTTCTCAGAATAAGCACCTTCCATTTGTGCCCGATCAAGTTGACGGTATGCTCAATAGGGCATAATTTATCGCACGGCATTATTATCACCCCTATCATTTATTGTGCTATACTTACTATTTGGTTAGTATAGCACAAAATAGTGCCTTCTTGCAAAAAGTTTGTATTGATATTATAGTAATTTTACAGCAGTACCTTTTAAATCAGTTGGTTTAGATTTAAATTGTTAATGATAGCTGAATACTATTTCAAATAGATAGGAGTAATAAGTAATGAAAAAAATTAATATTGGCGATATTCTTGATTTTGCAACTGAAAAAAGTACGCGTAAGGCAATCTTCAAAGAAGGCCAGTTGGATACAGGACTTTTGCTTTATGCCCCAGGACAAACAACACCTGATCATAAGCATTCTGATATCGATGAAGTCTTTTATGTAATTTCTGGTGAAGGTACAATTACAATAAACAATGAAGAAATGCTTCTGAAAGAAAAGGATATAATTTTTTCATCTAATGGTGAGACACATGGATTCAATAATACCAGTTCTAACAATTGGGTTGTGTTGCAGATTAAAATTGACACTTCCAAAAAGGATTAAACCATATTTATAAAAATTCAAGATTGAGTACAGGAGGTATTGATTAATGTTTACACGAATAGACCATATTGCATTTTCTGTAAAAGACAGACAAAAGTCAATTGACTTTTATGAAAAAAACTTTGGATTTAAAAAATATTTTGAACACGATGTTCCCGGGGTACCGAACCTTGAAAAGGTTGTTTATCTTCAGTTGGGCAATACCGTGTTAGAGTTTGAACATTGGACACATGAAAAAGAGAATAAGGGGTATCATTTCTGTCTCATTAGCGATGATTTTGATTTAGATTATCAAAAGCTTAAAAATGCAGGGATCCCGGTCGTAACTGAGCCACATATTCCCGAGCCCAGAACGCCTCAGGAAACAGGCTGGAAAAGAGTTGTTTTTCAAGGCCCTGACGGCGAATTAATTGAGTTTCGAGGATAAAAAAAGGTAATAATTTTATCTATGTAAATTGTTAACAGTTATATTAGGCAATTGCTATTTTCCACCTTAATTATAATATGTAAAATTTAAAATATTAACTATTTGACCCCATTTAATAGTGTTATACTGCAACAATAGAATAATGGATTTGTTGGAGAGGTATTATTAGCAGTAGAAAGCTACAAATTATAGATTTGTAATATTAGTAATTGATTTGCATAAATTCCCCTACAATATACAAAGCAAATTGAGAGATCCGGACATGGG
>NZ_CAUPZS010000017.1:0-89916 GCF_963515715.1 uncultured Clostridium sp.
CCCCTAGTACCATTAACATGAATAATATGTCTAAACTTTTTCCTTAGCTTTTTATTTTCATTGAATTCATATAATAAATATAAAATATACACAATGCTCAGTATGATAATTAAATAATCCATAACTTAATCACTCATTTCATAGGTTTTTAATATGAATTTTATAATATTTTTATGAAGTTCCACTCTTTCTTCCAAATTATTTTTCATATTGCTCTCAATAGTAATTACTGGTATCTCTAATCTGTCAGACACTTCCTTGTTTATGGAACCCTCTGGAGAACTGCTATAATATGTTATCCTATTATTACTGTTTAAACTATTTCCTACATGGTTGGTAATTTCGCTCACCATTTCAAATACCTTATCCATAGAATTTAATATTATGCCATTTACATGTAACCTACTATCCTCCTCAAAATCCCTTTCCCATTCATGCAAATCTATAACCATATGAGGCTTTTCTCTTTCAATTAATTTAAATATTTCATATGCCAATTTTTCAGGGTCCGTCCCCTGTTTCTTCCCTGGAAATACCCTATTTAAATCCATCATATAGTAAGGATTTCTCACTACAAGATTGCAAGCTTCTATGTTAGCTTTTGGAATTATTATTAACTGTCCCCTCTTTAAATTTATATTCCTCATTTCTTCCGCCCCTTTAACACCCCCAACTTCATTTCCATGAATCCCTCCTATAATAATTATTTTTTTACCCTTATGCTCTCCATTTACATAATATATAGGAGTTTGCAGTTCCCCTCCCTTCATTAAATATTTACTGCCCCTAGAGTTAATATTAATAATAATTAATGTTACTATAAAAAAGCATAATGCATAATAGCCTTTTTTCTTCATAAAAATCCCATCCTAACCAGCTCAACCCCGGCATAATTATAATTTACACCGGGGTTAATATATATTTATTTTAAGGGATTTAGAAAGCTTCCTATACCTTTATCAATTAATTCATTATAACTTGGTACATTTTCAATAACTATCGGTCTATCTACTTTTTCCTTTGAAAAAGCTTTAGATATTTCATTTATTCCCTCTAAATGCCTACCTACTCTTTCTTCTATTGGATGACCATTTTCATCATAAGGAACGAATAATCTTCCTAGCTTTGCTGCTTTTACATAGGACTTATCCTTTCCTGTCAACACAAGGTTTTCGTCAGTTTTTCCTCTAAGTCTTCCTTGGGCTGCATTTGCAGTTTCCATTAAAATTGCTATAGTATCAGTATAATCACCCAGCTCCCTATGAGTTAATCCGTGAAGATTAGTTGGAGATGGTTCTAATCCCATTTCTATTCCCTTTAACTGAAGATTAATTACAGCTTGGGATGCAATTGCCATTCCTCTTTCATGAGAAACGGTAGCATTGATTACAGGATATTCTGGTGAAGCCTCATGTAAATCTATGCTTACGTCAATTTTTTCTTTTTTAATCATCTCTGTAATACCATAGGCTATTTTTTCTGTTAGCGTTCCATCTGGTCTTCCTGGATATGCCCTATTTAAGTTTCTTGTTTCACTACCTGATAATTGTTGACCTGATGAAGCATGAATATATACGTCTGGATCTGGCCACTGATCGATTGGGTTGGTTGCTCTAGAACCATATCTAAACCATCTTTCACCATCAGGTGTATCTATGACAAATTTTTGTGGCGATCCCTCTTGGGGGTCATTATGAGTAAATGCACTATTGTTAGCCCTTGGTATCACATATAGGGTTCCTGCATCTAATCTTGCATTTTCAATCAATGTTACAGCAGACATAAACCCCGATGGTTCATTGGGGTGAGTTCCCCCTAATACCAGCATACTTCCACCTGGCTTTTCTCCCTTTAAAACGTATACTTTAGTGTCCCCATTAGTTCCCTTTAAACCTGGGTAATAGTCGCTTAGCATTCTTATCTCTGACACACCAGGGCCATCTACAATAGTTTCTTCCTTATTCATTGCTAAATATGATTTTCCTGCAACGAAACCACATAATAAGGAAAGGCATAAAAATATCGCTGCTGTAATTTTACTTCCCTTCATTTAATTCACTCCATTCCTTATTTAATCATTAATACTCTAAGTAACAAAGGTATTATGACCAAAGCTGCATTAGCTTGCTCTTTAATATCCTCTTCATCAAATAAATTCCATATTGTAAAAATCAATACTAAAGCAACCAGTATTCTATATAATAAAGTCATAAAGCTTCCACCTCTCTTTTAAAAAATAACAGCCCCTATTTGTTCTGCAAAGATAATAAACATCAATCCATATATTAAAATTACAGCTGCCGGTACTGCACATTTTTTAAGTACATTAATATATTTTTCTTCACCTACAACTTGAGCTGCGAATATTCCTGCCAATGCAGTTGGTGGCACTAAATCTCCTAAGCTTGCAATAAATGATAGTGCTGAAGCTGTAACTATTTGATTCTTGTTCAATAAAGCTAACAGGAATGGTACTCCAAGTACTGAAGCCGCGCCAAAGGACGATACTGCACCAAAGGCTGGTATTGCAAAGGCTATACCTAGGTACAATAATACGGATGGTAAACTTAAACAGCTGGTTACAATAAATCCTCTAACACCAGTTAAGGTCATTACCTGTATAAACATTCCCACACCCATTAAAATCCCTAAAACAGGTAATGAAGTATTTACTGCATCTTTAAATGTAGTAAGTACATTAACTTTATCTCCAGTAAATAATCCAATTAAACTTCCTAATGTAAATATAAGAGGCATACCTAAATCTGGAATAATTCCTGGCATAACTTTTGTTCCTATCATTAAAAACAATACCATTAAAATTGGAAGATATATCACTATTCCATTTGCCTTACCTTCCTTAGTTGCCGCTGTAGTGTCAATTATGCTATTATAGTCGAAATTTTTTGTATATTTCAGACCTAGGTATAATACAGTAAAAATCGCTGTTGGAATTGTAAGTAATAATAATGGTATAGTAAAACCAACATAAGGAATATCTATTCCTCCACCTATAATCATAGCGGGCACGTTTACCGGTGGTGCAATCATCCCTAATAATCCACCGATGGCAATTATTGCACCAGTTTCTATTTTAGGTATTCCCATAGTCATAAGTACTGGAGCTATTAAACTACCTGCACTTAAAACAGCTGCAGTTGAAGAACCAGTAATCATTCCTGGGAACATAACTATTAACATCAATAATATTAATAATATTGCTGGTCTTTTATGAAATTTTTTTACTATAAGAGAACTTAAAGCATTTAAAGCTCCAGATTCCTGTATTACTTTCATAAACATCATGGCTGTGGCGATTACTAAAATTGTATCTATGTATCCAAAAGTCCCCTCAACTAAATGCCTTATAGGTATTCCTTGACCGCCTATAATGGTACCTGTAATAGATGCCAGCAGCATAGCTATACTTACAGGAAGTTTTAGTAAAAAGCACCCTATCATAAATACTAAAATCATAGCCGCAAAAATTATAAATTCAATTTGCAAGTCAATCCCTCCTATTAATCAGATGAGGGAGATTGCTCTCCCAGCTCTAAACTACTTAAATGCCTTTTTAAGTGGTTCCATTACATCTGCTATGCTCTTTACAGATTCCATCGGTATATTTTTTTCTGAAGCAACATTTGTAAATAAGCCATCCTTATTTCCTGACTCTACTATTATAATGTAATCAGCATTTTCAATTGCAGGTTTTATAAATTTATCTGATAATTCACCTCTTCTATTCTCTCCGCCTACATGAGCTGCAATTACCTTCATACCTTTTTCTTTTGCAGCTTTAATTAATTCTTCAGTTCTAGCTAATTCATCTTCAGCTTTTATTCCAGCAGCACCTAAACCTTTAGAGCTTCCTCCTACAGCCAATACTAAAGTCTTTTCATCCTTTAATTCACTACCTTTAATTACTTTGTTCATTGTATATTCTAGTTGAGCATTATCCATTAAAGCCTTAACCATTTCTAAGTCAGCACTTTGTCCAACAGAGGTCAATACCGCAGGTTGCTCAGCAACAGCTTCTGATAATCCCTTTACTTCTGTCTTAGCACTTTCTTCAACCTTTTTGCTTGCATCACTAGTTGTGTCCTTAGCTTCACCACCTGATCCACAAGCCACTAAAGATATACACAATAATACTGAAACCGTAACGCTTAATAATCCTTTAATTTTTCTTTTAATCATCTAATTATCCTCCTATAAATATATAAATTTTATCAATATGCAACAGCTTGACCATCTCTTCTTGGGTCTCCCCCACCATGTAGCTCCCCTGAAGCTTCCATGATTATACCTTGAACTCCACCAAAATATGGATCTAAATCGCCTTTAACTTCAACTTTATGACCTTTCTTTTCAAGCTCTTCTATAGCCTTAGGATCAACTCTCTCTTCTACTGCCATATTTCCATTCATATCGTACATTCTTGGAGCATTTATTGCATCTTGAATGTTCATGCCATGGTCTATTACATTGCTTATAACCTGTGAAACAGTAGTTATTATTCTAGTAGCTCCTGGTGATCCTACAACCATAAATGGTTTTCCGTCTTTTAAAACAAGGGTTGGTGTCATACTGCTCAAAGGTCTCTTTCCTGGTTCAATAGAATTAGATGTTCCTGGCTTTACATTAAAATCATCCATTTCATCATTTAATATAATTCCTGTTCCAGGCACTGTAACACCTGATCCAAAGAAATAGTTTATAGTCTTTGTCACAGCGACCATGTTACCTTCCTTGTCCATAACTGAAAAGTGAGTTGTACTTCCACTTTCATATTTATTTGGATCTCCATGCATAACATTTTCCGCTGACTTTTCTTTGTCTATTTTCTTAGTTAGTTCCTTAGCATAATCCTTTGAAGCCAGACCTGCTAATGGGACCTTTACAAAATCAGTATCTGCCATATATTTTCCTCTATCAGCAAACATAAGTTTTGAAACCTCAGACCATAAATGTAAAGACTCAGCAGTATTTGCTCCTAAAGCCTTCATATCATAATTCTCCATCATGTTAAGCATTTGAATTATGTGAGTTCCCCCTGAACTTGATGGTGGTGCTGAAACTATTTCATATCCTCTATAGGTTCCCTTTACTGGTTTTCTCATTTTCACTTCATAATTAGCTAAATCTTCAAGAGTGATAATTCCATTTTGTTTTTGAACTTCATCAACTATAGCTTTAGCAATTTCTCCTTTATAGAAAGCATCTTTACCATCCTTTGCAATGGCTTTTAATGTTTTTGCTAAATCTGGATTTTTTATAATATCTCCCTCTTCATATGGTAGTCCATCTTTCAAATAAATCTTTTTAGTAGCTTCAAATTTATTTATAGTTTCGAAGTTATCGGTAATTATTCCAGCGAAATTAGGTGTAACCTTAAAGCCTTTTTCAGCTAAATCTATAGCAGGCTGCATTACATCTTCTCTCTTCATAGTTCCATACTTTTCTAATGCTGTTAACAATCCTGCTACATCTCCTGGAATTGCAATAGCCTTTCCCCCTATAACACTTTCATTATTTTCTGGTCTACCTTTATCATTTAACTTATACATATCAGGAGTTGCTTTTCCTGGAGCAGTTTCTCTAAAATCAATAAAAACTTCTTCCCCAGTCTCTGCAAATCTTACTAGCATAAAACCTCCTCCACCAATTCCAGAGGCATTTGGCTCTACCACTCCTAATGCAAAGGCAGTAGCTATAGCTGCATCAATAGCATTACCACCTTTTTTCATTATCTCTACTCCTACTTCAGAAGCTTCAGGTTTTGCTGAGGCTACAGCTCCATTTTTCCCTCTGGCATCCCTATTCATATTCACCTGTGGTTTTTCTTCATTTTTCTCTTCAACCTGTGGTTTACTATTGTCCACTTTTGTTGTGTTAGCATTTCCACAGGCTGCTAACCCCATAGTTAAAACCATTGCCGATACAAGGGATGTAAGTTTTAATATACTATTTTTATTCATACTTTGACCCCCTTAATGAATTTATAATGTTTCCATAATTTAATCATACTATCCTAATGTAAACATTTCCATTTCTTCTCTTATTTCTCTCCAAGAATATTTAGAATATATTTTGTATTATAAATATTTAAAATATTATTATTGACGTTCATTTATAATTCATTAAAAAGCACTAGTTTTCTCAGAAATTAAAGAAAAATTAGCTCACATTGCCTAAGATATGAAATAAAAATAGAGTATTTTAAATATACTCTATACTCCACTTCTCATTATTAATTTGTTTTATTATACATATTTTTTAACACAATAAAAAAGATGGATAAAACTTCTCTTTCTATCCATCTCCTTTATGTTACTAATCCACATTAGCCTTTCGACATTTTATAGTTGCCAGTTGAACCAAACTCTTCTTTCCAAGCTTTTTCTGCATAAGGTTTAAATTCTTCAGCTAGCTTATCTAAATTTTTCTTAAACTCTTCGTCATGTATCATCATCTCTGCCCCTTTATCCGTAGGCTTAGCACCAGTCTTTTCTACTACCTTTCTTATGGTTTCTGGATTATCAATCATCATACAAGGTAATAATAAATTATCGTTGTATGGTTGTATTTTTCTTAGTTCCTTAAAGAAAGGACCTTTAAACACATCTAACAAAGGCTTTCCTTTTACATTATCTGTTGCAAAGTGTGCAAATATACATGGTTCTACGTCTCCGTGAGAATTTATATGGCAATAATACTTTCCTGCGATACATCCTCCAACATAAGGAGCATCATTGAAGAAATCTATAGCAAAATAAGGTTTAGTTGTTCTAATTTTCCTTACCCTTTCTCCTAACATCAATCTTTGCTCTGGAGTTAACATAAGATCGAAGTCTGGTTTATCTCCAACGGGCATAAATATAAAATACCAACTCATTTTTGCGCCCTTTTCTATTAGCATATCGATAAACTCATCTGAAGTTACTGTATCTACATTATGTCTACCCGTGGCTGAAGAAACCCCAAATAAGACTCCTCTTTCTCTTAAAAGATCCATGCCGTGCATTACTTTTTTAAATATGCCTTTACCTCTTCTTTCATCCGTTTCTTCTTCAAATCCTTCCAATGAAAACATAGGTACAACATTTCCTAAATCCTTTATTTTATCTGCTAATTTTTCGTCAAATAAAGTCCCATTAGTAAAAGGAGTAAATATTACATCATTGTATTTTTCATATATATCTAGCATATATTCATTGAAAAATGGTTCTCCTCCAAGTATAACAAAGTAATATATTCCAATGTCCCTAGCTTCCTTAACTATTCTATCTACTTCTTCATAAGGTAAATCGTCCTCTTTACTATAACTTGCTGCATAGCATCCAGTACATCTAAGGTTACATCTCATTGAAGGGCTTAATAATATAACAAAAGGAGTTTTTATGTCCTCCTTATCTAGCAATTTAGACCTTTTAGGCATTCCATACCAAACAGCATTAGCAAAAAAATTGGTAAATAGTTTTTGTAAACAATTCTTATCTGTAGTTTTTAATATGTTTTGTATATATTCGTTCACCGAAGGCATTTCTTTATAATACTTTTCTACATTATGAACTCGCTCTAAATTTTCCTCATCTCTTACGGCCCTTTTAATAATGTCAAATACCTTATCAACATTTTTCTCCGGGTCTTTACTGAGCAATTCTGCGCCTTTTTTAACTAGCACATCCTTTACTCCCTTTTCCATGGATTGCATAACTCTCATTTATGATTCCCCCCGACATAAAAATGATTTTTAATTATTTTTCAACAATAAATGACTAATCGTCTAGTATTATTATATTCCTGATATTTTTAAAATCAACATACTAAATGTACAATTAACAAACTATTCATAATATATACATATGCAAGTTTTACTTTATAAATCACATGTGATATATTTAAAATAATTTACTTTACATATATATAATGGAAACTATGACATTTTCATTTTTAGGAGGGACAGTATGATAGATTTTTTTGAATTTCTATTTAGCTTATCATTAGTACAAGCAGTATTTATGAATATAGGAATAATATTTATAAATACTTTATTATCATTTTTTATAAAATCAGCCACAAAGAAAAAATATAAAAAAACTAATTCAGTGGAAGAAACTTTGTATTTTCAACAAATGTTAGGTAAATACCTTCAGTTTATTTTTATTCTTGTATCAGCTTTTCTTTCAACTTTATCTATAATGCCTCATTTAGAATGGATGGGCAATTTGAAACTATTAGGAGCATTGATCTTCGTATATTTTAATCTCTTTATAATATCAATTTTAAATTCACTTATAATACATGATTTAAATAAATCCTTGAGAAAAACTAATGCAACAAAATGGGAAGAGATTAAACTCCTTTTGAGAGTTTTAATATTTTCCGTAATACCTATGATAATACTGTTAGTTATAATAGATACCCAACCCCTTAAGAACTTAGGCAGCGTTAAAATGCAAAAATATATAAAAATATTAACTCCAATGGTAGTCTACCTTTTATTATCCTTTATAATGCCTCTTTTTAGTAAATACATGTTAAAAGCAAAACCTTTTGAAGAAGGGGATCTAAAAGACGACCTTACAGCCTTTGTAGAAAAATCAGGTGTGAAAAAATTTAAATTATATTTATGGGCTACAAAGGATAACAAACATGCCAATGCTTTAGTTTCTGGACTTTTAACCAAAGAAATATTCATGTCAGACTATCTTTTAGAAAATTTTTCATCAGAAGAAGCAAAAGGTATTTTAGCTCATGAAATAGGACACATAAAAAAGCATCATTTATGGATAAGGACAGCTCTTATTCTAGGTTTGTTCATTTTAGCCCCTGTATTAGGAGATTTACTGAACTTTATTGAAGATAATTTTTTTGAAATACCATTCTGGCTTGGCCTACTCATAATAGCAGTAGTCATGATTGGATATTTCGTATTCTTAAAATACTTCATAAGTAGAACTCAAGAAAAAGAAGCGGACGCCTTCGCTTTAGAAATGGAAGTTGAACCAATAGTATATATAAGCGCCCTTTACAAGCTTGCAAAACTCAATAATTCAGTAATGAAGTTTAATAAATTGGATGAAAAGCTCCAAACTCATCCCTCTATAGCTAGAAGGATAAAATATATATCAGAAAAAAACGGTTTAGATATGGATGAAGTTATGAATGAAATTAAAAGCAGAGTATAAGAATTTTATCTTATGCTCTGTCCCATGAATAGAGTTATAAATAACATATACTAAAATATATACTTAGACATATACTTAAGCAATACTAAAAATGGGCAATTGGTTATTTTAGCTTCATAGATCATTCCATTAAAATAAATATTTTACTATTAATGGAAACCTATTCCTACTTTTTGTTGACAAGAAGCAGATTTAACGCTATTATTTCCATATACGCCTATTGAAAGGGGATGAAGGTTATAATTAACTCTAAAAAACCTTTGATGGAAAACAAAATAAAAATATATGTGCCTGAACTTATTATGGTGGCAATAAGCTTTATTTTGGTCATCTTTCTATATTCAACAGGGAAAAACGTTACAGTAGTTATAGATGGTGAAGAAAGAAATTTTACCACTTATGAAAGCACTTTTGATAAAGCTTTAAAAAATGTAAATATAGAAATATATGAGAAAGATAAAATCGATAAGGATTTAAGTTCAAAAATAGCTAAAAAAGATAGGATAGATATAAAAAGGGCAGTAAACCTTAAAGTTATTGTAGATAACAAAGAGCTAAATATAAAGTCTGCTGAAAATAATATAGGCTCAATGTTAAATGCAGAGAATATAACTTTAAAACCTGAGGATAAAGTATTACCTGGAATAGAATCAGAGTTGTCTGAAGGTATGAATGTGGAAGTAGTAAGAGTTGAAACTAAAGTAGTTACATCAACAGCTCCTATTAATTTCAAAACCACTATTAAAAAAGATAATGATTTATTAAAATCTAAAACTAAAGTTTTACAAGCAGGGAAAAACGGAGAAAAAGAAATCACTACAAGTGTAGTTTATGAAAATGGTAAAGAAGTATCAAGAAAGATTGTTAAAGAGGTTGTTACTAAAAAGCCTACGGATAAAATTGTGGTACAAGGTACCTTATCACCAATGTATGCTTCTAGGGGAAGTAGCTCACAGGCCAACTCAACTTCCTTTACAGTAAAGGCTACTGCCTATTGGGCAGTTCATGGTGTAGGAACTACCTATACTGCATCTGGTAAAAAAGCAGTAAGAAACCCAGATGGTTATAGTACCATTGCCGTAGACCCAAGGGTTATTCCTTTAGGGACAAAGCTCTATGTTGAAGGTTATGGCCATGCTATAGCAGCAGATACCGGTACTGCAATAAAAGGAAATTTTATAGATGTTTTCTTTGATACCTACAACGAAGCTTGTAACTGGGGATTAAAATATGTAAATGTGCATATAGTTCAATAATAATAAACATCTGGATTTTCATATTCCAGATGTTTATCTTTTTTTACTCCACATTATCTACTAGGTAATTTAGTAGCAATGTATAAAAATTAGCTTTAAAATGTATCCCATCTGGTTCATAAAGATTTTTATTTTTATCATTTGGTATTGATGCTATATTTAAAAAATTTACATTCTCCTCTTTTGCCATGTCTATAAGTTTACTATTATATTCATTTATCTTCTCATTACTAATGCCAGATTCCTTACCCTCAGCCTTTGATAAAACCGGTAATATAGATTGTACATATATATTGGAGTTTGGAAACTTTGCTTCTAAACTATGAATCAATTCTCTATATTCATCTATAAACCACTTGGTAGATATAGCTGCCATATCATTAAGTCCATATAAAAGGTAGATATTTATTGGATCTTTTACTTCAATTTTATTTATTTCCTTCTTTATATCATTAATATGAATTCCTTTCTTTGCATAAACGTTCTCCTCTTGTAAAAAATCATAATATGGTAACGCTTCTGTAACAGAGTCTCCCATGAACACATCTTTCTTAAAAAATTCCTTATAGTTACTAGATTTTTTTAGGTTAGTCGTGTCAGTTTCGGCTAGTGTTATAGTATTATTATTTTTATCCGAATCACTAACTGCTTTATTAGTTATACTATCTTCACTATCTTTTGCTTCATCTAATTTTATTTCATTATGCTTGTCCTTATTATCACTTTCCTTATTATTACTTTCCTTTGAATTATTGCTTTCAGTCTTCTCATAACTGGCGTAAGCTATAGATGTTCCCTTGCCATTATTCTTATTAGAAGTTCTCATTCCCACCTCTACTCCAATTATAAATACTGCCAATAATACAATTGTTCTTTTAATTATTTTGTTTCTTTTTTTAATTTTTTCTATTTTTCTATTCAGCTTAGCTCATCTCCATTGCCTAAATCTAGCCTTTGTCTTTAGTTATATTATAATACTTTATAATGTTAAATTAATTACATGATAATTACAGATACTTTACAAAACTATTACAATTCTACAGCAAAACTCCCTTCAAAATAGATTTTAAAGACATTTAATTTTTTCTATCTTGAAAGGAGTCCACATTAATTCATAATTAACTTAATTTTTTTCTATAAAAAGAAACATAAGATAAAAAGGTTCCAAAAATACTTCCTGTAAAGTCAAGCAAAACATCTGCTACTGCTGAAGTCCTACCTGGAACAAAGCTTTGATAAAACTCATCTAATACTGCAGTAAATAAACAGAAAAATATTATGTAAATAAAAGCTCTTTTTCCCTTAACTTTAAACTGATAAAAGGCATTACTTATTAATATAGCTAGTACGCAATATTCAAAAGCGTGAGCCCCTCTTCTAACTAAGTAATTTTGAAATGCTTGCCTTCCCTTAGGTTTATTAGAGGCCAAATAAACTTTACTATCAATTTCTGATTTATGGTTTTTGTCTTTTTTTATAGTTTTTTTAACATTTCTATAAACATCCTTCATTATGTTTAATGTTTTATTACTTCGATAATTTGATTTTATGCCATTATTAGAGGAGTTATAAAATATAAATCCTATCCATAATACGCACAATACCACTGCTAAAAACTTCTTCACATTAATCACCTTTTATAATTCAATATATTAAATTATGACATATCTAATTTTTCCTATCAACAATAAATGTAATTTTTAAGAATATGTTCATATTTTAGAAATTGATTATAACAAATATTTCCTATTAGTTTTTATGGCAAGTTAATTTTTTAAGAATACTATATAGTGAGGAAATACTTTGGAGGGATTTTAGATGAGCTTATCTATTGATACACCTATTTATATAAATAAAAATTTAATAGTAGATCTACATTCCATATTGATAAATGGATTTATAGAAAGTAGAGCAGTAAGATTCATAGAGGACAGAGCTGATTTATTAAAACTACAAAAAGGATGCAAAAATAGCGAAGGTCTTGGAAAGAAAAAATCTAATAATGATAAAGATAAGAATGTATCAAAAGATTCATCTATAAACTATTCTGAAGATTTTGCAGCAATTTTTGATAATAGAAATGCCACTAAAAATGAAATAAGTATAAAACAAATATTTACCACATTTCAAATATTTTTTGACTTAAGAGATATCATGTTAGAAAAAAACATACTAAAATCCATAGGAAATAATAACATAATGGACTATAACATTTATCCTGGGGAATTTATAGAATTTGAAGGATGTATCTCTCCCACTTCTCCCTTATCTCAAATAAATACTATGATAGATATTTTTGAGGCTTATGATTGCAAGGATTTAGATGAATTATTAAGAAACGAGGATGTAGACGAACCTTTAAATAATTATTCTGTTATGTTAAAACAAATGAAAAACTTATCTGCATGTTTAAATAGAAATAATACAGTAAATATGCTAATGGATTGTAATTCTTTCACCTCTGTATTGAATGTAAATGCAAATAATTTTTCAGATAAAAATGCCTATATGTATGATACCGCCCATTGTCCCTGTAAAGTTTTATGTAAAGTTATTAGAGTTATAGATAAAAATGATCATATAGATTTATTGTGTAAAACTTGCATGAGTGATTACTATGTTGAACTTTTTAATCAAATGAAGCCATCTTTAGATTTATTAGCTAAAAATAATATTATATTGCCTAGAGAATTTACTACTAAAATACAAGGCCCTGCCATTCAGGTTATGCCGCTTGCTATGTATGTATAGTAGTAAACACCTATTTATTGTAATACCAAATTGTTTTCACATTTATAAGTTTCTACAAATATAAATATGTATCCAAAATGGGAACTGAGATACATAATGACGTCACTTCACAAAAAGGCGTTCCTCCCATTATATACCTCAGTTCCTTCATGTTTTACAGATCTATTTTCACAGTTGTAAATTTCTACAGAGATAGTTTGTTACACCAAATAGAGAGCTAAGCACGCAGTGAAGCCGCTCCAAAAAAAGTCGCTTTTTCACTATATACTTAGCTCTTTTATTTCTTTATATTCACATTTTGTTTATGCTTTTACTATTATTATAGAGTTTATATCTAATAAAAGCACAAGGGTATTTAAGCACAGTACGATTTTACTTATGAAGAAGATTTATTAAAATTCTATATGCACCAGGCACTAAATTAGGAATTTGACGATACCAAGCAAGGGATGAGTAAGTGTAAGTTCCCTTTCCATATTCAGTAGTAATCAATGTACCAGTGAACTCACTTTCTCCAGGGTCACCAGTTGAAATAAGCTCTACATATTTACTATCCCATTTAGATAGATTATAAGCAGCTCTATCTTGAATCCAATTCTCCCAATCTTTTTCCGTTATTTTATTAGGAGAGTTGAAGAATTTATGCTCTGGCTTTAATATTGTAACCTTTGAGTTTTCATCTGTTACACGCCAATCCATCACTGGAGTACCTATGGTGAGCGGATAAGGTGCTAGCTCAGGCTTCCAATTGTCCTCAGCTTTATTATATTGGACTACTACATTTCCACCATTTTTAACATATTCTAAAAGTCTATTGTTGCTCCTTACAAGGTCAGGTCGTGCAAGATATGCTCTAATTCCTACCATAATAGTGTCAAACTTAGATAGGTTCCCTGATTCTAAATCTTCTTTAGTTAGATTTGTTACATTTAAGCCAACACGGCGAAGAAACTCGTCAGTCTCATCAAAACCACTAGCTATATATCCTATCTTTAAATCTTTATCAAATTTAACATCAAAGGCTTGAACCTTTACTTGGGACGGTTGAACAAAATAGGTACGACCTATATGTGAATACTCTATAATTTGGATTGATTCCTCACTTACTACGGATCCTCTTAATGCCTTAGCTTTAATTTCATGTGTTCCATTTTCTACTTTAGCAGGTGGTTTTACAGTAAAATCTGCAGATTGAATTTCACCTTTTTTACCAAATTCTACTATTGCTGATTTAGGTTCCACTGACCAGCCCTTAGGTACATCAAGGTATACTGTAGCTTTATTTGAGGAAGAAGTATAATTAGTTAAAGTTACGGTAACAGGAATAGGCTTTTCTGGTTCTAGAGTATTTAGTATAGCTGCTGATGGATTAGGAGATACTGAAAACTCTGGTAGTACTGCAAAAAGCTCTTTAGGACTAGCATTTGAAACAGCTTTTGAACCGAAGCTTTCATATTCTACAGTAGCTTTCATAATATTTTCTTCATAGGGATGAAAAGTTTTTGCATTATTAGGCACAGTTACATCAAATTCAAATATGGCTGTTTCACCACTTTTTAAAGTATTTTTTATAGGAGACTTTCCATTAACCTTCCATCCAGTTGGTAAATCTAGCTTTGCATCTAACTTTTTAATATCCAAATTTCCACCGTTGTACACCTTTACAGTAGTCTTTATAGTCTGCCCTCTAGTTACTTCAGAAGTTTCTGGAATGACTCTTATCACTACAGAATTACTAGCACTGCTAGCATTATAAAGTTGGTCAACTTTTTTGTTTAATCTATGCAAAAGATCCACTTTCAATTCTTTATTTAAAGAGGACTCATTAACTTTTTTTATTGTAGATTCTACATCCCCTATCATCTTGTGTACATTCTTATTAACCTCCTCAAAATTAGGGAAGGATCTTTCTATATCTTCAGCATCCTTTTGAAGTTTTAAAAGAGATTCTACCACTTCTTTAGAGTTCTTATCCTTTTTTATTTCTTCTGCCAAATCTTTAAATGTAAAAGATATGCCATCAAAAAGCTTATCCTGTCCCTTACTTTCAGGCTTCAATAATGTGTAATATCGATAAGAAGTACCTTCTTCATAATCTCTTCCCATGCCTTGACATTTATGCATATATCGCGATTCCTCTCCCAATTGAACATAGGATGAAGCGTAGATTTTATCATATGTGCCAACAGGTACAGCTGTAGTGTGTTTATCTTTGCTTCCAGGTTCATATAATTTTTTTACCTTCCAAGGCATTAAACCTTCTTTTAGATGTTCTGGATATTTAGTAGGATCTTGTGCTAACTCATAAGCCTTCTTAGTCAAAATATTTATAGCTTGGTGATGTCCATGGGTACTTTTTTCATTTTGAAATGCAGGAAATATTACATCTGGACGTTGTGTTCTTATGCTCCTTACAAGACGCTCTAAAACCACATCTTCCCCCCATTTTTTTAAAGTTTCTTCCCAAGTTTTAGAGAAACCAAAATCCTTTAAGGGCTCATAAATATCTTTACGAAGGATTTCTAAATCTACATCCAATATTTTAGCCGCCTCTTCATACTCTCTAGTTCTTAAAACGCTTAGGGCATCCTCTAGTTCTGATCCAATTTCATTTTGCCCTCCCTGCCCTCGAGTTACGCTTACTATAGAGGTATCAACCCCTAAACCAAGAGAAGTATAAGCTAAAAGAGCACTGTGTTCATCATCAGGATGAGCACAAACATTCATAACACTAGTTACTGTAGTTAGAGGTTTTATGGCCTTATGAAGTTCTACAACCCCACGCTCTGCTCTAACCTGTTCCGCTTCAACTTTGTTAGGAACAACAATTGATCCCATAATAAAAATTAGCGTAATTATAGAAGCTAAAAGTTTGGTAAAAGATTTTGACATAACATACCCTCCTTTTTTAAATATAATAAATACAATTAGTTAATACGATTAACTAATTCTTTATTACTACTTTATATTATTCCATATATCCCAAATGATTCCTCAATATAAACAGAATTTTCAAAAAACTTTTTTTTAACAATATCTTCGATTTTATATTGTACAAATCTTGAAATTGTTCCCACAGTCACCTGCTTGCTATTTATTACAAAAATGAAAATAGGAGAAAACAACACTGATAAAATTATCTAAATGGCCTTCTCAAAAACGGTCAACGGACTTACAATTATATTAACCAGAACGGTTAATGCGAGGTGATTTTATGAATGAGAAGTTTTTTAATCTTCCTATCGATAAGCAAAATATCATTATAAATGCAGGCTATAAGGTCTTTGCCAGCTATCCATATAAAAAAGCTCCCATGTCTATGATTTCATATGAAGCTAATATTTCTAAAGGATTACTATTTCATTATTTTGAGAACAAAAAAGGGTTATATTTATTTTTATTTAATAAAGCGGTTGCCTACTCCACAGAAGAAGCAAAGAAAACAGGCGTCAATGAGGAAACAGACTTTTTTGAATTTATAAGCAAAACAATAATACTAAGAGCAAAGATGGTACAAAGATATCCATATATGTATCACTTTGTGACAAGAGCATATTACGAGCAAATTGATATAATTAAAGATGCCATTTCTACTATTAAAGGTTCTTTGCACCAGCTGAAGAAAGAAGAAACTTTAAGTCGGATAGATGTGAGCAAGTTTAGAAATCCCAGTGACTTAGATCAACTTTTTGATATTGCAATTTATTTATCAGAAGGATATGTATATCGTAATCAAGATAATATCGCAAACTCTCTTGATGATATGGTTCAAGGAGCTAACAAAATGTTTGAAATTTTGAAAAGAAACTTTTATATATAGTGAAAGGAGAGCATTATGATAGAAAAATCAATCCATTCTTCCCGTGGTGAAATTTATTACTGGATTAGGAAGCATAGTGATCCGAATGCTCGTAATATTATTTTTTCCCCTGGTTTAACAGCCGACCATAGAATGTTTGAAAAACAAGTCGAGTATTTTCAAGCAGATTATACAGTCATATCATGGGATATTCCACTTCACGGTAAATCTCGCCCTTATAACAGTTTTACATATGAAAATGCTGCCTATGAACTTAAAAGTATTTTAGACAATGAGTTCTTAAAATCTGCGATCCTTATTGGACAGTCGATGGGCGGATATGTATGTCAAGAATTTGCCATACAATATCCTGAAATGGTAGATGCGTTCATTGGTATTGGCACTACGCCTTTTGGTTTGTCCTATTATTCAAAATCAGATAGATGGTGGCTGAGACAGGTTGAGCCTATGGCAAAATGGTATCCTTACAATTTTTTAGTAAAAACCATAGCAAAGTCTGCTACTCGAACTAAATATGCTTACTCAAATATGATGCTTATGCTTTCATCCTATTCAAAGGAGGAGCTTTGTAGACTTATCGGCATTGCATATGGTGATATATTTTACCGAAAGGAAGTAGTCCATTTTAATTTTCCAGTATTACTGTTAGTTGGGGAGTTTGATAAAACTGGAAAAGTCATTCACTACAACAAGAAATGGCAGGAACGCGAGAAATATCTCTTAAAATTTATCAGCAATGCGGCACATAATGCAAACGTTGATAATTTTGAAGAAGTAAACAAAGTAATTGCAAATTTTTTAACTGGCTGTAATTTTCATATAAGTGAGCTGCCCAATGGATAATAAAAAAACGTTGTTTCAGTTGCTGGATAACTGTGCGCCTAAACAAAATTTAAAGGTATCAATAAAAAAGAAATTAAAAGTGCAAATAAATAATATAACACACATCATATTATTAAACATACTAATACGATGTGTGTTAATTTTATATTGAGAAATATCTAGTAATTATTTGAAATATCCATCGAAAATACTTTCTATCTTTTCATTATTATCTGAAATAATAAATAGTATGTATTTACCTTCATTCTTTAATGTATAGTTTTTTGCATTTTCATATTGATTTGGTAAATATGTTTCAAAGGTTTTCTGTACGCTCTCTGCACGCTTCTTTATACCTTCATTTACTTTATCAATGTCCTTTTCATCTTTTACTTTAATTATTGCTAATTCATCTGCTTTTACATTCATTAATGGAATTTCAACAACAGACTCTTCTATAATATCAGGGTTAATGAAGTATTTTTCTTCTATTTCTTCCGCCTTTAATTCTAACATAGCCGAAAATTCTACCTCATCTTTGATTTTGCCTGCTATTTCTGCAACGGACACATTTACTTCTTTAGTGGCTTTACCACATCCAAATAGTGAAAATACGCTCACAATAACAAGTAAAAATATAAGTATTTTTTTATTCACGCTATCTCCTCCTCTTGTAATTAAATATTTAGCTTGTCTCAATATTTAATACGCAAAGAAAATATAAATAGATATATATTTTTTAAAATTAATTTTTAGCAATTTTATCCAACAAAATTTAAACTGCTGCAATTTTTTTAGAATCATCTAAAGCAGCTTCCTCTAGCATTTCCTTTTTTAAGCTCTTATTTAACCAAATAGCCATTATAAGAGTTTCTATAAATGCCAGTCCATCCGCTGCAGTTTGACAGAATATTACTCCCTCTAATCCCATAAACTTCGGCAAAATATACATCAATGGGATATAAAATATTCCCTGTCTAGATATAGATAATATAAAAGCTCCCATTGCTTTACCTAAAGCTTGGAATAATACTGCGTAGGTGTTTATATATCCAAAAAGCGGGAATAACAAACTTGCTGCTCTAAAGGCCTTTACCCCTATATTTATAACCTCTCTATCCCTTGTAAATATAAGCATACATCCCTCTGCAAAAATTATAAATAAAACAGATACAAATATAGCAGAGAAAGTACTCCATTTAATAGATATTTTTATGGCTTCTTTTAATCTAGTAAAATTTTTAGCTCCATAATTATATCCTGCAACGGGTTGGAATCCTTGTCCGATTCCAAATACTATATAAAATCCTATAGACATAACTCTAAATACTATACCCATGGCAGCCACTGCTGCATCTCCGTAAGGTTTTGCTCCTAAATTCATAAAACCTAGAGCAAAGCTTGCCAATACTTGAGTTACAAAAATAGGAATACCTATCTTAAGTATTTCAAAAAACATATTAAAGGTTGGCTTTAAAAACTTAATTCCTAATTTTATATAGCTTTTCTTAGAATAATAATATCTTAAAAGAAAAATGAAGGATACTAACTGTGATATAACCGTAGCAACTGCGGCACCTTTTATACCCATACCAAATTTAAACATAAATATAGGATCTAGTATTATATTAATAACCCCTCCTATACAAGTAGCTATCATACTATATTTTGAATTTCCTTCTGCTCTAATAGTATTGCTCATTATGGCTGTTCCAATAGTAAATACTGATCCCAATACTATTGTATATCCATATTCTCTGGCATAAGGCATTATGGTTTCTGTTGCTCCATACATCAATAAAAATTCATCTAAAAATATTATAGCGATTACAGTAAAAATCAAACTAAATATACACCCAATTATTATAGTAGATGTTAGTGTTTTATCAGCTTCCTCTTTTTTCTTTTCTCCCAACAATCTTGATAGATAAGAAGCACCTCCTGCACCAAACATAACCCCTATAGCTCCAATAAACATAAATAGTGGATATACTATAGATACGGCAGCAATAGCACTAGTATTGTTTAACATACCAACAAACATAGTATCAACTATGTTGTAAATAGCATTAATTAACATAGCTATTATTGCAGGTACTGATAATTTTAAAAGCACCTTTGACATACTCTCTTTCTCCATCATTTCTGCTGTAGATATTGTGTTTTTCATATTCTTTTTTGCCTAATGAAAGCCTAGAAAAGCTTAGACATGCCTCCCTTCATAATTTAAATCTTAATTTTTTAATTTTATCATTATAGCGCTAGGCTTTGATTTTAGTTTTATAAGTTCTCATAAGAACCACTTGATAATATACCACGTTCTTTTGTTATTTACAAATGCAATCATTAGTATATCTATTTTGTATTAATATATAAAGGCAAAGAGACTCACCCTTTGCCTTTTTACATTAAATTTTATATTCTATTTTACAATTAAATCTTCAATATTAATTTCTTTTTCTTGTAATCCATTCTTTATCATAAATTCTTGTGTCTTTTTAAGTTCTTCTATGTCTTTATCGCTTATATTGCTATCAAAATCATACCAAGAATACATTTCTTTTGTTTCCTCAGGCGTTAATCCAACTTCCTTAGCTGTTATATCCATAACCTCATCAAGATTAGTATTTATGTAATCAATAGTATCTTTATGAACTTTTTTAAATCTATCAACTAACTCTAGATTTTCATTTAAAAACTTTTCACTTACAGCAGTCACTATAGTTCCTTCCACTATTCCTTCTCCGTTGGTTACAACTTTTGCCCCCGCCTTTATAGCATTTAAGGCTGCTGGTCCAGCTAAAAGTGCTGCATCTACACTCTTATTATTAAGTGCAGCTAAAGCTTCTGGTATTCCCATATTTATAAATTCTATATTTTCCTGTTTTAATCCTTCCTTTTCTAGCGCCCCAACTAAAAGCTGATGAAGCACTGTTCCTTTAGGTCCCGCTACCTTTTTACCCAAAAGATCCTTTGGCCCTTTTATATCATCATTATTTGTTAATATCATGAAAGCCTTAGGAGCCCTGCTGTATACATCGATTATTTTTAAATCTACTCCATTAGATGCAGCTAAAATAGCTGAAGTTCCTCCAAGAGCGTGTAAAAACTGTATTTCTCCAGCGGCAAGAGCTTGGGTTTGTTGTGGTCCTGAGGTTATTTCATGCCACTTTACCTCTATTTTGTCCTTTTCAAACTCTTTGTCAAAGCTTTCTTTGTTCTTTTCAATTATTGATGGTACATTTAAAGGCGCCTTTACATAAGTTATATTTATTGGTTTATTATTTTCTTCTTTAGCCTTATTTCCTGTATTAGCGCACCCAGCTAATAGGCTTCCTCCTATGACAGCTGTAAGCAGTAATGGTAATATTTTTTTACCTTTTATCATATGTATCCCTCCGATTTATTTAAATTAATATTCATCTTTTGAAAGAGTTTTTAAAATGTCTTCCTTAATATATATAAGATTATTTAAAGATAAATTTCTTGGGTAACCTTCCTTTATTCTATAATCCTTTATTACCTCTCCTTTATCTAAAATTATAATTCTATGCCCTAGTAAAATTGCCTCATCCACATTATGAGTTACAAAAACTATCCCCTTTTTAGTTTCTTCATACAAATTTATAATTTCCTTTTGAAGATTATATCTCGTAAAATAATCCAATGCTGCAAAAGGCTCGTCCATTAGCATTATATCTGGTTCATAAGCAAGGGCACGAGCTATGGAAACTCTATGAGCCATTCCTCCAGAAAGTTGACTAGGATAAGCTTCTGAAAACTTTTCTAACTTCATAAGCTTTAAAAATTTATCTTCTATCTCCCTATTCCCTTTGCTTAAATAAAAAGTTATATTTTCTCTCACTGTAAGCCAAGGCATAAGCCTACTCTCTTGAAAAACCATTCCTATTTTAGGTTTCACCACAGTTCCATCCCTATAAAATGATATATCACCAGAAGTAGACTCTTCTAATTTTACTAATAATCTTAAAAGAGTTGTTTTCCCACATCCACTTTTACCTAGTATTATAGTTATCATATTGCTTTCAATATTTAAGTTTATCCCCTGTAAAACTCTATGATTTTCCCCATTTACTACATAATCTTTGCTTAAATCTCTTATGCTATATCCCTTCATTATCATCTACCCCTATATTCCAAACACTAATCCTTTTTACTAAAAGAGAAAATAAATAATCCATGAAACTTCCTAAAATCCCTATGGATAAAATCCCTACAATCACCACATCTGATCTCGAAAGTTGTTGTCCATCTAAAATAAGATATCCTAATCCTGATGAAGCCGCTACCATTTCTGCTCCTATTATAGCCCTCCAACTATAGCCTATACCAAGCCTCATTCCAACTAATATATTAGGGAATGCAGAGGGAATTACTATTTTTAAAAATATATCTTTTTTAGAAAGATCAAAAATCTTTCCCACTTCAACTAATTTTTTATCACAACTTTCCACACCTTTTATGGTATTTAAAAATACTGGGAAAAAAGAAGCTAATATTATAATTATTATTTTAGATTTCTCTCCGATGCCGAACCATAAAATCAGCATTGGAACTAGAGCTAAGGGAGGAGTATGTCTTATAAATTCTAATGCTGGTTTAAAGTAAGCATATACTTTTTTATTTACTCCAAATAAAATTCCAAGAGGAACTGCTAAAAATAGAGTTATGAAAAACCCTATTAAAATTCTCATTAAACTATAACCTATATGTTTAAATAAAATTCCTGAAGCTAAAAGGCTCATTGCACTTTGGGCTACGGATTTTGGTGAAGGAAGTATATAAGAACTCCAATAGTTATTCACACTACCCACATACCATAGAAAAACCATGGCTATAATAAGAATATACCCTTTAATCTTATACCCCATCTCCCCTATTACATCCTCCTTCGCACAACAGCATCTCTATAAGGTCAACTTTCTCCTTTGTTTTATTTGCATTTTCTACTCCTCTTAATATTTCTTCTTCTCCGCTCACCTCTAAAACATCCAAGTTTAAATCTTTAAAGAATCCAAGTGGAATGGGAGATTCACTGCATCTATCTTCATTTTTTATATGCAAGCTTTCACATATATCATTCCAGGTCTTAAAAATAACTCTCTTCTTTCCTTCTTCTTCAAATATACGATTTCCCATGTTCTTTAAACAATCACAAGGAGTGGTTATAAAAAGCCTATTACTTTCATCATTCTTTATATGTAAATCATACAAGGCTCTAGCAGTATGAATTAATATTGGTTCTATTTTAGGTATGTAAAATTTACTATGATTTATTTTATTTTCTATGTATTCAATAGCAGCTGGACATCTCGTATCCAATATTATTTTATCTTCCTTCTCACTACATAAAGTTTTAAATTTATTTTTAACTACCTCTATTTGACTAGGAGGCTCTACCACTTCATAATCTTTTCTTTTCAGTTCTTGTAATAAATATTCAAACTTAATCCCATACATACTTTTAACAACTGGATTTATCCAAATATAATTTATCATAAATTTCACCCTTCTAATCTTCTATTTCACTTTATAAAACAAATGATTTTGCATAATTGATAATGATTATCAATAGTATTGTAAGTTAATATTACCAATTATATTACCCTAAGTCAACATATCGCTGAACTATCTTTTACTTTATTTTATGTTTTATTATTATTTTACTCTTTTTATTTTATAATTTCTCAAATTTCGCTAGCGTTTTTTGTGATTATAAATCTATAATACGATTTTTAAGAAATTATTAAGAAATTATTCCAATTCATTTAACAAAGTTTCTATAAATCTTTGATATAATTAATGAATACATAAAATTGATACGAGGTAAGTGATGCTATGAGAAAACTAAAAAGATTATTTAGAACAATATTTTTTATGATATTTATAGTGGCTATGCTTAAAGCTGTAAATAATTTTAATTTTAACAAAGATCCCCTTCCTAAGTCTGCTATGAGTATATATATCAAAGCTTCCGATGAAGTAAGTGAAAATAAACTTCAAGTAAATTGGAGATATGTAGCCGCATTAGATTCCCTTCGCATAAACAATGACTTTTCAAAGGCAAATATAGAGGATGCAAAAAAAATAGCTGATGAATTCTTAGAAATAAATACTTCAGAAAATAAATTTAAAAATTCTAATTATAAATTATTGACCTTCGACGAAGTTATAAATAAATTTTCCTACACTGATAAGGAAAAACAAAAGGTATATAAGTTTTTGGAATCCATAAATGATAAGTATTTAGTAGAAGCGGATGAGAGTAAAAAAGAATTCATAGATGAATTAACTCCTGCAGCTATATCCATATATGAAAACTATGGTATTCTTCCTTCTGTAGCAATTGGACAAGCTATTGTAGAATCTAGTTGGGGAAGTTCTACCCTTTCTGCTGAACATAATAATTTATTTGGAATAAAATCCACTAAGTCATGGAAAGGCAAAACTATAGATATGAAAACTTCTGAAAACTATGATGATACCATAGTTGCCACCTTTAGAGCATATGATTCTAAAAAAGATTCTTTAGCTGATTATGCGCAATTTCTTAAAAATAATCAGAGATATAAAGAAAATGGAGTTTTCGATGCTGTTGACTACATAAATCAAGCTAAAGCAATTGGTATAGCAGGTTATAGCACAAAAAAAGATGAAAGTGGAAAAAATATATATGCAGAGCTTGTCATACAAATTATAAAAGAATATAATTTACAACTTATAGATAGTAAGGTTCAACAAGAATCTTTTTAAGTACATATTTATTATTTAGTTTCTCAAACAGAGAGCTAAGCATGTAGTGAAGCCACTCCAATAAAAGTCGCTATTTTACTACATGCTTAGCTCTTTTATATTTTACAAATATATTTTCAGAATTAGGCTATGACAGATTAGTTTTCAACTTGTAATTTTCACAAAAAATATTTGAGTATTCAAAACGAGGATTGAAGTACATAACAATTCTCTTAAAGGTACTTTTTCAATTCATCTAAGTTATCAATATCAAATATATCCGTAGCTATAACATCAATAGTCTCTTCATCTAAAGTCTTTATCCTTTGTTTATATTCTTCAGGAATAGATTTAAATTTTTTTATAAGTTGTTTTATAAGAATTTCTGCCTTGCCTTCCTTCATGCCTTCTTTTATCCCATCTTCTCTCAACATCTTTCCTATTTCAGTCATGGACACCAACTCCTTAAATTTTATTTTTGATAATTCATCTCCAAACTTATCAAATAAAGCATATAATAAACTTAAACATTGTAATTTTTCATTACCCTCAGGCATTTTACCTGCTAATTCTATACTGTCTAAGGTTCTTTTGCTTCTACTTTCTTTTCCTCTCATCAAAGGTATAAAACTTAGTGCTACTATATCTTCAGCATTTAAAGTTTCTTCTCTTTCTATTTTATTCTTTAAATACTCTAACTTTTCATCCCCATCTAAGTTTTTCATATAA
Organism: uncultured Clostridium sp.; assembly: GCF_963515715.1. Lineage (GTDB taxonomy): Bacteria > Bacillota > Clostridia > Clostridiales > Clostridiaceae > Clostridium_AW. The sequence continues at coordinate 25,326 of NZ_CAUPZS010000017.1, forward strand.
AAAGCTTCTATTTCATATTTTATAGTTCCTACATCTATATAGGTTTCAACATCTTCTATATCTGCTGAATAAATTACTATAGTTCTTATTTTTCTCTTTTCTTTATAGAAAAGTGATGCATCATAATATAAGAATCTCTTAATATCTTCTTTTTTATCCGTAGTTTGAAATTCAAAATGTAGATAGTTTCCATCTTCTGTGTAAAAAAAATAATCAGTATAGTTAGTTCTAATGTCTATGTTCTTTATTTCAGTTTCTGCTGGAGCTACTATTTTAGTGTCTATTCCAAAAAACTTCACCGCATTATCTTTAAAGAATTCCATAGCCTTTTTTAAAACTGCATCCTCTACCCTATTATAATCCATATTCATCCTCTCTTTCTACTGGTAATTAAATATTAGGCATATACCATATTATTTCCAATAAAAAAAGACTTATGCGAATATATGTTCGGAAATTTATATTGTGACAGATTAGTTTATCAAATATTAGTTCCTATGATTTATTGTGTAAAACTTAAAAATGCTATGTAATGCGGCCTATGCATTTGAGCAAAATCTAGAAATTCTTAATTTATTTTAAAAAAATATCGTTACGATGCTGTACATGTTTGACCGAAGGGAGTTTGTCAGCATTAGAGATTTTTATAAAATAAATTTTAGAAGTTCTTATTGCAGCGAATTAGCATTGCATAGCACTTTTTATTTGTTGCAACCATAAATTAGTTTCCCAATTATAAATTTCTACAAACAATAATTATCACCTAGTAAATATTTCAATTTCATATAGCATAAGTCAAAACTTTGTAGTATAATTCTGTAATAAGTAGAATATGGTGGAATTATTCTTGAAAATGTTGAAGGAGGACTATTACATGAAAGGCTCAACTAAAGGTACTATGAAAATTAAAACAAAATTATTTTTAGTATTAACTTTAGTAACAGCATTTATTTTATCAATAATTGCTACTAATTTTTATACACTCTCAAAATTAAATGGAGATGCTCCTGCTATAAATTTATCAGGAAGTGAAAGAATGAGAAGCTACAAGTTAGCTTATTTTACTGATTTATATATAAAAGAAACAGATTCTACAAAAAAATCTCAGTTAAAAGAAGATATATTAAAAGAAATAAATACCTTTGATAAAATATTAATTGGTTTAGAAAAGGGAGATAACGAGCTAAATTTAATCCCGGCAAAGGATGAGTATAGCATTGAAAAACTAAGCTCCATTAACACAAAATGGAGCAAAATGAAAGAAACATATAATTCGATTATCAATACAGAAGATATAAATTTGCAAAGAAATAATTCTCAATACATAAGTAAAAATGTTAATGATATTGTTGGAGAAATCAATGAATTAGTAAATAATCTTGATACTATTTCTGCTAAAAAAGTAACTTTCTCTAAAAGCATTAGTATTGTATTTTTCTTAATTGCAGTAGGTATTTTCCTATTTATTTTTACATTCATAATAAATACTATCATCACACCTATTGAAAATATAAAAAACAATATGAAAGATATAGCCAATGGAGAAGGAGACCTAACTAAGAGAATACTTATAAAAAGAAAAGATGAAATAGGAGAATTAGCACTATGGTTTAATTCCTTTGTGGAAAATATTCATAATATAGTTGCTAATGTAGTTATAACTACAAAAGGTACAAAGGAAACTTCAGAACAAATATCAGCCATAGCTGTTCAAAACAGTGAAGCTACTGAAACCATTTCCTTCTCTGCACAAAGTGTTTCCTCTGGAAGCAATACACAGACCAATGAGATTGAAAATTTATTTTCTAAAATAGAAGAGTTAACAACTAAAATTAAAGAAATAAATATTATAATCAAAAATGTTGTAGGTAATTCAAAACAGTCAGAGCAAGAAGCCATGAATGGAAACACTAAAATTGAAGAAACAAAAAAACAATTAGATTTAGTAAGAGAAACCATAAATGAAATGGACGAAAAAATGACGTTGTTAGATACTAACTCAAAGGAGATAAGCAAAATAATTGAATTGATAACTAACATCTCCAGCCAAACTAATTTACTTGCTCTCAATGCTTCTATAGAGGCGGCAAGAGCTGGCGAACTTGGCAAAGGCTTTGCTGTAGTAGCTGAAGAAGTAAGAAAACTTGCTGATGAAACAGAAGATGCCACAAAGCAAATAGTACCTTTTATTAAAGAAGTTCAAGGGAATGTCTATTCCATAAAAAACAATATGGGAGAACTTACAAAAGAACTAGATGAAGAATTTACTGTTTTAAATGAAACCATAAATACCCTGCATATCATACTAGAAGGAAGCGAAAACACTGTTTTAGGAGTAGATAATGCAAAAGATATAATGATGGATTTAGATAATAACCTTGAAAATATAAAAGAAATCTTTATAGGTATCATGAATATAACAAGGGAAAATTCAGCAAATATGCAAAATGTAGCTGCTGCTGTAGAAGAGCAATCTGTATCTTCAGAGGAAATATCCTCTTCCATATCCAATTTGTTTTCTATGATTTTAGATCTACATAATAAGGTATCTGGGTTTAGAGTGTAAAGAGAACTTCTTGTATAATACAAAACATTTATGATGTTGTATACTTAAAATCAATAAAATAATTGATAAATAAGGCTATCGTAGATTCGATAGCCTTATTTTTATTCCTTAATCTTAAACACATTTACTTCTTTTAATAATTCATTAGTTAATCCGCTTAAATCCGTAGCTGTCTTTGCTACCTCTCCTGATGAAAAATTCATTTCTTGTGAAGAAGCTGCTATTTGTTCTGAGGAAGCTGATATTTCCTCGGCAATGGATGAGGCTCCTTCTATATTTTCAAAAATCCTATCCTTCTCTTCGTTTATAGCTGTTGCCGACTTATTTAACACATTTATCCTAGGTACTACTTCTTCAATAGATACGATAATATTCTCAAAAGAATCCAATGAATCCTTTATTACATAAGAAGAATCTTTTAGCTCCTTATCTATATCGCTAGTAGCCTCTACAATATTTTTAGTCTCTTTTGATATTTCACTTATGAGAACACTTATATTATTTGAGGACTTTTTACTTTGGTCTGCTAACTTTCTTATCTCCTCTGCAACTACTGCAAATCCCTTGCCGGATTCCCCTGCCCTTGCAGCTTCAATTGCTGCATTTAATGAAAGTAAATTTGTTTGCTCAGATATATTATTTATAAGAATAGTTATCTCGTCTATTTTATTTATGTTATTGCCTAAGCTCTCTATTTTTTCTACAAAATTTTCAAAGGATTGTTCCACATATTCAAAAGATCCCTCTAAGTTTTTCATCTTATTGCTACTTCCATTGGCGGTAATGGCAATTTCATTTGAAACATTGTTTACTTCATTTAATCCATTAACTACTTCTTTGATGTTATTTCCAAAGCCTTCTAATATATTAGTTATGTCCACTAAACTTCCTGCTTGTTCTCCAGTGCCCTTTGCCACATCACTTATAGCAGTTGATATATTTTCAGAAGAGGAGGCCATTTCCTCCGAGATTGCGCTTAAATTCTCACAAGAACCATTTATTGAATTACTTTTCTCTTTTAAACTTTTTACAATATTTCCAAAGTTATTTATTGTACTTTGTATGTACATTTTCATTTTTTCAAATTCATTTTTGCCTTCTTCTTCAAGTTGTAAATCTAAATTTCCTAAGGACATTTCCTTTAATATACCATCTATTTCTTTTAAAAATCTATTAAAATTCTTAACGGTTATTGTAGATAATAAAGCAAAAATCATTATACAAAAGGCTATAATTACCAGAAGTATAGCTCTATTGCTAACAAATATTTCATTACTTTCTACCTTATGATTTTCTGCCAATTTAATATTGTACTCTTGAAAATCATCTAAAAATTTTTCTATTTGCATTCCCGCTTCTGTTATTTTATCCGCTTCTTCCTTTGATAAGGGATCCCCCCCTTTAGATGACATAACGGATTTCTTTGCTATATCCAAATAAGTATTATAGCTCTCTTCAAAGGTCTTTAGATATTTTAATTGTGTTTCATCAGAATTAGACTTGTACTCATCGATGCTCACCCTTATTTTTTCATCACTTTTATCTATAAGATCCATATACCTTTCATCAAAATTTAAATCCGCATTAGCACAGTTTAGTCTTATGAGCACAAAATTTTCTTTTATATTGGATATGTTAGTGATAGGAATCAACCCATCTTCATAAATAGCTGAAATATTACTATTGATTCTAGCTATGCTAGTTATGCCATATGCTCCAATAATCAAATTAGAGATTATCGCAATAATTGATAAAATTATTATGGTAGTAGATACTTTTAAATTCTTAAATAATTTTTTCAATTTACTCCCCCCTTAAAATGTTTTAACAATATACTGCAATAAATTGATTATATTACCAAAAGTATTTAAACAAATTATATCATGTTTAGCTATATTTATCATTAATTTTTCAGAATATTTTATTATTTATCTTTAATTATACTAGTTATATTTAATTTTTTCTATAATTCAGCTTTAAAACTTATTAAAATCATGATATAATATTCTAGGTTTTGTAAAAATATATAATATATATTAATTATGGAAATTAAAATTTTCAATAATTTATAATTATTTAAGGGGGAAAACTTATGAATGAACAAAAAGCACTAAGCTCTATAAAAAGTGCATGGATGTGGGCAGTCATGTCTGGCTCTTTAACGTTAATTTTATTTATATTATCTCAAGCAGGCTTTATCAACTTATACATGGATTCTCTAATCATTGTCGATATACTCATAGTATGGGGACTAGCTTTTGGAATATATAAAAAAAGTAGAGTGTGTATAATATTATTATTTATTTACTTTATATTAGATAAAATTATTATGGTGATTTCTCAAGGTACAACTCCTAATACTATATGGTTAGTTATAGCTGGAGGAATTTATATACAAGGAATAAGAGGAACATTTTATTATCATAAAAATATGAAAAACGAAGAACCTACATTAATGTAATCTTGTCTTGTTATATATACAAAAAAGAAAAATAGTTAAAAAGCAAAGGAGATTCTATGAGTAAAAAAACTTATAACATTTTTGCGATAATTTTACTGTGTTCGATGTTTTTAGCGGGTTGTTCTAGTAATGATTCCCCTAAGAATGATAACTTTTCTGGATCTTATGAGAAGGATATACAAACATTTCAATCATCTTTTGTAAAAAAAGCTCCTTCAATTGATGAATATGAAAATTCAACTCCTCCATCATATGTTTCACAAGTTGAATATGAATCTGATGGATTAAAACTAAAGGCATGGGTTTTAAATGACCCAAAGGATGGTTATAAATATCCTGCTGTGGTTTTCATGCATGGCGGCTTTTCATTTGATGAAATTGATTGGGCTGTTGCAGAGGACTATATTGATCGTGGTTATGTAGTTATGACGCCTATGGTTCGTGGCGAAAACGGCAACCCAGGTAATTTTGAATATTTTTATGGGGAAGTAAAGGATTGTATAGCTGCCGGAAAGTATTTGGCCAAGCTTCCTTATGTTGATGAGAATAATGTGTTCTTAATGGGACATAGTGCAGGAGGATCTTTAGGAGTTTTAGCATCATTAACAGATTCACCATACAAAGCCATTGCTACTAACGGTGCATCCTATGGTACTGAAATTTATTTTAAGCAAAGAAAAGAACGCATACCATTTGAATATAATAAAGACGAAATACATATACGCTCATCTCATGAATATGCAAATAGTATAAAAACACCTGTTTATTCCTTCGTAGGTAAAGATGATGTAGGAATAATGTACTTATCAGAAGAATTTGAAAAACAAACAAAAAAATTTGATGCACCATATAAACTAATAGTTATAGATGGAGATCATAACGACTCCCTATATGAAGCTATACAGTTAAGTGCAGATATATTTGATTCATATGTGGAAAAGAAATAGAGTGGCTTGCCACTCTATTTCTTTTTTGAATCTGGAAAGTTACGCTCAATAGTTTCTTTTTCCCAAAATCCATATTATATCTTAAATTTACCCGTTTCTTCATTAAGTTTTTCTGCTACTTCTTTTAAATCAAAAGAAAAACTGGATAATTCAGAAGCTCCTGCAGTCATCTCCTCTGCTGAAGCTGCGATCTCCTCTGAAGCTGCAGCATTTTTCTCAGATACTAAAGATATAGTTTTTACCTTTTCTAATACTATTTCCTTAGACTCTACAGTGTTTTTAACAGATTTATACAAATCATCTATTAAAGGAGCTATACTAACTACAGAATTTAACATATCATTTAAAGATACTTTAGTGTTTCCAGCTATACTGTTCTGATCATCCACAAGATTTTTAACACTATTAGAAGTTTCTATTACATTCTCAGTTTCATTTTTTATATTATGTACTAAACCTTGAATTTCAGCAACAGATTCCTTTGACTGCTCCGCCAAATTTCTAACTTGATCTGCTACTACAGCAAAACCTCTTCCTGCCTCACCAGCTCTAGCCGCTTCTATAGCTGCATTTAAAGCTAAAAGATTTGTTTGCTCTGATATATTATTTATAACATCAGTTATGCTACCTATTTTTAACACACTAATATTTAATCCAGCAATCTTATTGGAAACTATATCGAAAGCATCTTTTATATTTTCTATAGATTTTAATAAATTATCTATTTCTTCTTTTCCTACTCTAGCTTTATTTTCTGTTTCATTAGAATTATTTTTTATAATAACTATTTTTTCATGAATATTTTGAAGCTCTTCAGATAAATCAGACATATAATTTACAGTCTCCATCAAATCTCCTGTTTGTTCTGAAGATCCTTGTGCTATATCCTGTACTGCTAAAGCTACCTCTGAAGTAATATTAGTCATTTTATCTGCATTATCATTTAAACTTATAGATCTAATATTTACTTTATCACTTTCATTTTTTATAATACCTATAGTATGTTTTAAACTATAACACATTTCTCTAAAGCCTTTTGCTAAAACTCCTAATTCATCATCATTTTTAACATTAATTTCTACATCAAATTCGCCCTTAGATACTCTTTCTGATACCTGCACCAACTCATTAATAGGATTAATAATACTTTTAGATACAGACATCATAATTAAGGCTAATAAAATAAAACATATTATAGATATTACAGTTATAATAGTTACCATTTCTTTTATAGCATTTTGTACATTTTCCATAGAAAGCCCTACATTCAATGCCCCTATATGAATTCCAGATTTATATAAAGGAACTGAAACGTCATAAACCTCTATACTGTCTTTATATAGAAGAGTTGAAGCGTATGGTTCATTATCTACTGCTGCAGTCTTGCTACCTATATCATCCACGGTATTCCCAATTCTATCTCTTTCACTATGAGCTATAATTTTTAAATCCTTGTTTATAATTAATGCATACTCCATGCCTTCATCTTTTGCCAAGTCATCTAATAACTTTTGTACATCCATGCTATTGCTCATTTCTTCAATCTTATTGGCAAGCATGCCTATTTGTATAACCCCTCCTCCATTTTTCTTAACATATCCATATTTATAATAATCATTATCATCTACACTTTTTCTTATATCCTCCATAAATTCATCTTTCTCACCTTTTATAATAGGGAGAATCATTTCTCGATCACTATAATTAGCATTTATAACGGCAGGTATATTAGAATATACAATCTTTCCCGATGCATCTGATACATTAATTTCATCTATATCAAAGGTTGTTACTATATTTTTTAGATAGTCATTATCTACAGATGATATGTTGTTATTTATTAACTTGCCTATATTTTTAATTTTATCTTCTATAATTTTATTTAATTCAGTCAAAACTTCTTCATTTTTCCCGATATCATTAGATACCTGCTCCGCTAAATTCATACCATCCATTCTCATCTGATCCATCATTTTTCTCTTAGATACACTTATTGCTGCACTTGATAATACGGAAATTATGATTAGCATTATAACTAATGGTGTCATTAAGGTCTTAGATTTAATAGATTTCTTATTACTTTTGTTTTTTATTAGCTTTATTTTTTTCATTGTACCCTTCACCTTCCTCATATAATATTAATTTTTTCATATAATTACCCCTTTCTTTAATATTTATATTGTCGAATAAATCGCAGATGTTTTTAATAATAATTTTGTATTTTGTCATTTTATGATGTTTTTTGTTTGTATTAAAGTAAGATTGGCGGCACGCTAAGTTTTTGATTAGTGTGATTTTTATAATTGCAACTTATATATAAATTTAAATAATAAACATATGAGTGGGATAACATAATAACTGTAGTTATATATTAAATTAGAAATGAGGTGAAAAAGGCGTGAAATCTTTTAAAAAGGTTTTAATTTTTGTTCTAATTATACTAACTGTAATAATTATGACCCCATATGAATGTAAAGCTATGTATAGTGGCAGAGCATGTATTAGCAATGAAACAGAGTGCAGCGAATTTATACATAAGAATATTTTTTCAGAAGAAATACCATTGAAATACAATGACGAAGGGGTATGTGTACTTATGTACCACTCCATAGGTTATGAAAAAAATAATGGCTTGCGAATGCCAGAACAACAATTTAGAGAGCAAATGAAATATATAAAAGACAATGGATATACTACTTTAACTATGGATGAACTATACAGTTTCTTTACAGAAAATAAACCTATACCTAAAAAATCTTTAGTTATAACTTTTGACGATGGATACTTAGATAATTATAAATATGCTTATCCTATACTTAAAGAATTTGATCTTAAAGCAACAATATTTGTCATTGCAAGCAATATAGATAAAGATAATAGGTCTATGAATTCACAGCAGCTTAAGGAATTACAAGCTAATGGAATAGATATACAAAGCCATACTTTAAATCACGAAGAGTTAAATAAGCTTTCTTATGAAAAACAGCTACAAACTTTAAAAGAATCTAAAGAAATTATAGAAAAAGCCTTAGACAAGAAGGTAAATTACATAGCTTACCCCTATGGCAGATATAATGAAGATACAATAAGAGCAGTAAAAGATGCAGGATATACTATGGGATTTGCAACAGGAGGCAGAGTCTCAAGAAAAAATAACGGAATATATACTTTACGTAGGATAGGGGTAGTAGCTGGTGACGAGATGAGTGTATTCATAGGAAAATTAAAAAGCCAATAATATATTTTTCTACTTTTTACGTAAAAACCTCAGCTAAAAGGCAAGTACCCATAGCTGAGGTTTTACAATTTTATAACTTGAATATAATATTAATTTTTAACAATAAAATATAGATAATTATTTAATAGACTCTGCAATCTTTATTAGTTCATCCTTTGAAATATTTCCTCTACCTGATAGTCCATAAAGCACATTCTTATATTCCCAATCAATAGATTTATCATCAATTATCACTGCATCTACACCATTAATCTTTATTTCTTCAACTGTTCCCGCTGTTCCATCTGCGTATCCCATTTCTTCTGAAGCAAATCTTTGTTGCATATAAATAGTTTTTCCTGTTTTCTCATTAACAAACCATAAATCAGTAACTTTATCGCTTATATCTCCATTTTCTCTCTTGTAAAGTTCTGCTCTCTCAAATTTATAGCCTTCTGGCAGATAAGAAGGAAGCTTAGCTTCAAAACAAAGGTAGTCGCTCAATTCGTTAGCATCTTTTAATTCTAACATTCCTTCTTTTCTCATTTTTTTCTCTTGCTCTACAGTGATTATTTCTCCATTTGAAAGGTTAGCAATTTTTTCACCATTTGCTGCGTACATATCCTCAGCATTTTCTTTTGTAACTATTTCTATTTTATTTCCATGTTTATCAAAAATTTTGCCTTTAAATTCTTCTGGAACAGGAATATTTTCCATCTTAGAACTTTCTACTTGTACAACACTTATATGTCCTAAAGATATTGTTTTTATTATTTTATCCGCTATTTCACGTGCAAATGCTGGTTTTATTAAAGAAACACTGATTACTCCTACTGCTGCAACTGATGCTATTTTAGCTATATAAGACTTCTTATTTAACTTTTTCATATTATTATCCCCTTTATTTTCATTCATATTTTTTAGAACTCTATTGGATACAGCTTCTTTATTGCTGTCTTTACTAAAATCCTTCTCTGCTAAAGTCTTTCCCAGTTTTAAAATTTCATTGTATTCTTGGGAATTTGAGCTATTAGGATCTTCTATGCCATTAAAATAAGCATCCATGTCTATTGAAAATTTATCTTCAATGCTTTTTTTATTCACGGCTATTCCTCTCTTTCCATTTCTACTTTTAATTTTTTCATTGACCTGTAAAGTATTACTCCAACATTACTTTCACTAATATCTAATATTTGTGCTATTTCCTTATTTCTTATATTTGCCCCGAATTTAAGTGCTACAATATTTCTCTCTCTTTTATTCAAAGTATCCAAGGCCTTTGAAAGTTTAGCATTGGTTTCCGCTGTTACAACCATACTTTCTGGAGTTTTTTCTCTTGATACTAACTCCTTAATTGTGTAAAGAGAAAAGAATTGATGTTTCTTTAGACTTCTAAAATAATCATTTACTACATTTCTAGCAATAGCAAAAACCCATACTTCAAATGGCGCTTTACCCTCTGAATATGATTCAATTTTAAGCATTATTTTTTCAAAAACCTGGCTTGTTAAATCTTCTGCTGTATAATCACAATTAACTCGATAATATATATAGTTATAGACTCTTTTGTAATACTTATTAAAAATATCAGTAAGTTCTTCCTCTGCACATACTGTTTTTTTGACTTCTCTTTTATCAAGGGCATCATTCACCGCAAGCTGCTGCATATTTAAAAATTCTTCCTTTCATTAGGCATATTCAAGTGACTAATAGATTAACTCATTTGAACTATCATTTCATTTCATATGCCTTAACTTTTTTTACTTAGCTAAGTAATCTTCATATGTTAATACGCAAAACTTTCCATTCCATTACATTATAGTAAAATCAAAGACACATCCTCAATTATTTCATAACTTTGTAATAGGACATAACTGTCCCCCATAATGCTACATCCATGTCCTATACAATAGGACAAAACTGACCATAGAATAAATATAAGATAATAATTAAAACTTAATAGTATATAGTGACGTTTAGATGTTTAGATATTTAGTTTTTTAGATATTAAAAAAAATCCCTTAACAGGGATTTTCATTAAATTTACAATTATTTATAAATCATGGGCATTTCTATTTATTATGTTCACTTTGTTTATCCAATACTACTAATAAACACATTGAAATTATCTAAATGCTTTTCAATATTAACTATATATACTTCCCCTTTCTTTTATACCCTTTAAAATTATTTCTCTTTCTTCGTTTAATAAAGCATATTCTTTAAGGGTTCTCATTTCAAAATACATTCTTTTAGTTTCATCTGTACAATAAATTTTTATCCCTGTACCTACTATTTGAGCCTTAAATACAGTAGATGCTTTCTTTAAATCTATTAAATCTATATCTCTATTTAAATTGCTAGCTAACTCTTGAGCTATCATAAAAATCTCATAGTCTGAAAAGCTCTCCTCACTTAAAAAAGCTATATCAATATCACTATCTTCTCTTAAGATTCCCTTTGCTGCTGAACCAAAAACATATATTAAATAAGGATTAATTCTTTTTACCAATACTTCGTTGATATCATTGATAAAATCTTTATTCAGCACTTTCAACACCACCTGTTAAATAATATATCTAATTCTATTATATCCTAATTTATATTATATTTAAACATTGCTTCATTTTGCGTCGTAGCAAAAATTCATACTCATCTATTATCTTATCCCATGTGATATTTCCACTCTACTAATAGGACATAACTGTCCCCCATGATGTTACATCCATGTCCTATACAATAGGACAAAACTGTCCATAGAATAAATATAAGATAATAATTAAAACTTAGTAGTATATAGTTTTAGATATTAAAAAAATCCCTTAACAGGATTTTCATTAAATATATAATCTATTTATCTATAATTTATTTATCTAAAAATCTATTAATATTGTTTAATGCTCCCCTTTCTTTTAATACCTCTATTAAATCTTCTACTATATAATGTTTACTCTGAGAGTGTAATGGTTCATAGCATGGTATAATGTAATCATCCAAAATATTAGTATCCTTAATTAGTTTGTATACTTTTCTGGCTTCTATTCCTAAGCTTTCTGATAAGCTTTCAATGCAAAAAATAGTAAATTCTAACTTTCTTTCATCCATTACAGCACCTTCAAATATTTTTATTCTTGTATATATTTATACTTCTTTTCTAATTATTCTTATTACATATTATAGCATAAAATCTATCTTAATAATCGCTTTTATTAATCTAAATAAAGCATCAGAAAGCATAATTAAAAATTATTTCCTTTGAAATCAATTTATATTTAAGAAATCCAAAATGCTATGTAATGCTTTTATGTTAAAAATTGGACACCTTCCTCATCTTTTGTGTTTATACATATACGAGGTGATGAATTAATGAGGGACGTGGAAAGTTTAGTTGATAGAGCTAAAAAGGGAGATAAGTCTTCTTTAGAGGAGTTGATTAAAGCTTTAACCCCTTTAATTATGAAAGAATCATCGAAGGTATACTTAAAAGGCTATGATAGGGAAGATTTGATTCAAATTGGTAATCTATCTTTATTAAAGGCTCTGGATAAGTACGATACAAGCAAGAAAAATTTTATTGGATATGCAGCTATGGCAATTAAAAATAATTATTATTATTTGATAAGAAGGGAATGTAAGGAAAACTATGAGGCAAGCCTAAATAAAGAAATAGGAGAGGATATTTATATAGTGGATACTCTAAAGAGTACAGAAAATATAGAAGAGAATTTTATTAAAAAAGAGGAATATAAAAAGCTATATTCTGCTTTAAAAAAGCTCTCTAAAGAAGAGATCCATATAATTAACTGGATATATTTTGAGAGAAAAAAACTAACAGACTATGCCACAGAAAACAATCTTTCCTACAGTAAAGCTAGATATTTAAAGGATAAAACTATTAATAAACTTAAGGGGGATATGATGGATGGATAATTATACTCTTTTATCAAATGATTTAATACATATGGACATGAGCATAGGAGCATTTAAGCTATACAGCATTTTATCCACCTATTGTTATGGGAGAAAAGATAGTTGTTTCCCCTCTCAGAAAACCCTAGCTAATGATATGGGAAAATCCACTAGAACCATCAGAAGATATTTAAGTGAGCTAGAGGATAATGATTTAATTAGAATAAAAAGAAGAGGTTCAAATTCAAGTATTTATACCTTGGTTGAGAAGACTGAGAGATTTTACATAGATAAATATAAAGTCATCATAGACAACATAAAAACCACATCAAGTAAAAAAGAAAGCAGATCATATAAATCTAAATTAGATAAATTTAGTGACTACCCTCAAAGAAAATACAATTTTAAATTGCTAGAAGAAGCTTTATTGAAAAGAGATGGAGAAATTAAATATAATGAAGTTTCAGCAATATAAAATAAGAAAAACTTCCTCACTTTTTTAAATAGTGCATATGTAATAGTGAAGGGAGTTGATATCATGGCTGCTACAGCAGACAAGTTCAAAACCAGTTTAATTTTGGAGTACAGCATTGGTCAAAACGAAGATGGAAAGGATATAATCAGAAGACAAAAATTTTCTTCCATTAAAATTGATGCTTTAGATGATGATCTTTTCCAAATAGCTAATGCATTCTCTCCACTATTGGAACATGAAGTTATAAGTCTTAAAAAGCAAGATGACAGCGTAATACTTGATTATTAAAATTAAAGGAGGGGTTTTAATTGGCTAGGAGTTTAGTTATGACCTTTGTAAACATAGGTGGTAAAAAATCAAACATCACACTTAATAACGTTAAAGAAGATTTAACCGCTGAAGAAGTGAATAAAGCAATGGATGTAGTCATAGACAAAAATGTATTTCAAAGTAAGGATGGAGATTTAGTATCTAAGGACTCAGCTAAAATAGTTGATAGAACAACTAGGGAAATTGATTTAGCGTAATAAAAACATTTACTCTAATAAGAGCATTTTACTCTAAAGGCAAAGGGCAAATCACTCTTTGCCTTTATGCTTTTATAAACAACAAAAGAGATAACTCTAGATAAAATTTAAGTTAGAGTTATCCCCTATAATCATATTTTGAGTAAGGTCTGCCTCCACACCTAAGTGGAACTAGCTTATTTCTTTACAGAAGGTCCTGTCTTTGGAATATTTTCTGCTATACTTATATCAGCTTCATATAAAGAACCATCAGCAGTTGAAGAAATTAAGGACATCATAACTTCCACAAAGGTTCTTTTTAAATATCCTGAAGATTTTTGTCCAAGAGATTGCATATTTCCTCTCATTTCAACTAAAACACTTCCTGAACCTGCGATACCGTATGAATTTCTAGCTATACCTTCATAAGCTCCACCATCGTATAAACTTACCTCTGAAAATCCATAGTGTTCTAAATCAGTATAAATAACAGAACACATCTTTTTAGATAATTCTACAGCTTCTGGCTTAGCTTTTGGATCTGTAGGCCAAAGTATTGAAGTTTTTATCATATTACCATTTTCCTCATTAATGTAAGTTCCTTGATGATGTAAGTCTATTACCCATTCTGGCTTAATTTCTTTATATGCATTTAATACAGCTACAGCTTCTGGAACTGGATTTGTTGGGTAAGTTTTTCCTCCATCCTTTTTATAGAGAGGACTATCCTCCCAATTCTGCCAATGCCATCTGTTCATGTCATAACCAACACCTTCTACTGCATAGTTAACCTTAGGAGCTGTTGGGTCTACATTATATCTATGATGCAATTCTGTTCCATCTACATTTACCCTAGGCACAATATAAACAGTTACTTCTTTTAATATGTCCTGAACATTTTTATTTCCTGTAGATAAGAATTTTAGCACTTCTAATGCAGCTTCTGTTCCAAGGGGCTCATTTCCATGCTGTTGAGTTATTACCATAACACTCTTAGGCCCATTTCCAACTTTAGCTAGGTATATGTCTCTTCCTTGATTTGACTTACCAGCTACAGTTAACTCCATAGCTCCCTTTGATGATTTTTCAATTTGTTTTAATATTTTTGTTAACTCCTCGTAGTTATGTAGGCTGCTTAAATTTACATTTTGAGTTTCAGTTATCCAAGGTCCATTTGGCTTTAATGGTTTCTCCCCTGCATAAATAGTAGCAGAAGTAGTGAGCACCATTGTTAAGCCTAGGGCAGTAATCATTGATATTTCCTTTTTCATAATATTCCTCCTTTTTTAATTATTACACCTTTATTATAAGTCATAATCAAGTATTATTTTGTCAAATCACAGGAATAATTTCCAATTATTTTTCGATAATTTTCTTTCTATTTAATATATTATTAAAAAACATTGTATTGACATTTTGCTCTTAAAGGCAAAGGGCAAATTACTCTTTGCTTTTATATTTTTATCCCATTGTTACTACCCATTTTACGGAAATTATGTGTTTATATGCTATATGTAAAAGTATAACGTATGAAGGGATGGGATCATATTGACAATTGAAACTATGGGGGTTAAGACATTTTTAAAGAAGGTTGAAAGAGACAGGATACAAAATGGCCTTCACTACAAAAAGAGGATTTGCAAATATAAGTAATGGTTTATATGAATTAAAAAGAGTTTTCATAAGTGGCCATACCGGAATAGAAAAGTTTGAAAAAAGATTAATGAATGGATTTGAGGAAATGTAAATACTTCTTTTAAAATAACAAAAAACCACGCTAAGTTTCTACTTAACGTGGTTTTTAAGTTGAGTTTTCATATTTTCTTATTTTTTATATTTTAAATTTATTAGTTTCCTTATTAAGTTTTTCTGATACCTCTTTTAAATCTAAAGAAACAATAGACAATTCAGAAGCTCCTGCGCTCATTTCTTCCGATGAGGCTGCAATTTCCTCTGAAGCTGCAGAGGTCTTCTCTGATACCAAAGATATAGTTTTTACTTTTTCTAATACTATTTCTTTAGACTCTATAGTATTTTCAGCAGATTTATACAAATCATCTATTAAAGGTGATATGCCCACTATAGAATCTAACATATCATTTAAAGAAGTCTTAGTACTTTCCGCTATGTTAGTCTGGTCATCTACAAGATTTTTAACGCCATTAGATGTTTCCAATACATTCTCAGTCTCAATTTTTATATTATGAACTAAATCTTGAATTTCACTAATGGAATCCTGTGACCTCTCAGCTAAACTTCTAACCTGCTCCGCTACTACGGCAAATCCTCTACCAGCCTCACCAGCTCTAGCTGCTTCTATAGCTGCATTCAAAGCTAAAAGATTGGTTTGCTCTGATATACTATTAATCACATCAGTTATGCTTCCTATTTTTAATACACTTACATTTAATCCATTAATTTTATTTGAAACCATATCAAAAGCACTTTTTATATCTTCTATGGATTTTAATAAATTATCTATCTCTTCTTTTCCAATTCTAGCTTTATTTTCTGTTTCATTAGAACTATTTTTTATAATAGATACTTTTTCATTTATATTTTGAAGTTCTTCAGATAGCTTGGACATATAATTTACAGCTTCCATCAAATCCCCTGTCTGCTCTGAAGATCCTTGTGCTATATCTTGTACTGCTAAAGCCACTTCTGACGTAATATCAGTCATTTTATCTGCATTATCATTTAAATTTCTAGATTTATCATTTATTTTATCACTTTCACTTTTTATGATGCTTATAGTATTTTTTAAACTATCGCACATTGCCTTGAAACCTTTAGCTAAAGCTCCTAGCTCATCATTGTTTTTAACATCAATTTCTATATCAAATTCACCATTGGATATTTTTTCAGATACTCTCACCAAATTCTTAACAGGATTAATAATACTTTTAGATATAGCCATCATAATTAATGCCACTAAAATAAAACATATTATAGATATTACAACTATAATAACTATCATTTCTCTTATAGCATTCTGTACATTTTTCATGGAAAGTCCTACGTTCAACGCCCCTACATGAACTCCAGATTTATATAATGGTACTAAAACATCGTAAACCTCTATAGTATCTTTATATAAAAGAGTTGAAGAGTGTATTCCATTGTCTACTGCTGCAGTCCTGCTCCCTATATCATCTACAGTGCTTCCAATTCTATCCTTATCACTATGAGCTGTAACTTTTAAACTTTTATCTATAATTAGTGCATATTCCATGCCTTCATCTTTTGCCAAGTCGTCCAACAACTTTTGCAAATCCATGCTATTGCTCATTTCTTCAATTCTATTAGCAAGTATGCCAATTTGTATAACTCCTCCGCCATTTTTTCTAATATATCCATACTTATAATAATTATCTTCGACTATACTTTTTCTTACATCTTCCATAAGCTCTTCCTTCTCACCTTTTATAACAGGGAGAACTATTTTTTTCTCATCATAATTTTCATTTACAACAGCAGGTATATTTGAATATATAATTTTACCCGATGGATCTGACACATTGATTTCATCTACATTAAAAGTTTGTGCCATAATTTTTAAATAATCATTATTTACAGATGACATATTATTATTTATAAACTTACCCATATTCCTGATTTGGTTTTCTATAATTTCATTAAATTCGGTTAAAATCTCCTGATTTTTACCGATTTCACTGGATACTTGTTTCGCTAAATTAACACCATCCGTTCTCATTTGGGCTATTATTTTTCTTTCAGCTACATTTATTGCTGCTGCTGATAATATAGAATTTATAATTAGAATTATAACTAATGGTGTTATTAAAATTTTAGACTTTATAGATTTTTTACCCTTTTCACCTTTTCTTAGCTTTATTTTTTTCATCCTATCTTTCACCTTCCCTATACGAAATCAATTTTCACATAATAACTACATTCATTAATATTTATATTATCGAATATAAATGTAATAATTTCAGTAATAATTTTATATTTTTACATTTTATGTAACCTTTTGTCAATTTTCAGGTGGGGTCTGACTCCTTTGCGAGACGTAGCCGAGCTTGTTAGGAGTGTTACCCATTTTACGGGAATTATGTGTTTATATGTTATATATGAAAGTATAACGTATGAAGGGATGGGATCATATTGACAATTGAAACTATGGGGGTTAAGACATTTTTAAAGAAGGTTGAAGAGAGTGAGAATATATGTGGAAAAATTTTAATCAACACCTTTGAACCTTATATTAAAAGTAAGTATTATAAAAAATACCATTCTGGTGAGATAAAAAATATTGAGTTTGAAGATGCATTGCAAAATGTTTATACCTACCTTTGGAGGAGTATCCCAAAATTTCAAGGTGATAACTTAAAATGCTTTTATAAATTTTGTTATATAACTATAGATAATTCTTTCAGACATATGGCTACAAAAACCTCAAGAAAATATAAAGATGACATAGTCACTTTTAGTATCAATGATGAGATATATGAAGGTGTTGAATTGATAAATGTAATAGCAGATAAAACTAGCGATGATCATTACGATAAAATAATATTTCAGCAAACTATCGTAAACCATCTAGCAGACAAGCTCCCTGAAAAATTAAGAGATTACTTATTGGAATTATTAATGAATGAAGATTTTTGCATTAAGGAATTTGCAGCTAAAAATAACATATCCTATGAAACCGCTAGAAAATTAAAATATAGATTAAGAAAAAAATTAGTTTTTGTGGAGGGGGAATGGGGAATTAGGGTGGATGGATGAAAGAATTTATATATATCTCCATGGAAATTATAGCATATATTTATAATAGTCATATAATGAATTAAATAACATAAGACATCATATTATTACATTAAGGAAGTGAGACTTTTGAAAAAAAGACATAAGATTTTAATAGCTATATTAATAGTCCTATTTGTTTTACCTGTATTTTTGAATCGTTCCTATTCGAAAGATCAAGGAAAACTTTCAATTCCAGTATTGATGTATCATTCTATATCCAATGATGAAAAGGGATTGTTTTCAGTAAAAAAAGATACCTTTTATGAACATATGAAATACCTTAAGGATAATAATTATGAAACATTGACCTTAGAGGAATTATATAATCACTTAACAAATGAAATACCTTTTTCGGACAAGTCTGTGGTCATAACCTTTGACGATGGATATGCTGATAATTATGTAAATGCTTATCCTATATTAAAAGAATTTGGACTTAAAGCTACCATATTCCAAATAACAAATTATATAGACAGTGGTTCAAGTTTTTTAAACTCAGACCAATTAAAAGAGCTATCCTCAAATGGAATAGATATAGAAAGTCACACCACCGATCATTCAAAGTTAGCCAAGCTATCAAAGGATGATAGATTAAAAAAATTAAAGGAATCCAAAGATCTTCTTGAAAAATTGTTAGATAAAAAAGTTGATTATATAGCATATCCCTTTGGGAAATACAATAAAGAGGTAATAGAAGATGTGAAAGAAGCAGGATATAAAATGGTCTTTACTACAAGGATGGGATTTTCAAACATAAACAATGGATTATATGAATTAAAAAGAGTTTTTATAAGCGGATATACTGGAATAGAAAGATTTGAAAAAAGAATAAGGAATGAATTTGAGGAAATGTAAATGAGTCAATAGCTATAGATTATTAGCAAGTTCAGCTGCTACCTTAGCAAGAGCAGCTGAACTTGCTAATAGTTTCTCAAATAGTCGCTGCTGCTTCCTTGTCAGCATTGGTAGAAACTTTACTTTCTTCTGCTCTAATTATATTTATTAGATATTCCATAAAAGAGTCTCTTAAATCTTCTCTTTTTAAAGCCATTTCAACTGTTGCTTGAAGATAACCTAGTTTATCTCCAACATCATGTCTTCTTCCCTCAAATTCATAAGCATAAATAGCTTGCTCTGAAAGAAGTATTTTCAATGCATCTGTCAACTGAATTTCTCCACCCTTACCTGGCTTTGTGTTTTCTAATATGTCAAATATCTCTGGCATAAGTATGTATCTTCCTAGAATTGCTATATTTGATGGAGCTTCTTCTATGCTTGGCTTTTCTATTAAATCCTTAACCTTACAAACTCTATCCTCTATTTTTAATTCTTTAACAACTCCATATTTAGAAACTTCACTTTGAGCTACACGTTGTACACCAAGAACTGAAGTTTTATATTCACTAAAGCAATCTATAAGCTGCTTTAAACAAGGTGTACTGCTATCAACTACATCATCTCCAAGCATTACAGCAAATGGCTCATTACCTACAAAGCTCTTAGCGCAGCTTATAGCATGTCCAAGCCCTTTAGGTTCCTTTTGTCTAATAAAATAAATATTTACTAAGTTACTTATATTTTGAACGAGCTTGAGTAACTCTGTTTTATTTTTTTGTTCAAGTTCTAGTTCTAGCTCCACAGATTTATCAAAGTGATCTTCTATACTTCTTTTATTTCTACCTGTAATTATAAGTATTTCCTCAATTCCAGACTCTACTGCTTCCTCTATTATGTATTGAATAGTAGGTTTATCTATTATTGGAAGCATCTCCTTTGGCTGAGCTTTTGTTGCAGGTAGAAATCTAGTACCTAGACCTGCAGCTGGAATAACGGCTTTTCTTATTTTCATATTTACTCCTCCTATAAACTTACATAAATCCTCTTATTCATTAATACAAATAATTTATAATATTAAACAATATCACAAATTCAAATAGTGATTTAAAGTAATTACTTACTTTTAATACTTTAGCTTTATTTTCAACAATCTATTATTTAAATCTTCTTATAGTTTGCTTAGAATTTTAATAAAGTGCAGCAAAATGATATTTATAATTGAGTTAAATACTATATTTTATGGTACTATGAACTCTATAAAATTAATGTTTATTAAAATAAAAGCAAAGTAAATCACTCTACTTTAGTTTCAGTAATTTCTGAGAATTACTAATAAGTCTATTTCTTTAGCACATTGTATATAATTGATTTTAATTTTCTTTTTATTCCCGTTAAAATGCTGTCCTTACAGTATTTTCTTACTAACTCTTCAAAAGAAAGCCGCTCTAATTCTTCAAAAAAATTTTCACGTTTTAAATTATGTTCAACAGATTTTATGGCTGATGGATTATACAATACGGCCCGGTTTATATCAACTTCTTTATATAAAATTCTATCTTTTATATCTTCTAGCATGTATTGCCCAGAAGCACTATTCACAAATATAAGTGATGTACCTTTATCATCATCCATCTTTGGCAATACATTCTGTACTCCCCAAAAATCTGCAAGGGTTATATCACTTTGCCTATGTAATGTTTTAAAGCTACAATCGTAACAAGAAGGCCTTAAACAAATATTTTTTAAAAAAGCCTTCATATATAAATCTTTTTTATGACTCTCTAGATACTCCATATCATTATTAAATGATAATGATATGGAGTATCGCTTCCAGCCTTCATTCTTACATCTGAAAGCGATTCTCCGTGTTGATGATTCGGCGTTATTTTCCTGATAAGAAATATATTTTTGCCAAGCTTTTGGTGATGGTACTCCATGGCATATAATATCTATACAAAATAAATTGTCATAGTCTTTATGCAAATAAGACTTAAGTCCACCAATCTGGCAAGGCGTTCCTGTAAATAGAACATTTCTTCCTTGGTCTAGGAATTCTTTAGCTTGTTTGTATGTATTCCCTATTTTACTCTGAACATATTTAGATCCACGAAACTTTTCTAGCTCTTCTTTTGTTTCTATGTAACTGTGAAATACTGAAAATTTTCCATCAAAACCTGCTCCAAAAACAACACCGCCATTATCAATTACTACTTCTGAAACTAATGTAAATATGCCACCAGAAGAACTTTCCTGACGTACGAATTCATCTTTATTAATACAAGCATAAGCCTTTGGTTCGTTTTTAACTGTTACTTTATTTATAATTGGGCAAAATTTAACGCATAGCCTGCATTTTATACACTTTTGATGATCAACTTTCGGGTACCAAAAACCTTCACTATCACTTTCCATAGAAATGCAAATTTTTGGGCATATATTCGAGCACGCATGACATCCCATACAATCTTTTTTATTATTAATTGTTATCATAAAAAATTCACCTTCTATATTAAAATCCTAATAACTTACTAGATAATCTTTTTCCAATTATTTTCTCTTAACTAAAATACTAATACAAATAAAAACTATTACACATACAAGTTACACTAATTGATAAAGTGGTAACATATCAGTAATAATAGGTATATTCTTCAAAAGTTTGTTGCTAATTATAATCCAGATCATATGAACATAATATATACCATAGGAATAATCGCCTATAGCATTTAAACAAGCAATTTTTTATCAAAGTATGATTTTATAACTATCAGTAGATTAATCCATGCAAAAGTATAAATAAAAGATGATATTTTAATCTGACTACTTATAACTCTCAACAAAAGTCTATTTTTGCTAATACATATACCTCAATGATGATAATTAATAATATTAAAAGATAATATAAAATTGATTTCCTAAAGGTGTACTTCTTAAATGGAGGTATAAATCATTGACCATATTAAGTAAAGTGTTAGGAGTCTGCTCCGTTTTAAAATATATGTATGATTGCCTCTTGTGCTTTTTTTATACTAGTAAAATATCCTTCCTGAAAAATAAATATTGCTACAGGCAAGTTAAGTAATTGCATCATTACAAACCAGCAATTAAAATGCCAAGTAGCATTTTAATATATCTTTATATTTAATACCACTCTTACAATGCATCAATATCACATAAATAATACATATTCCCTTGAGCGCTACCAATAAGTATCTTTGTTTTTCTCAACTATAG
Organism: uncultured Clostridium sp.; assembly: GCF_963515715.1. Taxonomy (GTDB): domain Bacteria; phylum Bacillota; class Clostridia; order Clostridiales; family Clostridiaceae; genus Clostridium_AW. The sequence goes on from NZ_CAUPZS010000017.1 coordinate 48,254, forward strand.
TTTTATTATCATTAAACATAACTTTTTCTCCTAAATAACCCTAATTTCTTTAATGCTTTTATTATTGGCTTACCAACTAAATCTTTTTCATATTGGTTCATTCCTAAAAACCACATTGAAATACAAAATATTAATATATAAATAGTTCCACAAATTAAAAAGGTTAAAATATTATATAGATTTAAAAATGTATTTACAAAAATTCCAAATATGATTGGTATTAATAGAGATGGTACAAACTTTAATATCTGACCCCAAAAAAACTTCATATCAAGACCAACCTTATAGTGATAATACCAATTCATAATTAGACCATTTCCTATTAATAGAGAGATTGCTGTGCCCAATGCAGCTCCTACTCCTCCATACATTTTTGTAAGTGGAATACTTAAAAACATATTAGCAATAGCTATACAAAAATACACCCATGAACGAAATTGATGCATATTCTTAGCTCTTTGAATTTCAATCCCCAGATTTTGAATTAATGGAATTGTAACAGGAATAATGAGCAACAATGCAATTGGATAAGCTTCACTATAATTGATTCCAGCCCACATATTTATAAAAGATTGTCCAAAAAATATGAGTCCTGAACAAATCAAAGAAAGTAAAATAAACTGAATTCTTCCTACTCGTGTAAATAAAGCTGTCAATTTCTTATTATCATTATTAATTGCTACCATTCTATTGACTCTTGGTATGAAAACACCTGAAATAGCTGTTGAGAGTGACAAATAATATGTATTTAATTGAGCTGCTAGTCCATATACAGCCACAGCTATAGTCCCTCGAAATCTACCCAATATAAATTTATCTATACTCCAATTAATCTGATCAATGATCATATTTAAAAAAATATAGAATGAGAAAACTGCCATTTCTTTCATTAAAGAAAAATCAAATTGATAAAATAGAAATTTAATTTTCAACTTTGTAAAACAGAATACTACATTACTTATCTCTACTATAATAGTAAGAAGCGTTGTAATAACTACCATACCTATGGATTTATAACCCATTAATAAAACCGGCAACATAATTAATGGATTTACTATGGTTTTAATCATTTGCAGTAACTTTTGAAAAATATATTCTTCATTTGCAATAATGTGTGAGTTAAATACGCTAGCTGGAAATGATAATGCAATATTAAATACCATTATTGCCATTAAAGTTTTAGCTGTAGCAAGTTCGCTCATAGTGAGGTTTGCACCAAATATTAAATCTATATTAAAAACAAGTACTGTCCCTGCTAAAATAGCAATAAATCCAATAACTGAAAAAATAATTAGAAACATCCCGTTTAGCTTAGCAATGTTCTCTTGCTCATTTTTGACTTTATAACGAGAGTAATATCTCATATAAGCACTACCAAATCCAAAACTAAGCAAGCCTAAATAACTAACTACTGACGCTACTAAATTATATAAACCATATTCACTTTGTCCTAACAAACGGAGCATAATAGGAGTATATACTATTGATATAATATATCCAAGCCCCATTGAAACATACGATAAGGCTGCTCCTATTTTTAATTGATTAATTTTCATAATTACCTCTCATCCTTAATATCTAATGCACCTCTTAAATATTTAATAGTTTTATTTCTTTCAAATTCTAAAATAGGTGGGATATGTGAAAAATTAATATTAAAAATATCATCATTATTTTTTATATTTTCCCACCTTCTAGATTCTAGCTTAAATTTAGATAATAATGTTTCTATTCTTGAATTCATAGATGGTATTTTACCTTCTCTATTAAAAACAACAAATGGTTTCTCTAGCAAAATTGAAAATACTGTACCGTGAAATGAATCCGTAAAAAAAACAGAAGCTGAATTTATATAATCAATAAATTCACTAGGATCTGCTTTGTATGTTTCTCTATCGCTTATATCCGCTAAATTTAATATTTGCAACTTATTTTTATCTGCAATTTCTTTCATTTTGCCTTGATTCTCTTTAGATATTTTCCCAAGAAAATATGTTAATAAATATTTATTTTTAGGTTTATTTGATGCCTTCTTGGAAATAGACATCCATTTTTCTTTTGTAAGCATCAAGGTAGGATCTACTAAAACGACAGCATCCCTTCCAGTTAATTCTTTGATAATTTTAGCACCTGCGTCTTCCCTAACTGATAAGCTTGCCATCTCCGATAACCATAATTTATAATTTTCCTTATAATTAGACGGTATTTGTGATATTCCAAAGCTCGGAGCATATGCTATTCTTTTATTTTTAGGAGCAAAGGTTAAAAAATCGACAGAGCATCCATATCTAAAAGTTGGATTCCAAACCTGATCACTACCAGTAATGAAATAATCAAATCTCTCTAATAAATCATTGGGAATATTATGCTCTGATATACAATAATCCGTTTCTAATATATTATCCAACGTAAATTTTTTAAATGCTAACGTTTTTTTTATATTACATTCTTTTACTATCCCCTTATGAGCGTATTCCCAAATCTTTAGGTTTAATTTTCGGTATATTTCTGAAATCGTCATTTTATTTAATCTATGAATTTTACCAATCAATTTGCCTATTACACCATTTCCACTGGTATTAGTAGTATTCCTAATAGTTTCTACTGAAAAACCTAATGACTTTAATACCTCCTGTGCTGCATAATTTTGCAACCTATTTCCATAGTTTTGATAATCATTTATAGTTAAAATGGCAACTTTTTTCATTGGTATCCCCCTATTAATAATATTATATATTGTCCTTATCTCTAATTTTCCATTATAACTTATCTTATTGGGTTATTTTTATCATATAACCACTTGTAACTGCTTCACTATATATAGGCATATTTGTTCATTGATTTATCGATATTATTTTCTAATTTCAATATATATTAGTTCCAATCTAATAAACTTTGGTAATAGATTAAATCTTCTTATAAACTTTTATCTGTATAAATTACTATGACACCGCAACTATAAAACAAGATTATTTTTATGATTTAATTGTGTCCAATTACTTAAATTTTTTACAAATAAAAATTTATATTCTAATCCTTAGGGCATAAAATAGCTAAACAATAATTATATAAATAACTGTGCTTATAAAATTATTTTTACCATTGAAAAAATACTCCGTAGGGTACAATTCCACCTATATTATCGTTAAGCTGTATATAGGTAGGTATTAACATTACACATATGGATACAAAATATAATAAGTATTTATATTTTTTAAATTCTTCTATTACAAACGGAATAAGTATAATTGCGAAAATTGAATAATATAGTTCAATTCTACTTATTAAAATTGATTTCATAGATAGAATTCCACATATAATCGCTATTAGCATTATTACTATTAGAATAGCGAGCTCTCTTTCTTTCTCTTTATGATAGTTTTGAAGTTTTGATAGTCTTGCCATAATAATTAATGAAATAATAACTACCATCAAATATATTAAGGTTATTATTATTTTTCTACCTTGCCCAGTCTCATAAAAAGATGTATTCCCTCCAAAATATATAGAATACCTAGGAAAAATATATAGAAATGCTGCAATTAACTTTTCATAAAAGATAATCATTACACCAGAAACTGCAGAAAATATTATTGTTTTTTTAAAATTAAGTTCTAATAAACTTAAAATTCCCATAGGCATAAAAACAATCGAAGTATTGTGAAATAGGGTAGCTATTAAATTTAGAGTCATAAATCCTTTTAAATTTTTATTTTTTATAAAATAAAATGAATTTGCTGTTAATACTATTGCTATATATTGTCTAGAAATATTAAATGATTGGAAATAATGATAAAATAATAAAAAATATAGCATAGACATAGCCATATTTCGAGAATTATTATATATAAAAAATCCAATACCTACAATAATTATTAAACTATTAAAAATAATTATCCATTGGCTATAATTTCCTAAAACTAAGCTTATTATTTTATTATATAGAGCATATAGCCATGATGCCTGTGCTACAGTAAATATATTATCGCTTGCACTTATCCTCTCAAATATTTTACAGTATAATTCTGTATCCGTACCAACGCTTATATTTCTTGCCCCCATTACACTAAACATTGTAATGCAACTTAGTATAATAAAAATCTTCTCTCTTCTTTTTGTAGCACCTTTCAAAAAAATTAAGACTGCGTAAACACACACCAAAAAAATAACAAATAAATATATTTCCATTTTACACCACCTAAAGTATACATCCATTTTTTACTTTGACTTTTCCAAGTTAACTTTATATTAAGATATTTTTTTAATAAGATACAGTATATAAGATATTAGTAATATTAAATTTTTATTGTTTAATTTAATAGTCATCTTCATTATCAAAGTACTAATATCTTTACTTGTAGAATTCCTAACTACTCTATTTATATCTTCATTACTAGTAAAAGATTCAATCATATTTATTCTATCTTTATAACTTTTCTTAGTATTATTACTAAATGAATATACAATACTTGCAAATAAAGCTTTTAAATATTGTTTATCTAAATAATCCGATTTAACATCATACTTATCATATAACTTCTTGTAATAATTTAAATTAGAAATCCTTCGTGAAAACTCATTTTCACGGTATTTAAAAGTAAGTCCCTCTTCTCCAACTATATAAGAATATAATACTTTATTTAATATATATATACTCCTTATGTTCTGAGTGTAATCTACATTAAATCTATAATCTTCTCCCATATCAAGTTCTTTATCCATCATAATATTATATTTTTTTATAATATCTACACGATATATTTTATTCCATATCTGATTATATAAATAATGATCTTTTAATTTTTCTATTACATTAATCATATAATTTGTATCATTAACAAACTGCTCTTCTAAAGAAAACTCTTCTTCGCTTTTTCGCTTTTTTTTAAATATTTTTCTATAACCACAGCAAACCATGTCCACTCCTGGCTTACTAATATATTTAATCATACTTTCTATCATTGTAGGATCATAGGTATCGTCAGAATCAATAAACATTAGATATTCACCAGAAATATACTCTATTCCCTTATTTCTAGCCTCACTTACCCCTTTATTCAAAGTATGAAAACAAATTATCCTATTATCCAAATTAGAGAATTCATCACATATTTGTTTCGTTTCATCTGTAGAACCATCATTAATAATAATTAATTCATAATCTGTATATGTTTGTTTTAATACTGAATTTATAGTAGCTTCTAGTGTACTTTCACAATTATATGCAGGAAGAACTATTGAAACTTTAGGCATACCTTCCCTCCTTTAATTTTTACTTTTTTCCATACCATTTTCTTAAATTTGAACGCCATCTATCCGGTAAGTACGAGGTAGACTCCTTTAAAAATATTTTTATACGTTTTTTAGTCTCAAATTCTTTGCGGTAACTTTTTATAGTATATGAAAGACTTTTTCCTGACTTTAAGTTTGAAAAAGCGTCTTTTTGTAGTGAAATATTTTTATAAGGATGTATACTTTGTCTTTCAGTACATTCTTCTATTGAAATTTCTTTATCTATTATTTTTACTTTTTCCAATTTAATTAACTCATCTAATACCGTTTGCCCTACATCGGACAAAACTACAACAGCTGAAACTCCATCTTGCCTATCTTGATATCTCCATCCCCAAAAATCTCCCAATCTGATATCAGCTAGAGATTTTTCTCTTCTGGTAATACAATTGAAACAAGAAGTATTTAACAAAATATTATCAAAAAAACTTTTGAAAAATAAATCATATTCACTAGGGTAATAATAGTCTTCTCCATGGCTACAAATCTCCATAGTAAAGTCGTGCCATCCAATATATTTGCTTCTAAAATTAATTTTAGAAATACTCTTTATCTCATGTTTATTTTCAAGCCATTTTAGGTATTCCTGCCATACTAAGTAAGATGGAACTCCATGACAAAATAAGTCTATAGTAATTAATTCGTTTGAAATACTATTTACTTCAAAAGCTTTTTTTATTCCAAAAATCTGACAGGGAGTTCCAAATATAATAAACTTACATTCCCTATCTTTTCTCGATAAACTAATAACTTCTCTAAAGGCTTCTTCAGTATTACTTTGTAAATACTTTGACCCCTTTATTCTTTCTAGTTCTTCAAGATTATCTATAACAACCGTCTTGGCGATATTGTCATTATAATCATAAATTACTCCAACAATTTTATATCCATTTTCTATTCCATGTTTTGAAATTTCATATGCAATTCCGCCTGATGTACATGTCGAAACAACTTCTTGATTAGTACTTTGTGCAGAATACACAACTCCTTCTCTTAATTTTCGTCCTTCTCTTTCTTCAACTAAAAATTTTACGCATACTTCTTTACATTTCTCACAATGTATACATAAATTGTTCTTTATAAATGCTTCAAAAAATCCATTTTCATTTAGATTATAATCAATAGCATTAGTGGGACAAACACATGTACATGCTCCACAGCCTGTACAAGGATTAATTGAATCTAGAATATTATTCATCAGTTATTCTCCTAAAAATTCATTATTTTAATGCTTTCCGCAAGAAACTGATTGCATCATCTCTCAGTCTTTTCAATTGAGATTCTATTAAGTTAAAATCTACATTATCTTTAAACACACGTTCCAATTCCTCTAAAGAAACTTGATTAATTCTTCTATCTGATGTTCCTGTACGATCTAGTAAATCTGTTAGCTTATTGGTATTTATATCTCTTACTACTACTGCCATTGGGGTATGAGAAATGATAGAAACTATTGCTCCATGAAATGTATCCGTAACAACTACCTCTGCACCTCTAAAATACTCTATCCATTCCAGGCAATTACAAGAAATATTTTTATCACACCATTTATGGTAAGTACCAGCTGACACAGTAATTAAATTATTTTTCTTTGCGTATTCTTTAATAGCTTTAACTTCATTTTCGCTTGTCATATTCTTTTCATATGCATAAACTAATAAATATTTCTTATTCGGAAGCTTCACCTCTGTTTTTGTATTGGAAAAATCATATAATAGAACCGGATCACAAACTATATCTGCTTCATTTCCTGTTAAAGTTTTTACAATATTGTATGTATTTTTATCACGTGCAGATATATTTTTAAACTTTGAAAGTCCCGAAGAAATCAATTCCTTACAGTGATATTTCTCCATTAACTCTATACTAGTTTGTCCAAATGAAGGAGCATATGAGATCATATTATCTGTATTAACACAATGTCCATACATCATCATATTAACTCCCATTGGAATACTAAAAACTTCATCACTCCCGACTACAGCACATTCAATGTCTGCAGTGGTATAATTTTCATGATGAAAATTACTCAATCTAAATTTTTTATTTTTCGTATACTTTTTTACATTAAATAATGTTGATCCTATACCCTTCTTCAACAAATAATGTTTTATAAAGTATGGAATAGATTTTATTGTAACTTGATTTCTTACTTTTTCTATTTGTTGAAAATCATAATTTTTTACATATGTTAATACCTTGGGGCTATGACCCATCTTCTTAAATTGATTATATAAAGCATACATTTGTAATTGTGCACCTTGATTATTTACATCATAATGTGTTAAAATTCCAACTTTCATAAGTCTACTCCTCTTATACATATATTAATTCCTTAATAATTTTAAAATTCACCTAGATATAAATTTTTATAATTACAAATCATATCTTTTAGTAAATGATTTTCTAAAATATATTTTTTAGAATTGCTACTAATTTCATTAATTAAATTAGTATCGTTAATTAATTTATCAATAGAATTCACAAAGTCATTTAAGTTGTTACATAAAAATCCATTATAATCATTAAACACCACATTATTATTACCTATAACATTATTAGCGACTATAGGTTTTTTTAAATACATAGCTTCAAGCAAAGCAATTGGCAAACCCTCCCACAGCGATGTCATAATAAAAATATCGAAGTTTAATACTTCTCTGATTACTTCTTTCCTATCCATCCATCCAGTAATTTTAATGTTTTCTGATGTCAATTCTCCTTTTAATTCACCATCACCAATCCAAATAAAATTACATTGAGGAAATTTTTTAGCAACTTCATTAAATAATAAAGGATTTTTTTGATAACACATTCTTCCTACTGTGCCTATAGTTATTTTAATATTACTTTTATAAACATCTCTATTTAAATTGTTGTCAACTAGCATTTGATCAATTTTTTCAGTATCAATTGCATTGTTAATATTCACACAACGTTTAGATATTTTTAGTGCTTCTTTATATTCTCCTTTAGAACATCCCACTATACATCCACCGAATTTAGATGCTAGTTGTTCTAAATTTAAATAAATATTTCTTTTAAATTTATTTTCATTCTGTTGTAAAAACGAAAACCCATGAGGGTTATAAAACACCTTATTCATATTAAATCCATTCCAATAACTAACAATTCTACCTAAAAAGCCAGCTTTAGAAGAATGTAAGTGTATTAAATCTGGCTTTTCTTTTTTTAAGATACTTTTAAGTTGAAATAATGATTTAATATTTTTATAAGGATTTAATCCTCTGCACATATCTACCTTTATAAATTTAATATTATCATTAAAATCTTTTTTAAAATATTTAGGAGTCTCTTTTCTCTCAGAATATACAACTACTACTTCATATTCTTTTGATAGCTCATTACATAGTTCAGTTAAAAAAGAATATATTCCTCCTCCAAAGGCTTCGACTACATGGACTATTTTCTTCATTTTTATATCCTCCAAACACTAAATCAATATTTCTAGCTTTTACTTCATTTTCAGCTACAAATTATCTACATAAAATTACTGGAATATTTGATTTTCCTTCAGCTATTTCTATCCTTACTTAATTCCATTTAATTCAAGGTGCTCTGATACTAATTTTGCTTATATGTACATAATCTTTTTTAGAAGAGCTCTATTTAGTTTAATATCCTCCGCAAATATCATTATTTTATCTCTTTTATTAGTGCCAATTAAAGCATTATTGTAATTAAATAAGTTTAGGGATTATACTCTTTCCTAATTAGAACTATTTCTGATTCACAACAGATTACTAATGATTATGAAAAAACTAAGTATCTAACTTTATATTTATAACTTTTAGCAAGTTCAAAGTGAATCCACATTATTTTCAAAATACTTTATTAAGCTTTCTACTCTTTATTTTACTGAAAAATCTATATCAAAATCTATTACTAGTTATATTCTATTTTCTGAGAAAACTTTATTTAGTATATTATTATCACTTAAACTTCAACTAGCATTCTCATCACCAAGCAATACAAAAAATGTCTTAAATATAAGCTTTATATCTACCCAGGTGTTTCTTTCTTCTATGTACTTAATATCTAATTCCATCCATCCCTCAAAGTCTATGTTATTTCTTCCCATAACCTGCCAATAACATGTTATTCCTGGCTTAGCTAAAAGCTTTGTCTTTTGGTAGTCCGTAAACTGAATTACTTCCCTTGGAAGGTTAGGTCTAGGTCCTACTAGTGACATTTCTCCCTTTAGTACATTAAAAAATTGTGGTAATTCATCAATACTAGTTTTTCTAATAAACTTCCCTACTTTTGTTATTCTTGGATCTTCTTTTATTTTAAACATAGGTCCTGACATTTCATTTTTATCTTTAAGCTTGTCCAAAATCTCTTCTGCATTTATCACCATAGACCTAAATTTATACATTTTAAATATCCTCCCATTTTGCCCCACTCTCTCTTGGGCAAAAATTAATGGACCCTTTGAATCTACTTTAATAGCTATAGCTGTTATAAGCATAACTGGAGACAATAATACTATTCCTACAATAGCTCCAATTATATCGGTAAGCCTTTTCAGAAAAAAATATAGATAACTCTTTTCATATTTATCTACATATTGTACCTCTACTCTACTAACCTCTCGTTGTAATCCTCCTTCAATCTCCTGCATATCCCTCTTCCCCCTAAATCTAAAATAAATAATTAACTAACAATCTATGAACATATTACCATTGTATAACATTTATTATATTCCCATAAATTCTATATTTTTATTTTAACACAATAATATTCCATTTATCTTATAATTTCTTCCTTTTTTTAAATATAACTTTAATTTACTATTAAATTCACTGTATTATTTTGTTTTTTCATTAAATTTTAATTTAATATAAATCTTTATTTAAACTTTTTTAATATTATTATCGTTATAAATATATATTTTTCTACATTTTTCTAATATATTTTTAAAATACTTTTATTTCTTCTAAATTATTCTTATTTATCTTATTGAGTTAACTAAATAATCTTATAAAACTATTTATCATTATTAAATATATTTAAACTTAAAATTAAACCCATTGTATTCTGAGAATAAATTTTTCTACTTATAAGTTTTAATTTAATTAAATTTCCTGAAATAAAATTCAAAAAACTTTTCTACATTTTTCGCATCTATTAAAAATTTAGATTTATTTTCAAATATAAGTAAATTAAAATTCTTATAAAGAAGAACTAATTATATAATGTATGATTCATCACTATATAATTAGTTCTCCCTATATTGCATTTAATCGATAATTCTCAATTTCCTAAATAGCAACTTCTCCCGATTTATTTTTTCCTTTTTTCCTGTCTCCATCTTTTCCGTAATAATATTGATAGTAATATCCGTAATATCCTTTTTCAGATACTTCTAGTTTATTTAAAACTATACCTATTATCTTTGCATTTACTTTATCTAAAAGTTCCTTAGCTTTAATGGCAGCTGCTCTTTCCACCTCTCCAGATGATATTACTAAAAGTGCACCATCTGTAAAGCTTGCTATTAATTGAGCATCTGTAACTGCGATTATCGGCGGAGAATCTATTATGATATATTCATATTCTTCCCTTAACTCATCTATAAACTCTTTCATCTTCTTTGAACTTAAAAGTTCTGATGGGTTTGGGGGTCTTGTACCTGCAGTTAATATATCTAAGTTCTCTACCTTAGAATCTTGAACCGCATCTTTAAAGTCTACTTTTCCTACTAAAAGGTCTGATATACCTACTTCATTTGATAAACCAAAGGTTTTATGTACTGTGGATTTTCTTTGGTCGCAATCTATTAATATAGTTTTACTTCCTGATTGAGCCATAACCACAGCTAAATTAGCAGAGGTGGTGGACTTTCCTTCACCAGGGCCTGAACTGGTTACTACTATGCTTTGAATTTTTTTATCAAAGGATGAAAACTGAATATTAGTTCTTAACGTCCTATAAGCCTCAGCTATGGGAGACCTAGGATCTTCTATAGTAATTAAATTTCTACCCGTCATATCATTCACTCCATTTGTTTACTTTTTAAAAAAACTAAAGAAGCCTTTCTTTTCTTTTATTTCTTCAAAATCAAACTCTATATTTTTATCTTCTAATAAAAAATTACAATTTTCTTCTAATTTATCGTACACTTTAGGACTTATATCCTTTACTCTCTTTAAAGTAGGTAGTATGCCTGGACATCTTCTCCCTACTCCATGGGCATCAGAAGCCACAAAATTACAAATACCATGTTTAATCAACGTCTCTGATGTCTTTTTAACATCTCCTCCAAACACTCCCCTTATGCTTCCTGTGTTTATTTGAAACAAACACCCTTCTTTAAGAAAAGCATTAATATTTGAAGGAGTTTCAATTATGTACTTATATCTTTCTGGATGTGCGATTATAGGCACCACCCCAAGAATTCTAATTTCATATATTATATCTAAAATATCCTTAGGCATATTCATCATGGAGAACTCCACCAACATAAACCTACTATTATTTAATCCTTTTATAGTTCCTTCTTTGTAAAGCTTAGGAGAATATTTGTCTAAAAATACTTCTTGCCCGGGAAATATTTTTATATCTACCCCATTTTCAACAGCTTTTTCATTAATCTTCTCTACATGCTTTAAAACGCTTTCATAATCATTTTCATAATTACCCCTATAATAATGAGGTGTAGCAATTATACTATTTACATTCTCTTCCTTAGCCATCCTAAGCATCTCTAAAGAAGTTTCTAAATCCTCCGCCCCATCATCAATGCCCGGAAGAATATGACTATGTATATCCAACATCTTTATCAATCCTCTTCTTGTAGTGAAAAGTTAAAAATTAAAAGTGAAGAGTTAATGTTGAAATTCTACAGAATTTCTTTAAATATATTTTTATAGAATTTTTCACAAAAAATTCTTTCCATTACTCTCCATTTTTCATTCTTCATTCTTAACTCAATCTTCAGTCTTTGGAATTATTCCAATCACCGGAACACCTAAGTATCTTTCCACATCATCTTCTGTTTTTATAGTATTGTCCATATATTCCAAAACAAAGGTTAATCCTATAGATGCCATTAATGCTATAAAAAATGCTATGGCAACATTTAAGGCTTTTTTAGGCTTTACAGGTTTTTCTGGAACCTTTGCCTTATCTATTATGCTTATGTTTCCACCAGTTTTATATACTTCTCTTGATTCTTCAACGAAGGCTTCTGATACTGCATTGATTATCTTAGCAGCTTCCTCTCCGCTCTTGTTTTCTGCTTTTATCACAAGTATTTGAGTTCCCTGTTGAGGAGTTACTGTAATCATTTTTTTAATTTGTCCTGCAGTATATTCTCCTTTTAATTTACTTGAGGAAGCTTCTGCAACCCTATCAGATTGTCCTATGGTAGCATAGGTTTTTATAAGATTTTGATACATTACTACATCGTTATTTTGAAGATTTCCCTCTTGCCCTTCAAGCTTACCCACAATTATGCTGGTTTTAGCTTCATAGGTTGGGGCTATTACAAAAAAACTTAATATACCTGATATTAAAGTACATACTGTTGTAATGATTGCTATAAGCTTAGCTCTTTTTCTTAATATACGAAAAAAGTCCCTCAGGTCTAAGGTTATTTCCTCTTCCATGTCTATTCCTCCTTTGCTAGTTTAGTAGATGATTAGATAAGGTAGAATTTCAAAAATCTTCTTTGCAATCTACCCATCTAAAAATGTAAACATCTAAATATCTAACCATCTATAAAAACTATTCTTTTATATAAATTGTATATGTTAAGCTGCTTCCTGAATCTCCTTTTACAGCTATACGTTCAGCATTTAGCAAATCTAAATTATCTCTTCCAATTCCATCATTTTCTTTATCATAGCCCTGAAGTCTTAATACTCCTATCATATCAATTGTTTTTCTATCCCCTAACTTATTTAGTTCACTTTCGCTTATATCTCCTAAAGCGAAGGATAATTCTTTAACTTTTTCATTAAAATGAACTTTAACACTGGTAACCTTACCTTTAAAACTCTTTGGAACGTTTATTGTAATACTACTTCCATCTATTTTTTTACCTATGCTAGTACCATCACTAGTACTTATGTCTATTCCCGTTATTTTTATTTCTCCTTGAGCTGGTGGTACTACTCCTCCTCCAGCACCGCCTGCTCCTCCACCTGGAGTAACATTTGCAGCCCCTTCTCCCTCTAGCTTAAATCCTTCTGATATTTGTTTTACAACTGCATCTTTAGGTATGTTTATTTCTACACCCTTACTCTTTGATGATGTAGATACAATCTTTTCCACCTCTGTACCAGCTGCTAATTCTATTCTTTTTCCATCTTCCACTTCTATTTCTTTATATTTTCCGCTTAACTTTATTACACTTTTATTACTTGTAATAGTCACTTTATCCACAGGAGTTTGTGATTTTGATTCAACTTTTATTTCTCCTTCTAACGCAAGTTTATTTATTGATGTATTTTCATTTATATTTATATTGGCTTTTCCCTTTACAAAAATATCTCCCTTAATGTTTCCTTTAAGGTTTAAGTTTTTATTTTCTCCTGAATTTATCTTTATACCAGAAGTTTGTACATTATTTAAATTTATAGTTTCCTCTTTTCCTGCATTTACAGAAAGAGCTCCTGAAATATTCAAATTGTTTACAGTAATATTTTGTCCATAAGCATAAAGATTACCTTTAATGCTGCCTCCGTCTAAGGTAACATCTTTTCCTGTTATCTTAACGCTATTAGCTTCATTTAAATCCTTTAGCTTTGCATTATCTTCAGTATATATCTTTACCTCTGGTTTAATTTTTTCAATAGCTGAAGTTGGAAGTATACCTTCTCCCCCTAGAACTAATAGATCTCCTTCAGGGTTAACTACAGTTTTTAAATAATCTTCAGTTACTTTTGGTAAATCCTTTGAGGAAAGTACCATTGGTGCATTATATTTTGCTGCAAGAGCTGCTCCCGATAATGCATCTGCAAATTCATTGCCTTTAGAACCCACTCCTAGAGCTGTTACTACTTTTCCATAGTCTAGCTCTCCTTCAAAGGCCTTTAGTATTTCAACATTTGTATCAAATCTATCCTTACCAGATAATCTACGAGGGTTTTCTAATTCATCTCCTATTTCTTTGGAGATTACCCCTGTTCCGCCAACTATGTAAGCCTTCTCCATATCTTTACCTTTTAAATAGTTTTTAACTTCCTTTGGCAAAGTGTTTTTATCCGTAAGTATTATTGGCATACCTTTTATAGCTGCAATAGGTGCTACAGCTAGGGCGTCTGCATAATACATAGAAGATGCTATTACTACTTCTCCGTTAAATCCTAGTTTTTCAGCTATTTTTATTGAAGTTTCATATCTATTTTTTCCGCCTATTCTCTCGATTTTTGCGCTCTTGACATTGCTTTTTATGTATTGTTCAATCTTAGGAGACAATACTCCCTCTCCTCCGATTAAAATTATATTTGAAGGGTTTAATCTTTTAAGTTCTCTTTGTCCCTCTTCTGTAAGTCCATCACCCTTAGTTAATATTATTGGGGCATTATATTTTTTAGCAAGGGGCGCAGAACATAGTGCATCAGGGAAATTTTCTCCTTGAGCAATTATTACATATTCAGAAGTTTCCCATCCATATTTAGATATGGCTTCAGAGGTCTCATATCTGTTTTTTCCACTTAATCTATTGATATTATCTACCTTTCCTTCTCCTTTAACATATCCAGTAGACATCACCAAAGCCATTGTAAGAGCTATTGCAGTTTTTTTCATTAAATATTCCTCCTTTAAATCTATAAGCCAAACATTCTTCTTACTTCACCAATACTTCCTCCATCTACATTAGAGAATATAGAGTCTTTTACTGCTTTCTTTTCTTTTCCACTAAGTTTTCCAAATATCTCTTTAACCGTTCCTACGTTTCCTCCATAATTGTAGCAAGGATCATCAATCAGCTTGTCTATAGTAGAGAGCATTATACCTATAATTTCTTCGCCACCGCTGGAACCAGTAGAGCCTAATGCATTAGATAACTGTCCCCTCACATTTATAAGGGCATCTACCTTCTCTTTTTTGCTATTTTCTATGTCGTCCACGGCTTTATCAATTTCCTTTTTACTTTCTTCATCCTTTGAATCTTTACCTACTTCTTTAATTTCTTCTTTTATCTTATCCACTATATCATTCGTAGGTTTTCCCTTGTTAGCTTCTATTTTATTTATTATGTTATCGATTTTAGACTTTTCATTTTCATCTTTAGATTTGTTTTTTAATTCCTCCAATTGATTTTTTATCTTATCCAGTTCAATTTTAACATTTTTTTCATTATCAAACAATGAACTTTCTACAAATTTGTTTAACTTTATATATAATTTTCCTTCTTTCACAGTTAAAGAATTTATGGAAAAAGGAAGTAACTTCTTATCTATTAAAACCTTTCCCTCATCTATCTCTATACCCTTTAGTTCATATTTTTTAATAGAATTAAAGATTAAAGATTTAGGGATAGGTAATTTGCCAATTTTAAAACTTTTAGGAGTGTATTCTATTTTATCTTCTATAAAATCTACTTCTCCCTTAGTATATATAACAATTTCTTTATTTTTATAAATTACTGGAATTTTAAGACCGATATAATTATCTTCTAAAAATCCTTCTGGGGTATTTATGGTAATACCGCCCTTTTTAATAGGATTTTTGTACATTATAGATAGGGCCTCATTTAATTCTTCACTATTTATTTCTACTTCTTTTCCTGTTTTCTCCCCATCTCTTATGGTAGTTATAACTTCCGTGGAAGCCCCCTCCCACTTTTTATAATTTATTTTACTAAAAGCAAGGGATGTCATTACTCCAAGCAATGCTACGATTAAAGCTATGGATATTAACGTAATTTTTACACCTTTTTTCATGCTTTTCACTCCTCAATTCAATGTACTTTCATTGAATATTTATAATTTCACTCCATTTTTACAAAAATAACTCAGGTGGAAAACACCCGAGTTATTTATTTGTATGAGGTTATCTAGCTTATTATTTAGACTCTATTAACTGAATTGTATATCCTTTACCAAAGTTAGTAGTTATCTTTCCACCTTTAATTGTTAAATTATATGATTTACCTTTCACTCCTGTTGCACTTTCTGTGACTACGTCTACTACAACATCCTTTTTCATCAATTCACTTAATTTAGTATCTTTATTAACACCTAATAGTTTTTCTATTTGTTTTATTGAAGTTACATTAATAGATTGTCCTGGTGTTATGGTTCTACCGTTTATAGTAACTTCTTTTATTCTTGTTTCAGCTTGACTAGTTAATTCAGGTATTTTTATCTCTCCTATGGTTCCAAGCTTGCCATCAACAATTTTATATAGTTGATCAAATGTATAATCCTTTTCCACAATATAATCAGCTATGCCTTGAGCCTTAAATGCGTTATCTTTTTCAGAAATTAAGATTTCTGAAATTTCGCTGTCATTATTTGTTTTTTCTAATGCTTTTCCTATATATTCAACTAAATTATATTGTTTTCCTTCTTCTACATTTACATTATAAGTTTGAGCTTTATCTAATAAAACTTCTATCTTATTTTTTATAAAATTAGTTTTATCTATTAAGTAATTTCTATTATTATTGTAAACAGTTTCTATAGAAGCATCCTTTCCTAATGTTATTGGAGGGTTACTTCCAATTTTTATGGAATAATTGTAACTTGTATCTCCTCCTGAATTTCCACCAGAACTTGAGCTTCCGCCGCCAGTACTAGTTGATGGTTTTATAGCATCTGCTGCTCCTGGTCCTGTTACGTTAGCTTCGTTGAATCCTTCAACTTTAACAGAAGCTCCCTTTGAAACGTATATTTTAGCTGAAGTTTTAGCAGTGTCATTCATAGCTTTTATTGTTCCTGTTGCGCCTTCAGCAACTTTAATGTCTGCTGCTGTGTAAACTTCTACAGTTCCTAAGGAACCTTGAAGGTTCACTACATCTTCTGCTCCGGATCTTATTTCAATTTTAGATACAGTTCCTGCTCCTTTAAGAGTAACGTTACCTTCTACCACTACTGGTTTGCTGATAGTTCCTCTTAATTCTACAGTTTTGTCTAGAACTGTCTTTGGTATATTGATATTACCAAAGCTTCCACCTGATCCTTCAAGTATTATGCTTGATAGTGCTGATGTGGATTTTATTTCTGTTCCTGCTCCTGCTATTACTCTAGCGTCTGTTCTGCTTATTACTTCTAATTTATCAGTTTTTACATTCTTTAGAGAAATAGTTCCCTTTGCTCCTGATAATACAACTATACCACGAGCTTCTACTCCATCTAAATTAGTTTCTCCATCTTTTCCTGGGTTGATGTAAATAGTTCCTTCTACCTTTAGGTTTGAAAGAGCTGCTTTAGTTCCTTCTACATAAAGGTCACCCTTTATTGTTGAACTCTTTACTGTTATATTTTTAGCTGTGATTACAGCATTGCCATTAACGTCTTTTTCGAAAGTAGCTCCTTCTTTATCCATAGCTTCAGCAGTTATTTTTATGCTGTTTACTAATGAATCAGCTACATTTTTAGCTCCACCAAGTATTGTTACTGTACTTGTTGGTGAAAGTTTCTTTCTTGCTACTTCCTTTGTACTGCTGCTTAAAGTTTTTCCAGTTAAAATTACTGGAGCATCCTTCTTTGCTGCTAGAGCTGAACCTGCAAGTGCATCAGCAAATTCATTTCCAGTAGTTCCTGAAGCTAATGCCATATATGCATTTGCAAAATCAAATTCTGTTGCAAAAGCTTTCAGTACTTCAGCATTAGTTTCGAATCTATCTTGTCCATGAACTCTTTTAGCATTTGGAAGAATTTTTAATACTCCATCATTTACTGAAGCTGTTCCTCCAATTACATATGTAGTTGTTATTCCTGCTGATTTTAAATATTCTTTAGTAGCACTTGGTAGTTCCTTTACTTGAGTTAAAAGTACTGGTACTCCTTTAATAGCTGCTACTGGTGCTGCTGATAATGCATCTGCATAACCTTGTCCACTAGCTATTATAGCTTCGTTTACATTTCCTAATTTCTTTGCTATTTTTACAGAAGTTTCATATCTGTCTTTTCCATCTAATCTTTCAATGGAAGTTCCTAAAGCTTTTATTTTTGCTTCAACTTCTTTTGATACTGAAGCATGTCCACCTACTATGTAAACATGTTTAGCTCCAAGTCTCTTTAATTCTTTTAATGTGTTTTCGCTGATTTTGTCTCTTTGTGTTAAAATTATTGGAGCATTGTTAGCTTTAGCAAGAGGCGCAGCACTTAATGCATCTGCATAGCCTTCCCCACTAGCTACTACTACATACTCTGATGAAGTCCAGCCTTCTTGTGAAATTTTTAATGCTGTTTCATATCTATCTGAACCCCAAAGTCTTGGATTTTCTGGTGGGTTAGCAGCTGATACTTTTATTGTAGTTAAAGAACTAGTTAAAAGTACAGATGCCATTGTGCAAATAGATATAACTTTTTTATTATTTTTGTGCATCCAAACATCCCTCCATGTTTATTTTTCTTATTATGCTAAATTATAGAAAATTTAATATAATTTTAATTATGATTATACTATAACAAAGATTTATTTCCAAGTAGTTACATGAATTATTTTGAATATATTGTTAAACTTATCCATAAACACTTATAATAATACAATAATCGTTATTATTCATGAAAAGTTTATACATGTTTTTTTATATAATTTTGTATATTTTAAAAATTAATATTAAAAAGGATATCCTAAAATTAGGTTATCCTTTTCCATTATCAGCAGAATTTGATTTTTCAACTTTATCTATTAATCTAAATTTAAAACGCTTGCATCTAAAGCATTATTTTGCATATATCTATAAACTGGCACTTCATCGTTAATATCTACAATTATTATATTAAATTCTGTAAAACTGTCCTGTGCATCTGGTTCTAATGCAATTGATATTAAGTTTGCATTAGGTTGATCCATAGTAAACACATAGCTTCCTTTAGGAAATTTAACAAATTTGTTACCAACATCTACAGTAACCATATTTCTAAAATGCCCCTCATAATAATTTGTATCAACTTTCTTATCCTTAACTTTAAAGCTTTCTACCGGTAGTTCCATATCCTTATTTAATCTCTTCACAGTTACTCCTGAGTAGGATAATCTTCTAGCAACTTCATGGTAAGCTGGTGGAAGTATGTAAGCATTTGGTCTTATTCTTTCCAATGTTGGTATGCTCTCAGTGCTGCTAAAGAAATCTGCATCTACCGTTACTCTCTTGGAGGTTTCTAAGTCAATTATGTCAAATTTAACTGGATCTACTTTTTCGCTTTGGCTATTTAAAATTACCTTATCACTTTCTTCTACCCTTTTTCCTAGCTTAATTATATCCTCTCTTGCGTTATCTATGGTATCTTTAACCACTTTGGCATTGTCCGCTGTAGTTCTTATTATATTTTGAGCTGCTATTATGTGAGACATTACTCTTCTTTCAAAGGTTTCTTTTCCTATACCTATCCCTCTTGTTTCAAGTAAGAAAGAGAAAGATGGCTGTAATCCATAAGCATTTCTTCCTATTTTAGCATCAGCTCCTGCTTCAAATAAGGTTATCTTTCCATCTTTTACTGAAGAAGTATAATACATATAGCTTGTATAATCCCTTGATTTCATATCTTTATGAACATTATCCACAAATAGTTTGTTTGACATATCCCTTACTTCTTTTGGTATATTTAAATTTTTAGCAGAGGATATTAAAAGGTCGTAATTAACCAATGAACCATTCTTTCCAACTTTTCTAAAACTGCTATCAACACCATATTCATGGGCATCGACTACTACTTCAGGCATAAAATTATTAAAAGCCTTATGTACTGCTATGGTTTCTTCAAGATCGAATTTTAAGTGGTCGCGATTTGAATCTATTAAAGTAGCTGTTTGTCTTTGGAAGTAGTACGAACCGTCCCCATTAAATCTTGGAAGTATAACTACAGAGGTCTTGTCCAACACTTCTTTTCCTAAATTTCCGCCTGCTAAATTTCTTGCCACTGCAAGCATAGCTTCCCCTCCAGAAGGTTCATTGCCGTGAATTTGTCCTTGAAGCCATACTACGGGTTTTCCAGTTTTTAATACATCAGAAGGTTTTTCATAGCCTTCCTTTGTGAATATTAAAAGTGGCATAGGTCTTCCTTCTTGAGTATGTCCTATTATTGAGACTTTCATATTTGATGATGATTTTTGAAGGTCATATATAAAATTCATCATTTCTTCATGGGATGTGAAATCTGTTTTTCCATCTTTGAAGGCTGGAGTTAAGATCTTTCCTTTAGGATTTTCAAAATAATTTTCAATTACTTCTACGGGCTGCTTATAATAATCATCTGGAGCATAAGGAGCTGCAAATGCCTTTGGAGCTGCTGATCCCATTAATACAAAAGAAAGTGTTAATGATGAAATTATTCTCTTAAAAGTTTTTTTGTTTAACATTAGTTTATCCCCCTCTTTTTTTGGAAAATTATTCCTACAATTTCATTTTAGTTTCAACCTTTTATAATGTCAATCATAATTTACTAATTATTACTAATATTAATAATATTACATTATTTTATCTTATTTTCTATTAAAAGTGGTCTTTTATCGCTATAATAACTTGATATATCTTAAAATCATATTAAAAATATATTTTGTTTAAATATTTTATTCAAAACTCTACATTTTTTTTAAAAATATTGTATAATTATTGATATGTGTGTAAAGTTTTACAAGGAGGATATTGGATATGTCACTTATTAATGGCAAACCCGAGACTAAAAAAACTAAAAAATTCAATTTTCCAAAACTTAATTTTCCAAAATTTAATTTTGGAAAAAACATGGACAACATAAATCCATTTAAAAGATTT
Organism: uncultured Clostridium sp.; assembly: GCF_963515715.1. GTDB lineage: Bacteria > Bacillota > Clostridia > Clostridiales > Clostridiaceae > Clostridium_AW. The sequence continues at coordinate 69,468 of NZ_CAUPZS010000017.1, forward strand.
AAAAAGGAGAGTAAGGATAACAAAATAGGAAAACAAAAAAATACGAAAACAAAACCAATGAAAGCTAAATCTATAAAACATAAACTTGTGGGTATTATACTTAGCTTAACATTAGGAAGCTTAATTTTGAGCACCCTGTTTTCTGGATTAAATATTTATTCCAGCAATAAAGATGTTTTTGCTGAAAATATTTCAAATAGCACTCATTTACTTGATTCTTACGTTCAGCAATATATATCTTCAATAAACAATAATTTATTAACTATTTCTTCTCTACCAAAAGTTAAAGGGGTAGATAATATAACCTCATATGCGAAGATCAGTAACCCTTATAACCAAGTAAAAATTGCAGCTACTACTCCTCAGGAGAAGGATTTATTAAATGTCTTAAAAACCTTTAAGGATAAAAACAGCGGTATACAATCTATTGCTATAGGAGTAGAAGAAAATATGGGATATATAGAATATCCATTATCTCTAAAGTCTAATAATTATAATCCTATAACAGAAGATTGGTATCAAATAGCAAAATCCGATTTAGATAAGGTACATATATTAGATTCATATTTAAATGCCAATGGTGAAGTAAGCTCCACATTAGTAAAAGCCATTAAAGATGATAAAGGCCTAATGAAGGGAGTAGTAGCCTTTCGTATAAATTTAGATACTTTAAATGAAACAGTTAGTAAATTAAACATAGGAAAAACTGGTTATACAGTTTTAGTGGACAAAAGTGGTACTATAATGTCACACTCAAAGGATGAAAGCTTTATAGGAAGACCTATAGGAAATTTATCTATTCCAGAATTAGACACTGCGGAATTAGAAGAAAAAAGCTTTACAACTAAAATAGATGGTATAGCTCATACTATTATGGTAACAAAATGTTCTGATAGCGATTTGGGATGGAATTATATAAACTTTATTGAAAACAGTGAATTTATGTCCGTATTTTATTCCACTGTTTTGAAAAATTTATTAGTATTATTAATTTGTACTATAATTTGTATATTTGTATCATTATATATATCAAATAAAATTACTACACCTATAAAAGCTGTAGCAGGTCATTTTTCTTCATTAGGACAAGGTGATTTTACTGTAGATTTAGACCAAAAATATTTAAAAATACAAGATGAAATTGGCTTAATGGCTAAGTCTGCTGTGGAAATGCAAAATTCAATTAAAGAATTATTGTTAAATGTACATGACTCCGCTGGAAGCTTAGATGAACAGTCTGAAAATCTTTTCTCCTCTTCAGAAGAGATGTTGCTTGTTTCATCTGATGTAGCTTCTTCCGTACAAAATGTATCTAAAGGTGCCTCTGAGCAAGCTATGGATTTAGAAAAAATAAATACTATAATAGCTAACTTTGCAAGGGGACTTGAGAGCATAATAAATGATATAAAAGAGGCTGAAGGAAACTCTAATTCAATCAATACCTTGGTTGGAGAAAGCGATAGCAAAATAAACACCCTATCCCTTTCAGTTACAGAAATAAAAACTAAATTTGAAGAGTTGATTAACACTATAAACACTCTTCACGGAAATGTTAACAAAATAAATGAAATAAATATATTTATAAATAATATAGCAGAACAAACTAATCTTCTAGCTTTAAATGCAGCTATCGAGGCTGCAAGGGCAGGAGAGTCTGGAAGAAGCTTTGCTGTAGTTGCTGATGAAATAAGAAAACTTGCAGAACAAAGTAAAAATTCTTCAGTACAAATTACAAGTATAATTAGTACAGTATCAAAACACACAGATAATATAATCAACTTATCAAAGGAAGTTGACAAAAACATGGATGTGGAAATGGAAAATATAGATTCAGCAATAAATTCCTTTAATGCTATAAATAATGAGTTAACTGTATTAATACCAAAGATTCATTCTATAAACAACGCTTCCACTAGCATAGCAAAGGAAAAGGATGACATAATAAACTCTATAGAAAATTCCTCTTCTATATCAGAAGAAATAGCAGCCTCCTCTGAAGAGATTGCAGCTTCCTCTGAAGAGATGAACTCTTCTATAGAAGAATTATCACAGTACGCTAAAGTCCTTAAAGATACTAGCGAATCAGTATCTAGCAAAATAAATAGATTTAAATTAAAATAATCCAATAAGGAAAACTTGTATAAGAAGATGTACACATTGAAATGCGAATATGTGCACATTAAAAGATGAAGATATGCACATAACTGTGTATATCTTCTTTTGTTTTTTTGTTCAATGTGTGCATCTTTTTTATTTTACACAACAATTTCATAAGAATTTCTATAAATCATATAAAAAATCATCAAAGAAGTGTCCCCATACATTTGAATTTTCTCACAACATATGAAATAATTATTTTACATGTTTCACTTTATATATGTAAAAGGTGGGGATTATTTTGAAAGATTATAAATTTATTTTTGGACCTATACCTTCTAGAAGATTAGGCACTTCCTTAGGAGTAAGTCCAATTCCTAAAAAATACTGTAGTTATTCTTGTATCTATTGTCAGGTTGGCAGAACTGATCACTTAACAGATAAAAGAGAAGATTTCTTTCCTTTAGAAGATATACTAGAAGAATTTAAAGATTACATAAAAGATAAAGAAGATTTTAATGTGGTAACTGTAGTGGGAGAAGGAGAACCAACTTTATATAAGTCTTTAGGTAAGCTTATACATGAACTAAAAAAACTCACTTCAAAACCTGTTGTGGTAATTACTAACGGAGCTACCCTTGGGGAAAAGGAAGTTAGAGAAGATTTAATGGAATGTGACATAGTATTGCCTTCCATGGATGCCTTCGATGAGGAATCCTTTAAAAAAATTCACCGACCTCATGGAAGAATAAAATTTGAGGACTCCTATGAAGGACTAATAGAATTCTCTAAAGAATTTAAAGGAGAACTTTGGCTTGAAGTAATGCTTATTGAGGGAATAAATACCTCTGAAGAGGACTTAGTTAAATTAAAAGCTTTAATAGATAAAATAAATTACTCAAGAATCTTTATAAATGCTCCTGTGAGACCTCCAGCAGAAGAAAATATTTCTATTCCACCTAAAGAGAGCATTGAAAGAGCTAAAAAAATCTTAGGAGGCTTTTCTATAGATTCCTTGACTACAGGAAGTTTTTCCAGTGGAATAGTGGATAATTACCATGCAATTTTAAACATAATAAAAAGGCATCCTATGAATCAATTTGAAATAAGTAGTTTTTTAAAAGATAGAAATTGCAATTCTGAAAAAATAGATTCTTATTTTAATAAGCTAAACAATGACCCAGCAGTACAGATAGTTGAATATAAAGGATACTTTACTTATAGAATTAAGAATTAAGAGTTAAAAATGAAGAGTACTGGGTGAAATTCCATCCTTTACTTTTCACTATTAATTCTTCACTTTTCATTTAAATAAAGAGGAGGAATACCAATGCATCCAGTAAAAAGAATCGCTGCTATTCATGATTTATCCGGTTTTGGAAGAGCTTCGCTTACTTCTATAATACCTATTTTATCTAGCATGGGAATACAAGTATGTCCAATGCCTACAGCTATATTATCTACTCATACTGGTGGTTTTGAAGACTATACTTTTGTTGATTTAACAGATTCAATGGAAGCTTATATGAATCATTGGCATAAAATTGACATAGATTTTGACTGCATATATAGTGGCTTTTTAGGTTCCGTAAAGCAAATTAATATAGTTTCAAAATTTATTGATCTCTTTAGAACAAAGGATAACCTAGTTGTAATAGATCCTGTCATGGCAGATAACGGAGAACTTTATGTCACTATGAACATGGATATGGTAGAAAATATGAGATCTCTTATTAAAAAGGCAGATATTATAACTCCTAATTTTACAGAAGCAGCATACCTACTAGGTGAGGATGTTAATACAGAACTATCTGAATGTGAAATTAAAGGCTGGATGAAGCGCCTTAGTGAAATGGGGCCAAAAATAGTTATTATAACTAGCGTACCAGATAGCCATAAGAAACATAAAAAAACTCATGTGTTAGCATATAATAAAGAAGATAATGTATTTTGGAAGGTGAGCAGTAAACATATACCAACCTTTTATCCAGGTACAGGGGATGCTTTTACCAGCGTACTTGTAGGTAGTCTTCTTCAAGGGGATAGTCTTCCTTTGGCTCTAGATAGAGGAGTTCAGTTTATTTCAACCTGTATAAAAGCAAGCTATGGATTTAACTATCCAAATAGAGAAGGTGTACTTTTAGAAAAAGTATTAGATACTTTAAAGTTGCCTGTGATTGTTAGCAGTTATGAATTGATATAAAAAAGTTTCATCGTCGTGATTATTGTCACAGAGTAAAAATAATATATATGATAGTATATATTCTAGGATATCACACACTTTCTAGATCAATCTAACAGTTAACAAATATAAATTTCACTTTATACACTTGGCAACATAAGGAGGATACGATGAAAAAAATTGGTATTATAAATTGTTATGAAGTATCAAAAAGGTGCTCAGGCTCAGGATGTTTTAAAGCATTTAATAATAAAACAGGAGCTTTTGAAGAATATTCAGATGAGGATACAGAGTTAGTTAGTTTCGTTCATTGTAACGGATGCGGTGAACAATCTGTAGAAGAAGTCCTATCAAAAGCTAGAAAAATGAAGGAACTTGGAGTGGACTATATACATCTCTCCTCCTGCATTAGATCCAAATGCCCTTGGTACAACGATTTTATCAAAGAACTCTCAGATGACCATAACGTGGTAGGATATACTCATAGTAAGAAAAAATGAGCAAAAGAGCTAAGTGTGTAGTGAAAATCGGCTTCACTATATACTCAGCTCTCTATTTTGAAATTAAATTTATGTAGATTTCAAACCTATTCTTCTAAAATCACAGTAGCTACATTTTTACCATTGCATATTGCTTGAACATTTACTTTTTTATCACTATATTCTTTCTTTAAATCTTGTGCGTATGTATCTGCAAGTTTTTTAACATCTTCTTCCTTTGATCCGTCTTTAGCTAGAATTGTAGCTATTACATACTCTCCTTGGAAATAAACTTGTCCATCTGCTACTAAGCTTTCCTTCTTTAGCTTTTCTGTAAGATCTTCTTCCTTTACTATTTTATCTTCTTCTTTTTCCTCTTCTTTAGGTTGATCTTCATCATCCTTTGATTGATCTTTATCTTCATCTTTTACGTCTACATTTTGTTCTTGTCCATTAGCGTTGTTTCCATCAGGCGTTGGAGATTCTTTCTTTGAGCATCCTCCTACAACTAAAGTTAAAACTAATAAGAATACAGCGATAATTTTTTTATTGTTTAGCTTCATTAACATCTCCTCCTTTGTTACTTAAATTATTATATCATGAATTTATGAACTAGTAATTAATTGGAGATTAGTAATTATTAACATTTTATGGCTAAATTTTAAATTTATTCACTCTACTATTCATCTCTTTTGTCATGTCAGACAGATTTATAATAGCCTGTGAAACCTCTTCTGTAGATGCACTCATTTCTTGTGATGAGGCAGCGATTTCTTCTGAGGATGCAGATATTTCTTCAGCAACGGAGGATGAAGTCTCTAGCTTTTCTATTATTAACTCCTTATTATTGTTGATATTTTTTGCTCCTACATTAATATTTTGTATCTTAGGATTTATTTCATTTATAGATTCTATTATTTTCTTAAATGACTCCATAGATTCATCTATAACACTTATGGAATTTCGTAAATCATATTCTACATTGCCACTAGATTGAATTATATCTTTACTTTCTTTAGATACTTTTTCTATTAATTTGCTAATATCTTCAGCAGAGATTTTACTCTTTTCCGCAAGTTTTCTTATTTCATCTGCCACAACAGCAAATCCTTTTCCAGCTTCCCCTGCTCTAGCAGCTTCAATAGCTGCATTTAAAGCTAATAAATTTGTCTGTTCTGATACATTATTAATTAAGTTTGTTATTTCATTTATATTTTCTATGTTTTCTCCTAAAGAATTTATTTTATACATAAAATCTTTAAAGGTTTTACTTACATTGTTTATAGATTTTATTAAATTTTCCATTTTATCATTACTATTTAGAGCAATATTTTCTATACCTACTGAACTATCAGTAACATCTTCTATGGAATTAACAATATGAGTAAGCTCTCGACTAAAATTATCCAAAACCTCATTTATACTAGATAAATCCTGTGCTTGATCACCTACCCCTTTAGCTACTTCTCCTACAACTTGAGAAATATTATCCGCTGAAGATGCCATTTCTTCAGAAGTTGCACTTAAACTTTCTGTTTGAAATCCAATTTCTTCAGAGCTGTTTCTAACTAATGAAAGCATGTCTCTTACACTGCCCTGCATACTTTTTACTGAGTTTGCTAACTCCCCAATTTCATCTTTTTCTTTTGTGTATTTTTCTGGAATCTCCAATGTATAATCTCCTGTAGCTATAACTTTAATATATTCAATCATTGCAGTAATTGGAGAGGTAAGCATTCTACCTATTATCATAGTTATGGCAAGCCCTATAAGTAAAAATATTATAGAAGCTATTATTATATAATTTAGTAAAGTAGCTACACCACCTATAACTTCCTTTTCATGGGCATATACCATAATGGACCAATCTACTCCCTCAATAGAGGCATATCCTGTGTACTTTGTATCTCCTAAATAAGAATATTTTCCTGTTCCCTCTTCTTTAGCTATCATTTTTTTATGTATTTCAGCAACCTCGTTAAGCTCTGGATCTTCTAGTGATTTTGATATTACATTTTCCATATTTAAAACTCTCTCTTCTTGTGGGTCAGCAATAACATCTCCATCTTTATCAAGCATGGTTGCTCCACCATTTTCCCCATACTTAATATCTTTCACCACATCATTTAACATGGTTCCATCTTTTATACCAACTAAAACCCCTACTATTTCATCCTTGTTTTTTATAGGCACTGCTATAGGTACTATTACAGATTTATCTGCAACGCTAGCCACAGGATCAGAGATAGATTTTTCTCCATTCATAGCTTTCTTAAAATACTCTCTATCCTTTAAATCATAAACGCCGCCATCAGTAGCTAAAGCTTTTCCATTTTTATCAACCAGATCCATAATAGAATAACCGTTTCTCTTCATCTCTTCTTCTAATATAACTTTTTTTACATCCCAAGAAATTTTAGGATCTTTTATTTCACTTTTACTTGCAATCCCCTCCATAACTCTAAGTTCTGCATCTATTCTACTCTTAACGAGTTTTGTAGCCTCATTAGCCGTTTTATATAGTGCATCTTCTGCATTCTTAATTAATAATCTTGAGGAAACTTGGTAAGAAATCGTACCAAATCCTATACAGATTATTAGAATTAAAAAAGTAAAATTAGTTAATAACTTTCCCTTTATACTTCTTATTTTCCCACTTTTTTTCAGTTTCACTTTCTTTAGTTTTTCTTCTTTACTCATAAATTTTCCTCCTTATTTAATAAGTTAAATTGATAAATTAATTATTTTATAATTTATATTAAATTTTTCATATTTCTGCATATTTTCCTATAATTATACCATTTATTATTACAATATATAACAACAAATCATAATATTTAGCAATTATTTATTTTCTTTACAATTTATCTATTAATGAATAAAGATATATCCAATAAAACCCCAAATATTTAAAAAACAAAAAAGCCGTACGCTATTTTAAGTTAAGCGTACGGTTTTAAATCATTTTTTATTCTAAAGCTTATTTATTAATTAGGAAAATATAGGGCTACAAATTATACACACCTGTGCCATTACATAAGTTACCCATATTAAAAATCCTCCATAGGGTATCTTTAGATGAAAAAATTCTGCTAGAGCAATAAGGCTATCGGATATAACAAACACAATAGCTCCGATGAGAGTTAAAAATAATCCTCCTTTAAAAGAGTAAACCAATAAAGCTGCCCATATGCCCATAGTCAATATTAAAGAAGCATAGGATATGCCAAAAATTAATTCTCCTTTTTCTCCTTTAAATTTTGGTTTTAAAAATTTAAGACATAGTGCAATAAAAATTATCAGCACAGTAATATATATAAATATATACCTGTCGTTAAAAACTTTATTATATGTTATGATCTTTACAAAACCCACCGTATATAACATTTGTGACAAAGCAAATATACTCATACCACCTATTAATCTGTTTTTAAACCCAAGAACTTCAGCCATAGCTAAGTCTCCAAAGAAAGAAATAACCATGCCAAAGAAAACATATTTTGAATAAGGATAGTATGTCCCACTATTAAAGAAAAAAATTGCTGCAGCTAAAACTATACAGGAAATGCTTAAAGTTACCTTTATATTCAACGGCAAGGAAACATCATTTCCGTATCTAGTCCCTCCTTTTCTCAACCTATGTGCGACAAAAGTAAATATAACTATTTGCAAAGCTATTACACTAAACACAAATAATTTCATACTATAATTCACTCTCCATCCAAATATTTCTATAAATAATTATATCATACCAAATATATACATATGATAAACAAATAGTTAATTAATAGTTAATTATCTATACTTTATCCGAAAGCTTAGAACTCAATTACAATTAGAAAAAGGACAGTCATTTAGACTATCCTCTTTTAAATTCTTAAAACAAATCTTCCTTAACTACTCCATTTCCACCAAATATTATCATGTCTTTATAATCTTTTGAACTTATAAAATCCTTCTGTTCTGATATATTCATATTATTGTTTACTAGCATTATTGGTGCACTTTTGTAAGTAGCATATACGCTTCCAACTAAGGAGTCAGGGAAGGTTACACCGGATGCTATGGCTATAGTATCTCCCTTAATATTGAAATGTTTTAATACATTCATATTAGTTTTATACCTGTCACCACCGCTTATTCTTATTATATCCTTATCCTTTAGAGCAGTTAATTTGCTTACTGAATTTTTAACATTTTGGCTTACTACTCCCTCTCCTCCTACTATATATACTTTAGTAGGTTTTATTTTCTTTATATATTCTTCTGCATCTTTAGATAGACTCTTACTTCCTGTAAGTATCATTGGATATTTATTAATTTGCGCTATGCTGGCTACACTTAAAGCATCAGCAAAACCTTCACCGCTTGCTATTATTATAGGGGTTCCTTCAGGGGTATTTAACTTTGCATTTGTCTTAATATTGGTTTCGTATCTATCCTTACCTTCCATTCTATCTATATTATTAATCCCTAAGGCTTTTATAGAATTTACCATGCTATCATTTACAGCAGCTTTCCCTCCAACTATATGTACCTTGCCAGCTTTATTCATGTGGGCTTTTATGTATTCTAATGCCTCTTTATCGTTGTTAGGATTATTGCCTATTAAAAGTACAGGTGCATTTAGAGAATTTGCTAAAATACTTGCAGATATCTGATCTGTATAGTTAAATGCATTTGCAATAACTATATTAGAAGTCCCTTTGTCATACATCATTTTAGCTATTGATGTAGCCGTTTGGAATCTATTTTCTCCTGCTATTCTAATTTTATTTAATGCACTTCCTTCTCCCTGATTTGTACCCTCATCTACAGTATCTTCATCACTATAAATAGCTTTAATATCATCAATATATATAGCTCCCTTTGTCATGGGCCCCTTAGTACCTGACGCAATAGACATTATTCTAATTCCCTGAGTTTCACTGATTCTAAAAGGAGTTTTTATGCTTTCAGGAATTTCTGCCTTAATATATTTCCACCCAGTCCAGTTTACTCCTGATTCTGAAGTTAAATTAATATATTGAGTTTGTCCATTACCATCAACTAAAGACATTCTCAGCCAATAGCCTTTAGATTCCGGTGTTCCATAAATCCACATACCTATGGCCTTTGGTTTACCAGATATATTTTGATTTTCTCCTGTACCTGCATATACTCCAAGGGTGGCATTTTTTTCTCCGCTTGTAAAATCAAAATTAACTTTTAAAGAACCGCTACCATTTTTTATAGGATCTTTTCCTGAAATAGCCTTTTCTACAGAGCCTTTCTCCCCTCTGCCAGCGGTAGTTACCTTCCAATTTCCTATACCTTTTTCAAAGTCGTAAAGTGCTTGAGAAGGTTTACCTACTACCACATCTATAGAAACAGAAAGATTAGTTCCCTTAAACTTTCCTATAATTTTACCTGTTGCAGTTTTATCCACGGTATGAAGAATTCCATTGCTGTCTATAGTTCCAATATCTTCTGGCACTTCCCATATTATATCTTCATTTTTAATATTTAATTTTCTCTCTTTGTATTCACCGTAAACATTTAATTGAACTTGAGAATTTTTCTCCGCTGCAATTTGCTTTATGTTTACATCTATTTTATCAGGGAGAGCAATTTCAACTGTGGTTTTTCCAACTACTTCACCATAATAATTTGATAAAACTTCTACTTGTCCAGTTTTTCCTGTAGATGTAAATATTCCTCTTTCATCAATATACCCAAAGGAATCATCAGAAAGAGACCAGCTAAGTCCACTGCTTGGCAATGGTGAAGGCGCGCCAGATCTATCCATTCCTTTTGCTTTAAATTCTACAGCAGATTCTGGAGTAAAGCTTTTGTCAAAGGGCTCTATATGAGTTGAATGAAATTCACCATTAGATTCAACTTTAGAAACAATGAGCCAAGAGTTCCCAGCCACTCTTTCCTTTCCTTCTGAAGGTTTATTTCCTAGGGATAAATCATTAGTTCCAGGTTTTCTAGAAATGTATGTAGTTGAACCACCTCCATCTAGATTTAAAGCTTGTACTGCTCCCATGCTAACCATAATATCAGCTAAGTCTGCTAGTGATATTCCCGCTGAGTAGGGCTCCTGCCTTCCATCAATAGCGAGGAAAAATACAGTACCATCCTCTTTTATACCTACCGCTGTCCTTGGGTCCTTTTGGGTAGAAAGACTTTTATTAGCTTTACCATTATTCACAAGGATAGCGCTACCCCCTAAGGCTTCTTCAAGATTATTTTTAACTTGTTCATATTTGTTTTTATCCCCAATTATCGGAGTTCCATCCTTTAATATTCCAAAAAAGTCCCATCCTTCTTCATATTTTGATTTAATTGCTCTTCCATCCTTATATACTATACCAATAGGTTCACCTGTTACCATGTAATAAAAATCTCCATTTACTGCTGCAACCACTTTCTCTTCCGCTGATGTAGCAGCCTTTGCTTGCCCAGTTACTGTTTGCATTCCATAGGCATCTTTGTCATTTGGAGTTCCTGCTTCAATTCCTGCATCAGGATTACGTGTATCTACTTCCACAGTAAACATTTCTATTTTTTTACCAGATTTATCTCTAAAGGAGTATTTTTTTTCTTTTATACCTGGAGCTATTTGAACTTCCTCTTTATTTATTTCCTTAGATATAAAACTAGACTTAATATCAAAATTTCCTAAGGCTTGTACACTTGCGGAATTTACCATGTTAAATATAATAGTTGTCAATACTACCTTACTAACAACTTTTTTATTAAATTTACCACTGTTCTTTTCTTTCATCTTATACCCTCCTGCATTAACATATAAAACCTTCAAATCTTATATATATCCTTCTTACATATAATAATAACATAAAATTTAGTAAAACTAGTGCCAATTACCCATATTAGAAAAATAATTCACATATAATACGAACTTCTATAAACAAAAGTCATTGATATATATAGGTAATTACTATAATAAGGAGAATAACTATGCAATAGTATGATAAATCTGAAGGATAGAAGTTAACAGTTACAACCTATATCTTACGGTCTAGGTTGTTGGTTGAGGTATTTTACGTAATTATAGTATAATAATGTTAATTGATCATAATTAACAACTTTAAACCTTAACTAAAGTTGGTAGATTGTTATTAAATATGTTTCAAATTTTAGGGAGATGATTTTATGAGAACAATTGGATTTTTAATTAGTCCAAAGGAAAATGAAAAAAGAAGAGCAATTGTACCAAAGGATATTTTAAAATTAAAGAATGCTAATATGCTATATTTCCAAAAAGGATACGGAGAAGTACTTGGCATAAGTGATGAAGAATATATAGAAGCTGGAGCTAATGTAGTTACTATAGAAGAGATTTTTAAAAAAGATGTAATATGTGACCCCAAAATAGGAGATGGAGATTATCTAAAGGATTTAGAACCTAATAAAATTCTATTTGGATGGGTACATGCTGTGCAAAATAGAGAATTAACAGATTTATTATTAGAAAAAAAATTTAAATGCATAGCTTGGGAAGATATGTTTGAGGATGGAAGGCATAGCTTTTGGAGAAACAATGAAATTGCAGGAGAAGCCGCTGTAATCCAAGCTTTTCAACTACATGGCATATTCCCTTACAATACTAAGGTTGCTATATTAGGAAGAGGTAATACCGCTAGAGGTGCCTATAGAATATTAAATGGACTAGGTGCAGATATTACAGTTTACAGTAGAAATATGGAGTCGCTGTTTAAAAAAGAAATTGGCCAATATGATGTCATAGTAAATGCAGTGCTTTGGGATAACACAAGAAAAGATCATATATTATATAGAAAAGATTTAAAAAGAATGAAGAGAAATGCATTGATAATAGATGTAAGCTGCGATAATAGCAAAGCTATTGAAACCAGCATACCTACATCAATAGAAAATCCTATTTATTCTGTTGATGGCATAGTTCATTATGCAGTAGACCATACCCCCTCACTTTTCTACAAAACATCCTCTTATGAACTAAGTAGGGAAGTGGCAAAATATTTAGATGCAATAATTGAGGGTAATGAAAACAATAATAAAATATTACGTAGCGCTACCATTATAAGCGATGGCAAAATAATAGATGAAAAAATCTCTAAGTCTCAAAATAGACAATTAAATAAGAGGCATATTGCGTGATTTAATTATTCATTTTAAGCAAAAGAGATAGTCTTTTTAGACTATCTCTTTATATTTTATAAACTATTTTATTCCATACTAGGATCTTCATTGATTAAGTAGAAATCTAATTTTTCTTTTGCATTTTTACTCTTGTGTAGATTTGGAGTATCTTTTCTTATTACATCATAAACTGAAACTCCAACAATTTCTGTAGCAGTTCTTAATCTTTCTACACTTATTCTGTCTATAGTATCATAAGGTTGATGATACCAAGGTTCTAACTCAACAGTTACTGGATCTCTCCAAATAAAGTTTGCTGAATCAATACCAGCTTCCCAGAAGGATACATGGTCACTTGCTCCACGCATAAATGGAGCTTTTATAACATCAGCATATCCTAATCTTTCAGCGGTTTCCCTAGCTGTTTTTGAAACTAAATTATCCTGTCCATCTGTAACATTAACAAATAGTGTAGTTTGTTTTTCCCCAGCAGTTCCTACCATGTCCATATTAAAGTTACCTATGATTCTATTCTTTTCATCCTGTGAAAGTTGAGAAACATAGTATCTAGATCCAACTAGTCCCACCTCCTCAGAACCAAAAGCTACAAAACGCACTTCTGTATCTATAGGGAATGAGGAGAATATACGTGATAACTCTAATAGGGATACCACACCTGATATATTATCACTAGCTCCTGGAGCCGTTGGAATTGAATCATAATGAGCAGACACTATAACGATATTTCCACTATCTTTGTTTTTATGTGGCTTTCTAGTAGCTATAATATTTTGAGATGTATTGTATCTATTAACCTGAAAGTTTACAGTAGTTCCTTCTTTTAAAAGCATTTCTCCTGCTTCATTATTTAGCGTAGCAAAAGGAATTTTACTAGTTACTGAAGAGGAAATGCTCAATCTACGCCAATCATCATTTTGAATTATCACTGCTATAGCTCCAGCTTCTTCTGCATTTGAAAGTATTGTTCTATACATACTTGTGGTTTTTTCACTAACTTTTACAAGGGCAATTTTTCCTGTTACCTTATCAGTAAATTCTTCTTTAGAGCCAAGTCCGCAGTCTATTACCTCTCCATTTATTCCTTCTTCTTTAGTTAGAGGTGAGCCATTGGTCACTTGTATATGTAAATCCGTAATTTCAGGTTGAAGGACTTTTAAATATCCTACATTATTTTCATAGTCAAATTCTTGCACATCTACATCATAGTGCTGTTTTTTAAATTCTGATATTATAAATTCTGCAGCCTTTTTTTCTTCTGGAGAGCTGGCTACTTTAGGACCAATATCAACGGATAAGTATTTAAGGTTTTCCATCATTTTTTTAGTGTTAATTTTTGAAATAACCTTTTGATCAAAAGAAATTGGAGATGCGTACACATTTAAGCTTAAACTTAAGGTTAAAAAGCTAGTTAATAGGAAAGCAAGTCTTTTTTTCAGTTTCATTAATAAACCCCCTTAATATTTCTTAGTTTTTACATTAATATAAATATGCTTGTCCCACTTTATTTATTACAATATTGATTTAGTGCACTACTTATTTATCGTAACATTTATCACAATATTTATTATATTTTTAATTTTCAGTATAGTTATTTTATATTATTTTCTCCACAAATTATAATTTGTACTTAACCTTTATTATAAAATTGATATTTTACCTGTATATCTTTTATTAAGTACAGATAGAAAAAGAGTAAGGATAATCTTACTTTCCTTACTCCAAACTCTTAATATATGAATTTAATTTCACTTAAATTTACTTATATATATTTTTTATATACATTTATTTATATTTATATATAGCTGGCTATATTAATTTTCACAATTATTTTCATTTTTAATTACTTACTGCCATCAACAATTCTCCACAAGCAGCTGGAGCTTGGTGTAATGGCTCTAAATTCACAAATAAATTTTCCTTCTCATTCATCCAGTTAAAAACCATACAGGAATTTAAGTTAGGTTTAAACATATTAACGGCTTCATCCTTTAAAAACGTCTTTAAATTATATGCTGCATATAAAAAGGCTGCTTTTTTCTTACTTTTATCCTTGTATTTTCTCATATTTATAAGCCCACAAGCTACCCCTGCTAGGTAAAAAGAAGGGTTATAAAGTACATTACGTGAGTCTGATACTATAAGTTTCACATTTTCTCTAAGTTTTGGCATAAGCTGTCTTAAAAGACTCATACCTCTTCCTTGTGGTATATCCACATCCATTATTCCTTCACTTAAGCTATTACACGCTTTAATCCATAGTTTTTTATCACAGTTTTGATTGGTTTCTATGTAATCCCCTAAAGTAATGGATTCAAGATATCTTAAATCATGAAACACATTACAATCCTCAAGCAAATCGCAAAAATCGATTATAATTGGTTTATCTTCAGTTATGATAATATTATCCCCTTGAAAATCTCCATGAGCATGGGAGGTTAAACAAGTTACTTTTAATCCATTCCATATATCTTCATTATTGAAAAAATAATATGGATTAGGCAGTATATTGTCAGTACCATCTAAGGATATCCATTTTATATCTTTAGGCACTCCAATTTCATCAAAGGAAGCTTCATATTTTTCATCCATATATCTATAGGATAATTCATTCTTCATTATTTCTAAAGGGGAAATAAATTTTTTCTCATGGTCTTTATTCCAATTAAATAAAAACTTAGTTATCTTAGATATTATGCTGTCCTTAAGCTCATCTTCGTTTAAAACCTTATCTAAAAATGTCTCAGTTTTATATATATGATCTCCTGCTAAGTCATAAAGATTGGCATATAATAGAGTGCCTTTATGTTTTATTTCATAATTAGCTATAAGCTTTGCTATGTATTTATGCATATTGTTTTTTGAAGCTATTTCATAGGCTTTATTAAATACTTCACTTTCATCAGAACTATTTATCTTCAAAATTCCTACCTTATTGTCATTTCCATATTCCACTAAATATACCTTGGCTCCTGATTTACCGCCACTAAATTTCTTTAATATATCCACAGGTGCAATTTTATCTTGTAGTTCTTCACTTAAAGAATTTATTTTACTCAGTATATTTGAAATCTCCATTTCCTTACCCACCTTATAAATAAATTATTTTGTTGTAACTATTTGTTATAACCATTATAATTCCAAATAATAAAAAAGTCATGACAAAATGGTTAATATATTATTAAATTTGAACTATTCTTACTATATGGGTTAAGTTTTATATGGGATATAATAATAATTAAAGCCCTCTATTAACTTTAAAAATTAATAAAAGGCTTTTCTTTTTCTATAGTTCAAAATTACTTATAAGTTCTATAGTTTCATATGACTACAAACTTTTGATCAGGTTAAAAACTTTACTTTTCTTATAGATTTTCTTGCAGATATTATAGGAGTACCATATTCATCAATATGAATATTTCCTTCAATACCATACACATCTTTTAGCATTCTTTCAGTAATTACATCCCTTGGTGCACCTGAACTATGTAACCCTCCTTTTCCATCCATTATAATAATATTATCGGCATATTGTGCAGCAAGATTTAAATCATGAAATACAACTAAGATCATTAAATTCTTTTTTTCCATTATGAGCCTTAGCAATTCGCAAAATTCTAATTGTTTTTGCATATCAAGATTATTAGTAGGCTCGTCCATCAATAATACCTCTGGGTCTTTAGCTAAAGTTTGTGCAATATATACCATCTGCTTTTGTCCACCACTTAATTCTGTTAAATAACGTGAAGATAGATTATCTATACATAAAGCTTTAAGTATACTTATTACAATATTCAAGTCCTTATCATCTATTTTCCATGATAAGTTTTGTAACCTACCTAAAAGAACAGTTTCAAGCACTGTTAATTGTGGCGTACCCTCCTCTTCTTGAGGAAGATATACCATAAAATTAGCTATATCACTTTGGCTGTATTCTGATATCAATTTTTCTTTATAATAAATTTCTCCTTTAGGTTTTAGTAATCCAAAAATGCATTTCATCAAAGTGGATTTTCCTGCTGCATTTGGCCCTACAATTGCATTTAACCCTGGCTTTATCTGCAAAGAAATATTATTTAAAACCTTGTTTTCTTTATAGGTAAAACTTAAATCTTTTATTTCAATCACATATAATTCCTCCCATTTCTAAAAATTAGAACTAGAAAAAAAGGAATTCCAATGAAAGATGTGACAATGCCTATAGGAATAATCACACCTGGAATAATCATTTTACTTATGGTAGATGCTAAGGATAAAATTAACGCTCCTAGCAATGCAGATATAGGCAGTAAAAATCTTTGTTCCTCTCCAACTAACATTCGTGCTAAATGTGGTGCTACTAATCCTATAAATCCAATTGTACCTACAAAACATATAGCTGTAGCTGAAAGCATTGAAATTAATACTATGGATACTCTTCTTATTTTATAAACGTCCACACCTAAACTTATTGCTTTACTATCGCTTAAACTTAAGGCTGTCAATTTCCATGCATTTTTTGCAAATATAATTAGGCATAAAGAAAATACAATTGTCGTAATAAACAACTTTTCCCAAGTTGTTTTTGTTAAATCTCCAAAAGACCAAAACATAAATCCTTGCAACTCTTGTTCCGTTGCAATGTATTGTAATGACGCTGTTAGAGCATTAAACATAAAACTTAAAGCTATTCCAAAGAGTACTATTGTACCCTTTCCAACACGTTCTTTCTTAGTAAATACATACATTACGGTTGCTACAATCATAGTACAAAAAAATGCATTTATGGGAACGGTGAAACTTGTAAGGGATGGTATAAATCTAACTCCCAAAATCATTCCAGTTGCTGCTCCAAAAGATGCAGCTGAAGATATACCTAATGTATATGGGCTTGCCATTGGATTTCTCAATATAGTTTGCATTTCACATCCACCTATAGCGAGGGCTGCTCCTACTACGATGGCCATAAGGGCTATAGGTAATCTTATTTCCCATACAATTGTTCTTGTCATATCATCAGGAGCTTTTCCTGCTATAGTTTTGAACACCTCTAAAACAGTAAGACCTGACGAACCAATTAAAATATTAGCAAAAAACACTCCTATAATAGCAATAATTAAAAAAGCTAATATTATCTTTTTTCTTTTTATTAAACCTTTGTAAGTACATATTGCCTCTTTATCCTGTAAAATCATTCTTTCCTCCATATCCTAATTTGATTGAAGTTGCCTTGACCAAATTCCATCATAATCGAAAACCATATATTTATCATAAAACTCTTTTAATGTTGCATCTGGATCAATATCTTCAAATTCTTTAGGATAATACCACTTAGCAAGTTGCATATTTGCATAAAAAGTTTCTAAACTTAACGCAGTAGAATAAGATATAGCATATACTTTTTTGTTTTTAACCGCTGATAGATTTTCCCATCCAGGTTGTTTTGAAACCATTTCTTGAAGATAAGCCTGAGCTTCTTTTTCATTTCCACCTAATCCTAAATGGTCAATGCCCATTGTTATAATATCAGGATCTCGTTTAAACAAATACTCAGGATCAATAGTTCCTCCATTTTCAAGCTTTCCACTTGGTATATCCTCTGCGATATCATGTCCTCCAGCATGTTTTGCAATTATTGCCCAACTCCAAAAAGATTTTGGTGTATCACCGTGAAATGTCAGTTGATGAACATTTGGTGCAGGGGTAGTTATATTTTCCAAACGCTTGTTAACTAGTTCGTATTTATCAGTAATGAAATCACATATTTCTTTTGCTCGTTCTTCTTTTCCTAAAATTTTTCCGATAATCTCAATATTTTTCACCCTATCTTCTAGTGGTTCAATGTTATAGCTTAAACAAACTACAGGTATTCCAACCTTTATAACTTTATCTAAAGATTCTAGGTTTTGATCAGGTTTTTGATTAATTAGTATTACCACATCAGGTTTCAATGAAATAATTTTTTCAGCATCATATCCACTACTACTACCACCACCGCCTGATATTTGTTCTAGGTCTTTTAATTTAGGAAACTTTTTCCCATAAGTGTTATTAAACCCTTCAATTCCTCTAGTACCACCTGATGTTGCAATAATCATATCTGCCATTTCTTCTCCACCAACAGCAAAAAGAGAATCAAACAAACTTCTATTATTTACGATGATTCTTTTTACTGGTTTTTTAATGGTAACTTCCCTTCCTGCTATATCTGTAAAAGTAATCTCAGATTTAGATTGTACATTAGTTTCCTTGGTTGAATCACATCCAACAAAGCAACTAATGATCATAATAAAAGTTAAAAATATTACAAGTCTTTTTTTATTCATTTTCATTCTCCCTCTATACTATATTTGTACACATATCTGCATAAAATAAAAAATTCCTGTACTTTATGACATGAAGTACAGGAATTTCTATTTAATAATAAAAATACATCTCCCCCCCTGTCTCGCGCAAAGTAAAGATAAATAACAAGGTAGGTCTTCTGACTTAGCTTCATTGTAATAATTTATATCTTCCCATACAATAAGTACAGTGATCTTAGCAATTATTACTCCACTTTACAGCGGCGGGACCGTTTAGGATTTTCACCTAATTCTCTATTATGTAAATATTTTTATAATATTTACCACCTTGCTACACATATCCATATTTAATTATTTTATCCGATGACTATCCGCTCTAATACTCCCATCGCACTCTGTGAAAGCGATTCACGTAAAATCAAAGATTTTGGTTCTCTGCTTTTCTTCAAAGCGGGAGCTAAGAGCGGCTACGTCCCTGGATAACGATTTCTAAGAATCAGGTGGAGTAAAAACTCCATCTGATTCAAGAACTCTATTTATAATCCATAATCTAGATTACCATACTTATGGAAGAAATACAATTATTTCATAGATATATCCATTTAAATGTCTAAATTTTAGTAAATATAAAAGAAAGATAGCCTTTTTCAAGACTATCCCTCATATATATAACTATGATCTACAATTAATGTTAATATTAACTGTATCGCATTCAATTCTTATTTCTCCACATCTTTCAGATCTTTCAGGTCTTTCAGGTCTTCTTCTTTCATCTCCTGTATATTGGTCTGCAGCTATTTCATTATATTTAATTTCTTTCATCATACTCACCTCACTTTACAAAGTTAAGTACATTAGTTTTTTTAGGTTTTTAGCAACTATATAAGAGCAATGTTGCCTCAGTTAGTTTATTAAGAATAATATTATAATCCGTACTTTATAGAAAAGTATTATGATCAAAAATATATATAAGATTAACTCTTGCTTAAATATATTATATATACTACTATTATATATAAAGTCTTTTAGAGTGTTACAATTTTTTATTCATTAGGTATTCATCTAAATATATAATTATAATAAATATAAAAGAGAGACAGTCTCTTTTGAAGACTATCTCTTATATATTTATATCTATGATCTACAATTAATGTGAATATTAACTGTTTCGCATTCAATTCTTATTTCTCCACATCTTTCAGATCTTTCAGGTCTTTCAGGTCTTCTTCTTTCATCTTCTGTATATTGGTCTACAGCTA
>NZ_CAUPZS010000018.1:0-83147 GCF_963515715.1 uncultured Clostridium sp.
ACCTGCGACCTCATGGTCCCAAACCACGCGCGCTCCCATCTGCGCCACACCCCGTTATGTTTCAGGAGTTCGTTTCTCGTTGTTAACTCCCGACGACATAGTTTATTCTACACGATATCTTTTAATACGTCAATACCAATTTTAATTTTTTTAATTTTTTTTTTATCTAATTGCTTTTATACTAGCATTTATCTTGTCTTTATCCACTTCTATTAAAGCCACACTATTAAACCCATCCCTTGCTAACACAGGGCTTCCAGGGTTTACAAACCATATCCCTTCTTCATATACTATTTGTGAAATATGAGTATGTCCAAATAAAACCACCTTAGCTTCTAGCTCCATAGCTTTATATTTCAGCCTAGACAATCCACTTTTCACATCATAATTATGTCCATGGGTAATAAAAAATTTATGTCCACCTATTTCCGTTATAATTTCTGAAGGAACTGCATTGGAATAATCACAATTACCTTTTACGTTTATAATATTACCCTTATATAACTTACTAAAGTCCTTTACATCTTGTATATTATCTCCTAGATGTATTAGCAAGTCTACCTCTGTAAACTTATCCATAACCCTATCTAAAATCCAAGTATGTCTATGGGTATCACTGACAACACCGATTAACACTGCTATTCCCCCTGAAAATATTCTTTAATCTTTTTTTCAAGCTCATTTAAAGCTATTCTTCTATGACTTATATTATTTTTAAGATTTCCATCCATTTCGCCAAAAGTCATATTGTGCTTTGGATAATAGAATAAAGGGTCGTATCCAAAACCATGGACACCTTTTTCTTCATATCCAATAACCCCTTCTACTTCTCCTTGCACTTTTATAATATTATTTTCATCTATAATTAGCGCCATTGCACATATAAATTTTCCTTTTCTATTTTCAACATCTTTCATCATATTGAGTAATTTTTCGTTGTTTTTTCTATCGTTTCCATGTTCTCCTGCAAATCTTGCTGAATATATTCCTGGTTGCCCTCCTAAAGCTTCTACTGACAAACCAGAGTCGTCAGCTAGCACCATGCAATTATCCTCTTTAAACAACTTAAATATTTCTGATGCCTTTATATAGGCATTTTCTATAAAAGTATCCCCTGTCTCTTCAACTTCAATATCCATTCCTGTTTCCTTTAATGCTATTACATCAATATTTAAACCACCTAATATTTCTTTTATTTCTTTTATTTTATTTTTGTTATTACTAGCTATAATTAATTTTCTCATTTTTCCACCATCCTGTTGTTAAAAATATCATTCTCCTAATCATAATTATATAACAATATAAGATTTTTTTGCTATTTAAAATTTTCTTAGAACTATTTCTTTATATTTATCATATTATTTATATAAGGATTAATTTTATAGTAGGTGTTGTGTTTGAAATATATCGGACCTTTTCTAAGACTTAATGCTTTAAGCAAGGAGAACATAAAAAATCAATTGTTCCATCTATCAAAAGAATCTCTCAAAGATATATTACTTAATTCAAAATGCGGTATACTTATTGATACTAAAGAATTCAAAAACAAAAAACTCTCTGAAGATGAAATCAACGTATTAAAGCACTCTTATCCAATTATATCCATATATAAGAAATCCAATCCAAAGTTAAAGAAAGTAAATGACAGATTTTATTGGGCTGATGATAAACTAAAGAAAGAAATAAATATATCAACCAATGCATTTATGACTCTATCTTTACTAGAGTTAGGAGATTATTATAAGCAATTTGAAAGTATTGATAAACGTAAATATTGCTACCATCTTATATATAATAATATAGTAAAAAAACAGTTGCAATTTTACGCTAGCAATTTAAGGAATGAAGAGGGGGTTTTTATTGATAAAATAGATCTAACGGATTCTTCTGCAAATGACTATAATCTAGAGGCAAAAGATAATAAATTCAAGTTCTCTGATCAAGCTTTATTGATGGCAGCTTTTTATAAAGCATCTCTAGATGATGATTCAAAGGATGTTTTAGGCTATAGAACTTTTTCTTTAGATATATTAAATATGTTCTTACAATATAGACATGAATTATATAATCTATCTATTGATGAACTTTTAAAATTATGCTTTTCCCTCAATGTATTTTATAGTTATTCTAAAAATGAAGATGCTAATTTGTTGATGTTAGATATTTTTGAACTAATTAATGAAAATTATATTAATAATATTGAATTAAATTCTGAAGTAAAAGTTGAGAATTTGTGTTTATCTTATATAAATTCCTATTTATTATATAGAAATACAGGCTTTATCAGATATAAGGATATAATGAATAGGCTGCATGAGGAATTAATTAAATGTTACAATGAAGAATGGGGAATTTTTGTAAAGTTAAAAGAAAAGGATTCTTTAAAATTTTCTCCAATGGAAATCTCTCTTTATTTATTATGCCTTATGATATCTTCTGAAAATTTAGATTGTAGTTCCTCTAACTTATTTCCTATTATAGCTAGTGTATATAAAAAACAATTAATAAACTCTGGAATGATATTAAGCTGGCCAGATGCTCCAACTTTAGATGATAGAGAAAGATATAGAAACTTCTCTTTAAACTCCGAGGACCTATTAGATGAATCCGAGTTTAAACCATCATATATAGCATCTTCTGAAAATTTGAATTTAGCACCAATATTTGTTAAGAGCGTAAAGTATAATGAAAAAAAATCCTCTTTTAAACAGGGTAAATCTTCATTCTATAGCGATAGAAACACTATACCATTTTTCTTTATAATATATCTTCATAATATTAGTTGCCAATAAAGTAAAATTTTAATTACTATATAAATAGATTAATTGCATATAATATAATTAATCTAAGTTTTAATATTTTTCCTTTGCTTTATACTAGGGGAGGTAAAATATGATGAACATAAATTGCTCCGAAAATTGTATCCATTGTAAAAATGGCAATTGCACATTAAACCATGTATCAAAAATTTCCAGTCTTATTACCAATGACTATAGTTGTGCTTATTTTACCGAAAAAAAATCTTCCAAAAAAGCTTCCCATAAAGTTTAATTGGGAAGCTTTAAATATTATTAAAATTAATATTATTAAATAATATATCACCATTGTAATTTAAAAATATATTATAAAGATTATTATTGGTATATATAAGATTTTTTTCAAATAATATAGGAACTACCGGCACTTCTTCTACAAGAAGCTTTTCTATTTCATTCAATAATTTATCTTGTTTTATTGTATCCCCTTCTCTTTTAGCCTTAAATACCATATTGTCATAGGTTTCATTCTTATAATTATAAAAATTAAAATAACTATTAGAGCATATTTTTTCATAAAATGAAATGGGGCTTTTATACTCTTTTATTATATCTAAAAGTGCTATATCGTAGTCACCCTTCTCTAATATATTTTTTATTTCTACTTCATCGTAGGCCTTTAATAATATATCTATATTCAACTTATTTTTTAGCTGCTTTTTCAGTTCTTTTGCTAATTCATCGTTGCATTTATTTTTTATATAAACCAGCTCCAAAGAAAGATCTTCATATTTACTGAAAGAGACTGCTCTATCCTTAGAATATTTCCAAGGTGTAGCCTTATCTTTGAAAATATTTTTAACTATGTAATCTCTATCAATACTATCATATATATCTTTTCTTAATTTATCATTTTCAACTTTATCTCTTTTAAAGTTGAAAGCCATACCCTTTCCTACATAAGAATCGCTTTGAATAATATAACTTCCATCTTTAATATTTTCATCATTCCATAGATTATAAACCTTCAAAAAATCAACTTTAGAGGTTGCAAAAGCTGCTAAAGCTCCCTCTTCGCTACCTTCATTTTGTATGGTTATTTTTTCATTCTTTATATTTTCACTATCCCAATATTCAGTGTTATTCTCTAATTCTACTATATCTTTATCCACATTTTTTATTATATAGGGTCCTGAATATTCTATGTAATCATAGTCCTTTTCCCAGCTTTTAAGGGTATAATTTATTTTTCTTAAAGAATATTTAGGGCTTGATAGAATATCTAAAAAATAGCTACAAGGATATTTTAATGTAATCTCTAAAGTGTTTTTATCAATCTCTTTTACCCCAGTATTTAAAAAATTAATATCTCCTTTTCTATATTCTTCTAAACCTTTTATATAAAACAAATGATAATCGAAAACATTATCTATCTCTACATTTAATATTTCTGAAAAGAAATACACAAAATCTCTAGCTGTTATACTCCCTCCATCATTCCATTTAGCATCCTTCCTAATTTTAAAAGTATATTTAGTGCCATTTTCTCCAATGTCCCATTTATAAGCTAAGCCTGGAATAATATTGCCTTCATCATCTTTCTTTACTAATCCTTCAAATAAATTAATTAATAAGTAATTATATTCTCCTCTAGTATCATCTAATAAAATTAAATCTTTAGGGAAAGCTTCCACCCCATATATTATAGAGTCTTTATTATAAAGAGGATTTATATTTTTCTTTTTTTCTACACAACCACTCGTAAACACAAATATACATATTATCAATGCAATGTATTTCTTCATCATTTCCCCTCACATAAAGTTATTACCATTCAATATTAGTAATTATTCCCCTTCATTTGAAAATTAAAACAAGTTATTTAAAAAAATATTATTATGGTATATACTTAATCTATAATACAGTAATTATTTAGTATTTTTCATAATATGGAGGGGGATTTATGCTTCTTGCTGTTCAAATTGTTGGAATCATAACTATGTGTATATTAGCTAGTGTGTCTATATTAAGCTTTATAACCTTAAAGCAAATAATTAACCAGATTAAATACAAAAACTATTTGCTTGAAAAGCTAAATCTACATATATATAATTTATCAACTAATCTAAAACTAAAAGAAGATATACAAGATGTTGTATCAAAAAATAATGACTTAAACTTATAAAAACCTTGTGGATAAAAATCCACAAGGTTTTTATTAAAGTTTTTCTACTTCATCTACTACAAGTTTGTTTACAATTTGAGGGTTTGCTTTTCCCTTTGTTTCCTTCATAATAAGACCTACTAAGAATCCAATTGCTCTTTTCTTTCCATTTTTATAGTCTTCTATAGATTTAGGATTTCCTTCTATAACTTTCTTTACTACTTCTAATATAGCAGCTTCATCGTTATTTTGAACCAATCCTTTTTCTTCTACTATAATCTTAGCATCCTTACCTGTAACGAACATTTCCTCTATAACTTTCTTTCCAATGTTGTTTGAAATAGTATTGGAATTTATCAATTTAATTAATTCTGAAAGCTGAGAAGGTGTAAACTTCAATTCATCAACAGTCATGGAATTTTCATTTAATAATCTAGATATATCCCCCATCAGCCAGTTTGAAGAAGCTTTAGCATCTCCACTTAATTTAGCAGTTTCTTCAAAATAGCGAGCCATAGCCATAGTTAATGTCAATACGGAGGCATCATATTTAGGTATTCCATACTCTTCTACAAATCTACTTTCTTTTTCATGTGGTAATTCAGGTATAGTTGCTCTTATTTCTTCTATCCATTGATCGGATACATTTATAGTAACCAAATCTCCTTCTGGAAAATATCTATAGTCATTTGCCTTCTCTTTACTTCTCATAACTATAGTAACATTATTAGCCTCATCCCATCTTCTAGTATCTTGAGATAGCATTTCTCCATTTTTAACCGCTTCTGCCTGTCTACCATACTCATATGTAAGGGCTTTTTCTAAGGCCTTAAAAGAATTCATGTTTTTTATTTCTGTTCTAACTCCAAATTTGCTAGTTCCTTTTTCTCTTATAGAAATGTTACCATCACATCTTAAAGATCCTTCTTCCATTTTACAGTCGGATACTTGAATTGAAGATAAAATACTCCTAAGTTTTTGTAAATAAAGAGTAGCCTCCTCTGGACTTCTCATATCTGGCTTTGAAACTATTTCTATAAGAGGTACTCCTGCTCTATTAAAGTCAACTAAGGTACCTGCTTTAGTATGAAGAAGCTTTCCAGCATCCTCTTCAATATGTATTCTTTCTATTCCAATTTTCTTCTTTTCTCCATTTTCAAGCTCTATTTCAATATATCCATCATGACAAATAGGTACTTCATCTTGAGTAATCTGATAGTTTTTAGGGCAATCTGGATAAAAATAATTTTTTCTATCAGTTTTACAAACTTTATTTATATCACAATTAAGTGCTAAACCAGCCTTAATAGCATAATCTACTACCTTTTTATTTAATTGTGGAAGTGAACCTGGTAATCCTAAGCATATAGGACATACATGTGTATTTGGTTTTCCTCCGAACTCTGTTGTACATCCACAAAAGATCTTCGTTTCTGTTGAAAGTTCAGCATGCACTTCTAAACCAATCACCGCTTCAAAATCCATATGTTTTCAACTCCTTTTCTTACCCAATGATAATTATAATTTAGCTCTCATTTTATGCCAATCTGTAGATTGTTCATAACTATATGCTATATTAAATATAGTGTCTTCTCTAAAGTAATTTCCTATTATTTGAATACCTACTGGCAGACCATCCACCATACCACATGGTATAGATATAGCTGGCAACCCTGCTACGCTTACCGGAACTGTATAAGCATCGGATAAATACATAGCCATTATATCTTCGGACTTTTCTCCGATTTTAAAGGCCTTGCTTGGGTAAGTAGGTGATATTATAGCATCAAATTCTTTAAATATGCGTTCATAATCATCTTTTATAAGTTTTCTAACCTTTAAAGCCTTTTTATAATATGCATCATAGTATCCTGCTGATAACACATAAGTTCCTAGCATTATTCTTCTCTTAACTTCTTTTCCAAAACCTTCATCTCTTGTTTTAAAGTATATATCCACTGGGTCTGAATAATCCTTAGTTCTAGCCCCGTATCTAATTCCATCAAATCTAGCTAAATTAGATGAAGCCTCAGCACTGGAAATTATGTAATATGCTGATAATGCATAATCCGTTAATGGGAGTGAACATTCTTTAACTTCTGCTCCATTTTCTCTTAAAACTTTTACAGCTTCATTTACAGCTTTACGCACTCCTTCATCTAAGCCTTCCCCAAAGAACTCTTTAGGTACTCCTATTTTCTTTCCCTTAATATCCATGTTTAAATAAGCACTGTAATCGGGAACTTCTATTTTTGCTGAAGTAAAGTCTCTATTATCCGCACCTGCTATATGCTGCATTAATAGTGAAGAGTCTCTTACGTCCTTTCCCATTACTCCAACTTGATCAAGAGTAGAGCCAAAGGCTACCGCTCCATATCTTGAAATTCTTCCATATGTTGGCTTAACACCTACTATACCACATAAAGCAGCTGGTTGTCTTACTGATCCTCCTGTATCCGTTCCTAGTGCTAATGGTGTCTGCATGGATGCAACTGCTGCTGCAGATCCACCTGAAGATCCTCCTGGTACTCTTTCTAAGTCCCAAGGATTTCTTACTAGCTTATACGCACTGTTTTCATTAGAGGATCCCATTGCAAATTCATCCAAATTTAACTTTCCAAGTATAATTCCATCTTCTTCTTTTATTCTTTGTACTACATGAGCATCATAGGGTGAAATATAACCTTCTAATATTTTAGACGCACAAGTATTTTGCATTCCCTCAACACTTATGTTATCTTTTATGGATACAGGCACTCCACCTAATCCCTTTAGTTCTTCTCCTTTAGATATCTTTTCATCAAGTTTTTTAGCTGTATCTATGGCTTCTTCTTTTCCCGTATAAAGATAAGCTCCTACTTTTGAATCAACACTTTCTGTTCTATCTATAAAACTATTAACAACTTCTTCTACTTTTACTTCTTTATTTTTAATCATGTCTTTCAACTGATGAGCTGTGAGACTATATAATTCCATAATTCTAATTACCTCCCTCTTTTAAAAGTTATTCTCCATCAATGATTTGAGGAACTAATATGTACTCTTCTAATTTTTCTGGAGCATTTGATAACACCTTTTCTATTTTCATAGAAGGCTCTACCTTATCTTCCCTAAATACATTTTCTACATAATATGGATTTACAATTATATCTACATCGTCAGTATCAAGCTCATCTAATTTTTCCATATATGTTAATACTTTATTTAAATCTTCAATTAAAGCTTCCTTTTCTTCTTCTTTTAGCGCTATTCTTGCTAATTCACTTACGTGCTCTACATCCTTTTTAGTGATTGACATTCTATTACCCTCTCTTTCTTAGAAAATTTTATAACTACTGTAAAATAACATAATATATATTGTATCATAAAAATTATTTTTTACATACTGAATCATACGCAAAAAGATATCAACATCTCAAAAGAGTTTGTTGATATCTTGCTACACTTAATATACTTTCATAAACATAAAAAACATACTTCCTGCTGCTAATATGCTACAAACAATCGGATACATCTTTTTAATATTTTTTAAATCTATAAATTTTACAGCCCAGATGACCATCGTAAAGAAGAGACACAATTGCAAAGTATAGTAGCTATTAAAATACTTAATATAAACAAATTGGTAGGTTGTAAGCATAGTCAATATTATGGCTACAGTTGTAAAAAACACAGAAACCCATCCTAACGCACTAATAGTTCTTCTCATCTCTACTCCTCCATTTTTTATCTGTTGAACTTAACCTTTAATCATTTGATTGAATTCTTCTTCATTTATTATTTTAACTCCTAATTCAACAGCTTTATCATATTTAGAACCAGGTTCTTTACCAACTAAAAGGTAGTTAGTTTTCTTGCTGACGCTGCTAGATACTTTTGCTCCTAGGCTCTCTAGCTTTTCCTTTATTTCTGTTCTCCCATAGCCTTCTAATGAACCCGTAACTACTATTGTTTTATCTTTAAATGGACTATCTTCTTCTATATTCATCTCATCAGCTATTGGACTTATACCTAAGTCAAGTAATTCATTTAAACTATTAATTATTTTCTCCTGTTTAAAAAAATCTATTATACTATAAGCTACTTTTTCTCCAATATCTTTTATAGATGTCAATTGTTCTAAAGAAGCATTTTTTATATTCTCTAAGGTTTTTAAGCTCTTCACTAAGTCTTTGGCAGTTTTCTTGCCGACGTTTGGAATACCTAGAGCATATATAAATGATGATAACTGAGGATTTTTGCTACCTTCTATTGCATTTAGAATATTGCTAGCCTTCTTTTCTCCAAATTTATCTAATGTCAATAATTCATCTTTTTTTATCCTATATAAATCTCCAATAGATTTTATATTTAATTTTTCAAAAAATTGCTCTGCTGTTTTTTCGCTAAATCCCTCTATATTCATAGCTTCTCTATTTGCAAAGTGTACTATACTCTTAACCATTTGAGGTTTACACGATAGAGTATTTTCACAGAATAAATGTACACCATCTTGAATTAATTCACTATTACAATATGGACATTTTTCAGGTGATTGAATTTCCAATCCATTATGTATGCTATCCTCAACTACACCCATTATTTCTGGTATAACATCATTAGATCTTCTAACATATACTTCACTACCTATTTTTACACCTTTTCTCTTTATATCATCCATATTATTTAAGGTAGCTCTTTTAACTGTTGCTCCTGCTAACTCTACAGGTTCTAATATTGCTGTAGGTGTTACTCGTCCGCTTCTACCTACATTCCACTCTACTTCTAGTAAAGTAGTGGTAGCTTCCTCTGCTTCAAATTTATATGCAATAGCCCATCTAGGAAATTTTATTGTATATCCTAATATTTCTCTAGTTTTTATATGATCTACTGCTATTACAATTCCATCAATATCATAATCTAATTCATTTCTAATGCTATTTATATATTCTATTTCTTTTTGAATTTCTTCTATAGAGTTACAGTTTTTAATATATGTATCCACAGGGAAACCCATTTCTTTTATAAAATCTAACATCTCCGTATAGGTCTCAAAGGGTTTTCCTTCACTATATCCTATATCATAAAAAAATGCAGATAAATTTCTATTCGCAGTCTCTTTCACATTTAAATTTCTAAGAGCACCAGCCGCCCCATTTCTTAAATTTTTTAAAGGGATAACTGCATTTTTATTATACTCTTCAAAAGCTTTTTTAGTCATTATAGCTTCTCCATGGATTTCAAAGCTATAATTATTATTGATTTTAAGTGGCAATGATTTGATTGTCTTTGCCTGCTCTGTAATACCCTCTCCTATTATACCTGTTCCTCTAGTGGCAGCTTTTATTAATAAACCATTCTCATCATAGGTACAATTTATAGTAAGTCCATCAAACTTTTTTGTCACTATATATGATGGAAGAGGTAACTTATCCTCATGGGTACTATTATACTGAAGTATAACTTTAACATTTCTATTATGCCATTCAGTCAAGCCATTTACATTTTGTGATTTATCTAAGCTCCATAATGGCCCTTTATGTTGATATTTTTCAAATTGAACTAATATCCTATCTCCAACTCTTTGAGTAGGAGAATAGGGTAGCATAAGTCCAGTTTCTTTTTCTAACTGTACCAATTCATCGTATTTTTTATCATACTCTTTATCGGATATTGAAGGATTATCTAACACATAGTATTCGTGAGCATATTTATTTAATTCTTCTACTAGAGAATATATCCTGTCTATCATCGCATCTGTCTCTTTATTATCTTTACTCAAAATACATCCCCCTCTAAACTGCTTCTAACGGTGCCATGCTCAGCATCAATATTTTCACTCCCATTTTATCAAAAGCTACTGTAAGCTTTAAATCTCCCCCACTTGGAATAGCACTCACTACAGTTCCCACTCCAAACTTGTCATGTTTCACCTTTTTCCCAGGCCTTACTTGATCCGCAGTCAATTTGTTTTCTTCATTATCATCTTTAATCTTTATTTCATTTGTATTTTCTATTTTATTTAATACTGTATTATTAATATTTGAAAACTCTCTATTTGTATATACGTTTCTTTTATTATAATAGGTATTATAATTATTATTTTTATTTAAATTTATATTTTCTTTTAAATCTATAGCTACTTCATTAATAAATTCTGACTCCGCATAGGCTACAGTTCTACCAAAAATAGTTCTTCTTTCTGCTGATGTCATGTATAGTTTTTCTTTAGCTCTTGTTATTCCAACATAGCAAAGTCTTCTAGACTCCTCCATCTCTTCCTCATCTTCTAAGGATTGTATCCCTGGAAATATTCCATTCTCCATTCCCGCCATAAATACTACAGGGAATTCTAAGCCTTTAGAACTATGCACTGTCATCAATACCACAGCATCAGATTCTTCATCATAATTATCTACATCCGAAACTAAGGTAACCTGTTCTAAAAATGCAGATAGACTTTTATCTTCTGAATTGCTTTCAAAATGCACAGCAGCAGACACTAGTTCTTTTAAATTTTCAATCCTACTTAAATCCTCAATATTATTAGTCTTTTGTAATTCCTCCATATATCCTGTGCTCTGTAATATCTCTTCTATTAATTTTGATACGTTTATTTCATCCCTTTTTCTTATGAAGCTATTTATTAAACTTATAAATTTATTAATGGAAGCTACTGCTCTTGCTGATAGTCCTATACTGTCTACATCTAACAAAACGCTATACATACACTCTTCCATGGAAGATGCAAAAGATTGAACCTTGTCTACAGTGCTATCACCTATCCCTCTTTTAGGAACATTTATTACTCTTTTTAAGCTCACATCATCTAGAGGATTATTAATTAATTTTAGATATGACATTATATCCTTTATTTCTTTTCTGTCATAGAACTTTAATCCTCCAATAATTTTATAAGGTATCTTATTTCTCATAAATGCTTCTTCAAAAATACGTGATTGTGCATTGGTTCTGTATAATATACCAAAATCTTTATAGCCTTTATCTTCTTCCTTTGATATCTTTTTAATTTCTGATGAAATAAATTGTACTTCCTCTATATCTGAATAGCCTCTGTAAATTTTGATTTTTTCACCTTTTTCGTTATTGGTCCTTAGAATCTTAATTTTTCTATAGCTATTATTTTTTATAACACCATTAGCTGCGTCTAATATATTACTTACGGATCTATAGTTTTGTTCAAGCTTTACTATTTTAGTATTTGGATAATCTTTTTCAAATTCTAAAATATTTCTTACATCTGCTCCTCTCCATGCATAAATACATTGATCATCGTCACCTACAACGCATATGTTTTTATGAGAAGAAGCTAGTAATCGTGTCAATTCATACTGGGATCTATTAGTATCTTGATACTCGTCTACCATTATATATTTAAACTTTCTTCCGTAAAACTCTAAAACATCTGGGTTCTTTTTAAAAAGTTCAACGGTTTTAAATATTAAATCATCAAAATCCATGGCATTATTATTCTTAAGCTTTTTTTGATACAAGGAGTAAATATCTCCTAATTTTTTTAATCTATAATTACTGTCTCCTTTTTTAACTACCTCTTCTGGTGAGATTAAATTATCCTTAAACTCTCCAATTTTATTTAAAGCTGATTTTTCATCAAAATCTTTATCACTTATATTTAATTCCTTTAAACATTCTTTAGCTAAAGTCTTTTGGTCATAGCTATCATATATGGCAAAGTTTTTATTATAACCAATTTTTTCAGCTTCTCTTCTTAATATCTTTACACAGCTAGAATGGAAAGTTGATATCCACATATTATCAGCTTCACTTCCAACAATATTTTTTACCCTTTCTTTCATTTCATTTGCTGCTTTGTTTGTAAAGGTAATAGCTAATATTTGAGAAGGATATACATCTAAATTTTTTATCAAGTGAGCTATTCTATAAGTTAAAACTCTAGTTTTACCTGACCCTGCTCCTGCCAATATAAGCAAGGGACCCTGTACAGTGGTTGCAGCATCAAGTTGCTCCTTATTTAATAATTTGCTTAAATCCATTAATCTTTCACTCCCTGTTTCCTAATAACTCAAATATACTGAATCAGTTTATATTATATCACTTAACTACCTGTTTAATCACCTTTAATATTTATTTTAATAAAACGTTTAAAAAGATTGGTTTAAAATTTAACTCTAAACCAATCTTTTATATTATATTATTTTAACAAATTTATCGCCGTATTACATAGTATTTTTATACCAATCGGTATAGCTCTTTCATCACAAATGAAATTAGGGTTATGAAGTACACAACAATCTTCATTTATTTCTGATTTACAACCTAACCACATAAAGGTGCAAGGCACATGCTTGTTAAAGAAGGAAAAGTCCTCAGCTCCTGTTGCTGGATGTTGTGGTATGATTAGATTTTCTTCCCCTATAGAATCTTTTAAAGATTCCATAACTTTCTCCGTCAAAGTTTCATCATTATACGTTAATGGATATCCATTTACATATTTAAATTCATAGCCACAATCTAATGCCTCACAGACATTTTTTACTATACTCTCAATTCTTCCTGGCATCATATCCGCTACGTGATGTGCAAAGGTTCTAACTGTTCCTTCCAAGGTTACCTCATCTGGTATTACATTATATCTGTACCCTCCCTTTATAACACCTAAAGTAACTACAGCACTATCCAGAGGACTTACATTTCTGCTTACTATAGTCTGAAGGGCAGTTGTTACATGTGCCGCTGCTACAATAGCATCAACTCCCTGATGAGGTGCAGAACCATGGGCACTCTTTCCTTTTACTTTTATAAATATTCTATCGGACTGAGCCATAATAGCCCCTTTTTTTACTCCTACCTTACCTAATGGCACGTCCCAAACATGAAGAGCAATAGCCCCATCTACTTTAGGATTTTCTAAAACCCCATCTTCTATCATATAGTTTGCCCCGCCAGTTGGATTGCATTCCTCTGCAGGTTGGAACACAAATTTTATATTTCCCTTTATGCTATCCTTCATATTTGACAATACCTTTGCTGCCCCTAAAAGTATTGAAGTGTGAACATCATGACCACAGGCATGCATCACATCTTTATTTTGTGATTTAAAAGGTAGATCCGTTTGCTCATTTATAGGGAGTGCATCCATGTCCGCTCTAAGCAAAATTGTTTTTCCTTCTTTTTGCCCTTCTAAAAGAGCGACTACACCTGTTTTCCCAATACCTTTTTCTACTTTCAAACCTAAGCCTTGAAGATTTTTGTATACAACATCAGCAGTTCTATGCTCCTCCATTCCAAGTTCCGGATGTGCATGTATATTCCTTCTAATATCTATGATATCCCCCAAATTTTCATCTATTAGTTTATCAATTAACTCTTTAGTCAAAATAAACCACCTCCAATTAAACAACAGCTGAATTCATAAGTTTAATATTATCTTATAGGCGCTCCTGGCCCTAGCGGTAATCCTAGTGTAAACCAAATCATGCCAAACACTATCCAAACTACAAGCATGATTAAACTATAAGGTATCATCAAGGACAACACAGTGCCTACCCCTGCTTCTTCGTCATACTCATTAATTAGAGCTAATATGATCGGGAAGTATGGAAACAGCGGGGATATGATATTAGTTGTAGAGTCTCCTATTCTATATAACATTTGTGTTAATGCTGGATTATAATCTAATAGATAGAACATTGGAACAAATATTGGAGCAAGCAATGACCATTTTGCAGAACCACTTCCAATAAATAGGTTTACAAAGGCTACGAATAATATAAATAATATAAACAATGGCATTCCTGTTAGGTTAGCTGCTTTCAGTCCATTAGCTCCATTTACAGCTATAACATATCCCAAATTACTCCAATTGAAGTAAGCTATAAACTGTCCTATAACAAATACCAATACAATATATGAAGACATGTCTTTTATAGCTATGGCCATGTACTTTGGCACATCTGCAAATTTCTTTATCTTACCTACTTCTTTACCATAAATATATGAAACTATAATGAATAAGAATAAAAGTAAGGGTATTATTGAATTTAAGAAAGGAGAAGGTACTAAGGAGCCTGTTTTAGGATCCCTTAAGAAGCTATTTTTAGGAATTATTACAGCTAATATAACCAATACATAGACTAAAGCTCCCATTCCTGCTTTTCTTAAACCCTTCTTTTCTTCTGGAGTTACTTTTTCATTTTTAATCTGCTTTTTGCCATTATATTGTCCTAGTCTTGGCTCTATAATTTTTTCTGAAATAACTGTACCTACAATTGCTAATATAAATGTTGAGGCTGCCATGAAAAACCAGTTACTTACTGGTGTTACTTCCCCACCCTTATTTACGATTTGTAATGCCTCTGTGCTTATTCCTGCAAGCAATGCATCTGTTCCGGCTATCATTAAGTTAGCGCTAAATCCTGCTGTAGTGGAAGCATATCCTAATGCTATACCTGCAAGTGGATGTCTACCTATGGAAACAAATATTACTGCTGCAATGGCTGGAATAACAACTATGGCAGCATCAGAAGCTACGTTTCCACATATACCAATTAGCATAATCATGAAAGTAATTACCTTTGGTGAAGAACCAAGTATTGTTTCTTTCATGAAAGTTGTCATAAACCCGACCTGCTCTGCAAGGCCTATACCTAAAGTCATGGTCAAAACTAATCCTAGTGGAGCAAAATTCGTGAAATTTTTAATCATATTCTCTAATATATATCTTATGCCTTCCCCAGAAAGTAAATTTTTAACTACAACAGCCTCTCCAGTTACAGGGTTCTCCACACTTACTCCCATAACTGAACATATGAAAGAAGCTACCCACACTATAACTATGAGCCACAAAAATAGTATAAATGGATGAGGTATTTTGTTACCTACTCTTTCGACCCAAGCAAGAAATCCCCCAGTTTTTTTCTGACTAGCTAAATTTTTTTCAGTATTCATACCCATTCCCCCTGATAATTAATAATGGATAATTGATAATTTATGATTGATTAATATGTTAATGTTCAAGCTTTAATTATCTTTAACCCTCCTTTCCATTTAATTTCATTACAGTATGCGCGTATGCTTTTATAGCTATTTTTAATACTCCTTCATCAAAATCAAAGGAGTTGTTATGATGATCTGCTGCAATTTTTGTTCCAAAGATCACATATACTGCTTTGCCCCCTTTTTCTTGAACCTTATTCATCATGTAAGTTACATCTTCAGAGCCCGTAAGTTTTACGCGATCCACTATACTTTCTATCTCTTTAATATTTTTTACTTCCTCCTTAAAAATTTTAGATAATTCTTCGTCACTATTGGAGCTCTCTGCTCCTCCTACAACTTTAATTTCCCATTCTAAATCATACATAATAGCTGAAGCTTTTATAACTTCTTTGGCTCTTTTTGTAATATATTCATTGATATTATTGGTTTCCCCTCTAGTTTCTATCTTCATTATTGCGTAATCAGGAATTATATTTCTTCCCTTTCCGCTATTTAAAACTCCTACATTAATCCTTCCTACTCCTTCTTCATGTTGACACAATGTATGTAAATTTAATGCAGCTGTTGCTGCTCCAAGAAGTGCATTTTTCCCCTTTTGAGGAGATACTCCAGCATGGGACCCTCTTCCTTTAAATACAACATCCATTTTTGTTGTAGATAAAAATCCTTCTGTATTGCAGGCTATCTCTCCAAATTTATTAGACATTAAACCTACATGGCCACTAAGGAAGTAATCAACATAATCTAAAATATTGCTATTAGCCATTGATTTAGCTCCTCTAGTTCCTTCTTCCGCTGGTTGAAATATCAACATTACTTTACCTTTTAATTCCTTTTGAAATTCCTTTAAAACTTTAGCTAATCCTAGCCCAATAGCTGCATGTCCATCATGTCCACAAGCATGCATAGCATCTTTATTTACTGAATAAAATCCTTCTTTGAAGGGCCTATGTTCTAAAGAGTGGCTTTCTAACCCATCATTTGCGTCGATATCAAATCTAAATGCAGTAACTTTGCCAGGTATACCAGTATCTAGTACTGCCACTACTCCAGTATATCCCCCTTCCATCATTGTTATATATTCTTCTACTCCACCTTGTTGTAAAGCTCTTTTTATATTAGACTTTAGCTCTTCTTCCGATGGCAAACCCATCATATCTTCCTTTTTAAATATTTCTTCCCCTAATTTAACCTCATAACCTAATTTATTTAAGTAGTCTGCTATTCTTGAGGCAGTCCTAAACTCAGTCCATCCTGATTCAGCATATTTATGGAAATCTCTTCGAATATGTACAATCTCCTCTTCCAAATTATCTATATAGTTATCTAAAAATGTTTTATCGCTTATCATAGAATTCTCCTCCATAAAATTATTAGAATATTAAAACAATATTATTTTATATTATTATTCGCCAAAAAGTAATTTTTCCCTTTATTGTAAGATATGTAATTTAAATAAAAAAGGACTGGTAATTTTACCAATCCTTTTATGTATATTACTTATTTTCTTTATTGTCCTCTTCTAGCCTGGATAATACAACTTCATATCCCTCACTACCATAATTTAAACACCTATTTACCCTACTTATTGTAGCAGTACTAGCGCCTGTTGTTATGGATATATCTTGATATGTTCTTTTATCCTTTAACATTTTGGCTACCTGCATTCTTTGACTCAAAGATTGTATTTCATTAATAGTACAAATATCATCAAAGAATTTATAGCACTCTTCTCTAGTTTGTAACTTTAATATAGCATCATATAGAAAATCAATTTCTTTATCTTCAATTTTTGATTTATATGCACTCACAGCATTCAGCTCCTTATTAATAATATTAATAGTATTAATTAATAGCATTATTTAAATTTTAACATTAATAGTGAAATATATCCACTATGCTGGCTGAATTTTTTGTATATTGCAAAAAATAATCAAAAAAAGCAAACAACCCATTGGGGCATGGGTTGTTCAATAAATAAAAGGGGGCTATTCATTCTTTTATTTATTCTTGCAACTTCATTATATAAAATTTATTGCAAATTTTCAAGATGTAATGCAAGAAAAAATATTAATATTTTATTAACATGCTTGAAAAAATTCATTTTTTACTAATTTGTAAACATATAATCAATTATTTAAAATTATTTAACATTTCAAATTCTTCTTTTGTAATTTCCCTATAAGTTCCTTCTTCTAAGGATTTATCTAAGTCTAAGTTGCCGAATTTAATTCTTTTTAAATATACTACCTCTTTATTTAATGCTTCGAACATTCTTTTTACTTGATGGAATTTTCCCTCCTGTATTGTAACATATACTTCAGAACCATCATCATTTGCATTTTTTATTTCAAGTTTTCCTGGCATGCATTTATATCCGTCATCTAAAGTTATGCCTTTTTCAAATGCCTTTATATCATCTTCATCTACTCTTTTGTCTATTTCCGCATAATATATTTTATCCACATTCCATTTAGGGGATATTAACTTATGATTCAACTCTCCATCATTAGTAATAAGAAGTAGCCCTACAGTATCCTTATCTAGTCTTCCCACTGGAAAAGGATTGAATGCTTGATGTTCTGGCAAAAGCAAGTCTATGACTGTTTCACAATTATTATCATAGGTTGCTGAAATAACTCCTGCAGGTTTGTTCATCATAAGATATATATATTTTCTATAATTTATTTCCTCACCATCTACTTTTATTATAGATGAATTGGGATCAATATTTGTTCCTGAATCTTTCACTACCACATTATCTACTTCAACAGCTCCGCTCTTTACTAATGCTTTTACTTCTTTTCTTGTACCGTATCCTAAGTTAGCTAGTATTTTATCTAATCTTTCCAATATTATTACCTCCAAATTGTTTACTAATTATATGATAGCCATAAACGCACAAAAAATAAACAGTCTTTTGACTGTTTATTTTCCATAATACTTCATAACTTTTTTAACATAGTCCCTAGTTTCATGAGGAAGCCTTTCAATTTCAGATGCTTCTTTTACATCTCTATTTTGTAATGTACCAGGTCCTGCATTATATGCAGCAAGGGCTAGTTCTTTACGGTTTCCATAAACATCTAATAACTCCCTTAAATATTTAGTTCCCCCATTTACATTTTCTTCTATATCGTAGGGATTGTTAACCCCTAAGTATTCTGCTGTGCCTGGCATAAGTTGCATAAGTCCCATAGCCCCAGCTGTGGATGTGGAACTAGGATCAAAATCCGATTCTTGCTTTATTACTGCCTTAATTAAATCCTTATCTATAGAAAACTTTTTAGATGCTTTCTCTACAACTTCCTCTATATTATCATTACTTTTTATTTCTTCATTGATATAGTTTACTACATTCTTGTCATCCCCTACCATAGCCTTAGTTAAGCTCTCCATAACCACGGCAAAAGCAGGTGAATCCCCAACGGCCTTATCAAATATTTGTTTAAATAATTGAAGTTGAACAAAATTCTCAATCTTTTGTGAGTCATTAATCTCCAACACTATCACCTATCCTTTCTTTAATCTATTATCTATTTATATATCATCTAATTTATTTCACTTCAAATTCAAAAACATCATAATCCTCATAAGAATTTTTATTATAACTGCTTTTACATAAGGCTAATATTTTAAAGTTTCCAGTAGAAAAGGGTATAAAACTATAATCCTTCTTTTTACTATAACTTTGAACTTTTATCCAATCTCTGTCATCCATCATATAAAACTCATATAGTACATCCTTACCTCCGTTGTGGTTCACAGAAAAGATGACAGGTTCATTAATTGAAATTTCTCTTTTATCGCATTTAAGTTTTGTATCCGTAATGGGCAATGCATCTTTAACCTCTATTTTTATGTCCCTTTTACTATCAAATAATTCCTTACTTTTTATGTTTCTAGCATAGATGTGCAAAAGGTATACTCCGCTACATTTTGGAGTAAAGCTATATCTTTTACTAAAAGTATAGTCACTTTCTTCAACCTTGTGGCTATTGATTTTTAACACATATTTTACTAATGTATCTTTTCCATTAGTAGTTACAACATCCATAGTTATTTTATCGCCACATAGGAAATAATCTTTAGATGTATATAAAACATATTCAATATTGGAAGGGAGATATTCAAAAGCATTTATGTATACAATCTCGTGACTATCGTACTGTCTTGTAGAATATTTATCTTTAACCCTTACTTCTAATTCATACTTTCCTTCCTCTGTAGCAGTAAATCTTGCCCAATTTGCACTTCCATAATCTATTACGGAATTAACTATACCATCCTTTTTTACAATGAAACTATATCTTAAGTTCATACCTCCAGTGGCTATTACTTTTGCAAGGATACTTTCTCCTACAATAATATTATCTCCCTTATCTAACGTAACCTCTTCAATCATAACAAAATCTTTACTTTTTTCATCAATAATAAAGCTGATTTCCTCCATGCATTCGTAATTACCATGAAAAGAACTATCCTTAACCCATAGAGTTATTTTATAGCTTCCTGCCATTTTAGGAGTCCAAGCATAATTATTCTCTCTTATATAGCCAGAATCTTCACCATAATTTCCATCAATTATGTATCTATAAAGTAAATCTTTCCCACCAAAAACAACGGCTTTTAAAAGAATTTCTGTATCACAAGTTTGGGGGAAAATTTTATCTGTAGTAAAACTCTTAATCTCTATATTTCTATACTTTTTTACATTATAATTTATTGCCCCAACATCATCATATTCTTTCTGGGAGTACATATCCCTAGCGTAGCATAATAATTTATAATCTCCA
This sequence comes from uncultured Clostridium sp., assembly GCF_963515715.1. Taxonomy (GTDB): domain Bacteria; phylum Bacillota; class Clostridia; order Clostridiales; family Clostridiaceae; genus Clostridium_AW. The sequence continues at coordinate 20,697 of NZ_CAUPZS010000018.1, forward strand.
CTTTCCTTTTCAATGAAATTCACCATTCTTCTATTGGAATAATCTTGTATACAAACATTTGAACCATCAGGATTGATCTTTACAAATTTATAGAGGGTTGTCCTATTATCTGAAGAGTTCACATCAACTTGAAATATTAATTCATTATCTACTAATAGTTCCTTTGTTAAACACTTAAAATTCTTTATTTCTACCTTTTCTAAGGGTAATATCTTGAAGTCTATTTTATCGAAATCATCATAATTATTTTTTGAATTGATATCTTTACATTCTACTAATATTTCATTTCTACCTGGAGTTTTTGCTGTAAATGTTATTACATTTTCAGTAGAATAGTCTTTTATTAAATTCCAACTGTATTCTTCCCTAATCCAATACCTGTACATTATAGGAACTTTATTAGATACAACTGTAGCAGTAATTTTCTCACCTACTTTTACTACCTTTTTATCAATATTTAAAGAGGATATTAAGGTTTCTTCTGACTTTCCAATGATATAATCATTTCTTAGAACATAGTCAAATAACTTACTACTATCTCTTTTCTTTGCTTGTACCATTATAGTATATTTGCCATCTTCTTTTGCAGTCCAATCCACCCAATCTAATTCACTAAAATCTTGTATAACATCCCAAACTCCATTAGAACCAATAAAAAATTTATATAATAATTCCTCATCACTTTTATTTTCAATTCTTATATTTATATCCGTATCTTTCTCCTGAGGACTATTTAAATTAAATATAATATTTATATCATCCATATAAATTCACTCCCCGTAAAAATATCCCTAAGTTATATTATACTATGTATCCATATATTGTAATAGGGGTTTGTTTAATTAAGAGTTAAGAGTGAAAAGTGAAGAGTAAAGGAATTTCATCCATCACTCTTCATTTTTAATTTTTAACTCTTCACTCTCCAAAACTGTGTCACAGTTTTTTATTAAGTATATTAAATTGCCATAAAGCCTTTCATCATCCTCTTTGTTCCTCTTCTTATGATTGGAAGTTTTGCCACCGCCTCTTCTTACCTTTGCTCCTAAATGTCTTTCGAAGAGTAATCTATCTATATTTTTATCGCTATAGATATACCCTTTAGGGCTAATTGGATAAGCCTTTTTCCCAAGACACATAGCTGCAACACCAAAGTCTTGAGAAACTACTATATCCCCTTCTTTCACTGCATTTACAATAGCCATATCTACACTTTGAAATCCACAATCCATGTATTTAATTTCGCTATAATCGCTATTTATTATATGATTAATATCGCAATACATTATAATTGGAATATTGTTTTCTTTTCCTGCTTTTTCAATTATGTCTTTTCCTGGACAAGCGTCCGCATCTACTATTATTCTCACTGTTTTTCCTCTCTATGCTCTACTCTCTAATTCTTTCTTTAAATCTTCAAAGCCTGGTTTGCCAAGTAGTGCAAACATATTCTTTTTATAGGCCTCTACTCCCGGTTGGTCAAATGGATTTACCGCTAGAAGATATCCACTTATTCCACAAGCCTTTTCAAAGAAGTATATAGCATAGCCGAAATAATATGGAGTTAACTCTGGTATGTTAACAACCATAGCAGGTACTCCTCCATCCCTATGAGCTAGCACTGTTCCTTTTAATGCTTGCTTATTGACAAAATCCATACTCTTACTTGATAAAAAATTTAATCCATCTAAATTTTCTTTGTCTTCTTTAATTATTATTTCTTCCCTGGGTTTTTCAACATTTATAAATGTTTCAAAGATTATTCTTAGTCCATCTTGAATATATTGTCCCATTGAATGTAGGTCTGTTGAGAAATCAACTCCTGCTGGGAATATACCTTTTCCATCCTTACCTTCACTTTCCCCATATAACTGTTTCCACCACTCTCCAAAATAATGTAGGCATGGTTCAAAGTTAGCCATTATTTCTACAGTCTTGCCTTTTCTGTATAAAGCATTTCTGGCCGCTGCATATCTATAACATGGATTTTTAGATAAATCCCTTTCCATAAAATCTCCCCTAGCATCACTAGCACCCTTCATCATCTGATCAATATCTACACCTGAAACAGCTATAGGTAGTAATCCTACTGCAGTAAGCACTGAATATCTTCCTCCTACATTATCAGGTATAACAAAAGTTTCATAACCTTCTTTATTCGCTAAGGATTTTAACGCTCCCTTTTTTTTATCTGTAGTTACAAATATTCTATTTTTACTTTCTTCCTTACCATATTTCTCTTCTATTAAATCTTTAAACAATCTAAAAGCTATAGCAGGCTCCGTAGTAGTACCTGATTTAGATATAACATTTATAGAAAAGTCCATATCCTTAATGAAATTAATTAAGTCATAAATATATGTAGAGCTTATATTGTTTCCAACATAAAATATAGCTGGAGTTTCTCTTTTATCCAAAGGTAAATTATTATAAAAAGTATTGTTTAGCATTTCAATGGCAGCCCTAGCTCCTAAATATGAACCACCTATGCCTATAACTACTAAAACTTTAGAATTTTTCTTTATTTTTTCTGCTGCTTCCTTAATTCTATTAAATTCTTCTTTATCATAATTAATAGGCAAATCTACCCATCCTATATAATCATTCCCCGTACCTGTTCCTTCATGTAGCATTTTATGAGCTTCATTGATATATGGTTGAAAGTACGCCACTTCTTCATCCTTTAAATAAGGTTTTGCATAGTTTAAATCTAAAGTAATTTTGTTCATATATAACTCCTCCCACAATCATTATCTTATAAATTTTATTATAGCAATATATCCAATTAGAGTAAATTAATGAAAGTCAGAAAAAAGAGCAGACTTTATTCTTTTATTAAAGTTTGCTTTTTTACTATGTTTTATTCTTGCTGAATTATTCTTTACTCACATTTTTCACAATTTCTTTCAAAAATATGGTAACAAATTTCTTACATATAAATACTATAATATTATGTATTGAAATTTATCTGGAGGAATGTAAATGTATTTTAGAAACAATGACGAATTTTCAAATCAGGATTCTAATCAAATCCGCAATGACTTTAATGAGAGACCTATGATGGACTACTATCCTAATATGTATGGAGCCCCAATGATGCCTTATCACATGATGCCTAATAGTATGGATTATGAAGATGATGATATGTATAGATCATTTTTAGATCCAGCTTTCGATGACCCTCGTGGTCGCCGTCGTCGCCGCCGTAGACGTCATTTTTTCCATCATCACGTTCATCATCATTTCCATCATTTCCGTCGTATGAGATGATGATTCTTTAGATAAGTGCCATTCACAATAAAGTACACAAATATAACTGCAGTCTTTTCTGCAGTTATATTCATTTCTATATCTACTTCTACTTGCTTATCCCTATCATTCTTCATATCCTTGCACCTCTTACATTTTTTTGAATCCATTTTTAGAGTGTCAAAATCTAATTTATCGAATATTAATATTATGTAAGGAGGTGTTGTTATGTTATTTGATGAAAGCTCAAAATCCCAAAATTGTAATTGCAATGAATCCAATGATCCCGATGATACTCAAACTCACGTTCATGAATTTGAAGGAAGTACAAGATTAGCTGAACAAGGTGATGAAAGACACAACCATAGATTTGCTGGCGTTACAAGTGAAGTTATTCCTATGGGTAACTCTCACGTTCATGCTATTCTTACTAATACTGACTTTTTTGATCATCATCACGAAGTAGGTATAACTACAGGGTTAGCTATTAATGTTGGCAATGGCAAACATGTTCACTTAGCAACAGGTGTTACTACAATAGATGACGGTCATAATCACTCTTTCATTTTCGCAACACTTATTCAAAGCCCATTAACCTAATAATATCAGGTTCTTTCCTGTTTAGAATATACGTAGCACTTGGATTATTTCCAAGTGCTATAAATTTAGGTTTGAATAATAAGATATTTTAAAAGTTAACCTTTTTACTTAAAAATACAGCTGAGAATGTCAGCAATAATGCAACTAAAGTTATTTAATTGTAAGATTTCTAAAATACTTAGTTTTGTCTTCCTCTGTAATCTCTCTAATTATTTTGCACGGGTTACCAACAGCTATTACATTTGATGGAATATCCTTTGTTACAACGCTACCAGATCCAATTACTACATTATCTCCAATAGTAATACCAGGGTTCACAATAACGCCGCCGCCTATCCAAACGTTATTACCTACAGTTATTGGAAAGGCATATTCAAATCCTTCATTACGGGGCTCAAAATGAATGGGATGACCTGCTGTAAAAAGGCTTACGTTTGGTGCAAACAAAACATTGTCACCAATAGTAACCTTAGCACAATCTAAAATGGTGCAATTATAGTTAGAATAAAAATTTTCTCCAATAGAAATATTATATCCATAGTCACATCGGAATGGTGGCTCTATAAAGAAATTTTCACTAGTCTTACCAAGTAATTTTTTTATAATTTCATTTCGCTTTTCAATTTCATTTGGACGTAAAGAGTTAAATTCAAATATCATTTCTTTTGCATGCTGGCGTTCACCTAATAGTTCTTCACCAAAGGATTTATATGGTTTTCCACTTAACATTTTTTCTTTTTCTGTCATACTAATTACCTCCTATTATATAGTACCTACATATACAACTTATAATATTTAAAGTTTTTAACAAATTACAAATATACTACTTGCTAATAAAATTATAACATATATCTATATATTTACATTATTGATTCTTTCTTGATTTTATTATATTATATTAATTAAATGTAATTTATTTGAAATAAAGGGGTTCTAGATGCGTAAAATAAATATAAAATTATTAAGTAAAACTATTATAAGCATTCTTATTATTATAGTATTTACATCATGTAATTCCACAAAACCAACTAACTCTAATGTAGATAAATATTTAAATAAAAATCATTCAAATTTAATCTTAGATAAGGATGATTTTTCTTCTTTCAACTTATTGGATAAGGATTTAAAACAAAATGAAATATTCTTAACTGGTGAGGTTCATGGAGCAGCTGCGAACGGAGAGCTAGAATTAAAATTTCTTAAATATCTAAAAGAAAAGACAAATATAAAATACTATCTATGTGAGTTACCCTATAGTCATGCATATTATTTAAATAAATATTTAAATACAGGAGATGAAAGTATATTAAAAGAACTATTTATAGAATGGAAAGATACTGCTAGCTATACTATAGAACATTACAATAAATGGATAGAAGTATATGAATTAAATAAAACTCTACCAGATGACGAGAAAATACAGGTGGTAGGAATTGATATAGAGCATCAACAAAATATAGCAATTCGTTATATGTATTCTTTAATACCTAAAAATGAACCACCTGAAGAAATAAAACCTGTTATAAAAAAATTACAGCATACATATGAAAATAATATAACCAATCCCCAAATATTAAAAAACCTTTCCCTGGACTTGAAAAAAAGTATTAATGAAAATTATGATATTTACAAAAGGTATTTAGGGGAAAAATTCTTTGACTTTAATTTAGTAACTGATAATTTATGTGTTAGCTTTGAATTCTCTCTAGACAATGCAACATTTTATAATCTAAGAGATATGCAGATGTATAAAAATTTTATACATATCTATAACACTTTGCCTAAAGGTAAATTTTATGGACAATTCGGTGCTTATCATGTCACCCAACGCAGCATATATGATAATACTTATTACCTAGCTTCACTAATGGAAAACGAAGAATCTCCAGTGAAAGGAAAAGTTATATCTATTATTTATATGTATAATAATTGTACAACTTATAATCCTATGCAAAGTCCAACAATCCATACAACAAATACATTAAGAGAAAATAATGTATTTAAAGATTATTTGAAAACAGATACTACTTTGTTTAAATTAAATGGTGGAAATTCTCCTTTTAATAAAAATTTAATTTGGCAGTTACAACCAAATAGTGGGATTCCAACTGAAGGTGTCACAACAGACTACTATCAATATATAGTTGTAATTAAAAATTCTCCGCCTATGGAAGAAATCAAATAGTTTCATACAAAAATAGTGGTTACAATTTCTAAATAATCTAAATAATTATAGACATAAGACTAACAATCAACTACAATATAAATCAATCGGAAATAAATAGATATTTAACCAATTATTTGGAAGGGGCAGATTTTAATGAAATATAGAAATGCTACATTAGAAGATATTCCTGCTATTTCAAAATTACAACAAAAGTATCATGTGTCAACTATAAGCGAAGAGGATAAAGCTAATGGATTTGTTACAACTTTATTTACTGAAGAGCAATTTAAGGAATTAATCCAAAAGGAAAGTGGACTTGCTATAGCCTGTGATGGTGACAAAGTTGTGGCTTATGCCATGGCTGCATCTTGGAAATATTGGTCGGCGTGGCCTCTGTTTCAACATATGATAAAGGACCTACCAAATACAAAGTATCTAGGTCAAATTCTTTCTACAGAAAATTCTTATCAATATGGACCAGTTTGCATTCACAAGGACTATCGTGGTTCAGAAGTACTTTTAAATATTTTTGAGTTCTCAAGAATTCAAATGAATAAAAGATACCCTATTTTAATTACTTTTATTAATAAAATCAATCCACGTTCTTATAATGCCCATACTAAAAAGCTTGGACTTGATGTAATTAAAACCTTTGAATTCAACAATAATCAATACTATGAATTAGGATATGACACATCGAAAAAGACTACAGGTTCTACTATTTAATATCATAAAATAAACCTGATAAAAGCTTACTTAAGCCTTTATCAGGTTTTATCCGATGACTAGCATCCGTAATACTCCCATCTTCTACAAGTGGAAGATAACGGATGCTACGTCCCTGGATAAGTTCTTCTAAGCTTCAGTTGGAGTAAGTATTCCTTTTAAGCAAATTCCATCTGAACCTAAGAATCACTTGATACTTATTCAGATATCTAATTTTTTATTTGCTTAAGTGACTAGTTCCAGAAATCTGTCTTATCTTTCAAGTTTATGGAAGAAGCTTTGAACACTGGATTCTTTCCATTCTTTCTCTGCTCAAGATAATCGTTCATACAAGCAATTACTGGATCTTTCAATATGAATATTGCTGGAATGTTAATTAACGCCATTGATGCCATAAGCACATCCGCTGTATCCCATGCAACACCGAATTCCATTCCTGTACCAAATAATATAACAATTACTGCTATAGTACGGAAAACATTGAAAGTGGTTTTGCTTGTTTTTTCACCAAATATATATTTCAAGTTAGATTCTGAGTAGAAGTAATTTCCAATTAAAGTTGTAAATCCAAATAGGAATAATGCAAATGTGAAGAAATGCTGTCCGAACACTCCGAAGTTATTGGTCAATGCAGCCACATTGTATGCTGCACCAGCAAGTTCTGGATCTGGAGAAACTCCCGAAGCTAAAAGCATTATTGCAGTTGCTGTACAAATTACCCATGTATCTAGATATACTGACATCATCTGAACCAATCCCTGTTTTGCTGGATGGGATACATCAGCTGCAGCTGCAGCATTTGGTGCAGAACCAATACCCGCTTCATTGGAATATAATCCTCTTTTTAATCCCATCATTATAGCTGATCCAGCGAAACCACCAAATATAGCCTTGAAGTCAAATGCTTGTGAGAATATATCAGCAAACATTGCTGGAACAATACCTATATTTTTAAATATTATGATAAATGCTGCGATAATATACATTATCGACATTATTGGAACAAGTAGTGAAGCAATTTCACTTAATTTCTTTCCACCACCAAAAATACTAAATCCAGTCAACGCTGCTAAAACTACTCCTACAATCATTGGAGTTGATTTTGGATTATAAAAACTATATGTTGCAAATGCAGAATTAATATTATATGCTGCTAGCATGTTGAAGCCCACCATATATGTTAGAATTAAAATTATTGCAAAAATCATACCTAAAGTCTTGTTCTTCAATCCATCTTCAATATAATGTGCTGGTCCACCATAGGAACCACCGTCCTTGTCACGCTTCTTGTAGATTTGTGCAAGAGTACTTTCAACGAAAGCAGATGATGCACCTAGAAAAGCTACAATCCACATCCAAAATACTGATCCGGCTCCACCTATACAAATTGCTGTAGATACACCAATAATATTTCCAGTTCCAACTCTGGAAGCTGTAGAAACCATCAAAGCCTGGAATGAGGACATGGCTTTTTCATTTTCTGCAGGTTCATTTACAACTTTTATAGATTCCTTTAGCAAACGAAGTTGAACAAATTTAGTTTTAAATGAAAAATACAATCCACCTCCAATTAATAGTATTGGTAAAAGATACGTATACAGAAAATTACTTAAATTGCCAATAAATTTTGCGTACATAAGACCCCTCCTTAAAATTTTGTGAAATCTTTGTTACTTATTTTGTAAGCGCTGTTTAATTAGTTCTACATATATCACCTTCTTTCCATAACACTGAAACAAAAATTATTTAGTTAATACACGACATTACTTAATTCTCTACTAAAACAATGTAATCCTAACTCATTTGAGAGGTATTCAAGGATATGATAACCTCCTATACTGTTTCCCTGAGCATCAATTGCAGGTCCAAAAACTCCGATTCCCATTTTATTTTCAGCAGAAGCTACGATACCTCCGCCTACGCCACTCTTTGCAGGCATCCCTACCCTAATGGCAAATTCTCCTGACCCATCATACATGCCACAGGTCACCATAAGAGACTTGACGATTTTTATAGTATATTTATCAATCAATCGAATTCCAGATTTAACTTCCACTCCATCGTTTGCTAGGATTGATGCATAGTTGGCCAAGTCATTGGTATTTATCTTGACTGAACACATTCTGAAATAAAATTTCAACGTCTCTTCCACATCCGTGTCAAGAACCCCGCTATTCTTCATCAGATATGCCATAGAGCGATTCAACATGCCTGTCTCATTTTCCGACATGTATATGTTTTCATCTACGTCAATTGAATCTCTTCCACAAAGACTACGTACCAATGCCAGATAATTCTCAAATTCATATTTATCAGCAATCAATCCAGCTACAGCGATGGCACCAGCATTAATAAAAGGATTTGATGGGCATTTATTCTTTGTTTCAAGTTTATCCAGGGAGTTAAATGGATCCCCTGAAGATTCCATACCTACTTTGCTAAACACATATTCTGATCGAAAATGCTCTAGAGCAAAGATTAGAGAAATCGTTTTCGAGATGCTTTGAATAGTGAATTCCTGCTGCCAATCTCCTGCATGGTATCTTCTGCCATCTATCGTCACTATGCTAACTCCAAGCAAATTCTTGTCCACTTTCGCTAATTCAGGAATATACGTTGCAACATTTCCTTTATTTATGTACTTACGACCATATTCCAATGCATCATTTAATACTTTGGCAATATTTTTGATTTCCATTTTATGAACCTACTTCCTAATATATTTAATTTCCTTATTATATATTATAATAACCCATTTGGTTAATATTCGGTAATATCTAAAAAATATAGCTACTATTCAAAAAATTTATAGCTATATTTTTTAGAATATGATAAACTCTAATATAATTCTTTGTAATTTACATACTTTACCATTGCCAAGATCAGAAAGGGGTTGTAATAATTTGAATGTTAATCAACTTGAAAGTTTTGTAACAGTTGCGGAATGTGGATCCATTAACAAAGCCGCGCAGAAATTATACATATCACAGCCTCATTTAAGCAATATAATCAAAGACTTAGAAAAGGCTATCGGATTTGAATTATTCAATCGAACCAACAGAGGAGTAAATCTGAACTCTGCCGGGGAGTATTTTCTTAAACACTCCAAATCCATACTAAACGAAATAGAAGCTTTAAAGAAATTCACACCTACAAATATTAAAATTTCAGATAAGTTACGTGTTTCCATGACTAAATTTACCCACATTATGGAAAGTTTCAATGAAGTTTGCAGCAGAACAGAAAACATCGATGAATTCACCTATCTTCTAAATGAAGGAACCACTAGGGATGTAATTATAGATGTGGCCAACGGATACACCGATGTCGGAATCATCCATTACGACATCCATGAAACTAAGAACATTCATTCTTTAATCGAAAAAAATGAATTAACTTGGAAAAAAATCGCAGAGTTTGCACCAGAAATCTGCGTTTCAAAGCATCATGAGTTAATTCAGCAAGGAAATATAATATCACTAGATTCCCTTAAAAAGTATGGTTTTGTTCGATACCTTGGACAATATGAGGATTTCATATACAATATCATGAAAAAAGGATCTCATAAGGATCTCAACAACTCAAGTAAGATAGTCTATGTATATGGACGAGCAACCTTAATGAATCTCATTTCCACAAGCAATTTCTATACCATAGGAATTAGAGAATTTGAAAATCAGGACGCAATGTTCGATGTTATATCAGTTCCCATTGAAGGCTGCGAAAATAGTGTCCTTTTTGAAGTGATAACAAGAAACAATGCGCAATTAAATGACAGGACACAGGAATTCATAACCAATGTTACAGAACGATTTCGTAGACTATCTGAACACAAGAGAGGTTAATAAAAAACAAACCTGATAACAGCTATCTCTAGCCATTATCAGGTTTCTGTTTTTTATTCCCACTCAATTGTCGCTGGTGGTTTTGAAGTTACATCATAAACTATTCTGTTTACGTTTTTAACTTCATTAACTATTCTTCTAGAAACCTTATCTAAAACTTCATAAGGTACTCTTGACCAATCTGAAGTCATTCCATCAGTTGAGTTTACTGCTCTTAGGGCTATAGTATGAGAATAAGTTCTCTCATCTCCCATAACTCCTACAGATTTAATATTTGGAAGACATGCAAAGTACTGCCAAATCACTTCATCTAAACCTGCATTAGCTACTTCTTCTCTGAATATAGCATCTGCTTCTCTTACTGTTTCTAGCTTATCTTCAGTAATTTCTCCTAGTACTCTTATAGCTAATCCTGGTCCTGGGAAAGGCTGTCTCCATACTAATTTATGTGGTATTCCTAATTCCTCTCCTACTGCTCTAACTTCATCTTTAAATAATTCTCTTAATGGTTCTATAAGTTTAAATTCGATGTCTTCTGGAAGCCCTCCTACATTATGGTGGCTCTTTATAGTTGCAGAAGTATTAGTTCCACTTTCCACTACGTCAGCATATATAGTTCCTTGTACTAAGAAATCAATTTCTCCTAGTTTATTTGCTTCTTCTTCAAATACTCTTATGAATTCTTCACCTATAATTTTTCTCTTTCTTTCAGGGTCTGACACTCCCTTTAATTTTCCTAAGAATCTTTCCTGAGCATTTACTCTTATTAGGTTCATATCAAACTGCTGTTTAAATACACTTTCAACCTGGTCACCTTCATCTTTTCTTAGTAGACCATGATCAACAAATATACATGTCAACTGTTTTCCTATGGCTTTATGAACTATAAGGGCTGCTACTGATGAGTCAACACCACCTGATAGCGCGCATATTACCTTTTTATCTCCAACTAATTCCTTAACTTCTCTGATTTTTTCTTCAGCAAAGGAAGACATTGACCAATCTCCCTTTAATCCGCAGATGTTAAAAAGGAAGTTTGATAACATCTTTTTTCCAAAAGGTGTGTGTTCTACTTCTGGGTGGAACTGAACACCGTATATTTTCTTTTCTTCATTAGCCATTGCTCCCACAGGACATACGCTAGTGTCCGCAACTATTGTAAATCCTTCTGGAGCTTTTGATACATAGTCTGTATGGCTCATCCAACAGCTTTCTTCCATCTCTATTCCTTCAAATAGAGAACAGCCGCTGCTTATCTTTACTTCAGTTTTTCCATATTCTCTTACCTTAGCGCTTTCTACAACTCCACCTAAAGTATGAGATATAAGTTGGTGTCCGTAGCATATTCCAAGCACTGGAACCCCTAGATTAAAAATTTCTTTATCTATCTTTGGTGAATCCTCTCCATAAACACTGTTAGGTCCACCTGTAAATATTATCCCTTTAGGATTTTTTTCTTTAATCTGTTCTATTGAATAATTATAAGGTATTATTTCACAATAAACGTGGTTATCTCTTACACGTCTAGCGATAAGTTGATTATATTGGCCTCCAAAATCTATGACAAGAACTAATTCTCTTTCCATAATATCCTCCAAATCTTATTGATTTACACTGTAGTTTGGTGCTTCTTTAGTAATTGATATATCATGAGGGTGACTTTCTCTTAATCCTGAAGCTGTTTGTTCTACAAAAATAGCAGTTTTATAAAGCTCTTCAAGGGTTTTAGCTCCTAAATAACCCATTCCCGAACGTATTCCACCTAAAAGTTGATATATTGTATCAGTAACTGATCCTTTGTATGGAACTCTTCCTTCTACTCCTTCTGGAACAAGCTTTTTATTGTCTTCTTGGAAATATCTATCCTTACTTCCACAAGCCATCGCAGCTAGGGATCCCATTCCTCTATACACTTTATAGCTTCTTCCTTGATATATTTCTGTTTCTCCTGGTGATTCTTCACAACCTGCAAACATTGAACCCAACATGCATATTTTAGCTCCTGCTGCAAGTGCTTTTACTATATCTCCTGAGTATTTAAGTCCACCATCAGCTATTATAGGTACTCCATGTTTTTCAGCTTCTTCTACACAATCCATAACTGCTGTAAGTTGAGGAACTCCTACTCCCGCAACTACTCTAGTTGTACAAATTGATCCTGGTCCTATACCTACTTTTACACAATCAGCTCCTGCAAGAATTAAATCTCTTGTAGCTTCTGCTGTCGCAACATTTCCTGCAATTACTTGAAGTTCTGGATATTTTTCTTTTATTTTTCTAACTCCTTCTAAAACTCCTTTAGAATGTCCATGAGCAGTATCTATCGTTACCACGTCCACATTAGCCTCTACTAGAGCCTTAACTCTGTCTAACATGTCTGCAGTGACTCCTACTGCTGCACCACATAACAATCTTCCTTTTGAGTCTTTAGCACTATTAGGGAACTGTTTTACTTTTTCTATATCCTTTATAGTTATAAGTCCTCTTAAGTTAGAATTTGAATCTACTAATGGTAACTTTTCTATCTTATGTTTCATCAATATTTCTTTTGCTTCTTCTATTGTAGTGTCTTCTGGAGCTGTTATTAGATTTTCTTTTGTCATTACTTCTGAAATCTTTTTAGAGTAGTCATTTTCAAATACTATATCTCTATTTGTAATAATTCCTACTAGCTTTCCGTTAACTGTTATAGGAACGCCTGAAATTCTATATCTGCTCATTAAATCTAGTGCATCTTGTACAGAATTGTCTGGGGATAAGAAGAAAGGATCTGTTATAACGCCATTTTCTTGTCTCTTAACTCTATCTACTTCAAATGCTTGTTGTTCAATGGACATATTTTTATGTATAATGCCTATTCCGCCTTCTCTTGCTATAGCAATTGCCATTCTTGATTCAGTTACTGTATCCATTCCAGCACTCATCAATGGAATATTCAATTTTATTTTTTTAGTTAAATAAGTAGCTAAACTTGCATCTTTAGGTAATATTTCTGATTTATTAGGAACTAGTAAAACGTCATCAAAAGTATACCCCTTCTTTAAAATTATTGCCATAAAACTTTCCACTCCTTTATATATTATAAATTAGTATATTTTATTTTTGCCTAAACACAAAAAAACATGCTAATTCTATAAGTGAAATTAGCATGTCCAATTTGCATGCAACAATTCCACCCATAGTCGGGAATTTAAGGCTCCCGGTAGATACTCCCTGCCATATCCAGGGGATATATGAGTAATATATTATTCGACTAAAACGAACTGTTTACACTATTTTATTGATAATTTTACATTTTGTCAATTATTTTATGAAAGCTTTTTGAAAGATTTTATATCAAATTTACATAAAAGCTCATATAAATGTTTATAATTGCATCTCCCATTAAAATTGCAAAAAAAGCTCCCAATGCAATAAATGGTCCAAAAGGTATTGGATCCTTCCTAGTTTTTCTCTTAGTACATAACAAAAATAGAGATATTATGGCCCCTATGACAAAAGACAAAAACATCATAACTATGGAGAGCTTAACTCCTAAAAACAGACCACATATAAAGAATATCTCCACATCTCCCCACCCCATACCTCTTGTAATCAGTATTATTAATGTTATTATAATGGCGGGAATTATTCCCCCTAAAAAATAATATAAGTAATTATAAACTCCATAGCCACTATTTATTCCTTCGATAGCCAAAATTATTACTCCACAAAGAACCCCAAAAACAGTGGTTTTAAAGTAAATATTCATGGTGTCTATATCTATTAGAGATATTACAATTAATAACGAAATCAAAATTAAATACTTAAGAGAATATAAAGAAAAGCCATACTTAATAAATACCAATACATATGAAATGCCAGTAATAAGCTCCATTATAGCATATCTTGAAGATATCTTTTCTTTGCAGTATCTACATTGTCCTTTTAAGAATAAATAGCTAGCTATAGGTATTAAGTCCTTCCAAATCAATCTATTATTACAATTGGTACAATGAGAAGGAGGCAATACTATACCTTCCTCCCTTGGTATCCTATATATACATACATTTAAAAAGCTACCTATACATAGACCTACTATAAAAATCAACACATACATTAATATTACATAAAACAAAGTATCTGCTCCTTTACCTAAACATCTCTGGAATTGAGTCAAAGCCTATTTTGTTGTGATAAAAATCATATTTTTTAATTTTTTCTATTTCTTCATTGCTTAATTCTACATAATGATAAAAGCTTATCTCCACTTCTATATAGTTGCTTCTTATGATTCCTATACTCTCTGGTGATAAATTGTTTTCCTCATCCATTGAGAATAGTTTAATGCTTTTAACATTTAATTTTCTCTTTGTTATTTTATCTAAACTCTTTATATACTTTTCAATATTATTTTTTTCTCCATTTACCTTTAAAAGAATCTCTAGTCTAATTATATCCTCTTCTAATTCTCCTTCCTTTTCCTTTAATTTCTTTTCTTTTACTTCATTTTCTTTTACTTCATTTTCTTTTACTTCCCTTGTGTCTTTTTCATCTTCTAAAAAACCTTCTTGGGATAAGGAAAATTCAACTTCTTCCCCATTTATGCCGTAATCTTTACAGGATTTATAAAAATCATAAACTAGCTGTGGAGTATCTATTTCTTTAGCAATTAATTTGTCCAATTCTTCTATACTTTTCTTCAAAGCCTCGTTTTCATTTTTCACATTTTTAATATTATTTTTGGTTTTTATAAGCTCTTCTAGTTCATCTTCTCTCTCAATATATTCTTCTTTACATACCTTTAGATCATTGTATTTAGGCTGAAGAATATATTGGTAAACCATATAATTTAAAGATAAAGCAATTACAATTATTAAAAATATTACTATACCCTTATTACTATTCTCCATAATGCTCTTTCACACCTTTATTACGGATTTTTTATTTCTAATATTATAGTATCTTCATTCTCTGTATCATCTAATTTAATGCTTTCTATTTCCTTCTTCTTAAATAAATTCATGTTGTTTATGGCGATATATAAATTAGCTCTATCCATAGTACTACTATCAATATTTACTTTTAATTCTATTTTATCTTTCTCTATATGAATACTCTCAACTAATATATTAGAAGGTAACCCATGTCTAAATTCCTCTAGATAATAAATATGTTCTACGCCCTCCACCTTAATTCTCTCTAAAGATTTTTGATCTTTTTCATATAACTTCCTTTGCTTCATTAGCAAATTGTACTCTTCTTTCGCTCCGCCAAACATTTTAATTTTTTCTTCTAATCTAGTAATATCAAAGCTATTGATCTTTCTATTTATTAAATAAGAGGATAATCCACTCCATAAAAAAGTTAGAATCACTAAAGATGAAACTAAAACTATATATTGTTTATTATCTCTAGAAGCTCCATCAAGGCTATTGAACTTAAGTGATTTTTTAAAATCTATACCCTTAAAATCACATCCAAATACATCAGAAAAAAAATCTATATCTTCTATTTCTTTTGTAACGTATCTTCTAAAAACTTTATCTATTCCTATTTCTAATGGAATATCAATTTGTTTTTTTAGTTCTTCTAAAAACCCATTCTCTTTAGGAACCTTTCCCAATATGTATATTTTATCTACTTTACTGCCAAAATGTCTTGTTGAGTAAAAATTTAAAAAATATCCTATATTATCTAATACTTCCTCATAATTTTCTTCAATATTGCCATAGACATGGGAGCTGGAATGTAGAAACAACTTATTTCCATTTAGAATAGTAATATTATTACCATCCTTAACAAAATCCACTATAGCTATACTATTATCTTCCCTTTTCTTTAGTAAATTTGCTATACATTCAGGGTATATGGTGATTTTTTCAATTTTAACTTCTAGTTTTTCTAAATATCCATGTATATCATTAAGTTTAGTTTTAGGTATTACTGCTAATAATAAGCTAAATTTCTTTACTTTATCCGAAGATACCTCCACTATTCTATAGTCATAATAATAATCTTGCATGTTTACAGTAAAGTAATCATTTATATTATTCTTTATAAAAGATTGCAATTCTTTTTTCTTCATATAAGGGGTTTCTACTAGCCTTGTTATTACACCATCTAAAGCGAGAATGACGATAGCCATTTTACTGACTACATTATTTTCTTCAATAAAAAGCTTTGAATCCATAATAGTTTTTTCATTACTATACATAGAATTATTTTCAACTTTAACAGCTAGAGTTTTATGGTTTTTTAATATTGTTTTATTAAACTTGTATTCCATCAATACTAAATCAATAGTATCCTCATTAAATCTAAATATAACTTTATTCTTTGGCAAATTTAATTCCCCCATTTAAAAGATTAATTTATGCCATTTGACATTTGAAGTATGGGCATTGCTATTGCTATTATAATAATCCCTACAAAGAGTCCTATTACTAAAGTGAATATGGGCTCTACTAAGGTCATCATCTTATTAATATTTCCTTCAACCTTTTTATCATATATATCTGTTAATTTAAAAAACATTTCTTCTAATTTACCAGTTTCTTCACCGATTTTAATCATTTGTATGGCTAAAGTATCAAAGAGTCCTTCATTTTCTAGGGCCTCCCCTATACTTATTCCATTTATTATCTCTCCTTTTGCTTTGCTTATCTTAAGGCCTATATACTTATTTTCTATAATCATTTCTATATTTTCTAAGGCATTTATTATAGGTACAGCAGACTTCATAAAAATCCCCATACTTCTTGAAAACCTATTTATGATTACATTTCTTTTCAATTCCCCTAATAGTGGTACACCTAAGGATAGCCTATCTATATATGACCCTACTCTCGAAACTCTCAAAATAAAATTTAATATTATAACACCTGCTATTAGTAAAATAGACAATAGAAAAATATTATTATTTACAAAATTCATTGTTCCGAGTAGGATTTGGGTTATAAATGGTAAATTCTCTACATCTTCAAATATCTGTTTTAATTTATTTAACACAAAAAAGTTAAAGAAAAATATCATGGCCATGGTAAGCATAAGCAATACTGTTGGATATACAGAAGCTCCTTTTATTTTGCTTTTTATTTGAGCTTCCCTTCTATAAAAACTCTCCATATTAAATAATACCTCATCTAAATTGCCGCTTAATTCACCGGAATAAACCATATCAATTAATAATTGTGGAAAAATCCCAGAGACCTTCATAGAATTAGCAAAGGTTTCCCCTTTTCTAAGTCCAATCAATACTTCTTCTGCAGCTTCCTTGAATTTTTTATCTTGACTCGCTATTATCTCCAATCCCTTTACTATACTTACTCCGGTATTTATTATTATGGCAACTTGTCCACAAAAACTAGCTATATCATTATCCTTAAGCTTTTTCTTTTTAATAGTTAAATTATAAATAGATTTTTTCTTTTTAAGGTATATTACCTTTAAACCCTTCTCTTTTAGCTTTTCCATTGCAAACTCTTCTGATTGTTCTTCTATATATCCTTTTATAATTTGAAAGTTCTCATTACTAGCTTTATATACAAATTTCATCATATCAATCAACCTTCTTAATAACCATAAGTCACTCTTAACATCTCATCCACAGTGGTTACACCTTTTATAACTTTTTCAATACAGGATTCCCTTAATAATATTGTGGCATTTTTAATACCTTGTTCTTCTATGGCTCTTTCACCTTTTCTTAAGTCAATTATATTCTTCATTTCCCTATCTATTTCTAGTATTTCAAATATAGCCGTCCTTCCTTTGTAGCCTGTATGATTACAGATGCTACATCCTTTTCCCCTTCTTAAAACCCTTTTTTCCTTTAGGCCTAAAAGCCTCATGTCCTTTTCTTCTGAAATATATTCTTCTACACAACTTGGACAAATTCTTCTTACAAGCCTTTGAGCTACTATTCCAATTACCGTTGATGAAAGTAAAAAAGGCTCTACTCCCATATCCTCTAGCCTTGTTATGGCCCCTGAGGCATTATTAGTATGAATAGTAGATAACACTAAGTGACCAGTTAATGCGGATCTTACAGATATCTCTGCTGTTTCATTATCTCTTATTTCTCCTACCAATATAATATCTGGATCCTGCCTTAAAATGCTTCTCAATCCAGATGCAAAGGTAAAACCTATCTTGTTATTTACTTGCATTTGGTTTATTCCTTTAAGGTTATATTCAACTGGATCCTCTATGGTCACTATATTCTTTGATTCATCATTTAATAGGTTTAATAAAGAGTACAATGTGGTAGTCTTCCCGCTTCCTGTAGGGCCACATACCAATATGATGCCGTAAGGTTTTGAGATTATTTCCTTTAGTTTTTCTTCTTCATTAAGATTTAACCCTATCTTATCTAATCCTAGGGAAAAGTTACTTTTATCTAGGATTCTCATTACAACTTTTTCTCCGAGTATAGTAGGTATTATGGAAATTCTTAAATCTACGTTTTTTCCCTTTGCTCTGTAGTTAACTCTTCCATCCTGTGGTATTCTTTTTTCTGCAATATTCAAATCTCCCATTATTTTTATTCTGCTTATTACAGCTTCAATCATACCGATATCTACCCTAATTATCTCTCTTAAAACTCCGTCTATTCTGTATCTTACCCTCATCTCTTCCTCTTCAGCCTCTATATGTATATCTGAAGCGTTGTTTAGTATAGCATTATCTATTACCGTATTTATAAATTTAATTATTGGAGCAGACTCTTCATCTGAAATTTCTTCTAATTCATTGGTGGATCTTTTATATCCATATACTTTTCCATAATTCTCTGCTGCTTTTTCAGCTTTACTCTTACCATAATATCTTTCAATATTTTCTAGTATAATACCTCTTAGGGATATAGATGTTTTTACCACATAACCCGTTACGGCTTTTATATCTTCTATAGCAAAATAATTTAATGGGTCAGCCATTACCACAAGCAATCTTCCATTTATTATATCTATAGGTAAAAGCTCATATTTTCTCGCCATGGTCTCTGGAATTATTTCAATTATTTCTGGCCTTATATTCAATTCATATAAATTTATATATTCTATACCTAGCTGTTTTTTAACCGCATCTACAATCTGTTCTTCTGTAGCAAAGCCCTTTGTAATAAGCAAAGTTCCCAGCTTTTCTCCTGTTTCCCTTTGAAGGATTAACGCTCTATTTAAAATTTCATCTGTAATAAGTCCAGAATCAATAAGTATTTCTCCTAATCTTTTTCTTATTTTCCCCATCGATTTTCTCCTTACATTTTATGTTCTAATTTAAAGGGTAAGTCCTTTATATTAAATTTCTGAAATTTAACTTTAGCACCTCCTGATATTTGAACGTCTTTTGCCACTATAATACCCGCAAAAGATGAGCCTGCCCCAACGTTAACTGTGCCATTAGGGGCAAATAATATTCCATTTACATTTACATTGCCGCTCAATGTTATATCCTCTTTACTTACCACATTCACCTTTGAATATGACTGCCATGAGGGAAACCTATAGCTGTCTTCAAATAAAACTTTCATTCCATCACTGGCTGTCCCCTCCGTGATAGAATGTTTTTTTATATATTTAAATCCTTTTTCTATATACCACTCCTCTAATTCTAATGAAGGTACCCATATGTTTGGAAAATTAATTTTATCAACTTTTTTCCCTTCTACATCAATCCAATGCTGAACATCCAGCTTTCCTGTATAATATAAAGTTTTATATATATAAGAATCTCCATTTAAATTAACATCTCCATCAATATATATGGAACTAGAATTATCATCATTCCCTATTCTTGCACTGCCCTCCAAATCTAAATTATGACTTATATATATGTTTGCTGCAGAAATACTTATGCCACCGGTTAATTTCATAGTGTTGTCCTTATCATCTCTAACAATTATAGTAGAATCAGGGGCCTCTACTGCAGCACCACCTGAAACATCTAAATAGTTAGCTACAATGACACAATTTCCCCACTGCCCGTCTTTTTCCTCTTCAGGCTTATCTATTATAGCCACATTCTTTTTAGTGGTGACATAAAACTCTTCTTCTCTATCCTTATTAAATTTATCTTTTATTAGTATTTTTACACTAAAAAGATTATCTAATTTATCTATTACAAACCCTCCAAGAGGGATATTTTCAATTAAAATAAATCTATCTTCATTGTCCTCTCTAATTATCTTATATACCTTTTCTCCATTAATAGCTCCCTGCTCTTCTTTGATATACTTAACTTCTCTTCCATTATTTCCTATGCAATATATAATTTCTTCTGTCTCATTATATGTAAGGCTATCGCTACTTTGTAAATCCTTAGTAATCCATTCCACTGTAACTCTTATATCATTTTGCTTATTTACATTATTAATTTGTTTATTAATAAAAATAGAGGAGGAATTTATAACTGAATAAGCTAGACCTACAATAAAGGAAAATATGCCTATTACTATTATCAGTTCTACTAAAGTAAAGCCTTTCTTAAATTTTTTACTCCCTTTCATAGCATTCCTCCTAGAAATGTCTTTAATTTTTTTCTTCCCAGTGAATTATTTCCCCATTCTCTAGAGAAAAATCTAGTAATATTCTGTATTTATCCTGTCCATCGATAATAGCCTGGGAAATAACCTTCCCTATTTTACTTTCATCATCTATGGTTTCATAAGAATATATATACTTTCCTATCCCTTCTACAGTCCCTTCTCCAGTAAAATCTTTCATCTCTTCATCCTTAAATAATTTACTATTATAAGTGTAGAATGCTTCCTCTATTCCAGCTTCAGCTAGTTTCTTTACTATAATTCTCTCTTTACTTCTCTTATTTATAATTATTTCGTTGTTAATAGATACTAAAAGGGCTGCACTTAAGCTTACAAGTACTATTCCTGTAATTATTGCAAGGGGGAGAGCATAGGCTTTTTTATGCTTTCTAGTATGCTTCATTTTTCTCTACGCCCTCCCTTTGTTCCTCATCCTCTATATCAGGGATGTATATCTTCGTCCCTAGTTTTACAACACTATTGCTATCCTGAGGATGAACTTCCACCAATATATCTACTAATTCTCCTACTTCACTATCTTCTCTTAATATAAATTTCATGTATACACCATATTTTATGCCCTCTTTAGTATCTTCTTTGTAATATCCACCTTCACTGATATTAAAACTTAAACTCATAATATAATTTTCTAGTGTTTCTAAATCTTTAATTTCTCCATTTTCCTTTTTAGCTTTAATAAGCTCTAAGTAGTTTTGTGCTATAATAGTCCCCTCTAATCCTTGTTTATTTTTGTTACCTGCTTTCAAAGAGGAATATGCCACACTTGAAAAAATAGCTACAGTACCTATTATCAGTACCATAGCTATGATCACCTCTACTAAGGTAAATCCACTTTTATATTTTTTAATTTTAATCATTTTACCAGCCCTTTATTCGGGAATTCTATGAGTAATTCTAATTCTCACTGTGTAGGTATTATCATCATTTAGTCCATACATAACAAAACCTTTATTATTTCCTTCTACTCCATCTAAATCTAAATCTATTTTCGCTGCCGCCTTTAATGGAACTTTATCAAATTCTAATTCTACAATATCTCCATGTGTATTTATTTTATAAATGCCAGCCCATGGATTTTTACTTGGCCACTTTTCTAAATACGGCCCATCCCAATTATCTAATTTCTTATTATTCTTATCTTTACCTGTTATAAACAATCCTTCTAGTGTTGCATCATACATAGATGGCCACTTCCCTGTATCCGTATAATAGTTCAAAGTTGCTGTTTTTATAGCCCTATAATCAGACTCCACTGTAGCTACTTTACTTTTTTCTATGGCTTTAAATGCATTTGGAGCTATTATGGTTGCAAGTATAGCTATTATAGCAATAATCACTAAAAGCTCTACTAATGTAAAACCCTCTTTAATCTTTTTCATAATTAAGTTCATCCCCTATTGTGAAATTATTATAGTTACAGTATAAGTTCCACCGCTTGTTGTATATATTACAATTCCGCCATCTGGATTTTCTGTTCCATCCAAATCTAAATCTATTTTTTTTGCTGCTTTCTCTGGAACTTTATCTAACTCTAATTTTACAGTATCGCCTGATGTAACTATTTTATAAGTTCCACCCCATGGATTCTTATTTGGCCACTTTTCTAGATAAGGTCCATTCCAATTTGGTTCAAGACCACTTCCCTTAATAAACAAGTTTTCTTCATCTTTACCCTTTTCCTCTTTGTTTGGCCATAGTCCCATATCAGAATAATAACTTAGTGTGGCTGTCTTTATTGCTCTATAGTCTGACTCCGCTGTGGCTACTTTACTTTTTTCGATTGCTTTGAATGCATTTGGTGCAATAATTGCTGCTAGAATTGCTATGATTGCAATTACTACTAAAAGCTCTACTAGAGTAAAAGCTTTTTTTACCTTTTTCATTTTCATCCCATCCCTTCATTTTTTACATAATTATTAAATAAAAATAAAACCCTATATTCATACGAGTATGAATATAGGGTGGGTTGCATCACTAACTCCATACACACCATAGATGCCCAACTTAGATGTGTACTTCAAAGTTCCCCTAAATAATTAATATTATTCAATTACAATTCTATCATTTTTTTCCAAATTATACAATATAGAAATATAGACATATTAACATATAGACAAACTAATAAATTTATAATATATTTAATAATGTTCTAAATAACTAATAATACAATTGGGGGCATTAAATATGATAGCTTTCGAAAGAAAATTTAATAGGATGTTTCTTAGAAGTGTAAGAGAAGCTGTGGCTACTTATAATATGATAGAATCTGGTGATAGAGTTGGGGTAGGCCTATCTGGGGGTAAAGATAGTGTATTCTTACTTTTTGTACTAAAGCTTATTCAACTTACTGCCATTAAAGACTTTTCAATAATAGGCATAAACATAGATATGGATTTAGGTATGGATTTATCTCCATTACAATCCTTTTGTATGGAAAATGATATACCACTGATTATAGAGAAAACTAATATTGCAGAAGTAGTTTTTGATGATAGAAAAGAAAAAAATCCCTGTTCCTTATGTTCAACCTTAAGGAAAGGTGCTTTGATTAGAGTTGCTGGGTTTAATAACATAAATAAATTAGCATTGGGCCATAACAGTGATGATGTTATCGAAACCCTATTTATGAATATTTTAAAGGTAGGTAAATTAGGAACTTTTCACCCTAATATACACTTTGAAGATAAAAAAATAAACATAATTAGACCTTTAGTTTATATAAGAGAAGATTTTATTGAAAAATTTGTAAGAGAAAATAACCTTCCTGTGATTAAAAGCTTATGTCCCGTAGATAAAAAAACTACAAGAGAAGAAATGAAAAATCTTCTTATAAAATTAGAAGAAAGTTATCCAGATGCTCAAAGAAAGTTATTAACATCATTAACAAATGTAGATTTAAAAAACATGTGGAAACAAAAATAAAAATGCTCTGCATTTTTTATTGAAGAGTGAAGAAAAACGGAAGGAATTTCAGATTTACTGAAATTCCCTCCTTTATTTTTAACTTTTAATTCTTCACTTTTAACTAAAAATACAAGGCATTTTTTAGTACATTCCGTCCATTCCCATTCCCATTCCTGGTGCTGGCATTGGAGTGCTATTCTTTTCTGGAACATCTACTACTGCCGCTTCAGTTGTTAAGAATGTTGCAGCAATGGATGCAGCGTTTTGTAATGCTGATCTTGTAACCTTAGTTGGGTCAACTATACCAGCTTTTATCATGTTAACATACTTTTCATTTAATGCATCGTATCCTGTTCCTGGTTCGCTTGCTCTTACTTTTTCAATTATAACTGAACCTTCTGCTCCTGCATTGTAAGCTATCTGTCTTACTGGTTCTTCTAGAGCTTTTCTTATTATATCTATTCCAACTTTTATGTCATGTACTTCTGAATCTAGTTCTTCAACTTTACAGATTACATCAACAAAAGCTGTTCCACCACCTGGAACTATTCCTTCTTCAACAGCTGCTTTTGTAGCTGCTAATGCATCTTCTATTCTTAATTTATTTTCTTTTAATTCAGTTTCAGTAGCAGCTCCAACCTTAACTACAGCTACTCCACCAGCAAGTTTTGCAAGTCTTTCCTGTAATTTTTCTTTATCGAATTCAGAAGTTGTTTCTTCTATTTGAGCTTTTATCTGATCTACTCTATATTTTATATCTTCTTTATTTCCTCTGCCATTAACTACAGTAGTAGTTTCTTTAGTTATCCTAACTGACTCAGCTGAACCTAACATTTCAATTGTAACATCTTTTAATTCTCTTCCTAATTCTTCAGATATTACTTCTCCACCAGTTAAAGTAGCTATATCTTGAAGCATTTCTTTTCTTCTATCTCCAAATCCTGGAGCTTTAACTGCTACGCAAGTGAATGTTCCTCTTAATTTATTAACAATTAAAGTAGTTAATGCTTCTCCTTCAACATCTTCACATACGATTAATAACTTTCTTCCCTGTTGAACTATTTGTTCAAGAATTGGAAGAATTTCTTGTATATTTGATATCTTCTTATCTGTAATTAATATATATGGTTCATCTAAATTAGCTTCCATTTTTTCTGCATCAGTGGACATATATGCACTTACATATCCTCTGTCAAACTGCATTCCTTCAACAACGTCTAATTCAGTTGCCATACTCTTTGATTCTTCAATTGTGATAACACCTTCGTTACCTACTTTTTCCATAGCACCAGCTATTAACTGACCTATTTCTTCGTCTCCAGCTGAAATAGCTGCAACTCTTGCTATATCTTCTTTTCCTTCTACCTGTTTTGAAATCTTTTGGATTTCTTCTACAGCTTTATTTACAGCCATCTGTATTCCACGTCTAACAAGCATTGGATTAGCTCCTGCTGTTACATTCTTTAATCCTTCTCTTATTATAGCCTGTGCAAGTAATGTAGCTGTAGTTGTTCCATCTCCCGCTACATCATTAGTTTTTGTAGCAACTTCTTTTACTAATTGAGCTCCCATATTTTCATAAGCATCTTCAAGCTCAATTTCTCTTGCTATAGTAACACCATCATTTGTTATTAATGGTGATCCAAACTTTTTATCTAAAACAACGTTTCTTCCCTTTGGTCCAAGTGTAACCTTAACTGTGTCAGCAAGTTTATCTACACCTCTTTGCATAGATCTTCTTGATTCTTCGCCAAATAATATGTTCTTTGCCATTTGCAAAACCTCCTCAATATTATCAATTTGGATTATTCTAGAACAGCTAGAATTTCATCCTGTTTCAATATTGTATATTCAATTCCGTCAACCTTTACTTCATTTCCTGCATATTTTGAAAACAGCACTCTGTCTCCTACTTTTACTTCCATTACAACTTCTTTTCCGTTGATCATTCCTCCTGGACCAACTGCAACAACCTCAGCTTCTTGTGGTTTTTCCTTTGCACTTCCTGGAAGAACTATTCCACTTTTAGTAGTTTCCTCAACTTCAATTCTTTTAATAACAACTCTGTCACCAAGTGGTCTAACTCTCATTTAAACCCCTCCTTAATGTTTTTTATATATAATAATGAAATTTAAAACTTTTCTTGTTAGCACTCATCATCTACGAGTGCTAATACAATTATAATAATAAATAATACCATTTATTATATCAACTCTAATAATTGAATCTATTTTGTATTATATCATGATTATGGCAAAATATTCATACATATCTTTATTTATTGCCCTATTCCTATTTTTTACTCCAAATCCCTTTTAAATCTTCTAAAACTTCATATTTACAATAGATTATAAAGCATTATAATTAGAAATAGATATATTTTTATAATTTAAAATGATAAATGAGTAGCTAAAGCAAAGGAGATTGTCATGAATAAAAGATTTGTAAATATACTTTTTTCAATATTTATTTCATTGTTCTTTATAATTTCTGCTGTAAAACTTACCGTTAATTTTAAACCTCTTTACCGCTTTGATATTAAACACTTAAATATAGTAGAGAATTCCGGCTTTTCTATAGAAGATATTAAACAAAATTATAATTATTTAATAAAATATATTACTTCTCACAATAAAGAAGATTTTAAAATACCAAACCTTCCTTCATCTGATGAGGGAGCTTTACACTTTCGGGAGGTTAAAAATATATTTATAAAATTAGATTACTTATTTTTTATAAGCAGCATAATCACAATTCTAGCTTTACATTATTGCAAAAAAAATAAAGACTATACAGTTTTCAAATATGTGAGCATATTTTTAATAAGCATACCTTTAATTTTACTTATTACATTTTTAATAAACTTTGATAAGGTTTTTGTTATATTTCATAAATTGTTCTTTAGTAATGATTATTGGATATTCGATCCAGCCAAGGATCCTGTTATAAACATGCTTCCTCAAGATTTTTTCATGCATTGCGGTATTTTAATAAACATCTTTATAATAATACTTAGCTTTTTAAATCATTTATTATATAAAAAGAACCAGATTTAAACTATCTGGTTCTCATCTTTTTTTAATATATCCCTTATTATTCTCTCGCCTTTTAAAACTCCTATTATAAATAATATAGTCATAGATACAGCTATTAAAATTAATATGGTTTTATTCTTCTCACCTATATTAGCTCCAAAATAAGCTGATATAATAATGCCTGGTATTCTTCCTAAGGTAGAATATAAGGCGAAATTTTTAAAGGTAATATTAGAAATGCCACATATGTATCCTAAAGCATCTTTAGGTATTCCTGGTATTAAATAAAGTAGAAATACTATATAATTTACGCTGCCCAAGCTTAGTATCTTGTCGAAATGTTTAACCTGCTTTTTTGATATTATTTTGCAAACAAAAGGCTTACCATACACCCTTGCTATACTATAGGAAATTAATCCTCCCAAGCATATTCCTACTAAAGATATTAAGCTTCCGTAAATTGTACCATAAATGTACCCTCCTGTAATCTGAACTATTTCCCCAGGGATAAAAAAAACTATCACCTGGACGACTTGCATCAAAATAAATACTAAGATTCCATATCTGCCATAAGACATTATAATTTCTTTTAATTGCCTTGGATTTTTCACCAAATAACGATATTGATAATAATATTCATATCCAACCCAAGCAAACAATAATACTAAAATTCCCAATGCTATCTCTGATTTATAATCTCTTATATCAAATTTCCTCATTTTTATACACCCTTAATCACAAATTTGTTTTTCTAACTATTATCTTACTGTATATTGTAACTCAAAAGAGCATAAAAATTCCTTAATTCTACATTAATATTATAATATATAAGGCATATAGTGCCGAAATATCTGTTTAGATATATTTTAGCGCTATATGCCTTCAAAATTTACACTATTTTATATTAACTTAATTATCTTTCTAAATTGACACCTTCAAATTTTTCTAACATGTCATTTGCAATTACATCTTTTTTATCAGATTCCTTGCAGAACTTAGCTAATTGAGATTTAACCTTGGCCATTGGTGCCATAGTCGCTGGACCACCTATACATCCACCTTCACACATCATTCCCTCAATAAAGTTACCAGATAATCTTCCAACCTTAGCCATAATCATAGTTCTCTTTACTTCATCTGATCCACTTGCTCTAACTGGTTTCAGTTCTATATTAGTTCCTAAGCCTTTCACATAGTTCTGTACAGCTAAAGTTAATCCTCCACCTTGTGCGAATCCTCTTCCAAAAACTGACGCATCATTGGTTTCTACTCCCTCACACTCTGATGGCCATATATCATAAGCTCCCATAAGGGCTGTAATCTCTTCAAAAGTCATGACATAATCTACAGCATCCTTTATACTTGCTCTTTTTACTTCATTCTTTTTAGCTGTGCAAGGCCCTACGAATACAATCATAGCATCTTCATCCATTTTTTTAATCATTCTTCCTGTAGCTACCATAGGGGATACTGTTCCTGATATTTTATCCACTAAGTCTGGAAATTTCTTTTCTATATAGCTAAGAAATCCAGGACAACAGGAGCTAGTCATAAACTTATCTCCACTTTCAAGCCTTTCAATTAATTCATTACCTTCATGAACTGATACTGCATCTGCTCCACAAGCAACTTCTATCATATCTGTGAATCCTATTTTCTTTAAAGCTTCCTTTATCTGCCCTACTTTTACCTCTGGTCCAAACTGTCCTGCAATGGCTGGAGCAACGATTGCATATACTTTCTTTTTATCCATAATATCACGAATAATATCTACAACAAAACTCTTATCTGATATGGCTCCAAATGGACATGCAGACATACAAGCACCACAATTAATACAGTCTTCCTTTTTTATTTCTGCCTTATTATCATCTGGATTCATTTTTAAAGCTCCTGTAGGACATACTCTTTTGCAAGGTCTCATTACTTCAGCTACTGCGTTATACGGACAAACTTCTTTACACAAGCCGCATTCTTTGCAGGTTTCATGATTAATATATGCTCTTCCAGCTGCCCTAGTTATAGCTCCTGCTGGACAAACTTCAACACATTTATGTTGTATACATCCTCTACAAGCTTCCGTTACCACAAATCTATTTATAGGACATTTATCACAAGCAGCGTCAATTACATATACAATTTGATCCTCATCTTCCACATTTACAAGTTCCTCTGCAATTTGTCCATTAGGCAGGCAACCCATTGCAAGTTTCGCCCTCTCGTAAACTATTGCTCTTTCTTTGTACACGCAGCATCTATATTCGGCCCTGTCTCCGTTTATTATTTCAAAAGGCATTCTCTCTAGTTCTTCTTTATTTAATCTGTTTTCTAGTGTCATCTTAGCTACTTCTTTTAATACTAGATACTTCAATTTTTTCAATTGATTTTCAAAGGTTATCATTTTTTATAATTCCTCCTAAATATATATAAACAAGCTATTAACTTTGATTGTTAAATTCTTATCATATATATTATAACAGAAACTCATAAAAAATTAATACACATTTTTACTTGTATACTGATAAATTCGAACATCAGCTTTAAAGAACTTAAATTTTCTTCAATTTACATAAGATTAGTCTGATTTTTATACTAATATATTATTTTCTCTTGCGTAATAAAAAAGATATTGTTGAGCGAAACCTGATACCTCTCCAAACTTATCTCTACCAAAATCCCTAATCTTTTTTAGAGATAAATCTGGTGCCAAATAAAAGTGTTGCATAGCTCTTTTAACCCAGACATCTACTGGGAAAGCTGAATATTTTCCCATAGAAAATAACATGATACAATCCGCTACTTTAGGACCTATTCCCATAAAATTCTGCAATGCTTTATGGCAGTCATCATCACTTTTTTCCTTAATACAATCTATATCAAATTCCTTATTATATATTTTATTTACTGTATCTGCTATATATTTAGCTCTAAACCCCGTTCCACAAAGCTCTAGTTCTTCTTCAGTGGCATCTTTTAATTTGTCTATAGTAGGAAAGGCATAATAGGTGTTACCCTTGTATTCTACTGCTTCCCCCCATTTTTTGCTTATCTTATCTATAGCTCTTTTTATCATAGGTATTCTGTTATTTGCTGAAATAATAAAAGAAATTATTATTTCAAAAGGCTCTTGCTGTAGTAGTCTTATTCCATTTCCAAATATAACAGACTTCTCTAACAAACTATCTTTTTTAAGAATAGTCTTTATTTCTGAATAATCTCTATACAAATCAAAATACCCTACCCAAATATCTTTAAACTCTTCTTCATTTGTATTATATATCAATACATCATTGCCCTTTTTTTCTACCTCAATAACCTTGCCAAAGGCTACTCCAATATAACTACCTGTTTCGGTTTTATTCCATCTAAAACACTGTCCACATTCAAAAATGTGAGCTAATTCAAAATTATCCACATTTTTCACCATAACTGCGGGTATACTTTCTATTTCAGTTTCTTCTACATATTCAAAATCCATTTTATTTCCTCCTTTTAAAAATTGCGAAGCAATTTTTTAGTTGCCTCGCAATTTTATTACTTATTCTTTCCTCTTAAGTATTCATCTATTCCCTTAGCTGCCTTTTTCCCAGCTTCCATAGCAAGTATTACAGTAGCTGCTCCTGTAACCGCATCCCCTCCTGCAAATATCCCTTCTCTGGAAGTTTTGCAGGTGTTTTCATCTACATCTAAACATCCCCATCTGTTTATATTTAGTCCTTCAGTAGTAGATGCTATTAACGGATTAGGGGAAGTGCCTAGAGCCATTATAACAGTATCCATTTCCATTACAAATTCTGATCCTTTAATTTCTACTGGCCTTCTTCTTCCCGAGCTATCTGGCTCACCTAATTCCATTCTTATGCACTTTATTGCCTCTACCCATCCAAATTCATCTCCGATTATCTCCATTGGATTCGTAAGAATATCAAAAATTATTCCTTCTTCTTTAGCATGGTGAATTTCTTCTAATCTCGCTGGTAGCTCATCTTCTGATCTTCTATATATTATGTGTACTTCTGCACCTAGTCTTCTTGCAGTTCTAGCCGAATCCATAGCAACATTTCCTCCACCCACTACAGCAACCTTATTACCTGCTCTAATTGGAGTATCATAATCTTCTTTAAATGCCTTCATTAAATTGCTTCTAGTTAAGAATTCATTTGCAGAAAACACACCATTTAAATTTTCACCTGGTATGCCCATAAATTTAGGAAGCCCTGCTCCTGAACCAACAAATACTGCACTATAGCCTTCTTCTTCTAAAAGTTCGTCTATGGTTAATGTCTTACCTATTACAACGCCTGTTTCTATCTCTACTCCAAGCTTTTTTACATTATCTATCTCATGTTTAACCACAGTCTCCTTTGGAAGTCTAAATTCTGGTATACCATATACCAAAACTCCCCCTAGTTCATGTAGGGCTTCAAATATAGTTACACCATATCCCATTTTTGCTAAATCACCAGCACAGGCAAGCCCTGCAGGACCACTTCCTATGACAGCCACTTTTTCACTCTTTTTATCTGTTTTAACAGATAAATCTATATTATTAATTCTTGACCAATCTCCAATGAATCTTTCTAGCTTACCAATGGCTACTGGCTCACCCTTTATACCTAAAATACATTTTCCTTCGCATTGAGTTTCTTGAGGACAAACTCTTCCACAAACAGCTGGAAGGGAACTAGATTCATTTATTATTTCTGCTGCTCTTTTAAAATCTCTTTTCCTAATGCATTGGATAAATTCTGGGATATTAATAGCTACAGGACACTTAGGAACGCATAATGGATTTTTGCAATTAAGACATCTTTCTGCTTCTTTAACCGCCTCTTCTTCACTATAGCCTAAGCATACTTCTGTGAAA
Organism: uncultured Clostridium sp.; assembly: GCF_963515715.1. Lineage (GTDB taxonomy): Bacteria > Bacillota > Clostridia > Clostridiales > Clostridiaceae > Clostridium_AW. The sequence continues at coordinate 52,630 of NZ_CAUPZS010000018.1, forward strand.
TTCTTTACTCTCTCATCGGCCTTTTGTTCTCCTACTGCTGTTCTCTTTAAGTTAGCCATTACTTTTCCTCCCCTCCTAATCCTATACGACAAATGTGCCCTTCTTCTTTTTGTTTTTCTACTAAAAGTTTTTTCTTTTCTTCCCCTTTATACATACTCTGTCTTCTTAAGGCTTCATCAAACTCCACAAGATGACCATCAAATTCAGGACCATCTACGCAGGCAAATTTAGTTTCTCCTCCTACAGTTACTCTGCATGCTCCACACATACCTGTGCCATCTACCATGAGGGTATTTAAACTAACCACTGTTTTTATATCATATTCTTTAGTAAGCTTAGTTATAAATTTCATCATTATCATAGGACCTATAGCTATAACTAAGTCATACTTTTTATTTTCTTTATCTATTAAATCTTTTAGAAGATCAGTAACCAATCCTTTGTATCCATAAGATCCGTCATCTGTTGCTACATATAAATTAGATACTTCTTTTTTAATTTCCTCTTCCATAATTAATAGCTCTTTATTTTTGCTACCAACAATTACATCTACATTTATCCCTCTAGAATTTAACCATTTTATTTGAGGATAAATAGGTGCAGTACCAACTCCTCCTGCTATAAAGATTATATTTTTATTTTTTAACTCTTCTATATCTTCATATATAAATTCAGATGGCTTTCCTAATGGTCCTGCGAAATCTCTAAAATAATCTCCTACTTCAAGTTTACTCATCTTAATAGTTGAAGCACCTAAGGTTTGAAATACTATTGTAACCGTTTCTTTTTCTTTATCATAATCGCAAATTGTAAGGGGAATTCTTTCGCTCTTCTCATCAACTCTTACTATAATAAATTGACCAGGTTTAGCTGCTTTCGCCACTCTAGGCACTTTAACAACCATCTTATAAATATTTGGAGCTAATAATTCCTTTTCTAAAATTTCGTACATAACTTCTCCTCCAAATTCTTTGAAATTATTTTGACTATCATAATATTGATTATATAGGACTTTCATACACTTTATCAACTTTATTTATTTAACAATTAATATATGGGAAACAAATTTTCATTTATTCTTTAAATTTTTCCATAATAAAAAACCATTGGTAAAGTCCAATGGTTTTTTATTAGATAGCTTTTTTATTTAGCGTAGTTATGGAATCCTCTTCCAGATTTTCTTCCTAACCAGCCAGCTCTTACATATTTTCTTAATAATGAGTGTGCTCTATATTTTGAGTCACCAGTTTCGCTATATAATACATCCATTATAGCAAGACATACATCTAATCCTATAAGATCACCTAATGCTAAAGGTCCCATTGGGTGATTAGCACCAAGCATCATAGCTTTATCAATATCTTCTGCTGAAGCTATTCCTTCTGCATATATTCCAACAGCTTCATTTATCATTGGAATTAATACTCTGTTTACAACAAATCCTGGAGCTTCTGCAACTTCAACTGGATCTTTTCCAATTGCTACTGAAACTTCTTTAACTGCATCATAAGTTTCCTGTGATGTAGCCATACCTTTTATTATTTCTACTAGCTTCATCACTGGAGCTGGGTTAAAAAAGTGCATTCCTATAACTTTATCTGCTCTTTTAGTAGCTGTAGCTATTTCAGTTATTGAAAGAGAAGAAGTATTTGATGCTAATATAGTTTCTGGTTTACATATTCTATCTAGGTCACCAAATATTTCTCTTTTGATTGCCATATTTTCTATAGCAGCTTCAATTACTAAGTCGCAATCTTCTGCCATATTTAAATCAACTGTTCCTGTTATTCTTGATAAAATAGCATCCATGTCCTCTTGAGTCATTTTTCCTTTAGCTACTAATTTTGATAAGCCCTTATTAATTCCGTTTAAACCTTTTTCAACAAACTCGTCTTTTATGTCTCTTAATATTACTTCATATCCTTTTACCGCAAAAGCTTGAGCAATTCCTGCTCCCATAGTTCCCGCACCTAAAACACATATTTTTTTCATAAACTACCCCTCCTAATTTATGTATTAATTATTATTATAAAGGATACAAGTTTGTATTTAAATACAAACTTGTATATCACTTTATTAGTTGTTTATCTTTTCCTTTAATTGAGCTACTAATTCAGGTACTATCTTCTTATAATCCCCAACTAATGCAAGGTCTGCAACCTTCATTAACGGAGCTGAATCATCTTTGTTTATACCTATTATGAAGTCTGAATCCTGCATACCAGCTAAATGCTGAATTGCACCTGAAATTCCAACAGCTATATATACTCTAGGTCTAACAGTTTTTCCAGTTTGACCTACTTGGTATGCTTTATCTAACCAAGCATTGTCTATAGCTGCTCTTGATCCTGCTATGCTTCCACCCATAAGGTCAGCTAATTCTTTTAATATGTCGAATCCTTCTTTTGAACCTACTCCTCTACCACCAGATATTAGTATTTCAGCTTCTCCGATGTCCATAACATTTTTAGCTATTTTTACAACATCTTCTACCTTTGTTCTTATATCTGATTGTTCTAGATTCACTGATAATGTTTCAATTTCACCTTTTCTTCCAGTATCCTTAGGTAATTTTTCAAAAACCCCTGGTCTTACTGTTGACATCTGTGGTCTATGTTCAGTACATATAATTGTAGCCATTAGGTTTCCGCCAAATGCAGGTCTTGTCATTAATAAGTGGTTTTTTCCTTCTTCAATATCAAGTCCTGTACAGTCAGCTGTAAGTCCTGTTTCTAGTCTTCCAGAAACTCTTGGTCCTAAATCTCTTCCAATGTAGCTTGCTCCAACTAATATTATTTCAGGTTTTCTCTCATTTGCTATTTCACAAATCACCTTAGTATATGCATCTGTTGTGTAATGTTTTAATAGTGGATGTTTAGCATATATAACTCTATCAGCACCATATGCTACTAATTCTTTACAAGCTTCATCCATGTCATTTCCAAGAAGTAGAGCTGTTAATTCTACTCCTAATTTATCTGCAATTTCTCTTCCTTTTCCAACTAATTCCAAAGAAACTTTTTGTAATTGTCCATCTCTTTGTTCAGCAAATACCCAAACACCTTTGTAATCTGCTATATTCATCTTCAAATCCCTCCTACTAGATATAGTGTTTTTCTTTTAATTTTGCAACTGCAAGTGCTGCTGCTTCTTTAGCAGGTAAGTTAACAACTTCTCCCTTACCTTTTGCTTCCTTAGTAGTTGATTTCTTAACTTTTGTTGGTGAACCAGCAAGTCCAAGAAGGGATTTATCTACTCCTAGGAAATCTGCATTCCAAACTTTTATTTCTTTATCGAAAGCTCCAAATATATTGCCTACGCTCATATATCTTGGCTCATTTAATTCTTTTATAGCTGTTAGAAGCACTGGCATTTTAACTCTGATATTTTCATATCCATCTTCCCAAGCTTTTCTAACTTTTAATTCTTCTCCAGCCACTTCAACTTTTTCTACATAAGTTATTTGTGGTAAGTTTAAATGTTCAGCTATTTCTGGTCCAACTTGTGCTGTATCTCCATCGATAGCCTGTCTTCCAGCGAATACTATATCATATTCTAATTTATCAACTGCTGCTGCAAGAACTCTTGATGTAGCTAGCGTATCAGCACCTGCAAATGCTCTGTCTGATATTAATATAGCTTCATCAGCACCCATTGCTAAAGCTTCTCTTAATGCAACTTCAGCTTGTGGTGGTCCCATTGATACTATAGTTACTTTTGCACCATTTTCGTCTTTTAATCTTAAAGCTTCTTCTAAAGCATTTTTATCATCTGGGTTTATTATTGATGGAACACCTTCTCTTATAAGAGTTCCTGTAACTGGATCTATTTTAACTTCAGTTGTGTCTGGAACTTGTTTTAAACAAACAATTATATTCATTTACTCGAACCCTCCTATTATTTAAAGATATTTCCTGATATAACTAATTTTTGAACCTGTGAAGTTCCTTCGTATATTTCAGTTATCTTAGCATCTCTCATCATTCTTTCTACCGGATAATCCTTAGTATATCCATATCCACCGAACATCTGAACAGCCTTAGTTGTTACATCCATAGCAACGTTAGCTGCATGTAATTTTGCTCTAGCAGCATCTACTGAATATGGCATTTTATTTTGTTTTTTCCAAGCAGCTTTGTAAACTAAAAGTCTTGCGGTCTCTATAGCTACTTCCATATCTGCCATCATCCATGATAATCCTTGGAATTTATATAATTCTTTTCCGAATTGTTTTCTTTCTTTCATATAGTTTACAGCTTCTTCAAAAGCACCTTCAGCTATTCCTAATGCCTGAGCTGCTATTCCAATTCTTCCTCCGTCAAGAGTTTTCATTGCTATTCCAAATCCTCTTCCTTCTTTTCCAATTAGGTTTTCCTTTGGAACTTTTACATCTTCAAATATAAGTTCAGTTGTTGAAGATCCTCTAATACCTAGCTTTTCTTCAACCTTACCTATGGAGAATCCAGGCATTCCTTTTTCAAGTATGAATCCAGTGATTCCTTTTACTCCTTTAGATCTATCTGTCATAGCGAATACTATGAATACATCCGCATATCCACCATTTGTTATAAATATTTTAGTTCCGTTTAATAGATAGTGGTCTCCCATATCAACTGCAACACTTTGCTGTCCTGCAGCATCAGTACCAGCGTTTGGTTCAGTTAAACCAAATGCTCCTATTTTCTTACCTGCACAAAGGTCTGGTAAGTATTTTTGTTTCTGAGCTTCTGTTCCGTGTTCATATATTACTGAAGCACATAAGGAAGTATGAGCTGAAACTATAACTCCTGTAGTACCACACACTTTTGACAATTCTTCTACTGTCAATGCGTATGCTAATACGTCTCCACCTGCTCCACCATATTCTTTAGGGAATGGAATTCCCATTATTCCTAATTTACCCATCTTTTCAACATTTTCAATAGGGAATCTTTCTGTCTCATCTACTTCTGCTGCAATTGGTTTTACTTCATTTTCAGCAAATTCTCTAACCATTTGTTTTACAAATTCTTGTTCTCTAGTTAATGCAAAGTTCATTACTCCTACCTCCTATCTATTTTTAAAGCACTTATCTCTTTTTTCAACAAATGCTGTCATACCTTCTTTTTGATCTTCAGTTGAGAAGCATTCACCAAATACTTCTGCTTCATAAGCTATACCTGTATCTATATCACACTGTATTCCTCTATTTATAGCTGCTTTACAAAGTTTTACAGCTATAGGTGCGTTTCCAGCTATTTTCTTTGCCATTTCTTTTGCTTCATCCATAAGTTTTTCTGGTTCAACAATTTTATTTACTAATCCAACTCTTAAAGCTTCTTCAGCTCCAATAATATCCCCTGTAAAAATCAATTGTTTTGCCATTGATGTTCCTACTAATCTTGGTAATCTTTGAGTTCCTCCAAATCCTGGAGTAATTCCAAGTCCTACTTCTGGTTGTCCAAATTTTGCTTTTTGAGATGCTATTCTTATATCACATGCCATTGATATTTCGCATCCTCCACCTAAAGCAAAACCATTTACCGCTGCAATAACAGGTTTTTCTAAAGTTTCAAGCTTTCTAAACACTTTATTTCCAAGTAATCCAAATTTTCTTCCTTGAACAGTATTTAAATCTTTCATTTCAGTTATATCTGCTCCAGCAACAAAAGCCTTTCCAGCTCCTGTAAGTATCACTGCCAATACTTCTTCATCATCCGCTAAGTTATCAATTATAACATCTAACTCTCTTAACGTTTCTGAATTCAAAGCATTTAATGCTTTAGGTCTATTAATGGTAACAACCGCTATATTACCTTCTTTTTCGAATAAAACATTATTAAACTCCATAGTAGGTTTGTCCCCCCTTATTTTTTCGACTAATTTGTTAATTATATAACAAATTATTTTAAAAAAATATAATAATCTCGCTCTTATATATTATATACTTTTATAAATTTTTTTTCAATATAAAAGTTTAATTTACTTTTATATTTAACATAAATATAATAATTTCATAGTTTATTAATACTTAGTTAAATTTTAGCTAAAGTCTAGATAAAAAAGCCTTTCCGATATAAAGCTTTACATCGGAAAGGCTTTTCATTGATATGTTTTTGACAATTAAATTTCTTTCATCATGCTGTTATTCATGACTCATTAGATAACTTAATGTCAATAAATTCTCACTTAAATGTACATTTTCTGTATGTGTTCCTTCTGGCACCTGTAAATCCACTGGTGCAAAATTCCATATACTCTTAACATTATTTTTTGTTAAAATATCACATACTCTTTGAGCACTTCTGCTCGGCACACAAATTACCCCAACATCAATTTGATTACTTTTTAGATATTCCTCTAATGTATCAATATCCTTGATTTCAATATCTCTGATTTTGATACCCACAAGCTTTGGATTTATATCAAAAATAGCCCCTAGTTCAAATCCTAGTCTTTCAAAATAAGTGTAGTTAGCAACAGCCTGCCCTATGTTACCTGCTCCTAGCACTACCATGCTATATTTTCTGTCAAGGCCTAATATTCCACTAATTTGATTATATAGTTCTCTTACGTTATATCCGTATCCCTGTTGACCAAAATCGCCAAAGCAATTTAAATCCTGTCTTATTTGAGAAGCTGTAAATCCAATTTTTCTGCTTAATTCTTTAGAGGAGATCCTGTCTACATCATTTTTTAGTAGATCAGATAAATATCTATGATATTTCGGTAATCTCTTTATAACAGCCATTGATATATTCTTTTTTTTGTCCATTATCACACCTCTTACGAATTAATTTTAATATCAAGTTTATTTTATCACAACATTGACATTTCTACTACAAGATTCCTTCAATTTGTAATATTACTTATATATATTTATTTGCTATTATTATATAATAAATACATTTAAACTACAAATTTTGTATATAACATAGTACAATAATAAGGATAAGAGGTGAATAAAATGATTATTTTAAGTTGTAAAGATTTAAATAAGAGTTATGGTATAGATACAATATTAGAAAAAGTTACCTTAGGAGTGAACGAAGGAGACAAAATAGGTCTCATAGGTCCTAATGGTGCCGGAAAATCAACATTATTAAAAATTATATCTGGAATTATTGACTATGATGGCGGAGAGCTTTTTATTGATAAATCTAAAAAAGTAGGTTATTTATCTCAACACCTTGCCTTAGATTCCAATAGCACTATTTACTCTGAAATGCTTTCTGTATTTAGTGAGCTAATTTCATTAGAAGAAAAATTAAAAGAATTAGAAATAAAAATGAATGAACCTTATGATGCTAAAAAGGCTGATTACCACAATAAGATTATTAATGAATATACTGCTACAACAGAATTATATAGTAATAAAAATGGATATGCCTACAAAGGTGAAATTTCTCGTGTTTTAAAGGGACTTGGTTTTAATGAGGATGATTATGATAAGGAAATAAGAATACTTAGTGGTGGACAAAAGACTAGAGTAGCCTTATGTAAATTATTACTCCTCAATCCAGAAATATTGTTATTAGATGAACCTACAAATCATCTGGATTTAGATGCTATAGAATGGCTAGAAGAGTATCTTAAATCATATAAAGGTTCCATAATTATTATATCTCACGATAGATACTTCTTAGATTCAGTAACCAATAGAACTATGGAGCTATCAAATGGGAAAATAATTTCTTATGATGGGAATTATACAAAATTTATAGAATTTAAGAAAAAGGATTTTGAAGCTAAGCTAAAAGCTTATAATCTACAGCAATCTGAAATTAAAAGACAAGAAGAAATAATCGAAAGATATAGATCTTTTAATAGAGAAAAAAGTATTAAAGCCGCAGAAAGTCGTCAGAAAGCTCTAGATAAAATAACAAGAGTAGATGCCCCTGATAAAGATCCAACAGGTGCTAAAATAAAATTTACCGCTCAAATTACTAGTGGAAACGATGTTTTACATGCAGAGAACCTTAGTAAAAGTTTTGGTGAAAATAATTTATTTAATAATATCCACATGGACGTTAAAAGAGGCGAAAAAGTAGCACTTATAGGAGAAAACGGAAGAGGCAAGACTACTCTATTAAAAATCATAATGGAGAAGGAATCTAAAGATAATGGAACAATTGTCTTAGGACGAAATGTGTTTATAGGATATTATGATCAAGAACAATCGGATTTAAACCCTGAAAAAACAATATTGGATGAGGTTTGGGATGTGTTCCCTAATATGACCACTACAGAGATAAGATCTGCCCTAGCAGCTTTCTTATTTAGAGGAGAAGAAGTTTTTAAAAAAATTTCTACATTAAGCGGTGGTGAAAAATGTAGAATTAATCTTTTAAAGCTCATGCTTTCAGAAGCAAATCTATTGCTATTAGACGAACCTACCAACCATTTAGACATTATGTCTCGTGAAGCTTTAGAAGATGCCATAATAGAGTATGACGGTACTGTTATGGTGATCTCCCATGATAGATACTTTTTAAATAAAGTGATCAATAGAATATATGAACTTAAAGAAAATGAAGCTAAAGAATATCTGGGCAACTACAGTTACTACGTTGAAAAGAAAAAAAATCCGTTAAGATATAATTATGAAGAAGAAAATGAAGGAAAAACAAAAACTCAAATACAACAGGAAAAACGTAAAAAAAGAGAGTCTGAAAAAGCTGAGAAAGAACATAAACAAAGATTAAAAAATATAGAAGAAGAGATAGCTAATAAAGAAAGTTATTTAGTAGAACTCCAAAATGATCTCTGTCTAGAAGAAGTATACTCTGATCCAGTTAAAAGCGAAGAAGTGAATAAAAAAATTCTAAAAATAGAAAAAGAGATAGAGGAATTGTATGCAGAATGGGAAAACTTCATTGGATAATTGGGAATTAAGGAAGGGTTGTAGCCAAATAAGCTACAACCCTATTTTATACTTGTTCTCGTCTTTAAGCCTACTTCCACAATAAGGACAGAATGCATATAATTGCTCTCCTATCTTACCTCCGCAGAAAGGACAAAATGAAAACCTCTCCTTATTATTTACTGTAGAAAAACTCTTTAACATTGCACTTAAGCCCTCTAGGTTCACAGGAGTTTTAATAATCCCATCCACCTTATTATATCTATAATCCTCAATATTTAGATCATTACATGAAGATAAAAGACATTTAGTATCTTTTTTCATGTCCTTAATTTTCTTTATCAATAAATCACCTGAAATTTCTTTCATAATTAAATTAGCTATAACCACATCAGGAGAATAATTATTGATCTCATAAATAGCAGAATACTCATTAGTGATTTTCACTTCGTATCCTAATTGAGTTAATAAATCCTTTAATATATAGCTTTCAAACTTAGAATCGTTTATAACCAATATTTTTTTCATTGCTTACCTCACAATAAGTAAGTATCGTTAATACCATTCTATCTTATAACTGAACTGATTTCAATATTAATCCATAAAAGTATATTATTTAAAACATTCTTAGCTATTCTTAGACATTTCAATAGTCTTATCAGTACACTTTTCCATAGCCTTAATTACTGCACCTCTAAAATTGCTTTTTTCTAAAGAGTATACTGCCTCTATAGTAGTTCCCCCTGGCGAACATACCTTATCTTTTAATACTCCTGGATGTTCTCCAGTTTCCAATACCATTTTTGCAGCGCCTAATACCGCCTGAGCCGCCATTTTATATGCCTTATCTCTAGGAAGTCCGCCTAACACTCCTCCGTCAGCTAAAGCTTCTATGAACATATAAACATAAGCTGGTGATGACCCACTTATAGCTGGAACTACATCTATAAGCTTCTCACTTATAACTTCAACCTTTCCAAAGCTTTTAAATATATCAATCACATATGTTGTATCTTCTTCACTACAAAAATCGTTGTGGCATAATGCTGTCATTCCCTCTCCAACTAACGCAGGAGTATTAGGCATAGTTCTTACTACCTTTATATTTTTTCCAAACTTTTTCTCAATAAATTCTATCGTTATGCCCGCTGCTATAGATACAATTACTACATCATCCTTAACCTTATCTTTTATCTCTTCTATAACCGTTCCATAAACATTAGGCTTTACAGCTAGTATAATTATATCTGAGTTTTTAGTAACTTCTCCATTATCTTTAGTAACATTTATTCCATGTTTTCTATTCATATAATCTAGCTTTTCTTCATCCATATCGCTTATTATAATATTTTTAGATTCAACAATATTGGACTTCACTATTCCTTCTGCTATAGCTTGAGACATATTGCCACAACCTATAATTCCAATAAACTTACTCATATGTATCCCTCCAATTCCATAAAGGAAATTAATATATTATTACTATAACACAAATGAAAATTGCGAGGCAATTTTATTTAATCGATAAATATGCTAGACTTCTCATTTATAATTGATTTACATTTATCAATATAGTATAATTTTACACATATTGATAATAGTGTATTTACTAGAAAATTAATAATTTACTTTAACTAATTAAAGGAGACTATTAATATGGCTAAAAATAGAATTCAATATCTTATAGAAAGTTTTTTCATATTTGCGTTATCTACTCTAATAGTATTTTTAGTATTTTTTACTGAAAGCAAAATTACTTTAAATATTTTTATAATATTAGTGGTTTTATCAATATTTACTTTTGAATTCTTAAAAGTTAAGAAAAAATGGTTTAAATGCCAAAATTATTTCCCTAAGTGGTTTAATATTTTGCAAATAATAATCGTTACTGCTTTAGTTCGTCTATCATACATAAAAAAAATTCCGATGGCAATAGGAGTTGTCTATCCAATATTGATGTTATTATGTTTAATATTAGTAACTTACAAAATGAACTTTAGAAATCCAAAGTAAAACTCCTAAATAACAAAAATACACAGCTTTTATCCTCTATTATTGCTTTTCCAAAATGCTTTATTCCTTTTTCATTGATATAACAATACCCCAAATCGTAGTTTAATTATCCTACAATCAGGGGTATCCTTACAATGTCCGTGTTGGTTCAGTTCAAAATCATGGGGTTTTTAAACAAGAATTCTCAATTATCAACCACTAACTACCTTCTCAATAAAAAACATATCGTCTAACACTTGCCAATTCTGTGGGAAAGGTCTTGCCAGCACCCAATAACTTACTCCCCTCAGTCCATACTCACTAACTAGCTTATATTTTGCTTCTACGCTTCTAGCATCTTCAAACCACACCACATGCTCTCTACCTTGTTCATCTATATAACTATAGTGAGGTGATTGAGCTTTTTCATCGTATTGGATTGTAGCTCCGTATCTAGCCGCTCTTTCAATAGCTTCTTGATTACCTATGCTTTCAGCAAATTCCCCTCCAGGAGTATAAGGCAATGTCCAATCGTAGCCATATAAAGGCATTCCCATCATTATTTTATTAGGTGGGATTACAGATACTGCATAATTAATTACTTTTCTTACCTCGTTTAATGGTGCTACAGCTAAAGGAGGACCGCCTGACCAGCCCCATTCATAGGTCATAATAATTACAAAATCCACAATTTCACCATGAGCTCTATAGTCATGAGCCCCATGCCATGATCCAGTTAACACATCATAAGTCTTTGGTGCTAATGCTGTTGCAACAATGTAATTTGGATGCAGTGCAGCTACAAGCTTTCTCAAAAAATTATTATACTTCTCTCTATCCTCTGGAGGAATTCTTTCAAAATCTACTATGACACCATAATAACCTTTGCTTTTTATGGTGCTCAATATATTGTTTATCAATGTCTGCTGTAATTGATCGCTATTTAATATATTTCTTATTAATTCAGTATCAAAATTTGCTCCCGCTATATTGCTCACAGATAATAGTGGAGCAACATCTCCTTCTCTAGCAACTTCTATTATCGTTTCATCTCTTATTGGAGTCAATGTACCATCAGCATTTACATGATAACTAAAAGGACTTACATAAGTTAAGTAAGGTAACAATGGACTTAAAATAGCTCTTTCTCTTTCCGGTGTACTTGGTTGAATAAAAGCATTAACTTCAGTGTATCCATAGTTTTTTGACTTATCAGGGATTCTTATTATTTGCCCTGGATAAATAGAGGATGGATCCGTAATATTATTTAGTTGAACTATGCTATCCACTGATACATCAAATTTTCTAGAAATACTCCAAAGAGTATCCCCTGGCCTAACCCTATATGCCGTTTCTTTCGAGGGTATAACCAATGATTGACCTATAACCAGAACAGTATCTTCCCCTATACCATTAGCATCTAAAATACTTTCGGGGGTTACTCCAAATCTCCTAGAAATAGACCAAACACTATCTCCAGGTTTGACTACATAAATACTCAATAAATTTACCTTCTTTTAAAATACTACCATAATTATTATATTCGCCTATTTTATTTCTGTTCGCATTTTATCTTTGTCCAAGCTTTAAATTAGGGATAGCATTTAAATCTAAAGAAGCAGTTCTTCCCTTAATTAGTTCAAAATATGCTGCACTTCCTATCATAGCTGCATTATCTGTACAAAGTATTAACTCTGGGAATAAAACTTTTATTCCATTCTTCTCCCCTTCTCTTATAAGAGTTTCTCTAAGGCATGAATTTGCTGCAACTCCTCCAGCTATAGCAATTTTATCTACTTTTTTTATCTTACAAGCTCTTATTGAATTATCCACAAGAAAATCTACAACTGCCTTTTGGAAAGATGCTGCTACATCTGCTTTATTTATTTCTTCGTTCTTCATGGCCTTTCCATTTAAATAATTCAATACTGCAGATTTTAATCCACTAAAAGAAAAATCTAAAGATGAATTGTCATGGAAGTTTGCTCTTGGGAATTTTATAGCCTCTGGGTTACCTTCCTTAGCTAACTTATCTATCTTAGGACCTCCAGGATATCCAAGTCCTAGGGCCCTAGCTATTTTATCATAAGCTTCTCCTGCTGCATCATCTCTAGTTTGACCTAAGACTTCAAACTCACCATAATCCTTCATATAAACAATATTTGTATGTCCTCCCGATACTATAAGACATACAAAGGGTGGCTCTAAATCTTTGTGCTGTATAAAGTTTGCACTTACATGGCCTTCTATATGGTTTACTCCAATCAAAGGTTTATTTAAAGCGTAAGAAAGCCCCTTAGCATATTGGAGTCCTACCAATAAAGCTCCCACTAATCCTGGTCCGTAAGTTACTCCAATAGCGTCAATATCCTGCAAAGATGTGGATGCTTCATCTAAAGCCTCTTTAACTACAGCTCCAATTACCTCTATGTGCATTCTTGAAGCTACTTCAGGTACTACCCCACCAAACTTTTTGTGTATATCTATTTGAGAAGAAATTATATTTGAAAGTACTTCTCTTCCATTAACCACTATAGCAGCTGAAGTTTCATCACAACTGCTTTCTATAGCAAGTATTTTTATATCTTTATCCATATTATTAACTCCTTTTATTAACTCCTTATATTGTTAATTTAATATAACCAATTATACTTTAATAGTTTTTTATTATCAACGTTCTATTGAAAGCATTCCCCAATAGATGATAACATATAATAGGGTGATGAATAATGAAAAATTACGCAAAAGTAATTATAATGGGTTCTCCAATATCTAAATCAAACTTCAAATTATTTAACTTAAATGGAAGGGCCATACTTCCCTATAATTCCGGAAAATATCATGATAGATACGCACTATACGAAGAAGAAATTGCATATCAAGCAAGACTTCAAAACCCTAGTACCGTACTAAGTGAATCTTTAATTGCTATACTTAAAGTATATTATAAAAGCCAAAAAAGACATCCCGACACTAATAATATTACCAAAAGTATATTTGATGGCATAGAAAAAAGTGGCCTTATTATAAATGACGCTCAGATTAGAAGGATAATAATAGAAGAGTATTATGATAAAGAAAATCCTAGATTTGAACTAGAACTTTTTGGAGAAAGTAACTATTATATTAATTATGAAGTATTAAAAAAAGAAGTTGAAGATGAACCTATTGAATACTCTCCTCCTAGCAACAAAAAAGGACATACCGCTAAAGTAAAAACAATTGCTAATAATGATGAATGTAGTTGCAATATATGTGGAAAAGGAGTAAGTAGTAATCAGCTCTTATCTGCTAATAACGGAAAAATGAAAATATGCAGGGAGTGTTTGAAAAAACTTTTCTAAACACTCCCTAATCATTTAACCAATCTTTTCTTTAACATTTCTTGTAGCTACAATGTTTATACCTGTAGATGCAACATCTTTTACTATAATATCACCTATTTTTATAGGGGCTTTAATTTTAACGCCTTTAAGAGATCTTATACATTCTTTTATTTTACTTTTAGGGATATCGCTCTCAGTTTTCACTGGTAGCACATCTATTTCTCCATTTTCTATAACCACCGAACTAGTAACTATTCTTGTAGGATTAGTGCATTCTTTTTTTGCATAATCAATCCCTATATTACAGCTATTCCCAGTGACTTTTATAACTTCACCATTTTCTATCTCTACTTTTAAAGGGCAACCTACGGGGCAGCCTATGCAGGTTATGTTCCTAACTTCCATAATTATTCCTCCTCCACTTTAAAAGTGATTTTTTTACATTCAGGATATTTTTGGAGCATAGCTTTTGTAATTCTAAACTCCTCCATTTCTCCTGGAGTTAAAATTCTTTTTTTAATCTTCATTTCTCTTTCTTCATCAAAATATACAGATATATACTTTCCTTTATACACATTATCCACTCTAAATCTTACTTGAATAAATTTCTCTACATTATCTTTATTTATATAGTTAGGGACAGTATACCTTACTCCTTCTGTAGCTAAAAGTTTTATAGCGTCCTCTTTATTTCTAAATTTTTCTCCCTTGATATATTTTGCAGCATTCTTTCCTGACATATGGCTTTCCATGCTAACATTGTCTACCAAGTCATGAACATGCAATACATTTCCACAGGCAAATATTCCTTCTATATTAGTCTCTAAGCTTTCATTTACTACTGGACCGTTTGTAACCTTACATAACTCCACTTCTCCTTTTCTTGAAAGCTCATTTTCAGGTATAAGTCCAACGGATAAAAGTAACGTATCACAGGCTATATATTCCTCTGTTCCTGGTATAGGCTTTCTATTATCGTCTACTTTTGCTATGGTTACTCCTTCTAGCCTATCTTTGCCTTGTATATCAATAACTGTATGGCTTAATTTTAAAGGTATGTCAAAATCGTCTAAACATTGAACAATATTTCTTTTTAATCCTCCTGAATAGGGCATTAATTCTATAACTGCTTTAACCTTTGCCCCTTCTAAAGTCATTCTTCTTGCCATTATAAGCCCAATATCTCCTGAACCTAATATTACCACTTCTTTACCAGGCATATATCCCTCAATATTTACAAATTTTTGAGCGGTTCCAGCTGTAAATATGCCAGCACTTCTACTACCAGGAATATTTAGTGCCCCTCTTGGTCTTTCTCTACATCCCATAGCTAAAATTATGGATTTTGCTTTTATTTCAATTACACCATCTTCACCATTTACTGCAGTTATTACCTTATCTTTTGACAAATTAATAACCATTGTATTTAATTTATATGGAATTTCCATGTCTATAATTTGATCAACATATCTTTGTGCATATTCAGGACCAGTTAATTCTTCTTTAAATCTATGAAGTCCAAAACCATTATGAATACATTGATTTAATATTCCTCCCAATGTATTTTCTCTCTCCAATATAATGATATTATCAATACCTTCTTCTTTTGCAGAAATTGCTGCGGCAAGTCCTGCTGGTCCCCCACCAATGATGACTATATCATATTCAATCATATTTAATCCCTCCACTAATAAACATAATCCTTATTTTTTCCACCGATTAATAGATTAGAATTATTTCCAAACTTCGTTATTTCTTCTTTATCTTTATCTAATTCTTTGCATAGTATATCTATTATTCTAGAAGTACAAAAGCCCGCTTGGCATCTACCCATGCCTGCTCTAGTCCTTCTTTTAACCCCATCTAAATCCCTTGCACCCAGCGGTCTTTTTATAGCATCGATTATCTCAGCTTCTGTTACCGTTTCACATCTACATATAATTTTACCATAGGAAGGATTATTTTTAATAAGATTATTTCTTTCCTCATTATTTAAATTTTCAAATTTTATTATTCCCTTTCTTACAGGATTGAAATTCTCATTCTTTTCTGGTGATAATTTATTCTCAACTATTTCTCCTATCATTTCCGCTATAGCTGGGGCGCTAGATAATCCTGGTGATTCTATAGATGCTACGTTAATAAAATTAGGCGCATCTTTTGCCTCACCTATTATAAAATCTCCTGTATTTCCCTTTGCTCTCAGCCCTGAAAATGAAGTTATTATTCCACTTAAAGGAACTTCTTTTATACTTAATTTTCCCTTATCTAAAATATAGTCTAAGGCTTCCTTTTTTGTATTTAAATCATTCTTATCCTCTATATCTTCAGCACTAGGTCCTATTAATAGATTCCCATGTACTGTTGGTGTAACCAATACCCCTTTTCCTAGTTCTGTTGGTAACTGAAATAAAGTTTTAGAAACTAAATCCCCTGTAGCCTTATCAAATAAGCAATATTCCCCTTTTCTTGCAGTAATTTTAAACTTCTTTTCACTTACCATATTATTTAAATCATCAGCAAAAACTCCTGCCGCATTCACTATTATTTTTCCATCTATATCCCCATTACTAGTTATTAATTTATAACCATTCTCTGTTTTTACTATATTATTAACCTCTGTATTAAGTTTGAATTCTACCCCATTTACATAAGCATTTTCCGCGAAAGCTACTGTAGCTTCAAAAGGGCAAACTATTCCTCCTGTTGGTAGATATAGTGCAGCTACCACTAATTCCGATAAGTTAGGCTCTATCTCTAAGGCTTCTTCTCTGTTTAGTATGCTCATATTGGGAACACCATTTTCAATTCCTCTATCTCTTAATTCTATTAATTTATCCATGTCCTTTTCGTTAAAGCAAAGTACTAAAGAACCATTTCTTTTAAAATCAAAATCGAGTTCTTCTGAAAGTTTTGTGTACATGAAATTTCCTTTAACATTAAGTTTTGCCTTTAGGGTTCCAGGTATAGGATCTTCACCAGCATGAATTATAGCACTATTTGCTTTAGTAGTGCCCATACATATATCATTACATTTTTCTAGAACACAAGTCTTTAGTTTATATTTAGATAATTCTCTAGCTATTGAGCATCCTATTATGCCAGCTCCAACAATTACCACATCATACATATTTTTACCTCCTAAATTAAAAAAGAGCACAAATATAAGGTTTTTACCCTTAAATTTGGCTCTCTTAAACTCCGCCTATATATATTTATTTAATTTTATTTTATCACTTATTCATTTGTATTTCAAGAAAAATTCAATTAAATGGTAATACTATTTATCTTCAATTTCCTTATTTTTCCCTTTTATAAAATATATTATTAGTAAAACCAAAGGAATTATTAATGTAAAAATAGCATATATGCAAGATTCCATTTCATAGGATAGCGCTTTTCTAACATATATGGACTTTTTTAAAAATGTAAAATTATTTATTATAAATATTATAATTAGAGATGGAATTATAAATGTCTTATCATTTTTTAAATTTAAACCATAAGATATACTTTTAGATAGAAAATATATATTTAAAGAAAAATTAACAAACATCCCCATAAACCAATTAAATACTGCTACAACTTCTATTCTCTCTATAAAATTTAATAAAGATATTTGCTGTACTGTAGCTAAATAAGGAATAGACTGATGCTGCGCTTGCCTAACGCCAAATACGGCAAAAGTTGTAGTTATTATAATTACATAAAACACTGTAATTATAACATTTGAATATATAAATATTTTGTTTACATCCTCAGCTTTTTCTAATTGTGGTGCACATAGGCTTAAAAAGATTCCTTGATAAAACATAGAAGCTGCAGTTAAAGCACCATAATTAATTTCCTTAAAAGTTGAGGCTTTTAATATAGGCAATAATTCTTTAAAATCCATAATGCCTATATTCAATAGTGTAAAAATTACTACCGAAATCAAAGTTATAGGGGCAATTATTTCAGCTAATCTCCCATGAACCGATAATCCTTTGTATGCCGAGTAACTACAGCAAATTATGGCAACCCCAGTGACAATAAAGAAAGGGGTATCTGGCAAAGTTGAATTACCTAAAAAATATCCTATTAAAGATAAAACAATAGTAGAATTATAAAGAAATAATATGCTTACTATTAAAGATAATATTTTTCCTCCTGTCTTTCCAGTAAGTACTTCCCCAATTTGTATAAGAGATAGACCCTTATATCTATTGGAAAGAAATAAAATAGGAATATATATAATTAATATGTAAACTAAAGACAATATTACCACTATCCATACATCTTGATTGCTTGGATGGTTTAGTATTATAAATAAGTAAACATATGCATCAGTTGACCTAGATAATACCAAAATCATTATCATCTGATACGTTGATAGTTTTTCATAGGAATCTAACATTATCTTGTCTCCCTCCTCATAAAACTATCGTCCAATAAAGCTTCCTTCTCTAGCTTGACATTGACATTTACCACTACATCTCCATCAGTATACAATTCATTCCATCTATCTTTTACTTTTACCCAATTAGAATAATCATATCTATATGCATATTGATAGAAATCAAATATATCTGCTTTAAAGTCTTCTTGAGATTTTTTAACAGTTTTTTCGATAATTTTTTTTATACCTTCTGCAGTTAAATTTTCAATTTTTTCTATGTCCTTAACTTCTCTTAGATTATCTTCAGTCATTACTTCATTTATCATTGCCGATACTTCTACATCCACATTAATCCTTAACTTATCATCTTTAATGTCCACAAAATTCTTAGCCTTTGAATTTAGAATTTTCGCCGTATAAAATTTATATTCTTCTTCTGAAGGTGAAACTATTACACCACTCTTTATATTGTTTTTTATAAAATTATATCCCATGGTTTCAAACCCGTTTAAATATCCCGCTAACTTATCTTTTATGAAAATAGCTAAACCTTCTATATTTAAATCGTCATAATTTCCATCACTATTTTTCACATCATTATTTTCTCTGCTTAGCACCCCTGTGACATAAATTTGAGAACCTTCACTATAATATTGTTTAACTAAATCTCTAAGTTTTACAGGAGTTACTTTCCCATTGTATTTCGAATTCTTTATTAAATACTCAATATGATTTGATAATAGTTTTTCTATTCCATATGACTCTATAAATAAATCTTCAGATTTATTATCTTTTCCTACTAATATGTAAGTTCCTGGATTTACTTCATAGTCCCTATTCCAAAAATCTAAATATTTCAATATTCCATCTTTTGCTGCTTCTTCGCCAAACATAAGTATCTTTGCATGGGGAAAGTACAACTTTCTATCGAATATTAGTGTGGCATTTCTTATAGCTTCAAAAGTTGTTGTACCTTCTGCTTGCGCAAATATGGATCTATTACTACTACCGATATTTTTATCTTTTCTATTAGATGGATCTACTACTTCAAAATTAAGTTTAACCTTTTTATTCTCCATATCATGGCCAATCATAGTAACTATTCCATACTCATTTAATTCCATCTTTCCAAAACATCCATAGAATAAAAATGCAGTAGAAATAGTCAGTAATACCACAATCCTCTTTCTCCTATTCATTCTTTTCTTTCTCCTGTTCATTTTTTCTAGTTAAATTATCTTCGGCTAGATATTTAGGTCTTTTATTCATTTTAAATATAGGAAATTTAACAATGGAATCTTTAAAGTTTCCAAGTGGTGAGAAAGTATACATATATGGAACTCCAAAAGATTTTATAGTGATCATATGAGTAAGCATAATATAAAACCCAACGATGATTCCATATATGCCTAAAGAACCTCCTAAGATAATAAATATAATTCTACTTATAGTAATAGGTTGTGAAAGATTTGGAGTTAAAAAGGCTGTTAATCCCGTAAGTGCTATAATCATTACCATGGGTGCTGATATAAGTCCTGCATTAACGCCAGCCTCTCCTAATATTAGTGCTCCTACTATGCTAATTGCAGGACCTATAGCTCTAGGTAATCTAATTCCTGATTCTTTTAAAAGTTCAAAGAAAAAATTCATAAGTAAAGCTTCTATTGCTGATGGAAATGGAACTCCTTCTCTTGCCGAAGTCATACTAATTAATAAAATAGTAGGTATCATTTCTTGATGGAATGTTTGTAAAGCTACATAAATTCCTGGTAAAAAAACACTAATTGAAACAGAAATACCCCTTATTATTCTTAAATAAGAAGATATTATGGTTCTATCGTAATAATCTTCGCTGGTTTGCATATTTTCTACAAAGAGGTATGGAACTGTAAGCACATGTGGAGTTCCATCACAAAATATAGCAACCCTTCCTTCTAGTATTTTTCCACTAACCACATCTGGTTTTTGAGTATTTCCTACTGTAGTAAAAATTGAATAGGGATTATCTTCTATGAATTGCTCTATATATCCAGATTCTAATATGGCGTCTATCTTAATTTTATTAACTCTTCTTTTTACTTCTTCTATTATTTCCTGCTTTGCAATTCCATTAAGATAACATATAGCTACATCAGTTCTTGACTTTTCCCCAAGTTTAATTTTTTCAACTTTAAGATCTGTATCCTTAATCTTCCTTCTTAGAAGAGCTATATTTATATCAATATTTTCTATAAAGCCTTCCTTAGGGCCCCTTATCACAGTTTCATTATCAGGTTCTTCCACTCTTCTGCCCAAATTATATTTGCCATTTACATTTAAAGCGGACTTTTCCCCTTCTACAAATAAAATAGCGTTGCCAGATAATATTTTTTCTATAGCATCTTTATAAGACAAAAGTTTTTCTACTTCACATTCTGTAATAACTGACTGAATAATATATTCAATTGCTCCCTTACTCGGAAGTATAACTTCATCTTCCATAATAGGATTTATCATTTGATTGTCTATGATCCTCTTATCTACAAGCAATGATATATAACAAATCAACCCTTTTGTTTTTTCTGATCCAAACACTACTTCTTTATAAATAAAATCACTACAATTTTCAAAGTCTTTAATTAACCTTTTTTTTACCTCTTCTATAGATTCAGGTATAGTTTCGTAACTGTAATTATAATTAGACTTATTGCTTACCTTATCATTTACTTTTTTAAGAGTAATATATTTACACATATTTATTAACTTAGAAAACATATCAATTCACCCATTAGTAGTTTTTTACTATAATTAGTTTTTATACATTAAGTAACAAAAAAGTATAAAGGCGCTTCTTTAAGAAACGCCTCGTAATTATAGTTTAAATTTATTTACTAATCCATTTAATCGTTGAGCTAATTCTGCTTGATTTTCAGCAGATTGAACTACTTGTTCTATAGACTGAGTGGTTGATAATACACTATTCATTATTTCACTAGAATTGGAAGATGTAGATTGTGCAGAGGAAGCTATATCTTGTATTACTTTGGTCATTTCATCTACTGTTGAATTTATTTCTTCCGCCATTGCGGCTATATTCTCTGACATATCATTAACAAATCTAGCATCCTGATCATAACTATTTCCCGTATCAACTAATAGTTGATAATCTCCCCTAACATTTTTATCAACAAATTCTAATAACTCTTGAGAATTTATTGATACATTCTTAAATGCATTTTGCACTTTTTCTATTACATCTTTTATGCTTTTTACATTGCTTGAAGATTGTTCTGCAAGCTTTCTAATTTCATCTGCCACTACTGCAAATCCGTTTCCTTTCTCCCCTGCTCTTGCAGCCTCTATGGCTGCATTAAGCGCTAATAAATTTGTCTGTTCTGCTATCTCTGCTATAGAATCTGCCATAACTTTTATATCTTCTACTACCTTTCCTTCCTCTATGGCTTTTGTTATATCTTTATGTTTAACATCATATATTCTATCCGTCAATTCTTTCGATGATACACCCTTTGTCCTTATACTTTCTGCTCTATTTTTAATATTAAAAGACTGATTACTTCCATCTGTAGCTTTACCGGATAAATCATTTATTCCTGCATTTATCTCTTCTGCTGATGCTGAAATTTCTTGAGTTATAGCACTAGCTTCTTGTGTATCCCTTACAATTTCTTTAGTAAAATTATTAATACTGTTCATTTTTAAACTAATATTTTTAGTGGTATCATATAATTCCTCACTAGCAATGGACATATTATGAGATTCGCCTGTGATATCCTTGATTAATGTTTTTATATTATTTCTCGCATTATTTAAAGCATCAGAAAGTTGTCCAAATTCATCTTTAGAGTTAATATTAATTTCATAGGTTAAATCCCCATTACTAATAGCTTCTGCAAAATTTAGCCCTTTATTAATTGAATTAGCTATATATTTTGATATAAATAATGATAAAATAATCGTTACTAAAATAGTAAATATAATTGATGAATACATTATAACGGTAACATTTTTGTATATTAAATAATTATTATCATCAGATTTTTTTGCCTGTTCCAAGTTCATCTGGATAATTTTATCTAACTCATTTGACATATCATCTCTAAGTGCTATTATATCTGTCCAACCCTTTTGGGCATCACTGTATTTATTTTTCTTTACTAGCTCTATAGCATTTTCTCTTATATCCCTATATCGCTCTAATTTTTCTTTAAAATTTCCCCAATTTTCTTTTTCCCAATTCATTAAATTTTCTTTTTCATACTCGTTTATTATTTTAGTATTTTCTTCTTTTAGTCTTTCGATATTTTTTATTCTTTCTTCCTTACTTTTATTATCCCCGTTCATCTCAAATATCAAATCTTGAAGTTCTCCACGTAAATTTAATAAGTTAGTATTAAGGGAGTATAAATGATCTACGCTCTTTAAATTAGCTTTGTACATATCAGAGGAGTTATTATTGACTTTTCTTATACTGGAAATTCCAACTCCGCCTATAGAAATAATGATAGCTACTAAGATAAAATAAGATAGTAATAATTTTGTTCGAATTTTAAAGTTTTTTAATACATTCATATTTTCAGCTCCTTTTTTAAAATTTTCCCATAACTTTTTTTTATAATTTAATATAATTTAATATTTTTCTACAAAATACAACAAAATATTTCTATATTCATTTTACTACATTTATGATATTTTGGATATATATAGAATAAAAAATCTCCTTGTATTTCTTTCTAGTACAAGGAGATTTTTTATTTACTATAATTCACTTTTAACTATTTCTTTTATAATAGATTCTAATTTTATGTATACATCTTCTCTTAAATTTTGGATTATATATATTTGTTCTAAGTTTTCCTTAGTCCATGTAAAAATTTTATCCGTATATTCTAAATATTCTTCAACAGATAAGCATCCATCTTTTACATTTAATAAAAATTTTTTCTCTTCCCTATCTTCTTCATAGCATATGGATTTTTTAAAATCGTTAAAATTATTTTCCTTAAATCTCTTTAAAAAATATAGCACTCTTATACTATGCATGGCCTGTTTTGTGTCATATCCATATTTATCCATTAAATGTTGTGTTCCTTCTGTGCACTTATAAATTAATTTTTTCTTATTTAAATGCATTCCCATACAAGTATGATATAACTGTGGTAAATTCATTCTTGCAATATCATCTTTCATTTCAAATATTTCTGATAAAAATTCTTTTGTATGTTCCTTTATACTAGGAGAGATTATTATTTCATTACTAAATAACAATTCCATAAAATTTATATTAGATTTCCACCAAAGACTTGGTATTTTTCTTATATCATGTATATCTAAATCTTCAAGCTCTCCTATAATTGATTTACTAAATTGTTTATTAAAATATAGGTCATCAAAGGTTGGAGCTACAAAAACCTTATAATCCTTATCACTACTTATTGTATTTAAACTATAATTATAACTTCCAACTAAAGCTCTAAAGATTTCTTTTCTTCCTTCTAAATACATATACATCACCTGCTTAATAAATTGTATGACTTTACTTTCCAATTCTGTCTTACTATAAGCTTCATTAGAACATTCTACCACACCATCTAGATTTCTAGATACTTTTTCAATATCATAGTAATTATTATAGGTGGCAACATTATTATAAATGCAATAATAGGAAAAACTCCACAGGTCATATCCTGTGGAGCCTCATTGCTCTCTTGCACATAATTGCCCTAACTATAATGTACTATTATATGAAAACCCCGTCAATAATCGTCTAATACAATAAGGATGAATTATTGTCTGCTATTGACTGATAACAGTCATCATTATATCAATAATCATAGTCATCGTCATAGTCATCATAATCATCATAGTCATCGTCA
This sequence comes from uncultured Clostridium sp., assembly GCF_963515715.1. Taxonomy (GTDB): domain Bacteria; phylum Bacillota; class Clostridia; order Clostridiales; family Clostridiaceae; genus Clostridium_AW. The sequence continues at coordinate 77,041 of NZ_CAUPZS010000018.1, forward strand.
TAGAAATAAGGCCATGGTCCAAAAAAGAAGAATGGATTAAAAAAACGACGACCGAAGCCGAATCCTCCGCCGTGACCATGGCCGAAGCCGCCACCATGTCCAAAACCACCACCATGACCAAAGCCACCGCCACCATGACCGAAACCACCGCCGCCATGACCAAAGCCACCACCACCATGACCAAAGCCACCACCACCACCATGACCTCCGCCACCATGGCCACCAGGTCTGAAACCCGATCTAGTCATGTCTATCCCCTCATAGTTCATATATGGGCACATTCCATAAGGTGGTATGATTGGATAGCCATTACTATTATTTAGACTGCCGTTTTCATAATACATTAATATACCCCCAAATAATTTAACTACAATATTAAAATATGTAATATTTTCAAAAACGTTCCATGACTTTAAAAATAAAAAAGCCAGTAGAATTATTAATTCTACTGACTTTATATGGCAGGGGCACGAGGACTTGAACCCGGAACCAACGGTTTTGGAGTTCGATAAAGCTTGTCTATTTATTTATCTATTCTTTTTAAAAATTAGCATTATCAATTATTCCATTCGTTCCCCAAGAATTAAATTATTATTGTTTTCTAGACTTTAAATATTTTTGTACAACCAAAAGACAACCATCAATTACCCTTAATTATCAACTCCTTTACCTCTAATAGTAGTTGCATTAATCTTTTATTTTCGTTTCTTAAAGTTTCAATTTCTAATACTAGTTCATCTTTTGTCTCTTTCATTAGTATCCCTCCAAAAAATTCCCCAGTGGCTAATATAATTTTAACACCTCTGGATATAGTTGTAAAGAACTTATGTTCTCGTTGTATTTTATAATTTAATAAGTACAATGCATTGCTTACATATTTATTGTAGCACGAAAAAGCATTCCCTCTAGGAATATATCGACATGGTTTTCATTTGGGATAATTTGCTTGTTTTATTTTGTCGAAGAGTATGCAAAAATCATATTAATAAAAGCTTTCGAGGGAATATGATGTTGAAAGATGCAAGAAAAAAGAAGGGATTGTCGCAGAAAAGTTTGGCTGAAAGGCTAGGGATAACGCAATCTTATCTTAGTAGATTAGAAAATAGAGATAAATATGATAAAAAGGTAACTGTAGATTTAGCTAAAAGAATTTCTGAAGAATTGGACTTGAAGCTTATAGATGTAGTTTTGTATTTCTGTAACTAAAGTAAAGCTTAGCTTTATTTTCACATATACAAAATAAATAGTTACTTTACTTTCCCCTCTTTATAGCAACTTGTAATTTAAACTTAGCTTATAAGTTACAAGTTTGGAGGGATTAAGTTGTTTGCAACCATATTGAAAAACTTAAGGGAAGAATTTGAAATGACGCAGGAGCAGGTAGGTAAGTTATTAAATATAACTAAGCAAGCCATATACAGTTATGAAAAAGGTGAAAATGAGCCTACAATAGATGCTATAGTTAAAATCGCCGATGTGTTTAATGTAAGTGTGGATTATTTGTTAGGCAGGACTAAACAAAGAGAAAATCTATACATAAAGAATGAATTGCTTTTAGAAGCGATTAATGATAAATACAAGAAAAGAATATTAATAGATGTATGTAAGAGTTTGGATAATTATAATTTAGTTGTTAAATAGAAAAAATAAAACCTTGGAGTAAATCCAAGGTCATTTTTTATTTAGTTGGTGTGAATTTTATATTATTAAGGCCAGATATATTTATAATATCTCCATTCTTTAGATTTACGGTTACTTTTTCAACTCCTATTGTTCCAGAAGTTCCAAGGATTTCATTCACCTTAGCCTTTCCATCCTCTCCGTATACAATAAAGTTTCCGGAGCCTTTCGCCACAGATACAGTATACCTACCCTGTGTCACAGTAGTACCTACAAACCAATAACCGGAACATAGTGTTGTAGCCGCATATGGGCGTAAGACATTTTTAACTGGCTTTGGATTAACTGCCATACCTTTTATTTTTATCGTAAAGCCGTCTCCTAATGGCACTCTGTACCTGGTAATCCCGAAGTCGTTAGAAGTACCCCCTATTTCGTTAGTTACCAATCTTCCCTCGTTATCGTAAATATTAAGATTACCGGAGCCGCCAAAAGTAAGGTCATACACAAATGGATCTAAATGCTGCCCCACTACAAACTCTCCTGCATTTAAAGTCTTACTATTTTTAATAACAAACATCCGCCAATCTGATTCTTCTTTTTCTTTTGCTATTCTTGCTGCTTCTTTTTCTGCCTCAAGTTCCTCTGGTGTCTTTTCTTTTTGCACTTCTTGTTTTGTAGTATTCACATCTGCATTACTTTGCGAACTCCCGCAAGCCGTAAATGTAAAGGTGAATAATACTGAAATTATAAAAATACTAATCTTTTTAAACATAAACCTACCTCCCATTAATCCCTTTGGTATCTACATATTAACAAACTATGTACATTCTTGTAAATACTAGGAAGAGGTGATTATTATTCCATTCTACTAAATCAAACACTAAATTACATACTAAAAAGGTACTAAATTGATTTAGTACCCAAATAGCCTTTAAACTATTGATATTTCTATATTTATCTTAAATAAAATTCTTATGATACTTATAGTATTATATAATTTACTCCTTTTATTTTTTCTCTTACTTCCCTTTTACTTATAATCCAGAACTCATACTCCACCTTAGCTTTATTCAATATATCTTTTATACTATTTATTTTATCTTTTTTAGTCCTATTATATATATCTATCTCTATTACCAGTAACTTTTCTGTTTTTAAAATTATTATACAATCTACAATAAAGTTTTTTATTTTATATTCCCTCTGAACTAGTTTAATATTGTCTTTATGTTTTATTATAAAATCATTCAAAACTAGGCTGTGAAAAGAAGGTAGCTTTTTAACATAATAAACCTTTTTACCTAACACAGGGTGAACTGCTACTCTAAGAAATTTGTTATCTGATAATTTTTTAAGTCTAATACTGCAAGTTGTATAATTAGTAAAGAATAATTTATTTATCTGCTCTATAGTTGCCCCTCTATTATCTGTTATCCATTCTATTATCTCCGTATCTCTAGATGTTAATTGCATTTAGAATATCTAGTATATCTTGTTTAGGTTCAATTGGAGCAACTTCTTTTGGTTTTTCTATTATCCTATCTTTAATGTTTTCCATAACCATATCATGGGTTATTGTATAGCTATAACCTTGCTGTTCTTCCAAGGTTCTTACTATAAGCTCTCTTTCCTGTAACTTACTAGCATTTCCGTTCCCTAAAACAACTATTGCCGCAGGTTGGTCTGCTATTTTTAAACTCACCCTAGTGCATAATTGCGCCTTAATATCCGAAGGTATAGAATCGTTGGTCGGTTTTTGAAGTGATGTGACCAAAAATGCTCCACTGCTCCTACCTACATTTACTAGATTCTTTATATGCTTAAGACATTGTGCTTTAAGTTTCTTTTCTTCTCCACTATCACCTTTACTTACATTCAAAAATGAAAATTCTTCTATGAATACATAAATATATTTAAGTTTATTATAAGAGTTCTTATTGTAATCCTCTATATTGTAATACCCTTTAGTATTGTCTATTAACCTTTCTCTGCGCCTACATTCTTTATCTATCTTTTTAAGAGCTTCCAAAACTTCTTCTAATGTTTTAGAATTAACTTTAACCTGTTTACAGTTACTAAATACACCTAAGTCATTTTTTCTAACTTGTAATAAATAAAGCTCTATATTATTACAATACTTAATTAGATTAGTCAGTATAAGTAATAATATTCTACTCTTACCAGTGCCAGTATCACCACCAATAAGCATATGAGGGAACTTATTCATGTCTACTATTATTGGACTTATTAATCCATCCGCAATTAATAGCTTGTTTCCTGGTAATTTTAGTGGTGTATACTCTTTAAATTTATAGTCTTTAATACAATACATATCTACCATATTACCTTCTGTTTTTAACTGTATAGACTTATATCCCAAGCCCTCCTTAAATATGCTTAAATCCTTCTCTAGCTGTTCTACTGTGTAACCATAAGGTAATTCTATCTTTATTATATGTCCGTATTCTGTACGCTCTATAGACCATATCTTTAGAGTTTTTTCTAGCTTATTAGTAAATTCTCCCTTAGAGTAAGTTATCTCTTTCCATTTCCTTCGTATATTTAATTTATCCCAGTTCTTGCATGTGTACACTATCCCACTAGCCATTAAAAACTCTGTAATCATCTTTTCTTCTTCTCCGGAAAGATTGCTTGTAATGCAATTAAAGTGCTAAGTAAAGTTATAAATTGTGTATAACTATCAGTTAGTAAATTTTTAATAAAATCTAATATAAGCTTATCTAGTGCAAACATTCCCCTTTACCTCCTCAAATTCTTTATGCTTTAAATAAAATTCTATAGCATCCTTTATAAAATCACTCTTTTCCTCCAAGGCATCCACATATGTGTACAACTTTAAATCTCTACTAGTTTGCTTAAAGCTTACAGCAATTCTTGGCATTTATTACAACTCCTTTTGGTAGTTCTTTACTATATCCTATGCAAGACCTACTGAAAAGTTTCCTAATATTACACAAAATTTAATAAAATTATATTAAATCTAATTTGAAGAAACTTATTGCATAAAAAAAGAACCTATTCACTTGTAGGTTCTTCATAATAAATAATATCTTCCATTCGCATATTTAATTTTTTGGCTATTAAATATAATCCTTCCGTAGTTGGCTGGCTAAAATTATTTTCAAATTTACTATATATAGATTTTTTTAGTCCTAAGAAGTCTGCAAAATCCTTTTGTTTCTTATATCCTAAACTTAATCTAATTTCCAGCAGTCTATTCTTTATACCCATATAACCACCCCATATTATTATAATATTCTTCAATTGTATATTATTTCCTCCAAATGCCAATAATTTAGACAAAACTTATTTGAGGTGATTCTATGCAATTATTAAACATTATTTCTATTGCAGGGTCTATACTATTCTTTATGTTGACACTTTTATGTTTGTATATTTTACTTATGTTGTTTTTATACTCAATTATTGATTAAGAAAATGATATTAAAGTTGTTGATAAAATAAAAAAGGTAGCCTAGTTTTCTAAGCTATCTTTTTTAGATTCCTCACGCTTTTGTTTTGCAACTTCAACAGGACAAGTCTCAAAGTCTCCTTCTGTTCTCATCAAACATTTTGTGTAGATGCACTCTTTGCAGTTCATTAGCTTCACTCCTCTTCAATATAATTTTATAGTTAAAGCAACTTTTAGGCAAATAAAAAAAGGTAGCACAGGATTTCTCCCGCACTACCTCTTAATTATACTTCTTTTATGTATGCATCTTTATAACCTTTAGATTTTATTTCTTTTAAAAGGTTTTCTGCGTATACTTTGTTTTCAAATGAACCTACTTGCACCTTATATGATTTTTTATTTGTATTCGCTTTTAGTTTTTTAGCTACAGAATCTTTAATTGCTTTCTTGGTTTGTTCTCCTACAATACCATCTATAGAAAGCCAAGTATGTAGCCTTTGGAACTCCTTAACCGCATTTACGGTATCATTTCCGTAATATCCGTCTACGCTTATATTTAATCCTAATGTTGCTAGATCTCTTTGTAAGTCTTTAATATCTTCCCCATACATTAATGGACTTGTTAAAGATAGAAGCTTTTGAGTATATCCTCCCTTAATGGCGTTCTTGATTTCTTCCAAGGGATAATTCTTACCAGGACAATCTGTAGCCATTAGCTCTCTATGTCCTTTTATAGAGCTTATATTATACTTATCTTTTAAATGTGTACATAGTTCTATAATAGCTTGCCTCTGTATCGCTGGCATTGTTTCTTTATTGTAACTACCTTCTGCACATATACCAAGACTATTAGTGTTAAATCCTGCCGTATGAGCTCCTATTGCATTGTCTGGTCTACCTTGCCATATACTTCCGTCTTTCCCAATAAAATAATGATAACCACAACCTGCCCAATCATTATTTAAATGCCATTGGTGTATATCCCCTATACTACACTTTGAAGCTTCTGCATGGTGCAAGACAATCATCTTTGGATTGTTACCGTAGGATA
>NZ_CAUPZS010000019.1:0-82883 GCF_963515715.1 uncultured Clostridium sp.
AAATGGCACAGCAGGTTATAGATAACAAATAAAAAGGGTAGTAGCGAAAGCCATAATGACTTTTAATGTCATTATGGCTTTCTTGTGCGCCCAGCATGGGCAAAAACTTGGCGGTGAAAATCCATTGACTATATTATTCCTAAAGTCAATGTAATAACATCTATTAAAGATACTAATGTTTTATATGATGACGCAATTTAATTGTAAAGTGAAGCAACTAGTGGAATTAAAGATATGAAAATGCCCTTTGAAAACTGAATAATAAGGGATTATAAAATGGAAATTTGCTATAACAATATAGAAAATATGGTATAATTTTCTTGTAAGATAAATTAAATAAATCCAATTAGTAAAATTATATAAGAATTTGGAGGGTAGAAATGAAAAAAGATAAAATGATAATGATTTCTTTAATTTCTATAATATTATTTAATGTTTTCTTTATGATTATATTAATTTATTATAACGACATTATAATTATCCCAAATAATTTTTTTAAGCAGCTAACCAGGGAATATTGGGATTGGTACTTAGATAGAGCTCCTGTACCTAACGAATTAATTGTGATGGGGATAACTAGTATTTTAGAAATAACGTTTTCACTAATCTTTTTAATAGAGTTCTTATATATAATATCTAATGAGAAATATATAAATGTAATTGGGAAAAAGAATGTAGTAATATCTTTAATTATTGGTTTTATTATTAATTGTTTAACTTCTCTTTTTATAAAATACAAAGCTGAACATTATAGATTATTTATGACTCTTATTTCAATAGAAGTATCTTCCATGGTATTGCTAAATTTAGTTTTAAAAATTAAAAAAGAAGTATTTAAGTTACCATATCATTCTTAATATATTCATGAAGAAAAGCAAGTATTTATTGCTTTTCCATATGAGATATAAGTTTAGTTATTTCTGATATAAATAAGTGGGGGATGATAAAATGATAAAATTATCAAACAAAACTATTATTGTTACGGGAGCTGGATCAGGTATCGGTAAATCAATAACTGTGAAATGTCTTGAGTGCGGAGCTAAAGTAATAGCCTGCGATATTAATGGCCACCTATTAAAAGCTTTGGAAACTGGTGTGCATTCAGATAAGCTACAAACATGTATAGTTGATGTATCTGACTATTCACAAGTAGAGACTTTATTAAAAAAATTGTTTTCTGAACAACCTGATATTAATTGCTTAGTGAACAATGCAGGAATCTACTTAGGAAAGGACATAGCCGAATATACTCTCGATATGATAGATAAAGTTATAAATATAAACATTAAAGGTGCAGTATTTTTCTCGAAATTTTTCGGTGAATTTAAATTAGATCAAAAGGAAAATGGAGTAATTGTAAATATATCATCTGTAGCTGGATTAGAAGGTAGTTCTGATGCTATTTATGGATTATCCAAATCTGCATTAATTGGTCTAACCAAAAGTTGTGCAATGAATTTTTCGCCGTTTGTTAGGGTAAATGCAGTAGCACCAACATTGGTAGATACAGATTTAATCAGTAATGTTCCAAAATGGAGAATTGATGAATATAGGGAAAAGGAACTTATAAAAAGGTCATTGAAGTCTGATGATGTTGCAAATACAACTACTTTTTTATTATCAGAGTTATCAAATAATTATACTGGGGCAATTTTTGATATAAATAATGGCTGTTATTTGAGATGAAATTTTTACGATGTAACCATTAAAATTTAAAATACAAAAGGAGGTTTTTATGAATAAAATAACTATCCGCAATATTGTTTTATTTATTGTTGTTGTTATCGTTAGCGGGTGGATAGGCGTTCTTGTAGACTCTATACTTGCCGAGCAACCCCAGGGTGATTCTCTTGGTATGGGGATATGGTTGGTATTACCTATGGTGACTGCAATTGCAATCATTTTATTTTCAAAGGTAAGTTGGAAAGATATTGGTTTCATGCCTAATTTCAAAGGAAATATAAAATGGTACATGACTTCTGTTTTAATTTTTCCTATTGTAACAGCAATCATTTTAATAATCGGATCTATGACAAAATGGATTGACTTGTCAGCACTTAATCTCAAATCTTTTGTTTGGGTGTTTTGCAGTACGTTGTTAATTAATTTTATTAAAAATATCTTTGAGGAGACAGTTTGGCGTGGTTTTCTAACCTCACAACTCGTCAAATTAAATCTTAACGATTGGATTATATATTTCATCGTTGGCTGTGTTTGGGGGATATGGCATCTACCGTATTACTTGGTCTTTTTATCGGAGACAGTTATACAAGCTGTGCTACCAGGCAGTCGAGTTGTATTTGCTGTTGTTGCTATAATAACAATGCTATGTTGGTCGGTGATGTTTATTGAAATTTATAGGGTTACAAAGTCCATTTGGCCTTGTGTTATACTGCATATGGTAGAAGATTCGCTGATAAATCCTTTAGTTATTTCAGGTTATATTAACATAGCAGCAGGAAAAGAAATTCTTATTTCACCAATCAATGGGCTTATTACTTCAACTCTTTACTTAGCTGTTGGATTTAGCATAAGAGCTTACAAAAGACAAGCATTAGCTAAAGTTTATGAGCATAACCTCTGCTAATTTAATACCCATTATTCTTATTTAACGTCATAACCAAAAAAACGAATAATTTACTAAAACATCGTATTATTCAAGTCTGAATTTACGGTGTTTTTACGTCGCCATACAAAAAAAATCATGAGGAAGTAAAACATGGATAAATGCAGTTGCTGAGAGAAAACACATTATTGAGAAGTTATATGTAATTAGTAGATATATTGGTATATAATTGTAATTAATTGCGTCTTAATTGTATGATAATATACAACAAAGTGCATAAAGAAAGGAATTAAAAGATGAATGTTAGAGTTAAAATATCAGACAGAAATGATTTTTTTATTATTAAAAATTTTATTCCATTATTTAGGCATTATATTGCTGAAGTATACAATGAACTACCAAATAAATATGGTGTTTTCTCATATGATAGTGATAGGACACTACAGGAATTATGTAACAGAAGAGAATCTTGGCTTGAAAAACCAGATGAATTATTTCCTTTTATTATTTTTGCTTTTGATAGGCCTGTAGGTTATGTACTTGTTTCAAAAGTTCCTCTTAATGCATTTGAAAAAAGCGATTATTTTATTAATGCTTTGTTTATAGTACAACCTGCCAGAAGAAAAGGTATCGCTTCAATTTCTGTAAAGAAAATTATAGATATGTTAAATGGAAGTTGGGAGTTACATACAAATTCTACAAATAGAAATATGTCAACACAATTATTCTGGCGTAGCTTTATTTCAGAATATACTAATGGAAAATTTGAAGAATTTATAGGTAATACCCCAGATGGAGATGAAAAAATAATTTTTAGGTTTAATAGTAAAAAATCAAGTATCTAGTGTATTTTTTATTTGTTGTACGCATAAATTGGTTTCACATTTATAAATTTCTACAAAAGTAATTGAGTATCCAAAAGAGGAGCTAAGCATATAGTGAAGCCGCTCCCCAAAAAGTCGCTATTTCACTACATACTTAGCTCTTTTGTGTTTTACAAATATATTTAATAGATGATAGATTCTGTAAAAATAATTAGAGTATCTCAAAATAGGAATTGGGATGTATAGTAGCGTTGCTTTGAAAAAGAGAGAACAATATGCTACTTTAGGAACATATTTTAAAGTTGGATTAATTAAGAGATATTCTATCTTCATCCGTTGACGTAGGATTTATCATGTTTTTCGATGTATCCTAATAATCTATTAAATATTTTTATTGTAATCTTTTTATTGGTATAGAATAATATTCCTGAGTGTTAGTACATACTAACATATAAGGGAGCTTGAATTATGAAAATAGAAATAAAAAATATTAAAATTCTATTAGTATTTTGTTTATTTGCTTTAATAATTTTTAATTATGATACCGTAAAATCTGAACAAATATCTGATAAATACGTAAAACCTCTTACTTCTAGTCAAATTGATAATTATATAAAAGAAAAAAAACTTACTCCTATAACCATAAAAACTATAAATAACTATACTATTATTTTATATGAACTGAATGATATTATAGGAATTCACGCTTTAACCTCTGATCAGTATGGAAACGTAAGATTAGAATCAAATTCTACTGGTAGAAATAATTCTAATCGTGTTCCTGTCTCTATAGGAATATCAGGAGGATGGGATTATAATATTGGAGGATTTGATTTTGTATGGTTAATTATCAATGATAAGCAAATTTTGAATGAAGCTCATTCAGCTAAAATAATACTTAGCGATAAAACTCAAGAAACTGTAAATATAGATAAAAATAAAGGTCTGATTATACCAATTTCTTCATGTAAATTAGATTTACAACATATTTATATTCTAGATAAAGAAAATAATATGGTATACGAAAGATCATTCGGTTAAAAGTATAAAGTTGAATCTTAACATGAGATGTAGTAAGTTTTTTTAAAAACATTTATTTTTACAATTTCATTTTCATTATGCAAAACTTAAAAATGCTATGTAATACGCACTATGCATTTGAGCAAAATCTAGAAATTCTTAATTTATTTTAGAAAGGTACCGTTAAGATGCTGCACATGTTTGACCGAAGGGAGTTTGTCAGCATTAGGGATTTTTATAAAATAAATTTTAGAAGTTCTTATTGTAGCGAATCAGCATAAGAAGCATTATATAGCATTTTGGATTTGTTGCACCTCTAAATTGTTTTCATATCTATAAATTTCTACAAAAGTAATTGAGTATCCAAAAGGGGAACTAAGTACATAATGACGTCACTTCAAAAAAGCGTTCCTCTCATTATATACTCAGCTCCCTTGTGCTTTACAATATCTAAAAATTAAAAAAACTAAACATCTAACTAAATTATAAGTTTTTACAAAGATTTTTTCCTTTTATAAATATAAACTAAGAATACTATACTTGCTAAAATCCCAAGTAAGCTTACAAATTGAGCCATTCTTATAGGACCAAACATTAGACTATCTGTCCTTAACCCCTCTATAAAGAATCTGCCTAGAGAATAAAGTCCTATATATGCAAACAGAACTGTGCCTGGTTGTTTACTTCTTTTCAATAAAATTATTAGAGTAACACAGACTAATACATTCCAAATTGATTCATATAAGAAGGTAGGGTGATAGTAAGTTCCCTTTATATACATACCTCTTTGAATGAACTCAGGAAATTTACTTATAAATTCTAATGTAACTTCTCCCCCGTGAGCTTCTTTATTAAAAAAATTTCCCCATCTTCCAATGGCCTGGGCTAATATAATTCCAGGAACAGATACGTCTGCATATTCAAGAAAGTTCTGTTTCTTTTTTCTTAGATAAAAGAATGCAGTAGTGAGTCCGAAGATTAACCCCCCATGTATAGCTAATCCTCCCCCTCGAGTGTTAAAAATACTCCAAAGATTATCTGCATAATCTTCAAAACTAAATATGACATAGTATAACCTTGCCCCTATAATTGCCATAGGGAAGGATATAAGAAAAGTATCAAATAAAATATCAAAGTTTAAATTTTTCATCTTACATGTATAGCTACTTAGCAATAATGCTAATAGCATACCAAGTGAAATTAAAATACCATACCACATAATGGGCAGTCCAAATATAGTGAATGCTATTGGATTCAAAAGAATCATCTCCTTTGTGTAAATTCATAAATTATAGTAATAGGACCAATTATATTATATTACTATAATAAGCAATTATAAGATATAATATAAGAAAAAATCTTATTATACAATATATTTTTAAAATTTAAAAAGTTTTTAAAATATATATTTATTTTAGGGTGTGATTTCTGTTATAATGGTTTTAGGTTCTCTGTTGTACTATAATTAGTTAATTTTATAACAATATTGAAGGAGGTCTTTTTTAGTGTGCTGCAAGAATGAAGTTTGGAACGCAAAAATAAATGAGTTAAATAGTTTTATCGATGGTTTAAAGAATAAGGAAGATGCTTTAATAACTGTATTACACAGAGCTCAAAAGATTTTTGGATATCTTCCAAGAGAAGTTCAAAATTTTATCGCTGAAAAGTTAGATGTACCTGTTTCTAAGGTTTATGGGGTTGTTACATTTTATTCCTATTTCAATACAGAACCAAAGGGTAAGTATGTAGTTAGTGTATGTATGGGGACAGCTTGTTTCGTTAGGGGAGCAGGAGATGTTTTACATGAATTTGAAAATAAGCTCAATTTAAAAACTGGAGAAACTACAAAAGATGGAATGTTTACTTTAGATGCTTTAAGATGTGTAGGTGCATGTGGACTTGCTCCTGTAGTAACAATAAATGATAAAGTATATGGACATGTAACCAAAGATCAAGTAGGAAAATTATTAGAAGATTATAAGGAATAAGGGGGAGTAACCATTGGTTAAGATTAAATCCTTTGAAGAACTTAAGGCTCTGAATAAAGAATTAAAAAAACTTGTTACATTAAGAGAAGTATCTCATGAAGCAGAATTAGCAGCAGAAAATAAAAGATGTAAACGTCAATTGTTAGTTTGCGGTGGTACCGGATGTAAATCTGCTGAAAGTTATGAAATCGTAAATAAATTAAAGGCAAAAGTAGAGGAAGTTGGATTAAAAGATGAAGTAGAAGTACTAATTACTGGGTGTTTTGGTTTTTGTGAACAAGGTCCAATTATCAATGTTTGTCCTGACAATGCCTTCTATGTAAGGGTAAAGACAGACGACGTAGATGAAATAGTGGAAAGTCATTTATTAGAGGGAAAGATAGTCGAAAGACTTTTATATATAGAACCAACTCTTCAAATGAGAGTTAAAAGACAAGATGAAATGGGCTTTTATAAAAAGCAAGAAAGAATAGCATTGAGAAACTGCGGTTTAATAAACCCAGAGGATCTTAAAGAAGCTATAGCTGAAGATGCATATATGGCTTTAGGAAAATGCCTAGCTGGATTAACTCCAGAGGAAGTTATTAACTTAATTAGTGAATCAGGCCTCAGAGGTAGAGGAGGCGGTGGATTCCCTACAGGAAAAAAATGGGCATTTGCTAAACAATATGAAAGTGATAAAAAATATATAATTTGTAATGCAGATGAAGGAGATCCAGGTGCTTTCATGGATCGTTCCATACTTGAAGGAGATCCACATAGTGTTTTAGAAGCTATGGCAATTGCAGGATATGCAATCGGAGCGGATGAAGGAAATATTTATATTAGAGCTGAATATCCTTTAGCCATAGATAGACTTTATAAGGCTATAGAAGAAGCGCATGAATATGGATTGCTTGGTGAAGATATATTAGGGACAGGCTTTAATTTTGATATCCACATTAAATACGGTGCTGGAGCTTTTGTATGTGGTGAGGAAACTGCTCTAATCCACTCAATAGAAGGTGAGCGTGGAGAGCCTACAAATAAACCGCCATTTCCAGCAGAAAGTGGATTATGGAATAAGCCAACTTCCGTAAATAACGTTGAAACTTTAGCTATGGTTCCTGCCATTATAAATAAAGGTGCCGATTGGTTTAAATCTATAGGAACAGAAACTTCAAGAGGAACAAAGGTATTTGCTCTTGCGGGAAAAGTTAACAATGTTGGTCTTGTGGAAGTTCCTATGGGGACGAATTTAAGAGAAATAATTTATGATATCGGTGGGGGAATAAAGAATGGCCGTAAGTTCAAGGCTGTTCAAACTGGTGGACCATCAGGAGGTTGTATTCCAACTGAATATTTAGATACAAAGATAGATTATGAATCATTAAATGCTATAGGATCAATGATGGGTTCTGGTGGTATGATTGTTATGGATGAAGATAACTGTATGGTTGACATAGCAAAATTCTACCTTGAATTTACTGTAGATGAGTCCTGTGGTAAATGTACTCCATGTAGAATTGGTAACAAGCGTTTACTAGAAATTTTAACAAGAATAACAGAAGGTAATGGTACAGAAGAGGACTTAGTTAAGCTTGAGGAATTAGCTGAATTAATAAAAGAAACTTCTCTATGTGGTCTTGGACAAACTGCACCAAACCCTATTTTGAGCACCATGAAATATTTCAGGGATGAATATATTGCTCATGTTAAAGAAAAACGCTGCCCAGCAGGTGTATGTAATGGATTATTAAGATATGAGATTTTAGACAAATGTATAGGTTGTACAAAGTGTGCTAGAGTATGTCCTGTTTCCTGCATTACTGGAAAGGTAAAAGAAAAACATTTTATCCTACAAGATAAATGTATAAAATGTGGAAGCTGTTACACTGCTTGTCCTGTAGGAGCCATAATTAAAAAATAATATATTTAGAAAGAGGTGTACACTTTGAGTTTAGTAAATCTTACAATAAATAATAAAACAATCCAAGTAGAGGAAGGTTCAACTATATTAGATGCTGCTAAAGAATTAAATATAAATATACCTACTCTTTGTCATTTAAAACTTCATGATAGAAAAACTGAAAACAAGCCAGGTTCATGTAGAGTTTGTGTTGTAGAAGTTGAAGGAAGAAAGAATCTTGCTCCAGCATGTTGTACTCCTGTAATGGATCATATGGAGGTTAAGACAAACTCTATAAAGGCAATTAAGGCTCGTAGAATGATGGTGGAGCTGTTATTATCAGATCATCCACAAGAGTGTTTACTATGTGAAAAAAATACAGAGTGTGATCTTCAAAGCCTTGCTGCTGACTTAGGTATAAAGGCTATAAAATATAATGGGGAAATGTCAAAGTTCCCTAAAGATAGTTCATCCTATTCTATTGTTAGAGACTTGGATAAATGTATTCTTTGTAGAAGATGTGTAACTATGTGTAACGAGGTTCAAACCGTTGGAGTATTATCCGCTGTAGGAAGAGGATTTGAAACAGTAATAGCTCCTGCTTTCGCTGACCCAATGCTAGAAACTAACTGTACTTTCTGTGGACAATGTGTGGCAGTATGTCCAACTGGAGCGTTGACTGAAGTTAATAATGTTTCTAAAGTTTGGGATGCTTTAAATGATGATGACAAAATAGTTATTGTTCAGACGGCTCCTGCTATAAGAGCAGCCCTTGGAGAAGAATTTGGATTAGAACCTGGAACTGTTGTTACAGGTAAAATGGTTGCAGCTCTTCGTGCCTTAGGATTTCAAAGGGTTTTTGATACAGATTTTGCAGCAGACTTAACCATAATTGAAGAAGCAAGTGAGTTATTACACAGACTTGAACATGGTGGAAAATTACCTATACTTACAAGCTGTTGTCCAGGATGGGTTAAGTTCTTTGAACATCAATTTAATGACCTTTTAGATATACCATCAACCTGTAAATCACCGCAACAGATGTTTGGTGCCATAGCTAAAACTTATTTAGCCGAAAAGATGGGAGTAGATCCTAAAAACCTTGTTGTTGTTTCAGTAATGCCTTGCCTTGCTAAAAAATATGAAGCAGCAAGACCTGAAATGAGTAATGATGGAGTTCCAGATGTTGATATAGTAATAAGTACGAGAGAATTAGCTAAAATGATAAAAGAAGCAGGAATTCATTTTACAACTTTAGATGATGAGGGATTTGATAATCCATTAGGAGAATCAACAGGTGCTGGAACTATATTTGGTGTAACTGGTGGAGTTTCGGAAGCTGCATTACGTACTGCCTATGAGTGGATAACAAAAGAAGAATTAAAAGACGTTAACTTTACTCAAGTGCGTGGACTAAAGGGAATAAAAGAAGCAAGTGTAAAAATAAATGATATGGATGTAAAGGTTGCTGTAGCAAGTGGTCTTGGAAATGCACGTAAATTATTAGAAGATATAAGGGATAAAAAAGTTTCTTATCATATGATAGAAATTATGGCATGTCCAGGAGGATGTATAGACGGCGGTGGTCAGCCTTATCTACACGAAGATAATAATATAATTGAAAAAAGAATGGAAGCTTTATACAAAGAAGATGCAGATAAAGTTTTAAGAAAATCCCATGATAATCCATTTATACAACAATTATACGATGACTACCTTGGAAAGCCTTATGGCGAGAAAGCCCATGAATTACTTCACACAAGTTATGTAAAGAGATAATATAAAACCCCGAGAAATCGGGGTTTTTATATGTCTAGTATTTCTTTGAGAGATTTTACATTTTTCCTACTTATAGGGATTACGGAATTTTCATTGTCCTCCATGACTAATTTATAAGTGCCATTAAACCAAGAATATAATTCCTTTACATTATTTAAATTAACCAGATAACTTCTGTGAGCTCTGAAAAGGTTTGTTTTTCTCTGTAATTTATTCATAGTATAGCTAGTTAAATAGATAGTATTTTTTGCTTTAATATATACTTTTTCATTTTCAGCGTAACAAAAATAAATATCATCAATATTCAATAAAACTATTTTACCACATTTTTCGCAAGGGATTTTTTCATTTGTTTGAGGGGTTTTTATGTCAATTCTTTTTATAACCTCATCTACCACAGCAGGTATTTGTTCATTTATACTTTTATTAATAAAGGATTTATGTAACCTATTTACTGAGGATAGTATTCTTTTGTCATCGTAAGGTTTTAAAATATAATCCAATGCGGCTACCTCAAAAGCATTTAAAGCATATTTTTCATAGGCAGTAACGAATACTATTTCTATATTGTTATTAAAATTTTTGATTTCTTTTGCTAAGTCCATACCATTTTTAAGTGGTATATTTATATCTAAAAATACCACATCAGGATTTTTAGATTTTATTAATTCAAGTCCTTTTTCACCATCATGAGCCACTTCTATTACATGAATAAAATCAAAATCTCTTAATATATGCGTCAGCTCGTCAGCTGCAGGTATTTCATCCTCAACTATTATACAATTCATGGTCAATTCAATCTCACCTCCTTGGGAACTACAAAGCTTACCTCTGTTCCTTCCCCTACAGCACTCTTTACATTAATATGATAATTTTCTCCATATAAGAGTTTAAGTCTTTCATTTACATTATATAATCCTATTCTAGAATTATTAAAAATATTTTTTAAGACATTTTCTTCAATGCCTACTCCATCATCTTTTATTAAAAAGCACAGCTTTTCATCTCTACATATTACTTTAACATCTATATTACCACCAGAGGGTTTGGGCAAAATTCCATGTTTAATAGAATTTTCTATGAGAGGTTGGAGTATGAAAGCGGGTATTTTATAATCTGAAAAATTAGAAGGTATATCTATATTCACCTTTAGCCTATCTCCAAAACGTGCATTTTCTATAGAGAGGTAGGAATTTAAAAATTCAACTTCTTCTTTTAATGTTAAAAACTCCTCATCCCTCTTTAAAGTACTTCTAAAGTAATTTGATAGATCAAGTATTAATTCTCTAGCTTTACTAGGGTTAGTTCTACAAAAAGAAGATATGGTGTTTAGCGCATTAAATAAAAAGTGAGGATGAATTTGAGCTCTTAGGGCTTTATATTCAGCTCGATAGGCCTCTTCAACAGCTTTATTCAATTTGTAAATATTTAATTGTGTGGATAATAATCGTCCTAGTTGTTTTGTGAATTGCATAAAGTATTCATCAATATATTTTTCAGATTTTAAATATAGGCCTATTGTAACTTCTAGCTTTTCCTGATGAAAAATTGGTATGAAGAATAGAGTTTTTTCAATGCCCTCTTCTTTTAAAGGAAGAGGTTTATAATCAGGAGCTTTATAATAGTCTTTTAGTAAAGAATTTAGCATGTCCAAATTTAAATCTCCTCCATGATAACTTAATATCTCATAGGAATTTGCAATAAAAACCCCGTTGTAATTACTACTATCATAAATTATTTTACAAACTTTTTCTGAAGTCTCCTTATTAAAACCCTTTTTTAAATAATTTAAGGTCTTTTCAGCAATAAGAAGGGCCTTTTCTGATTGATAGGCGCTTATCCTATTGTATTGTTCTAAAGCATTGTTGGTTATATTAATAAAGATTACTACACCAATAGAATTGATTAAAATCATTGGTAAGGCAATTATTTTTTCTAATTCTAAGGCTTCTTTAAAGGGTCTAGATAAAATTAAAATTATAATCATTTGTAAAATTTCAGCTATAACTCCAACAATAAAACCTAGTTTAGGATCTAGGTCTTTTTTCTTAGATAATTTATGGGCTATGCCACCACACAAACCTTCTACTATAGTAGACACACCACAGGCAAGAGCAGTAAAGCCACCAATATAATATCTTTGAAGTCCCGCAATACTTCCTACAATTACTCCAACTAAAGGACCACCTATATATCCAGCAGTAATGGCACCTATAGGTCTGGTATTTGCTAATGCATATGGATACTTTGAAGCAAAGTTTAGACTTGGGGGATTTATTTTTGGATTAACATCTATACCTGTGTAAGTGCCTAAAATTGATAATATACTAAAAAAAATAATAATTATAATTTTATTCCATTTAGAATCTTTTATTAAAAGCTTTTTACTTAAAGCAATTTGGTTAAATATATAAGAAGACAGAGCAATTAAAGACATATTTTGTAATAGTTGAATATATAACATATGATACACCTCTTAAATTTGATTCAATTAACATTATTACATAAAATTGGATTAATATAAATAACATTTAATGGTATAAATAGGTTATTCACCCTAAAAATATAGCTATTCACAGAGAATTCGTATAATAACAAGGAGTGTTTTGGTATAATTTTCTATAATCAATATATCAAAAAGTTTTATTTAATAAAATTTAGGGAGGATGATTTTATGGTATCATTTATAATTTCTATCGTTGCCCTTGTTTTAGGTTATCTTATTTATGGAAAAATTGTTGAAAAAATCTTTGGGGCAGATGAAAGCATAAAAACTCCGGCAATAAGATTAGAGGACGGAGTTGACTTTGTACCACTACCAGGATGGAAAATATTTTTAATCCAATTTTTGAACATAGCAGGGCTTGGGCCTATTTTTGGAGCCATACTTGGAGCTATGTTTGGCCCAGCAGCATTTTTATGGATAGTATTTGGATCCATATTCGCTGGAGGAGTTCATGATTATTTCTCTGGAATGTTATCTGTAAGACATGATGGTGCTAGTATACCAGAAATTGTTGGGAAATACTTAGGAAATGGATTTAGACAGTTTATGAGAGTTTTCTCAGTTGTTTTATTAATACTAGTTGGTGTTGTTTTTGTAACTGGACCAGCAGGATTACTTGCAGGTTTAACACCTGAAAATTTAAATATTACATTTTGGCTTTATGTAATCTTTGCATATTATATATTAGCTACTTTACTTCCTATAGATAAATTAATAGGTAAGATATATCCGCTATTTGGTGTATGCCTACTAATAATGGCTCTAGGTGTTGGAGGAATGCTTATTATAAAAGGATATCCTATACCAGAAATAACACCAGCTAACTTAAGAAACATGCATGTTAATGGAGCTACTACACCACTATTTCCTGTACTTTTCGTTACCATAGCTTGTGGTGCGATATCAGGATTCCATTCAACTCAGTCACCATTAATGGCTAGATGTATAACTAGTGAAAAGCAGGGTAGATCAATATTTTATGGTTCTATGATTGCAGAAGGCATAGTTGCTTTAATATGGGCAGCGGCTGCAATGAGTTTCTTTGGGGGGGCAGGAGGAACAGACGGAGTAGCAAAGCTAAATGAAGCTATGGTTGCAAACAAGAGTAATACAGCTTGGGTGGTAAGCATAATATGTAATTCTTTACTAGGAAAAGTAGGGGGAGCATTGGCAATACTAGGAGTAGTAGCTTGCCCTGTAACTTCAGGAGATACTGCCTTTAGAAGCGCAAGACTTACTATAGCAGATTCTATAAATTATAAACAAGACAAGATAAAAAATAGATTGATTATAAGCATACCATTATTTGTAATTGGATTTATATTAAGTAAAGTTAATTTCACTATAATTTGGAGATACTTTGCATGGTCAAATCAATCATTAGCTACAGTTGTTTTATGGGCTTCCGCAGTGTATCTTAATCACATTGGGAAACCTCATTTTCTGGCATCAATTCCAGCAGCTTTCATGACCGTAGTAAGTATATCTTATATTATAGTTGCACCAGAGGGATTTGGTATCACTTCTTCTATAGGTAATATACCTATAGGCAATATAGTTGCAGTGATTGCAACAATAATAATATTTGGCTTATTCTTAATGAAAATAAGTAAAGATAAATCAATTAATGAAACTAAAAAAGCTTGATGTCCATAAGCCTTTCCCCAAAAGTAGACTAGTTCTGCTTTTGGGATTTTTTTATCTGTGCTAACCATTAGCTTAAGATAAGGGTGTTCATTATTAGGTAGAATTTTGGTGAATAATAAATTTCCCAAATGAGAACCCTAGGATTAAAATGTTAAACTTTGAAGGGGAGATATTATGCCAGGAGCATGGACACATGTATTAGGAGCCGATGAAATTTCTAATAATATAAAAGATGTAAAATATAAAAATATAATTGAAGAAAATAATAAAATATACCAATATGGGGCTCAAGGGCCGGATATATTTTTGTATTACTGCATATTTATACCTAGCAAGCATAAGAGAGTGGAAAAGCTAGGACAGAGAATACATACAGATAAAACTAGAGAGTTTATAATGTACTTCATAGATAAGATAAAAGAAACTAAAACAAAAGAAGATTTTGAGTGTTTACTATCTTATACATTGGGATTTGTAACTCACTATGCCTTGGATGCCACTATGCACCCCTTTATATATTACTTCGGGGGGATATACCATCCAGATATGGAAGATACAAAAAAGTACGATTTTTATCACAGAGAATTAGAGAACATAATTGGTATGTTGGAATTAGAAGATATTAGAGGGAAAAATGAAAGTAAAGGAAACATACATAATGAAATAGATATAGGAAAAAAAGTTCCTAGAGTTCTTGAGGAAACTTACTCTTCCGCCCTATATGAAATTTATAATTTGAGAATAAAAAATTACTTACTACAGTATTGTTACAAGGATATGAAAAGTGGTTTTAAATTTTTAATGGATACAAATTTAGGGAAAAATATATTGCTCTCATTATTAGAGATAATTATTAATAAAAAAAACAAGTCTAAAATAACCCTAAATCCTGAGAAAATTATACATGAATATGATTACTTAAATAAAAAACATATTCAGTGGAATCATCCTTGTAATTTAGAAGAAAAGAGTAACAAGGGTGCTGAAGAACTTTATAAAGAGGGGGTTAAAAAGGGAAGTGAGATGGTAGAAGCTATTATAAATTATTTAGAAGATAAAATAGATAGAATTGAATTAGAGAAACTTATACCTAACATATCTTATGAATCAGGAAAACCTCTAGATGAATATAAAAAAATGATATATTTTGATTGTATTTTCGAGAAGGATAAGGTTGAAATGCATCCAAAGGGCAAGAATAAATAGTTAAGAATAAATTAAAAAATTTATTCTTAACTTAAAATTGCAATTGCTATATTTATTAAAATAAAACTATTGAAGTTCACAGTACTTAATAATTAAATCTAAAGTTGCTAAAATTCCTTCCATATGAGTTCTTTCATATCCATGGGAAGCGAAAACCCCTGTGCCGATGAGCCCAGTTTTAATATCCCATCCAGCTCTAAGAGCAGCAGAGGCATCTGAACCGTAGTGAGGGTATATATCCACTTTGTATGGGATATTATTATCCTTGCATAGGCTCATAAGTTTTTTGCGAAGCTCTAAGTCATAAGGACCAGAGGAGTCCTTTGCACAAATGCACACTGCATATTCAGAGGAATTTTGATCTAACCCTGGAGCTCCCATATCTACAGCTATGAACTCTTTAGTGTTGTCAGGAATAGCAGCAGAGGCACCATGGCCAACCTCTTCATAGTTTGTTATAAAAAAGCTTGTTGTATATGGAAGTTCTATTTTATTTTCAACCAAGTGTTTTATTGCATATAATAATATGGCAGCACTTGCTTTATCATCTAGATGTCTACTTTTAACAAAACCATTAGGGGTAAAGGTAGTTCTTGTATCGAAAAATATAAAGTCTCCCACTTCTATACCTAATTTTTTAGTATCTTCTTTAGAAAACACCTTTTCATCTAATATAATTTCCATGTTTTCTGGAATTCTTTTAAGCTCACGAGCATCATCACTTATATGAACAGAAGGTTTAATGCTTTGAATTGTTCCAGTATATTGTTTTCCCTCTAATGTTTCTACTATACAATTTTCTCCCTCCACGGAATTCATCATGTATCCACCAAGGGGACTTAAGGATAGAGAGCCATTAGATTTTATACTCTTTACCATAGCACCTAAAGTATCTATATGAGCAGAAAAAACCTTTCCATATTCATTGTTTTTTCCTTGAATAGTAATTAAAAGACAACCTTTGTTAGTTAGACTATAAGGCACTCCAATAATGTCTAGCTCTTTTTTTATGTAATCTATTACTTTTTCAGTACATCCACTAGGGCTTGGTGTGGTTAAGATATTATTTAAATAATATTTTATCGTCTCTTCGTTATATTTCATATATAAAACACCCCTTTTATAAGTATTGATTTAATTTTACCACAATTTACTTTAGAGTTAAAATTTAAGAAATAGGGATGAAAGATTTCTATAAAATTACTAAGTTAATTTAAATTAATATAAAATTTAATTTTACATTTAAAATATGGACAAACTTGTAAAAAATTCATATAATAGAAACTGTTGACGAAAGAGATGTGCAAAGAGGAGGATTTTTAAATGAAAAAGGCGAGCTTTATGAAGGCCTATAAAAAAAGATGGACTTATAGAATTATGGCACTAGCACTTTGTGCAGTAGCCGCTTTACTAGCCATAGGCATTGGTATATATACATATTATGAGAACACAAACAATCCTACGGTGGTCAAAAATTTGGAGGAGTATTATGAAGCTCTTAATAATGATAGCTATATACAAGTTTCATCAGATGAGCTTTATGATTTAAATATTGTAATAACAGAAAGCACAAGTAAATTAGGAGTAAAAATATCAGAGGATGTAAAATCAAGATTTGTAGCTATGAAGTTAGATCCTTATGTATTAACAATAGCCGTTCCAAATAAGCAATATGAAAAGTTTGTAGAACAAGAGAAGGGACCTTTTATATTAAAAGGAACATTAATTGAATTTGAAGATAGCGAACTAGAAACTATACAAGAAGCTATTATAGATAATAACTCTCTTTCAGATGGGCTTCCATTAGCGTCATATTTTCAATATTTACAATACGAAAGTCCAATGAATTCAGCTTCATTCTTTTTCATGATTGCGGCTTGCTTCATAATTTATATTTTAATTATGTATATGGTTTATATGAGGAAAAATACTGTAGCATTAAAGAGTCTTAAGAATTTTTCTAATGGAAATCTTGAAGTTGCCTGTCAGAAGATTGATGGAGAACTTAATTCAGACAATGTATATAAAAATGGACCTATTACTATAACTAAAAACTATATAGTTGTAGAAACTCAGCAAATTACATTCGCACTCCCTCTTAAAGAGTTAATGTGGGTGTATAAGCAAACTATAAAGAAAAAAGTATATGGTATTATTCCAGCTGGTAAGACAAATGGCTTAGTATGTGTTTTTTCAGATAAAAATGAGTATAAGGTTGATTTATTTAAAGGTGAGAAAATAATTGATGAAGTTATTGAATATATTTCTAACAATTGCAAAGCATCCTTCGTGGGGCATTCAGAAGAACTTGAAAATTTATTAAAAAAAGATTCTGATGAATTTATATTTAAGTGGAGAGTTAATAAGGAAAGTTCTAAAAATATGGATATATAAAATTACCATAAAAGATAAAATTTTAAAGCTTCAGCGGGAGTAAATGTCTTTACAAGCAAACTCCATCTGAAGCTAAAAATTATTTAATCATACTTTTCACTTAAAATGATACTTTTTCACTTAAATAGATGTGAAGCCACCATCAATAAACAATGTTTGGCCAGTAGTATAGCTGGAGGCGTCAGAGGCAAAATAAATAACAGCACCGTCTAATTCACCAGCATTACCAGGTCTTCCAGCAGGACAAATTTCATTGTAGATCTTTAAACTACTTTCTTCAAAAAGCTCTGGGGAAGTCATTTCTGTTTCAAAAAGACTAGGTCCAATTCCATTTACAGTTATTCCGTATCGAGCTAATGAAGCTGCCATACCCTTAGTTAAGCTTATTACAGCACCTTTTGAAGCATTATAAGCATGAAGAGGTTCATATTTGCCTCCAATAATGGCACAAACGGAACTGGTATTTATAATTTTTCCATAATTTCTTTTCTTCATATGTTTTACAACGTGTTTTGACATTAAAAATACACCTTTTAAATTTGTATCCATAACTCTATCCCATTCAGCTTCTTCAATTGAATCAACAGAACCTACGGAATCTACTCCAGCATTGTTCATTAATATATCTATTTTCCCAAAGGTATTTAAAACAGTATTTACAGCATTAATGACTTGCTTTTCTATTGTAACGTCACATTTTATAGGAAGGGCTTTCCTGCCAAGGGCTTCTATTTCTGTAGTCACTTCTTTTAATTTTTCATATCTTCTTGCAAGTATTGCCACATCAGCTCCTTGTCTAGCAAACGCTTTAGCAATTTGAACACCTATGCCGCTTGAAGCGCCAGTAACAATTGCAACTTTCCCTGTTAGATCAAATAGATTACTCATGAAATTCTCTCCTTTAAATCTTAGCTATACATATATTATATAACAAATACTGGAAAAGTTCTTTTTATTTAAGTTATATGTTGCTAATTCTCAATTATCAACTATCAATTCTCAATTGCTAAAAGTGTATCCATACATTTGATAAAATGGCTTTAATCCATATAATAGTAAATAGAGTTACATAAATAAAGTTATTAAAATAAACTTGGGTAAATAAAGGGGGAACTGCTATGCAAAATGGAGTAACAACAAAAACAAAGACTTATGAGATGGTTCAAATTGCCTTAATGATAGCATTAACTTGCTTACTTACAATGTTCGTGAAAATACCAAGTAAAGTTGGGTATACTCATGCGGGGGATAGTATGATATTTTTAGCTGCTATATTATTTGGCAAGAAAAAAGGAGCTTTTATAGGAGCTACAGGAATGGTTTTAGCTGATGTATTATCTGGGTATGCAATTTGGGCGCCATCCACACTAATAATTAAAGCGGTTATGGCGTATATAGCAGCATCCATAGCTTATAGAGGGGAATACAATGGGGAAAACTTTAAGAATAATTTAATTGCATTTATAATGGCGGGAGTTTGGATGATAGTGGGATATTATTTAGCAAATGTTGTGTTGACAAAGTATTTCTTTGTGCCAACAGCCACTATTAAAGAAAGCTTTATAATTGGATTAGTAGAAATACCTGGCTATATTGTGCAAGCTGTTGTAGGAATATTGATAGCGCTACCTTTAATAAAAAAGCTTAAAAAAATAGTATAATTGGCTATTGAATAATTTCTTATAAAGTTGTATAATTATATATAGAATTTCAATTTAAAAATTAATATGGTTCGGATGATGGTAGCAGGAGAGTGGCGAAAGCCCACCGAAGATGCAAATCTTTCAGGTATCCCAGTTAGGGTGAGGACTGTTATCGGACGAAACTCTGGAGAGACTCTTTTAAGAGCACCGAAGGAGCAAATTGGAGAAATCCAATGAAACTCTCAGGTAAAAGGACAGAGAATAGATAGTTATCCAGAGGTCTTCTATTTTTTTGAAGTACCTCTATTTATTTGCGATGCTTCTGTTCATCCACTGTCCTCAATAATCAAAATATTGGGAGGATGGAAAATGGAAAATTTAATTCAAATCTTTAACAAAATCGATTCAATAGTATGGGGAGCACCTTTACTAATTCTATTAGTAGGTACAGGTGTATATCTTACGCTTCGTTTGAAATGTATTCAAATCACAAAACTTCCTTTAGCATTTAAGTACATGTTTTCTAAAGAAGATGATGATAGTCAAGGCGAAGGTGATGTTACAAGTTTCCAAGCTTTGTGTACGGCACTAGCTGCCACAATAGGTACAGGAAATATAGTAGGTGTTGCAACTGCGGTAAAGGCTGGCGGACCAGGTGCTATATTTTGGATGTGGATAGCAGCATTTTTTGGTATGGCTACTAAATATGCGGAAGGGTTATTAGCAGTTAAATATAGAGTGACTGATAAAAATGGACAAATGGCCGGAGGTCCTATGTATTATATAGAAAGAGGGCTAGGAAATAAATTTTTGGCAAAAATGTTTGCTATATTTGGAATTGGAGTAGCTTTCTTTGGTATAGGTACTTTTGCTCAAATAAATGCTATTTCTGATTCATTAAAGGATTCTTATGGAGTTCCAGTAATTTTAACAGGAATTATAATTACAATATTAGTTGCTATGGTAACACTAGGTGGTATAAAGAATATTGCTAAGGTTGCAGAAAAAATAGTTCCTTTCATGGCAGTTTTATATATAGTAGCATCATTAACTATATTAGGATTAAACGTTAAAGTTTTGCCAGAGGCTATAAAATTAATAATTGTCAGCGCTTTTACTCCTGCAGCTGCTATTGGGGGATTCTTAGGTGCAACAGTGAAAAATGCCATACAAAATGGTATAGCAAGAGGGGTATTTTCAAATGAGTCTGGACTAGGAAGTGCACCTATTGCGGCGGCAGCAGCAAAAACTAAATCCTGCGTAAGACAAGGACTTATATCTATGACAGGTACATTTGTTGATACTATAGTAATCTGTACTATGACAGGTCTAACATTAGTATTAACTGGTGCGTGGAAAACAGATTTAGCAGGAGCGGCTATGACTAATTTGGCTTTTGTAAATGGAATATCCATACCCTATGTTGGAAAATTTATAATCACAATAGGATTAATGTTCTTTGCTTTTACAACAATATTAGGCTGGAATTACTATGGTGAAAGATGTACAGAGTATTTATTTGGGGTAAAAGGTATAAAACCTTATAGATATATATTTATTTCTATTGTTGCTATAGGAGGATTATCTATATTAAAATTAGATTTAATATGGATTATAGCTGATATAGTTAATGGTTTAATGGCAATTCCTAATCTTATAGCTCTTATAGGATTAAGTGGAGTAGTAGTTAGTGAAACAAAGAAATATTTCGATAAACTCTCTAGCAATGAAGAAAATGAAGAGTACGTGGAATTGAAAAAAGTAGCAGGTTCTAATTAATTTAGTTTTTTTTAAATAGCATTTACTAAAGATATTTCTAGCAGTAAATGCTATTTTTCTTTTCTATAATACACGAACGATGATAACTGTAGTGACAATACTATCTCCTTATATACGAATAATAATATAAAAATTGCATATAATATATTGACTTTTTTCGAGGGGCATGGTAACATTCATATGTAATTATAATGATAATGTTCGTATTTATTATTTAGGAGGTAACAAAATGCAGCAGAAAATAAAAGACAAAAGTAGTTCACCAGTAAAAACTTCTTTTTTAGACTCATATTTCAAACTATCAGAAAATAATACAAATGTGAAAACAGAAATAATAGCAGGTATTACTACTTTTATTACTATGGCTTATATTATTTTCGTTAATCCAGGAATTTTAATGCAAGCTGGTATGAATGCGAAAGGACTTCTAGGAGCGGATGCCGTTAATGCGGGAATAAACGCGCTAAATGACCCAGTGGTAGCGTCAGTATTTGCAGCTACTTGTATTTCAGCGGCAATTGGTACGTTTATAATGGGATTATATGCAAATGTTCCTTTTGCACAAGCGCCAGGAATGGGATTGAATGCATTCTTTACTTTTTCAGTTTGTTTAACTTTAGGGTATACTTGGCAACAAGCTTTAGCAGCAGTATTCATTTCAGGAATATTATTTATATTAATGACATTAACTTCAATTAGAGAAAAAATAGTAGATGCTATACCTCAAAACTTAAAATTGGCTATATCTGGAGGTATAGGATTATTTATAGCTTTAATAGGTTTAAAAAGTGGTAACATAATTGTTTCAGACCCAGCTACTTTAGTGGCTTTTGGAGATTTTACAAACCCTGGTACAGTATTAACATTAATAGGTATAGCAGTTACTGCGATATTAATGGCTAGGGGAGTTAAAGGTTCTATACTATTAGGTATTTTATTGACTACAGTAGTAGGTGTGCCATTAGGTGTGACTAAATTAGTGCCTATGAGCCAATTAATTAGTGCACCACCATCACTAGCACCGACATTTTTTCAGTTAGATTTAAAAGGATTATTGAACGTTGGTGGCGTGGGAGTAGCTAGTGCATTATTAAATGTATTCATGGTTGTAATATCTTTTAGTTTAGTTGATATGTTTGACACAATCGGAACATTAGTAGGAACAGCTCAAAAGGCCAATATGCTAGATGAAAAGGGTAAGATGAAGAATATGGATAAAGCTTTAATGGCAGATGCTGTTGCTACTACTTGCGGTGCATTTCTTGGTACAAGCACTGTAACAACTTTTGTTGAATCTACAGCAGGAATTTCAGAAGGTGGTAGAACTGGTTTAACATCAGTAGTAACTGGATGTATGTTCTTACTTGCTATGTTCTTTACAGGATTAGTTGGAGTAGTTCCTGCAGAAGCTACAGCCCCAGCTTTGGTTATAGTTGGAGTGTTGATGATGGGTGCCGTTACAAAGATTAACTTTGATGACTTTACAGAAGCCTTACCAGCATTCTTTACAATTGCTATAATGCCATTTACTTACAGTATAGCAAATGGAATAGCAGCAGGTATAATATTCTATCCAATAGTAAAAGTGACTACAGGAAGAGCTAAAGAAGTTCATCCAGTTGTATATATACTTGCCGCTCTATTTATATTAAGATTTACTATTTTGCCTAAATAATATATATTAAATATAACCCCGAAAAGTAAAACCTCACAGGAGATTTCCTGTGAGGTTTTACTTATAAGAGATTATATTTTAAATCACTTCCAAGGGAGGATAGGGGTTTTATACTAAATTATATTTCCATCTGTTGAAATAGTTACTTCCCTGTAAGGTACTATTTCCCCTGATTTTAACATTGCATTTTTAACAGCGTTTACTATTCCACCACAGCAAGGTACTTCCATTCTAACTACAGTGATGCTTTTGATGGTGTTAAGTTTTAGGATTTCAGCTAATTTTTCTTCATAGTATTTATTATCATCAAGTTTAGGACATCCTATAACTGTGATGTGATCTTTTATAAAATCATTATGGAAATTAGCATAGGCATATGCAGTACAATCTGCAGCCACTAAAAGATTAGCATCCTTTAAATAAGGTGCTCTTGTATTTATTAAATTCAATTGAACAGGCCACTGTCTTAATTGTGATTCACCCATTAAAGAAACCTCATCCTTTTTAGCCATAGTAGCTTTAGCTACTGGCTTTCTTTCGATTAATTTAGCTGCATGTCCAGGACATCCACAAGGTAGAGGTTTTTCGGCAGTTTTTTGTTCAATAGTCTTTTTCTCCTCAATCTTTTTTAAAACTAGTTCTTCGTTATATTCTTCTGCATCTCTTTCTATCATTAGTATAGCTCCTGTAGGGCATTCTGGTAAACAATCACCTAGTCCGTCACAGTATTCATCGCTAATCAGTCTAGCTTTTCCATTTACCATTTCTATTGCTCCTTCATGGCAAGCATTCACACATAGACCACAGCCGTTACATTTTTCTTCTTCTATATGAATAATCTTTCTTATCATTTCAATTCCTCCTAAAATAGTGTACATTGATTTTATATGTTTATTATAATAAAATCAATTATATAAAGCGGTAACAAAGGTTACCTTAAGGAGAGTTCGTATATGAAAATTAGTGAAGAGAAGATTATCATAGCTCTTAAGAGTTCCATCGTATTTAGGGAATTAGAGGAAAATGAAATAAAAAATATGTTGAGTTTTATAAACTATAAAATTGAAGAATATCATAAGGGAGAAACAGTAGCTATAGAAGAAGATGATTGTAATTCTTTAGGAATTGTTATACAGGGTAAAATAGAACCACAAAAGATATTTCCTTCAGGTAAAACTATTACAATAGATAGACTTGAAATGGGGAATACCTTTGGTGAGGCTATTGTTTTTTCAAATGTTCATAAATATCCAGCTACTATTATTTGTATAGAAAAGGCTGCTGTAATGATGATTTCTAAAAATGAAATGTTAAAATTGTTTTCTCACAATAATATAGTATTAAATAATTTCATTGCAGTTTTGTCAAATAAAATACTAATGCTAAATAGAAGAGTTAAAACCCTTTCTTATCAAAGTATAAGACAAAAAATATGTAGTTACTTATTATATATTTATCAGACTCAAAAGACAAAAGTAATAAAGTTGCCGATATCAAGAAAAGAAATGGCTGAATATCTTGGAATTCCTCGCCCATCCCTTTCAAGAGAAATGATAAATATGCAAGATGAGGGCTTAATAGAGTTTGATAAGAATATTATTAAAATAGTAGACATTGAAGGTTTGGAGAATATATTGTCATAATAACCAAATTGTTATTTTACTAACTATTATTGACATTAAATTTTGAGAATGATATATTTAATATGTAATTAGTTAATCGTATTAACAAATAAAATATTCTGAAAATTCAGAGAGGGTTAACGATTAAATTATTTTGGGGGTGTATTATTAAATGAAAAAGTTCTCAAAAAGAAAAGGATTACAGCTAATTGCAACAGCATTGCTTGCTGCATTTGTTCTTGCAGGATGTGGAAGTAAAGATACAGTTAACAAGGATGAAGCAAAACAACCAAAAGAAAAGCAAAATTTAGTTGTTTATACTGCGCGTGATAAGAATGTTGTAGAGTACTTAGTACCAAAATTTAGAGAAAAATATCCAGAATATGAAGTTCAAGTAAATACAATGGGGGCACAACAGATACTAGAAAGAGTTAGAGGAGAAAAAGAAAATGCACAAGCTGACTTTTGGTGGGGAGGTACACAAGCTTCCTTTGAGTTAGCTGCTAAAGAAGGGCTATTAAGTCCATATAAGCCAAGCTTTTCTGATAAAATACCAGAGCTTTATAAAGATAAAGAAGATAGATGGTACGGAGAAATATTATTGCCAGAAGTTATAATGTATAACACAGAAGTTCTTAAAGAAGGAGACTTACCAAAGGATTGGGATGATTTATTAGATGCTAAATATAAAGACAAGATAATAATAAGAGGGGTTTTACCTTCAGGAACAATGAGAACAATATATAGTTCTTTAATTTACAAACAGGACCCTAAAGATCCAGCTAAAGGATATGAATGGTTAAAGAAATTAGATGCTAATACTAAGTTATATGCTCAAGATCCAACAGCATTATACTTAAAACTTGCTAGACAAGAAGGAACAATATCACTATGGAACCTACAAGATATAATGATTCAAAAAGAACAGCATAATCAACCATTTGGATATTTAATTCCTGAAAGTGGAATTCCAATTCTTGTAGATGCCGTTGGTATAGTTAAGGGATGCAAAAATGAAGAAGGTGCTAAGAAGTTTTATGAGTTCCTATTTGAAGAAAGTATAAAGCTTGAATTAGCAGAACAAATGTATCAAATACCAGTTCAAACTGGAATCGAAAAGGACAAGTTGCCATCTTGGTTAAAGAGCGTTGATTTAAAACCAATGACAATCGATTGGCAAGTAATTGCTGAAAAAGAGCAAGAGTGGATGAAACACTGGGATACAAATATCAAAGGACAATATAATAAAAAATAAAAATTATGCGGTGTTAATCACCGCATAATCTATATAGTAGGGAGGTTAATGATTTGGAAAATGTTTTACTTAAAGATGTTAAAAAAGTTTTTAAAGATTTCGTAGCGGTAAACAATGTAAATATAGATATACAGCCAGGTGAATTTTTTACTTTTTTAGGGCCAAGTGGATGTGGCAAAACTACTACTTTAAGAATGATAGCAGGGTTCAGCTTTCCTACACAAGGTGAAATATACTTTGGAGATAGAAATGTAACTTATTTAGATCCCAATAAGCGAAATATTGGTATGGTGTTTCAAAACTATGCATTATTTCCTCATATGAGCGTGGCAGAAAATGTAGCCTTCGGTTTGAAGATAAGAAAGTTTTCTAAAAAAGAAATAGATTTTAAAGTTGAAAGTGCTTTAGAGAAGGTAAATCTACCGGGACTCGGCAAAAGGAAAATTAATGAGCTATCAGGAGGACAACAACAAAGAGTTGCTCTTGCAAGAGCTTTGGTTATAGAACCTGAAATACTTTTACTTGATGAGCCATTATCAAATTTGGATGCTAAGTTAAGGGAGGAGACGAGAAAGGAAATAAAAAAATTACAACTTGATATGGGGATAACTACAATATATGTTACCCACGATCAAGGGGAAGCTATGGCGGTATCAGATAGGATAATGATAATGAAAAATGGAGAAATACAGCAAATTGCAACACCACTAGAAATATACAATACACCAAATAATTCATTTGTAGCTTCTTTTATAGGTGAAAACAATATCATTGAAGGTACCCTAGCGGAGATAGAGGGTAAAGATGTAAAAATAAAAATTGGTGGTAACAATTCATTAATAGGAAACCTTCATAATAAAGGAGAAAATTTAAATCTAAAGGTTGGAGACAAGGTGAAATTTTGTGTAAGACCTGAAGGCATTAAAGATGCAACAGAAAAGGATTATGGATTTAATGTACTTACAGGTAAAGTGCAGCTGACAGAATATACAGGTATGAATATACAATACATGGCTCAATTTGAAGAAGATTTATGGAAGATAATATTTATATCTACTGGACATTCAATAATCAACAGGGGAGAAGAGATTAAAATACATGTTCCAAAGGATAATATATTCTTTATTGAAAAGGTAAATTAAAGGAGGGGTGAAAGATGATGAAAAAAATACAAGGTGAAAAAAAGAGCATAAAATCTTCGCCCTACTTTGTGTATATACCATTGATCCCAGTATTGTTTATTTTATTTGGATATGTAGTTTATCCACTATTTAAAACCTTTTTAAATAGTGTAATGGTAGATGGAAAGATTAATTTTGCAAACTATAAGGAGTTCTTTAATGTAGAAAATGTTACTTATATTCAATCGCTGAAAAATAGCGTATATATATCATTAATTAGTGTAGTGACCTGCGGAATAGTTGGTATAGGACTAGCTCTTCTTATGGAGAGGTTTAGTTTCCCTGGGAGAAGGATTTTGGCAATTATAGCAATACTACCTATGGCACTACCATCTTTAATAGGAACAATATCCTTTGATTTTTTATATGGGGAAAGTGGCATAATACCTAGGTTTTTACAGCATCTATTTTCTCTTAATAAAGTTCCTTTTTATCTAAATGGAATAGCTGGGGTAATAATGGTACACACCTTTACAATGTACACCTATTTTTTCTTACCTGTTTCATCAGCTATAAGAAATTTCGATACATCTATGGAGGAGGCAGCATATAATCTAGGTGCAAGTAAATGGACTGTATTTACTAGAGTGATTATACCAATGCTAACACCATCTATAGTGGCATCATCCCTTTTGGTATTTATGATGTCTATGGCTTCCTATACTGCCCCTCTAATTTACGGTATAGATAACACATTGACAATGCAAATATATTTATCTAGAACAAATGGAAACTTAGATATGGCCGCTACTCAATCAACCATACTATCTTTAGTGTCTATTATGTTCTTGATACTTATGAGATGGTATGAAAATAAAAGAAACTACAAAAATGTAAATAAGGGTGTGGGAGTTCATAGAACGGAGGTTAAGAATAAATGGGGAAAATATGTGGCAGCAATAGCGTCATTTATTTTAGTTATCTTCTTAATGCTTCCAATAATAGTAATCATATTAATATCCTTCTCACAGGATGGTACATGGACAACTCAAATACTACCACCTAAATATACATTGGATCACTATAAAGATCTATTTACTAATGCAAAGACATGGATACCTATAAAAAATAGTGTAGTTATGAGTTTGATTGCTACCTTAGGAAATGCTGTATTTGGTCTTATTGCAGCATATCTACTCAGTAGGTTTAGATTTAGAGGAAATTCTTTTGTAGATTCTATTATAATGATACCTTGGTCATTACCTGGCACTGTTGTAGCTATAAATTTAATAGCGGCTTTCAATAGACCATCATTTTTTAGTTTTGGAAAGATACTTGTAGGAACCTATTGGATTTTACCTCTTGCATATTTTGTGAGACATTTGCCACTAGTATATAGATCTACATCAGCAAGTTTTGCCCAAATGGATGGTTCAGCAGAAGAAGCAGCTAGAAATTTAGGAGCAGGGTGGTTTTATAGCTTTATAAAGGTGGTAATACCTATGGTTTTTTCAGGCATGGCAGCTGGAATGCTATTAGGCTTTGTGCAGGGAATTGGAGAATTCGTAGCTTCAATTTTATTATATACAGTAAATACTACTCCGATTTCCGTTGAAATATTTCAGAGAATGTATTCCTTTGAATTTGGTACGGCTTGTGCTTATGGTGTTTTACAAATAGTACTTTTAGTAATAGTATTATTCACTTCTGAAAGACTTAAAGGAGAAAGTGTATCAGCTATATAAAGGAAGGTGATTTAATTGGATTATAGGAAAATTAAAGGAAGAGAGATAAATGAGAAAATATCAAAAAGTATTTTTACTGTGCTGCCAATAGGTAGCTTGGAATATCATGGAGAACATTCTCCACAAGGAACGGACTCTTTACTAGCAGAGCATTTTTCAAAATATATAGAAAAAGAGTATGAGTGCATTTTAATGCCCATTATTGCATATACAACATGTCCTGGCAAAACTTATAACTATCCTGGAACTATAAGCATAAAGCCAGAAACTATGATAAGCTACTTAAATGATATATTTGAATCTTTGGTGAAAAACGGCATAAAAAATATCTTAGTTTTAAATGCCCATGATGGTAACATGTCTACAGTTAGAAGTAGCGGAGAATATATAACAGGCAAGTATGAAGATGTAAGTTTATTGATGGTAAACTGGTGGCAGCTTGTATCAGATGAATTTATAAAAGAAAAAAATCTCTTTAATGGTGATATAGGAAAAGGGCATGGTGGACCTTATGAAATGTCAGCAGTAAAAGCTATAGATGAGGATAGTGTAGAAGTTATTAAAGAGGATGTAGATTTACACACTATAAAGATAAACTCGAAGATTCCTCATGTGTGTGTAGAATCAACGCCAAAAGGATGGGATGGATATACAGGTTTGATTTCTAGAATATCTAGTGAAAGTGGAAAATTAATAATTGAAGAAGGGGAAAAGAACTTAAAAACCCTTATAGATCAATGGATTAAATACAGGAAGGAGATTTAATTTATGGGAGAAAAATATTTAAATCTAAGTCAAATTAGAGAGCAAGTAGAAGAACTTGAGGGAACTAAATTTCCTGTAAAATCCTATTCAAAGATAGAGTTAGAGCCTGCATATAATGAAGCTAAGAAAAATTTATTGGACTATATGATGTTAGTAAATAAAGCTCATTTAATAATGTTAAAGGAGCAGGAAATAATTAAAAAAGAAGATGCCAAAAGCATTATGAAAGGTATATTGGAAGTGGATAAGGATAAATTCAGAAACAGCCAATATACTGGGGAATTTGAAGATTTATACTTTGAAGTGGAAAGCAATATTATAAAAAATAGTGGAGATATAGGTGGCAATCTTCACATAGCTAGAAGTAGAAATGACATGGCAGTTGCTTTATATAGACTCGTTATTAGAGATAGATTATTATCCCTTTATAAATCTGCATGCGAGGTTCAAAAGGTAATTATAGAATTTTCAGAGGAACATAAAGAAACTATAATGATAGCCCATACCCATACTCAACAGGCTCAACCAACTTATTTAGGACATTATACCATGGGAATTCAATGGGTTATCAATAGGGACATAGTAAGATTTAAAAGTGCCTTTAACACATGTAATAGGAGTGCTTTAGGTGCTGCGGCCATCACTACCAGTGGGTTTAATGTAAATAGAGATAGAATGAGTGAGCTTTTAGCATTTAATGATGTAATTGAAAACTCCTATGACTGTATAGGAGGAGGAGATTACCTAGGAGAGGTGGCTACCTCAATACAATTGGCTGCAATAAACTTAGGTAGATTTGTATCTGACTTACTATTGTGGGCTACCCAAGAATTTAATATTTTAAAAGTATCAAGAGGATATGTTCAAATAAGCTCCATAATGCCTCAAAAGAGAAATCCTGTATCTATTGAACACATGAGAGCATTACTTTCAGCGGTCATAGGAAATTGTTCTACTATATTAACTATGCTTCATAACACTCCTTATGGAGATATTGTAGATACAGAGGATGATGCTCAACCTTATATTTGGAAGGCTATAGATACCATGAAGGATATATATGATTTATTATATAGCATAATGGCAACTTTAGAAATCAATAAAGAAGTATTAAAAGATAGGGTAGAGAAAAGCTTTGCTGTGGTGACAGAGCTTGCTGATACTTTAGTGAGAGAATACAAAATACCTTTTAGATTAGCTCATAGTATTGTAAGTGCATCAGTGGATAAATGTATGAAAGAAGGACTTTTACCAAAGGACATAGATAGAAAAATGTTAGAAAACCTATATGAGGAAAAGTGCGGGGAAAAAATAGAATTCCATGAAGAAATCATCAAAAGGGCATTAGATCCATATAATTTTGTAAACATAAGAAGTGTAGAAGGCGGGCCAGCCCCAAAGTCAATGAAAGATATGATTTTTAAGGGAAGAAATAAAAATGCAAGCAATATAAACTGGTATAGTGAAAAATTTGCCTCCATAGCAAACAGCATTAACAATATAGAGAGTTTATCAAAAGAAATGGTGAGGGAGTATGAGAAATAAAGTATTTTTACCCGTTCTTTCTATAGATGGTGGAGGCACAAAGTGTTTATCAGCTTTATTAGACTATGAAAGTAATATAGCTGGAGTAGGGGAAAGCGGTTCTTGTAATTATCAAAGCATTGGTGAAGAAAAATCAAAGGAAAGCATAAAAAAGTCTATTTTAAATGCGATGGAACATTATGAAAAAAAGTATTCCTGTAAGGTGAGTAAGATAGAATGTGTTATAGCAGGAATTGCTGGTAACGATACGGGAAAAGATAAAAAAGTAATGGAGAGAATATTTAAAAGTATATTTGATGAGTTAAATATAACTGTAGATAAATATATACTGGAAAATGACGCTTATATAACTTTAAATGGCGCCCTGGAAGATAGAGAAGGGGTTTTAATAATATCTGGTACCGGTTCTATATGTTATGGAAAAAACAATGAAAATCAATATTATAGAACTGGTGGATGGGGATATATAGTAGGAGATGAGGGAAGCGGCTTTTGGATAGGAAGTCAGGCAATAAAATTTATTTTTCATAGTGAGGATGGAAGAAAAGAGAGCACTCTATTAAGAGAAAATATATTGAATAGTTTAAAACTAGAAAATATAGAAGAATTAATGGGCTGGGTATATAGTGAGGATTATTCTATAAAAAAAGTATCAGCACTTGCTAAAGATGTTTTTAATTCTGCTTCTCATGGAGACGAATTAGCTCTTAAAATAGTGAATATGGCTGCAGAGGAATTGCTAAGTCATTTAAATGTAGTGGTAGATAAGTTACATTTAAAAGAAGACTTTACCTTAGTATTGCTTGGAGGGCTCTTGGAGAATAACACCTCACTAAAAGATATTCTTGTTAAAAAGGTTATGGA
Organism: uncultured Clostridium sp.; assembly: GCF_963515715.1. Lineage (GTDB taxonomy): Bacteria > Bacillota > Clostridia > Clostridiales > Clostridiaceae > Clostridium_AW. The sequence goes on from NZ_CAUPZS010000019.1 coordinate 31,833, forward strand.
AAATTATAATAAATGTAATATAGTTCATATGGATGTTAAGCCGATTTTTGGAGCAATGATTCTAGGATTAAAACATTCAAATTTATTAAATCCGTTAAATATGCAGAAAGTAAAAGAGCAAGTGGTGATTTTATGACAAAAAAAGAATTAGGCAACATGAAATTAATGAAAAAAATCAATAAAAATATTATATTGGATATATTAAAAAGTAACGAGGGGCTTTCTAGGGCAGATATATCAAAGATTACTAACCTATCTAAGCCAAGTATAAGTTCATTGATGAATGAGCTTATTAATGAAGGATGGGTTTTCGAGGAAGGCAGAGAAAGAACTCAAGTAGGAAGAAGACCTATGAGGCTTAAGTTCAATTCTAGAAAGTATGTAATTATTGGAGCTATGTTTACAAATGTAGGAATTCAGTTAGCACTAGGAAATCTTTTAGGGGAGATTATGTCTACAGAATTTATTTTTGTAGAGGATTCTAGAGAGGAGGAGACAGTAGCCAAGGAATTTAGGGCTGCTGTTTCTAAACTCTTAGAAGATAATAATTTAGAGATGGATAACCTAATGGGGATATCCATGGGAATCCCGGGCATAGTTAAAGATGAGCGTGAAGAGATAATGTTTGCCCCAGAAATAAAATATAAGGGAATTCTTCTTAAAAACAAAATTGAAAGCTGGATCGATGTACCAATATTTATAGATAATGACGTTAATTTAATGTGCCTTGGAGAATATTACAATGCTTATGACAATAAAAGTAAAGATAAAAAAACTAATATGGCTTATATATACTTTGGAAATGGTATAGGAGCAGGACTTATGATAAATGGAGAACTTTACAGAGGGGCAGACCAAGCTTCTGGAGAAATAGGGTACATGGTGGTTGGAAATTTTAAAAAAAGAGATAACCATGAGCAAGGTGTTTTTGAAAGCAATTATTCTTCAACAGCATTAAGGGATTTTATTAAAGACAAAGGAGATGCACTCAAAGGAGAATATAGCATAATAAAATACATTGTAGAAAAAAGCAGTGAGGATGAATCATATAAAAATCTACTTAATGACATTTACCTTCATTGGAGTTATGCCATTGCAAATTTAATATCCATAATAAACCCAGAGGTTGTCATATTAGGCGGAGAAGCTTTAAACATCGGAGAAGAAGGAATAAAAACCATAGAAGAAATCTTAAAAAATCTAGTTCCTTTTCTACCTAAAGTTAAATTTGGCAATTTAGGAAACAAGGCAGGAATTATAGGCTCCATATATAAAGTGCTAAGTAAAAATGAAATGTTGGTAAACTCATAAGGTATTTGTAAAGCATAAGGGACCTAAGTATATAATGGGAAGAGCGCCTTTTTGTGACGCGAGGTCATTATGTACTTAGATCATCTTTTGGATATCTAATTATTTTTGTAGAAACTTATAAATGTGAAAACAATTTACGGGTGCAACAAATCCAAAATGCTATGCAATGCTTCTTATGCTGATTCGCTACAATAAGAACTTCTAAAATTTATTTTATAAAACTCCCTAATGCTGACAAACTCCCTTCGGTCAGACATGTGCAGCATTTTAACGATATCTTTCTAAAATAAATTAAGAATTTCTAAATTTTGCTCAAATGCATAGGGCGCATCACATAGCATTTTTAAGTTTTGCACGATGAAGCTATAAAACTCAATGTTTGAGAAAAAATTTGTTATACCTCATGTTAAGATTTAACCTCTTACTTTACCATCCACTATAGTTTCTATTAAAAAAATTCACTCTGTTAGATATAAATATTGATAGAGTAATATAATTAAACGAACAAATTTAATTTATTTTCTTTCTTTGTTACGCAATATTAGAAAAATGCGAACTAACTTTTGAAAATGCTCATTTTTTACATATTGCTATAAGCGGTATCTTCATTTCCTGTTCAGTCATCCCAGCATGATTGGAAATAAATTGATTTGATTTTTGAGAATATACAATACCTTTGTCATTAATTGCTATTGCTAAATAATCCCCTATGAATTCTTCAAACTTAGGATGCATTTTTCCAACACCAAATATATTCTTTTCGATAACCTCTTCTTTTGAATACAATAAAAAGTCGTCGCCAAAATTATAATTGAATTCAATGGGAAAATCATTTAAATATTCATCTTTTATATAGAAAGCTGTAGCTCTTGTTTCGATAGAAGTTGGACGTTTTAACATAGTAATTAACTTAGGATAATCACTCAAAATATAGTGCTTCAAATTACAATGTCCATGGTCTGCAGTAACAATAACCAATGTATCGGATAATCTTTTGCACATATCTGTTACTTTTTCTTCGAGTTCTTTTATATTCTCAGTAACCAGACTGTTATAGCAACCAAACTCATGCATTAAGCTATCAGGATTTTCCCAATATCCATATATGTATTTTTTCTCGGAGGTAGCACACAACCGTTCTACTTCATGCGTCAATTCATCGAATGTTTTTATTTTATTACTTCCGAATTTCGACACACTATATGCATTAGCCATCCCAGCATCTCTTATTTTTTCGTAAATACTTTTATACGGTAAAATTTCACTGGCAACATGATAATCCGCCACATGAATTTCTGTGTCTTTTTCCGTATTAATAAATGCGTTTACAATTTTATTTATTTCACTAAAATACAAACTCCATCCTAACCACCCATGTTCCAAAGGGGTTAAACCACTTTCAATAGAGGTCGTTGCTGATGTAGTAGTTGGAGGAAACACAGATGAATATTCTTTAATCAAATTCTTTCGAAAAAAACCATTTTCCGATAAATGATATTGTAATGTATCAATCCCTAATCCATCCAATAGCAAGATAACTACATTTTTATATTGATATTTCAAAAGCTCATCCACTTCTTTTAGTGTACTATGTTCACTCTCAGCACCAAAATATTCTAAGATAGAGCAAGCAAGATTCACGATACTATTATGATAATCAACAAACATATCTTTTCCCTCTACTTTCAACAGCTTAGTATAAATAATCTTAAGTTCGCCAATTTATACTATAACGTATTAACTGTTCTTTTATTATATAATGAATATCTTTAAAGTACTAGCATCCATCTGATATGGAAGGAACGCCTTTTTCTGAAGTGACGTCATTATGTACTTAGGTCCTCTTTTGGATATCTAAATATTCTTATAGAAACTTATAATTTGTGAAACTAATTTATGGGTGCAACAAATCCAATTTGATCTTTTCATATCACTTATTTATATCTTCAACAAAACTATGGATTTTTTCTATTACTTTATGCTGATTTGTCCAATGAATATAATGCCCAGAATTTTCAATAGTAACTTGATGGTTGTTTTCCGACCACTTGCTCAATTGGTTCTGAACACTTCCCCATTTCTCACCACTATCAGATGATAGAACAAGTATAGGAATATCTACAAGAGTATTCCCATTCAAGACGGTCTGCGCATTTTCATTAATTAAATTTATATTAGCTACATTAGCTTTATTGCCAAGATAGCGATAATACATAACTTTATCTATATGTTTTATTTCATCGGGCAACATTGAAATCCTATCATTTTCACCGACAATAGGTAAATAAACTCCAAAGTTTCCGAGTAACCGATTTATGCCTGTAACTCGAAGCGCAGAGCAGACTCTATTAAGAATATATGATTGCAATTCCGAATTCGTACTATAAAATTCAGGACTTCCAGAATCTAAAAACACAATTCCTTTCACTCTGTTAGAATATAGTTGTGCAAAACGTATAGCTTCCAACGAGGCAAGAGAATGACAAATGAGAATACACTCATTTCCAGCATCAACCTCATTCAAAATTGAGTTTAATTCATCTGCCAAAGTATCCACTACACGAGAACTGGATGTTTTCTCACTCCATCCAAATCCAGCATGATCATACGTTATTGTTTTCGAATATTGACTAAATTCATTTTGTAAGTTGTAAAAATCCGAATATGCACAAGGAGTACCAGAGCCTGCCATAAAAACAAAACACGTGGTTCCATCTCCTTGTACATAGGTATGTATATTATGAGAATTCACATTCACAAATGTTCCTACAGACCTATATCTCTCAATTTCAATTTTTTGCATCGTATCTTGCCATACATATCCTATAAAAAACAAAGTTAGTATTGCGCCAAACACGAAAAATTTTCTTTTAATTTTAAACATTTTAATCATGTATTCACCACACTTTGCTCGATAAAAATTATATAAGTTATATTTGTCCCATATCATAATACAAATATATACTAAATTATAGTCTATCTAATTCGCCTAATTTTAAGATTTTTATCTAAACATTTTACTTTTATTTATACCTTTTAGCTTCTCTAATATTTCATTTATTATTTTAATAGTAGGCAAACTACCATCAACTATTAAATCAGAATTAGGCTTAATTGTATTTAGCATTTCTAAATATGCTACTCTTCCAATAGAAAGATAGTTTTTAATATCTATAAATAAATTTTCTTTAGGTTCGTTTTTGAAGTCTCTTAAAATTCTTCTTCCCATAGCAATATCTAATGGTGTATCAATAAATATTGCGTAATCAATAAATTGAGCAACTTCCTTATTTTTATATGCAAATGGATAATCAAGTAATATATAATTAAGTCTTTGCTTTTCATCTGACAGCAAGGACTCTATATCATAAACTAATTTACTTAAGTTCCATTCATCATAGTTTGCTCCACTCTCTACCCATTCACAAATGTCATTAGGAGAATTATCAAAATCATAATCATCAAAGAATAAAATTTTTGCGTTATTTAAAAAACTACTCAATTCTTTAGTTATTGTTGTTTTCCCCCACCTGACACTCCCGATATTGCAATAACAATTGTATGTTCTTTAATCATAATTTTCTCCATCCATTAATCTTGATACTTATTTTTATTACTCTTACTATTAGATATTGCGAACAATATTTAGTAACTATTCGGTAGTTTATATACTAATTATACACAATTTATGGATAATAAATCCAGAAGATATTCATTAAATCATCTATAATTATAAGACACATTACTTTGAACTATAAAGTTTTTAGTTCTCATAGTTTTCTTGTTTAGTTAAAACATAGCCCAATTTTTTTATATTGTAAACTATAAAAGAGCTAAGTATGTATTGAAAAAGCGACTTTTTATTGGAGCGGCTTCACTGCATGCTTAGCTCTTATTTGTGAAACTAAATTATTTTTGTGTAAATTTATAAATGTGAAACCAATTTAGAGGCACAACAAATAAAAAATGCTACATAATGCTTCTTATGCTGATTCGTTTCAATAAGAACTTCTAAAATTTATTTTATAAAAATCCCTAATGCTGACAAACTCCCTTCGGTCAAACATGTGCAGCATCTTAACGATATTGTTCTAAAATAAATTAAGAATTTCTAGATTTTGCTCAAATGCATAGTACGCATTACATAGCATTTTTAAGTTTTGCACAATAAAATTTAAAAGATAAATATTTGAGAGAAAAATTGGTTACATCTCATGTTAAGATTCAACCTCTTACTTCAGCATCCACTATAGCTCCTATTAAAAAACTTCGCTCTGTTAGATATAAATAAATATTGGTAGAGTAATATAATTAAAGGAGGAAAATTAATTTATTTTCTTCCTTTGTTACACAATATAAGAAAATATTACGAATTAACTTTTCAATCTAAAAATACGAACAATGTTCTTTGAAAATTGAATAATGCGGTGAAAAATTGCTTGAAAATCTTCTTTCATATATGGCTTATCTAGAATTAATTGGTTATAAATGATATAATTACTAGTAATAAAGTCGGAATGGTAAATAATTACGAACTATAAGATAAATTCTATCAGGAGGTTTTATTATGAGTAACAAATTAACAGTAACAGCAGATTTGATAAATGACAAGATAAAATTCTCAGGGGTATCTCGTGATAATAAAGAGGTGTCTATAGATGCTGTACAACCTTTAGGTGAGGGAGATGGATATACTCCACTTGAGTTATTTCTTATGAGTTTAGCAACCTGCAGTGGAATGACTTTGGCTTTATTACTAAGGAAGATGAATAAGAATGTATCTGAATTAAGCGTAATTGCATCAGGTGAAAGAAGAGAAACATTACCGAAATATTTTAAAAGTATACAATTAAGATTTGAACTTGCATCGAATGATGTACAACCAGGTGATATTGAAAATGCTATAAAGAATATGGAAGAATATTCATGTCCTGTTTGGAACATGGTAAAAAATAATGTTGATATAAGCAGTGAATATAAGATAAGATATCGATAAAAATAAAATGTATATTATAATATTTTATGCACATTATTCTTATTTAGCGTCACAACAATAAAAACCGAATAATTATTCTAAACACCGCATTATTCAGAATTGAATTTTGCTGTGTTTTTACGTCGTATTTCAAAGACTAACTATACTCTGAATTAACTATAGGTCATAAGGGTATATTAATATCTTATTTACTTGAAGTTTTAAAAATGAACCTTCTGAATATGGTATACCTTCTGTTTCAATAAGAATAACATTATCACCAAGTCTAACAGTAAGACAGCCATCATTTTCATAGCTTTCCATCTTTACATTAAAAAAGATATTATCTTGTTCGCTCCACATCTTATATTCCCTACAATCAGTTTCAATTATATCAATTTCCCAAATAAGAGTTTTTCGAATATCAAGTTCAACATAATAACTTTGGTTTATCTCTGGTGTGTTGCCTTTCCATAAGCCTTTAGCAACTCCATACTGCGATGAAAACTCGATGAAAATTCCTTCACTTTCACATTGACATAATTTAACAATGTCGATCTGCATAACAAAACTCCTTAATCTAAATTAAATTGTAATAGTCATAATATTATACTATAACGTATTAACTGTTCTTTTATTATATAATGAATATCTTTAAAGTACTACCATTCACCTGATATTGAATGAAGTACTATCGCACTATTTTTTATTTGTTGTGAATTTAAAAATTATCCATTATATAATAAGTCTGTGATTTCCTAAAATGCTCCCGCATAATTATTTGAGATCACAATAAAAACCCCATGAAATTATAGGATTTTTAGACAATCTAAGAAATTTGCTAAAATAGATTTCCATAATATCTATTATCTAAAAATCTATCATCTATTAATCTATTGAATACATTTGTAAAACATAAGGGAGCTAAGTATACAATGGGAGGAACGCCTTTTTTGAAGTGACGTTATTATGTACTTAGCTCACCTTTTGGATATCCAATTACTTTTGTAGAAATTTATAAATATGAAACCAATTTAGAGGTAGAACAAATAAAAAATGCTACATAATGCTTATTATGCTGATTCGTTTCAATAAGAACTTCTAAAATAAATTAAGAATTTCTAGATTTTGCTCAAATGCACAGTACACATTACATAGCATTTTTAAGTTTTGCACAATAAAATTTAAAAGATAAATATTTGAGAGAAAAATTGGTTACATCTCATGTTAAGATTCAACCTCTTACTTCAGCATCCACTATGGCTTCTATTAAAAAATTTCGCTCTGTTAGATATAAATATTGATAGAGCGATATAAGAAAAATATGATTCACTTGAATTATAAATTGTGCTCATTTTACAAATATACTTTGTTTATTTAATTCCAGTTTATTTGATGTGAGCTGAATAATCAATTCTTCAATTGCTGATATACTTGCCACAACACAAGTTATATACATTAATATAGTTGTATTAACATAGGGAATCAGTATAGGGAACAGGAACAAAATTATACCAGCAATTTTATTTCCGTAAGTATGAATACTTGCAAAAGTTTTATATTTTTTCATGGCTACAAACATGGATGATAATCTAATCATACCAATTAAAATAATCCAAATAATAATTTTAGTTGTAGGATTTAAAATTGGGTAAATCAAAAGCAACAATACACCTGCCAATATCATGTCAGCTATGGAATCAAGCTTTGCACCAAGATACTTGTTGTACCTGCTTTTCTGGCAATAAATCCATCTATAATGTCACTAAATCCACAAATAATATATATTACATAAAAGGCTAAGCTCAATGGCTTAGTATAAATTAAAATCAAAGAAAAAATTATTCTACTAAAGGATATACAATTTGGTAGTGATTTCATCTCATCACCTCGTCTAAAATAAATCTTTATTACACACAACCTTACTATAACGTAGTAACTGTTATTTTATTATATAATGAACACTATCTATTTATCTAACTATCTTTGGAAGTTTCTAGATTTTGCTCAAATGCATAGAGCACATTACATAGCATTTCTAAGTTTTGCACGATGAAATTGTAAAACTCAATGTTTGAGAAAAAATTTGTTATACCTCATGTTAAGATTTAACCTCTTACTTTAGCATCCACTATAGCTTCTATTAAAAAATTTCGCTCTGTTAGATATAAATATTGATAGAGCAATATAAGAAGAATACGTCTTAACTTTATAAGTCATCACTTTGATTTATTCTTTATTTTTATTGTAATCCATTACCGCACCTATAACTATTCCAAGAAGCATTCCGAATCCAGCTCCAAGAGCTATAACCATTGGGAAGAAACCATCTCCTATTAATCCAAATACTGCTCCAATAACTGTTGCAAACAAAGTACCTCCCATCAATCCAAATCCAACTCCAAAACCCACATAGGAGTTTTTATCATTATTATAGGAATTATCTTTATTAATATTGTTTTTGTCAGACATATTTAATCAACTCCTTCTGATATTGACTTTTTACTGCACATAAATCCACTATTACGACGCCAAGTATAAAAAGTGTGGCATATAAACTACCTAAGATAATGCTCATTATCTTCAACAACCTTGCTACTACTTAATTTTTTTTCATTGATTTGTTTCACTATTTTTTTGTAACTTCAATTTGTATTTGCCATTACCTTTGTAAAAATATATTTCGTCGCATGATGGAGTTAATTCAACTTGAAATTCGTTTTTAGCACCGATATTACTATTGAATCCGTATGTTGAATAAAAGGTAATGTATTTTTGTCTTGACTAGCCCTAAGCGTCCTTATATATCCTATACTACTTGCTACACCGACTTTTAAGGTCATTGTATCACCATCTTGGGATATTGAGTAATCGTTTAGCATAATACCCGTTATTTTTCCCCCAGTACTTAAAAAAATAACCCGGTTACTATTATTAAAAATATAATGATAATCCCAACTTTCTCTTTCATAGAAAATCTTCCTAGATTACAATTTTATGTAGATTATATAAATAATCTTGCTTCACATAAAACTACTATAACGTATTAACTGTTCTTTTATTATATAATGAATATCTTTAAAGTACTACCATCCACTTGATATTGAATGAAGTGCTATCGCACTGTTTTTATTTGTTTTGAATCTAAAAAATCTCCTAAAATAGATTTCCACAACATCTATTATCTAAAAATCTATTAAATATATTTGTAAAACACAAAAGAGCTAAGTATGTAGTGAAAAAGCGACTTTTTCAGAGCGGCTTCACTACGTGCTTATCTATTATTTGTGAAACTAAATTGTAATTTCCTATTCAATGAAATTTTTCTATATAATTCAATTTATTTGTCCAAGTAATGATATACTATTATTATAAAGTAAATTTTAACTGAACTAATCAAAGAGATTAGATACATTATTGTCCCACTTAAAGAGGTGTGGGTATTAGTTACGGTTAGCTATGAGATAACGTACAGAGGAGAGAATCAAAATGACTAAAGTTAAAAAGGTGTTTATAGGGATAATTGTACTTGGCATATCTTTATGTTTAGTTTTAGCTTTGAAAATTTATAATTTTGGATGGAATTCAAAAGTTGAAAAGAGCCAATGCATTATCATTCTTGGATGCAGCGTTTATGGGGAAACTCCTAGCCCATTTTTAAAGGCAAGAATAGAAGAAGGTTATAAACTATATAAACAAGGATATGCAGATTTCATAATGGCTTCAGGAGGACAAGGACCAGGGGAGAATATAAGTGAAGCTGAAGCTATGAAAAGATATTTAGTTAATAAAGGTGTGCAAGAAGAAGCAATAATCAAAGAAGATTTATCCACAAGTACTATGGAGAATTTAGAACAATGTAAAAAAATCATGGAGGAAAAAGGATTTGATAAGGCTATAATAGTATCTAATAAATTCCATTTAAAAAGAGCTTCCTTAATGGCTAAAAAAATTGGAATAGATGCTTCCTTCTCAGGAGCTTTTGTTACGGAGCATAAGGAAAAAGAATATTATTATTTTTTAAGAGAGATACTTGCTCTATGCAAATTCTATATACTGAAAAGATAAATATTTAGTAAAGCAGGAGGAAAAATTCAGAAAATATAGAATATATAAACATGGACAAAAATAATTGGAGGGATGGATCATGGGGAAATTATTTTATTGTACAGAATGCAAAAGAGTTATTAACAGCGGCGAAAAATGTAATTATTGTAATGGGGAAAATATAAAAGACTTAAGCTATGGCACACCAGTTAATGTAATAGGAACTAAAACTAAGGGAAGAGTATTAAAAATTAAGGATAATGTAGTTAGATTATTAGTAAGAGATGAATATAATAATAAGTTTATTAAAGAGTATGAATCAGGACAATTAAGAAAAGTATTATAAAATATTTAGAATTAAATAAAGACTTTTGGGCAAGTTATCCAAAAGTCTTTTTTAGAACTTTAAATTTTAATCATTTTTATAAGGAATAAAATTTTTAAGCATTCCATATGCTTCTAAATTAAAATATAATTCATTAACTTCATCATTTTCACGATATTTTAAAACTGTTCTAGCAATATCATCATTTTCATAGACATCTATTATGCTATCTAGTTTTATTTTAAAGGCACCTAAATAAACGAAAAGCTTATCTAATAAATAAATATATTCATCATCTGTCCAAGTATATAATTCCCTATACTCAGGTAATTTGCCCTTGTTATGCTTCTTGTTATAATACTCTGCTGATTTTTGAAAGGTTTTTAAGTAATCATTAATAAACATTTTACCTTTATTTTCTAAAAAATCTAATAGGGAAGAAGTATCCTCAAAGTCTTGACTTTGTTTAATGTTATTTAAGGAATAAAAAAAAGATTTTCTAACTTTAGGCTGCTCATCTAAGCAGTTGGCTAAAGTTATTTTTTTATAATCAAAAAGCTTATGTAAATCAAAATTAGTTAATTCATTTTCGCATAAAGAATCTAAAGTTTTGTGACCGCCTAAATAACAAAGAAATTTTGTGCCATTAGGTAAATAGCAATCTTCAAATTCTTCATTGTATTTATTTAGTATTTCTTCTATTTCATTAATAGTACTTGGGTTTACCTTTTTGTTAAAGAATAACATAAAATCAACTCCTGTAAATGCAATAATTGTTTTACAATTTAGACTATTAATCATTTTATCATAAAGAACCTGAATAGTGAATAATAAAATTTAAAAATTGGTTAAACTATGTTATAATATGAAACTAAAGGAAAGCAATTATATATGCAAAATGGAGGGATAAAGTTGTCAAATGATATAGTTAAGCCATCTATATTACCTGGTTTTATGGAACTATTGCCTGCGGATCAAATAGTTTTTAACAAAGTGATGGATACGATAAGACATAATTATGAAAAATTTGGATTTATACCACTTGATACACCTGTGATGGAAAAGTCAGAGGTACTTTTAGCAAAAGGTGGAGGAGAAACGGAAAAACAAATATATAGATTCATGAAAGGGGATACGGACATATCCATGAGGTTTGATTTAACAGTACCTTTGGCAAGATATGTATCCCAGCATTTTAATGATCTAAGTTTCCCTTTTAGAAGATATCATATTTCAAAGGTGTACAGAGGAGAAAGAAATCAAAAAGGACGTTTTAGAGAATTTTATCAAGCTGATATAGATATTATTGGTAACGGAAAATTAAGCATAATTAACGACGCGGAGATACCTAGCGTAATATATTCTACTTTTAAAGAATTGGGATTTGAAGATTTCACCATAAGAATCAACAATAGAAAGATATTGAATGGATTTTTTGAGTATTTAAATATAACTAATAAAGGTGATGTTTTAAGGACAATTGACAAGATAGAAAAAATTGGCGAAGAAGCTGTAGTTAAAGAGCTAATGGACCTAGGTGTTGAAGAAGGCTCAGTTAAAAAAGTAATGGAGTTTATTAAAATAAAGGGAGAAAATGACCAAATTTTAAAAGCTTTAGGTGAATTAGGCGTTAATAGCGAAGTATTCAAAGAAGGATATGATGAACTTAGTAAAGTGGTACATTATATAAGATGTTTCAATGTGCCAGAAAAGAATTTCAGAATAGACCTTACTATTGCAAGAGGACTTGATTACTACACCGGTACAGTATATGAAACTATTTTAGATAATTATCCAAGTATCGGAAGTGTTTGTTCAGGTGGAAGGTATGATAACTTAGCAGAATACTATACAAATCAAAAACTTCCTGGAGTTGGGATTTCCATAGGTCTTACAAGATTATTTTATCAATTAAGAGAAGCCAATATATGGGGAGAGAATGCTTCATCAACTTTATCCCAGGCCCTAGTTATCCCAATGGATGATTGCATAGAAGAATCCATAAAGGTTGCTAATGGATTAAGAAACAAAGGGGTAGTTGCTGAACTTTATCTAGAAGATGGAAAGATAGGCAAGAAATTTGCATATGCAGATAAGTTAAAAATACCTTATGTTATATTAATAGGACCAGATGAAGTTAAAGAAAATAAACTAACAATTAAAAACATGACTTCAGGAGAACAGAGTATGATTTCTTTAGAAGAAGCGGTTAGTTTAATTAAATAGTTATTTTAGTTGAGAGTTAAAAACTTAATAGTGAAAAGTTTAAAATTAAGAGTGAAGAGTTATGGATGAAATTCCTTTACTCTTCACTTTTCATTTTCAATTCTTCATTAACTTTCAATTTTTAACTTTTAACTATCCATTAAGAAATTGTTTCTTCCAACATATCTAACAACTGATTGAATCTATTAATAGTGTCTTCCATAGGTTTTGAAGTAGTCATGTCTACTCCAGCCTTTTTCAATAGATTTATAGGGTAGTCGCTGCCACCACTTTTTAAGAAGGATATATAGTTTTCTAATGCACCTTCTTCTCCTCTTAGTATTCTTTCACTAAAGGAATTTGCTGCGGCAAAGCCTGTTGCATATTGATATACGTAAAAATTGTAGTAGAAATGAGGTATTCTAGCCCATTCCATATCTATTTCTTTATCTACTATCATTTCAGGTCCAAAGTATTTTACGTTTAAATCATGCCATATGTTGCAAAGTTCTTCGCTAGTTAATGGAGTACCCTCTTCTAGTTTTCCTTGAGTAATCATTTCAAATTCTGCAAACATAACTTGCCTAAATACAGTAGTTCTGATCTGTTCTAATTCACTGTTAATATAGTATAGTTTTTTCATCTTATCTTTTTCATTTTTTATTAAGTAGTCAATTAAAATGCATTCATTAGTGATTGAAGCAACTTCCGCACAAAATAGGGTATAGTTTGAGTAAATATAAGGTTGCGTTTTATTAGAGTAATATGAGTGTATAGAGTGACCCATCTCATGAGCTAAAGTTGATACATCATTAACTTTATTGTGGTAGTTTAAAAGTATATAAGGCATTGTATCATAGGAACCTGTGGAATAAGCTCCCCCTCTTTTGCCTTTGTTTTCGTATACATCAACCCATCCTTCCTCTATGCCATCTTTAAATATTTTTAAATAATCTTTTCCTAGAGGATTTAGTCCTTTTTCTATTAATTTAACTCCATCTTTATAAGACACTTCTATATCTGGAGTATTTATAATTGGAACATATAAATCATACATATGAATTTCATTTAGACCTAATAACTGCTTTTTAATTTTAACGTATCTATGAAGGGTAGATAGGTTATTGTTTATTGTTTCTATAGTTTTATAATATACTTCTAGAGGAATATTATTTGGTTTTAATGAGCTTTCTAAAGAAGAGGAGTATTTCCTCATTTGAGAATTAAAAATGAAAGCTTTCATTGAAGATGTTAATGAAGTAGCAAAGGTATTTTTAAATTTTTCGTAGGTTGAAAATAGAGTTTTAAATGCATTTTCTCTAACTTTTCTATCTTTTGAAGTTATATAAATTGAATAATTTTTATCAGAAAGCTCAACTTCAGCACCTAACTCGTCTTTTATTTTAGGGAAAGTCATGTCTGCATTTGAAAGCATATTAAAAATATTAGCAGGAGCTTCTAAAGCATCGCTTACAGCAGCTAAAATTTTTTCTTCTCCCTTGCTTAAAGTGTGTGGTTTTAAATTTAATATATCATCGATAGCAAAGGTATATATTTTAAGTTCAGGGGTATCTTCAATTTCTTTTAGCAATTGCTTTTCATCCATAGCTAGTATTTCAGGAAGGAAAAAAGATTTTTCAGCATTAATTTGAGGTATAAAGCCCACAATTTTATTCCATAGTGCTTGATATTTAGTGTTAGCTGTATCTTCATCAGCTCTACAATGAGCATATATGTGTAACTTTTCTGCTAATCTACTAATTTCCTCATCTAACTTTAAAAAATTAAGCAGTTCCTTTCCTATGTTAAGTTTTCCTTCATAATGAGATAATTTCGGAGTAAGTTCTTTTAACTTTGAAAAATCTTCATCCCATAAAGATTCATTAGGATAAATTTTGTTTATTTTCCATTTATATTTTACCTCTATTTCATCTCTAGTTTTGATTCGTTTTGTGTTTTCCATAATAATACCTCCTTAAGAATAAATTACAACTATAATACATAATAAAAAAGAAAAAGTAAATACACATAAATATATATTGACATATACTAGTATTAGTACTAAAATGAACATATGAACAATTATTCATATGTCTTATATAGGGGGAGTAATTTATGGAAGGAAATAAATTAGAGTTAACATTAGATGGATTAGACTGTGCTAATTGTGCAGGTAAAATAGAGAGAGCTGTAAATAATTTTGAGGAAGTAGAAAGTGCTTATATGAACTTTGTTACTAAAGTACTAACTATCATGTTAAAAGAAGAAAAAAGCAAAGATAATGTGGTAGGCAAAGCTAAAGAAGTGGTAAATAAATATGAACCACATGTGAGGGTAAGTGAAAGAAAGGCAAAAGGGAAAATACAAAAAATAAACAGATACGAGAATAAGATTAGTAAAGTAGAATTAATTTTAGATGGATTAGATTGTGCTAATTGCTCAGCAAAAATTGAAAGAGCAGTTGGAGAATTAGCAGAAGTTAAAGATGCTTCTATGAATTTTGTATCTAAGGTGCTAACTATTAATTTAAAGGAAGAAAAAAGTAAAGAGAATGTAATAAGTAAAGCTAAAGAGATAGTTAATAAATATGAACCAGATGTAAAAGTAACTGAAAAAAATGCACCTATGACTAAAAAGGTAGAGGAAGTAAAGGAAGTAGAGAAAGAAAGAGAAGAGGAATTTGAAGGAAAAAGAAGAATATATCAAATTGCAATAGGGACAGTAATTGCGGTAATCGCATTTCTTTTAAAGGATAAAGGAATGATGGGAATATCATTATTTCTCATAAGTTACCTATTAATAGGCGGAGAAGTAGTATTAAATGCCCTTAGAAATATCTCGAGAGGACAAGTTTTTGATGAAAATTTTCTAATGACTATTGCTACAATAGGAGCTTTTGCTATAAAGGATTATCCTGAAGCTGTAGCTGTTATGTTATTTTATCAAATAGGTGAATCATTCCAAGACTATGCGGTAAATCATTCAAGAAGATCTATTTCTTCTCTACTAGACATTAGACCTGATTATGCAAATTTATTAGTAAATAATGATATAAGCAAAGTTTCACCTGAAGAAGTGGAAGTTGGAGATATAGTTATAGTAAAGCCAGGGGAAAGAGTTCCACTTGATGGAGTTGTGCTAGAAGGAGAATCTTTTATCGATACTTCAGCTTTAACAGGAGAATCTGTCCAAAGAAGAGTGAAAGAAGGAAGTGAAATACTTTCTGGTTTTATTAATAAAACAGCTTTATTAAAGGTTAAAGTAAGCAAAAATTATGGACAATCAACAGTAGCTAAAATACTAGATTTAGTAGAAAATGCAGGAGCTAAAAAAGCGCCAACAGAAAAGTTTATTACTAAATTTGCAAGATATTATACTCCAGCAGTTGTATTTGCAGCAGCCGCTTTAGCCGTATTACCACCTTTATTTATTCAGGGTGCAACTTTCTCAGAGTGGCTATATAGAGCATTAACATTTTTAGTAATATCTTGTCCATGTGCTTTGGTAGTTTCAATTCCTTTGACTTTCTTTGGTGGAATTGGTGCTTCATCTAAAAAAGGTATATTAGTAAAGGGCGGAAATTATCTTGAAGCATTAAATAATGTAGATACTGTGGTATTTGATAAAACTGGAACTCTAACAAAGGGAGAGTTTAAAGTAAATAATCTATATTTAGAAGAAGGGATAAGTAAAGAGGATTTTACTTATAAAGCAGCCCTTATTGAAAGTTTCTCAAATCACCCTATAGCTATATCCATAAGAGAATACTATGGAAAAGAAGTAGACAAGAATATAATTAAAGATTATGAAGAGATATGGGGAATGGGTGTTAAGGCATTAGTAGATGGAAAGAAAGTATTGCTTGGAAATGAAAAGTTAATGAGCAAAGAAAATATAAAAAGTAAAGAAGTTGAAGATTATGGAACAATAACTCATTTAGCTGTAGATGGAGTATATTGGGGATATATGGTTATATCGGATCAAATAAAAGAAGATTCTAAAGATACCATTAAAAAATTAAGGGAAAAAGGAATAAACAATATTGTTATGCTTACAGGGGATAGCAAAAATGTAGGAGAGAAAGTAGGAGAAATATTAAATATAGATAAAGTTTACTCGGAATTACTACCAGGAGATAAGGTTGATATCGTAGAAAAACTTTATTCAAATAAAAAAGGAAATTTAATATTTGTAGGAGATGGAATAAATGATGCTCCAGTATTAAGAAGGGCTGATATAGGAATGGCAATGGGAGCTCTTGGCTCAGATGCTGCTATTGAAGCTTCAGATGTTGTAATAATGACAGATGAACCATCAAAAATTATTACTGCTATAGAAATAGGCAAAAGAACAAGAAAGATTGTTATACAAAATATAGTTTTCGCTCTTGGAGTAAAGTTTTTAGTACTGATATTAGCAGCATTAGGGCTTACAAACATGTGGGCAGCGGTTTTTGCAGACGTTGGAGTGGCTCTAATTGCAGTGTTGAATGCTATGAGAATAGTTAGGGTTTAGTTAAGAATTTAGCTGAAAATTTACATTTTGAGAATTGAGAGTTAAGGCTTTCAATTCTTTTTTATTTTTAACATAAAATTTCGTAGCAATTTTGCTAAAATAATGTCATTATATTATTAGCTATATTTGCATAAACAATATCTTTGTTAAAAAATTATAATTGAGAAAATAAATTGAAACAAATTTGTAACCCTTTATTTTATATATAGTTTATTATAAAATTGATATATAAGTATGTATAAGGGTGATAAATATGATTAAAATTTTGGTTGTGGAAGACGAAATGAGTATAAGAAGTTTTCTTAAAATAAATCTTCAAAGAAATAATTTTAATGTTATAGAGGCAGGAACGGGAGAAGAAGGAATAAGACTAGCAAAATTAGAGAAGCCAGATATAGCTATTTTAGATGTTATGCTTCCAGGTATTGACGGATTTAAGGTTTGTGAAATGCTAAGAAATGAATATCAAAATATTGGTATAATTATGCTTACAGCTAGAGCTCAAGATATAGATAAAATAATGGGATTAGAATTTGGAGCAGACGATTATATGGTAAAACCTTTTAATCCCTCTGAATTGGTTTTAAGGATAAAGGCTATATTGAGAAGAATGGAAAATCATAGTGAAGAAGAAAAACAGATATTAACCAGTGGAATATTTAAATTAGATGTATACTCTCAAAAGGTATATAAAAATGATGAAGAAGTAGATGTAACACCAAAAGAGTATATGTTAATGAAAATATTTGTTGAAAATGAGGATAAGGCATTTAGTAGAGATGAATTATTAGACTTAGTTTGGGGCTATGATTTTGTTGGAGATTCAAAAATTGTAGATGTAAACATAAGAAGATTAAGAGCAAAGATAGAGGACAATCCCTCTAATCCACTATGTATTGAAACGGTATGGGGAAGAGGATATAGATGGAAAAAGATCTAAAAAGAAGCATCAAAAAAAGGCTGTTTAGAAATTTTATGATTATTATAGTAATAAGTGTTATGGCTATAGAAGTCATATTAATGAATTTTGTAAAAGTGTATTACTATGGTAATGTGGAAGAGATATTATCAAATCAAATTAGAATTTCCTCAGATTTTTATTCTAGATACTTTTCAAATAGTTCCCTAGAGGATAATGTAATGGAAAATGTGGATGTATTTTGGAAGCAAACCAATGCACAGGTTCAAATAATAAATTTAAAAGGAAATATACTAATGGACTCAATAGGAACCATACATAAAGGAGTAATTGATACTTCCGATGTAAAAAAAGCCTTAGAAGGAGAGCTTGGTAAGTGGATTGGAATGGTAGAATATGATAGTGCTAAAGTAATGGCAATATCATATCCTTTAAAATCTCAAGGTAAAATAGTGGGCGTGTTGAGGTATATTAGTACTTTAAGAGATGTGGATAAAGCTATTATGTCAATATCCACCTTATTTTTGTCGATAGGTTTCATTGTTATAATATTAGTAGGAATAATCAGCATTTTTTTATCCAATAGCATTATAGATCCTTTAAAAAAACTTACTGAAACAGCTGAAAAAATGGCTAATGGTAATTTAAAAGTAAGAAACGAAAAAGAAATGGATGATGAAATAGGAAAATTATCAGATACCTTAAATTATATGGCAGAGGAATTATTAAAAAAAGAGGGACTAAAAAATGATTTTATTTCTTCAGTGTCTCATGAACTTAGAACTCCTCTAACAGCTATAAAAGGATGGGCCATTACATTGAACACTGAGGAACTTCCTCCAGAGGATTTAGTTAGAGATGGACTCACTATTATTGAAAAAGAAAGTGATAGACTATCTTTGATGGTAGAGGAATTATTAGATTTTTCAAAACTGATTTCAGGTAAAGTAAGTATTAAAAAAGAGAATACAAATATTAATGGAGTTGTAGAGTATATAGAAAAATATATAGGACCGAGAAGTAAAAGAGAGAATATAGATTTCACTATAAATTATAAAGATGAGCTACCTACACTTTTGATAGATAAAAATAGAATAAAGCAAGTTTTAATAAATTTATTAGATAATTCATTTAAGTTCATGAAAGAGGATGAAACTAATAAAAAGATAAGCTTAAGTATTTATAAAGAAGAAAAGTATGCTATCATAAAGGTAGAGGATAATGGATGTGGTATAGGGAAAGAAGAACTCCCTAAAGTAAAGGAAAAGTTTTATAAAGGTAAAAGTAGTAAATCACAAAATGGTATTGGATTATCAATTTGTGACGAAATAGTTAAAATGCATGGAGGAGAATTAATTATAGAAAGTAAATTTAATATAGGAACTAGCATTTATATAAAATTACCTTTAGAGCAATTAAAAGGAGATTACAATGAAAAAAAATAGCTTTTATATAATAGGTTCAATATTATTATTTATATACTTAAGTTCTTCTATTTTTTCAGGATGTTCTTTAAATAATTTAAATGCAACTGATAAAATATCTTCTCCTAGTAATAGCTTATCTCCACTTAATGGTGTATGGGAAGTAAAAAGATATAAGGTCTTTAACTCTGGAAGCAAAACATATCAAGAAAGCAAAAGGAAGCCTGCAAATTTACTAGGAAGCAAGGCGGCTTTTAATAAAGAACATTCATTTTTAATCGATGAAATATGTAAAGATCCTCAATACAAACTAAAGGAAGTAAATGCAAACAATTATTTTTTTTATACATATAAAGTAGATAAAGAAGACCTTGATATTAAAGAGGATAAGATAGAAGTAATTTCAGTAGTTCGTGACGGAGGCTTATTTTATGATTTTATAAAAATAAATGAAAAAGAACTAGTAGTATATCTAGATGATGTATTTTATTATCTTGAAAAAATTGATGATGATACTAGTAAAGTCTTAAGCAAGGAAAACTTAGAGAAATTACAAAAAAATAAGATAGAGAATCCTTTAGAAAAAGATGAATTACTAAGAACAGGAGTTTTAATAGGTTTAAGGTCTAATACTCCTATTGAATATGAAGATATTCTAGGGGCAGAATATGAAAATAAATCTATTTTTTATAGAACAATATGGATAGGATCTGAAAATAGTAGGCTTCACCCTATACTAGAAACTCCTAACTTATTTGTACCAAGAGTGAGTGGTTTTTGGTGGCTCGGTGTTGATGTAAGTGGATTAAATTCAGAATATCCTACGAATACATTATTTTCTTATCCTGTTGGTAAAGAAAGAAAAGATTTTAGTGATATAAAATTAATGGATGAACAATCCTTGAAACGAATCTTGTTTGTAGGAAATGACTATGTGGCTATAGAGCAAAAAAATGCTTCAAACTTTAATGATGATGAAGGAAGGAGTATCCTTCAAGTAAGATTGATAGATAATATTTTAGACAACAAAGGGATAAAGATTTCCGATATTAGTGGAGAAGAGGGAAAAACTTCAGTGTATGACTCAGCAGTGGCATTTTTGGCATTAGAGGATAAAGAGTCCTCAAAAAGGTTGGAGCAAGAACCAAGAGAGGAGAGTTTTGCATTATACAGAAGAAATGGCCATTGGATAGTAAAGGGTCGTTTGAACAGTGTTAATACTAATGATTCTTTCTATAAGGACTATAATATTAACATAGTACCTCCTAAGAAAATGTTAAACTATGATGAATTTCATATTTCATGGAACGATGTAAAAGAAAAAGTGCCAGGGGCTGTGGATGCATACACCTCACCTAATAAAGATTTAGCGATAATTATTTCAGATAACAATCTATATGTTTATAAGATACTAAATGGGACTTTAGAAAATATGTACTTAAAAAAGATAGCTCTAAAGCAAGGAGAAAGCGTAGTAATGGCTGAATGGGCTACCGGTGAGTACATGGAAAGATGGGAAAAGACTTTAAAAGGAAATGCTGATATATTTGTCCGTTAGCAAATATATTAGCATTTCTAATGCTGTTTTGGAGGGATTTTATGGCTATAAATAAAGAACAATTTGAAATTGAAAAAGAGAGTTTAGATAATACTATGTCTTGGATAGAAAGAGAAATAGTGTATCTAGAAGACAGTGAAGAAGATATAGATAAAAAGGTTCTTAAATTAAAAAAAGAGTCTAAAGGAAAATATAATATTGAATTGCAATCCTTTTTAAAGATACAAAGCAATTTAAAGGATAAAATAGTTAATTATAGAGAATCAAAGGATAAACCATATTTCGCTAGAATAGATTTTAAGGAAAAATTGAGAGATGAAGAAAGTTTTTATATTGGAAAGATTGGTCTTACAGACGAAAGAGAAAAAGAAGAAAGAGTGATTGACTGGAGAGCGCCCATAGCTGATCTCTATTATAGCGGCACAGAAGGAAAAGCCAGCTATCAAGGACCTTATGGAGAAATACTAGGAGAACTTTTATTAAAAAGAAAATTTTTAATAAAAGAAAGTGAATTAGTAGATGTTTTTGATGAAGGAAAAAACCAAATAATTTTAAGGAATTTAGGGAGTAGTGAAGAAGGCGAGGAACTAGAGGATGAGTTTTTAAGGCTTACACTGGAGGAGAGTAGTGATACTAAGCTGAAAGATATTGTTGCCACAATCCAAAAAGAACAAAATGACATAATAAGAAGCGAAAAAAATAAAGTTATGATCGTACAAGGTTCAGCGGGTTCAGGAAAAACTACCATAGCTCTTCATAGATTAGCATATTTGCTTTATAAATATAAAAATAAAATAGAATCAGAAGAGGTTCTAGTGCTTGCACCAAATAAGCTATTTTTAAACTATATATCAGAAGTACTTCCAAACTTAGGTGGGGGAGATGTGCCTCAAAATACTTTTGAGGATTGGGCAATGGATATTTTGAAAATGAAAATGAAGCTTTATAATAAAGATCAAAAACTAAGTTATATAATTGAAAACAGCCAGAATGAGGATATAAAGCATACTATAAATGGAAGTAAGCTAAAGGGAAGTATTTTATTTAAAACTGTTTTAGATAGATACATTAAATATGTAGAGTTTTCAGGAATCAGTTATGAAAATATTAGCGTAGGAGAGCATGTAATATTCTCAAGAAAAGAGATTAAAGAATTAATAGTAAAAAACTTAAAATATTTGCCATTGGAAAAAAGAGTAGAGGAATTAAAAAGATATTTTAATGCTCAATTAAAGAATAGATTAGATAAAATAATTAATGGAATAGAAAGAGATTATGATTATCTTTTAAAAAATATTAGAAATTCTGATGAAGAAGAGTTAATAAAAAGAGAAAAGCTAGTATCCCTTTATGATGAGAAGGATGAAAAAATAGATAGTATAAAAAAGGATAGTAAAAAGGCTTTAAAAAACTTCTTTAATGCTCTAGGAAAAATTGACGTATTAGGACTTTATTATAATCTATTTGAAGATGAAGATTTATATCTTATGATGACTGATGAGTTAATTCCAAAAAATTTATGGGATTATTTAAAGGATGAATTGAAAAGTAATATTGATAATAAAATTCTAGATAGGGATGACTTAGCAGCGCTCTTATATTTGAAATTAAAACTACAAGGAAATGATTATCCTCTATATAAGTATATGATAGTGGATGAAGGGCAAGATTATAGTAAATTTGAAGTGTTTGTATTAAATTCTTCAGTGGTAAACGATGCATTTACTATAGTTGGGGATGTAGGTCAAAGTATATATTATTATAGGGGTATTAATGCATGGGATGGTTTAATTAAGGATGTTTATAAAGGAACAGGGGAGTATATATCCCTTTCACAAAGCTATCGTTCTACTATTGAAATTGTAAATTTCGCTAATAAAGTACTTACTAAACAAGAAAATTTCTTAAAGCCAGCAAAACCAGTGTTAAGACATGGTATGGAGCCAGCTATAATAAAATATAGTGAGGATTTAGAATTAGTAAAAATCTTAGATGAAATAAGTAAAGAAGTTAAAAATAATAAGAAGAAAACCATAGCATTGGTTGGTAAGGACATGAAGGAATGTAAAGAGATACATGAAAAACTAGTTAAAAATAAAATAAAAGGTTGGAAGTTAATAAAAGAAGATAAGGGACAAATGGAAGAGGAAAGGATAATAATACCTTCCTATATGACAAAAGGATTAGAATTTGATTGTACAGTAATATATAATTGCAATAAAAATAACTATTCAGATAATGAACTGGATAAGAAATTATTGTATGTAGCTTTAACTAGAGCACTTCATATGGAATATATTTTATATAAAGATGAGATTTCAGAGCTTTTAGTTTAATTTTTTATGTTTTTCTTAGCAAACTTAATATATAATAGAGTTAATATTATATATTTTTAAAGGCATGGAGGATTTACATATGAAAAAATTCTGGGTTTTAACTTTAGGAGCGGTAGCAATAGCAGGAGTTTGGGGATATCTTTTAGATTTAAGGCATGGGAATGTATCGGGATTTATAGCAAAAATATTCCTTGTTTTTGCTTTCATGATTGGTCTTCAGCTTTCCATGAAAAGAGCACAAAAGAAAATGAATGATGATATAAGCAATAATAATGTAAGTAATAATAATAATGTAAACAAAACTTCTAAAGGGAAAAAGAAAAATAAAAGAAAATAAAATATTATAAAGAAACCCAATAAATGATTCTAAACATTTATTGGGTTTTATTTTTATTTTTAAAATTACAAAGAATAAAGAAGAATTTACTATGTTGTTTTATTATAAAAATATAATTTTCCATCCTCTATAGAACCTTCTATTTTTCCCTGATTATATAAATAATTAACAAGGGCAGATACAGAAGAAAAGTTT
Organism: uncultured Clostridium sp.; assembly: GCF_963515715.1. Taxonomy (GTDB): domain Bacteria; phylum Bacillota; class Clostridia; order Clostridiales; family Clostridiaceae; genus Clostridium_AW. The sequence continues at coordinate 55,980 of NZ_CAUPZS010000019.1, forward strand.
AAATGATATTGAGTGAATCCCATAGACAAATCGTTTAATATGGCTAAATTTTGAAGTATATCTTCTTTTGTCATTGGGCCATCTAAGAGATCTAATATCTGTTCCATAAAATAATTTATATTATTTAAATTATGTTGTACTAAATCTTTAATTTGATCTTTAAGAACCATTTCATTGCTATGAGCCAATATGAAATAGTCGCAATCTATATCATCGATAATTTTTAAGGTATTTATACTTTCTTCAATGTCATAAAGGTATGGCAATGAGTATTTGTCTATAATTTCATCACTAAACAGAGCATCTCCTAAGAAACATACTTTTTCAGGGGTAATAAATCCAATATGTTCTTGAGAATGTCCTTTTAAAGATAATGTTTCAAACTTTTCATCATTTATTTTATTTATTCCAGAATCTAATATAAAATCCACATCACATTTTTTAGTAATCCTTTTTAATCCTTTTATAGGTATAGAGTTGGATAAAATACAAGGGTATAGCTCAGGATTTTCCATGAATATTTTTTCTTTAGCTGAAGTAAAGATTAAAGAACCTGGATAGTTCTCCTTAAAATAAAAATTTCCACCACAATGATCCACATGACTGTGAGTATTAATTATATATTTGGGATGAAGGTTATTTTGTATTAACACTTCATCAATTTTTCGTGCTTGAGAATTATTAATTCCTGTATCTACTAATAAACAATTTTTATTTTTAAAAACATAAACTCCAATATTTGTAGGTGCATTTATGTAATATGTATTTCCTTTAATTTTAATTAAGTCCATTTTGTCACATCCTAAAAAATAATTTATTTAATAAGTATAGCATCTTTTTACGTGATTAATAAAGTTATTTAAGCATACAATATATAAGAAACTTTTATAAAAAATTTATACTATTTTATGATATAATATTATAGATAAGATTCCATTTAAACGGGGGTATGATTATGAAAGTAATAAAAAGAGATAGAAGAACTCAAGATTTTGATATTGATAAAATAAAAATTACTTTAATAAGGGCGGCAGAAGAAGCTAAAACACCATTTAATGAATCAGACATTGATATGATATCAAAAGTAATAAAAAAGACAATTATGAATGATTTCAATGGTGTAATTAGATCAAAGGAAATTAGATGCATAGTATTAGAAGAATTAAGGAAGTTAGGTTTTGATAATGTAGCTGATTTATATGACAATTACATTAAACATAATTAAAGCACATTATGATTTGATAGTCAATTCTCCTAAAATAAATGGCTGGAGGTATATATTATGAGGTTAAGTATGAAAATAAATGACTTACGAGATAATATAATAAAATCTACACAAGAAATATTAAGAATTAAAAGTATAGAAGATGAGAGTAAAGAAGGAATGCCTTTTGGAGAAGGTGTTTCAAAAGCCTTAGAGTATGCTTTGAACCTATCTAAAGAAATGGGATTTAAAACTAAAAATTTAGATGGTTACATAGGATATGCAGAATACGGAGAAGGTGAAGATTATATCGCTGTTTTAGGGCATTTAGATGTGGTGCCAGAAGGGGATGGTTGGAAACATCCACCTTATGGTGCAGAAATACATGAGGGAAAGATATATGCAAGAGGGGCATTGGATGATAAAGGGCCCATTATAGCAGCTTTATATGGATTAAAGGCAATTAAGGATATTGGCTTACCGCTATCTAAGAGGGTAAGGATAATATTTGGAACAAATGAAGAAACTGGTTGTGGCGAGATGGAATATTACTTAAAGCATGAAAAACCTCCAGTAGCAGGCTTTACACCAGACGCTATGTATCCTTTAATATTTGCAGAAAAAGGAATATTATCTTTTAATTTATCAAAGGAAATTAAGGTACTAGAAACAAAAGATTTTTCTATAAAGTATATCAAAGGTGGACAAAGAGTAAATATGGTCCCAGACTATTGTGAAGTTGGAATATGGGCAATGGAAAAGGATATAATTATAAAAGCACTGGATAAATTTAAACAAAGCTATGATTATAATTTAACTGCTCATATAAAAAGTGATATGTTAGTTATAAAATCCATTGGGGTATCTGCACATGGTAGTACTCCAGAAATAGGGGTTAATGCTATAATGCAAATGTTTAGTTTTTTAGAGACACTTCCTATTTATAGGACTGATATATTCGATTTTATAAGGCTTATGAATAATAAAGTTGGATCTGAAACTAATGGGAAATCCTTAGGAATAAATCTGAAAGATGAGGATTCTGGAGAGTTAAGCTTTAATGTAGGAACTGTAGAAATAAAGGATGAAAAATTAGTTATAGGAATTAATGTAAGATATCCTGTGTCCTTTAAAAAGGAAGATGTTTTAGAACCTATAGAAAAAGTTTTAAAGGATAGGAAAATAGAGATTGAAGATATAAGTCATCAAAAGCCACTTTATTTCCCGAAAGATCATCCACTTATAAAAACCTTATTAAGGGTTTACAGTGAACAAACTGGAGATCATAGAGAGCCTATAGCAATAGGTGGAGGAACTTATGCTAAGGAAATGCCAAATATAGTAGCTTTTGGACCTATATTTCCCGGGAAACCGGATTTAGATCATCAAGCTAATGAATATATTGAGATTGAAGATTTAATTAGTAATACAAAAATCTATGCACATTCTATATATGAATTGGCGAAATAAGTATATTATTGGAAAGAATGGGATGATATTTCCATTCTTTTTTATTTTGGTTAAAATTTAGTGAGAAAAATTCTTTTTAATATATAAATTAGCTAATTATGGTGATATAATTGAATTGTCAGATAATATTTTCAGAGGAGGGGTTCTGGTGCTGGCAAATGTTCATATAGCCTATAAAATAATTTTCTTATGTGCAGCAGGATTTTTGTCTGCTTTTGTTGACTCAATAGCAGGAGGAGGCGGTCTCATAAGTGTACCTGCCTATTTTTTAGTTGGTTTTCCACCACATTTCACATTGGGGACAAATAAGTTTTCAGCCAGCTGTGGTTCTGTAGTAAGTACAGCAAAATTTGCCCAATCTGGTAAGGTGGACAAAGCTGTACTAAAAGTATTGCTTCCATTTACTTTACTTGGAGCAGCTACTGGAGTTTATACAGTACTTTTACTTGATTCAAATTTATTAAAACCTATTGTATTAGCTTTGCTTTTGGGTGTAGGTATTTATAGTTTTTTTTCTAAGACTGTAGGTATGGAAGATAACTTTGAAGGAACTACTAGAAAGACTTTAATAATCGGTAGTGTTTTTGCTTTTGCCATGGGATTTTATGATGGTTTTTTTGGTCCAGGCGTAGGATCATTTTTAATTTTCGGACTTATAAAAATATATGGTTTTGATTTTGTTAGGGCAAGTGGAAATGCAAAAGCTATGAATTTAATGAGTAATGTTACATCCCTAGTGTTATTTGCAATCAAAGGAAAAATATATTACCTTATGGGAATACCAATGGCAATATTTATGACTATTGGCGCTCGAGTAGGGACAAAGCTAGCATTAAAAGAGGGGGCAAAATTTATAAAGCCTATTTTTGTCACTATGTCACTAGCAGTAGCTGGAAAAATGCTTTACGAAATGGTATTAAAATAAATTCTTTAATTGACAATTGATATTTGATAATTGACAATTATGGATAAAATTTTAGCATGCTAAAATTCGTGAAAATATATTAGGGATTCTGCTTAAGCAGAATCCCTTCTCCAATTCTCCATTATGAACTCTCAATTTTCAACTATTTAAGAAGATTGTATTTCAAAATCAAATCAGAATATTCTAATTGATTGATAACACTTTCTTTAAAGTTAGTTAGCTTATCATTTTCGGAAATTTTATTTCCAGTATTCATATCATAGAAGGAGTTATCTGAGGATAAATAAAAAACTTTACCATCTGTAAAGGAACCATTTCTAAAGATAACTTTACCTTCTTTTGAGTTAAATAAATCTTTTCCCATCATATTTTCAACTGGTAGGTTAAAAATATTAGCTAAAGTAGGATAAAGATCTACTTGTCCACCATATAATTCATAAAGTCCTTTGTGCTGATCTTCTGGAAAATGTATCATTAATGGAACTTTATTTAGCTCCATCCATTCCAGCTCTGTAAAATCATTAAGGCCTAAAAATTTAGCGAGTTCTCCTTTGTTTTCTTTTGGTATAGCATAGTGATCTCCATAAAGCACTAAGATAGAGTTATCTAAGGCGCCTTTTTTCTCTAACTCTTCTATAAACATTCCAAGTTGCTTATCTGTATAGTGAATAGATTTTAAATAATTTCCAAGAAGAGTTCCTTCGAATTCTCCAACAGGGAAATCGCCGTATTTTTCCGTGTCATCATAAGGAAAATGACTAGTCAATGTAACTAAAAAGGAATAGTAAGGTTCCTTTAAGTTGTCCATTTTTTCAAGACTCTGTTTAAAAAAGGATTCATCACTTAATCCTAGACCGATTGACTCGTCGACGTTATAGTCTTTTTCTCCATGAAACTCTTGAAAGCCGTATTTAGGAAACATTATATTCCTATTCCAAAAATTATCTCTAAAACCATGAAAGGCACTTGTGTTATAACCTTTCTTTGCTAAGGCTTCTGGTAATGCATTAAACTGGTTGTTAGTATATAAATAGGTAACAGAACCTGATGGAGTAGGATATAGGGAGTTATTTGATATAAACTCTGCATCAGAAGTTCCGCCAGAAGCAGTTTGATAGAAATAATTATTAAAATAAGCACTCCTTTTCATAAGCTTATTTAGGTTAGGGGTAATTTCCTCTCCAAGTATGGTTTTATCTATAGGAAAACCTTGCAATGCTTCTACTTGAATCATAATAAGATTTTTGCCTTCCCCTACTCCTTTTAAATTTTCAGAGGAGTTTTCAGAGTTACTAATTAAAAAACTATTCAACTCTTCTTTAGTTTCTTTAGAAAGAGGAATTTTTTTACTAATGGAATTAAGGGCTAAGTTATAACCGTCTAGAAGATGATAGTTTACCACCCCAAGCTTTTTAGCTACATAAACTTTGTTGTACATAGTACTTAAGAGTCTAGGTTGTTCTTTAGATAAATCATATATCTTAATTGCACTTGCTGTAGTTCCAATTAGCAATAAAGAAATAGAAATTATCGCTCTAGTTTTAAAATTTACAGCTTGTGATTTATGACCTTTGTACAATTTATGAATTATTAAAAATACGAAAATATCTATAAAGTAAAGAAAATCTGTAGCTTTAAGTAAATTCCCAACACTGCTCTTTACAGCACCTAATTGAAAGCCATTTAACATAACGGGCAAGGATATGATATCTTTAAAATATCTAAAATAGTTTAAATCACCTATTATAAATAGGGTAATAATTATATTAAATATGGTGTAAATCTTAAATCTTTTATCTTTATTAAATAAAAATCCAATACCAGCAAATAATAGAACAGAGGATAGTACTGGAATAAAAATAGACCTATATGTGAAGTAGCCTTTTTCTATTTCTCTACCAAAAAGTAATAACTTTATGGTTACAGTAAATACAAACGAGATTAAATCTAATCCTGGCATTACAAACCTCCTCAAATAAATTGCATCAAGTAATATTATATTTTATAAATATTACTTATAAGAAAACAAATTGTAAATAAAATACAAACAAAACTATAAGATTTTGGCACGGTTAATATTTTATAGTTTATTCACAAATTAGTCAACGGTTCAGTATTTACTTTACAATCATACTGTAGGATAATAGTATTTGTATCAAAATTACGGAAAAAGAGATTGGAGGGTTATATATGACAGAAGAAAATAAGGTTTTAGAAAATGAAGTGGAAGAATCAAAAGAAACAATGGTTGTAGATGAAAATAAAGAAAATGCTATAGAAAAAGAGGAAAAAATAGATTTAGATGATTACGTTGAAGAAGCATCAACGGAGTCAGAAACAGCAGAAGTAAAAGCAGAAGTGAAAAAGGAAAATAGCATTTTTATAGATAACTTAACAAAGGTTGCAATAATGCTTTCTATTTCTTTAGCAGCATATTTAATTTTAGACATGGTTATCTTAAGAATATTAGGATATAAATTTGCAAGAGCCTATATAGGTACAGGAATTTTATTTACATATATATTAGTAACAATTATATATCCAGTATTTAAAAAAGATAAAGAACGTTAAAACTTTAGAGGTGAGGATGAAGCTAAGATGAGGAAAGGTAAGGAATACGAAATAAATATAACATCTACAGAATTTCCATCCACAGGAATTGGAGAGTATGAAGGATTAAAAATATATATAAAAAATGCACTGCCAGGTCAAAAGGTATTAGCTAAAATATCTAAAAAAAGAAGAGACTATGCAGAAGGAAAAATAACAAAGGTTTTAGAAGAAGTGGACTATAAAATTAAATCCAAATGTTCTATCTTTGGAGAATGTGGTGGATGTGCTCACCAAGATGTTCCCTACGATAAGCAATTGAAACTTAAAGAAGAGCAGGTTTTAAAGCTTTTCGAAGGTGGAGATATAAAGGGATTTGAATATTTAGGAATAGAAGGAAGTCCAGAAGAATTTGAATATAGAAATAAAATGGAATTTTCCTTTGGTGACATGGAAAAAGGGGGAGAGTTAACCCTTGGTATGCATGCAAAGGGCAAAAGCTTTGGAATAATCACAGCAAATGACTGCCAAATTGTAGATGAAGATTTTAGAAAAGCTTTAAATACTACTTTAGATTATTTTAGAGAAAAGAAATTGACTTATTATAGAATAATGAGTAGAGAAGGTTATTTAAGAAACTTAGTGATTAGAAAAGCTGCTAATACAGGAGAAGTTTTAATTAACTTAGTAACCACTTCTCAAATGGATTTTGATTTAGACGAGTGGGTAAGCTTAATTAAGGAAATTAACTATAAAGGAAAATTAGTAGGTATAATACATACAATAAATGATTCTTTTTCCGATGTAGTTCAAGGAGATAAGGTAGAAATACTCTATGGTAGAGATTATATAATAGAAGAGTTATTAGGTTTAAAATTTAAAATAACACCATTTTCCTTTTTCCAAACCAACTCAAAGGGAGCGGAAAAACTTTATACCATAGTAAGGGAATTCTTAGGTGAATCAAAGGATAAAGTTGTATTTGACTTGTATTGTGGAACAGGCACCATAGGTCAAATAGTAGCTCCAGAGGCAAAAAAGGTTATTGGAGTTGAACTTATAGAGGAAGCAGTAGAGTCAGCAAACGAAAATGCAAAACTTAATGGACTTAATAACTGTGAGTTTATAGCAGGAGATGTGGCAAAGGTTATTGGAAATGTAACTGAAAAACCAGATTTAATAATACTAGACCCACCAAGACCAGGGGTGCATCCAGTAGCATTAGATTATGTAATTAAATTCGATGCTCCACAAATAGTATATGTATCCTGTAACCCTAAAACTTTAGTAACTGATCTTAAAGTTTTAATCGAAGCAGGATATAAGGTGGAGAAGGTTAAGATTAAGGATATGTTCCCGCATACGCCGCATGTGGAGACGTGCGTGCTTTTGTCCCACAAAAACCCACAAACATCTCCACCGTCTTTATAAACAGGAAAATTGAATAAAATTGACTTGAGGGGCAATTCAGCCTCGTCACATGGAAAAATCTCTATTTCTTTGATTAGCGAAGAAATTAGAGATTTTTTCTCTTCATCGCTGATTTTATCAAAGACCTTATCAAAGTTTGCTAATAGGGTATAGATATTTTCTAAGGTGATGGCATCCTGCTCCACAGCTTTACGTCGTAGCTTTACGTCCTCAATTTTTTCTTCAAGCTCTACGATGATGTCATATAGACCATCAAGCCGGAGCGTCATATCGTGAAGTTTGCGTTCTCGAAAACGGGTATCCTCCGGCAAACTGTCAATTTCATTTTCAAGGCGAGTTTTATTGAGTTCGACTTCTCGCAGCTTGGTTTCATAGTTTTTGAGTTCTCTGTTTAAGGTAGAAGTATCAATTTCTTTTCCAATACGTGATTTTACTTCGGTTGCAAAATCTTGATTTTTAATCAGCTATCTGATTGCTTCAATGTCGGTCTTTTTGAGCATAGCTTTATAATCACAGCTTTTTCCTCTTGCTGTCCGAGCCTTGCTACACACATAATAGTAAATCTCTTTATATGTACCGTCTTTGTTTGTCCAGGCGTGTTTATTGGTATACATCGGCCCACCACATTTAGGACATTTTAAGATGCCGCTTAACAAATGTACCCTGTCCCGACCAATTTTAGATGGAGATTTCACACCTGTTATTTCTCGTTTTTCATGTTCCTGGTTCCATAGTTCCTCACTTATGATAGCCTCGTGCTGACCGTCTGCAAGAATGTATTCATCTTGGTATACTTGGCGGTATTCATTTTTAGTGCCTTTGACCTTTTCTTTTGTTCGTCTGCCAAAAGCGATTTTTCCTGAGTACACAGGGTTGTCAATTATCATTCTGACGAAATGCGTACTCCATATTATCCACAAATAGCTTGCAACTTCAATTTTTTAACTATGGTTTAGCCCTTTCAATATAAAAACAGAAAGACAGCCGTACAGCAATAAGATTATTACACTTCCCATTATGTTTCCTGCAGTGGTTATATAGTAACCGGAAAGGTTAAATACAGCCGTAATGGGATAAAAATGTTTTAAGACACTTGACATACCCACAAATAGTCCTGCAACAGAATAAATTTCCGTGAATACCAACGCAAGCCAATACTTTTTTATGCGAGATATCAAAGCGATAATAGGAGAGATTGCAAGGAATACACCTACGCCGTCCAGAAAATACTCCTTTAGAGAACCTAAAACCAATTCTGCCGATAAATCGGAAAAATGTAAAACTGCCTCAGTTAAAAATGTTATGGAAAAGAGCAGTAAATAAAGGAGTATGCTTATCGCAAAAGTAACAATCATTTTTGCAGCAGTTAATTTCGCTTCATTTATGGGAATAAGGCGTAGGGATTTGATAGTATCCTCATCCTCTTCACGACAAATCATATAACTTCCCAAAAGGGCAATGACCGCAGGAAGAACAAAAAAGATTGACCATGGTTGAGCCTCATCCATATACCAGCCTGCATTGTCTATATACCGTGAACCATCATTGACACTCTTTAAGCCATACTGTACATCAGGGCCATGATATACATCCTGTCCACCTGCAAAAACAATGGCCGCTATCATAACCGTAGCAAAAACTGTAATCCAAACAATCTTTGAACGGCGAAGTTTTTGACATTCCACCCAAAGTAATTTCCACATTACCTACACCTCACCTTCTTCTTCCCAATGCAATATTTGCAAGTAATGCTGCAATAATATCCCAAGCACAAATACAAAGAAATGCAAAAAGGATGTTAATTTCCTGTGTAAATACAAGACCCGGAATATCTTTATTTCGCATGACGATAACTGCCATGCTGGATAACGGGTGTAAATACATATTTACCGTCATTAAGATAAAACCGGAAAAGGCATACACCAATGTGATACAAGCCGGAAGAATATATCCTTTTTGCGCCGCAGCGATTGCTAAAATCGGCAGCATTACAAACGCAGTAAGAGCGCCAATCTCCAAGCATTTTTCCAGCAAATATAAAACGCTTCCCCATTCAAATACGACATATCCGGGAACTACACTGAATACAACGGAAGCGACGGCTGTAATCAGCATGAAACAAATGGAGTAAATCAAAACCACAAAAAATTTACTGAATAAGTATCCCATTTTGCTGACAGGCACAATCCAAAGCTGTTTGAGCATATCATACTGATTTTCTTCACGCATAAGCATGGTGCAAAGCATTCCCAAAACAACAGGCAAGATAATAAAAACCGTATAGCCGAATGCGGACCATTTATAGAACTGTATCGGTTCAACACCTGTTTCCTCAAAATAATTGAAGTATAATAGTGCGAAAAACGGCATAAAGAGGGCGGCTGACAACATGAGCCAGATAAACTTTCTGCGACGCAGTTTTAAAAATTCTGTTTGAATTAGTTTAAGCAATGCCTTCTCCTCCTGTGATTTTTTTGAAATAGTCCTCCAAAGTATCATTGCAAAGCTGAGAGCCTGCAACTGCAACATCCTGCATCATTAACGCCTTGTTGACTGCAGCCATATCAAGTGATGTATCATAGAGTCGCAGAATATGGTCGTCTTGCACAGAGTAGTCTTTGACCTTGAATTGCTGCTCCAAAATTAAAGAAGCTTTTGACACATCGGAAACTTGCAGCAGGATATATTTGCCGTTTTTCTTTTCCAGTTCACTCATGCTACTTTCTTCCAAAAGAACGCCGTGGTCGATAATTCCAATATCATCAGCCAATAACGAGATTTCCGAAAGAATATGACTGGAAATAAGAATTGTCTTTCCACGCTCAACGCTCAAATTCTTGATAAACTCCCGCATTTCCGCAATGCCAATTGGGTCAAGACCGTTGGTCGGCTCGTCTAAAATCAACAGTTCCGGGTCATGCAAAATAGCGTTTGCAATACCAAGCCGCTGCTTCATGCCGAGAGAATACTTGCTGAACAATTTTTTATCCTTATAAGGCAAGCCGACAACTTCCAAAGCGTTTTAACAGCATTGGGGGCGGCTGTACCACGCAACTTTGCAAAAATTTCCAAGTTCTCTGTTCCTGTCAAATTTGGATAAAACCCAGGTGTTTCGATAATAGCACCGATACGGGGATATACTCGTTTTTCACGACCTTTGATGTTCTTACCGAACACATCCACCTCGCCGGAAGTGATAGTGGTCAATCCCAAAATCATTTTCATAATGGTGGTTTTTCCGGCTCCGTTGCGTCCGAGCAAGCCGTAAATGCGACCTTTCCCCACATGAAGATCTACCGAACTGACAGCGGTTTGTTCTCCATAAATTTTTGTCAGTTGTTTGGTTTCAATCAAAAAATCATTCATATTGAATTTCCTCACTTTCAATAGATTTGCTTTCGTAATGCGATAACCGATATAACGGCAGAAGCACTTACAATTAAAAGTATAAAGCATGAACCTTGCCAAAACCTTGCCGTAATCTTGCTTTTATCTTGTTTTTACAGCAAGAAAGCCCTGTGCTGTCACAGGGCTTTCGGCAATAAAACCGTAAATGTAGTTCCAGAGCCGAGAGAGCTAACCACTTCAATCGTTCCTTTGTTGGCGCTGACAAGCTCTTTGGCAATAGAAAGTCCAAGCCCATTTCCTTTGGCAGACCGAGAATGGTCGCACTGATACATTCGCTCAAAGATATGAGGAAGGTCGTCGGGGGAAATTCCTTTACCGTTGTCTGTTACCATGATTTTTGCCTGCTGTGTATCCTCGGTAATGCGCAGAATCACTTGTTTCGCCTCGCTGTGAGTCATAATATTTTGCATCAGATTATTGAGAATACGGGTATATGCGTTGAGGTCAATCCGAACAGAACACTCTGTTTCGGGTATATCAATGTCATAATTCAAACCTGCATTTTCTAAAATGGGAATCCACTCTGCGATAATGTATCTGGATAATTCGTTGATGTCAAAAAGCTCAAAGTGAAAAATCTGTTCCCCTGCATCTAGCTTTACCCATTCAAACAGAACTGTGACGAAATCTTTTAGGCGATGTGCTTTATCGGAAGCAACATGAACATATTCGTCTTTTTCCTGCCCTGTTACTAATCCATTTTCGATTGCTTCCAGATAGCCGACAAGTGAGGTCAACGGGGTCTTTACATCATGGGAAAGGCTTGTCATTAAGCGTTTATACGCCTGCTCTGCCTGCCTTTGCTGAACAAGTCGGCATTGGCTGCTGATTGCAATTTCGTTGATGTCATAGCAAATCTGTCTTGTCATATCATTTTCCTGCGCCAAAACACGGCGGTTGAGATTGCCGCTTTTCAAATCCTCCAAAGCGTCTTTGATAAAAGAGAGCTGTTCTCGGACACGATGCAGCTTCAAAACAAGATACAGGATAAGCAACATAGCAATACTAAATCCCAAAAGAAGATAACCGTTTATATTCATGTTCACGCCTCCTTATTGAAACGATAGCCTACACCTCGGATGGTTAAAATATAAAATGGACGGTCTGGGTCTGGTTCAATCTTTTTCCGCAATTTACTGATGAAAGACATAATGTTACTATCGTCAAAAGCATATTCTTCTTCCCAAACTTGCGTATAAATCTGTTTTTTGGTAAATACACGCCCTTTATTTGTTGCCAGAAAGAAAAGCAGGTCAAATTCCTTTCCTGTAAGCTCTACAACAGTATCATTTATAATAACAATGCGGTTTGCTTTGTCAATAACCATTCCTTTCAGCGGGATACACTCCAAATCTGTTTCAGTCATGGGATTTAAGGTGGTATAACGTCGAATAAGGGAGTTGACACGAGCCATCAGCTCATTAATGCTGAACGGTTTTGTTAAATAATCATCTGCACCAAGCCGAAGCCCAGAAACTTTATCTCCCTCGTCGCTTTTAGCGGTGAGCATAAGCACCGGGATATTACTTGCTTCCCTAATTTTTTTCAAAACTTGAAAACCATCTATATCCGGCATCATTACATCCAAAATTACAAGAGAAAGAGAGCTTCTATTTTTGTTTTCGTCAGCCAGACGCAGCCCCTCCACACCGCCATGTGCAATAATAGCAGATAAATTCTCTTGTTCTACACATTTTTTCATAAGAGCGCAAAGCTCTTTGTCGTCGTCTATAATCAAAACATTATTCATGTTGCAGCTCCTTTCCTCTCTTTGTCCTGCCGTCAACAGGTTTTTCTGCATCTTTGGGTATCATCCATGCCCGACCGAATTTTAAAGTACCATCAATGCGGTTTTCTTCGCACAATTTTTGTATACGTCGTTCCGAAATGCCCCATTTTTCAGAAGCAGTTTTCACAGAAATATAATTCATGTTATTCCTCATCCTTTCACTCGAACATGATATATCTATTATATACGGAATGACGAATAATAGCGAATTTTTCTCGTGCTAACACGAAACTAAACTGTACCGTTGATAAAACTACATTTCGTTCAAATATCGCTACCCGAAATGTATAATGATAAGGGGTGATATTAAAATGTACCAAGACGAAAGAAATCTTGATTTTCGTCCCATTGGCAAGGCGATAAAATCGGCGAGAGAAGCAAAGGGGTGGACACAGGAGCAACTGGCACAGCTTGTTGACCGTTCTCCACGAAATGTAATGTACATAGAGAACAGAGGACAACACCCAAGGCTGAATACATTTTATCAACTCATGACCTTGCTTGATATTTCCGTTGACCAATTTTTCTATCCGAATACTGAGGATAGCAAGAGTGATTTGCGTAGTCAGATTGACTTTGCACTTAACTTACTTAGCGATAAAGAATTGACGGTTATACAAGGGGCGATAGATTTTCCACTAATCTTCCACCTAGGTGCAAAATAACATAAAATATTTTAAAATATAAAATAATATAATTTGATAAATTTGTTTATTGTTTTAGTTCGTAACATAGATATAGATAACAAGTAGAGTGCGTCATACTTTACTGCTAAATATATATTATCTATATACCCCAGAATTCAATACTGATATCTTGGTATTCATCTATACTAATAACAAATTGCTCGAACAGCCTCTATAAGTAAAGCAGCACAAAATCTTTATACTTCACAACCTAATTTGAGTCTTTCTATTTGAAAGCCTGTTTATCAGCAGTTTTTGTAGTTAGAGGAAATTTGCAAACATGTGGTTTATGAGAATAGAAAAGTTTTTCAGTGTCTACATTTACATTAAAGTTTGTTTACAATGTTTTTGTTGATCTATATCAAAAGCATCGTAAAGAAAACATATATTTTTCTCATAATGAAAAAACTAAAAACCAGGTTATTGTAAGTACACCGAATCCATATTTTTATAAAGATATTGATAGTATTGATCTTGAAGAACTTTCTGCATATCCATTCATTGCATCATACGGGAATATTTTTTATAGCTCATCCAATGAAATGTCCACTGTTGGAAGTATTGGTAAGTTAGCACGTACTAGTAAGATCTATGTTAAAATATTTCAAAAAACTTCAACTCTTGTCTAAAAAGGGAATAAATGATAAACTATGAACGACAATTATTTTTATGCGTGCAAAGGAGTTATTATGAATGGAACAGACTAAATCTATGAATAGCTACTCCAAGGGTTTCAAAGACGGAATGCCTATAGCTCTAGGATATTTACCTGTATCCTTTACCTTTGGCATGATGGCGGTAAATATGAAACTTCCTATTTGGGTAGCTGTGTTTATTTCAATGACAAATCTTACTTCAGCAGGGCAGTTTGCAGGAATTGGATTGATTTTTACTGGTGCACCCTATGTAGAAATGGCGCTGACACAACTAGTAATCAACATGAGATATGCTCTAATGTCTTTATCTCTTTCTCAAAAGGCAGACAAGTCTATGAATGTGTTTCATAGATTATTGATTTCTTTTGGAATTACCGATGAAGTTTTTGCTGTAGCAAGTGGACAACCCTCTGAAGTTGGAAGGCGTTATATGTACGGCTTGATAACTGCTCCATACTTTGGATGGACTTTAGGTACGTTGATTGGTGCAGCGGCTAGTAGCATTTTGCCAGAAGCTATGCGTTCTGCTTTAAGCATTGCAATATATGGAATGTTTATTGCAATTATTATTCCTCCAGCAAAGCGTTATCGTCCTATACTAAAAGTAATAATGATATCTGTAATTATCAGCTGTATTTTGAGATTTACTCCCGTATTAAATAAGCTTTCAGGCGGTTTTATAATTATTATATGTACCGTTGTGGCATCAGCTTTAGGAGCTAAATTATTTCCTATTAGGGAGGCGGATTAATGAGTACTTATAGAATTTTAATATATATTTTCGTAATGTCAGGGGTTACATATCTTATTAGAATGCTTCCTATGGCTATATTTAAAAAAAAGATAGAAAGTCCTTTTATAAAGTCCTTTTTGTTTTACGTTCCTTATGCGGTACTTGGTGCAATGACCTTGCCAGAGGTTTTAAACTCAACAGCCTCTATATGGTCTGCACTTATAGGAGTGCTTGTTGCAATTTTTTTAGCTTTTAAAGAAAAGGGCTTACTTATAGTTGCGTTGTCTGCTTGTGCTACAGTCTACATAATGGAATGGATATTAAGGGCTACCAATTTATTGGCTTAATTAAAAAAGTAAATGCGTTAGTATAAAGAATAAATAATCTTTAACTAGCGCATTTTTTAATTTAATTTTTTCTTATGTATGTCTAATAGGGCATATATGAATTAGACTCATCATTGAAGTATGCTTCAACTTTTGGGCTTACTTTTGGTAAGTACACTCCCTTTTCTCCAATTAGTATTTTGTCTTTTGGACTTCCGTAATACAATGCTTTAATTTCAGCATCATCACCGTATTTATCACGATATACAGTTTTAATAAAGTCATCAAATGAATAATATATATTTGAGAATCCAGGTGCATTTACCATTCTTGTTTCCTTCTATAAAAATACCCTTTCAGTGATAGTTGATTTAGAAAATAAGATATGATATGATTTTCTAAATGATGAAAATAGATTTGTTGTTATTGAGCAAAGACATATTCTAAAGTTAATCACTTGGAGGCGGATATGAATAAGTGGGGTAAATTAAATTTAGGTGATGAGATTAAAAATGTAGTTCAGGATGCTTTGAACAATGGGGATTTTAAAAGATTAAATCGAGATATTGAGAATGTTGTTAAAGGTGCACTTGATGAGGTTAGAAGGTCAATTGATTGGAAGCGAGAGAATCATCATAATTGGAACAATCAAACTTGGAATAGTCAGACTAGTAACACTAATGATTATGATAATAGATATGAAAAAAATTCACAGACATTTGGGGAACAAAAACCAAAACAACAAAAAGATAACTATAATACCATGAGTAATCACAATAATGCTTGCAGACAGTATAAAGCGGCTTTAAAGCCAACTAAGTTCACTGCTCCGGTAGGGCAGGTGTCAGGAACATTGTTTACTGTATTTGGAATCATAGGAAGCACTGCATTTGGAATAGGAATAATTGTATTAACACTATTAGGATATTTGCTTGGAGGTAAGGAGGTATTTCATACTATTGCTATAGGGCTAATACCTTTTTTTATTACAAGTATAATTTTGTGTATGAATGGAAACAGGATTCGTAAAAGATTAAAAAGATTTCAAAGGTATATAGCACAGATGCATAACCGCGACTACTGTTTGATTAAGAACTTTTCTTCCGCAACAGGATTGAGCAATAAATCTACGGTGAAAGATTTGCGAAAAATGATTGCTATTGGTATGTTTCCAGAAGGACATATTGATGATAAAAATACCTGTTTTATGTTAAACAACGAATGCTATGAACAATATCTTAAGTTGCAGGAAAATATGAAAATGAAGGATTTGGAGGAACAGGAAAAACAGAAGCATCAAACGACACAGCAGGATTTCACACAGGGAGAAAAAAATAGTAAAAGCGATGGGCTGAAACCAGAAATTAAAAGAGCCATTGATGAAGGAAGACAATTCGTCATAGAAATTAAAAATGCAAATATCGCAATTCTAGGTGAGGAGATATCACGTAAATTAGATAGATTGGAAGAAGTAACAGGAAAAATCTTTGATTATGTGGAAATTCACCCAGAAAAGTTTCCAGAGATAAAGAAATTTACGGAATATTTCCTACCAACGACATTAAAACTGGTGGATGCTTATAAGAGATTAGATTATCAGACTGTACAAGGAGAGAATATTTCTAATGCAAAGAAAGAGATAGAGGAAACAATGGATACCATAAACCTTGCTTTTGAAAATTTATTAGATGGTCTGTTTGAGGATATAGCAATGGATATATCAACGGATATATCTGTATTAGAAACTATGTTTGCGCAGGAAGGGTTAACAGGGAAGAATATGAGAGTTAAAAAATAAAACTATGGAGGGCAAAAAATGAATAACGAATTACCAACACTAACTTTTGATCCTTTTAGTGATGATACATCAACTCAAGAAGGACTATGCAAAGACATGCTAACTGAGGATGACATTCATAGTCAAAAGCCAGTATTTGATGAAAGTATCCTTTCACCTGAAGAGAAAAAGATGGTGGACGATTTTGCAAATCAGATTGATTTAAATAAATCGAATCAGATTCTCCAATATGGCGTAGGAGCTCAAAAGAAGATAGCAGACTTTTCTGAGACAGCCTTAAATAATGTTAAAACTAAAGATTTGGGTGAAATTGGTGATATGCTTTCTAATGTTGTAACAGAACTGAGAAGCTTTGATGTAGATGAAGAAGAGAAAGGATTTTTTGGGTTCTTCAAAAAATCATCGAATAAACTTACGGCGATGAAATCAAAATACGATAAAGCAGAAGTTAATATAAATAAAATCTGTGAGGCGTTGGAAAGAAATCAGATGCAGTTGCTCAAAGATATAGCAATGCTTGATAAAATGTATGAACTTAATAAGACGTATTATAAAGAACTTTCCATGTATATTTTGGCAGGTAAAAAGAAGCTGGCTAAGGTTCATGCTGAAGAATTACCTACACTAATAAAGAAGTCTGCGGCCAGTGGTTTGCCAGAGGATGCTCAGGCTGTTAACGACTTGACTGGCATTTGCAACCGATTTGAGAAAAAAATTCATGATTTGGACTTAACTAGAATGATTTCGATCCAAATGGCACCCCAGATTCGTTTGGTTCAAGGTAATGATACCATAATGGCTGAAAAAATTCAGTCCACCATTGTAAACACAATTCCACTATGGAAAAGTCAGATGGTTTTGGCTTTGGGAGTTACCCATTCAGGTCAGGCTGCAAAAGCTCAAAGAGAAGTAACGGATATGACGAATAAGTTATTAAGGAAAAATGCTGAAACACTTAAAATGGCGACTATTGAAACAGCAAAGGAATCAGAACGAGGAATTGTGGACATTGAGACACTTCGTATTACCAATGAATCATTAATAAAGACCCTTGATGAAGTTATGCGTATTCAAACAGAAGGTCATCAGAAGAGGAAGGAAGCAGAGATCGAGTTGAATAGAATTGAGGAACAATTAAAAACTAAGCTTTTAGAAATGAGAGGTTGATGAGAGATACCAAATAGGTATTGCTATGATATGGATTTATGCAGATTAGCACTAGGAAAATATGTCCCACTAGGCACTCATAAGAACCCACGGGGGGGTAAACGAATTGTGAACAATTTGTTTTGCTAGTGGCGTCCATAATAAATTTAAAAATTAAATAGCTATAAAAGCCATGTGATTTTCAGGTTAGAGCACCTGAGAGTTGCAGGGCTTTTTTGTGTGATAAGGGCAGGGGAGGTGGAATAAAAGGTTGAATTTTATATACATATAATGTATGTGATGGGTAAATATAGTATTATATTGGTAATAATATTAAAAGATTAGGTCTAAAAGGACATATTCTTCATATGTAATCGAGTTAGTTTAATATTACAAAACATTAATGAAAGATAGAATTATTTCTCTAGAGAGGGCAAGAAAATTTGTATAATCTGTAGATAGGAGGCTTAGGGAGATAGAATGATTAAAAAGAAAAGGCATGTATATAAGCAAATAGTACTATTATTAGTTGCTTTTATTTTAGTAGGATTGTGTGGATGCTCAGAAACAAAAGATTTATATAATGACTCACAAAAAAATATGAATTCAGAAGAATTATCTAAAGCACAAGATATTGCAATAGAGAAGTCTGTAGATTGGCGAAATCATTTTAATGGTATTAATGGATGTGCCGTAGTTTTTGTGCCTTCTGAAAACACATATTATTTCTACAACAAAGAAATGTGTAAAATAGAGATCTCTCCATGTTCCACCTTTAAGATTGTTTCAACTCTTATTGGTTTAAGTAATAGTGTGATAAAATCTGAAGAATCAATAATGGATTATAACGGTGAAAACTATCCTATTTCTGCATGGAATGGAGATTTGACTTTAGAGGAAGCATTTCAAACATCATGTGTATGGTACTTTCGTCAAGTTATTGACAAAGTAGGAGAAAATGAAGTTAAAAAAGAATTAGAAAGATTAGATTACGGAAATTGCGATACAAGTGAGTGGAATGGTAGCAATATAAATCCATCACAAGATTTGAATGGTTTTTGGTTAGAGTCTTCACTTAAAATCTCACCATTACAGCAAACTAATATTTTGGCAAGAATTTTTGAAGAAAGAACAGATTATTCTAGCGAAAATATAGATATCCTTAAAAAAATTATGAAGATTGATATGGATGATAATATGAATCTTTATGGTAAAACAGGAACAGGAATAGATGGACATACTTGGTTCGTTGGATTTGTAGAAAATGATATACAAAGAAAATATTTTGCTGTTTATTTATCTGATAATACAGTAGATGGTCTTTCAGGATATAAGGCGAAAGAAATAGCAATCAGTATCTTAGCAAGTGGCAAATAAGCTCCATTACAACCTTCAATTATCCATCCACCAAGGAAGTACCATCTTTATATGACATCATTATTGTCTACTCAAGGCATGTAGAGTGTGTTGTGAAGATAGAGAAGAAATAAGAAAAATAGCCTTTAGAAATGGCATAAATCCTGTGTTTCTAAAGGCTATTTTTGTTTTTGATGCAGCGGAATGTGGAGATTGATAATGTAATGGTGAAGCACTTAACCAAACATGAATAGATTTTGCTATTAGTCTGAAATAATTACTTTGTTCAGTTAGTTTTATAAATTCTGTAAACATATTAGGTTGCGGTAGCACTATCATAAGCATCTAATTCAGACATTGCAATGCGCATACTGTTGTCTAATTCCTTTTGATTCGTTCTACGAGTAGTATGCAAAGTATCTATTTATGTAATATAAGATAATATTTCTAAATGTTACAGTACTAATGATATGACGAACAAAATATAAAACAAACAAAAATAATAAATGTCTATATATGTGTAGACAAATAATTTAAAAGATGGTATAATTGCTTTCAACATAGTATTTAAGGAGTTGATGGTATGTTTTGGAGTGCATCAAAAGATGAAATGATAAAAGGTTATCTAAAAAGAGGTGACACATATATTTGTATAATTTGTGAAGAGACATTTGAAATAGGACGCATCTATGAAATTGACGGAGCATTATATGATGCTGAGAAAACGGCACAGCTTCATATCAAAACAAAGCATGGGTCAATTCTTTCTTATATTTTAAATATGAACCATGCTTATACTGGAATCACTGAGGCTCAGCGGGATGTTTTATTATTGATTTCACAAGGTTTGACAGATAAAGAAATTGCAAAGGAGCTTGGTGTCGCAGACTCAACGATTAGAAATCACCGCTACAAGTTAAGGGAAAAAGAAAAGCAAGCAAAAGTTTTTCAAGCCATGATGGAGATGCTTTCAATGCAGACAGAAAAGGAGATTCATAAGCTTGATAAAGGCAAACTTTATGATGCGCATAAGACAGCTACAACGCTTGATGACCGATACAATATCACGGATATAGAAAGAACGGATATCATAAAGACATATTTTAACGAGAATGGTGAACTGAAAAATTTTCCGGCCAAGGAGAAGAGAAAAATTATCATCTTAAGTGAAATGATGAAGAACTTTTCACCCGGTAAAAAATATAAAGAACAGGAAATTAACCATATATTAAAGAGAATGTATGAGGATTACGTAACAATCCGAAGGGCACTCATTGAGTATGGTTTTATGAATAGGACAAATGATGGAACCGGTTATTGGGTAAAGGAATAGGAGGGGCGAATATGTCAGTAAAAAGTTATTCTATGCTTTCGGCATCTGATAGAGAAAAAGTTTATGATTTTTATTTAAGAAATTCTAATAAGGAAATGACCAATAAAGAGTTAGAAACGTGTTATCGTTCGGAAGATTTTCATTTCGGACAAGGTGTTTTAGTTTATTTTAATGACAATAATGGTAATGTTGAAGGAAAGGCCTCATTGACGTTATACGAAGCAGGATATAAAAATGTAGGTTATATTGTAGAGACGATGGTTGATAATCATATAGATAATCAAATGCTTGTGTTGACGGATATGATTAAATCAATAAGGACACTTGCGATAGATAAAGGATTAAATCGTTTGCTGCTTGGAACGAGATTGGACACTATAAAAACTTTGATAGAAGATCTTGGTTATGAGATGATTTACCAAGGTATCAAAATGTCTTTAGATGATATTTTGATTAGGTATCCTCTTTTAGATATCATTCCGCTTTTACAGGAGAATAAGAATCAATATATTAGAATATTTAATGAAGCATTTCGTGATACGCCAAACGCAGGCACTCTAAAGGCTGAGGAAATTGAAAGACATTTAACCGAAAAAGAAGATGATAAATATTACTATATTGTTACTGATGGAAATACTGAAATGGGATTCTTACAGTTAAAGCTTAACCAAGGTATGGGAGAGTTTGATATAGGACTCTTAGAAAGAGCTAGAGGGCAAGGTATGGGAAAACGGCTGCTTGAAACAGCCATAGCTACATTAGTTAAAAAGGGTGCGACAGAAGTTACCCTTACCGTTATTTCCGGTAATGAGCCGGCTTATGAGATGTATAAAAAAAGAGGGTTTAGGATAAAAAGTTTTATATCTGATTGGTATGAAATCGATTTTGATGAAGAATCCTCATAAGTTCAAAGGCTAAGTTAATTAAAATTAAATTTAGCGAAGATAAATTTTTAATATTGTTTTTAAAGAATCCTGCCGCCAAGGGGCTATCAGCTTCAAACGGCATCTTTTTGTATCCGCAAGGCATGTAGAGTGTGTTGTAAAGATAAGGAAAAAATAGATTTTCTTGATTCACTCTTTATTGACTTTTTCGACGTATAATAGTATAATGATAGAAAAATTGAAATTTGAGGTGAAAAAATGATTAATTTTTCTTGCTAATTTTTAAAGTACATTTAATACAAAGATAAACAGGGGTGTTCTGTTTGTTTTGTTGTACTTATGCAAGAAAGTTATTCTTTTTTCTCTTAATATATACACTTGTGTTATGCTATAATGATTAGCTTAATTACGTATATCTATGAGCTGTAAGAATAATTAATTCTTGCGGCTCTTATTTTTTAATAAATAATTCGAATAAGGAGGATAAATAATATTATGATAAATAAAGACACTTTGCTAACACATGATAATCTCCATATAGAGTCGGATACTGCAGGCGACACTTATATGGAGTAATAACAAGGTCGCCTATTGTTCCGACTTTGTTATTTATACTATTAAATACAGGGGAGGACAAAAATATGTCTTTAATAAATGTTACAAACCTAACTTTTGCTTATGAAGGTAGCTATGATAATATTTTTGAAAATGTAAGTTTTCAAATTGATACCGATTGGAAATTAGGATTTACTGGAAGAAACGGAAGAGGAAAGACTACTTTTCTAAATCTCTTGCTTGGGAAATACGAATATAATGGAAACATTTCAGCTGATGTGACTTTTGAATATTTTCCTTATGAGGTGCAGGAGCAAAGCAATTTCACCATAGATGTCATAAGGGAGATTAGTCCAAATTCAATGGATTGGGAAATAGTAAAAGAATTATCTTTGTTAGATATGGACTACGATGCTTTATATAGACAGTTTTATACGCTATCTAAAGGAGAGCAGACCAAAGCATTGTTGGCTGCTATGTTTTTGAAGAAGAACTCCTTCTTACTTATTGATGAGCCTACCAATCATTTGGATGCTGAAGCTAGGCAAAAACTAAGTAATTACTTGAAAAAAAGAAAGGATTTATTCTGATTTCACATGATAGGTCTTTTTTGGATAATTGTGTTGACCATATCTTGTCTATTAATAAAACTAATATTGAAATACAAAAAGGAGATTTCTCTTCATGGTGGAGAAACAAAGAGTTACAAGATGGTTTTGAGCTAGCAGAAAACGAAAAATTAAAAAAGGATATTAACAGACTTTCCAGTTCGGCAAAACGTACATCTACGTGGTCAGATAGTGTTGAAAGCAGCAAGTATGGAACTACTAATTCTGGGAGCAAATTAGATAAAGGATATGTTGGACATAAAGCTGCAAAAATGATGAAGCGTGCTAAAAATATAGAAGCTAGACAACAAAACATGATTGAGGAAAAATCAAAGCTTCTTAAAAATATTGAGTCTAATGAAAGTTTAAAAATAGTACCGCTTACTTTCCATGATAAAAAGCTTGTAGAACTTACAGATGTTGCAATTGAATATGATGATAGAATTGTCTGTGAAGGAGTAAGCTTCACTATAGAGCAAGGTGAAAGAATTGCTATTCAAGGAAAGAATGGCAGCGGAAAATCAAGTATATTGAAATTAATTTATGGAGAAGACATCCCCCATAGTGGAATTGTAAGAAAGAATAATAAGTTAATCATTTCGTATGTTTCACAAGATACTTCAGATTTATATGGTAACTTATCTGAGTATGCAGATAAACACTGTATTGACGAGAGCTTATTTAAATCAATGCTTAGAAAACTTGATTTTTCAAGAGAACAGTTTGAAAAGAATATCGAGGATTTTAGCGGAGGACAGAAGAAAAAGGTATTGCTTGCCAAAAGTTTGTGTGAACGGGCACATTTGTATATTTGGGATGAACCATTGAATTTTATTGATGTCATTTCTCGCATGCAGATTGAGAAATTGTTAATTGAACATGAATCTACAATTTTGTTTGTTGAACATGATAGTGCATTTTGTGAAAATGTTGCAACAAAAACAATAAAATTGTAAAGGCAGAAATGGTAATTAATATGTTTAATGGGAATATAAAAGTAACACACAATAGGCTCCATGCAAAGTCAGATGTTTTGGGCGACGCTTGCATGGAGTAGTATAGGTCGCTAATTATACTGGCTTTGCTTCCTAACTATTAATAGTGAGGAGGAAGCCTACATGAAGCAGACAAAAACGAAATATGAAAAAATAAAACAAATAGTATCAAATTTAAAATTACCTGATTATAGATACGAACAGCTTACAAAAGCTATTTTTCATCAAAGAATAGATAATTTTGATGATATGCATATACTACCAAAAGCGTTAAGGATAGCTTTAGTAAATGAGTTTGGAAATAATGTATCTAGTGTAATACCTGTTTTTTCACAAGACTCTAAACAAACTCAAAAATTGTTATTCGAATTGACTGATGGAGAAAGAATAGAAGCTGTTGGACTAAAGTATAAACAGGGGTGGGAATCGTTTTGTATTTCTTCCCAATGTGGTTGTGGTTTTGGATGTGGTTTTTGTGCAACGGGAAGTGCTGGATTTAAACGCAATCTTACTGCTGATGAGATAACTGACCAATTACTTTATTTCTATTTTAATGACCATAGATTGAATAGTATTTCATTTATGGGAATGGGTGAGGCTTTTGCAAATCCGGAGTTATTTGATGCAGTAAAAATTTTAACTGATCAAAATTTATTTGGGTTAAGTCAACGAAGAATTACTATTTCAACAATTGGCATTATACCAGGAATTCAAAGATTGACCAAAGAATTTCCACAAGTGAATCTGGCTTTTTCACTTCATTCACCATTTGAAAGTCAACGAAGCGATTTAATGCCTATAAATAAAAGATTTCCATTGAATGAGGTAATGAAGACATTAGATGAGCATATTATTCATACGGGACGGCGAGTGTTTATTGCTTATATTATGCTTGAAGGAATTAATGATTCGAAAGAACATGCAGAGGCAGTTATAGGTTTATTGAAAAATCGTGGTTCATGGGAGCATTTATATCACATTGATTTGATACCTTATAATTCTACGGACAAAACAACTTTTAAATTTCAATCTTCAAGTGCTATCAAGCAATTTTGCAGTACACTAAAGAAAGCTGGTATTAGTGTAACTGTTAGAACACAATTTGGTTCTGAAATTAGTGCTGCTTGCGGACAGTTGTGTTACGAAAATGAATTATGATGTTAGTTCAAAAATATCCATTTGAGTAAAGAAATAGCCTCATTTTAAAGGTCTTGAAGATTTTTAATTAAATATTGAAGAATGTTGTATGTCCCTCAGACTTTAAATCTGAGGGACTTTTTGGTTAAGATGAGTGAACCTTTTATGCAAGACTAAAGATGTTTATGTAATTAGATTTATTTGCATTGAAGTTTATGTGGTATCTTGAGATTATTAAAAGACTTCGATAAAAAATTAATTCTCTTCTCGATTCCACCATAATTGGAGACTTTATAATATACAGCCTCCTCTTAATGTGCAAAAACAGAAGTAGAGTTTCATAGGAAATTGGTTGAGCTCAATTACCGGGCAACAGTATGAAAATTTATTGATTGAAATCAAATTGAGTAACAAACATATAGGAACAACAGCGATTCCTTTCTATGGTGCATAGATTTATCAAAAAAACAGATCGAAAAGGCGGAGCAACATTTGGATGCATGCAATCTTTCGGCAAAATTAATCTGTTCCCCGATGCAACTTGAAGTTGGCAAAGTGCATATCAAAAGATATAGAAGAAGACATTGTGTTTTGACAATATTCGGGTATCAAAACATAGGAGGTAATCACAAATGAATTTTGGCGAAAAATTATTCAAATTAAGAAAAGAGAACGGACTGTCACAAGAAGCACTTGCAGAGCAAATAGGTACAACTAGACAGGCTATCAGCAAATTAGAGAATAATCAAGGATTCCCTGAGTAAATTTTCCTAAGTTCAAAAAATTAAAGCTATAAAAAATAGTTGACAATATTTTTTGATTTGTTATAATTAACTTAAATATTGAAATTGATAATCAATATCAATTAATTTATGTTGTCTCTGTGCACTATAGTGAAATAAAAATAATTATTATTTAAATCACACATAAAAATATAACGTAGATATTAATTTTATCAATTCAATAATTTGCTTATTTATAAAATTTACATATAAGGAGAAATGTATGAGAAAATCTAAATTTTTTAAATTAACTATTATTATGGCAATTTTTGCTTTGATGTTGACAGCTTGCACAAATTCAAGCAATGAAGCTAGTGGCCCTAAAACTAATGAGCCTGTTGAAGTTTCAACGGTTGAAATCACTGATGTTCATGGAACTGTTACTGTTCCTGTAAATCCAAAGAATGTAGTTGCTTTGGATAATAGAACTTTTGAAACTTTAGCTGATTGGGGAATTGAATTAGCAGCTGTTCCAAAGGGGGTAATGCCTGCGGATTCATCATATGTAAATGATGAGTCAGTTCAAGATATTGGAAATCATCGTGAACCAAATCTTGAAATTATAGCAGCTGTAGATCCTGAACTTGTAATTGTTGGTCAAAGGTTTGCTAGCTATTATGAAGAAATAAAAAAAATAGTGCCAAATGCAGCTGTTATTGACCTTAATTTTGATGTTTCTGAGGCAGCTGATAAACCTGGAGAAAACTTAGTAAATGGACTTAAAAATTCTACAATTGCTTTGGGACAAATTTTTGATAAAAATAAAGAGGCTGAACAATTGGTAGCTGATTTTGGTCAAGCTATCAAAGATGCTAAGTCTGCATATAATGGAACGGATACAGTTATGAGTATTGTAGTTTCTGGTGGAGATATTGGTTTTTCAGCTCCTCATTCTGGACGTGTTTGGGGACCAATGTATGAAATTTTTGGATGGGTTCCAGCATTAGAGGTTGGAAATGCGTCTTCTGATCATCAAGGTGATGATATTTCTGTTGAAGCTATTGCACAAAGTAACCCTAATTGGATTTTCGTACTAGATCGTGATGCTGCAGTATCTTCTACAACTGATGCAGTTCCTGCTCAGGATGTTATCGATAATTCACCGGCTCTTCAAAACACAACTGCTGTTTCT